>NZ_CP050063.1:642500-1994375 GCF_011604685.1 Spirosoma aureum | reverse complement strand
GTGCATACCTTACCATTGGTAGTCTGAGTAGCGTATTTTGATACCAACCCTATTGAAAAATGATTCTCAGGCTTGGAGTAAACTGCCAGAAAGGTTCCTCTAAAAACTTAGTTGTTTTTGGCTCATATACCTTGTTGTTTATATGGGTTTAAGTCCATTCCCGGGCATGTTGTTGAGCATTATACGGGCTTAATATTTTGATTCACCCGAAACAGATTAGTAGGGTCGTATTTAGCCTTTACTGCCACCAATCGATCGTAGTTATCGCCATAGGTGGCCTTTACACGATCTTCACCTTCTTCCATCATAAAATTGATGTAAGCACCTCCGGCTCCGTATGGGTGTAAATCCTGCCAGTAATTTTTGGCCCAGCTGGTGATTAGTGAAGCGTTAGCCGGGTCAGGATCAACACCAACGATAACCATCGCCCAGGTTGCATCCCGATAATTCCAGGCAGTGTCCTGATTGCGGACCCGTGCAGCCGCCCCATTGATGGGATATAAATGCATGGTCGAGAGCATGGTTGGGAGTTGAGCGGCATGTTGACAATGAATATCGATTACCTCGTCGCTCAACTCATTCACATAATCAGCCTTCCAGTACCATTGCATTCCCGGTGGATAGAGCGGATCGAACAGGCCCTGTAATACGGGTACCGGCATTGGTCCGACCAGATCGAGCGCCGGGGTTTTCATCTGACGGATTGGGCCCAGTAGTTTATCAGCGTCTTCTGTTGGGCCACTATAACACCACAGAATACCACACATTTTTTTCAGATGAAGGTGTTCTGGAAATGGCGGGCCAGGGGGTACGGTCAGGAAGGCAAACCAGCCATTAATCTCATCAGGAGCATCTTTAATGTAGGAACGATACCACTGCATGATCTCTTTAGCATCTTCCAGTTCGTAAAGTATTGGTCCGGCCACGACCGTACTGATCGGATGGGCATGAAACAGAAAAGATGTAATAACTCCAAAATTGCCGCCACCGCCCCGAATAGCCCAGAATAAATCCTCATTTTCGCTGCCAGATGCCTTTACGACCCGGCCGTCGGCCAACACGACAGTAGCTTCCAGCAGATTATCGATAGTCAATCCGCAATGCCGGGTCAGATAACCAAGACCACCACCGAGCGTAAGTCCAGCGAGGCCCGTTGTTCCGTTAATACCCGTTGGCACTGCCAAGCCATATGGATGTGTTGCGGCATCCAAATCTTTCAACAAACAGCCACCTTCGGCCCAAACGGTCTGCTTTTCGGCATTAACCTCAATTCGTTTCATACCGGATAAATCAATGACCAGGCCATTATCACAGACGCCTAAGCCCGCTCCATTGTGTCCCCCTCCTTTGATCGCCAGCAACATGCTGGTTTCTCTGGCATAGTTAACCATCGCCACCACATCCTCAACCGTATCACATTGAGCAATTAAGGCTGGCTGCTTATCAATCATCCCATTATAAACCTGACGCGCCACCTGGTATTCCGGGTGCTGCGGATCAATGAGTTTCCCCTTCAATTGAGGAATAGCTACTGTTTCCATAATTAGAATAGATTTGGTTTAAGAGTGAAAGCGTATAGAACAGACTACCTAAAGCTCAATTGCTTACGGTATTGCAATGGTGATTCGCCAAACTGATTCTTAAACACGCGACAAAAGTGCGACCCACTCTCGAAACCACTCTCCTGCACGATATCACTAATACTTTTCTCTGTGGTTCTCAGCAAGATGCCAGCATGTGCTAACCGTTTCTGCAGAAGCCACTTAGCCGGTGGTATATTGAACATCCGTTTGAACTCGCGCTTAAAGCTGGGCAAACTTTGATGGGCCAGTTGAGCAAACTCAGGGAGCGATAGATTATACATAAAATTCGTCTCCATAATCATGTACAACGACGGACTAGTACGTTTAGCAAGTTTGCCGAGATACCCGACCAATGATTGATTATCAGGTTCGGCAAGAATGGCCAGAAACAATTCCCGAAAACATTGTTCAAGAATCGCTTCAATCGGTGCCTGCTCGTCGGTAAAGTAAGCTAGCATTCGTTGCGCCAACTGGCTAATCACTTCATTGAGTTTCAACTCATTAATCTGACTAAAAATTGATTCTGGCTCTGATTTTTGATCATAAATCTGCGGATAATTTTCAACAAGCTGTTGCAGATAACTGTCTGGTATGTAGAGGTTCATCGACCGCCAGCCTTCATCCAGATAAAGCTCCTGATTGTAGGCTCCTGTTTTGAAAAAATAGCAATGCCCTTCCTCCAATAAGTAGGTAGTATCAGGTCGATGAATCAACTTTCTGCCCTCTATAACAAAGGAGAGAATATTGTAATGCGTAAACACATCTACCTTCCGTATGGTCTGCGGACAGTAGTAGTATACAAACATCAAATCTTTACAATTGAACTGTTTGTAAAGCTCTGGCTGGTAGCGCAAAAATTCATACACATTTATCATGGCAATGCAGAATAAGAGCTTGGCCTTTAGTCGAAAAGCCACAGAAACTGGGTAACACATCCGCGTCGCCCTTTTAGCCAGTACAGGTAAAACCGATTAAGCGGTTAGGGTCCGTTCCGACAGCACTATACGTTGTTTTCGGTAATGTTGGGGCGCAAGTCCAAATTTGTCTTTGAAGACCCGGCTGAAATGGGAGCTATTCTCAAAACCACTATCGAAAACTATATCACCAATGCTCTTTTCGGTTGTGTTGAGTAGAACCAGGGCGTAATCGAGCCGCTTCTGAATGAGCCATTGAGCGGGCGTTGTATTGAATAAGCTTCTGAATTCACGCTTAAAGGAGGCCAAACTACGGTTGGCAATCTGAGCGTATTCATTCAGTGACAGATGGTACATGTAATTAGCCTCAAGCACCTCATAAAGCGATATACGAGGACGATCGGTCAGACTATGGAGATAGGTAACCAGGGCGTAATTATCAGGATTGATGAGCAGAGTAAATAACAATTCCCGAAACCGCTCTTCCAGTACCTCTCCAGTGGGTTCTATTTCCTGTTCAAAGTAGTTTAGTAAGGTTTGTACAAAGCCCGTTGTAGTTTCATTGGCGGCCAATTCAATAATCGGCTCAGTAGGCTGGTTTGTTATGGGTTTCCCCCGATAGAATTGCCGAAAACTTCGGATGAGCTGCTGTAAGTAAGTATCCGGTATATAGCATGTCAATGCCCGGAAGCCTTCATCCAGATACACTTCCTGAATAAATCCGCCTTTTTTGACAAATTCCAGGCTCCCTTTCGCAAATGTCCAGCTCTTTCCCTGTCGATAGATGCGTTTGCTTCCACTGACAACAAATGAAAGGTAGCTATGATGCGAAAATATGTCATCCCGGTGTTGCGACTGCGGGCAATCGTAGTAAGCAAACAGAAGATCTTTACATACGAATTGCCTGTAAATATCTGGTTGGTACTTCAAGAAGTCGTATACATTTGTCATAGCTCCGATCGAAAAGTTAACCAACTGACTGATAGAACAAAACTAGACAATATAATGCAAGCTCATTTTGCTGTACGGCTCAATTTATTGCCTCTAAAGGTCAATTTAAATCACCAGCAAAAAGATTGGTCAACCAATTCCGTAGATCCTGTATTTTTCATACTAATCAATTACCTGCTAGCCCTATTTCACGAATCGGCAAATCGGTTGAAAGCGCCCAAATTAGTAGTATTTGCCGGCATTTGGGAATCTGTCCGGTAGATGATCGCTGACATCTTTAACGTTCAGGCCAAAAGAAAATACGCACCCGTTCTCACCCTCGCCAACATCAGCCGTTCTTTTTTGTTTTATATTCAAGAAATTTTTGACCTGAACCGAGTACAAAGAATCAGCTATACCTCCTGAAGGCCGGTTAATAGCTACTAACTGGCTAGTAACCGGCCTTTAGTCTGATCTACCCTCGTTCGGACCAACACCACACAACCTAATTGACTCCCAGCCAATTGAACCTTATTCATGGTACCGTCCCAGCCTCTGACCTCCTCCACCTCCTGGACTACTGTTGCCACCGATAGTACATTTTGGTCAGAATTGGCCCAAACGCTACTACCAATATACGTAAATAACTGCCGTTGGTTTGCGGGTAAAGCCCGTCAGCAAACTGGCTTTACCGTTCAAACAATACATACCTTAACGCTTTCCGATGGTGACGTAGCCTTCCTGTTAATTCTGGAAGCAACCTATGCTGATGGCATTCCAGAGCATTATCTGCTTCCGCTATCATTCCTGACCGGCTCCATAGTCGATGTACCCGACAAAGGCCGCATTGGTGAGGCAATCCTCGGCGGTCAATCGGGACTTCTGATCGATGCCATCTACGACGAACGCTTCCGGCATGCTTTGTTCGCCAACATCTATACGAATCAGGTGATACCGCAATCGGATGGTCAACTGATTTTCCGTAAAGGCAAAGGGCTGGAAGAAGGCGATGAAAACCTGAGTTCAAGAGTGCTGCCTGTCGATTCGAGTAATTCTGCAATGACTTTTGGCGATAAATATTTCCTTAAGCTCTATCGTAAACTCTTTCAGGAAACCAACCCGGAAGTCGATATGGTGGCCTTTCTGACGGACGAAAGTAATTTCAATCATATTCCGGCCTTTGGCGGAAGCATTAGCTGGCAACAAGCCAATACCAATCCATCAGGGGAGCGTTCGAATATTACGCTGGGAATGATGCAGCGTATGGTCCAGAATGACAAAGACTCGTGGATGCAAACCGGCGATTATCTCAACGATTTTCTGTTTGCCGTGCCCCAACGCCTGTTTGCCATTCGGGAAGATGTTTTTGAGAAGGTTGAGTTATTGGGAAAGCGAACCGGCGAAATGCACTGTGCACTCTATAAACCGGAAGCCAATGAAGCTTTTGCTCCTGAACCATTTACGGATGAGTATCGCGAATTTCTGATTAAACGCTTTGGCGATCTACTTGAGCGTCGATACGCTCTGCTTATTGATAACTATACAAAACTTGATCCGCAAACACAGCGCCTTGCCTGGGTGTTTATGGAGGCCCGCGAGATGATCGAGACGTTTATTGACGACTTCCGAAACCGTCCGATTGATTCACTACGTATTCGTATTCATGGCGATTATCACCTTGGGCAAGTACTGGCTACTGGCCATGATTTTGTTGTGATTGATTTCGAGGGAGAACCGGAAAGCAGCATTACCGAACGAAAAATCAAGCACTCCCCCCTCAAAGATGTGGCTGGCATGATCCGGTCGTATCACTATGCTGTTTCGGCCAAACTTTTTAACTCCATAGAAACCGACGCTCTCCATCCTGAACATTTACAACGGGTTTCAGATCGGTGGTTTTACCTCATCCGCGATACCTTTTTAAATTCGTATCTGGATGTTTTTGGAACTCCACATCCATTATTCAAAAACAACAATGAAGTAAATTTCCTGTTACTGGTTTATCTGCTCGAAAAGGCAGTTTATGAATTGGGCTACGAAATTAGTTACCGCCCCTCCTGGGTTAAAATTCCACTCAGGGGTATTATTGACGTTGTTCGTGAAATTGAGAAAATTCGCCTGAGCGACGGTGAAAGTGTGCCCAACATACCAATGCTGCAAACAGCTCTGCTGCAATCGAAAAGCGAATAGTTTTACAAAGGGCAACCACACATGCCTTTCGACTAAGCAAACCAACAACACCCCAACACGAACAGTAAAAATTGAAGCATCGATGGATTGTAAAGGTGCTTCATGAAGAACGGTAAGGAATTTTTCTAACTTTCCGGCCCTGATCACGTTCAATAACGTAGCTATACCAGTTCCTAAAAAATGGCAAAACGCAAAACCACGACGTCACCGTCTACAATCTCACCGGCTGAAACCAAGCAGCCAGAACAGCCTGCCCCTTTACCACAAAACACCAACGAATCGGTGAAATCGGAAATTTATTCCCGTTTTACGGATTTCGATATTTATCTATTTCGGGCAGGGAAACATCAGAAGCTATACGACAAATTTGGCTCACACGTCGTTGAGTTTAACGGCGTTATTGGCACTTATTTCGCGGTTTGGGCACCTTCTGCGCGGTATGTATCTGTGATCGGCAGTTTTAATGGCTGGGACAAAGCTAGCCATCCACTGAAAGTCCGCTGGGATTCATCGGGCATCTGGGAGGCATTTATTCCGAACACGGGCAGGGGCGAATCTTACAAATATTTCATCGTTCACGAAGGAGGACGTGAAATTGAAAAAGGTGATCCGTATGCACACTGGTGGGAAACTCCTCCCAAAACAGCTTCCTTAGTCTGGGATACCTACTATGAATGGCAGGATCAGGACTGGATGGCGAACCGAAAGGCAAAAAATGCCCTTAATGCCCCGTTTTCGGTCTATGAGGTTCATTTATCCTCCTGGCGACGCGACCCTTCAGATCCAAAACGCGAACTGAGCTACGGCGAAATTGCCAATGCGCTTGTTCCGTATGTACAGGATATGGGCTTCACGCATGTTGAGTTCATGCCGGTTATGCAATACCCTTATGAACCCTCCTGGGGCTATCAGATTACAGGCTACTACGCGCCTAGCAGCCGCTTTGGTACACCGCAGGATTTCATGCATTTAATCGAACGATTGCACCAGGCGGGCATTGGCGTATTGCTCGATTGGGTTCCCTCCCACTTCCCCGGTGATGCACACGGTCTGTATGAGTTCGATGGGTCACATCTCTACGAACACCCCGATCCACGCAAAGGCTACCATCCCGACTGGAAAAGCTACATTTTCAACTACAGCCGACCAGAGGTTCGTTCCTTTCTGATCTCTAACGCCATTTTCTGGCTCGACCGTTGCCATGCCGATGGGCTCCGGGTCGATGCCGTTGCCTCCATGCTCTACCTAGATTATTCCCGGAATGCCGGCGAATGGGAACCGAACATGTTTGGTGGCCGCGAAAATCTGGAGGCCATTTCGCTCTTTAAAGAAATTAACGAAGCGATTTATCTCAGCTTTCCGGATGTACAGACGGTGGCCGAAGAGTCGACTGCCTTTCCGGGCGTATCGCGACCCGTTTACACCGGCGGATTGGGTTTTGGCATGAAATGGATGATGGGCTGGATGAACGACACACTACGCTACTTCCAGCGTGATCCGGCTTTTCGCAAATTCCATCAGGATAATCTGACCTTTAGCACAGTCTATGCTTTCACGGAAAACTTCATGCTCCCTCTTTCGCATGATGAGGTCGTGTATGGCAAGAAATCGCTTATTGGCAAAATGCCGGGCGATGAATGGCAGCGTTTTGCCAACCTAAGGCTATTGTTCTCCTATATGTTTACCCACTCTGGCAGCAAACTGATGTTTATGGGTTGTGAATTCGGGCAAACATCAGAGTGGAAATTCGACAACAGCCTCGACTGGCATTTGCTGGAATTTGCTCCCCATAAAGGCATGGCAACCTGCGTACGAGCCTTAAATAAACTCTACAGAAACGAGCCTGCTATGTACGAACGCACCTACACCGCCGACGGTTTTGAATGGATCGATACATCGGATCGGGAAAATAGTATCATTACGTACATCCGCAAAGGCAATCGCCCCGAAGACAATTTACTGGTTGTTCTCAACATGACCCCTATTCCCCGCTCCGACTACCGCATTGGCGTACCAACCGCAGGTTCATATCGGGAAATTTTCAATAGTGACTCCACCGAGTTCTATGGTAGTGGTATTGGCAATACATCCCCGGTTCAGAGTGAAGAATCTTCATGGCATGGACGCCCGCAGTCAATCCGGTTAAATGTGCCGCCACTAGGTGCCATTATCCTAAAAATTGGCTAATAACCTGGTTTTTTGTGCGATTGCACTGATTTAAGGATTAACTTGATTTTGAACCGTTCACTAGGCGACAAAATCAGATTAATCCTTAAATCAGTGTAATACCGGCTTAGCACCTATCTTTACCGACTCATACATCCTGATTCGTTTGCATGAAGAAAATAATTGTTGCGGTACTTACCCTTTTCTCCATTCCCAGTTTTGCCCAATCGCCGGTAGCAGCTCGTCTGAAGAGTGGTTTTGATCTGGGCATGGCCTATTCTAAAAACAATTATAATCCATCCATTACGTATTATCAGCTCATTAATGTTGGCGAGCGAAAATTATTTTCCCTGGGCTGGACGCTTCGTCTGGGTGCTTTTTACGGCGATAATTTGAATTATTACACAGCACCCGCCCGGCTAACACGAGGAAAAACTGGTTTTGGTGCACTCTCAGAGCCTCTCATTGCCCGTAATGTTGACACGGTTCGTCTCGATTACGTAACGATGACTTCTCTGAATGCGGGAGTTAGGGCGCAGCTTAATCTGGGCATGGTTGAACTGGGAGTCAGTGCTGACCTGTTAGGTTTCACATTTGGCAAGTCGCGCACGGGCCGCTATTGGTCATCAAATGGTAAGTTCAACCTAAAGACACCGGCGGGCGCAGATTCGACTCTTTTCTTTCAGGGGGTTAACGCTTTCCAGCAGAGTCGTCCCAGCAATTTAAACGTGCGGCTGCTGGGCGACAATGATCTTGGAACACTTTCTACAGAAGTTTATGCCCGTTTTCATATCAGCCAACGCTTTGCCGCCAAAGTGGGGTATCAATGGCTAACGACTGAAATCACTGTCAATAACCGCGACATTGTAGCCGATAACAATCGGTTTCGTAATCGGGCAGGGATGGTTTATGTAGCACTTACATTACCAATATTTTATTGATTCTCCGTTAGCTAACCAGCCAAAAATTAACAGGTTCCAGTCATAGGACTTTCGCTCAGATTCGTACCACCGCAGCCGCGGACGGTGGTTACTGCTGCTGCTCCTAATAACCGTGGCACGCATCTGAGCGAAAGTCCTACGTGAGCAATTCCCTCTTACAAATAGTTTCATTTTCGGGATGAGTAACTAGCTGACAGCTCAGACTTTCAGCTATAGGCCATCTATTCAGTAATCACTAGTTTGATTTGCTGCCCGATAGTCATAACCAATCTACCGCCATCTCTATAAGTTAGCACGATCTACTACATTTAATTGACAAAACCTCAGCCGAGCACTGCCCATTTAACACTTCATGGACTCACCGATTACGTGCCTTTTAATTGATGATGACGAAGACGATCAGGAAATTTTTTTGCTAGCTTTAAGAAAATTGGATTCGTCGATTGCCTGCTCCTTTGCTGACGATGGAGCAGAAGCACTGCGAAAACTTCGGCAGGATGAGACTTTTGTCCCTCAATTTATTTTCCTGGACTTAAACATGCCAGGAATGAATGGCAAGCAATGTCTAACGGAAATCAAAAAAATTGCCCACCTGCAACACGCATTGATCTTTATATACTCAACATCGTCTGAAGCAAAGGATATTCTGGAGACAAAACAACTTGGGGCAGACGGGTTTATTACAAAGCCCGCACAAGTGTCTGACCTGATTGATGAGTTGTCAAAATTGCTTCTGGACTGTTAGCCCGTCCGAAACCAGTTCATCATGAAAACGCATAGTCCGGCTTCTCTTTATCCCTTTCTCAGTCGAGAGGGGGAAATGGGCAACTTGATTCCCTCGATTGACTGGTCGATTAATCCACTAGGCCCAATTGACACATGGCCGCAAAGTTTGCGTACAACGCTCAGCATTATGCTTGGCTCCCCGCTCCCCATGCTTCTTTTCTGGGGTCCCGAACGGATTTGTTTTTGTAATGAAACTTACCACCTGGAGCTTGGTCATTCGAGTAATTATCCCGCAGTCACAGGTGAGCCGGGCCCAACGGCCTGGCCATTACTATGGACTGAGACGAACCTGGTTATCGATCAGACAGTAAGCAGTGGAAAACCTGTCAGGATTGAGAACAAATTATTAGCTATCCATCGAAAGGGAGAGCTGGTCGATAGTTACTGGACATTTAGCTACAGTCCTGTTATCGGCGAACTGGCTGAACCCGGTGGTATACTCATAACCTGCCTTGAAACAACAGGCATTCCTCAGTCTATCGGACCAATGGACATAACTCAGGAGCAGCTACAATTTGCGCTGAAGGCCAGTGAATTGGGCACCTGGGTTCTTGATCCTGTGCAGAATATTGTTCACTGGGATATGCGCTGCCAGGAGCTTTATGGCTTTCCGAACGATAATCAGGTCGCTTATGCCGATGTTTTGAACCACATCCATCCCGATGATCGTCAGGAAGTAGAAGAATCGGTTAGGCGCGTATTAGCTCCAGGATCAAAGGATCGTTATGACAGCAAGTTCCGGACAATCGCAGCTACCGATAATAAGCTGCGCTGGTTACGTTGCCAGGGCAAAGCGTATTTCAATGACCAAAATGTAGCTTACCGTTTTGCTGGAACAGCGCAGGATATTACGGATCAGGTGTTGGCTCAGGAAAATCTGAAACGAACCGAAGAACAGGCCAGATTGGCCGTAGATAGCGCAGGTGCAGGCACATTTTTCGTCGACTTAGCCACCGATACTATTGTCTATTCGTCTACACTTTCTACCATTTTTACGGGTAGTGAACAGGCCAACTTAACCCGCGATGTACTCATCAATTACATCCTGCCACAGGATCGCCCCATCCGGGATAAAGCTTATGAAAAAGCTGCACTGACGGGCAAATTACAGTACGAAGCAAGAACTGTCTGGAACGACGGCAGTATCCATTGGCTCAAAGTGATGGGTACTTATTTAAACGATGCATCCGGTAAAGCACTGAGTTTTGCCGGTATTGCCCAGGACATTAGCGTCGAAGTTGAAGCACGATTGGAACAACAGCAGTTTACGTCTCTGGTAGAAGGCAGTCCGGAATACATGAGCATTTTCCGTCTGGACGGCCCCGTACTGTATGTCAATCCGTATGGTTTAGAACTACTGGGTTTAACGCGTGATGGGATAACGTCCAGGCAAATGAGCGATTTCTTCACTGTTGAAGACTGGAAAATCGTACAACAGCAACAGATACCTGTTGCTATGGCTCAAAAGCAGTGGGAAGGCATACAACATTACCGTCATTTTCAGACAGGAGAACGAATTCCTCTGGATATCAAGCGATTTATTATCGACGATCCATCAACCGGAGAGCCCTATGCTATAGTGGCAACGGGCCGGGATCTACGCCCGACACTGGCAGCCCGAAAAGAGCTGGAAGAAAGCGAAGCAGCCCTTCAAAAAGCAAATAAGCGGCTGGAAATGGCGTTGAATGCCGGTCGTTTAGGTTCGTATGAACTGGATTTAGGATCGGGACTTATGCAGTGTACGCTTCAATGCCGGGCAAATTTTGGCCTTCCAGCCGATGCACTCTTTAATTTCCCAGACCTGCTGGATGTGATTTTACCCGACGATCGCCAACGTGTATTGGAAGCCATCGACGAGGCAATCATGACGACGAATACCTATAATGCCGAATATCGCATCAACTGGCCTGATGGCTCTATTCATTGGATCAGAGCTTCGGGCCAAGGAACGTATGACGAAACAGGAACCCCATTAAAAATGGTTGGCATTACAATGGATATTACCACCCAGCGAATGGCCCAGCAGGAGTTAGAGCGCCAGGTTAAGGAACATACGCAGGAATTAAGAACAACAAATCACGAGCTAATCAGAACCAATCACGAACTAGAACAATTTGCTTATATCGCCAGCCATGATCTTCAGGAGCCCCTCCGAAAGATTCAAAGTTTTGCGGGGCTGCTGCTTGACAATCGACACGATGACGAACTGTTTACGCTTTACCTTAATAAAGTGACCAAATCAGCGCAACGGATGTCGGCCCTGATTAAAGCCGTTCTCAACTACAGCCGATTGTCAAAAACGGATGAGCAGTTGGCACTAATCGATCTCAATCAGATTATACGAAATGTACTGGTTGATTTTGAGCTATTAATCGAAGAAAAAAAGGCCGTTATTCAGTGCGGAAATCTGCCCGTTATTGAAGGAATTCCGTTGCAGATGCATCAACTTTTCACTAACCTGATCAGTAATGCCCTAAAGTTTTCGGAAATACTCCCTGTCATTGTTATTCAGGCCAATATACTTACCCCAATAGAAGTCGTAGAGCAGCTTAACCTGTATCCAACCAGCACGTATGTCCACTTAATGGTACAGGATAACGGCATTGGCTTTGAACAGGAATATGCCGACCGTGTTTTTACTATTTTCCAACGGCTCAATAATGCCAAAAACTACAGTGGCACTGGTATTGGACTGGCCTTATGCCGCAAAATTGTAAGCAACCACGGGGGCATTATTACAGCCGAAAGCGAGCCTGGCCAGGGCGCTATTTTTCATATTTACCTGCCAGAGAAACAACCCGTAGGCCAGTTTTCAGCAGGCTATAGCCTCTAATCGACTACCGGCTGAAAACTGGTTTTTGTCTTATACTTCCACCGGCTTTAGATCGAAATAGGTTTCGAAAATGGAAGCCCCAATCTCATTCGTACGCGTCTGAAAATGATCCAGATACTGATGTAATCCTGCCTTAAAGACATCTGCAGTCTCGGTAAATTCAATCTCCGCACGTAGTTTGGAGAGCGTTCGCTCAGCCGTATTCCCGAAGCCATGAGAAATATTATTTCCCGAAATTTCGTAGAGCGATAACTCAGCCTGCCTAATACAGTGGGCAACGGCACGGGGAAACATTTTATCCAGGATGAGGAACTCAACAATGCTCGATGGCGTCAGTGAACGATACTGCTGACGGTGCATATTGTAGGCGCTAACCGACTTCAGCACCGCCGACCAGATCATCAGGTCGAGGGTAGAACCGACCGCTTCAATTTCAGGCAATAAGGTAAAATATTTCACATCCAGAAAGCGTGATGTTTTATCGGCACGCTCCAGAAATCGACCAAGCCGCCCAAAATGCCAGGCTTCATTACGGGTAATGGTCGCATCGATAATGCCGTAAAAGAGCTGCGTATCGTTGCGAATATCCGTGAAAAAACTTTGCGTTTGCACCTCGCCCCATTGCTGCTTTGGTGATGTTTCGCGGACTTTCAGGTAAAACTGATTGAGGTGTTCCCACATCTCCTTCGAAATAACTTCGCGGATCGTCCGGGCATTCTCGCGAGCGTTACTCAGGCACGAAACAATGGAGTTGGGGTTACGCTTTTCAAAAGTCATAAAATGAATGACATTCTCACGCGTTGGCTGCTTATAGTACTTGTCAAACAGGTAGTTATCGGCCGTTGCGATGAGCAGAGGCTCCCACTGCTGATTCACATTAGGTGGTAAATCGAGGGCCAGATTGAAGTTAACGCTCATGAAGCGGGCATAATTTTCAGCCCGTTCAATGTAGCGATGCATCCAGTAAACAGAGTTGGCAACGCGGCTCAGCATAAGTTAAATAATTGGGTTATCACGGAGGGTGACTAACAAAAATAGAACTTCATTGCTGTTTTACAAGCCTCGACTCTATAGTCTGATTATTTTACTAAATAATCATTTAAAAATAGAGTAATTTGCCAGCCATTCCTTTTCGTAAATAACACTATGTTCAAACTGTATTCACTACTCACGTTTGGCTTGCTATTCAGTACAGCAACATTGGCTATTGTCAGCCCAGGAAAGCCCAGTTCCAAATTTTATGAGGTGAGGATTTATTATCCAACGCCGGGTAAGTATGCCGAAATTGTTGACCGCTTCCGGCAATACACGACAAAAATTTTCGAGAAGCATGGGATGGAAAATATCGGATACTGGACTCCAACCGATACATCGCGCAAAGAGTTAATTTACATTCTGGCCTATCCAAGCCGCGAAGCGCGTGACGCGTCCTGGAAAGCATTTAGTAGTGATCCGGAATGGAAAGCAGTGGTGGCCAAAACCGAAGCCAATGGCAAGCTGGTCGACCATGTGGATCAGATATTCATGACCGAATCGGATATTTCTCCCGAAGTAAAAACCGGTGTAAAATCACCCGCCCGTACGTTCGAATTACGGACCTATACGCCAGCTCCCGACAAACTACCTGCCCTGCTGACTCGTTTCCGCGATCATACGATAAAACTGTTCAGTAACCATGGTATGACACACATTGGCTATTGGACAACGCAGGAGAAAGATGGCGGTCAGCCAAAGCTGGTCTATATTTTGGCTCACCCGAGTGAAGCTGAAGGCAAAGCCCATTTCGACGAATTTCGCAAAGATCCGGTCTGGGTTAAGGTAAAAGCAGAATCAGAAAAAAATGGACCGTTAACCACAAAGGTGGAATCGGTTTACATGAAACCAACGGATTATTCTCCGATTAAGTAAGCTAACGCTGTCTTCGGGTGGTTATCGATCTGACTGTAAAAATTAGATCAATAATCACCTGAAGATCAGTCCCATGCCGTAAAAGCTGTTTCATTTCATCAATACAAAGCGCGTCAATCAGGAAGAAACGAACAGAATGATAGTGACGGGTCAACAGTGGGCCACATGCGATCAATGGCTTACTTTTCTTAACAAAGCGGTTGTAGGCAGGTTGCGTTAGCAAAACTACAACGTTATGAAATCGATTGATCATCTGGTTGATTTGCTCGATCAGTCCCGTTTGCCGATGGTATCCCGGCAAAAATTCCTAAAAACAGCTGGTCAAGGTCTGGTTGCTGGCGCAGTCGGCAGTGCACTTCTTGGGTGCGATAAAAAGCCCGAAAACAACTCATCGGTTTCCGCAACTGTCAATACAACCAGCGGACCCGTACCCAAATTACCGGCTACTTCTCCACCGGCCAAAGTGCCTGCCGATTCTACTAAGCCGATAGAGCTGGAACAAATCAAAGCAAAAACAGAACAGGAGGAATCACCAACGCCAAGCCCTTTACCTCAAGATCAGCGCATTGGCTATGCGCTGGTTGGCCTGGGCCATCTGACACTAAATCAGATTCTACCGGCTTTTGGTGCTTGCAAAAAATCTAAAGTGGTGGCTTTAGTAAGCGGTAGCCCCGAAAAAATGCAGAAAGTAGCCGCCCAATACGGCGTCAGAAAAGAGAGCTGCTACAACTACGCCGATTACGATAAACTACGCGAGAATAAAGAAGTTCAGGCCATATACATTGTGCTTCCTAACGGGATGCATGCCGAATATACAATCAGAGGGGCACAGGCAGGCAAGCATATTCTCTGCGAAAAGCCAATGGCGAATAGCGCCCAGGAATGCCAGTCGATGATCGATGCCTGCCAGAAAGCGGGCCGTAAACTAATGATTGCGTATCGGATTCAATATGAACCACATCACCGGATTGTCCGTGAAATGATTCAGAAAGAACAATTCGGCAAGGTTAAGTCCATCATGGCTAACAACGGGCAAAACTCCGATAACCCGGACCATTGGCGGTTTAAAAAGGCGCTGGCCGGTGGAGGTTCGTTACCCGACGTTGGTTTATACTGCCTGAACACAATTCGATATCTACTGGGTGAAGAACCAACCGAAGTAGTCGGTTATGTTCATAGCACACCTAATGATCCTCGGTTTAAGGAAGTTGAAGAACAGGTCAACTGGCTCATGAAATTCCCGAGTGGAGTACAAACCAGTTGTGCTACCAGTTATGGCCATCACGACGACAAAAACTACAAGGTGCTGGCCGATACGGGCTGGATCAAAATGGACCCGGCATTTCCCTATACGGGTTTGCAGTTAGAAACGAGCCAGGCACAGGGAAAAGAAAATCAGGTTATTCAGCACAAAATTAGCGATCAGGACCAGTTTGCAGCCGAAATGGATCATTTCTCGGAATGCATCCTTGAGAACAAACGACCCTTTACGCCGGGTGAAGAAGGCCTTCAGGACCAGAAAATCATGGAAGCTATTTACCGATCGGCGCGGGAAGGGCGGCCCGTAAAGCTCGCTGAAGTCGATAAAAAAGATGCATTTCGTGGCCCGGAGCCCAAAAAATCCGCATGACGGTAAAGTCTATCGACGCGATTCAGGTTAGAGTACCATAAACTCTACCCGCCTGTTTTTCTTCCGGTTCTCTTTATTGTTATTGGGAGCAACGGGGTCCAGCGATCCGCGCCCGACGGCCTTTAGTCGATTTTTACGGATTCCTTTACCAACCAGATAGTTAACCACGGCCTGACAACGATCGCGGGAAAGCTGCGTATTCAGATCAAAATCGCCCTGGTTATCGGTATGACCCCGTATTTCGATGCGCAGTGATGGATACTGCGACAGCACATCGAACAACTGGTTAAGTTCCGTATACGATTCTGGCCGTAGAACAGGACTGCTCTGATCGAAATAAATCCTGTTCAGGCGAATGCTTTTACCTTTTTCAATGACGCCAAAGGTTTTTGTTGTGACAGAGGATACCGATAAAGCGGCTGTTTCCGTTGCCGCTTTATCGGTTGGCTGACCTTTGGATAATAGCGTTTTTTCAGCAGTAGCAGGCGATTTAGCCAACAATTTAACCAATACCTCATTTTGTTCTTTATCCAGGGTCAACGACCGTGTAACACCCTCATAGCCTGGAGCTGTACTGGTCAGTTTATAGATTCCTTTACCGGGTATAGCTGCCGTAGCCAGACCGGTTGCAAGGTCTATTTTTATGGGAATCGGTGGAGTTCCGGTTGGGCCAATAAGTATGAATGTGGCTCCCGACACTGCTTTCCCTGTTTGATTGTCGACCACCTTAATGGTCAGACTAAGCGTAATTTTATCTAGTTCAGCATCGAATTCATAAAGCTTGCCTGACAATGGGACATCAATAGCTAATCGTCGGTTTATGGACGTATAGCCCACTGCACTAACCTGAATGTCAAGATCATCATCGGTTGTAAATGTACGTTCAAGTCGACCGGTAGGTAATTCGAACCGCTCAGCTTTACCCGTAATTCGGGAGGTAATACTGACTACGGCCGATGCGAGAGGCTGACGAATATCCACCGAGAACACTTTGATAGTCAGCACAGTAGGCTTTAGCTTCATCAACTTCATCGTAATCCGTCGCGGAGCAATCACATTGGCTAATTGTATTTTAGCGGATACATAATCGGAAGCAGATGCCAGAATAGTAAGTGCGGTGCCTGACGCTACCGACACATTAAACTGTCGATTGAGACTGTCAAATACGGGTGTCAACCTCTGATGGGCCTGGTCGGTCACGCTCAACTCCCCGCCAGGAACCGGCTCCTTCGTTTGAGAATCAATTACCTGAATGGTTACCGCCAGTTGGGCCGAAGCATTCGGTTTTTCGGCTGAATGAGCCCGTGGTACGTACGCAGTGGCTGGCTGACATGCCGTTGTAGTCGGTGCAGAAACTGTATCTGACACAGGTGCTGAACCACCTTTTGTCACAACGGCAATATTATCGGCCTTACCTTCGGTATGTATAAATCGTAGTCGAAAATCGTTAGGAATTATATTGTCTGCTTCATAAGCGGTTCTATTGATGAGCTGACTATTGGCCCAAAAATTCAATCGGCCCTTCGCCCATAAATCCGAAACCAGAATGGCCGGGAATACTAAACAGGTGATTATACTTACCCGAACGCGGCTTATTGAGTTCGTCATCTATTTTTAATTATGCAGGTGCGATAACATCAAAATACGAACAGTTTATTAGTCGTCCAATCAGATCGTTAACAGGTAAAATCGTATGCACATCTTACTACTTTGGCTGTATATAGGCTGGCAACTTTTAACGGTATCGACCCAGGATACACCTAAGAACATACTTACTAAAATACCCTCGCCCGTTCTGTTTCAGGGTGATGACCATACGGCTTATCGCGACCCGGCAATACTTTATTACAACAACACAATGTACCTCTTTTTTACTCTCGTACGGATCGAAGAGGGCGGTAAGGTATATTCTTATACAGCCATGAGTCAATCCAAAGACCTGCGTCGCTGGTCGCAGATACAGATTTTGACACCCCGCGACCAACGTCTCGATTACAGTAGCCCCGGCAATATTATTCGATACAATAACGAATGGATTCTTTGCCTGCAAACTTACCCTCGCCCTGATTACACAGTTCAGCAAATGCCCCGATTCGGCAGCGGTGATGCCCGGCTTTTTACCATCCGAAGCAGCGACCTGCGTTATTGGAGCCAGCCCGAACTTATGCGTGTTAAAGGACCAACTGTGTCAGAACACGACATGGGCCGAATGATCGATCCCTATCTACTGGCCGACAAAGATGAACCCGGCAAATGGTGGTGTTTTTATAAGCAGAATGGGGTGAGTATGTCTTATTCCTATGACCTCCACGACTGGACCTACTCCGGGCATACAGATTCTGGCGAAAATGCCTGCGTGCTGGTCGAGAATAACGAGTACGTATTGATTCATTCGCCTAAAAATGGGATAGCTATTAAGCGCTCAACCGATTTACGAACCTGGAAAGATTGGGGTAGCCTCATTACGTTAGGGCAGGCAGATTGGCCCTGGGCCAGAGGCAGACTAACCGCAGGTACGGTGCTGAACATGAAGAACGAACCTCAGTTCGGGAAATACGTCATGTTCTTTCACGGTTCGGGTCCATTGACCGAAGAAGCTGGTAATTTTGATAAAAATGCATCAATCGGGATTGCCTGGAGCGATGATCTGAAAACATGGAACTGGCCCGGTAAAGAATCGCATCGTTAGCAAGTCAGACAATCTTTTACCGACATCGATTTGCTACTGACTATTTCCCAGTTTTACCGCCAGGCCGGGCGCTTGTCCTGTAAGCACGTTTACCGTAAATCGGAAACGGTCGGCAGTACCGAAATAGACTCCCAGATCGTCTTTAAAAAGTGTGGCCACCCGTACTAACTGCTCCTCATTTCCGCCCAAAAACTCCAGCATTATTAATCGGGTTGGGTTAGCTGTCAGGTACGTTTTTAGTTGCTCCAAAACTGCCTTATTTCCCTGAACCCCACGTAACCAGCTCTTCACTAACTGGCTAACGAACACCCGATCCTGTTCAGACAAGGTAGTATCTTTATTGGCTACAGCTTTCAACGCACAGCCGTCAAGCTCCTTTAACCCGGCTTCGTTTGGACAGGTATCCTGATGATCGCGAAGTCCATCGCCATCTGTATCCGGACAACCGGCCAAAGCTGCCGGGCCAGCCACAGCCGGGCATTCATCTTCGTTATTAGCAATCCCATCACCGTCGGTATCTGGGCAACCCTTATATTTGGCCGGTCCGGGTTCATGAGGGCAGGCATCATTTTTATCGAGAATTCCGTCACCATCAGAATCGGGGCAGCCTTTGTTCGATTTAGGTCCGGCATCCTGGGGGCAGTTGTCGTCTTTATCCTGAATGCCATCATTATCCGTATCGGGACAGCCCTGAAAAAGCCAGACACCCGGAACGGATGGACAAAAATCACGCTGGTCAGAAACATGATCTCCATCACTATCTCTCGGCCGTTTTGCTCCAATTGACCATGTTACACCCGCGAAGAGATGTGCTGACATTCCGTTATCTGTAATGAACCCAACTAAATTATCGCTTCCGATCGTGAACATGCCATACCGAACGTGCGTACCAAGCGATACCTTGCCCAATTCCCGCCAGTAATTTACCATCGCCGAAAACTCCAGACCTGCCGATTCATAGCGAGGTCCGAATGTTATAAGTTCAGCCCGATGCTGAGCAATGGCCGCCCGATCGGCCGATGGTCGGGTGGGTTTCCACCAGGCAGCGCCAACAAACCAGTTCTTACGGACCTGAGCATCCAGTTGAACCGACAAAGTCTGGGGTAGTTTCACTGTCAGATCACCAATTGTGCCTTCGGGTACAATTCCCAGCGATCGGGCTACGGCATCTCTGACCTGTGTAGGTGTTCTGGGCGGTTTTATCTCCGACTGAAGCAGCGTACCTTCTCGCGGCTGAACCATCCAGGAACTGGCATTTTTATACCGGATACTGCCAATATCCAGCAGCGACAGTCCGAACCTGAACTTATATTTTGTTGCCGATGCGTCCACAAGTGTTTTGCCATCCATTGGGTAGTAAAACGACTCGGTCTCCGGTCTGAATTCGTACGTCAATCCGATATCGAAGCCATTGCCTGTTCCGGGTATTTTCCCAAAAAGCGCATCGCCGAAAGTCAGTTGATTTAGTGTTATGAGGTCTGAATAGGTCGTTGTCAGGCTATTGAGCGAATAGCCGAGCCAATCCGAAGGTGCCCCGAATTTACCATTTGCTGCTAGTTCTGTTGTTTGCAGACCACGAATGTATTTATAGGTTCCGCCCGCCTTCACAAAATGATGATCCTTAACGATTATTGGCAGTGCATAGGACAAAGCAATTTCACCGAAAGCGGTTGATGTCAAATGGGCCGAGCGGTTAATATCTGCCAGGGGCGCTGTGCTTCCCTGAAACCAGTCGATCAGATCAAAAGCCCCGGTCAGATTAAGATCGGACCGATATCGGGTAGTAACCGCAAATGCATGATTATTAGGCAATTGATACATAGCCCCCGGCCCATGCATATCAACTTCTTTCATGGCCAGGTTCTGCCCATGCAGTTTAATATTAGCTTGAGCAAAAAAAAGCGTCGCCAATGGCACGCGAGGCTGATTGGCAGCCTGAAACGATACTGTTCCTATATTAACGTAAGTCCCCCAGCGAGAATCAGCAATAGAAGATGGATTTAAAGATAACCCATTGGTGCCAGCATAATTACTAAGCTGATAACCAGTCATCCGCTGCGCAATCAGAAAACCAGGCACTAAACAAAGAATACCAATAAGTAGACGTTTGGGCATAGAGGAGGCATGATATACTGGCAAAAATGCGAAATCAAAAGCCCCTATCCAAAACTGTACTTGGGTGATTTAGTACACGGCGATTTTTAGTGAAAACGTTATATATAATAATCGCTTAATCAATGATGAGCAGCCGTTGTTGATACCGGCGGATTAATCATGATATGGGCCCGGTGCGTACCCGGATCCATAATCCAGGGCATACCCGGCGCTTCGGGTTTTAGAGGAAGCCCGGTGCTTTCGGCAGTTGCATAGGGAATGTAAACGACATAGCGTAAATAACCGTCTTTCACGTCACCAGTGGCAACATCATAGTTCTCATCTTTTGCCGTATACGAAAACAACGTCGATGGATGAGTGGGCATCATTAACTTCTTATCCTTGGTTTCCTGTTCGCGAATAGCCAGAATTTCGGCTGGTTTTTTACCTTCCTTTTTCAAAATCCGGCCCCGCTCCATAAACGGATCTAAATCGCGATGGTAGCAGGATACACTCAAACCTTTCTGGGCTGGGTCGTCGGCCAGACAAATCAGTTCGTTTGTCCCTTTCCGAAGTACGACAAACTCATTCTTCGCGGTATAACCATATACAGTCGCTCCATCGCGTTTATCTGCCGGAGCAGCCAGAATCGCAGCCTTAATCTGCACGTCGGGCGAAGGTACAGTAGGCGTTTGGGCCATAACAACGGCAACCAGGCTGTATGAAGCCAAGAAGGCAGAGATCGTTTTCATCCTTAACGTATTTTTATTCAGTAAGGCGAATCAATGCAACTACTACTCAAACCACAGCAGGACTATTGATATCCTCTGGCCTGCAAACCAAACAATTCGGCGTATCGACCATCCTTCTCCAGCAATTCGTAATGGCTGCCGATTTCGAGCAGCGTACCGTTCTCCAGAACCAGAATCCGGTCGGCCATGCGAACGGTACTGAACCGGTGCGAAATAATCACCGACGATTTTCCATCGGTCAGTTTTCCGAAGCGCTGGAACACCTCATATTCGGCGCGAGCGTCAAGTGCGGCTGTAGGTTCATCCAGAATAATTAATTGAGCGTCACGCATATAGGCCCGACCGAGGGCAACTTTCTGCCATTCGCCCCCCGACAGTTCGACTCCCTTGCCAAATGAACGCCCTAACTGCTGATCGTAGCCACCAGCGAGTTTGGCAATAACGGTGTCGGCCAAGCTTCGTTGCGCCGACGCTTCAATACGGGGCTGGTTGGTCCGTTCGTCAATATCACCTACCGCAATATTTACGCCTGCCGACATTTTAAACCGGGTGTAATCCTGAAAAATAACACCGATGTTCCGCCGTAATTCCATCAAATCATATTCGCGGAGATCATACCCATCGAGTAAAATCCGTCCCTCTGCGGGATCGTAAAGGCGGGCCAGCAGCTTAACGAGTGTTGTTTTGCCCGCACCATTTTCGCCGACGAGCGCAAGCTTTTCGCCCGCATGGAGCGTAAATGACAAATTACGCAACGCCCAGCGCTCCGAGTTGGTGTATTTAAACCCAACATTTTCGAAAACAAAACCCTCTCGAATCGGATTTGGAAATGGCCTTGCTATACCGGGCGAATGAATCGATGGTTGAATTGCGAAATAATCGAACAGATCCTGTAAATAGATAGCTTCCTGTGTCAGGCTGCTGAACTGAAGTAAAATTCCTTCCAGCGAACCGCGCACCTGCCGGAACGATCCCGCCAGGAACGTCAGGTCGCCCAGCGAAATCTGGCCCCCAACTGCCCGCATAACAATCCAGACATAGGCTCCGTAGTAACCTGCCGTACCGAGAGCGGTCAGTAGCGTTCCCCAACCCGCCCGACTAATGGCTAATGATCGATTTTTGAGAAAGTATTCCCACGATAAAGAACGGAAGCGATCAATCAGGAAATTGGATAATCCGAAAATCTTGACCTCTTTGGCCGTTTCGTCACTAGCACCAATGAAGCGCAGGTAGTCAAGTTCGCGCCGTTCGGGTGTCCACGAACGCGATAGTGAATAACTCCGCTGATTGAAATAATTATCGCCAATGAAGGATGGCGTTACGGCCAGTAGAATCAGGAGTAACAACCAGGGATTGTAGATCGCCAGACCAGCCGCCAGAAAGGCCACCGAAATCAACTCCTGTACTTGTCCGAATACTCCCGACAAAAGCACCGTCCGACCCGTCGTTTGTCGGCGGGCGCGTTCGAGCTTGTCATAAAACGTAGCATCTTCAAACTGTTCCAGATCGAGCGTGGCTGCGTGTTCCATGAGCCGAATCGATGTCCTGTTCGCAAACAAATCGCCCAAGAGGCTATCCATTAACGAAACTGCCCGACCCAGCGCCGTCGAAATAATAGCCAGTCCAAACTCAGCCGCAACGAGCCACCACAGATAGTTCGTATCATCGGGAGTTGACCCAGCCGTATGTTTATTCAGGGCTACAACCTGATCAATAATAAGTTTGCCAATGTAGAGTGTTGCCGCCGGAATTGCCGCCCGAATCAGGCGCAAAGCCGCGTTGCCCAGAAATAAGCCGGGCGAAGTTTCCCAGACTAAGCGAAAAAAGGCGGGCAGATTGCCGAGGGCTGCGAAGCGTTCGCGCCAGCTTATTTGTTCCTTAGTATCAGTGGGATTAGCGTGTGGAGTTGCCTTTTTTGCCATATACCCAAAAGACAAGTGCAAGCGGGGATTAGTTCATAATCCTTATCTCGCTGCTCCGGGATTCAGGCACTAAGGTCAAGCTACCAGTTTTCGGAAAAATTAATAGGCAGATATCCTATTTTGCACCATAATCTGATTCGAATCATTTTGATTTATAGAAGATTTTCAGGCTCCGTAAATCAATAGTTAAAACCAATCTATTACCTTTCTGAACAAACTAAGGTCATTTTATTGGTCGTGCAGAAAACAGTACCGTTATCCATGCAATCCTGCTTATTACGATTTAGTCTGGGCGTAGTTCTGCTCGTGGCAGTTGGTACAACGGTCTTTAGTGCAGCTCTTCCATTCGATAATCCGTCGGGAATTTCGTTTTTTAGAGGCTCCTGGAAAACAGTAGTAGCCGAAGCCAAACGCCAGAACAAGCCGATCTTTCTGGACATTTATACCGCCTGGTGTCCACCATGCAAACGAATGGCTAAAGAAGCGTTCCCTAACCCGAAAGTAGGCGCTAAATTCAACGTTCATTTTATCAACTATCAGCTCGATGCCGAAAAAGGAGAGGGTATTGAGATCGCGAAACGATACGCCGTATCGAGTTATCCAACGGCGCTGTATATAACCCCAAACGGCGATTTAATTCACCGGTCTGTCGGCTACGGTGGTGTAAACGCCATGATCGATCAGGCCAACCATATGCTGGCATTACCTCAGTTCCGGTCAACAATTGCCAAAGGAGACAAAGACTACGCGGAGGGTCGGCGCGATGCACCATTTCTGAGAAAATATCTGGCAACCTGTAAAGCACTTAACCGGCCCATCGATGAAGTGCTTGATGCGTATCTTGACGCACTACCTGAACAGGAACGCTCGACAAATGAGTCAATTTCATTTATAGCCGGGGCTATTCAATCATCCAATACCAAAGCATTTGACTACCTCATCAAAAACCGGCCAGACTCGGTTGACTCAATCAAACAAAGCGTGGTGGCAGTGATGATTTCCGATGCACTAGCCCATGTACTTGCCAATGACTTTGAGCGAGCATGTGCAACGAATGATGAAGCACTTCTCGAAACGGTTATTGCCAATAATGAACGAAATGCCATTTCGGCTAATCCGTCGGCAATTAGGTCAGCTATTCAGAAACAGGAAACAGCTGATGCTTATCGCCTGAAATTTTCAAGTCAAACTAAAAATTTAGGCAAATAGCGGGTGGTAGCAGATGACCTGTTTCTACCTTCAGGCTAGATTAAAATCATTTAATCTCACAAACCGGGCAGGATAATGTTTAGGTAGTTAACCATTCAGTCTATTAATCATTCCTACCGTATGGAAACCAATAAATTCGCTCGATTTTTTGAAAAGTTCGCGTCGAGGGCTACCCAGGCAACTGGTTCCTCAACTGCATTTCTGCTGGCTTTGTCAACAATCGTTATATGGGTCATCACGGGCCCAATCTTTGGTTATTCTGATACGTGGCAATTAGTAATCAATACGGGTACGACAATCATTACGTTCCTGATGGTCTTTCTAATTCAGAAATCGCAAAATAAAGACTCGCTTGCGATGCAGATTAAACTGAACGAATTGCTGGCCGTCAATCGAAAAGCCAGCAACAGGTTGTTAAATGTCGAAGATCTTACGGAAGCGGAGCTTCATGCATTGCACGAATTCTTTGGGCGACTGGCCGAACGTGCTAAAGCAGAAGCGACTCTTTCGGAGTCGCACTCAATTGAAGAAGCAGAAGAAATACACGAAGACAAACTGGAGGAATTAGAAGAACGGCGGGTAGTCCGTCAAAAAGAGAAGCAAACACATAAACTACAGACCAAAACTCAATCGGCAAAGAGCTAGAATCCCATTTTCACTTCTTGCCGCTCCCCCGAAACGGTCTGTTCTTCCATATTGAATATGTCAGCTAAGGTCATAGCCTCTTTGGTTCGATAATCCATGCCAATATGTGCCAGGAGTTCATTGGCTTTATCAGCAGCTAGCTTACCAAATGCGTAATCGACCATTAGGCGTCCCTTCCGCAACAGGGCTTTGTCCAGGAGATGCTTGCTGGCATTGAAGGTAGCAATAACCTGAATGTGCATACAATCGGCCAACAAACCGTCGGTAAGGTTCAATATGTTCGATACACTGTTGGTATCTCCACCGGCCTCGCGTGATTGAAGAATGCGTTCGGCGTCCTCAATAATCAGTACAGAGTCTTTATTATCGAGCAAAAACGGAATGATCTCCGGCGACGTCAGGTAATTGGTCATGTAGGGCGGCAAAATAAGCATGTCCTTTTTGACCAATGAACTCAGGTATTTGATATAGGTTGTTTTGCCCGTTCCGGGTTCGCCATGAAGCAAAATCAACCCTTTGCTTTTGGGTTGTGCCAACAGCGTAACCAGTCGTTCATGAACAGGCTGGAAATCGTCATTATAATGCAGGTCGAGATTAATATCAGGCGGTAAAATTTCAACCCGCTCAGTATGCAACCCACCTAATCCACTCTGAATCAGATATATATGAGTCTGATTCTCCTCATGAACGTATTTGTGATCCTGAAATCCATCCAGTAATGCACGCGCAGATCCCTCATCGCGGTAAAATCCATACAGCCTAAAGAATCGCTCGCCAACAAACTCAGCCTTAAGCACTACACCATCACTGTGCTGATAAATCCGTTCAACTGTATGCCAGCCATCGTCGTTGACGCGGGTTGAGAGATTAATCAGGTCAAACCCCCGCTCATCCAGCAATGCCCGTGCCGACGGCTTAAAATCGTCATTGAAATGCAGGTAGTTCGGATAGCTGCCAAAAGCCTGCACAAAGTGCGGTGCCATCGGAAACTCACGATCGAGGTCGCTGGGAATGTACAAGTTTTGAATGGTTTGATGATTAGGCATACGACTATCGGCCGTCAGGTAGCGGAACATTTCGGCTTTTGAGAACTCTTCCTGAGGCTTCAAGTGGGCTTTAGATTACGATTTTACGGTACTAAATTACCTTAAAATTAATAAATAGCATACTCTGGGCGACAGTTTAAGCCAATAGCGGTAAACAACAGGGACATTTAATATGAAAACTTGAGTAGGCCTGGCGAAAAGCGAAACATAATTTCATGCACACTCTTCTCATAATACTGATTTGATAACGGGCTTTCGGGTGTTTTTGAGTTAAAAATATACCCGATCCGAATTGATTTCGTCAATTGATACTCCGCCAGAGCCTGCAAATAATTTGTCTGAATAACCCCAGGGCTATTGCTACGATAGGAAGCACCAAGCCCAAATTCTTCGCCAAACCAGATCCGGGCGTTTATGTCGATACCCAATGGCCGATCGTCAATTTTAGAGACAAGAACGGATGGAATCAGTACGGTTCCTTCGTCAATGCTGATTTTCGTACCCACATTCACCATAATCGGCCGAACAGCGGGATAAATTGTCTGTCCTGCCAGATTTACTCCCTTCGACACGATTTCGGGCATCGAAATACCGCCAAAAAAGTGTTCAGCCTGATAATAAATCCCAACACCAAAGCTCCCAACGGCCCGGTTCAGGCTCGACGCGCTGGTGAAATCATAGACCGGTAACACGTTGACACCACCCTGCACACCGATCGATAGCTTAGCCAGTGCAGGCAAATTAAACCGATACGCCACACTACCATATACGCCGGTAGCGGCCAACACACCCATACGATCGTTCAGGGCCTGAAAACCCAACCCGATCCGGCCATTGTCTATTGACCCATCGCCCGAAACACTCTGCGTTATCGGTGCATTACGGGCAGTTATCCATTTACGTCGTAGAAAAGCGGACAAATGAAAAGACTCGCGACTACCCGCATAAGCCGGATTGATACTTAATGGGTTGACCAGATATTGCGAGTAAAGTACTTCTCGTTGCGCCAGAGCAGGACGAGCCGTAACTAGTGCAACGAAGCAAAAAAGCAAAAAAAGGGGATTTTTACGGATAAAAACAGACATAGGTCGTTGAGGAATAGGGGCCCAAATTGCGGGGTTTTGTGCTAAAAACCTAATCGGGCCATTGATTAACGATCAACCCCGCTCGACTACCGAGCGGGGTTGATTGCTTAAGCCATACAGGTATGAATACGATGTTCAGCGATATGCTTTTAATGGCAGATTACCCCTCCCTGTTAACGCAGATCAAGCTATTACTACTCCAGCGTCAGAATCTTAATTTCAGTCCGACGGTTCTGCTGGTGTACTTCTTCTGGACAGTTGACGCCATCTTTGCACTTGTTCAGCAACAGGCTTTCTCCATACCCTTTCGCAACCATTCGCGTAGACGAAATACCTTTTTTCTTCAGGTAAGCCACGGCAGCTTTGGCACGGTTACTCGATAATGTTTTGTTGTATGTTGCAGTTGCCCGGCTATCGGTATGCGACCGCATTTCGATTTTCATAGTCGGGTATTTGGCCATCAGGGCTACCACTTTATCGAGTTCGAGGGCCGCATCAGGACGGATAGTTGCTTTATTGAGGTCATAATAAATGTTATCAATTTTAATAACATCACCTTTCTTGAACATAGTCAGATCGGGCGACCCTGAACCGTCTTTCGTTATCCTGCCACCATTGGTTCCCATATTGTCTTTCATGGCTTCGAGCGAGTAATCGCAACCCGACTGTACCATAAACTCGTAGCTGCCATCCGCACCTGTCGTGGTTTCCTGCGATGTTCCGTCACATTCATTGACCAGGACTACTTTCACACCAGCAATAGGCTTCTTATTCGTCTGGGTCGTTACAACACCACGCAGCTTGCTTGTGGCAGGCTTTGCCTCTTCTTTCGGCTTAGTGAGCGGTATTTCGATACGGGATGGCAAATCGTCGGATAAATCTTTGGTCGAGAATCCGATTTTATTATCAACATAACCCTCACGACTTGCCAGGAATTTAAAATCACTGTCGGTGTCGAGGCAAATCCGCATCAATCCTTCGGCATCTGTTTTGAGCTGCTTGTCGTTTACTTTACCTTCACGCTCAACGGCCACCGACGTATTGGCCAATGGCTCTTTTGAGTCGGCATCAAATACACTTACCATCAGTTCACGGCAGGGATACATGGGCCCTTCACGCGTAAAACGATAGACATCATCATCAGCTCCGCCATTCTTACGATTACTGCTGAAGTACCCGGTTTTGCGTTCAGCATCAGTTACGATACCAAAATCATCCTGTGGAGAATTTAGCGGTTCGCCAACGTTCCGAAGATTTTTGACATGCTGACCATCGTCAGACAGCTGAGCATAAAATATATCCAGTCCTCCTAGTCCGGCCTGCCCATCGGAAGCCAGGTAGAGGTTGCCTTTTTCATCAATGAATGGAAACATTTCATTCCCTTTCGTATTTACTTCTTTCCCCAGATTTATGGGTTCCGACCACTTTCCATTCGTCCATTTTGACACGTAAATATCGGTTCCACCAAATCCTCCCGGGCGATCAGATGAAAAGTACAGGAATTTATCATCTGGAGAAAGAGCAGGATGCCCTGTCGAATATTCGTCGTTATTGAACGGAAGCTCTTCTACTTTACCCCAATAGCCGCTTGTTTGTGTTGATGTATATAATTTAAGTTTGTTAACACCATCGGTGCTTTTACGAGACTTCCCATCATTGAAGTTATTACGCGTAAAAATTACTCGGCTACCATCTTTAGTAAACGTTGCCGGGCCCTCATGGTATTTTGTGTTCAGAGATCGGCTAAACTGATCGGATTCACTAACTGCTTCCTCCGAATAGCCTAATCCGGCATTAATGTTATTGCCGCCGAAATAACCCACCGTCCGCGAGTCGTTGGCCGTTTGTGCCGTATAATCATCGCTACCGAGTGGCCGAATGAGCATGGTCTTTGGCACCTTTTTAGCATTTGGGGTAGATCCCCCCAGACGGGCTGCTGTTGAACCCCGAAGGTCCTTGGCTTCAGGCAGATAATACAGGTCCAGAAATGGTGTACTATTCCATTTGAACACCCGTTTAATTCCGTTTGGCTCACCTGTCGATACAAATACCAATCCACCTTTATACAGTATTGGACTGAATTCTGCCTTACGCGTATTTAGTTTCAAAAACTCAACTTTATAGCTGTCGGCATTGCTCGTCAATGGAGTTACGTCACGATAAAGCTTCGTGAATTTCGCGCCCCGTTTGTCGTCAGGTTGTACGTTACTGTATTTTTCGTACATCACCTGCGCTTCGCGGTATTTGCCATTGCTGGCCAGCGCCTGCGCATAATAGAGATAACTTTGAGAATATTCTGGTGGGAGTTCTCCCCCTGCGATTAGATCGCGATAAACCCGTTCAGCATTCTTCGTATCATGAATCTGATGGTAGCTATATCCTAATTTTACTTTAGCGGCTCGACGTTCATTTTCTGGTAACGTTGCAGCGCCAGTTAGGGCTTGTTCATATAGATTAACGGCCTGGGCATAGGCCAGTTGATCGAACTGGCGATCGGCCTGTTTATTGAGCGACTGTGCGAACACCTGTCCGATAAGCAGCCAGAGCAGACTAAAAAGCGGGCAAATCCGTATCATAATAACAAAGAGTGTTTTTAAGGCTGTTACAGGAGCCAGAATAAATTGGTATGTCTTTGTAAACAAGCAAAGCGAACATATCTATTAATAAAGCAAATACTGCGCCGAAATTGACGATGGCCTGTAAAGAGAAGAGACGCAAGCTAAAAGACTTATTGAATCGTCTTCCTTCTTACGTCTCTCCTTAGCTTTATCTTTCTTTGCTATCAGAAATACCTGGGCGTGAGGATGCGGTTCTTACCGAAACCAAACTCATAGCGCAACATGAGCTCATGCGAACTGGGGGCGATGTCTTTGAAATTGTTCATCGTCCGATCATACGCGTAGCCAAAGCGGAACTGATCCGTCAGCTGCACCTCCAGCATCCCCACCAACGCATCGGTGCCCACAGGACTCCAGTCCGAAAACTGATTCCGACGGATCGAAGCGCCAATCGCAACCCGATCTGCAAACCAGAAATTGATGTTCCCATCAAAGCCCAGTGGTGCACCCTCCGCATACTTCACCAGCATCGAGGGCTTCATCTTCACGACCGGACTAAGGCCGACAACAAATCCGGCCGCCAGATACGCATGACGACGTTGCGTCGAGATTACGTTTCCTACATTGTACTCGGTCAGCTTGTTCTTAATCAAGCGGGGCACCGATAAACTGATATACGACCGGTCATTGCTCAGGTAAATCCCTGTCCCGAAATTGGGCAGGATCTTTGAAATGTTGTTGGCAAAAGCCGGGTCCAACTGACCCGACCCGTCCGGAGTCGTCTTGATGTCGGCCAGGTTCACATTATAACTGGCCGCGCCAGCCTGTAAACCCAACGCCAGTGTGCTCTTGGCACCCACCTTGATCCGAAACGCATACGAGGCAAAACCGCCCGCTTCCGAGACCGCCCCATACTTATCCCCGTACAACTGTAGACCGACGCCTACCCGCTCCCGGTTCAGTGGCATATCCATCGTAAAGGTCGCCGTTTGCGGTGCTCCCTCTACCCCTGTCCACTGATTGCGGTACAGGGCCGACATGCTCAGAACATCCCGACTGCCCGCATAGGCTGGGTTCAAAGCCATCATGTTGAACATGTACTGCGAGAACATCTTGTCCTGTTGAGCCTGGGCCGGCTTGCTGCCGATCCCAAGGATCAGCAGCAGCCCCACCGCCCACTTTTTTGTTGAAAACTGGTTTGCCATCGGTCTTAGCGGTTAATCATCATGTAGTGTACAAACCGGCGACCGTCGCTGGTCCGGATTACGTAGTAGTAGGTGCCATCGGGCAGCCCGTCAGCATCCGAACCCACTGTTACTCCGGTATTCGGTTTGCCATTCCAATCGTTGTGGTAGTCTTCGTTCTTGTAAACCATATTTCCCCAGCGGTTATAGACTTCCAGACTTACCGTGACTCCCGTTAGCCCCCGGATCACGAACAGATCGTTGAGGCCATCGCCATTTGGAGAGAAGCCTTCCGGAATGAAGACGCTCTGGTCGGTGGGCGGCAGATTGAGCGGAGTGGCTTCACGTTCGTTGTCATCGGTCGGATTGCCATTACCATTGAGGTCGGCGATAAGACCATTAGTAGACACATCGGTAACGACTCCGGTTGGCGAGTTAGCCTGAGCAAAAGCTGAGTTGAGGAACGTAGTCGTGCTGCCATTAGTTGCCACATTGACAACCACCAGGATGGTATCGATCTGACCCGGTAGCAGCGTGCTGGTGCTATCCCCAATGACGATGAGCGATTCGGCGTTTCCATCGAAGTTAGGATTGAGCTTCAGTGTACTGCCCGTAGAGGTCGTAATCGGCGCTTTGACCACCGTGTACCTCGACCCTGTTTGACTGTTAAACACTTTCGATAGTGAATCGCTCACGCTGACACTCCTCAGGATAGTAGACCCGAAGTTCTGAACAACGATCTGGTAGGTCACGTTGAAGCTTCCATCAGGTTGGCGAAGGGTATCGGCCACGGCCATGGCAACGCCAATGTAGGATGCTCCGGAGAGACCGTTCAGTGAAACTGGTGTCGGCTCATTGTTGTTGCGCGGATCCAGATCATTATCGGGGTCTTCGTTTATACCAGCCGTCGACGTATCCGCTACTACTACATTATCAGGGCTCAAAGCGGTTGCATAAGCCGTGTTATAGAACGTCAGCGAATCCGCATTCTTCGCATTCACCCGAACTGTAAAGACCAGGTTGCGCGTAGCGCCAACAGGCAGTGTACTCAACGAATCGACCAGCATGTTTGTGATCAGCCCCTGTCCCGTATAGAGCGAATCGGCGGTCAGTCCTGAATCAGCGGTTACCTGAATCCGATCATCCACAATCAGAGCACCGTGGCCGAAGGTTTGAGAGAGATTATCCACCACCTGTACGTTCGTGAGTGGTACCATACCCAGATTGCTTAGCTTAATGGTGTAGGTAACATCATAAATACCCGTTTGCAATAGAGCAGGTTTCCCAACCGACTTGGCGACACCTAACAGCGCAGTCGGCAGATCGAAACGAACACCGGTAGCAGTAGCCCCCGCAGGTTTGGGGTCCAAACCATTATTCGATATATCGGTCACGGTCTGAGTTGTATCAGCAGTGTGTCCTTCACCTGTAATGGTCGAGTAGAACGGCCCTTTATTACCATTCGTTTTCACATTAACCGTTATTAATACGGTATCCTGTTCGCTCGCATTCAGATAACTGGCATTGGTCAGCAAGTTCGGCTCTGTGTTACCATTGAAGGCAGCGTTTGCTACCAGATGGCTACCGGCACCGACGACTGGCGATCCAACTACGGAGTACGTAGCAGGTGCAGGGAAAGCTTTCGCCAGGCTATCGGTTAGACTTATGCCGTAGAGGGCTACATCACCGAAGTTCTTCACGGTTGCTTTGTACGTAACATTATAGCTACTATCGGGCTGCAACTCAATTTTAACAACCGCTAGTGCAACACCGATGCTCGGTCCACTTGTCTGGGGTGCGCCCAGCGTAAATGTAGAGTAGCCTGTGTTGTTAGTCGGATCGCCATCGTTGTCCGGATCTACATCACCACCATCGACAGAAACGTCTTCGACCTTAGTACCGTTACTCAGCGCCGATATCGCAGCAATGTTGCTGAACGTTTTTGTGGAATCCCCTGAAGTACGCTTAACCGTTACATCCAGGAAGAATGTTTGTGAGCGTCCTGGTGCTATGTAGCTACTTGTCGAGTCGAATAGATTCGTATTGGCACCTGTTCCGGTAAAGGCTGGGTTATAGGCCAGACTAAAGTCCGCGCTCGTCGTGCTAACCGTTGCAGCTTCGATCTGATTCGGAGCGAACGCGTGTGCCAGATCATCTTTCACCTGAACACCTTTGAGCGTATCATCTCCGAAGTTGGTGACCACAAATCCATAGCGAATATTGATCAGCGAGTCACCCACAGCGGTCGGAGTGCCAACAACTGCTTTGGCCAACCCAACAATACCTGTTTTAGCCGCCGACGTGTCTTTCACGGTTACGCTTGAGCTATTGTTGGTCAGATCGGTGTCCACATTATCCAGATAGGTGATCTGTGCCGTATTCACCACTTCGCCTTTGGTTAGCAAACGAGCCGTGAACACAACCGACTCGCTTTTGCCCACTGGCAAACTGTCGATTCGTTTGGTCAGCACCCCGTACGAGACCGAAGCCTTCGGTGTTAGTACCGAAACCAGTTCCAGTCCTTTAGGCAGCACATCCCGTACATCGACGTTGTGTGCGGTGTACTTACCCTGGTTGCTTACCGTCAGCGTGTAGGTTACCAGTTCTCCGCGTTTCACTACCGACTTGTCGGCCGTTTTTGCCATCACCACATCGGCCGTCAGTGTATCAGCCGCACAGTTGAAGACTTTTACCTCGATTTTGGCGGGTGCACTCAAACAACCTGTGGGCCCTTTTGCCACCACCCAGTAAGTTCCTTCGCAAACCGAGTCCGGGCGAATCACCACATTCGAGGTGTTGCATTCACAAATCCGGTAGTTGTACGAATAACCAGCGATGGTTGAAGAGAGCGCTTTCGTCAAGTCTACAATTTTCGCGGGGCAGCTGTTGCGCAGATTCGACACCAGCGGAGGCAGAACCGGATCAGCCACATTCACCGTGACATTACCTGATTTTACTGAACTACATCCTTTTGGATCCAGCACTTGTACATTATAGACGCCACTGGCTTTTACCACAATGGTTTGGGTCGTGGCTTTGTTGTTCCACAAGTAACTGGCCGCGCCATCGGGTGCTTTCAACCGTACCGAGTCGCCATAACATAAACTGGTAGACCCAAGGATTGAAATAGTCGGTATGGTTTTGCTTCCCTCGATAGTCAGAATCATATCGTCGGTCGCTACCGGACAACTGGCATTGTTGGTACTCACCGACAATGTCAGCGTCACCTTGCCAGCCAGGATGTCTTCTGCACTGGCCGTGTAGACTGCATTCAACGCGAAGGCATTATCAAACGTACCATTGCCGCTGGTAGTCCAGTGAGCGGTTTTACCCGATCCTCCCAGCACACCCGCTAATTGGTAGGTCTTGGCCGCACAAATGCCCGCATCTTTTCCCGCATTGGCCGTCGCCGGATTTCGCTCATCGCAAGGTAGCTGTGCTTCGCAACCAGTGATCTGTACATGAACCACCACTGGCAGACTCATACAGCCGCTCACCGTCCTCTCGACTACATAGTACGTCCCGGTGCCGACCACTGAAGGATTGGCTACTTTCGAGGCTGCACTTAGGGTCGCATCTGTATAGTACTCAAATACACCTCCGGAAGTCGAAACCGTACTGCTCACCGCTGTGCTCAGATCCACCGTGTTGAAGGGGCAACTGTTTAGCTTGTCTACCACCGTAGGCGAAGCCACTTTGGGCAACACCGTAACTGCCACGGCATTCGATGCCGCGCTCTTACACTGAGCCGAGCTATTGCAACTGGCCGTGTAAGTTGCACTTGTTGTCAGTGAGACCGTGATTGATTGGCCCACCTGATCATTCGACCAGGTTACATAACTATTGTCGGGGCAACCCTGGGCCACCAGCGTCACTGGCGAGCCGAAGCAGGCCGTCGTGCTGGTCGAACCACCAGCCACCGAAACCGTGGGGGCAGCCGGAGCTCCGACCGTAATCGTGTTGAAAGCCGACCATTCACTGGCGCATTGGCCCACCACGCATTTCACTCGGTACTGTACCGTTTGGGTAGGCGTAACCGTCAATATACTGCCGGTGGTACTGGCCGGATCCGACCAGACATAGGTGCCTCCAGCGCAGCCGACAGCCGTCAGCGAGACGGTTTCACTAGTGCAGATGACGGGTTTATCAACCGCGATGGCTGGAATGGCTGGTGTACCCAGCTTCAGCACCAGTGGTTGCGATACCCCACTCGAGCAACCATCCACTGTACAGATAGCCGTTATCGATAGATCGCTATTGAGCACTTTAACGATGCTTGCTCCTATCGATTGGTCACTCCATGTTACGGTTCCATTCGTACAACCCTGGGCTGTCAGCGTCACGCTAGAGCCTGCACAGACAGTTGTGGAAGAGCCTGCGCTCAGCGTTGGCGGAGCCACTACCCGTACACTAACCTTGGCTCCTATTAGATCCAGATCCGCACAGACATGCTGGTCGGTGATCAACTTGAGCACATCGGCACTCGTGGTAATGCCCGGTTTGACAGCCGATAGATTCAGGTAGTTCTTATCGCCAGAAGTCGCGTTATAAACCAGCGTATGGATGGTGTATTCAGCTCCCACCGCTGACAGACTAAAGCTAGGCGTGGCACTGGTTTGTTCGACAACCAGACCCGCTCCCTGAGTCAGCAGGTACAGTACCGAGTAGCCCGCTGGCTGAACCAAACCACCATTGGGTGTAGCCGCCACAATTACACTAGTACTAGTTCCTACACAAACCGTCGGGCTCACAGGAACCAGCGTACCGGCTTTCGCTACACAATCACCTTTGTTGATGATGATGGCATTGGACGGAGTACTCAGGCAGTCATGGAATTTACACTGTGCATAGTAGGTCTGGGCTCCATCTGGCTGGACCACCAATACCGACCCCCGGTTATTGCCCGTAGCATCCATAGCTGACCAGATCACCTCGCCAATACAGCCCGTTGCCGTAAGTGAGATCGTTCCTCCCGGCTCCACAGCGGTGGCCGAGGCCACAATGGTGGGAGCACCGACTGGCATTACAGTAACGGTATAGGTAGCCGATACTTCGCTAGGACAAGCGCCCTGCTGGCAGAAGACGGTATAGGAAGTGGTCACACTAGGGGATACAACGATGCTGGCGGTTGTCTCCTGGGTGCTCCAGTGAGGGGTTCCGACGCAGTTTTTCACATTAAGTTTGACGGTTTCGCCTGGACAGATCGTATCGGCACTACACACACAGCGGACAATGGTCGGTCTGGGTGTGGGTGTCACATCGATATTGATCACGTTCGACTGACCGCTGGCGCAGAGCGTGGTGTTAGCCGGCCGGCATATGGCATAGAACGACTTATTCGTTGGCGTAGCAGTTACCGTTACTACGGCCCCTCTCTGATTATCGGACCAGATAATGTCGCCCGTACAACCCGTAGCGGTCAGTGAAACGACGGCACTGCTACAGACCGATAGACTTGACGCGGTAACAGTTGGCGCTGCAAGACCCGATGTAGACACAGTAACACGTACTTTGTTTGATGGATCACTAGTACAATTGCCAACTTTGCAAGTAGCATAGTAGTCTCTGGATTCACCAGGCACGACCTGGATGATTGGACCAACTTTATCCAGACCCACCCATTGCACTGTTCCGTTACAGCCCGTAGCCGTTAGCGAGATCACCTGACCGCTACAGACCGACAGGCTCGAAGCCTTCACAATCGGGACCGAAGGCGATACTACCGTTACCGGCAACGAAGCCGATGGGTCACTGATGCAATTCTCACCCGTTTTGCACTGGGCAAAATAGCTCGTGCTAGCTGATGGGTAGACTGAAATGCTGCTTCCCACCTGTTTATCACTCCATACCACGGTACCCGTACAGCCATAGGCCGTCAGTACCACTTTGGCATTGGCACAGACCGAATCCACATCCGCACTGATGGTTGGAATCGTCGGTGCGACTAGTTGAATCACGATAGGCTGCGAGGACTTGCTTGCGCAGCTACCTGTATTACAGTAAACCGTGAAGACTTTATTGCCTGCTGTTGGCGTAACAACAATGCTGCTTGTGGTAGCCGTTGTGCTACTCCACTGTGGCGTACCCAGACAGCCGTTGATCGTCAGTGTAACGTTGCTGCCTGGACAAACCGCCGTTGCACTGCTAACGATGCTCGGTGTCGGCACGTCTGTTGCAATATCAATGGTTTTAGTGGCTGGCTTGCTCAGACAGGTACCAATGATGCAGGTAGCAGTATAAGTGGTTTTGGTCATCGGATTGACCACAATAGAGGCACCGGTTTGGGGGCCTTCTGACCATTCGACGATACCACCAGTGCAGCCCGATGCAGTCAGAGTGACCGAAGCACCAGGGCAGACGGTCGTGGCACTGGCCACAATTGTCGGTGGCTGCGGATCACGAACTGTAATGGTGACCAGGTTGGAAACTCCGCTCGTACAGCTTGTGCCAGAAATGCAGCTGGCTGTATAGGTTGCTGTTACTTCAGGCTTAACTGATACTGAGAGCCCTCGCTGACCATCAGACCAGATGACAGTACCACTAGTACAACCCGTTGCTTTCAGAGTAGCCACATCGCCTTTGCAGATTTCACTAACGGCACATGCAATATAAGGTGGCTCAACAGAGCACGGGTTCATCGGGATGGTCACTGACGATGTATCATTGCCAGGGAGGCCAGGATCGTTGTTCGAACCACCGATTATCGCCGTATTCTTAATTGAACCTGTACCTGTTCCAATTATCGTTGCTTCAATAAGCAGATTACGGTTTGAGCCCGTTGTTAAGGTACCGATAGTCCAGACCCCGGTAGCAGCACTATATTCCTCTGCTGGAGTCGCGCTGACAAACATCAATGTCGACGGCAATAGATCGGTTACTTTTACAGCAGTACCTGTAATTGGGCCATTGTTCGTAGCGGTTATCGAGTAGGTGATTTTCTGTCCTACACTATAAGGGCCAGCCGTCACAACCCGCTTAACTACGGCCAGATCGGCCTGACATGAGCCAACTGTTACAGTTACTGATGAGCGCGTAACGCTAGTACAGTTTTCAGCACTTATGGCTTCGGCATAATAAATATTGATGCCCGTTTTCGCTGGCTGAATCGTTTGTTTGCCACCGCTCAGCGTCGAGCCAATCAATTTACCATCCTGATCATACCAGTTAATTTTGGAACCCGGAGCAAACCCGATCAGCTTAGTCGCGCCACCCTGACAAATTAGGGTGTCATCGCAGGCAACACCAGTTGGTGCTTCTGGCCGCTTATTGACTTTCAGGATCAGTGAGCTTGTAGATGCACTACAATCACCTGCACCATCTGGGTCGTTTGTGGTGGCCGTAATCAGTACTGACCCAGCCGTTATATCGGTAGCTGACGGTGTATACGTGGAAGTCAGACTATTGGGAGCACTAAATGTACCGGTACCATTTGATGTCCAGGTTACACTCGTAGCCGAACCCGAAATTGTTGCTTTCACTGTAACCGGATCTACCGAGCATGTCGCCAGGCCAGGACCAACCTGAACTTCTGCCAGATTCGGACAGTTACAATTTACGATTTCAACGGTCAGTACTGTCGGGCTACTGTAGCAACCTTCTGATGAGCGGGCAAACAGATAGTATTTACCTGCAGCTACCGCCGTTAGATTCGTCACTCGTGTAGCCTGCGATCGAGTTGTACTCGTATACCATTCGTAGGTCTGTGCCGGATTGTTGTTATCAACCGGAATAGTAGCCAGGTTAACCGTTTGTTCAGGACACTTATTTTTAATGGTACTCAGAATTACGGGTGTCTGAATAGTATTTACGGTTATAATTACCGGCTTACGAGCGCTATAACAACCATTTACTGTCGCTTCGACATAATAAGTCGTCGTTATCGTCGGTTTCACTGTTACCAACTCGCCATTACCAACTATGGCAAACGCGGTTCCATCCGTAGGAGTTAAGAACCAGCATATTTTTGCGCCAGGAAGAGACGATGCCGTCAGTTTAATTGAATCGCCGTTGCACATATTAGCATCATTCGACGCAATCAGGCTAAAGTTGGTTGGGCACGATGGCGTAAATCCAGCATCCAGTGTTGGATTGTATTCTCCAGCCGCCAGTGTCACCGACTGTGTCTGACCCGTTATCGAGTTAGCATCACTGTCTTTAGCACTATCTCCGCCCAGATTGGCCGTGGTACTCGTATAACCCGCCGGTGTTACAAAACTTACTGAGTAAGGAACGCCGGGTGTTAAGCCAGTGAAACTATAGATACCACTGGCATCCGTTGTTATTGACTTAAGCGGACTGTTATTGGCATCCAGCAATACGACGACGACTCCCGAAATCGGTGTATCACCCCCATCCTGAATACCATTTTTATTGTTATCCGCAAATACATAATCACCCAGACTTGCCGTCGATGGAATGAAGCCCGCATCCAGAGAGGTGTTAAACTCCCCAGCGGCCAGCGTAATCGATTGGGTCAGTCCTGTTACAATATCAGCATCGCTGTCTTTGGTATCATCTCCACCCTGATTAGCCAGAGTGGCTGTATAACCCGACGGTGTAGTGAAGCCTACCGAGTAAGTGGTGCTGCCACCTGAAGTCAAACCGGTGAAACTGTAAAAGCCAGTCACATCAGTGGTCGTCGTCAACGAAGCTACCCCGTTGACATACAAAACCACTTTGACTCCCGGAATTGGTGTATCGCCACCATCCTGAATACCGTTTTTATTATTATCCGCAAATACATAATCGCCTAAACCTGCCGTCGATAGTATCAGACCTGCATCCACATTGGGATTATTTCGGGCGATATCGCTAACCGGTTTACTCGTGTCAATGGTATACACACTCGTAAAGCCATCTGATCCGGCATCACTATCGAGCGAATCAGTGGGCGTAGAGGCTACATCCTGCTGAGAAAAAGTGAAGTTAGGTTGTATGGCGAATTTAACTTTATACTGACCATCGGTCAGGCTATCAAATAAATACCTGCCACCTCCTGCTGTTATTGTAGAATCTAATTTGGTAGTTCCGGTAGAGTTGTATAAGTAAACCTTTACACCATCTACACCGGTCGCTCCATCATTCTGTAAACCGTCTTTGTTCGTATCATTCCACACGTAGTTACCCAGGCTACCAAATAGACCCTGAATAACTTCAATGTCACAACAGTTAAGAGCTGGACAGCCATTGATACTTGTCGTGAAACGATAGGTACCAGGACTTTTAATGGTCAATGAAGAATCAGCGTTAATAACCGCCAAATCGGCTGAAACGGTTGTTACATTCACATTGTTTCGGTACCAGGTAATGTTCCTGTAACCCGATGGAACAGTTACAGTGAATTCATCACCCGCATACCAATAGATGGGAACCGAAAAGCAGACCGTACTATAATCATCTTCACCCAGACTCTGGTTATTAGGTTGCGAGTCGGCATCCGTTTGATCGGCAGACATAACCTCGGCCGTATTAAACCAAACGCCACGCTCCAGGACTGTAGCCTGAAGTGTAAGAATAGCAGAGTCGCCGGGAGCCACAGCACTTAAGCTCCAAAGTCCGGTAGCGGATGTATAGTTACCTGTTCCACGAACTGTGGTGGCCGAACCTGCAACATACGAAACGCCCCCAAGCGGTAACTGATCCTTCACGACCACATTTGTAGCGGTAGCCGATCCAGCACCATTCCGAACAATAACTGTATAGGAAATAACGTCACCCAATGCCGGATTCTGCTTACTGATTTTCTTTGAAACACTCAAATCAATAGTAGCAGGCGCTTGTGCATGGGCTGAGCCAGCAATCAAAAATAGTAAACCCAGCAGAGAAAAGGCAGTTTTCATCAACTGCTTCGACTGTAGCAACGAATGAGTGAAGGCTATAAACGGCAATAGCAACTTTTTCAAGTTGTTTGCCTCTGAAGGGTCAATCTCAGCCGGTTCCAGATTTTGGCCGGTGTCGGGCACCGTTCTGGAGACATTTGCGAGATAAGACTGGTTTAGTAAAGTTCGCTCATTCATTGGTTGTTGTCCTAAAAAAGTGGATGCCTGGTGCAGACAAATCGTTGATTGGCCAGGAGGGCTCGGAAGGCCAGTAAGAGGAATATCAGGTGGTTCGCAGTCGGCACGAATTGACCTATTTATTTTCAGATCCTCCGTAGGTGGCTTTACAACGGCTGTAAAGAAAGAGGTAGATTTATTATCGCCTGATAAGGGCTTGGTGGGTTTTGCCTGCAAAAGCTGCAGCAAATAGGTAATGAGTCGACCTTTCAGTCGAACCATCTGATTTTTCCTGCCGGCAAGACTAATGTCTCGCATAAGAAATAGACCGGCTAGGGCCTTAAGGCAAGTTGTGCTTAGCGTAGAAGTTACTTTCATCTGCAACCTTATTTGGGGCGGTATACTTAATTACAAAAAGACCCCGCCAGCTGGCAATTGTTCAGACAGCCAAACCACTGATAAGTCACGGTTTGCATTCTACTAACAGAGGTTACTTTTTGCTAACTAAGAATTGAACGAAAACTATGCCAAAGCGTAATTTTCTCTGATTTATTCTAAGTGGCAACTATCAAAACCGTTACATATTAACAGTATAAATAGACAAAATACCCCATCTGGTTACCAATTGTATGACAATTCATTCTCTGGTTCCGTAGACAACTTTGAGGTAGAGAGAGTTGTACAGATAGCGAAAACTATGCCAATCATCCGGCAAAGAGTCTTATAAATTATTTTATTGATTTTGTTCGCCTATGCGAAGACATAAACCCGGCAAAGTGGGGCTTAATCTGTTAGACGAAATAGAGAGAGAATATGCCCAAGGCACGCCTGAATCCTATTTATCGAAGAGTCGATAAGTACAGTGATTCAATCGAACAAACATACGTAAGAAATTGCGTATAACAAAGGTTCATGCCTGGCTGGAACTTCGTCAAACAAAAAGGCGACTTAGTAAAGCCGCCTTTTTGTTTGACGAAACGAATATCCGCTAAAAATCGTAACCTAATGTTAGATAGGCGATTGGCTTACTGACAACTTTATTTTCCAGACCCCAGCCGTAATCAAATTTAACAAAATAGCCAAATAGCATTGTTCGCGCTCCGGCGCCATATCCAATCAGGAAAGGATTTTTGAAATTCGTAACTACCGCTCTGAACGGAATATTACCACCGCCGACTATTTCGGTGTTCAAACTATTTTGCTGGCTAAAGGGCCCTTTGCCTGACCAGGCCGTTCCAATATCCGTAAAGGCAACTAATTGCAAATTCCGCAAAAAATTCGATGTGATATTACCGCGATATAAATAACGGATCAATGGTAATCGAAGCTCTAAATTAAGCAGCATATGACTGGTACCCGTTAGCTTACCTTGTCGGAATCCACGTAAGGGTGCCGCAAAATCCAGGAAAAACACGTTCCGATAATCATACGGGATCTCAACGGGAATTGTGTTTGGAACCAGCAACGGATTGGATGCAATCGGTTCTTTAATAGACGAGTTAGCCCCGATCCAGTTATCCATACCGCCCAATGTGCTTTGTTTGGGAGCAGGCCCACCCGACTGACTAAAGGAGAACCGGGCTGCCAGCACCAGATCACGGTGAATTTTCTGATAATGACGCAAATCAATCGATAACCTCCTGAAACTTTCCGATGAAGACCGCAATCCAGCGTACTCTTCATACTTGACTTTCATTTTGGTTCCGATGGCCATATTCATGCCATTCATTTTCGTATTGTCGAACACGACTTCACCTCGTAAACCGGCATAGTCAGAGACGCGATCAGGCTCGCTAAATGACGAAATATCGATTAAACGAGTCGTAGCGTAGAATGGCGAAACAGTGAACCGGGTAGTTACAGAAATTGGATAGGAGGCCGAAAGGGAGACACGATTATACCGATACTTCTGACTTAACCCGCTGTTGTCGACAAACAGTGTACTCCGGTCTACGCGTGCACCAAAGTCTATAAGATGGGTCAGGTTCGTATATTCGGCAAACAGATCACTATTGCGAAGGGTCGTCGTAATAAACAACCCGGCACGTAAAACGTGGTTTTCCAGGAGATCGGTCAGGGTCACGTCCTGCGAGTAACCAAATCCTTTGGCCGAAATCGGATCAATCCGCCAGTTTGAATTGGCATCATTGACCGTAAACATTCCTTTATAGTTAAAAGGCCCCGAATGGTAATATTCTCCCGGCGACGGTTTCGGGGCAACGTTGTTGTCAGCGTAGGCGTAGTGCCACCTATCGAACGGCGTTGGCGATATTCTGTTGCCTTCAGTACTTCCGGATCGAACTGATAATTATCGGTATCGACTTCGCCCGGTTCGAGAGCCAGCTTACTTTCAGTGCCAGGAGCACCAGTAGCAGGTCGTTTTGCTATCGATGTATCGGCTTGCGTGGTATTCGTACGGCCGGGTAGCCCTGCCGAATCAGGTTTAGCCGCTCCGGAACGAACTGCGTTAGCTTTGGCAGGATTTGCCAGTCCAGCATTAATACTGCGCTGTGTTGGAGGAGCCTGAACCGTTTGCGTTAAGTTTAATTGCGACCGGAAACCGATGTATTCTTCCCCATTCTTGAGGCTACTGTAAACAAAGCCTCCGTTTGAAGTATTCAGATCATAAAGCTGAATACTTTCTGGAAAAGCGGTCAATTGGCCGACCGATCCCGATTCAGTATCGAGTCGGTAAAGGTTACGTATTCCGCTGACGTCATTGAGGAAATATACAACTGTTTCGCTGGCCGGAATTGGCTGTGTAGCATGCGAGAGTGAATCCGTCAGGCGTACCAGCGAGAAATCGCGTGCACCGCCCTCGTGCGAGAACAAGCTCAACCGATCGGTAATGCTTTTGTAGGAGCCTTTGTCGACACCGAGCGTATCTAATTTCCGGTTTGAGCTGAAAACAATCTGACGAGCTGTTCTTCCAACAAATTGAGGATATAGATCATCATACAGATCGTTGGTTAGTTGTTGATACGAACCCCGATTAATGCTGTAAATGAATAAATCGTTTTGCCCCTTCCGATCGGCACTCAAAATCAAGCTACCTCCATCATCCGACGCATCGACCGAAACAACCTGCGTTAATCCGTTGATCTGCCGCTTAAACTGGCGCTTGGGCCGTTTCTCAAAGTCGCTGAATTGATACAGGTTCGTTTTCCCCAACTCGTCGGTAATCACGATTAGATTATTTCCACGCTGCCAGGCAACGAGTGGAGTATTGGTTCGGGCCACCTGTCCATCGAGTCGGTATCCACCCTGCAAGACCGTCGTTTTCTTATGGTTTGTGGTATTGACAACCTCTACATTAAACTTTCCGTCGAAAAGCGTCGTATAGGCAAAATATTGTTTATCGGGGCTTAGTTTCAAACTATTCAGTACCAGCTCATCATCAGACGAACTAAGTTTAACCTGAAAATCATCGGTCCCGGCCTTGTAGGATTGCGCAACTACATTAGCCATAGCGGCATAGTATTCACGCCACTCGCGCAGAAACCGGTTATAGGGTACACCAAGGGTGCTTGAAATGCTACTTTGCTCATTACGAATAATGCGGGTCAAATTCAGAATGTTCGATACATTATCCCGGCCATATTTCTGAACAATGTAGTTCCAGATTGAATGGCCTACCCGTTCAGCTTCTGTACCCGACAATAAAGACGGTTTTTTGACAGCCTTTGCTATTGACGCATCACGCATGTAGTCGTCGATCTCCAGACTATAGCCATCAGCAATATAGGAAGCGATGCCAGGCATAAACCAATCGGGCAGTGTCAATAAAAGCGAGCTCTGGAGAGCGTCTTTCAGGCTACCTCCATAGAGCATGTCATAGACAAACAACATGGAGATATCATGTACTATCTGCCGACGGAAACTAATCTGATCGCCCGTAAATGCCAGTTCTACACGCGACTTCGACAAATCAAGTTCCCGTCGATTCAGGCCGCCCTGTGTATTAAGGCCAATATTGCTCTGAGCCAGTTCTGACGGTGAATTAAACAAGAATATTTTGACCCGGTTATAGGGCGTATATCCTAATAATTCCGTGATCCGATCAAATTCAGATTCAGCATATTGAGCCGTTAGATTCGCAATCTGGCTACCATCCTGATAATAATAGATTTCGAAGTTGGAAGTTCTTATAATCTTCCAGTCAAAACTCCGGTATTGAATCCGGTTTTTACCAAAACGCTCAAGCGCTGGGTAGTTTTGCGCTGTGGCTGCGCTCAATGTTCCCAGCCACAAGCCCATCAGCAGAATGTATTGATTTCGCATACTGATCAACAAAACGTTAGACGTCGGATAAAAGCCCCGGAAAGGAGCCCAAAAAGCTCTCTATTCAGGGCCTGAAATCGAACGCCTTAATTAACGCTATAATAACGAAACATAACGGCTAATATTCGCTTCCGGCTCTAATTCTTCGCCATCTAATAAATGCCGTGCAAATTGCTCAGCCAGATAGGGCGCAAGTGAGACCCCTTTTGTGCCCATACCCCCAAAAATACCAATGGCCGGATACTCCGGATGAATACCCACAAACGGCCGTCGATCTTTGGTTGATGGTCGAATACCCGCCTGTTGTGCAACGACCTGATAAGGAACCTTCAAAACCGCGCGAACTTTCGACTCTAAAAACGATCGCCCGTCATCAGTTGTTTGCCAATCCAGGTCATGCCAGGAGTAAGTAGCCCCAATCCGAAGCAACCCGCTCCGAATTGGCAAAATAAAAACACCCTGATTCACGATCGATGTAATAGGATAATTATCGACAACCGCCGTCAGAATTTGTCCTTTCACGGGATTATACGGCAGCCAGTCAAATAACAAATTCTCGCGGGCCTGAACGCCATCACAAAATATGACTTTATTTATTTTGACGCCCTTCCAATCGACACTTTCATCCTTAATTATCAGATCAATAGAAGAAACTCGACCTTCATAGTATTGATTTTTTCGTATAAAATAGCCCTTTATAATTCTGGTCAGTTCAGTTAAATCTACCCATCCTGACTGGGTTACTTCCAAACCTCCGAACGGGTTATTTATATACTGACTATAGGACTGATTATCAACCAGTTTTGACACATACGATTGAATGTCGGGTTCAGCTATAATGGCGAGATAATCGGTTTGCTCGGCCAGTGAGCGAAAGGGGCGGTAGATATTTTTAGGATGAAAGAATCGAACAGCAAGTTCCTGTTCAATCTGAGAATAAAACTGATGAAGGAAAGGGAACAACTCGTCAGCTTTCCAGGTTCGAACCAATTTCCGGCCGGTAAGCGGATTAACAATTCCGGCTGCTACCGCCGAGGCTGATGGAAGCCCAGGATCATCGGCCAGTAATACAGAACAACCGCGTTGATCAAGTATCCAGGCCAGCACAGACCCGGCTATCCCCTGCCCTACAATCAAAAAATCGGCAGTCATTCGTGTTTAAAATTTGGCAAGTGCAGCAACAGACAGATAAGACATTTGGACGCCCGTTATAATCACTCAATAATTAATAGTCCTGATATCGGCTAATTAATTATCCTATTACTTTCTTCGATTTCAATCGATGTAATTCGGCCAGCCGCCGGTCTGCCAGTTCAATAACCCAATCGACCTGCTCTTCAATAGTCATGTGCGACGTATCCAGCAAAATGGCATCAGGTGCCTGGACGAGCGGGCTTTCAGAGCGAGTGGTGTCAATTAGATCCCGCTTTTCGATGTTTTTAATAATTTCTTCCAGACCGACCAATTCACCCTTTGCCAGCAACTCCTGCTGACGCCGTTTAGCCCGAATATACGTTTCGGCGGTCATGAAAACTTTGATCTCCGCATTCGGAAAAACTTTGGTTCCGATATCCCGACCATCCATAACAAGTCCTCGCCGACGCCCCATCTTCTGCTGCTGGGCTACCATTGCCCAACGAACTTCTGGAATGGCGCTCACTTCACTGACCAGATTGGAAATGTACATCTTGCGAATTTCTTCCTCTACATTCAGCCCGTTCAAACAGGTTTCGTTCTTACCCGTGCGAGCGTTGTGCTTGAATGTAATATGAATACGGTCAAGAGCAGCTTCAATTTCTTTTTTATTGGAAAACGAAACCCGTTCCTGAAGAAAGAACAGTGTTACAGCTCGATACATAGCACCCGTGTCGATGTAACCGTAACCCATTTTGGCGGCTACGGCCTTAGCCGTCGTACTTTTTCCGCAACTGGAATATCCGTCTATGGCAATCACTATCTTCGGCATGAAAGGCTTGGTCCGCCGAAGCGGTAATATTTCAGCAAAATAACCACAAATTAGAGGGATAGTCAAATCAACAGATCTGATCGACTATCGGTTTAACTCTCTAAATTCTGAACGTAACATGGCAAAAATATGCTCGTCCAGATATTGATTGTTCTTGACAGCGGCTTTAAGATGTACGGATTCGTGTCGATACCCCGATGCTTCCAACACCCGCATCGAACCTACATTTCCATCCAGCACACAGGCAAAAATCCGATTGACCTGAAAATTCTTAAAAATATAATCAGTCATGACCGGCACGGCTTCGCTCATAATTCCCTGCCCCCAATAGTCTTCACTAAGCCAGTAGCCAATCTCGGCATTATAGCGATAAATATCGTCTTTAATCGTAAATCCAATATTCCCTACGGCCTGACCATCAATCTCAATAGCCAGATTATTAGGCTGTTGATATGACTTATTGGATCGCACCCACGAATGGGCATCGCGTGGCGTGTAGGGGTACGGAAAAAAATCCCGGACGTTATTCCAGATACGACGGTTACTGGCATGGCGGGCTAACGAATCTTCATCGCCCTCACGCCAGGGGCGAAGTCGACCAAGAGAAAGTTGAAATGTGATCAATGTAGTGGTCAATGGTGCGAGGGTCTTTATACGAAAGTAACTATGTATTCCACCAAATGTTAACCCAAATTTATCCTTATCCTGCGGGATTTCACACCCCGCTTTACTGAGTTCGTCGGAAAAAGTGGGGTGCTGGCAGATGAGCACGGTAGTTTTGGTCCATCCAACAGCAACCGAAGCACCAGAACGCCGGATCGTCATGAAAATAATTTACGTTATTTCCGCCCTGCAACTCACCACGTCTGTGGCTTCGGCACAGGTCATACTGGCAGGGCGCGTAACGGATCAGAAAGGACATTCGTTGCCAGGTGCCAATGTGTTCCTGCGTGGTACGTACGATGGTGCTAATACCGACAGTACGGGTAGCTTCCGTTTTTCTACCACCCGAAAAGATACGGCCACCCTACAGGTTTCCTACATCGGTTATGAGTCATTCAGCCAAAAAGTAACCCTGGGATTTCCTACCCCCATTGCGATTCGGCTCACCGAAGCAGCCAACGATCTGAATACGGTTGTCATCACAGCGGGCTCATTTGAAGCGTCCGACGAACGCCGGATGACCATGCTTAAGCCAATGGATATTGTAACAACTGCCGGAGCCAACGCTGACATCACTGCTGCCATGAATCTGTTGCCCGGTACGCAGCGGGTTGGCGAACAAACGGGATTGTTCGTGCGGGGAGGCTCCGGAGAGGAAGCAAAAGTAGTAATCGATGGGATGATCGTCCAGAATCCGTATTTCAGTTCGATGCCCGATGTTCAGTCACGAGGGCGGTTTCAACCCTTCATGTTTAAAGGAACATCCTTTAGCACAGGGGGATATTCAGCCCAGTACGGTCAGGCACTCTCATCAGTCCTATTGCTCAATACCACCGATAAAACCCAGAATGAAGGAGTTAGTCTAAGTTTAAATCTGGCGAATGCAGGCATCAGCTACGACCATGCTACGGAGAAATCGTCGGTATCTGCAACGGGTTATTATGGCAATCTCAAGCCTCTTTTCACTCTGGTTCGGCAAAACATCGACTGGACGCACATACCCGAATTTGCCGGATCGTCTTTAACGTATCGGCTACAGCCTACTAAAACAGGAATGTTCAAGTTTTATGGCATGTATTCCGACAGTAGGCTTGGTATGCATTTCGTCGATCCGTCGAATGAAACGGGCAAAACAGCACTTCAGCAGCACAATCGTAACTTCTTTACCACCAGTACATATACCGATAGTTGGGCCAATGGCCGCTGGCTGCTCAATTCTGGTTTATCGTATAGCTATGACACAGACGCAACCACGTTCGATACCCAGGATTTCGGGCGTTCAAGTGCACGGGCACAGGGCCGGTTTGTGCTGACTCGGCTCTTCGGCAACAACTCGCTGCTGTTTGGTACCGAAGCCCACGCTATTACAATAAAAAATTCAGTACAGGGAATCCAATACGCTCTGCATGATAATTATGGCGCAGTGTTCATGGAGTCGCAGACTTACCTGGGACGCAATTTAGCCGTACAGGCAGGAATCAGGGGCGAATATTCGTCGGTACTCAGCCGATTCAACCTGGCTCCCCGCTTATCCCTGGCTTACAAAACAGGGATGTTCAGCCAGGTATCGATGGCTTATGGACAATTCTATCAAACGCCGGATTATCGCTATCTCTATCGCAATACGTCTCTGGATTTCGAACGGGCCGACCATTTAATTCTGAACTACCAGATCATTAAAAACAAGCGCACATTCCGGATTGAGACTTTCTATAAAAACTACGCGCAATTAGTTCGTGAATTTACGGGTCAACCTTTTGACGCCAATCCCTATCGTTTTCCGATCGGCGCTACGAACAACACGGGTAATGGTTACGCGCAGGGGTTCGACGTTTTCTGGCGCGATCAGAAAACAATAAAGGGCCTCGATTACTGGATTACCTACAGCTACGTAGACTCCAGGCGGCTATTTCAGCAATACACAGTTCAGGCTACTCCGACATTCATTTCTAATCACAACATAAGCCTGATTATGAAGCGGTATTTCGAGAAGATCAGCACGAACATAGGGCTAACCTACACGGTCAGTAGTGGCAGACCCTACTTCAATCCTACTAACGAAGTATTTCTTGCTGACCGGACGCCCATAGTTAATAACCTCAGTTTCAGCGCCAGTCATATTACGAGCATCAGGAAAAATTTTGTAGTCCTCTATGCTTCAATAGATAACATCCTCAATACGCACAATGTGTTTACGTATCGCTACACCCCCGATACAAAGACCCGCTATGCTGTTGGTCCACAGTCATACCGGAGTTTCTTCGTCGGTGGTATGATCATGCTCTCGAAGAAAGCGAAGGTAAACGTGAACGAATTATAAGAAGGAAACCATATGCTGATGGAACCAAGTCAAACCTCAATCAGGCCAGCAGTTGTAGCTGTCGATGAAGCTGCAATTCGCGAGGTCTTTGCTCAACTGGCAGTGGCCTGGAATGCTGGTGATGCCAGAGCGTTTAGTCAATATTTTACCGACGATTGTGATTACATCACGTTCGCGGGGCAACATATCAAGGGCAGACAAGCGAACGAACAGATTCACAATGAGCTATTTAACTCCTGGGCGTTGAAAGGCTCTACGATGCATGCAGGACCCGAATCGCCTTCGATTGCCTTTTTGAGTAATAACATTGCCCTTATGCATTCAACCGGAATGATTCAACTACGCTTCCAGAAGAAGCCCCCTTTGAATCGATTATCGATCCAGACAATCATTTTGATCAAAGCAAACGGCCAATGGAAAATCAGGGCGTTTCACAACTGTCGTGTGCAGAAACCGGGTTTATTCCAGCAGCTCCTTATGGCATTTAAAAGCAAGTAATTAACTACAGGTCAAATTACCAATCTCATGAAAACGATCATTCTCATCATCATTGCGGCTCTCACCGCCCACTGCCCGGTATGGGCGCAATCTGACCAATATAAGCAGGCGATGAACGAAGCTATTGGCATGATGAAAACGCATACCGAAAAAACGCCAGCCGCCGATTTACTGGCAACAGCGAATCAGTTTGAACGCATTGCCGGAGCGGAGCCTAAAGAGTGGTTGCCGCGTTACTATGCGGGTCTGAACTATGTTTATTTAGGCTTTACGGGCAAAGACGAAGCGACCAAAGATAAATTCCTCGATCAGGCCGACGTCAATCTGAAAGCGGCAGAGGCCATTTCCTCCGATAACGACGAATTAGCTGTTTTGAAAGCGTATATTGCTCAGGCGCGAATGGTAGTTGATCCGATGAGTCGCTGGCAGCAGTATGGGCCACTTTTTCAGGCTGGTTTAGTGAAAGCGAAAGGTCTGAATGCCAATAATCCACGCACGTACGTACTGGAAGGATCTTCGCTTATGTACACCCCCGAGCAGTATGGTGGTGGGCCCACCGCAGCCTGTCCGGTATTAAAGCAGGCCACCGAAAAATTTGCTAGTTTTAAGCCAGCCAGCGACTTAGCCCCCATGTGGGGCCAGAAGCAAATAGAACCATTATTGGCAAAATGCCCAAAATAAGATCAGTATTTAGCCAATGGCTTTCGGTTTATAGTAAACGGAAGAGCTATCTACAACAACAATACACCAGTAACTTTTAGATCAGATACCGTAAACTGTAAATCAATAACTAACGAATGACTCGCGAGCAACTTATCGGCACGATCGGTAAAAATGGCAGGCGCCTTAACATGCGGGCATCTGACCTGGCCGATTTCGATTTTAGCGGTATTGACCTGACACAGGCTGACCTTCGTTTTTCGAACCTCACCAGAGCTAATTTTCGGGGAGCCATATTGCGACAGGCGAATCTAAGCTTTTCGGAACTCAGCGGGGCTGACTTTACGGATGCCGATTTGTATGAAGCGAACCTGAATTTCTGCGGGTTGATGAATGTGAACCTGACAGGCGCTAATGTAGAAGGAGCCACATTCAATTTTGCCGGGCGAAGTAAATACATCCCGGAGAAGATCAAAGCAGAACCCATTACGTTAACGACATTACTCCAGAAACCCGGCTGGGGAACCTTCATTGGCTCTTTTCTGGGTGCCTTACTGATCTATGGCTGCAATGCCATCATCTACTTTACTCACCTGATTCTGAACGCTACAGATCCACTGATAGCGGGCTTGTATCGATTTCTGATCATCGAGAATGTTACCGATGGAGCTGCTGTATTTCTGCTAACGTGGGCAATGTCGGGTTGGCTTACGAGTCAGTTTAAAGCTATCTGGCTAAGACACCTACTGGTGAGTGTTGCGGTAATAATTAGCTTCTTCAGTATCAATTCGGTTTTGTACATGTTGCTGGGCAAACCGTTTATCGATGAATTAGCGAAACGACCCGTCGGGGTCGAGCAAACAGCATCCTGGTATTTCTATGTATTAGGTGATTTGCTCATCGCCAACATCTTCCTTTATGTTCTTCAGCAAGGGCGCCAGTTGACCCGGAAGCTCTCAGAGCAGGAAATTCAGCTTCTGAATCTGGAGAAATTAAAAACACGGGCTGAACTGGATGCTTTACAGGCTAAAATTAATCCGCATTTTCTGTATAATGCCCTGAATAGTATTGCCAGCCTGGTTCACGAAGATCCCGACAAGGCTGAGGAAATGACGTTGTTGCTGTCAAAACTGTTTCGTTACTCGACGAGCCGCAATGGCGAATTATTTTCTACCCTGGCCGACGAACTGGAGATGGTTCGAACCTACTTACAGGTTGAACAAGTGCGATTCGGAAATCGGTTAACGTTTAGCGTTGAAGTGGCCGATCCGGCCCTGAATGAGCTGAAACTGCCTCAGTTTTTGTTACAGCCCATTGTCGAAAATGCCATCAAGCATGGCATTGCGAAACGCGCCGATGCAGGCCGTATCGACGTCCGTATTTATGAGAAAAACGGTGAGCTTCACCTCTGTGTCCACGATAACGGCCCCGCTTTTTCCGACGATATGAGCGGTGGGTATGGCTTACGAAGCATTCAGGATAAACTAAAACTACTCTACGGTGACGACGCCCGCGTAGAACTTCAGAACTGGCCATTGAAGCAGGTGCTCCTGTCTATTCTTATGACTAAAGTTCGAAGTGGTTATTCGCTGGTGATTCCCGATACAGATGCCTAATCACACGAATCCATGACATTCCCGCTCAAAACCATACTTATTGATGATGAGCCACTGGCTATCAGCCGTTTACGCCGACTTCTCGTCAAATACAATGATACGTTTGAGGTAATAGGCGACGCGCCGAACGGGGCTGAAGGTTTAACATTGATCGAAGCAGAACGCCCGGATGTAATTTTTTTAGACATCGAGATGCCCTTGCTCAACGGCTTCGAAATGCTTTCGCGACTCACGGCGATGCCGTTGGTTGTATTTGCCACAGCCTTTGATCAGTATGCGATTCGGGCATTTGAAGAAAACTCGGTCGATTATTTACTAAAGCCCGTTGAAGCAGATCGATTAGCTCGTACAGCGCAGAAAATCAGATCGTTGGTCGAACGAAACGATCCCTCACAATTAGGCAGCAGCCCGATGTCGGACAATTTAATGCGGCTTTTGGCCCAGATGCAGCCGAAAAAAGAAATTTATTCAATCTCGGTGAAAACGGGCGAAAAAATCCGGCTGGTTCCTCTTTCAGACATTGCTTTTTTTGAAGCCGAAGACAAATATGTTTTTCTGGCTACGATGGACGGGCAGAAGTTTCTGACAACTTATACGCTGACTACACTCAACGAAAAACTGCCCGACACATTTGTCCGCGTGAGCCGGTCGGTGATGGTCAATCGGCATAAAATTGCCGAAATTCACAAGCATTTCGATGGCAAATTCCTGCTGGCGATGAGCGATAAAAAAGGTACGAAACTGACAACGGGCAGTACCTATGGCGAAGCTGTGCGGCAGATGCTGGAACTTTAACAATCAACGTTATGAAAGCCGCTACCGAACGTAAAATCATACGCTGGTTTCATATTCTGGCCAGCATTCCTGTACTTGGCTATATCTATGGGCCGGTTGCCTCACTACCGGAGCCAGCTTTTGCCGTCAAATTTGTCATACTCCCTGCCGTCGTTTTATCAGGGGTCTGGCTATGGCTGGGGCACCACGTCCGGAAGTGGTGGCGTACCAGGAATGGCGGGAATACAAACGTACGCACGGCACAGGGACGAACGCGCTAACTAATAAAAAGCCTGTATTTTTAGGACTTTCGTTCAGAAGCGTGCCACGGTTACTAGTGATATGCAAACAAACCGTGGCACACTTCTGAACGAAAGTCCTATTTTTGCAGGAAACAGCGAAACCTATGAGCAAGAAAAATCGCAGTGGTATTGTTTACTCAACTAACCCAGACTTTGATTACCAATCTGACGATCAGTCAGAAGCCGAAACAGTAGCCCCAGCCCAGCAAAGTCTGAAAATCTGGTTAGAGAAATTAGGCGGCAATAAGGTCGTAACGAGTATACGCGGATTTATTGGCACTGATGCCGATCTGGCAGACCTCGGCAAACAATTGAAAACCGCCTGTGGTGCAGGCGGTTCAACGAAAGACAACGAAATTCTGATTCAGGGCGACCACCGTGATAAAGTGCTGGCGTGGCTAACTGGTAAAGGTTATAAAGCGAAAAAAGCAGGGGGATAAAGGCGTTTTACTACCTATTCGATTCCGCCCATCCATTTCTTTAGTGGCTTAACAAGCACCAAAAGCAGAAAGCCAAATCCCAGGCTGAAATAGGCAACGTTCTGGAACATTTCGGGCATCTGGTGCACATTTTTCTCATCGAATCCGCCCGCAAACAGGCCGGCGATCAGGTTCCCCAGCGACGTACCTACGAACCATAAGCCCATTAGCTGGCTCGTGTACCGTTTGGGGGATAACTTGGAAAAGGCACTCAACCCGACGGGGCTCAAAAACAGTTCGCCAAGGGTAAAGAACAGATAGGTAAATGCCAGAAAGAACGGCGATGTACGAACGCCAGTACCACTAAGCGCCAGCCGGGAGGCTACTACCATAACAACATAAGCTAATCCAAGCAGCAGTAGACTAGTCGCGAATTTGGCAGGAACGGCAAAATCAATCTTTCGCTTGAACAGGAAAACCCATAAGGCCGCCAGAACCGGCGAAAAAATGAGGATAAAAGCAGGATTTAGATTTTGAAACCAGCTCGAAGGCATCTGCCACCCAAACAGGTTAAGGTCGGTATAGCGATCGGCAAAAATTTGCAGTGATGAACCTTGTTGTTCATTTCCCGCCCAGAATAAAGCCGATGCCAGAAAAAACACGAATAGAACGACAACCCGCTTTTTCTCGACACTATCGAGCCCACCCGCAGCCAGAATATAAACAAAGTAACTTACAGCGATGAGCGAAATAATCGTGCCCATTGCCTGAGCCAGCCCCTGCGCGGTTGTCATATCGATTACTCCGGCCAGTTGCAAACCGGCCAGAATTGCCACCAACACAGCCAGAAACACCAATAGCGAACGATTGCCCGTCGATGAATTTTCCTCTCCAACCGCTGTTGGTACCACATAGAGGCCCCGGTCGCCGAGGTATTTTTGGCCGAACATCCGGAAAGTAATGATCCCCAGGGCCATTGCTATAGCTGCGGCTCCGAACCCATAGTGCCAGCTAATTTTCTGTCCCAGATAGCCTACGATCGAAATACCGAGCAACGATCCGGTATTGATACCCATGTAGAAAATAGAAAAGGCAGCGTCTTTACGAGCACCGCCTTCAGGGTAAAGTTCGCCTACAAGACTGCTAATATTAGGTTTCAGTAATCCCGTTCCAATGGCAACCGTGCAGAGTCCGGCGTAGAACAATCCGGGTCCCGATGGAATAGCTAATATGATATGGCCAAGCATAATGACTATGCCACCGTACAGAATCGATTTGCGCTGCCCCAGCAGGTTGTCGGCAATCCAGCCTCCAGGCAGCGAAAGCAGGTAAACAGAAGCGGTATAAATGCCATAAATAGCGGCACCATCAGCTTCGGTCAACCCCATCCCACCCCGAACATTATCAATTAGAAACAGCAACAGAATGGCTCGCATACCATAGTAGCTGAACCGCTCCCACATCTCGGTAAAAAATAAGACGAAAAGGCCCATTGGATGGCCGAAAAGCGTGGCCTCATTAACGGGCTTCTCAATAGTAGCTTCCATGCAGTTAGGTTAATTGGTCAGTTTGCCGAAGAATATGCCTGTAATAACGAAAAAATAGTTGTAAATATACCTTCAGCATCCGAAACCAGCAAGGCTACCTAGTTACCATCCGGCGTAAACTCCCATAAATCATTAAAACGCGTCTGACCGCTTGACCCCGTCGTTATATAGCCTTTGGAGCTGGTAGCAAAGCCGACAGCTCGTGTTCGGGCAGTACCTTCAAACGACGATTTGGTATCCCATGAATCATCGGTGGGGTCATACGCCCATACGTCGTAATCGCCTGAACGCTGTGTACAGGCACCTGTTATGAGATAACCGATTTTATTAATCGAAAAACCAACGCTGTAGGAACGGGCGATGGATGTTCCGGTAAAATTCCGACGCTCTTTCCAGACATCTTTAGAGGCATCATACGCCCAGAAATCATTTTGGTTCACATTATTGGTACTTCCTGTTCCAAGATAAGCGATGTTGTTAATAACAAAAGTTGCCGCACCAAGCCGTGCCCGGCCGCCAAAATCGGCTTTACGCGTCCAGGAATCTGTCGCGGGATTGTAGGCCCATAAGTCTTTCTGTTCGGCGCCGTCAGATCCTGTTCCGACAAAACCGATCCCATCTACGGTAAACGCAATGGCCGACCGTCTGGCCGACCCGCCAAAATCGGCTATCGGAGTCCACTTATTTGTGGCCGCATCATACGCATAAAAATCCTTTAGCAAATTGCCCGTAATCCGATCAAGGCCTGTTCCAACGTAGCCTTTATCACCAATAGTAAAACCAACCGCTTCACTACGGGCTTTCCCAGGGAAGTCGGCAATTTGTGTCCAGGAATTTTTTGCCGGATCATACTGCCAGAAGTCGGCAAGTGGGTCTTTATCGGTATTGGCCCCGGTTCCGACATAAGCCAGATCGCCAAGGGTAAATGTTACAGCAGCATTTCGCGCTGTTCCGCTAAGATCTGACCTTGGATGCCAGCCTCCAGCAAGGGGTGGCGTATCATTCATGGTACAGCTATGCAGTAAAAAACTGATGAAAACACATAAAATTCCAGATGCACTACTGCGTTTCATAGCTTTCTATTGTGGTTAGAGTACTCCAACGTTTCTGTAGGATTGTAAAGTATACGATTGCCAATTCTTAATAGTTTTAACGAAAGAATTCTTAACTTTTGAATTAGTCTTACCTTTTGCGTCACTCATTGCGTATGCTTCTTCCCTTCGATTTTCAGAAAGATCCCTATTTACGACTCGACTTATCGGCCACAAACCCTGATCTGGCACTGCTTGATTTAACCGATACGGTCCTCTTTACTGATTATATTTTTGGGAAACTACGGGAAGCAGGTGTTAAAGTCGGCGTTGGTGGTTATAACGAACATCGTGTCATTTACCGTCGTAGCGAACACTTTAATACGCAGGAAGAACCTCGAGAGATTCACCTAGGCATTGACTTCTGGGCCGAAGCCGGAACGCCCGTCTTTGCCCCCTTAGCCGGTATCGTTCATAGTTTTCAGGACAATGCCAACTTCGGCGACTACGGCCCAACCATTATTCTGGAACATACGATTGGCGGGCAACCACTTTACAGCCTCTACGGCCATCTTACGCGTTCGTCGCTGAGTGGGTTATATGTGGGAAAGCAAATTGACGTAGACGATAAAATCGGTGAGATTGGCCCCTATCCCGAAAATGGTGATTGGCCTCCACACCTCCATTTTCAACTCATGACCGATATGCTTGGCCACGAGGGTGACTTTCCTGGCGTTTGCTCAATAAGCGATCGCGCGAAGTTTCTGGCGATCTGCCCGAATCCCAATGATCTGATGGGCATTCGGGGTTTATAAAAATTTCTTTATCTAATCTCAGTACCGCTGATTAGTTTTTGCGCCTTAAAGTTTGGCACGTTAAGCAATAGCCTATATTTGATTTTCATTTATTCACTATTTCGGGGTGGCTCTTTAGCCAACCATGAATGGCTTATTTTCAGCGCACAATGAACGAACACAGTAAAAACTTTCTGTATCAGTATCTTAATAATGCCTCGCCAACTGGCTTTGAATCGTCGGGGCAGCAGATTTGGCTGGACTATCTCAAGCCTTACATCGATGAGCATATTGTGGATACCTATGGCACGGCAGTAGGGGTCATTGGGCCAGGAAAAGACTATAAAGTGGTCATTGAGGCTCACTCCGATGAGATTTCATGGTTCGTCAACTTTATTTCTGACGATGGCTACCTGTTTGTCCGACGAAATGGCGGTTCCGATGCCGTTATAGCTCCTTCTATGCGCGTTCATCTACATACCAAAAAGGGTGTTGTAGAAGGCGTGTTCGGCTGGCCCGCTATCCACGTCCGAGACCTCGCCAAAGATACTGCGCCCAAAGTAACGGATCTGTTTATCGACATCGGTGCAGCAACCAAACAGGAAGTATTGGATATGGGCGTCCACGTCGGTACTGTGTGTACGTTCTCTGATGGCCTGATGGAATTAAACGAGCGCTATTTCGTTGGTCGCGCTCTGGACAATCGTATGGGCGGGTTTATGATCGCTGAGGTAGCCCGGCTCCTGAAAGAAAATAGCGTAACGCTGCCGTTTACGCTGTATGTGGTCAATGCAGTGCAGGAAGAAATCGGTTTGCGCGGAGCCGAAATGATTGCCCGTCGACTCCGGCCCGATCTTGCTATCTGCACCGATGTGACCCACGACACGCAATCGCCGAGATACGACAAAAAAGAGCAGGGAGACCTTAAATGTGGCGATGGTCCTGTATTGTGTTATGGCCCGGCTGTACAAAACAATGTGCTTGATTTTATGATCGGTGTAGCCGACCAGCAAAACATTGCATTCCAGCGGCAGGCCGTTAGTCGTTCGACAGGAACGGATACCGACGCCTTTGCCTACGCTACCGAAGGGATTGCCTCAGCGCTAATCTCACTTCCGTTAAAATACATGCATACAACCGTCGAAACTGTCCACAAAGACGATGTTCAGAATGTGATTAAACTCATGTATGAAACATTATTGGCGTTGAAAGGTGGAGAAGATTTTCGCTATATCAAATAAAATCAATCAACTAGCCGGTTACTAACCGGCTAGTTGATTATTATCGGTTTTTTCGCAGATATAGTGGTACGATTAATCAGGCATGACAAACAATTGTATTTTGTTGCCTGTACGGAAATACTCCAGGCATGAAGTAATCATTAATAATCAAATGCTCTATTGCCGAATGATAGCTCTGATCACTTCATCCAGATCACGGAAGCGGAACCACGTTTGTCTAAAATAAACTGTTCCGTTTGGGTTAATCAAATAGGCCGTATTAGGTGACTGACCAAATGATAACCAAAAATTATTAGCTGGATTATCAATCAGGATAGGCAGCATAACATAGCTCTTCTGTTGCAACAATTTTGCTAATATCTTTCGCTCACCGTATGTTTTAGGTTGTTTAGCGTCAATATGTTCTTTGATATTTTCAGTACTTAATTGTAAGAGATTATCTTTTGAATAGGGGCCGGCAATATCTGAAGGGTGAGCTTCAATTGTGTAGATGAAGTAGACATTAATAAAGTTTCTATACTTAGCTGCTATTGAATTTATATCCAGCATATTACGACGGGTAATATCACATGTATAGCTGCCGGAAATCAATAAAATTGGTTTTTTATTTTTTAATACTTCAGAAAAACTAAACCGAATTCCATCGAGAGAAAATAAAGTAAAATCTAAAATTTTATCTCCTTTATGGTAGCCAATTTTATCAAAATCTTTATAGTTATTTTTAACACCTTTTGATGTCATTAAGGCAATTTTATCGGTATCTAACGGTAGCTTATCAGTATTTGCATTCTCACAACCAAAAACAAGCATAGCTATAGCAGACACCCAGTATAGGTTTTTGACTTGCCACATATTCATAACGCTGGTAGTAGTTTTTACACCAGTTCGGCAAGTGAAATTTACTAGTTATATACTCAAAAATAATAGTCAATAAGTAAATTTACAGTTGCTATAACTAATGCCATTTTTAATTGTTTATGAGAAATTATTTTTACGTATGAATATATATTTTTAATCTATTCTATTATTAAAATAATATTAAAAATCCACACTAAAACCGGTCTATTCAGGAATATTTCAGAATAATAGCTCTCCTTTTTCTGAGTCAATTTTCATAACGACTGTTCGTCCAATTGGTAAAGCTAAATTGTACGTTACATGCCCAGCGGGAAAATCAAAAATAATTGGGTAATTATACTCGGACACCGAATCGGCAATTATGGAAAACGCGTCTTTGCCAAATGGTAACGATGGATTAAGGCGCATATCGGAAAATTGCCCTACTACTAATCCCGCCAAATTCGCCAATTTCCCTGCCCGACGAAGTTGAGTCATCATACGATCGAGCGAGAAAAGTGTTTCGTCTATGTCCTCAATAAACAGAATCGATCCTGAAAAATCGATATCCGTAGATGTACACAGCGAGTTAACAAGAATAGTTAGATTGCCACCAACCAGCGGCCCCTTTGCCTCACCTACCCGGTTAAGCGAATGGGCAGGCACAGCATAGTGCGCTGGTATCTCGCCAAATAGCCATTGTCTCACAGATTCAAGCGATTGAGACCGATCTGGGTATCCAAATTGGCGGGGCATCAACCCGTGTAAGCTCTGAATTCCATGCTTATAGAACAGACTTAATAAAACGGTTATATCGCTAAAGCCGACGAGCCATTTGGGGTTCTCGTGTAAGCAGGTCAGATCTAATTGGTCTACAATTCGGTAGCATCCGTAGCCCCCTCGAGCCGCAAAGACGGCTTTTACGGATGGATCATCAAAAAGGCGTTGCAGATCCGCCCGACGAAGATCATCGGAACCGGCAAATGGACCATCAATGGCGTGCAGGCTATCGCCTTCCAGTACATTTAGTTTCCAGTCGTTACGCAGTATACGCAATCCATCAGCTAACTCTTCATATGGAAACCAACTGGCTGGAGCTACTACTCCGACTGTATCGCCAGGGCGCAGAAATGGAGGGAAAATCAATTTGGTTTACAATTTATGGTTCACAAAGTAGGCTTGCCTTTCATTACATTATGAGCAACTAAACTACCTTGAGATGAGAACTAGTTAAGCTCAACTTCTTCAGTATCATCCAGTTTCTCAAGATCGAGATTAACAATACCGCTTTGGCCGCTATCAAACATGGGACGAAATTTGTGGCCCCAAAGAACTTCATCATACCGATACGAATAGCGTCGATGAACTACCTGTGAGAATGTATCATCCATTGCCTGGAGCAAAATTAAGAATTCAGTGTCAGATTCGGCAAGGTCTTCGGGCGTACAGCCATGTAATGGGCTTTTATTCGTAATAGCATGGACCAGGGTCCAGTTAGTTGGAAAAAACGTTACTTTCTTCCGTTCCAGACTTAAGGAATAATAATTACGGTGCTTTGTTCCATCCGCCTTAGTTTCCATCCGCGACATGGTTACTTCAACCACCACATCGATCAGTTGGTGTGATCGTGCATTGATGATCCGGAACATCCAGGCATTTACATCCAGATAAGGCGCAAACACCGAACGTTGGGAAAATCTAATATGAGCAGATGGTCGCGAAAACCGGCCGTACAGGAGTCCCGTTACCAAAGCAAACGACAGCAATCCCATCATTGACTCGAAAGCGGCAATAATACTAGTCAGAAAGCTAGTGGGAGCAATATGTCCGTATCCTACGGTTGTAAGCGTTTGAGAACTAAAGAAAAAAGCTTTCCAGAAAGGTCCGTAAAATGACTGGTCCGAGGTACTTTGAAGATTCTCAGCACCAGCCAGCATATATACTACGGCAAAAAAGCCATTCGCAATGAGATAAAATACCAATACCAGTCCCAAAAAAGGAAACCATTTGATTGTAATCAGTCGATTATAGAGATTTAGCTGATCCCAAAATGTTCCGTTCTTACGAAATATATTAAAACTACCATCTTTATTGATTAATCGAGAATAGGTATCGCCCAGCTTTGTTCCGAATCCTAAATCACGCCTTTGTTCCTCTTGTTCAACAAGTTGACTGTTTCGCCCTTGTAAATTCTGCTTTGGCAAAGTATTCATATAGTCTATAGAGAAGTGCTCTTTTAATAAATATTTGCCGATAAAGGCAACTTTTAAAACAACTTTAATTCATCTGTTGGCAAAATATTAAGTATTAATACTTACTTTAGCAGAAAATTTAAAGAAACCGTCCGTAACGGTTTCTCAATCCACGAAGATACAATGAAATCATCTGAAGGTATGATTAGTATAGTCGTACCAGCCTATAACGAGGAAGAGAACTTACCCGTTTTAGTACATCGGCTCATGGCCGTTATGGAGCCATATCGTTCTTATGAAATACTGATCGTAGACGATGGTAGTTCTGACCAGACTCGCTTTGTGCTTCGGCAGTTAAGCAAAGAGTATCCGGTAGTACGGTTTCTTTCTTTTTCCCGCAACTTTGGTCATCAGATGGCCCTTCGTGCTGGTTATGAAAATGCCAGAGGTCAGGCGGTAATCTGTCTCGATGCAGACCTCCAGCATCCTCCCGAACTCATTCCTACGCTGATCAGTAAATGGCGTGAAGGCTTCGAGGTCGTTTATACGGTTCGGCAGCCAGACCCGAAACTATCGTGGTTTAAGCGTACTACATCAAAAAAGTTTTATAGCCTGCTGAGAAATATTTCAGGCCTTAAAATTGAAGATGGTGCCGCTGACTTCCGGTTACTCGACCGCAAAGTTATCGACACGCTCAAGGCATTCAAGGAGAATGATCTGTTCCTCCGCGGGGCGATTTCGTGGGTAGGTTTCCGCCAATGCCGGATTCTCTATCAGCCAGCCGCTCGCTACGCAGGCCGTTCTAAATACTCATTTCGCAAGATGATGCACCTGGCTGCCATGGGTATCACCTCGTTCTCTACCAAGCCGTTGTATCTGTCCGTTTTGCTTGGCTTTGGCATGTTCATGTTTGCCAGTTTATTCGGAGCGGAAGTTCTCTATGAAAAGTATTTCACCAATGCTACCGTTTCCGGCTGGACTACTTTAGTCCTGTTGATGCTGCTCATCGGCGGTGTTCAATTCATCATAATCGGGATCATCGGCGTATATTTGGGAAAAACGTTTGTGGAAGTAAAACAACGCCCGGCTTATATCATCGGCGACACAAGCGACATTGAGGAGACCGTTACAACATGGGAAGCCCCAACCAAAGAGCAACACCCCCTGGGAGGCATATATTATTCACCGTTGATGTAGAAGAGTTTGATACTGCGGTAGAGTTCGGTCACAATATTCCACTGAGTGAGCAAGTGGCCGTTTCAACGCGGGGGCTGCGTTTGCTGGCCGAACGCTTTGACGCAGTTGAGGCTCGTACCACGCTTTTCACTACGGCTAATTATGCCCTTCATGAACCCGAATTAGTCTGGCAGCTTGCTGGTAAGCACGAAATTGCGTCGCACGGCTATTTCCATACGACTTTCGAACCGGCAGATTTGCTTACATCCAGATTAGCGCTGGAGAAATTACTTAATCGTCCGGTAACCGGCTTCCGGCGTGCGCGCATGGGTTTTGTCGACCCCAACGATGTTGAGCAGGCAGGCTATCAGTATAATTCATCGTTGCATCCGACCTGGCTCCCTGGCCGCTATAACCACTGGGGCGAACCACGTCATCCCTTCCGGGAAGCGGGTGTCTGGCAGATTCCGGCATCCGTTACGCCTACCCTACGGTTGCCACTTTTCTGGTTAAGTCTAAAAAACTTTCCGTTTGCTTATTACAAACAACTATGCAGGCAAACGCTTCAAGCCGATGGCTTTCTGAATTTATACGTTCACCCCTGGGAGTTTACGGACCTGTCGGGCTATGAAAAAATCCCGGCTTACGTTCGGCGTCATTCCCGAGAGGAGTTACTTGACCGGGTTGAGGCACTACTTCGCTATTTAAAGCCACAAGGCGAGTTCAGTACAATGCATGAATTTGCCAACTCATTATCGTAAGGAGTCTACGGGATTTTAAAACCGAAAAAGGCATTACTGACCAGTAATGCCTTTTTCGGTTTTAAAATCTAACTTATTCAGATAAATATAACGTCCTCGATAACATCGGTACCCATATCTTTATTTACAAGTTGAATCAGTTTCTGCTTGGCATTGACGAGTTCATTACGCAGTGGAGCTGAAGCGATCTCGATATGTAATTTCCGATCCCTAACGTAGAGACGGTTTGTTCGCGATGCAATCGTTGGCCCCATCATACGTCCCCAGAAGGCTTCGAGGTACGTTTCGTTGAAGCGAGTCTGAAGTTGATACGCTTTCAGCAACTGCCCGATTGCATCCTTCACAGTTGTAGTTCCGGCTACTCGGGTAGCATTTTCACGGTTGTAACGGTAGGTTTGGTTCATCGGGGGGGTGTCTTCGCCACAAAAGTAAATATCCGCCCGATTAAATAAACCTTACTTGCCAACGAAGTCAAAAAAAATAAGGCAACGGTCAGAAAATAGGGTCTGTGTTTGGATTGGCGCGCTTTGGCTAGTATACTTGCGGTATCAAGTCAATTGCCAGACGTCAATCATTTCATACCGACGTCAATTGATTTATAAAGAAGCGAGGAGAGATCAGGCTCTGTGAATCGCTGGCAACCTACCACATGGCAAGGTGCTAACTCCTGCCTAAAGCAACCGCGAAGGCGGACGGTTAGGGACTATAAATCGTTTAATCACATGCGCTACACACGGCACTGTATGCCCTACGAGGCCTACTAAGCATCACTCACCTCATCGCACCGCTAACCGGGAGTGGTTTTGTGCGGTTCCATATGTTTATGGTTTTCAGTGCCGTTATGCCTTCATAATGCCTGAAAACGTTAGGGCAGAAAACGCATTATCCTTTGGACATCCATTATTTTAACTATAAATATTCGTTCCCGCTTGAATCGGGAGAGAGCTTACCGGGTTTTCGGTTAGCTTACACCACACGCGGAACACTGAACAGCGATGGGTCTAACGTTGTCTGGATTTGTCATGCTTTGACCGGCAATGCCGACCCCGGCGACTGGTGGAATGGCATGGTAGGGCCAGGGAAATACTTTAATCCCGATACTGATTTCATCGTCTGTGCCAATATTCTCGGTTCCTGTTATGGCTCAACCGGACCTCTCTCAGTCAATACAACTACAGGAAAGCCCTTCTACCACGATTTCCCGACAATTACCATCCGCGATATGGTTGAAGCGCTGGACCTGTTACGGCAGGAGTTGGGTATCGATAAAATTCATACCTGTATTGGTGGATCCGTTGGCGGAGAACAAGCGGTTGAGTGGGCAATTCTACGCCCGAATCTAATCGAAAATCTTGTTCTGATCGCTGTCAGCGCGGTTGCATCGCCCTGGTGTATTGCCTTCAATGAAGCCCAGCGTATGGCTATTGAAGCTGACCCCACCTGGATCGAACGACGCGACGATGCAGGCGCGTCGGGGATGAAAGCGGCTCGGGCTATGGCCATGATTTCGTATCGTAACTACGATACATATGGCTTTACGCAGGCTCTCGATAACAACGAACAACTCGATGGCTATAAGGCCGCTGGCTATCAACGCTATCAGGGGGAAAAAATAGCCGATCGATTTAATGCCTTTACGTACTGGACGCTGTCGAAGGTAATGGATTCGCACAATGTCGGTCGAAACCGGGGTAGCATTCTGAATGCACTCAACCAGATAAAGGCTCGCGCCCTCGTTGTTGGCATCCGTTCCGATTTGCTGTTTCCAATAGCCGAACAGCAGTTTTTGGCCCGGCATATTCCTAATGCAGTCTACGAAGAGATTGATTCTCTGTATGGCCACGACGGATTTCTGATCGAATTCCGCCCCTTGGGCAGCATTCTCCGAAAATGGATGGCTTCAGCCACGTCTGATTCAAACAAAATGGCCGAAGCAGTAAAAAAGTAAAGCATCAGCCCTTCAATCGCATGAAGCTTTCTTCAACCTGCGGGTAGTATCACTAAAAAATTATTGACTAATGGCAAACGGGTTTATAAAGATTTGACAACACATTTGTCAGCTTATGAGTTAACCCATTCCGGTGCAGTAATCTATTCATGCGGGTTGTAAGAAGCCATTAGGTAACCCTTAATCATACAATAACCAGATGGTCTGGTACGAAGACGACGTTCGGCAACTCGAAGCCAAAATCAAGTTAGTTCATCCCGCATCCGATCGGGTTGTGTTTTATGGTAGTTCATCGATTCGACTTTGGTCGACGCTGGCTCAGGATTTTCCGCAAATCGATACGCTTAATTTAGGATTTGGCGGTTCAACATTAGCGGCCTGTGCCTGGTTTTTTGACCGACTGGTTGTTCCGGCAAATCCTAAATCCATTGTATTTTATGCAGGTGATAACGACCTGGGCGACGGTCGCCATCCTGAGGAAGTTTACCTGTTTTTTTGCGCACTGGCCGATAAAATGCGCCGGGAGCTACCTGATGTACCGCTGTTTTTTCTAACGATCAAACTAAGTCCGGCACGCTGGGGAATTGGCGATAGGATTCGCCTGACAAACAGACTCATTGCCGACGAAGTGGCTAAAAACCCCGCTTTTCGAACCATCGACATGACTTCTCCCTTATTGGGTAACGATGGCCGGCCACGTCGCGAATTTTTTGAAGGCGATGGACTTCATCTTAACCAGGCTGGTTATCAGGTATGGAAAGGAATCTTACAGGAATCGCAGATTTTTAATAATTTGTTTACCTACTAAGTTAGCCTGATTTGCCCTCTCTGATGCAATTTCACCCAATCTATCACCTTCCTTATGCATCGTGAGTATCATAAATGGTTCAGTCCAAATCTGAATCGTGACATGGAGTTGCTTGTCTTCGGCCATTCGGGGGCTCGTGTACTTGTCTTTCCGACCCGACGAGGTCGTTTTTATGAGTACGAAGAGTTGGGCCTTGTAAATGCCCTGGCCGACCGACTTGAAAACGGCTGGCTCCAACTTTTTTGTGTGGATAGCGTGGATCGGGAAAGTATTTATAACCGCTATATTCCTCCACCAGAACGTATTAAGCGGCATGGGCAATATGAAGAGTATATCCTGAATGAAGTTCTGCCATTTTCGCGTCTGAAAAATCCGCAGCCCTTCATGATTTCGCACGGGTGCAGTTTGGGAGCCTATCATGCGGCAAACATTGCCTTTCGTCATCCGCAATGGTTTGGCAAATTAGTGGCGCTCAGTGGCCGATACGATTTATCGGCTCCGGTAGCTGAGTTCCGGGGGTTATTCGATAATTATTATGATGAGGATATTTATTTCCATAATCCCAATCATTTCCTCCCGAATTTGGGCGATGGTATTGTCCTCGACGAATTGCGACGAATGCAGATTGTTATGACCGTGGGAGCTGCCGACCCATTTCTGAACAGTAATCTGGCCTTAAGCGAAACCCTTGGGCTAAAAAACGTATCACACGAATTCTACATCTGGGACGGGCGGGCGCATCAGGCCGACGACTGGTACAAAATGGTGCAGATATACCTCTAGTCGTTATTCTGGTTAGGGTAATTTAGCGGCCAGATTCAGGTATGGCTCCAGTAAATGATGTACAAAAATCGTTTTTTTGTTGTCAGGGTATTTTTTAAAGTACGCTTCGTCGGCCAATAGAATAACAAATGTTCCCGTCCGGACGTAATGACTGGATTGATAAAACGTTGGTGGAATGTATTCTTTCAGGTTTGTTTTTACATATTTCCCCGCAAACTGACCCAGATATTTTTGATAATTCTTCCGCGCCTTCTGGGCTGGTTTAGATAACTTGTTGAACACATATTTCAATGCCAGATTCTTTGGGAATTTCTGTTTTTTCAATAAATCCGGAATATTGGCAAACGGGTTTGTCTGATTAAAATCTTCAAGTGTCTGGATGGTAATCGGCATCTCGGGAACCCAGTCGGCAGAATTGACGACATTAAACCCCCAACCACCGGCTGTCAATGCTTCATACTCATAGGCATAAAACAGATTGCCGGGCTTAGGTGCAGCACTACAATACGTTTTAAATTGAACAGTTGGCGGAATTTTACCCTGCCGTTGCAATTGCTTCAAATGAGACGTCATCAGGTAGCCAATGGCTCCGCCCTGGCTATGCCCCATGATGTAAAAATTTGTGATTCCTGCCCGAACGCATGAATCCAGCCGGGGCAGAATTGTCTGTGCCAGAAAAGCGGCACCAATCAGCCAGCCGATGTGCACAGCAGCCTGAGGATGATCGGCAAGGTGATAATCGAATTTATAATCATTCGACAGGATTAGCTGCCCTTTGGCCGGTACCATAGCTGCATAGAAATTCTCTAACCAGCCAACCGGCTCCAGTGTTGTTCCACGAATACAGATGGCAGCCACCGAATCGGGTGAGGTCCATAAATCCCAGCGATTGTCCAGACCAACTACCGGCGACCGATAGACAAATTTGAAACGCTGAGGTTTTGGAATAGGGCTATTGACAGGCAAGGTATCGACCTGTCGTGCAAATACGCTCATTAGCTCAACGTATTCCGTTTTGCTGAAACCAGGCTTAAGTTTCTGGCCAAACAGCGTTGTGGATGCCAGAATAAAGAAAAGCAACGTTAGAGGTTGTTTCATAAAAGACGGAAACAGATCTTATTGACAGCTAAATTGTTGTTGATGGAAACTGTTTACGCTCGATTAATTATTTTACCGATTCCGCCTGCAAACGTGCCAGTAGCCGTTCATCGTTCTTTAGCTATAATTCATTTCCCAAAATGCCGTATGAATTCGTTTCGCTCAGCGCTTTTACAAATGTACTTTTGACAAGGTATCCTTACAAGATAACTATCTATTCTACTGGCAATTGCTGTGGCTCCAGGAGGCTATTGCTGACCTTGCGCTGGGCATTTAACAACGCATTGGCATAGGGCTCATACAACACGCGACCCGGCGGATCGACCGATAGATCAGCATCCCATAATCCGGAATGATGCCAGTGATCCAGATGGTCCCAGTCGGGCCGGTCTATGATCGGATACAAACAAACACCCCAAAGCGGCACCCCTGCTTCAATCACAGCGGCACATTCTTGGCCGATCATGTTAATCCAACCCGGCCGGTCAATTCCAGGATGGCTAGTTTCGGTCAGAGCAATGGGTTTATTGTATCGATGGTGGGCTTTTAGAAGTAATCGCCGTAGGGGCACCCAGCGCGGATCGGGAATGGCATCGGCCCACCCCAAAAACGTACTGGTTTTGTTGATCCACTGGTTGTTGTAGTAATAATTAAACCCTAGAATATCGAGGTATTCGGGCGAACCACCCAATTCTGGACAAATAGCCCCGGCTAACATATCTACCGACTGAAACTGATTTTCATCGGCAATGGCAGCATCTATAATTTCCTGTTCGGTAGCGTTCATCGGTGGCACCATCTGTACCAATGGTTCGGTCGTCAGGATACGAATGGACGGATCAAGTTCACGCATAGCGGCAACGCCTTCAATGTAGGCTCTCATCAGCCCAACTTTCACTTCCCAACCCTGTTTGGTGCAGTAAGGTGATGTACCACGCACATCGCCCCCTAGCCAGGAAATAAAACTGACTTCATTGATGGGTGTTACAATTAGTTCATCGTCAGGATACCGATCGCGATAAAAATGGACAAAGGCCCGGCAAAGTGCCGCAAAACGGCGGGCAAACATCGGGTGTAAGGGCGTCAAATCGTCGGGATAACCAAAATGACACAAATCCCAAATTTGCTGAATACCCTGCCGGCGTCCTTCGGCCAACAGTTGTTCTACCACATGCCAGTCATACTGATAAGCGGTTTTCTCGACCTGACTCCAGCGAATACCCTCCCGAACCGTGCGAATCGCAAACGAATTAAGGTGTTTATAATCGTCGCTTAATCGTTGTAAATGCCCCGTCAGGGGTAGAAAATCCACCCGATTACCAAAGCAATTGAGTTGATCTGTGCATTCATAACCTGCCCACCAGAATGACTGAAAGGGGTTCTTCGTTAAGAATGTACGTTTGCTGATCATAATTTCGGGTTAAATATGTGTAGTTATCCAATATGACTAAAAAAAACATCGATCAGCCTATATCCTGGGCTTTTCTGAGGGAAAGGGCTATAAATGCCACCTATAATGTCCAGATGCTGCTCGGTACGTTGTCAGCTATTTGTCGTAAATCCTCATAATGCCTGAACGATAGCGATGACTAGCTTGGCCGAGTTGCGGGCAGCCGTGGGATAAAACTTGTCGTAGGCAATATGTGCTTCGGCATCAGCACGATCACTCAGGCTACGAATGATCAGGTGCGGCACCTTTACCTGATAACAAACCTGCGCAATAGCCGCTCCTTCCATTTCAGTAGCATCTGCACCGAACTCAGCTCGTAGGCTGCTTACTTTTACCGATGACGCAACAAACACGTCTCCTGTTACAACCGTACCGGTCATAACTTTCACCGGTCGATCAGAAACACCACCCGATGCAAGTGGAATCCCCTCCAGCGTAAGACTTGTAACTACTTTTTCAGCTAATCGCATCAACGACGAATCAGCGGGGAAATAGACCGGATTAAACTGTTTCGTGATAACGTTTCGAGTTTGCCGCGTCGGTGTATTTTTATCGGTGATCGAACCATAGTCGTGGTGGGCGGTCCGGCCAGCAATGACAATGTCACCAGGTTGTAAATCGGGGTTTGTGCCACCCGCTATGCCGGTGAACAGTACGCGTTCTGGCCGAAAATGGTCGAGCAACAGGGCCGTTGTCATGGCCGCATTGACCTTACCAATACCGGTTTCGGCCACAACGACTTTGCGTTTGCCAATGCGCCCGGTGGTGAATGTCACTCCGTCGACTACAACAGTTTTTGGCTTTTTCAGCGTCTGTTTAACCAGCTCAACTTCAGCTCCGAATGCGCCCAACAAGCCTGTAATGGAGCGAGGTTTATAGTGCTGAGCAACGGTAGTTTGCGAAAGGAGCAAAAGAACGAGGAAGTGTTTTTTTATGCGTTTATTATTCATAAGGTTGTATTAAGCAATCACAAGGTACAGCCTTTTGCCAATAGAGAGACAACTATGTCAATTTAGCGTTTTACTCTCTGATTAACTGCATTTCGTAGTCACAATCGACATTTTCCGTACACTCATGGACTCATTACATACCGGATAAAAATTATTGAGGTAAACAGTTGGTTATAAAAAACTTAAATAAGAAATTTAGATGACTTGTATTAATAAAATATCATTTTTTACAAATAAAATGACAAAATATGCTACTTTTCTACTAATTTTTGGGCTACTAGGATTTATAAAGGCAAGAACAAGCTGGGCTCAAACTGGACCGACTTCTAATTCAGCACTTTGTGGTACGGTAGACTTGACTCCCGCGCAGGCCCTATCGCTTGTTCAGCAAGCCAATCTGGCACTACAAGAAAAGAGAGCTTCCGGAGCTGTATTTACGAATATAACGTATATACCCATTCGCCCCCATATTGTCCGCCGGAGTGATGGCAGTGGCGGTCTGAGTCTTGCGAATCTGAATCGGATGATGGCGGCTACGAATAGCTATTATTTGCTCAATGGCTTTGGCATCCAGTTTTATTTTGCCGGTACCACACCCGACTACATCGATAACGATGGTCTATTCAACAGTTTTCCGTATCCGGAAGGATCAACGGTAGATGGTCGTGATGCCGCCAATGCAATGAACCAATATTACATTCATAGCTTTTCTGCCAGTGTTGGTGGCTATGCTTATTACCCTGCCAATAACATTGTTACAACACGCTCATTTATTGGGGTATTTAACAACACGGAAGCGGACATCAACGATGCCAGTAACCGGATAATACCCCATGAATTAGGCCATAATTTTAACCTCTACCATACATTTGGCAATAACAATGGTAACGCAACCACGACTGAGCTAGTCACTCGGGGAGCGGGGGCCAACTGCACGACCGATGGCGATCTGATCTGCGATACGCCTGCCGATCCGTATGGCATGTATGGGGCTGATGTTACCTATGTCAATAATTGTCCTCAATACAATCCGAACAGCTTCGCCCACGATGCTCATAATGAGTATTATACGCCCTCCATTACCAATCTCATGTCGTATTATTTTCCCTGTACACATGATTTTACACCGGGGCAGTATGATCGGATGCAGGCCGGATTAGCCCTCCGTCAAACCCATACAACCTACACACTCGATGCCCCGGCTACGAATGTCGCTCCAGTCAGTAACCTAACGGCTAATTTTACGCTGACATCGATTGTCCTCAACTGGCAGGATAACGCCAATAATGAGATGGGGTACTTCATTGAACGCTCTACCTCCCCCACCTCAGGCTTTGCGTGTATTGGGGGGGTAGGCCCAGACGTAACAACATTCACAGACATCAAATTTGACAATCGAACTATCTATTATTATCGCATTCGTCCGTCCAACACAACTACAGGCAGTTTTAGCTCAACGGCTAATGTCGATACGACAATACCTTCGGTAACGGGCCTGAACACAAATAACATTACGGCGAATAGTGCGGTTCTGAGTTGGAATAGCCTGGGTTCAGGCCTAACCTATGATGTACAGTGGCGTGCCGTAGGAAACGCTACCTGGACCACTGTTTCTAACATCACAGGTATAAGTAACTCCCTCTTCGGTTTGACTCCGGGTACTGCCTATGAATGGCAAGTGAAAGCATCGGCTAGTACTGCGTATTCCGGGCCGATTGGTTTTTCTACTCCCTGTACAGCCCCCCAAAACCTTTATTATTCGCCTAGTCGTACTGTGGCCTCTCTATACTGGTTTGGTACTGGTTCCCCAACCTATACCCTCCAATGGCGTCAGCAGGGAACTGCCAACTGGACAACTGTGACAGGAATAACGAACTCAACCTACTCTTTAACAGGGCTAACCTCATCGACTGCCTACGAATGGCAGGTGCAAAGTGTTTGTTCGCTTACAGCTAGTTCAACTTACGCCGGTCCGCAGTCATTCACAACACTCTCCTGCCAGGCTCCAACTAACCTAAATGCTATTTCCAAATCGATATCAGCTCAGTTAAACTGGTATTCAAACGTTGACCCAGGCCAAACATTTGAACTGCGCTACCGCCCGGTAGGTGCAGTTACCTGGACGTCGGTCGCTAGTTTAACAACGACAACCTATTCGCTGACCGGTTTGACAAATAATATACAGTACGAATGGCAAGTCAGGAGTATCTGTTCCATAACTGAGTCCTCAGACTATAGCTTTCCGAATACCTTCACGACCTTCTGTCTGGCAATTACTGGTTTAACCGCTAACCCTACTACCACATCGGCCAATCTATATTGGGGCTATGCTGGCATTCCTGAGCCGAGTAGCGTCTATGAATTACAGTATCGCCCTGTAGGCAACCCAAACTGGATGACTACTATTGGCTATAATTCCGGGTCATCGTATAATTCCCGAACGCTAACCGACTTACTGGCGAACACCGCCTATGAAGCTCGCATCCGAACGCTCTGCTCACCAGGCGTAAACACTGATTATTCGACCATCGTCACCTTTACAACGGGCTGCTATGCCCCGGCCTCCAACAGTCTGTATATAAGCAACACCTATTCTTCCTTTGTCCAACTTCAATGGAGCGTTACTACCGATGCCAGTTCAGCGTTTGATCTGCGTTACCGCACCGTAGGCGCAACAGACTGGTCAATACTCAATGGTATAACGACTCAATATTACTCATTGACGGGTCTGAACGGCAACACCCAATACGAATGGCAGATCAGAACGGTGTGCTCACCTTCCACCAGTTCAACCTTCACACCAGGTCCGAATTTTACAACCAACTGCCATATTCCCAGTGGATTATATGCACTTGCCAAACTAAAGTCGGCCACGTTAAACTGGAGTTCTGACGAATCTGGCTCTAGTTACGATGCTCGGTATAGACAGGTCGGAACCACCGATTGGACCACGGTTAGTAATCTGACCAGTTCAAGCGTGGCCATAACAGGCTTAATTAGCAATATCAGCTATGAATGGCAAGTCAGAGTGCGGTGTGCTAATGGCTCATACTCAGATTTTTCAGGCTTAAATACCTTTAATACGGCGCCCTGTAGCCTACCCTATAATTTAGTGGCCTCAGTTAGCTATAATGGCGCCCGTCTGAGCTGGTCTTTTGATAATGCTGATGCTAATACGCGTTATGAAATTCAATATCGGCCAACCATGGACTTTGCAAATCCCGGCTGGAATACGCTCTCTAATCTGACCAGCAATAATGGCAACGGTTATGTGGACATCAGCGGATTAATTTACAATAGGTTCTATGAATGGCAAATCAGAACACTTTGCTCACCCACCGAAAGCACGGTCTTTTCGGCTAGTTCTTATTTTGCTACTCAGTGCGAAACGCCAACTAATCTTAACGTTACGACAACGCCTACAACCGCCCGATTAAACTGGTCATTCCAACGTGCAGATGCCGACACTCGGTATGAGGCTCGCTATCGGGTCGTCGGAACGACGAACTGGGTGTTCGTCGGCAATCTGACAAGTGACACTGGTGTTGGCTATGTTGACATTACTGGATTAACCAACAATACACAATACGAATGGCAGATCAGAACCCTATGTTCAGTGACCAATGGTTCTTCATTTACGCCATTAGCCACATTCTCGACCCAATGTAGTGTTCCTACCGGACTGGTTGCTAACGTTCTAATTAATTCAGCGACGTTATTTTGGACTCAATTGTCAGGAGCCGTTGGTAATTATGAAGTGCGATACCGGCTTACTGGAACAACAGGTTGGACTACGATCAGTAACGTAACCAGTACCAGCACAGCAATATCGGGACTCACAGCAAACACTGTCTATGATTGGCAGGTCAGGACGTTATGCGGTAATAATGTTGCTTCTGATTTTTCGGACATACGAAGCTTTTTAACCAACTCCTGCAATACGCCCGTAAGTTTGTATACGAGCAATTTGACTACAACCTCGGCCCGGATAAACTGGTCTTTCTATAGTGCAACAGCCGAGACTCGTTACGAAGCGCGTTACCGGGCAGTAGGAACCACCGACTGGGCTACACTCAGTAATTTGACGAGTCTACTCGGAAGCGGTTATTTTGACCTGACTGGCTTGACCGAAACGGGGCCCTATGAGTGGCAAATTCGAACGATTTGTTCGCCTTCTGAAAGTTCTGCCTTCTCTTCATCGGTCACTTTCCGAACGCTTAGTCCTTGCCAGAGCATGTATACCATCAAAACGGGTTTATGGACAGATCCTGCAATCTGGTCATGCGGGCGATTACCCCTTAGCAGCGATATCGTTGAAATAAGGCATTTTGTAACCGTTCCGGCCAACCTGATCGTTTTTGCGAAGAAGGTCAGCATCGACAGCGGGCAGCGGCTGATCTACAGTCTCAATACTCAATTGAAGACAGGATTTTGACGGTTTGTCATCCGGCATCAAGTGATACCAGTTTTGAAAAATTGGTATCACTTGATGCCCGAATTGGGCAAAACCCGGCAATCAAAAGTGCTCGATTTTGCCAGACCAAACGATGGATGAGCCAAAGAGTTTGGGAAAACCTCACCAAAAAGTCGTTTTCTATGACAATAGCACCGTTGTGTGCCTGCCGGATTGGCGTACCCCTTGTTACTTTTTACCGAAACGTTGGCTCGATCCTGTTATCTACTTGCCCATGACTATGAATCCTACTAATGTCTGATTCGATTCAGACGTTAGTAGGATTCATAGTCGAAATGCAGGGTCTCTACCGTAGTCCGGTTGCCAGCAGGTAATGGCATAGTGGATGTCTTAATCCGACGAATAGGCAGATTAGCCGCATTGTATTGGTATTGATAGGAAATGGATTCGGCCTCAGGCAAAAGAGGATTCTTCTCGGTCAACACATTGTTCTGGCTCAAATTAAGCACATTATCGATCCCGCCAAAATAGGCTTTGGGCGACCCTGGTGATGATTGCAGATTAACAAATCCATTGGGATAGGGTGATGGAATCACATATATCCCGTAGAAAGGATTGACTTTATCATCGTGGGTATACACATTGTTAGACCCACTGCTTGGCAGCATTACGCCATGCCCTGTCACGTTCAATGTTGTTTGATAGGCTGTCAGGTTATGGCCTGTGAACGTGAAATTCCCAGACCCATTGATCGTAAGGCCACCCGTTGAAAAATTGCTTGTATGACCTACCGGCTGGTTGGTGCCATTGTAGCTAAATGTCAGAGTTAGCCCATTCACGTACTGTATTCTGGAAACCTCGCCCGAAGCGTTATACGAATATACATACTGCTCAACCCGGTTGGGCCAGTTACCTCTGGGATACAATACCACCTCATGGCGAAGCTGCGTAAATCGATTCTGCTCATCATAGGAGTATGTGCTATATTCAACTTCAGAAACAGTACTGTCGGGTGTCTGATAGGTCAGGATGGCGCTAAGCTTGCCCTGTGCATCATAGGAAAAGGCGCTGATTTTTGACCGATTATCGGGTAACTCCTGCGTTATTGTTTTGACTCGCAAACGGACAGGTGGTGAGCCTGGAGGCACCAGAATGCTATGATCAGCGCATTGAGACAGTGCTACAATCACCAGTAATCCGGTAACCCATTGGTATAAATGTGTGCTTTTCATGGTTTGTATAAGAAAATGAGGTGTATTTGGAATAAGGCTATAAATAATGTAGGCTGGCCTGGCCGTCTGTAGCGACCTGCTTACTCATTTATAATTAACTAGCCACTTATGTGAAAAACTTCCGACTAACAGATTAGCCGGGAAGTCAATACATTCCAGAATAACAGCGCAAAGGGGTATATTGAGACGTTTAATGTTATGCCTAAGCCCGTAAGGAAGTATATTGAGACAGCATTATTTGGAGGTATACTCCTGTTTCTGGTTTATCAATCGGTACGGTGGGCCATGATTTATTGTTTCCCCAGTTATACGGTTGGAGTAGTCAAAGCGCCTTATAAGGGGGCTAAGGGTATGTATGGTATCGAATATGCCTATTCTGTATCAAACAGGGCTTATACCAGTAGCCAGCGAAGAAACACGTTTGATAAGGCAAAGGTAGAGCCAATGGGCAACCGGTATGTAGTTAAATATTGCTCAAAAGTTCCGCGCTGGAGCAGGATGTATATGGACCGTCCTGTTCCGGATAGTATTCCTGATTTTAAGATCTGGTCAGATTTTCCCGCGACAGGCTGGGGCAGGCTTTCGAACCAACGTGAAAAAACACAAGAGGAGTCACGCTAGGAGTTGTGTGATTGTACAGTATAATTTCGTTATCTGGGCTCTGGAAACTCTTGCCGTTAATAAACCAGGTTCGGATCGCTAAACCGTATGCCGTTCCTGGCTTCCGGGAGTACCTAGAATCTCATAGTCAAAAACAGCCTACGATTGACCGCATTGCTAAGCGAAAGCTGGATTTGAATGGGTATATTTGTTTATAACCAATCTGCATCAACAATGAGAGCCATCGATAGTATCCGGCAAAAAGCAAATCAATTAACGCTTGATAAAGTATCCCTAAACGGCGAGCTAATTCACAACTGGGAAGCGTATAGCCCATTCGACGATGGCCATTCGACTCAGGTAAGGATCTATTTTGATGACTTCTATATTCGATTTAGGCAGGATTATTCGCCTACTGTCAATGAGTCGAACTTGCGGGTAGCCCCCGTCCTGAAAATGGTGGATCGGGAAACCCTGGAAAAAAATTTAAAGAGAGCGGAGGGAATTATTGACAAGATACGCCACACCCATTTCAAGGAAGAAATGGCCCGGGTAATCGAATTTAATATGATTCTGGATGATGGCCGCCCGATTGAGCGATGAGAAAACTGTTCGGGTTTCAGCAGCTTTGAATAGGCTCAACTAATATATAATGTTCATTCCCTGAATTCTAGCTCAGCCGCTAACGCTCGTTTTTATTTATTTCTACAGATAGACTAAGGGTAAATAGGCATTTATCCGTCTACTTAGTGTACTGAATATCCTGAATTGTTCAAAAGTGGGCATTACGGGCTTTAGAGAAATTAATCAAGTCCCCATTTTGCTACTGGCCGGATGGGGCTTTTTTTTGGATTGAATCGCAAAAACGACAGCATCCAGGTTAAATCGTTTTTATCTGAGTACTGTCAACTCAGTCTACTCCACTCCTTCAAGTCGTAATCTGGCGACTTAATACAATACCCACTGTCAGCATAAAGTAGACGATTAAAAGTAGGTATTCTCCATGCCTGACTTCTCATTAGGTATCCACTACACACGTTTAGCCTACCCTTCCTTTCGACAATGAAAAAGCTATTCTCCCTCCTTTTTTTGCTGGGGCATTTTTCGGTAGTCGCCCAGCCAGCGGCCGAATCGTATCCAATTGATTCAGCTTCAATTGAGCAGGCCGGCGTTCCTAAAGGTGAAGTTATGAAGTTTACCTTTCAGGATTCCAAACGTTTCCCCGGAACCTGGCGCGAGTATTGGATCTATGTACCCGCTCAATACCGTCCAGATAAACCGGCTTGCGTATATGTCAACCAGGACGGCATTCAGTGGAAGGCCCCCACTGTTTTCGACAATTTGATCCATCGAAAAGAAATGCCCGTAACCATTGGGGTTTTTGTCATGCCCGGCAAGGTGCGAGTCGTCGATGGCGACCCTACTCATGATCGGCTGAATCGGAGTTTTGAATATGATGGACTGGGCGAAGCCTATGCCCGGTTCATTTTAGACGAGATTTTACCCGATGTTGAAAAGCAAAAGACCAGCGATGGTCGATCGATTCGACTCTCGAAAAGTGGCAACGACCGCGCCATTGGTGGTTCAAGCAGCGGGGCCGTTTGTGCCTTCACCGCAGCCTGGGAACATCCAGAAGCTTTTTCCAGGGTATTTAGTGCAATTGGGACCTACGTTGGGCTAAGAGGTGGTGACCGCTATGCAACTTTAATTCGCAAATATGAGCCCAAGCCGATTCGCGTCTTTTTACAGGATGGAACCAATGATCTGAATAATTTCGTCGGCGATTGGTGGAAAGCCAATGAAACCATCGATCGGGCGTTGATTTTCGCGGGCTACGAGGTACAGCATGTATGGGGTGAAGGAGGGCATAGTGGCCAGCATGGTACGGCTATCTTTCCCAAGGCTATGCGATGGCTCTGGAAAGATTACCCAAAACCTGTTACAAATGGACAGACCAAGAACCCTTTTCTACTAGATATTCTATTGCCTAATGAAGGCTGGGAACTGGTTGGCGAAGGTTACTCCTTTACGGAGGGGCCAGCGGCAAATGAGGCAGGTGAGGTTGTTTTCCAGGACGTATTAAACGGAAAAACGTTTAAAGTTGACCAGACAGGCAAACCTGTCAGCATTAATACCGATTCCAAAAAAGCGGCAGGCACAGCCTATAGTACGAGTGGGCAGCGCTATACCGTATCAAGCCGGAGTAATGCGGTATATCGATACGATCGTTCAGAGAAAGAGACAGTTGTAGCAGAGGGTCTATCGGGCAATGACATTACGGTGGCAAAAAATGGAAATCTATACATTACTTCTCCGGATGGAACTGACAAGCCAAGCACAATTTATCTGATCCGACCTGACGGCCAGAAAGTAGTGGTTGACGGCGGTGAAGCGACAACGGGTTTAAAGTTCGCCAATGGGCTGGCTTTCACACCCGATCAGCGCCAATTATATGTAGCGGAATCAGCTTCGCACTGGATATGGGCGTACCAGGTCCTGCCCGATGGGCAACTGACTCATAAACAACGCTATGGGTGGCTTCATGTTCCTGATACCGCCGAAAATGCCTGGCCAGATGGACTGAAGTGCGATAGTGCCGGTCGGGTCTATGTGGCCACACGACTAGGCATTCAGGTTCTTGATCAGACAGGTCGGGTCAATGCGATTATACCTACTCCCACTGGTTACCCTTCCAATTTATGCTTTGGCGGCAAAAACTTTGACACGCTGTACGTAACTTGTGGAGCCAAGGTATATAGGCGTAAATTAAAAGTAAGAGGTCCATCACCTAATTGATAAATCGCCATCTATTTCAATTGATAGCAACTCATGGCTGAATATTGAAATTTGGTATTTTTGATATATGGAAGGATTATCTGATCAGATAGAGCCGAATTTGCCATCGTCCGAGCAACAACGGATCGATGCCGCGAATGATTTTCTGACTATTTGTGACCGTTTATCTACGGGCTATGATAGTGGTTATTATTGGGAAGATGTGCAGCGGGCTTTGCGCATTGCTGCTGGCCTGGAAAAGTGGCCTACCTGAAGAGGTTATGGTTGAATTCGTCCCAATAATAGCTTTTCTATGCTAAGGACTCTCCTGGTTTCGTTTATAGGGAGAAGTACATAATCTATTCCTAATCTCAATCATGAGCCAGCCTGTTTACACATCCATTCCTGATACGTCGGACACTAATTACTGGGAGAGAAAGTCTCATAGTGAAAAGCATCAGAGCAGCACTTTTATACCAAGAGACAAAGAGCTACACCAACAACTAAAGGCAAAAGCCTGGGTTGAGATTCAAGCCTCCCTAGATCGTAAGCGACGAAATTATTAAATTAAATGCCTTGTCAGAGCAGGCATCAAGCGATTGGAGCATCACCAATTGCGAAAAATAACCATGTCTTTTATTTGGCTATCGCATGATTTAGGTGTCATTCCTATGCACCTATCCAGGAAAACCCACAACAACCAATAGAGGTGGTGGTCAATAGAGTTACTTGTTTGGAGTGGGTATCTGCGCTACATCGATCGACGCTTCCCGTATTACTTCAGGCACATATTTACGATCTATTAACTCATTCATCGGTGTACGTTTGGTCAATAGGCCCATGCTCAATCCCATATCCTCAATGCGTGCAAGGTCTTTATCTGTAGGGGTAAGGTTTACATAGCTAACACGTTTGGGATCAGCAGTAAGCACATAATTAAGGACTTTCTCATCTTGCCGGTAATAGGGAGCTACCAATTTCGCGGCTTCTGCCCGGTGTGTTTCGGCCCACGCGCCAGACTGCGCAATACCACGCACAAGATCCCTGACCATGTCTGGCTGGCTTTTTATAAGATCTTCGTGTACAACCAGCGCGCAGGAGATAAAGTTGGGCCATATATCTCGCGCATAATAGAGAACGCGTCCAACACCGTCGAGCTCTGCCTTTGCACAGAATGGCTCACCGACAAAGTAAGCATCGATGGCGCCCGCAGCGAGCGAGGTTGGCATGTCAGGGGGAGGAAGTACGACAAAATTGATGTCGTTGGGCTGCATTTGATAATCCGACATCAGCTTGTGAAGAACGAAATTTTGATTACTGAACAGACTGGGAACCGCTACTTTTTTCCCCTTGAGGTCGACCAGGCTTCTGATCTTACTGTTCTTGCCAACCACAACCTGCGAGCCGTCTCGGTGTCCGAGATAACAAATTTTTACGGGTACCCCCTGCTCCCGAAGCTTCATCGCCAACGGAACGATCATAAACGTTGCCTGAACTTGTTTCGCTTCCAACGCACTGACGACCGTCGGAAAATCGGTAAAGACGCGCGAATTGAAGTTGGTATTGGTTTCAGTTGTCTTCGAAGCGAAGTCGGTAACCGGACAGGTAAGATGACAGGTTACGGGTAAAAAACCCACAGTAAGTTCTCGATCGGCATGCTTGTTGCCACCTTTATGGATAACTTCTGCGCGAGAGCCAGTAAAGTCGCCAAAGGGTCGATAACGAAGTACTCCCAAGACTGTAATAACAGCGGCAACGCCGATAAAGAGTTTTATTCCTGTTCGTTTCATCCTGTCAGCAATATATACATGAAAGTTTGTAGTATCAAAACCCTACTACTCAGGCACACTACTAGTATTGTTCAGACCCAGCTCACGGAGGATCATTCTCATTGCCTCGACCACCTCATCATCAGCCAAACCCCGTGGACGAGGAACAGTAATGGATAGTTCCCGGCAAATCGTTGCGGGCCTTTTGGACAAAACCAGAACACGATCAGCCAACTGAGCAGCTTCTTCTATATCATGAGTCACGAAAACAACCGTTCGTGGCTTTTTCTCGAGCACTCGTGCAAGCTCACTGCGCATGTTAAGTCTGGCCTGATAGTCAAGCGCGGAGAATGGCTCATCCATCAACAGGATGTCAGAATCGCCGGCCAGTACCCGAGCTAACTCAGCCCGTTGCCGCATACCGCCAGACAACTGATGGGGATAGTGGTTGCCAAAACTTTTAAGATTTACCAATTCAAGCAGTTCCGTCATATCATAGTCACGTCGCTTCTCATCTTTCACCGATCGAAGCCCTATTCCGACATTCTCGGAGACCGTTAGCCACGGAAACAATCCGTCCTGCTGATACACTGTTCGGGCTGTGCCCTCTCTGGTGATCTTTCCAGACACCGGGGCAATATGCCCCGATAGCAAATTCAAAATGGTTGTTTTACCACAACCACTTGGGCCAACCAATACAACCACTTCGCCGGCCTTGACCTCAAGGTTAAGATTCTCCAATACGGCTACGTCGCCATAGCGATGATATACCTTATCAAATACCAACTTGCTCGCTTGCTTATCTCTCATATCCCCAACGTACAGCCGGTAAGTTTGTTAACTGAGCAAGTAGACGATCTATGCCCATACCGAGCGATCCGATTACCATCATATAACAGACAGCGGAGTCTAAACGCAATCCGTTCCGTGCCTCCCAGATACCGTAGCCCAATCCATCCTGACAACCAACCATCTCAGCGGCAACAATCACTACCCAGGCAATACCATAGCTCATTCTCAAGGCGGTTATTACCTGTGGAAGTACGGCAGGGAACGTAATATGTGTAAGAAGTTCTACCCCGCTATAGTTGTAGTCTTTCGCCACCCGAAAGTAGATACTTGGAATACCAGCTACAGCAACCATTGTGGCGAGTGTCATCGGAAAGAACGTTGCCATAAATATCAGGAATATAGCTGGCTTATCTCCGATGTGAAACCAGAGGATGGCAAAAGGTATCCACGCCAGCGGTGACAGAAAGCGAAAGAAGTTAAGCATGGGTACAAGTGCCTGGCGCGCCTGGAGATGCTGGCCCAGCCACAATCCAATTGGTATGCCCATGCCCGCTGCCAGCACAAACCCTATAGCTACACGCCAAAGTGAGGCAACGATATCGTTTAGCAGACGTCCTGCGGTTAATTCTTCTTTAAAACTTACGAATACGGAGGCCGGAGATGGGAAAGCATACTCAGGAAACAAGCTGAGCGCTGAAATTCCATACCACAAGAGAATCACTCCCAGCAAAACCAGGATCGAAGAGAATCTGCCCAGCGGTGAACTTACTCGTTTCGTCGGCGATGATGGACTTTGCATAGTCATGATGTTGGCCTTCATTGGTATTCCAGCTTTTCCTGCGTTCTTCCGCAGTTCAGCATCATTTGTCCCATATAGGGATTGGCGAGTTCTTCGGTAGCGCTTAGCCAGGTCGCACCCTGATTGTTGAGCGCCATAGGACAATACTGGTAATACAGCGGAGACTTATTCACACGGAACGCTTTCACAACAGCATACATCGCTTCGCTAACACCAGCAAGACCTGATCGGGCCTGTTCAATCTCAGTACTGTTACTGATTACTTGCAAACCCGTTTTTAGTTTGGATGATTGAATGAAATAGAAATCCATTTGCTCAGCCGTCAGTTTCGACATGTCAAATTTATCGGTTGTTGCCAAAAGGTCGGCAGCAGCCGTCTTTGCTCCGGCCAGACTATCGCTGATCAATGCCTGGTTCAAGTTGAAATACCCTCTAAGTAAATCATGGATCCGATCTTTAACAAGAGGGTCCGCGCTTGTGAATAACGGTATGGACACGGTAACTGCCGCGCTCTGAGAAGCAGACGCATGGTCTGCTTCACTGCGACGAGTTGAGCATGAGGAAAGCAGCGAGATAACAATTGTGGCAACGATAGCCAACGAAGGCAATCCGGGAGAGCAGTTCATTGACGCGAATTTAAAGATTCCTAACGACATCTTGCTAAGGTACACGTTAGCTGCTTTTGTCGTCTCTCAAATATGGTTGCCGAAAAGCATTATCAACCATTGTTGTGGACCACTGAATTGATCTGTAATGAAAATTGATTAAAAACTTTGGCAAACCGTGATCTGGCTAAAGCCACTTATTCATCGACAAGACCGACCGGCCAGTTGCCGGGCAACAGCAATAGACCTGCGGCAGGGAATCGCCTGGTGTCTTGGCCAGCAAACGCCCGGCTCAGTTTGAACCGGGCGTTTTATGATCATTAAGTAAGACCAACTAAGGTTTCAATAGCTTCACTTGCTGGTGTTGCTGAGCGGTATTAACCTGCAAGAGTAATAGCCCCTTGCCCGTACCAACCGGCACACTCACCCGTTCTACGGAACCCACTTCCTCAAGCCGTTGCTGATGGAGGACTTTGCCCTGCATGTCCACCAGATCTAGCTGTACGGCCTGGCCCATTACACCCCGGATCTCTACCTCGACAGATTTGCCCTCAATCGGATTGCCCAATACCTTCACTTGCAAGCCCGCTCCTGCTTCACCCGTACCCACTCGCGCTGGGCTGCTACAAGCTGCTAACCAGTTGTAGAGATAGCTGGCCAGGGATGCCCCCTGTTTAGCCGTCAGGGTAATACTGGGGTTATCGGTATACAGATTCAGACTGTAAGGTCCCGGATTGGTGGTAGTCGACATCTCATTGACTACCGAGAAACTAATCGGAGAACTGTCGCTGCCTCCGTACTGGGGCGTAAAGGTCACTCGTCTCAGACCTGGACTCACTACCTCACAGCTCACCGTTGAGACACCCACAATCGTAAAGCCCGAAGGCGTAGTCGGTGCTGGATTGACTGTCAGCTGAAAGCTGGTTTGGGCTGACAAACCACCTGGATCAAGAGCGGTTACCTGAACACTGCTAACTCCTGTGGTAGATGGCGTGCCGCTGATAAAGGTACCATTGACACTTAACCCAGCCGGTAAACCTGTAGCGGAATACGTTAAGGATTGTCCATCAGGGTCCGAAAAGTAGTTGTTGAGGTTCAACTGATAGGCTTGTCCCACCAGAATGGTCTGATTAGGGATGCCACTGGTTGTAGGAGCTTGATTGGGATCGGTACCACTCTGGCAGGAAGCAAACCAGTTGTAGGCAAAGCGGGCTTCAGCATTACCCGCCTGATTGGCTACTAGCGTAATCACCGGATTATCGGTGTAGAGCTTAAGTGAATACGGTGGAGAAGCCGTGGTGGTAGGCATCTCATTGACCACCGAGAAACTGATAGGATTACTGTTTTGACCCGAATACTGGGGCGTGAACTGAACCTGATAGCCACCTTTAGCTTCATCGATGAGCGTACAGTTGACCATTATCACAGCCGTGATTGCGAAGCCACCTGGCAGGATTTGCAAGGTGATTGGAGTGCTTGCAGGGCTTGTGCAGGCTCCTACCGTACAACTCGCCGAGAGGGTATAGTTGCCGGGCTGAGTGAATGTATAAACGTCTCCAATGGCCTGGCCTGTTCCGCCCTGTGGACTCCAGTTCAGTGTACCCGAGCAGCCACTGGCCGTTACCGAGATCGGTTGATTGGCTGTTGAGGTGGCACTGGCAACCAGGACAGGGATGGGCAGATTACTGTTGCTTTCCACCGTGCTGGTTGCAACGGCCGAACAGCCATTTCCACTAGTCAGTGTCACCGAATAAAGACCTGGTGTAGTAACACTGATTTGCGGCTCAACAGAACCCGTATTCCAGCGAAAAGAACCTGACCCCTGTGCAGTTAATGTCTTCGATGGACTCTCGCAGGTAAGCGTCACTGAAGAGGGAGAAATGCTCACCAAAGGGGCCGATTGATCAGCCGAAACCGTGGCACTGGCCGTCGCCGTACAACCGTTAGCGGCAGTCAGCGTCACCGAGTAGATATCCCCACTACTGACGATGATCTGTGGATCGTTGGAGCCTGTTGACCAGTGATAGCTTCCCGCTCCCACCGCCGTAAGGGTTGCCGACGGATTGGTACAGGTGAGGGTCGCAGTGGCAGGGCTAATACTCAGATCAGGAGCGGATTGATCGGCGGTGATGCTGGCACTGGCCGTCGCTGTGCATCCATTGCCCCCCGTTAGCGTCACAGAATAGATGTCGGCCGCGCTCGCCGTAATCAGTGACTGGGTGGAGCCTGTCGACCATTGTAGGGTTCCTGTTCCGATTGCAGTGAGGCTAACCGTGGGATTGGCACAGGTCAGCGTGGCGCTGGAGGGCGTAATGCTGACAGAAGGAGCCGTATCGTCCTGTCCGATAATGGCACTAGCGGTTGCGGTACAACCATTGGTCGAAGTTAGGGTGACCGAATACGTACCGGATGCACTCACCGTCCGGACGGGATTTGTGGAGTTATCATCCCAGCGAACTGCCCCCGTACCCACGGCCGTCAGACTCACCGACGGACTAGCACAACTCAGCGTCGCAGAACTGGGAGAGATGCTTACTGTGGGCGGAGTATTATCTTGCTGGATAAGAATCGAGGTCGATGCTGTGCAGCCATTGGGGGCCGTCGCCGTTACCGAATAGGAGCCTGCACTACTGACCTGGATCTGGCTCTCGGTAGAACCATTCGACCAATGAACCGAGCCTGTACTGACGGCCGAGAGACTGGCCGTGGGATTGGCACAGGTCAGCGTCGCGGAGCTGGGGTTGATTGAGATAGTGGGGGGCGTCTGATCAGCGATCACGGTCGATGAAGCGGTAGCCGAACAGCCATTGGCTGCAATGACGGTCACCGAATACACGCCCGCCTGACTGACGGTAGCCGTGTTGGAGGAAGGGCCGCCGGGTTGGCTAGCCCCATTACTAAAGAGATACGTACTGCCCCCGCTGGCCACCAATTGGACGGTGGAACTGGCACAGGTTAAGGTTGCACTGGCAGGACTCATGGCAGCCGAGGGCAGTGTGTTATCCTGGCTAACCAGGGCAGTAGCCGTGGTCGTACACCCGCTCACGTTGGCAATGGTCACTGTGTAGCTCCCCGGTTGGTTGACCACAAACTGGCCCGTGTTGTTGATTTGCCCATCACTCAGTGTGTAGGAGTTACCCCCGGTAGCCGAAGCCGTCAGCGTAACACTCGTTGTGGCACAGGTTAGTGTACCGCCCGTCAGGCTGGCATTGGTAGGGGCGCTCTGGACGGTTAAAGTGGCGGTGGCCGTGTTGCTGCAACCCGTAGTGGTATTCGTACCCGTCAGCGAGTATGGCCCGGCCAGCGAGACCGAGATGCTGGCCGTGGTCTCTCCTGTGCTCCACTTGTAGGTTAGGCCCGTAGTGGGTGTAGCCGTGAGTGCGGTACTCTGACCGGCGCAGATGGTTGTCGCCGACGGGTTGATGCTCACCAAAGGCGGGGCGTTGACGCTGACAACGGCCGACCCGCTCATGGTCTGACTACAACTCGTCGTCGTAACGGCCTGGACGGTGTAGGTACCAGTGGTACTCTGAGGACCAAAACTAATGGGGTTATTCGTACCGGGTATGACATTGCCAGTGGGGTTGCCTTCAAGCAAAAGCTGGTAGTTGACCCCGGACTGGGAACCAGAAAGGCCCACGGTAGAGCCCGTGCTCCCGGCACAATAAGGACCTCCACCAGTCACGCTGAAGGAGGTAGGCAGGGAATTGGCTGTAATAGACGCGTAGGTAGATGTAAGGCTCGTACAGGCACCTGTGACGACAAGTCGATAAGAGCCACTTTGATTGACAGGCAAACTATAAACTGAAGAAATCGATGTATTGGTTGTACCCGAAAATAAGTTGCTCACTACTGTATTGTCCTGATAAAAATCAATACTACCACCACCCGAGCCTAACGATACAGTATAGTTAAAATGAACCGTTGTTCCCACGCACACGGTGGTAGCCGACTGAGACGTGCTGGTAATGGTCGGGGAAACGTAGGCTTCCCCCTGGTATTCGGCCGCCCCGATGTCGATGGTACGCAGCTTACGAGCATTGCCCAGCACGTCGGTTGTGGTTGTGTTGGCCGCGTCGTTGCCCGCATCAACGGCTGGAGCGCACAGCGATAGCTGAGGCCCCGTAACATTGGCAAATGGGAATTGGTTGAGTGTCTGGTTGTGCCCCCCGTCGGTATAGTCGGTCTCGTTCGCTTCAATCAAACAGTAGCTGGCATTGAGCGAAGCGGCCGTTTCCTCTACATGAATCGCATCCTGACCACCGTTATTCCAGAACAGGCTATTGACCAGATTGACAGTGGTATTGTTTTGTACTCTGAAAGCACCGGGCGTATTTCCACTAAAAGTGCAGTTGATTACATTCATTGTGCCCATATTCCCTCTGAATGCAGCATCTGGAACGTCGGCGGAATTTTGGCCAAAAAAGCAGTTCACTATCGACGTACCGTCACCGTTCTGATCATAGATACCTCCAATCTGGTTGGCGACATTGTTGACGAAACTACAGTTCGCAATTCGTAATCCAGCCGTAAACGCGTTGGCTATTGATGCACCTGTGATCCCACTATTCTGAGTAAACAGACAATTAAGGATACTTGGAGAACTACCAATATTAAATATTCCCCCGCCATAGGCAGATAACTCGCCACTCGCTCCATCAGCCTTCCCACCCGTAATGACAAATCCGTCTAAAACAGCTGAATTGTCTAACCCATTGCTATTGTTTAAAATAACATGGTAGCAGTTGTCAGCCTTATCGCCGACGGTACCAATGTCACCTGACAGGGTGGTCGAAGAGGGAATGGCTGAGCGGGCGGTGACGTTATTCTCCGTACCGGCTATTCCTGTGAAGCCTCCTAACACGCTCACTCCGTTCTTATTGGAAAAGCTCGCCGTGCGGGGATCGCTCAACCCACTGATGCTAGGCATGTACGTACCTCTTGCCACCCACACCTGATCGCCTGACGCCGACGCGTTGATCATGGCCTGCAGATCACCTGAAGCATTACTCCAGGAAGATCCATCGCCCTCCGCCCCTGCTTTCACATAACGAATAGTAGAGGCTACTGTCCTGGCCGAACCAGTAACAACAGGACCTGAATGATTGGCAGCCACGTTGTGTTGGAGTGCGCTGGGAGTTGGGAATGGAAGGACCAATTGCCTGGATTGCGCCAGAACAGACAAGTTCGTCCATAAGCATAGGCTCCATAATAGAAAGGTAAAGAATTTTTTCATAACAGATTTGCTTAATTGAATCGGTAGTAAAGAGGTCACAAACAGAAGTGGACTTAACGGGAATGAAGCACGAACCAGCCAAAAAGCGATTGAGTTGATAACGATCAGAAGCCTAAACTACGGTAGCCATAGACTTATTGATGAACCTGCCAGGAGTGGAAACCAGCGGTAAGGGTATACTCATAGGCAAAGTAAGGGCATGATTTGAGTCGATCAGACACAAAATAAGGCTATATACACAGATGTGATGTGCTATCTACAAGAGTCTTATCGACTTAGCCAATAATATTTATTCATTAATTGGAAGAATAAAGGCCTTAATTTATTATCGGATAGAAGCGAACGTCCCATTTCTATGAGATCGGACGTTCGCTTCTATCCGACGTTTTATACCGTTTAGACCCAAAAAGAGCGATAACCCGTTACGGGGACAGGCATACGTTAAGAGCTTATTGATTGTTAAGTCAATAAGCTCTTAACGTATGCTATGGTGCGCTGTTCTTTTAAAGCCTGAGGTGGCACTGTTCTACTTCCGGCCATTGCGTTACTGTTTATTAAACCGAATTAGTTTTAGAAAAGTATAGCACACAAAAATAGGCTAACCTATCACCTTCTCGCAAAATTTCCAGTAACTTTCGTAATTGGGGTCGTTCTTTAGCCGAGGAAACCTTCTCCTGGAAAATTTTATAACAACCTGCTTTTTTCAGGTCATCTAATTGCAAGTTCAGGTTTTGATCTTGAGTAGAAACGCGCGCGTAGCCGAATAGCATACTATTATCTCAATACAGAAAAAGGAGCGAGTCTGAACCAGTAGTGGCTAACCATGTATTACATAAGACAATTAGTAGGGGTAGGACTGACTGATAAGCCATGACCTTAACTATAGTTTTTGGAACAGATGCAATTAATAGCCAGTCAGTTGCGTCTGTTTGGAAATCTATCTTCTATTATCAAATTTCAGAAGCCGACTTAAAAAATTATTTGCTCTGGCAGAATCATTATAAGAGATAATATGGAGCTTCTGGAAGCCTCGATCACTAAATTCCTTAGCCATTTGTCCCCCGGCTATTTTTGCTGAATAGATGGTTAATTTCTTGGTACAAAAGGAATTAATCGGGGTCGTGCCATGGTGAACTCCCTGCGGTGGTCACCATGGCGCATAATGATAAAGTTGCTAATTACGGAATTCGCTGGGCACCGTGGCGCGGTCAGTATCGCCGAAATCTCCATACCAGACAATCTATAAACTTTTTTTTGACTGCACGAGTTATAGTTATGTAAAATGTCAGTAACATTGCTGACAAATTGTTATTTATGAAAGCAACTACCGAGAAAGCTCGCAAAGCTAGGCTAGGCGCTGAGGACAACAGCACACGACAACCGATCTTTATGGCCGCCAATGTCATGGTGCGAATCCTACCTGAGCGAACTGGCCCCTTCGAACTCATCGCCCAGTCGCGCTCAGGGGTGACCCATGCCGAAGTGCGAAAACTGGCGTCTTTGTTAGAGCTGACGATTCGGGAGTTAGCCATTCTACTATCGATGAACGAACGGACAATGGCTCGTCGTTTAGTGAGTGGCTCCTTGAATAAGGTGGAATCTGAACGACTCCTGCTGCTTAAAGCCCTAGCGGCCCATGGCCTGCGCGTTTTTGAAGATCAAGGTAAGTTCAACCGCTGGTTGCGTCGGCCCCTAGAGATTCTGGAAGGTCAATCCCCTCTACAACTGCTGGATACGGCTACTGGCTTCCAGGTAGTGGATCAGATCTTAGGCCGCATTGAGTATGGCGTTTACAGTTAAGCAATGCCTTTAGTCTATCGTATCCAAAAGAAGCAGTTCATTGAGTCAGTGCTCACGGGGGAAGGGGCTCGTTTGAACGGTGGTCGCTGGAATCCACCGGGTACTCCCTTAGTCTACACGTCGATGACGCCCGAGTTGGCCTTACTGGAAACGCTGGTTCACTTAGATGGTACACCCGTTCGCGATTTGCCGCCGTTTGTACGGGTGAGCATCGAGCTACCGGAGGCCATTGAGGATATCCAACTATCTGAATTGCCCACAGGTTGGGATGCGCTCAAGTATCCCGAAAACCTACCGCAGTTTTTACTACCCAAGCTAGTTCTTTCCTACCCCGCCTTGGCCTTTGCCATTCCGTCGGTGATTGTTAGGAACACGCCTTCGCGCAACATCCTGATCAATCCGTTGCACCCGCTGATGAGTCAGGTGAAGATAGTGGATGTAGTGGCTCATGAGTTCGATAAACGATTACAGAAGCAGGCTGAGCCGCCAGCGGTTTCTACCGCTCAAGTAAAGAAGAGCCAAAGACGGTCTACTTAGGGGTACCATCCCTCCATAGTCCTTATGTGGTAGAGCGGCCTATATCGTTCAAGAATACAAGCAATTTTTGAGACGAAGCTAAAAGGTCTACAATTTCCAATTTTTACACTCCAGTTTTGTTAGGCTGATGAATAAATAGTGTCAAGCTCCCCTTTGGGCAATACGATGCTACCAGCAGTGTTTAACTAGTCATGATTTGATTTTTCTAATCAGACTAATGATGGCAAAAATCAACCTGCGTTTAAAACCCACTACAGGGATCAAGCCATGATGCTTCATAATGTCCTGTAGTTTGCTAAAATCCGGAAGCCCATCAGCATTCAATACCGTAGCGATATCTTCAAAGTATTCAGATCCAAACGCATTACCCGGTGTTGTGCGGCAGAGAAATTCAACAGTTTCATTCGATTTATTTTCAAACATATGGATAGCCCCACAGGAATAATAAGCTTTTCACCCGGACCAATGTCTGTCGTTTTGCCGTTTACCGTCCATCTAACAATACCCTTTTCCCCGTATACTGTTTCCTCAAAACCCTGATGATAATGTGGCATAGGAACTCGGCTTGAGGGCTTGATCGAACAACGGAATTCGCAATATTCATCGTTTGTATTGTAGCCTTCCCTCATTTGTAAGCTTCCCTGAAATTAGGACAGTATAGGATTAGACTCCTAAAAAGCTAATTTAAACTGTCTCATGAAAAAGAAACTATTTACTGAAGCCCAGATTGTGGCTGTCCTCAAACAATACGAAGGAGGGAGAGAAGCCATGGATGTTTGCCGGGAGTACGGTATCTCGAAAGCCATCCTGTTCAACTGGCGTACGAAGTACAGCGGTATGGCGACTACTCACCTGAAGGCACTTAAAGCACTCCAGGAAGAGAACCGTCGTCTCAAGCAGATGTAGGCCGAACTGAGCCTGGACTACAAACTGGCCAAGGAGATCATTGGAAAAAACAGGGACGCCTGAGCGGCTCTAAGGCCCTGTCAGCAGCAAGAATTGGTGGCATGGGCGGTAAATGAAAACGTATCTGTGGATAGGGCCTGTCGAGTAGTGGGTATGCATCGATCTAAATGGTACTACCGCAGCAAGAGAGACGACCTGGTAGTGATTGAGAAGTTGCAGCTGTACGCCGAAAATTACCCAACCCGTGGTTTTGATAACTACTATGGCAAGATCCGCAACGAAGGGCTTAGATGGAACCGTAAACGAGTGTTGCGCGTGTATCGCTTATTGAACTTGAAACATCGAAGGCGGCATAAACGACGGCTACCCGCTAGAGTAAAACAACCTCTGGAGGTGCCAGAAACCATCAATTACATCGGTCCGCCGAAACCTATTGAACCTGATGGACCGGGTTAAGGACATTACGGTCAATCAGCTGGTAAACAACGACATTGCCTGGGCCGAACGTTTTGCCGATCGGGAAAAACTCGACGGACGAAAACTTCAGTTAACAATCATCAGGCCTACGGAGCCGCTTTATCTGAACATGATGAAATTCACCTCCGACGATATTGGCCGGATGATCGTTTCCGGCTACCAGGCCGGAACGGATGTGTTGAAGGTAAAAAATAGTTAACCGAAACCAGATCAGGCTATCGTTTAGAATAAAGCAGATACCTCAATTGGCCGATCAGTGGTTACAATATCACCGCCTTGCCGGAATAGTTCGCGATACCCAGACGTGGCTTCGGACAATGGCTTTTCGTCTAACTGAGTGGGTCCGTAAGTACCGATAGAGCATGGAATACCGAGCTTGTGCAGACGCTCATAGAATGCAACTGGCTGGGGTTTCTGGGGCGTAAGTGCAATTAATCGTCCTGATGCCAGTGGGTTCGTTTCCAATCGCTCCAGATCAGCCATGCTATTTACGCCAACTGCCAGCCACAGAGCCGGATACTTATCACGAACACGCTGTGCGTCGGCGAGTGAATAGCAAATGACAAAAACACAATATTCGGACTGATGCTTACGCACTTCGTTCATAACGCGCACCGGATCGGTTCCGGGCTTTACATCAAGGGCCAATACATACCGATTCTGATTCCAGGCCAGTATATCGCCAAAGGTTGGAATAGGCTGATCGGTTAGCTCACCGCTCAGTGTTTTGAGCCTGATCTTTTTTAAATCAGGCAACGACCATTGGGCCACATCTCCTGTTACATTCGACTCACGATCCAGGGTCGCATCATGCAGCAAAACAAAGTTGCTATCGCGAGTCATCCGCACATCCATCTCGATAATGGCATCGGGAAGCGCCTTTGCCGTTTTAGTAAAGGTTGGAATAGAATTTTCAGTATCAGACGAAGCAGGTCCACCCCGATGCGCTAAAATAAGTGGTCGTTTTCGTCCAGACTGGTATTTAAGAAAAGAATCTATTGTCTTGCTATCGTGAAACCGGTTAATTGATTGGCCGCAAACTTCAACCGATATAAATACGGCGACTAAAAAGAAACTACTGATTTTCATAATCCGTTATCCAGTACTGAATTTTTATGTCATTACGATCCGGCGACTTCTGTTTCACTTCGCCTGATAGGGTCCATGAATTGCCTTCACCTGTTGTCGTTCATCTTCATCATTCAAAATCAACACCCAATACACTTTACCGCCCGGCTCAACCCGTACCACAACATGGCCAGAGGTACTTTTCAGTCGGGATGCCAGATCACCAATTGCTGATCTGGTTTCGTGAAGCAGATTGGTCACGAACACATCACGATTGCCGGTATAAATTTGTTCCGAATAAATTCGTTCGAGCACGCTACGATCAGGATGAGATGAAGCCCAGGCTGGGACCACAAAAATACGGGGGCGCAGGCTGGCCAGCAATGCGCCATTTTGCGAATCTTTATACCCGTGATGGTCAAGCAATTGAACATCTACTGGCCCAACCACTTGTGCCAGGGGTGTCTCTACATCATGCCAGCCGGGTTCGCCAAATTGCAAAACGCCCGGAATATCTCCTCCCGAAAAATAATCGAAATCACCATAGTGAATCTGCAGGGCAATGCTGCACATATTCTCATTTGGGTAGTGATTCGTTGAGAGTGTTGCCAGTTCAGGAAACAGCTTACGGCAAGGTTGATTATCTCCCGCCCAAATTTCGCCATTGACAGCCAGATTCCTTATCTGAAACGACTTCCGATATAAATTCGGCTGCTTGACCAATGTAATCTGATCAGTTCGCCCAGCTCTAAATCGTTCAACCTTGAGACCTTTGCTTTGCGTTTGGTCAACCAGAAACCGACGATAGTTAACAACCATTGAGTCGTTATCGAACGGCTGAGGATAGGTGTAAACGGGCCAGCCACGATCCAGAACCGTACGAATGGGTAAATAGTCTGCTACCTCTGTTATTCCAGTCAACACACAGCCTTCTTTTGATTTCTTGGTTAGGTGAAGCGGAGATCCCATGTGATCATCATGGAAGTGAGAGATAATAGCATAGTCGAGTACGGGATCACTCTGAAAGCTAAGAACTTTCCGGATATAGCGGGCAATCCACTCGCCAGCCTGCCGTTCGTCGGTGGGTTTAATTGGTAAACTACGGGGCTGGTTAGTCCGCCAGTCAATGGGATTGATCGAACCCGCATCAATCAATACGGTAGTTCCATCCGGTAGTATAGCGAATGTTGCGTTTCCTCTGCCCGTATTTATGTGATGAATGTCAAGCTGACCTTGCTGCCAGGCCGGCAGCGTTTGCCCTATCTGCTGCGCTATAGCGCCATAAACAGGCCATAGTATCAATACCAGGATATAGCGAAAAAAGGTGAGCATACGAACGATTACTAAGTACTAACGGCCTACTGTTTCTTGCGCATTGCTCTTTCTGTGTAATAAAAAATCCCCCGTCACAAGAGCTGTGCGGGGGATTTTTGGTTATTCGGTCACTAGCATTAGAATGAGTAACGAACGCCAAGCTGAGCTTGCCAAACGTTATCAATCGTTATGCTTTTAACGAATGAATCTTTCAACAGAATCGTCTTGCCATCTAAATTTTGCGTAGCAAGCCGATACGTTGGTAAGCCAGCAGCACTAACGCTAGCGATAGCTAGTGGGTTAGCAGTTGTAGGAACCCAACCTACACCCCATTTGTTGTTGAGTAGGTTACCCACATTAAGAATATCTGCCCGGAACTGGATAGCATGTTTTGTTCCTTTGGCACCAGCTTTAACATAAAACTCCTGAATCACAGTAAAGTCAAAACGACTTAACCACGGAGCGAATCCACCATTGCGTTCAGCATATTGTCCACGACGGGTTTTTAGGTAATCATTACCGTCAATGTAAGCATCGAAAGCAGCCTGTTGTTGATCAGGTGAATAAACTACTGCCGAAGCACCTGAGCCAACCGTCAATGATGCAAATGTTAAGTCTGTAGCTTTTCCCGGAACAAACAGCAAATCATTAGTTTGACCATCGCCGTTTAAGTCACTACCATAAATGTATGACTGCTTGTAACCACTGGTTGATGAACCACCGAGTGTAAATGTTGTAGAACCACCAAATTTACCACCGTAATTGAGTCGGTAATTAACATAACCAATAATCCGATGACGCAAATCATTATCACCATACGACAGCGTTAGATAATTTTGTCCAGCAACTGTAGGTGTATTACCTACAACGGTGCTACCAACTGACATTAAATCTCTTGCTAATCCGTATGTATAGGCTAGCATTCCACCGAAACCGTTATTAGATGGCTTTTCAAGTTTAGCCGTAAACGTATAGGCGCTTCCCTCAGTTGTATTCTTAAGAACAAACGCGTTTGTATTGTACGGATCGTTAATATAACGGGCTTTATTGATAGCCGCTGTACCAGTTACCCCGGAAGCTGGAAAACGGCCACGTGTATCTGGTCCGGTAAGTTGGCGGTCTGCTGCTTTGAGGTTAGCATCAATATAGCGGAGACCTTGAATCGTCTTATTGTAGATTACTTCCAAAGTTCCAATTAAGCCCCATGGTAATCGCTGATCAATAGCAATGTTCGTTTTCCAAACGGTTGGATATTTTAAGTTCGGATCAGTTGCATTCACTGCATATCCCGTCAAACTCTCAACATTCGTATTCGTTGGCGGTTGTACTGCGGCAGGCAATTTGCTGGGATCAGTCACAAATGGATAGGCCGTTGTATTCTGAAAGTTAATGACGCCCGTATTTACTCCGTTGTTTCCTAATTGGTTAGAAACCAATACTTCCGGGATACGAGATACAAACAAACCGCTACCTCCACGAATTTGGGTCATTTTATCACCTTTAACATCCCAGTTGAAACCAACGCGAGGTGATACTAGCAGGCGGGCTTTAGGAAAAGCACCAGTATTAAGATAATAATTAGCCCCATTTTCGTCTTTGTAAGTCAGACTAGCTACTCTTGGGTTGTTAAACGCAGAAGCTGTCGAGTTATCGTAAGCGAAAATATCAGCCCTAACACCGGCTGTCAGTTTGAAAGTTGGATTGATCTGAAATTCATCCTGAACATAGGCGCTATATGTGCTTCTATGCAACGTTTGCAGTGGTTCAGCACCGCCTGGTACCAGTGAATAGCGCAGGTTATACCGATTCAAAGCCACGGGTGACGTAGTTGCATTCGGATTATTTATAGAAGCCAGTGCTGCCGTTTTGAAATCAGCAATTGAGTTATAAACATACACGCCGTTAGAGGCCGGGAAGAATACGTTGTTAGACGTATATTTTTCGTAAGACAAGCCAAATGTAAGCGTGTGCTTGCCAGCAAAATAGCTGAAATTATCCGTAATATTCAGTGTCGAATAATTCAGCTTATTGTTTGGGGTAAAGGGATCGAAACCAATAGACGTGTATGTCGTTCCATCTTTTAGAATATCAATGGTCGGAAATACACCTGTCAAATATGTCCGGTCCTCAATCTGCTTATTGTAAGTTGCAACCAGCTTGTTAGCAAATTTCCCGCCAAATGTAGAGTTTAATTCGATAGCTATTGACCGGGTGTTATCGGCAATTTTATAGCCTGTATTTTGTGGAGAAAGTGCCAGGTTACCAGCATATCCAGAGGAAGAATATCCGGTGCGGTTTCCATTACCAGCAGTATTACTACTATTACTGTTGCTAATCGCCTGGTCTGATTCAGAATTATGGTGAGAATAACGTACAGCAAGTTTGTGATTGTCGTTGATGTTATAATCGATACGAATCAGACCTTTCAAACTCTTTACCTGGTTATTGAAATTGTCAATGGCGCCAAGATCACGATTAAAATTCGTTTTCATAAACGCGCTAAGATCCTCCAAATCGGCCGCTGTTACACGCGACACGTTTCCAGTTGCGCCATCACGTTGAGCAACCCAGTCCAGAGCTGGTACACTACTCTTAAATTGCTCTACGTTAGCGAAGAAGAACAATTTGTTCTTAATGATCGGTCCACCAATCCGGAAGCCCGATGTCTTTTTATCGATAGTTACTGGAGGAAGATCTACACCATTCGCCTTTTTGCCGGCCAAACTGCTGTTCTGAAAAAGATAATAAACTGATCCAGAGAAATCGTTCGTTCCTGAACGCGTTACGGCATTAATACCTGCTCCCGAAAAGCCAGTTTGACGAACATCATAAGGAGCAACGTTCAATTGAATTTCATCAAGAGCATCTAATGAAACGGCGGTGGTACCAGTACGTCCACCAGCCTGAGCAGATGAGCCTAGACCGAATCCGTTATTGAAAACGGCACCATCGATGGTGATGTTATTGAAACGGCTATCCTGACCACCAAATGATTGCCCATTGCCATAGGCGTTATACTTGGTAATGTCAGCAATCGTACGGCCAATTGTTGGAACAGTATTGATCGTTTCCCTACCATAGGATGCAGCAGCACCCGTACGGTTAGAACTGATTATACCATTCCGATTACTGGTCACAACAATTTCAGACAATTGCTGGCTGTTGTCAGCCATCTTGAAACTTACGTCGGCAGATGTACCAAGGTTCGTAAAAATACCTTCAACTACCTGATCCTTGAACCCCACAAAGGTGGCTGTTACTTTGAACGGACCACCAACCCGAACACCAGGGAGAGTGTAGCGCCCGGAAGCATTCGTTGTTGTCCCGTAGCGGCTACCCGATGGTTCGTGAATGGCTACGACTGTGGCACCAGGCAAAGGACCGCCTTTATCGTCGGTTACTAGACCATCAATGACTGAGGTCGTTACCTGCGCTAGTGCTCCGCTCCCACCGAGTACGGACAGTAGTATACTGCTGACTAGCACAAAAGCCGCCCTAAAATGCAGTAATTGTTTTGACATAGAAGTGATTGATTTGGTTTGTAGTTTTGAGCAACTCATCCGGTTAGATAGGTCCCTAATTTAATGACAAAGATGCTACTTTTTTTGAGTCGACAAAGCACGCTATCTTAAAAAAGTACCACTATTTGAATACCTATACACTACATTCTACAAATAGCCATATTTCAAGTCGGTTACGTTCTATAAATGACGATTAAGATATTGTTAAGCTCACAGTTTCATTTAGATAGCTTTATGACCGATGTGGAACCATTCGATGGCAATGGCCGTACTTATTTTCAGGGATTCCGGTCTATACTACACGTTTTCCCTCTTAGTTTTGTCTCCTTATGATATCATCCGAAACAGCATCCGTCAAACTCACTCAATATAGCCACGGTGCAGGCTGCGGCTGTAAGATTTCGCCTAAAATACTGGATCAGATTCTGCATAACCAGACCACTAGTCCAATGGGTCAGGGCAGCAATCAGACGGCCGTTCAGCCGAACTACGCAAACCTCCTTGTCGGGAATGATTCGCGCGATGATGCGGCCGTACTTGATCTCGGAACGGGTGAAGCCATCATCAGCACAACCGATTTTTTTATGCCTATTGTCGACGATGCGTTCGACTTCGGGCGTATCGCGTCCGCCAATGCCATCAGCGATGTCTATGCTATGGGTGGCGAGCCCATTATGGCCATTGCTATTCTGGGTTGGCCGCTCGACAAACTTCCGCCCGAATTAGCTGGTCAGGTCATCGAAGGAGCTCGTGCAGTCTGCCTCGAAGCCGGAATTCCGCTGGCCGGAGGTCATAGCATCGATTCGCCTGAGCCGATTTTTGGACTGGCCGTAACGGGTCGGGTCCGAATTGATCACCTCAAACAAAATAACACCGCTACCGAGGGGTGTCGTTTATACCTCACCAAACCGCTTGGCGTCGGCATTTTGACAACAGCGCAGAAAAAAGGAATCTTACAGCCTGAACACGCCAATCTGGCACCGGCACAAATGGCTAAATTAAACAGCTTCGGCGCTGTTTTAGGGAAATTGCCGTACGTAAAGGCACTGACCGATGTAACGGGTTTTGGCCTGCTGGGTCACCTGACCGAAATGGCCGAAGGGTCGGGACTGAGTGCAGTCATTGCGTTCGACGATGTCCCCAGATTGCCATTTATTGACGAGTATCTGGCGAAAAAAAGTTTCCCAGGTGGCACTGTTCGAAATTGGGATAGCTATGGCCATAAAATCGCGGAACTAACCGAAACGCAACGCTACATTCTGGCTGACCCACAAACGTCTGGTGGCTTACTCATTGCCGTCGAGCCCAATAGCACCGCTGAGTTCGAGCGTGTAGCTGCTGAAAACGGTTTCTCCCTCCAATCGTTCGGTGAATTGGTTGAACAACGGGAGAAAGTTATTTATGTAAATTAAAGCGTGAATGAGTGCAGGAGTGAAATCGATCCGCTTTGGCCGACTGATTTCACTCCTGCACTCATTCACGCTTTCACTCTTTGGATTAGATGAAATTATTCTTCCGACAAACTGGCGAAACCGGTCCAGCAATTGTCATCTTACATGGTGTCTTTGGCTCGTCCGACAATTGGCTAACCATCAGCAAAGCCATTACGGCTAAAGGGTATCGCGTTTTCGCCCTCGATCAACGTAATCACGGGCAATCGCCCCGCGCCGACGAGCATGACTACCAGAACATGGCATCCGATCTGCATGAATTCCTGATCGATCAGGGGTTAGAAAAGCCAATTTTGGTTGGCCATTCGATGGGTGGCAAAGCAGTCATGCAATATGCCATGTCTTATCCGGGCACATTTGCCAAACTCGTTGTTGTTGACATAGCCCCCAAATTCTACCCCGTTCATCATGCAGAGCTTGTACGCGGCCTGAAGGCTATTGACCTGACCAGCCTGACAAACCGTAATGAAGCCGACGCAATTCTAAGCCGGTATGAGCCGATTTTGGCGGTACGGCAGTTCTTGCTCAAAAATCTGTATCGGAATGAACAGGGGCAGTTTGCCTGGCGATTGAACTTACCTATCATTGAACGGGAGCTTCATGGCATCGGTGAAGAATTAACGAATCCACGAATCGTAACCGACCCAACCTTATTCATCCGCGGCAGTGAGTCTCCATACATTCTGGATGAGGACATTCCGACGATCAAACGCATTTTTCCAAACGCACAAATCGAAGTTATTCAGGGCGCAGGGCATTGGGTACAGGCCGAAAAACCGGTGGAATTTGTGGAGGTGCTGATGAAATTTGTCAATACTTAGTTTTGTCATGCCAACACTCTATCTCATCCCTACCCTGCTGGCCGAGGACACTGCAGAGCTGGTACTTCCGGTACATATCCGGTCGGTTATTGAAAAAACGGATGCCTACTTCGTCGAGAATGTACGCACTGCCCGGCGATTTATCAGTGGCCTAAAAACCACTCGGGTTATTGATGAAACGACATTTTTCGATCTCGACAAAGACACTCCTGCGGTCGATACCCGCCGACAGATTCAGGAATTAACCGAGCGCAAACGCAATGCTGGTGTGTTATCGGAAGCCGGATGCCCCGGTGTTGCTGATCCGGGTTCGGTTGTGGTAGGAATGGCCCATTCGCTCGGCTGGCGGGTGGAGCCGCTGGTAGGCCCATCGTCTATTTTACTGGCCCTCATGGCGTCGGGCATGAGTGGTCAGTCGTTTGTTTTTCATGGGTACCTGCCTATTGAACGGCAGGACCGTGCCCGAGCAATTCGCCACCTCGAAAAAGAAGCACAACAGCGGCAACAGACTCAGATTTTCATGGAAACGCCCTATCGCAATGATGCATTATTTGCCGAAGTAATAGCCAATTGTGAACCGAATACCCGCCTGTGCGTGGCTTGTAATCTGACAGCCCCCGATGCCTTCGTACGTACACGAACCATACGGGAATGGAAAACACAGGTGCCTGATTTGCGCAAAAAACCAACGGTGTTTTTACTTTTGTAACAAAAAGTAGTAAGTCAGTAAGTGGCCGACGCGAGTTTGTTGCTTACGCATCAGCTACTTACTGACTTACCAACTGATCCATGATCCAGGCTTTCGAGTTTTCCCCGCTTCAAGAAAATACCTACGTAATTGCCGACGACGCAACCGGTGAGGCTGTTATCATCGACCCAGGTTGTTACGACCAGGGAGAAAAAGAAGCACTTGGACGGTTCATTACTGACCATAAACTCACCGTCAAGTACCTGCTGCTTACGCATTCACACCTCGACCACGTTTTTGGCGTCGCGTATGTAAAGCGTAAATTTGGCGTTAAGGCTTATCTGCACGAGCTCGACATGGTGATTTATAACGATGTACCAACACGTTGTGCTATTTACGGTTTACGGGGTTATGAGCCGTCAGAAATTGACGAACATCTGGAAGAAGGCGATCAATTTAAGTTTGGGAATACAACACTCGATGTCATCTTTGTGCCAGGCCATTCACCCGGTCATGTTGCCTTCGTGAATCACGCTGATCATTATATAATTGGTGGAGATGTACTGTTCCGGGGAAGTGTAGGCCGTACGGATTTTCCGTATTGCAATCATGCCGACCTCGTTAACAGCATCAGAACTCAATTTTACACCTTACCTGATGATTACGTCGTTTATCCGGGACATATGGATTCAACGACAATTGGCCAGGAGAAGCGATCAAATCCGTTTGTCAAACAATTATGAACGATGAATACCTAACCTCGTCGGCTCAAACTCATCCTTCATACGTATCCCTTGAAAAACTTACTCAAACATCTCCCGAATGCCATGACCTGCGGCAATTTGCTATGCGGGTGCATTGGTCTGGTCATGGCATTACGTGGGCACCTGGAAATAGCATCCTGGCTTATTGGCTTAGCCGCCGTGCTTGATTTTGGCGACGGTTTTGTGGCCCGACTGGTAAACGTATCGGGGCCGTTTGGGAAAGAACTGGATTCGCTGGCCGATGTCGTTACGTTTGGTGTGCTTCCGGCTACCATCGTCTTTCAACTCTGCTGGTTTCAGGAATTGGGAACCATTTCATACGGTGCTTTTTTAATTGCTGTATTGTCGGCATTACGGCTGGCAAATTTTAACATCGATACACGACAGTCTGAATCATTTATTGGCCTGCCCGTACCGGCAAATGCCATGTTGATTGCGGCATTTCCGTTAATGGGCCACTATCAGCCGCAGTACGATACAATCTGGCAGAACGATATTGCACTGGGCATGATGATTGCCTTTTCGTTCATGCTTGTTTCTGAAGTACCGCTCTTTGCGCTTAAATTCAAGTCGTTTGGCTGGGCTGAAAACCGGATTAAATTCAGTTTTCTGATAGCTTCCGCCCTACTCTTATTATTTTTGCAGTTCGCGGCTATTCCGCTGATAATTCTGCTTTACATTGTTGTTTCACTTTTTACCAAATGAGTGAAAGAGCGAATGAGTGAACGGGTGAGGTTAGCCAACTTCCCTTTCGCTCTTTCACGCATCGCATTCGCTCTTTCACTTTTCACTCATTACAGATGAAATACGTTGCCGAAATTAACATCATGACCCGTTCGGAAATTCTGGACCCACAGGGAAAAGCCGTTAAACTGGGCCTTCATAACCTCCAGATGGACAATATTGACAACGTCCGGATCGGGAAACACATCCGGCTTGAAGTAGATGCCGATAGTCAGGAAAAAGCACATGAAACGGTAGACACTGCGTGTCGCCAACTGCTGGCCAACCTGATCATGGAAGAATATTCTTTCGAGTTGCAACCAGCCTAAGGACTCATTTGCCCATTTCCACCCGGATGGCTCTGTTTTTAAAGAAAAGCTGCACTTTCCAGCGCAGATACAGGTAAGTAGTTTCCAAGCACAATAGCTACCTGAAAAAGTACTATTTTTGCCAACTATTTTGCCATTAACGAATGACGACCACTTATTCAAGGATTACCGGGTTAGGCTTTTACGTACCAGACAACGTGGTTACGAATGACGACCTGACCCAATATATGGATACATCCGACGCCTGGATTCAGGAACGGACGGGTATTAAACAACGGCGTTTTTTCACCTACGGGAAAGAGACTAACGCCAGTATGGCCGCAGCCGCATCGCGTATGGCGCTCGAACGTGCTGGTTTGGCCGCCAACGATGTCGATCTGATCGTCTACGCTACGCTTTCGCCGGATTATTATTTTCCTGGTTCGGCGTTTCTGATGCAGCGCGAATTAGGTCTGGAAGGTATAGCCGTAATCGATATTCGGCAGCAGTGTTCTGGATTTGTCTACGCCCTGTCGATTGCCGATCAGTTTATCAAAACCGGAATGTACAAGACAGCTCTGGTGATTGGGTCGGAGATCCAGTCAACGTTGATGGATAAAACAACCGAAGGTCGTGGGGTTGCGGTTATTTTTGGTGATGGTGCGGGGGCAGCTGTTGTTCAGGCCACTACAGATCTGGAACATCGTATCCTGTCAACTCATCTTCATGCCGACGGTCGTTATGCCGAGGAATTATATCTGAAAGATCCGGGCAGCAGCCGGCCTAATCACTTCATTACAGCCGATACGGCTACAGCTGGTGGGAGCAGCGTAGTGATGAACGGAAACACCGTTTTCAAACATGCTGTGGTACGCTTCATGGAGGTGATTAACGAAAGTCTTCAGGCCAATGGGTATCAACCCAGCGATCTGGCTCTTCTGGTGCCGCATCAGGCTAATATTCGTATTTCTGGCTATGTTCAGCAGCAGATGAATCTGCCTGATGAGAAGGTGTTCAATAACATTCAGAAATACGGAAACACGACCGCAGCGTCTATTCCGATTGCACTGACCGAAGCGTTTGAGCAAGGCCGTATCCAACCCGGCGATTTAGTTTGCCTGGCAGCCTTTGGAAGCGGCTTTACCTGGGCATCGGCTTTGATAAAATGGTAAAAAGGATTGACCTGTAAGCCGGTCAATCCTTTTTAGTAGGTTCCGATCGATAACATCACTAGTGTACAGGCTTCAATGGGTTCAATACCTTCGGCCTGTAATTGCCGTTCAAAATCCGGATTTTCGGTTCCTGGATTAAAAATCACTCGCTTCGGCTTCAGCCCTTTGATATAATTGTACAGGTCAGATTGATTCCGTGGCCCAACATACAAGGTAACTGTATCGATATCGGTTAGCGTCGGTTGTCCCGTCTGAATAGGGCGCCCTTCAATCTGGCCCGGCCTTAATCCAACTAATTCAATTTCGTGGCCGTGTCGTACTAAACTATGAGCAGCCCGATTTGCGTATCGTCCGGGATTTTCAGAAGCGCCAATAACTACTGTTTTTTTTGATTCAGTATTCATTTCCTCTCTTTTGCGCCAGCTTTTCAGTCAGCACTTTTTGTTTTAAAACCTTTCTGGTTACCGCGTAGTTCAACTTAGGTGCGTCTGCTTATTTAGATTCTTTCTACTATTTAAGTATATAAATCCTTCTATTGTTTATTGTCGTATGTATTTCTTTGCCCTTATAATCAGAAATCACTGAGAATCAGAATTTTTAATTTATTTTAGCAACTATCTTGTTTTATCTTTGTTAAAGAATAGTTAAACAAACAAGCCTTTATCAGCGAAACAAATCTATAAATAGCTAACAGGCACATAATAACCACTGGCAATGATTGAGAAGAAGTATCAAAGTTTCTGGAACGAAAAGTGGGTGCCCATAGTGTTCGATGGTATTGAAAACCAGCCTCGCTATGACGTTTCAAATTATGGACGACTGCGTAGTTTTCAGACTACAACACGCCCTGCCAACCCGACAACTACTACAACTGGAACCATTATCAAAGGCTCTGTCATTCAGGGGTATCGATCGCTAAACATACGTTCGGCTGGAAAAACTCTGAACCGATATGTTCATAAGCTGGTGGCCGAGCAGTTCATCACCCGCGAACATCCCGATCAAACCTTCGTGATCCATCTCGACCATGACAAGCAAAATAACTACTATCAGAATCTGAAGTGGGTTACTAAAAACGAGATGATTGAGCATAACCGGAACAATCCGAGTCTCAAAAATCGCCCGGCACCTCGCCCAACCCGCAATTATAAATTAACCGAAAGCAAGGTTAAAATTATAAAGAAGCTGCTCAGAAATGATAAAAATCGACTTAAGATGATTGCCAAGCAATTTGGCATCACCCATACACAATTGAATCGAATTCGGTCGGGCGAAAACTGGAAACATGTGACAATTGATGGTGATTAGCCAGTGAACGATCTATTTTGAGTGATGTTTGAGACTACGAGTTGCAGCCGATTGGGATTCCCGATCGGCTGCCTTGTTTTAAGGTCTACCCAATAATCCAAATCGCTATTACTTAAGCACCGACTGGTTTGCCGGTTCAGTAGCGGGTTTGCTATCCAGTGGCAACGACAGAAAGAACGACGTGCCAACACCTTCCGTTGTTTCGAACCAGATCGAGCCGCCCGCATGTTCGACGCCACGCTTGGCAATAGCCAGCCCTAAACCCGAGCCGCCCCGCTTGGTACTAAAATTCGGCAGAAAAACTTTCTTGCGAATAGCCTCCGGAATACCTGCTCCATTGTCATGCACTTCAATCTGAACATCATCGTCATTGGTATAGAGACGCAGACTAAGCACGGGTTTTCGGTCGGCAGGAACCGACTGAATTCCGTTAATGATCAGGTTTGTCAGGATACGGCCAATCAGCTGACGATCACCAACAACCATGACCGGGCCGGGCGCAATCTGCCGTAATAAACTGATTCGTTCATCATCGGCATAGAGATCCGCGGCTTTATTGATAACGCCGGTGACTTCAAATACCTCATTTTTAGGCAGTGGCATCTTGGCAAAGTCGGAGAATGACGTAGCAATATCACTGAGATTGTCAATCTGATCGAGTAACGAATCAAAGGTTCGCTGAATCACCCGGCGCATGGCCGGATCATTCGGGCCAGCCGGAGAACCGTCGGCTCCGTTCACATTCGGGAACGTTCGCTGCAAGTGTTGCAGTGTCAGTTTCATTGGTGTGAGCGGGTTCTTGATTTCGTGCGCCACCTGCTTTGCCATTTCACGCCAGGCCGATTGTTTTTCGTTCTGTGCCAGCGCCTGTTTACTCTCCTCCAGCTTTACCAGCATTCGGTTATACTCGCGTATCAGTAACCCAATTTCATCGTCAGAACGCCATGGAAGCGGTTCATTCGGCTTATCAAGATTCGTTTTCCGAATCTTTTGCGTCAGCAACTTCAGGGGTTTGGTCAGCACATTCGATGCGAAATAAGAGAGGATCAGGAAGAACAGAAATAAACCCGTAAAGATGCTCAGGGCCGAAGAGATCACTTCAATAATCTGGCGGTCGAGTTCAGGACGAGCATAGAAATAAGGAATACTTAACACACCCAGTAATCGGCCATCGTAGGACTTGATACCAGCATAGGCCGTTCGGTATTGTTTACTGCCCAGCGATTCGTTGAGTAGCTTCTGATTTTCTTTTTCTTCAATAACATGGATGTAAGCCTCCGGATTGATGCGCTTGGAAAGGTGTCCGCTCTCATACATCAGTGGACGCGTGGATGTACTTAGTCGCCCTTCTGTATCGAACAGGTTAATGTCGATATCGGCATCACGGGCAATTTTATGCAACTCCTCCTCCATTGACGCTTTACTACGCCTTCCCTGAAGGTATTCATCGAGGTACGTCACGAAATTAGAGGCAATATTCCGCGTATTGCTGATGTATGTATTCTCCTGGTTTGTAATGTAGTTTGAACTTATCACACTCAGAATAATGACGATCACCAGAAGCAATGGCAGGAAAAAGGCGACGTTCAACAGAATCTGAATCCTCGTTGAATAGTTAATGCTGAACTGCGAAAATCCGTAATGAATCGCGTAGATAATAACGACGATAAGTACCGTCAGGACAAGCAGCAGGTATAAAAATGAAAAATTGGAGAAAATATTCTGAAAGGGGTACTCCGCCGACGACACAACCACGATGCGGCCATCCTGCCCACGCTGGCCAACATGTTGATACCCATTGGCAATTAATCCTGTACTATACAGCGTCGAATCGGCCAGCAGCGCAGGTGGCATCTTACGATCATAATTATAACTACCGTCTCCGTACAGGATTCGATGGTAGGTCGTATCGTTGTTAGGCTGACCCTTAAAAATAGCATAGCTGTATTCCTGTGTATCTGGGCTCTGCATGAATTTAGTATCGACCAGCAGTGCCGGATAAACGCTTTTGGGCCTCTCATTACGCAGTTTCAGATCCAGTACAACATAGCCGATTGTATCAGAAACTGTTACCGTTCCTGCATTTGCCAACCGGATAGGAATAAAGCAGACATACTGCTTGATAAACTGATTACCGACTTCATTGACGAAATACACCCCAGGGTATTGTGTTTTATACATCGGTCGGCGGTATCGGGCGGTCAATGTCGATAATTCACTGGCATCGGGGCTGATATCGAGCGGCTGACCATCGGCCCGAAACGACGATACATCAATGTCGTATTTGTCGAAGTACTTATCTAGATGAACACTTTTTATCCGTTGCTGAATACGTTCTCTCACCAGAAGCGTATCTTTCCGTAATGAGCGGGCAATATCCACATCGGTCGTAATCGACTCCTGCGCTTTACTCATCAGAAACTCACCGAATTCGTCATTTTCGGCCAATAACTGCGAAGCAAACTCACGCTCGTGAACCAGTTGTTTCTTTATTTCCTGCTTATAAACCACATAGGCCGTTGTAACGGCGCACACAAAAGCAGCCAGAAACAGGTAGATCGAGGTCCTGTAACGGAACGTATAAAGCGACCGGGAAAAGCGCCCTACATAAATCAACAGGAAATAGAGCCCGTTCAACAACAATATCGGTTCCAGCGACCAGCCAATACAATAGAAAAGAGCAGCCGACAGTAATGTACCGACCGATAACCAAAGTATCCCGCTGATTACGGGTCGATTAAACCGAAGAAAAATACTGGCCAGGATATGGTTCAGTAAAAAATAAATCGATGAGATCGTGACGAACACGATTAAACAAACGATTTTCAACAGCGAAAATCGAATATTAAGGGTAATATCCAGCGTGAACTGTGACTTCTCATAAATGTTATTCAATTCATCATAACAACTGGAGAATGCCAGATAACTCAATACGACGCACGCAATCGATATAATTTTCTTTGTGCCGGAAGGCAAATGGATCAGCTTAGCATAACTCCAGGAGTGATAATAATGGCCGACCCAGTAATAAGACAGAATAAGAATCACGACCGCATTCAGCAACAAGTCGCCCAGTGACGGCACCAGTATGGATGAAGCATAAAATTTGGCGTTAAACAGATCGGATTCAAAAAATAAAAACGGGACGCCAAAGTAGAGCATCACCGCTCGCAAAACGACCAGATAGAGGGCCAGCCAGGCAAAGCCCAGTTCATAACGCCGACTGCGCTTGAAGCGAGCCAGCGCCTGCAGCACGTACAAACCCAGAAAGACAACGCCTAATGTGGCCAGAATTACGGTATTGACGGGTGTTGAATGATTCCGGTACACATCAACTTTGGGAGGAACCACCGAAAACAAATACACCGGTGTGTTGTCGTAGATTGCATGATAAACATTCGTACGATCGTTGGTAATCGCTTCTGGATCAATGGCAAACAAAGCGGGATTATAGCCTGACTCTAAATACGTATTATTGTTTCGATACTGGCGAAAAATGTTGACCAGCGAAAAAACATCCAGTGAATCAGCCCCACTTCGAACCCGTCGACGACTCACAATGTAGGTGCCCTCGTCGAAATTAATTAACGTTGGAAATGTTACGGAAGCAATTCGGGAATAATCGGGAATAAATCGGTAATCAGACCAGAACAACAATTTAGGCTCGCTACGCTGGCCGGATTTGCGACGAAAAATAAAATAAGGATACTGGGTTGGCTGGCTCATACTGGCAAACGTAGCGTTTGGCGTTTGCCGGACTTTTTCGGCCACCTGGTCCAGTTCGTCGGTACTGACCCGCATCTCCTCCTTCACCCGCTGCTGTACGGCAGTCATGTATTGCTCATCGGTCGCTCCCGGGGCATTTTGCTCCAGAATCCAATAACACAATACCGATAGGCTAACAGCCAGTATAGCTAATACTAAAAAAATATGTTGTTCAATTCGCTTCACGAACCCAGAGGGAGAGTTTGGTCAAAACTGACCTAAAATCATGCCAATTTTAGTCGGCAGTCTTCAATTAATAGTGCTCAGTCAGCTACTTATTGAAAATAGGAATGATTTTTTTCGCCTACAGAAAATAGTCCACTATTAACTGAGAATCTGCCTACTGAGAACTACCCACGGAAGTCTGTTCTTTTTCTACGGTAAAACCGCCTGGTTCGTACCCAATTTCGGCACCCAGTACGTACAACAAATGCCTGCGATCAATAATGATGCGAACACCTTCAACGTTATACACTTCGTCGGAAGAGCCAGGCACATCGAAACCCAGTAACCAGGATGCTCCACAGCCACCTCCCCGGATACCAATTCGCAAACCGTATTCGTCAGGAATTTTATTGGCCTGTAACGTGTCCATTAACTGCTGCCGCGCTTCAGGCCGAACCCGGACAGGATTATCAAGTACCAGCATAGTTAGTGTGTGGCCAACAGTTTGTGTCTTTTGGTAATTGGTTTGCCGACTCAGAATGTGTTGGCGAGTCAGCCAGCCAACGACCATAAACCGAAAGCCTTTTTTCAAAATTACCCATTTTTAACTAAACAACGTTTTTCCTTTTATGGAGTTGCTGAGTGATTTTTTAAAATTGATTGTACCCGCCGGATTGGTTCTCTATGGCATGTATGTGACCGTTAAGCTATTGCTGGAACGGGAGGCTGACCGTCATCGCTTCGAGGTTAAGACCCGCTACACCGAAACGGTTGTCCCTGTCCGGTTGCAGGCTTATGAACGAATGGTGCTCTTTTTAGAGCGAATCAGCCCTAACAATCTCTTATTGCGGTTAGGTGGAACTGCCACCACAACGCTGGAGTTTCAGCAACGACTTTTACAGGAAATCCGGGATGAATATAACCATAACTTATCCCAGCAGGTATACATGAGTCAGGCGGTTTGGGATAAGATTCAGGCCGCTATGAACGACGTAATGACACTTATTAATCAGGCATCCGGCGACACTCGACCCGATGCGCCTGCGCTTGAACTCTCCAAGCGTATTTTTGAGCGTATTATTCAGAAAGACCGACTACCAACTGCCGAAGCACTCAAGGCCGTAAAAGAAGAGATACAGGTTATGTTTATGTAGTGACTTCCCCGTGTTGCATGACAATGGTAGCTACTACGATTGAGTTGGTTTCTATCCGTGATACGTTTAAATAAATATCGCTGCTGACAATGTCAGTGCTTTCTGGAATGCGTCCTGGTTAAGATTAAGCGAAACGCCCTCATTCGTGAGTGCCTCAATAATGTCTTCGGTTGGCAGGTTTCCCGTAAGTTCGTCGGCCGCCATCGGGCAACCGCCAAAACCACGTAGGGCACCATCGATACGCTGAACACCCGCCCGAAGTGCGGCCTTCACTTTGGCAGGAGCCTCCCCCGGCACAGCATGAAGATGTGCCCCAAATTCAACGTCGGGGAAGCTAGCCAGCAACTGGCTGAACAGCCTTTCAATCGCTTCCGGCGTCGATGAGCCAACCGTGTCGGAAGGAGCAATGATCTGAACACCCATATCGACCAGTCGGCCGCTAAAATCAGTAACGAGTTCGGTGCTATACGGATCGCCATAAGGATTACCAAACCCCATAGACAGGTAAACAACCAGTTCTTTCTGGGTCTGTACACATAGTTTTTGCATCTCCCCGACCTCCACAAATGCCTGTGCTACCGACTTGTTGGTGTTTCGTTGCTGAAACGTTTCGGACACTGAAAGCGGAAAACCTAGAAACTTAATTTCAGCAAAATTCGTCGCTTGCTCGGCTCCCCGAACATTGGCGACAATAGCCAGCAATTTAGTCTGGGTATTGGCCAGATTCAGCCCCGCCAGTACGTCGGCCGTATCACGCATCTGTGGAATAGCCTTCGGTGACACAAAGCTGCCAAAATCGAGCGTGTGGAAGCCCACTTGCAGCAGCGCATTAAGATAACGGATTTTCAGATCCGTAGGCACGAAATGGGCAAGCCCCTGCATTGCATCGCGCGGACACTCGATAAGTTTCATGGTCGTGGAGTAGCTTGACGCGATAAGAATGCCAGCAATAACATAACTGCCGCACAGATAGCCAGTCCACCCGCTTCGCGCGCCATTTCTATGTTCATACTCCGCATACCGACTTCGCTGAACAGGAATCCCTCAAACACGGGAGGCCACTGATAAATAGCTGCGATTACGTAAAACAGAGCCATTATGACCAGAAACCACCAGCGAGCTACACCCGCATAGGCCATAAAACAAGCCGCAGCGGCCAATCCATAGATCGGTATCCAGACCTCCGGGTCAGGATCGTTATACTGGAAGGCTGCAAACAAAACAAAAAGCAGCCCAAAAATGATAGCAAGAATCTTACGCATACAGTGAGTTGGAAATTCGGATAAACAGGCAATTCTGGTGATCGATAAACTAACGCTTTGGCTGGCACTTCATTCCTCAATCTCAGATTACCTTATTGATTAATTAGCGACAATATTCGGCCACGGCATTAGCCGCATCAGCATAACCCAAATTTTGTGCCTGTTTCAGACTCAAACAACCACCTTCGCGCTCGTTTTGCAGGATCTGGGCTATACCTAATCCATAAAAGGCTTTACCAAATTTTGGGTCGGCCTGTACAGCCTGCTGAAAATCGATCGTAGCGCCAGCAAGGTCTTTTTGCTGGAAGCGCAGATTGCCCCGATTATATAAAGCCAGCGCATTCTTCGGATCTAATGAAATAGCCTGTGAAAAATCGGTCAGGGCGGGTTGAATCTGCCCCTGTGCTGCAAATAACTGACCCCGATTCAGAAAAATTTCTGCACTGATGCCGCGACTCGTATCAGGAGCCAGCCGGATGGCGTCAGAATAATCTTTCAACGCTCCCGGCAGATCGTTCTGAGCAACCTTCAACAAGCCCCGATTGTAATAAGGGCGATAAAAGTTCGGATCCAGCTTTATGGCCTGATCATAGTCCATCGTTGCATTGGCGTATTCTTTAAGCTCAAAATAAGCGACACCGCGCGAGTTAAACGCTTCGGCATTACCAGCATCGGCTTCCACAGCCTGATTCAATACCTGTACTGCTTCCCGAAACTTACCCTGTTTTAAATAATCTCTTCCCTGTTCAATCGTTTTATCTGCCGAGGTACAGGCACTGATAATGAACAGCGTACAAAAAAAACTATAAAAAGAACTCTTCATCACGAATGTATTTTGGCGCAAAGGTACTGTCGAAATTTGGTCGTTTGACTAACAATTGCTTAACTTTGCATCGGCAAATCGGTGCTACCAGCTCCTGCTGAATCCCCCAGGTCTTGACCGAAGCAAGGGTAGGTGGTCGTAGCGGTGAGACATTGGTTTGCCATTTTTTGTTTCCGTCCTGCTGTGTATTAGTTTCGCGGGAGCAATTAATTTGTTTAGCGGGTTATGCGGGTTAGCTGTATCAGACCGCTAAATTCCTTAAACCCAACATGGACCTGCTTAGCCAACTTACCGCGTCGTTTCAGGACGCGTTCCATTCCGATCCGATCCTGATCTGCTCTCCTGGCCGCGTTAATCTTATCGGTGAACATACAGATTATAACGAAGGGTTCGTACTGCCTGCCGCCATTGACAAAGCGATCTATCTGGCTGTTGGTCCACGCGACGACGACGAACTCCATTTTGTTGCTTACGATCTGAATAAAACCTATCGCGGCACACTAAATGAGCTTACCTCAACGCATACCTGGGCTGACTATCTTGTGGGCGTAGTTGCCCAGTTCCGGTTATTAGGTCAGCCTATCCGGGGCTTCAACTGTGTTTTTGGCGGAACGATTCCTATGGGGTCAGGTCTATCATCGTCGGCAGCACTGGAAAATGGCGTCGGTTTTGCCCTTAATGAGCTCTTCGATCTGGGCCTGGATCGGATAACGCTCCTGAAACTATCGCAACGAGCCGAGAACGATTTCGTTGGTGCCAAGGTCGGTATTATGGATATGTTTGCCAGCATGATGGGAAAGGCCAATCATGTTATTAAACTGGACTGCCGTTCGCTGGAATACACCTATGCCCCCCTGCAAATGGACGGAATCAGTATCGTTCTGTGCGATTCCCGGGTGAAACACTCTTTAGTTACTTCCGAATACAACACGCGCCGGGCTGAATGCGAAGCGGGTGTTCGGTTTCTGAAAACGTTTTATCCCGAAATCAACAGCCTGCGTGATGTGACGATGACCATGCTTGACACGCATCTAAAAAATGCCCAACCGTTAATCTATCGCCGGTGCGCTTACGTAGTGCAGGAGAACCAACGGCTGCTCGACGGGGTAACTGCTTTAGAAGCGGGTGATATCAAAACATTTGGCCAGTTGATGTATGGGTCACACGAGGGGCTCAGCCAGTGGTATGAAGTGAGTTGCCCCGAACTGGATGCCCTGGTCGACATTGCCCGCGAACATCCCGGTGTACTGGGTGCCCGAATGATGGGCGGGGGTTTTGGCGGCTGTACCATTAATCTGGTACGAGAAGACGCACTTGATGATTTTACGCACCTGATTACCAAACAATATAAAGCCAGAACGGGTAAAGATACGTACCTTCACGCCTGCAAAATTCAAAATGGTACGAACCTAGTCAGTAAGTCAGTAAGTTAATAAGGCCGCGTATATTTTATGTATCCGTTCCTTTTAGCTTCCGGGCTTACCAGCTTACCGACCTACTTAATTCTGTTTAACTATGAAATTTTTCATTGACACGGCCAATCTGGCCGACATTCGCGAGGCTCAGGACATGGGCGTTCTCGACGGCGTCACGACCAACCCATCGTTGATGGCCAAAGAAGGTATCACCGGCAAAGACAACGTGATGCGCCATTACAAACAAATCTGCGAAATTGTAGAGGGCGATGTAAGCGCTGAAGTTATCTCGGTCAAATACGATGAGATGATTAAAGAAGGCGATGAACTGGCCGAAATCGACGAGAATATCGTGGTAAAGGTTCCAATGACCGCCGATGGTGTAAAAGCGATCAAATATTTCTCAGAAAAAGGCATTCGTACCAACTGTACGCTGATTTTCTCAGCAGGTCAGGCACTGGTGGCTGCTAAAGCAGGCGCGTCGTTCGTGTCGCCGTTCGTAGGCCGGTTAGACGATATCTCGACCGACGGTATGGCCCTGATCGAGCAAATCGTAACTATTTTCACAAATTACGGTTTCACTACCGAAGTGCTGGCCGCTTCAGTACGTCACCCGATGCACGTTATTCAGTGTGCTGAAATCGGAGCAGATGTTATGACAGCTCCATTGAGCGTTATTAAATCACTGCTCAATCACCCACTGACCGACAGCGGTCTGGCTAAATTCCTGGCTGACCACGAAAAGGCTAACTTACCGGTTAAAAAGTAAAAAAATAGTTATCAGCCGCTACTCGTTACTGATTTAAACAGATCAGCTACGAGTAGCGACTGATAACTGATAACCAAATCTATGTTTTCTACAGAACCCGTTCTTAGTCTAGACCACGCGGACATCTACCAGGGCAGCAAACTGATTTTGGGCGATGTATCGTTTCAGATAAATAAAGGCGATTTCGCTTATCTGATCGGCCGAACGGGCAGCGGGAAAACATCCTTACTAAAAACACTATACGCCGATTTATGGCTTCAGAATGGAAAGGGTTTCGTAGCGGGCTACTCGCTCGAAAAGCTTAAACCCCGCGATGTTCCTTTTCTACGCCGTAAAATTGGTATTGTCTTTCAGGACTTTCAGCTGTTTCCTGATCGCACGGTTGAAGAAAATCTACGGTTTGTGTTGAAAGCAACCGGCTGGTCGAACAAAGCCGATATGAATAACCGCATCGCCGATGTGTTGATGCAGGTTGGCCTCGGAACCGCTCAGAAAAAAATGCCCCACCAGCTTTCGGGGGGCGAGCAGCAACGGGTTGTTGTCGCCCGTGCCATGCTGAACGAACCCCTCGTTCTAATCGCCGATGAACCTACCGGCAACCTCGACCCAGCAGTTTCGGATCAGATTATGAAGGTTTTTCAAGCCATCAACAACGCCGGAACAGCGGTGCTCATGGCTACCCACAATTACGAACTGCTCAATAAGTATCCGGCCCGCGTGCTGCGTTGTCAGGACGGTCAGGTCGTGGAACTGGGTGGGTAATTATTTTTTTATTGACTTGGATGAGCCTCTTTTAGCAGAAGAGGCTTTTTGTTTTTGAGAAAGACTGGAGCTTGATCCGTTCTTTATTTTGTCTCAACAGCTTAGGGATTCTACTAGTTTATGATCCATTTATTCAGATAATCATTGAAAATGGCTCCAAATGGTAGTGATTTGAATTTTCGTTAACCGAAGATCCATGGAAAAAGAACGTATACAGTCGGCTTGGGTGAGCTTACTGATTAGTTTATTGATCCTGTTCCCGAGTACCATAAACGCCCAAACATACCCCAACAAACCGCTTGACCTAAAGGCAACAAAAGAAACAGCTTCCCTTTATCAAAATCTGCGAAAACTCGCCAAAAAGCATATTCTTTTCGGACATCAGCATGCGACAGAATATGGTTATGGCTGGTCTGGCGATCCGAACCGCTCAGACGTTAAATCAGTAACGGGTTCACATCCTGCCGTAATCGGCGTCGACTTCAGCGGACTATCGGGTAGACCACCCGCAGCTATAGAAAAAGCCAAAGAAACGCTCCGTAAGCAGATTGTGGACACTTATAATCGTGGAGGAGTGACAACTGTTGCCTGGCATTTTACCAATCCGGCTTCTAAAGGTGGGTTCTATTGGGTCGATACGGTTTCGGCACCCGCTGTGGCTTTACTGATTCCGGGGGGATCGCACCATGAGCAGTACAAGGAAATTTTAAAAACCATTGGTAGTCTGGCCAATTCGGTGAAAGGGAACGATGGTAAGCTCGCGCCAATGATTTTCAGGCCCTACCACGAGTTCGATGGTGGTTGGTTCTGGTGGGGCAAACCGCATTGCAGGAAAGAGGATTTTGTGTCACTCTGGCGCTTTACGGTCTCCTATCTGCGCGATAGTCTTCAGGTTCATAATTTTCTCTATGCCTTTTCGCCCGATTGCCTGTTCAAAACGGAAGCCGACTACCTGGAGCGGTATCCGGGCGACGAGTGGGTCGATCTGGTAGGTATGGATAATTACGCCGACTTTGGCCGAAATGGCCGCTATAACATCAACGCCGGTAGTCAAAAACTAAAAATTGTGTCAGATTATGCCAGGAAAGCCGGAAAGCTGGCCGCTTTTACGGAAACAGGCCTTGAGTCAATTCCCGATACAACCTGGTGGAGCAACACCCTGTTGAAAGCTCTAAAAGCAGAAAAGATTCGATTAACGTATGTGCTGGTCTGGCGAAACGATGCTCGTAGCCAAACCCATTACTATGCGCCTTATCCGGGACAGGCCAGTGTACCAGACTTTCTTCGCTTCTATCAGGACCCGTATACCTGGTTTGAGACCGACTTGCCGAAGCTGTACCGGCGAAAGTGGTTGTTCTTTTAATTTTTTCCCTAGCTACGCCCATACTGAGTAACAGGGAGGTATCCATAAATCCAGCCTATTCTCCTCTCATCCTAGTTTTAAGGTACGAAGCCAGCAAGATTGCGTATGTTTACTTTTTACGTATTTTTTTGAGTACTCGATATAGCTTTCTTTCACGTACTATGAACAATTTTGTTTGGAGCGCACTGTTGCTGGCTTGCTCCTCATTGACAACGCCTGTGTGGGCAGCCGGACCAGCCCCTCTGGTCTACGAGGTTGACCTGAACAACCGGGCCGATGATCAGTTTAAAGTTACTCTTCATGTAGAGGGATTAAAGCCAGAAAACGCTGTTTATCAATTTGCATCGACAGCACCAGGCACCTATCAGGTCATGGATATTGGCCGTTTTGTCCGTTCGTTTCAGGCATTCGATAAAAAAGGCAAGGAGTTGAAAACCGAGCAGGTTTCGACCAATCAATGGAAAATTGAGCAACCTACTCAGGTACGCCAGATTCGCTATCAAATTGCCGAAACCTGGGATACCCCCGTCAAGAAAGATGTCATTTACCGAATGTGCGGCACCTCGATCGAGCAGGATCATGCCCTTATAAATGGGCAGGGCGTGTTTGGTTTTCCGCAGGGCATGCAGGCAACTCCGCTGGCCGTAAAAATCAATTACCCAATGGAGTGGACCGTAGGAACGGCACTTGAAAAGAACAAGGAAGGGTATTTTCTGGCCGATAGCTACGACCGCATTGTCGATTCGCCTATTCTGCTGGGCCGACTGACCCGCGCCGAAACTACGGTGGGCGGAGCGGCCGTTGAGATGTACACCTACTCGAAAACCGATCAGGTCACGTCCGAGCAATTGCTCAACAGCATGCAGTCGATGCTTCAGGCAGCTGGAAAGTTTTTGAAAACGTTGCCCGTAAAACGCTATACCTTTTTATACCATTTTGAGGATGAGAGCTGGGGAGCCTGGGAACATTCCTATAGTTCGGAATACATTTTCAAGGAAACTCCCTTTTCTCCGCGCCTGGCCGAAACGGTTACGTCCATTGCGGCCCATGAATTTTTTCACGTTGTTACGCCATTAAATATTCATAGCGAACTGATCCAGCAGTTCAATTTTGTTACCCCTACCCCCTCCGCCCATCTTTGGTTGTACGAAGGGGTAACGGAATGGGCCAATGGGGCCATGCGGCTACGGGGTGGGCTGACAGATCTGCCTGCTTACTGCGACGAACTGAGTCAGAAAGTAAAGATCGATCAGCAGTTGGACACGACCTACAGCTTGTTAAAACTCGCACTGACGTGCTATACACCCGAAGGTCAGAAACAATATGGCAACATCTACAACCGGGGTGCTCTGGTGGCCGGTCTGCTCGATATCCGGCTCCTTGAGTTGTCGGGTGGGCAGCGCGGCCTTCGGGAAGTAATCAATGAGCTAACAACTACCTACGGTCCAAATCGCCCATTTCCCGACAAGGAATTCTTCGACATTTTCGCGCAGAAAACCTATCCGGAAATCACCGATTTCTTCAATCGATATGTCAAGAATGCCGAACATTTGCCCCTTCAGGAATACTTCGGTAAAGTCGGAATTTTGTATAAGCCCGTTTTTGCTACCGGTAAAAAGCTGCCCTCACTGGGCATGAGACCGATTCCGGTGAATGATACCCTTCGGTTGAAACAGGTGAGTGAGCCACTACGTCAGGCTGGTATACAGGAAAATGACGAATGGATCGCGTTCAATCAGCAAACGATCGATCAATCAACGCTCCCGACAATCCGGGAACAGATTCGCGGACTCAAAGCGGGCGATCCCTATGAGCTGACCGTTCGGCGTAATGGGCAACCCGTAACTATCAAAGCCACCATGCAGGAGATTCCCGAAGTAAACCGTTATGTGTTCGAGCCAAACCCTCAGGCGACTCCGCAACAACTCGCGCTCAGAGAACGCTGGCAGAAGAATTTATAGCCGTAAAGGCTCCTGAAAATAACGAAGAAGCCCCGAAGCTATACATTTAGCTTCGGGGCTTCCTGATTACAGTAGTTTATCGTAATGCGGATTTCAACGTCACGAAGTAAATCCGGTTTTTATCGACCTGACCGGTAGCGGGCAACAGTTTGGTGGTAAAGCCATTTTTACCGTCATCCAATACGCCAAAATCATCATCGTTGGAAATAGCCAGTCGATTACGACCAATCAACGCTATTCCTTCTGCTTTGTCGTGTGGATACACCGGCGAAATGTCGGTGATCAGATCAAATACGAGCGTTTTCGAAACAGGTACGATGCCAGCCGCTGTCAGGCCCGCTTTATCTTTCAGTTGGTCAACCGTCATACCGTTATACAATTTGCCCCCATCGCCATTGAACGAATCGGAAATGTCGGTAGCTCCGGCCAGATCGAATTTATAAACCCGTTTAAATTTGGCCGGTTTGGCTGGATTACCACCGTAATCACCATCACGTTCCAGCGCCAGGAAAGTTGTATTGGTTATGGCAGCAATTTCACTACAGCCAGTTAGACTGGGATCTTCCATCAAATAAACGTATTGTTTGGTAGCACCCGTGGCAATTTCGAATGTAAGTATCCGAAGAACAGTTGAGTTCGCGACAGCCGCCGATGATGGATTGTATAGGGGTGACTGCATTAAGCCAACCAGCGTTTTTCCGTCAGGCGTAATCGTTAACCCTTCCATACCGCGATTCGGCCGGCGACGGGCAAACACTTTCGGCATGATCCGCCCACCGGTTCCAGTCCCAAAGGGATTGACACGCTCAATGGTCTTTCCTGTTGGATCAACGTGTACCAGGTGAGGCCCATATTCATCGCTTATCCAGAATGAACCATCCGGCATCAGGACCAATCCTTCGGAGTCGATACCATCTGGATCAGGCGAAATGGTTTTCCCATTCAGGTCGATGGCAATTTCGCCCGTATTACCCTGTCCAACCGGATTCGGCAATCCCGTCAGAAGCTGACCGCTGGCATTTTTCAGCAAAATCGTTTCTTCCAACACAATCTGATCGCCCACAATCCGGAATTTACCAATCTGAGGTGTAAAGTCGGCTTTACCGAAAATAATGGAATTGGCCTGAACACCCGCAGCATTAGGCCCTCGATCGGTGAGCAGATAAAACACAGATGGATCGTTGAGGGATGGAGCAATCGACGAACCATATCCACCATTGTAAATCGTTGTCCCGTTGGGCGCTGTCGATAGCGTTTTGGGGTTACTGGCTTCTACAAATGCCGGATAGGTGAAGCCATCGATCTGGTTAAGTTCATCCTGGCAGCCTGCCAATACTAAACCACTAATAAATACTCCACAGACTGCGCGGGAAAGAGGGGGTAGCTTTACGTTCATGAGGGGAGAAATAAGCAAGAGATAATTACACAAAGCTAAGGCTGTCATATTACCTGAATATTACTTAATACTGCTCATTATTAAGCTATTATGAAATTGGCAAGATGAATAATCACTTCTGTTGCAGATTGACATAAAGTACTGTAGTTTTCGTGATTATGCATGGTTTTTATGGTTGGGCGCTACTGCTCGTTGGCTTACTGACTTCGCATACGCTACGGGCTCAGCGGTCTTCGCTAACTGGTTCTGCCGACTTAAGCATGTATGGGGCCAATGCGTCACAAATACCCTTTTGGCTACGCACAAACCAGTGGGGTGTAGTACCTCCTAACACACCAGCCATTAGCCTGCAACTGGGTATCTGTCGCAACTATAAACAGACCGATTCGCTCCGTAAGCCCTTCGTTGATTGGGGATTCGGCGTCAAAACCGTCGGGAATCTGTCGCAGAGTGCCTTATCACCCAATTCCCGGCAGGTTTTGCTGCCGGAAGCTTATCTAAAAGTCCGGCTTGGCCGGTTTGAGCTCTGGGGCGGACGACGTCAGCAGATTATTGGCCTGGTTGATACAGTTCTTTCATCCGGTTCGTATTCGGTGTCCGGCAATGCCTTGCCAATACCACAGATTCAGTTCGTTCTTCCTGATTTTTTTCCGTTGCCTTTTCTGGGAAACGTGGTGGCCGTTAAGGGAAGCTTTACGCATGGTTGGTTCAACGCTCCCTACATACGGGGCGTAAACCTGCATCAGAAAGCAATTTTCCTGAAATTGGGGCGCCCTTCATCCCGACTCCACCTAATCGTAGGTCTGAATCACGAAGTACAATGGGGAGGCTATGCCGATTACCTTAAAAACTCTCCCTTTGCCGTTGATGGTCATCTAACGACCAATTTCGGGGATTACCTAAAGAGTGTCGTACTGGGAATTATTCCCAAAGATTTAGGTAATATTCGCTATACAAGTTTCGACGCGGCCAATCGAATTGGCAACCATCTGGGCAGTATTGACATTGGACTGAGCCTGATCTTACCAGCCTCATCGTGGTTTATTTACCACCAACATCCCTACGAAGATGCCAGTGGTCTAAGTTGGCGCAATGCTCCCGACGGTTTATACGGTTTGCGATGGCTCAACCGACAGGCAAAATCGGCTGGCAATCGTTTCTGGACATGGCATCGCTTATTGGGCGAAGTATTACTGACCAGCGATCAATCGGGGCCTTATTTTTCGGCCCCTGGGCAAGCCTATAAAGGAGCCGACAACTATTACAACCATTCCCAGTATGTGGAAGGCTGGTCTTATTTTGGGCAAACCATTGGCACACCCTTTCTGATACCGCGTTCCATGCTGTCATCTGCATCGGAGCCGGGTGAATTTTACTTTCCCAGTAATCGGGTTATTGCCTATTACGCAGCATTCGAAGCCTCTATAAAAAACCAAATTAGCATGACCGGGCGGTTTTCCTACAGCCAGAATTTTGGCACCTATTCAACTCCTTTTCGGTCGGCTGAGAACCAATTTTCGGGGATGTTAACCGCCAATATTCCCTTACCTGCATTGCACAATAGCGTGCTTTCAGTAGCCCTTGCGGCAGATCAGGGACAGTTGCTGGCAAAGAGCATGGGGCTAAGGGTTGGTTTACGTCGGCAATGGTAATAAACAAAAAAAGCCATCCAGTGGGTCGGATGGCTTTTTTTGTCAACGTATTGTTTTACCGCTTGGCTGTCAGATAGGCAAACGGAATAATCATCTCTTCGAGCGATACACCCCCATGCTGGAAGGTGTTCCGATAGTGATTGACGTAATAGTTGTAGTTGTTCGGATACGCAAAGAAATAGTCCTCCAGCGTGAAAACATAGGCGGTCGAAACGTGTGGCTTGGGTAGAAATAACCGCTCAGGCTTACGACCCACAAAGAGGTGGTTGTCATCGAAGCCAAGGTTCTTACCCTGTTTGTAGCGCAGGTTCGTGTTCGTTTCGCGATAGCCAACAATTTTAGCGGGTTTCTGAACCCGAATCATGCCATGGTCGGTCGTGATGATAAGGCGTCCGCCTTTAGCTGCAATTTTCTGGATGAACTCCAGCAGGGGAGAATGCAGAAACCACGACCGCGTTATCGACCGATAAGCCGACTCATCAGGAGCCAGTTCCTTAATCATCGCCATGTCGGTGCGGGCGTGCGAGAGCATATCGACGAAGTTGTAGACAACTACGTTCAACTGATTCTGCAACAAGTTATTGAAGTTATCGACCAGCGATTTTCCCTGATTGACATTCAGGATTTTATGGTACGACATTTTTACATTCAGACGGCTTTGCTCAAGCTGCCGACGCAAAAATTCGTCTTCATGGTTATTCAAACCCTCATCTTCGCTATCGTCGTTAACCCACAGATCAGGATGTTTACGCTCCATTTCGCTGGGCATCATTCCCGAAAAAATAGCATTACGCGCAAATCCGGTGGTGGTTGGCAGAATGGAGTAGTATGACGATTCTTCTTCGACCGTAAAATAGTCGCTCAACAGCGGCTCAATCACCTTCCACTGGTCATAGCGCAGGTTATCGATCAGGATAAAAAATAAGGGACCGGTGTTTCCGTTGCTGGCCTGATCCAGTAATGGAAATACTTTTTTACGCATCAACTGGTGGGACATAACAGGACTTTCGGCCTTTGGGTCATTTAGCCAGTCTTCATAATTGTCGATCACGAACTTGCAGAACGTAGAATTCGCTTCACTTTTCTGCATGTTCATCACCTCGCCCATGCTTCTATCCTGCGACTGGTCAAGCTCAAGCTCCCAGTAAATCAGCTTTTTATAAACGTCGGCCCATTCCTCAAAATCCATGCGGTCATTATACTGCATCGATATATTCCGGAAATCCTGCTGATAGCCGATGTTGGTACGTTCGGTCACCAGACGTTTGTTGTCCAGGATTTTCTTGACCGATAGTAATATCTGGTTGGGATTGAGCGGCTTAATTAGGTAATCGGCAATTTTAGAACCAATCGCTTCCTCCATGATATGCTCCTCTTCGCTCTTGGTGATCATGACAACGGGCAGGTTAGGCCGCAGCTGTTTGATTTGCGAAAGCGTTTCGAGGCCGGTCATACCGGGCATCATTTCATCTAAAAATACAACATCATAATTGCTCTGCTCTACCTCTTCAAGTGCATCTGCCCCACTATTAACGGGTGTCACTTCATATCCTTTGTTTTTCAGAAAAAGAATATGTGGCTTGAGCAGATCAATCTCGTCGTCAGCCCAGAGTATCGAATAATTTTGCATGTAGTTCTGGCTTTTCAATTATTAATAATATGTTGGATAAACACCTGAAATACTTTCGGTTAGAAGTTAAACGTTTTGTGATCGAAAGGTAGGAAACACGATCCAATCGGGCGAAAGCATGAATCAGAAGATTACCTTCTACTAAACATCAAACGCCCGTATGTGTTTAGGCGGTTCATAATTAAGGTTTTTTAACACAGCAAAGGAATTCGAAAAAGAGCTATAAATCAGACATAAACTGGCTATCAAACCGTTCTTGATGAAACTTGGGCCGATTTTTACGTTAATTTTACAATCAACTCTATTTTAAACGCTCCAGCGGTTTTTGGTTAGTACTAACCCATGAAAAAATATACAGTCCTCATTGCCCTGCTGCTTTTGATGAGCCGTATTGCAAGCGCCCACATCGTGGCCGATTCAGTGGGTGTTGAGAAAAAAGACGGTAAGCGATTTATCCTACACCGAGTCAATCAGGGTCAGACACTTTACGCCATTGCCCGGCGGTATTCCAGTTCAGTCAGTGCCATCAAAGCGGCTAACCCAACCATGGGCGATGCCGTTCGTTATTCCCAGATCGTCCGGATTCCGATACCCGAAGGCTCGCTAAGCAGGAAACAGGAAAAGACAATCGACAAGGCAATCCGCAAAGAAGAGAAAGTCAAAGAGCGGGCAGCAAAAAATAATTCGGATGCCGCCACCAAAGCAACAGCAAAGCAACAAAATAAGGAAGCCCGTAAGAGCAGTGATCCCGCAAAAGCAGGTATCCACGTTGTAGAGCCGGGTCAGACCTTATATAGTCTGGCGGTTCGATATGGCGTTGCTCAATCTGATTTGCGCAAATGGAATAGCTTGCCCGGCAATAACGTGCTGATCGGCCAGGCATTGATTGTGAGCGAGAAAGCCTATCAGGCCCGTACCCCATCGGCTCCCGTTGCTTCTGTACCGGTGAAGACGCCCAACCCGGCTCATCCCGATACGCCTACACGAACTTCGCCCAAATCAGAACGGCCAACCTCAAAAAAACCCGATGAAACGGTAACGGCGAAGACAGAAAATCCAACCCCGAAACCCGACAATGCTGGCTCGCCTAAAACCGATAACCCAGCCACCGCAAAAACCGAGGAGGTTGAGGTGGAAATACCCCATCCCGGCAATGATGCGCCTATGCCGACCCGTGGCCGACGGATTGCCACCAGCGGTGTTGCTGAAATGATTGAAGGTGACGACTCCGGCAAATATTTAGCCCTTCATCGCAAAGCGCCGATTGGTACGCTGGTGCAGGTACGAAACGAGTTCAATAATCAGAGTTTATGGGTAAAGGTGATTGGCCGCCTGCCCGACACGGGAGTCAATGACAAGATTCTGATAAAGCTCTCGACACAGGCCTTCGCGAAACTTTCCCCCGAAGACCGACGTTTCCGAGCTGAGGTCAGTTATATAGCCCCTTAAACATAGTTGTACGGTTTGTATGTTTTATAGTTTGTAGTTACAGCGAACGACAGAATACAAACCGTGAAGTCAGTATGGAAACGAAAGAAGAGCGCATTGCCCGACGCAATCGGGAACGGGATAAGAAAATGAAAGCCTCACCTGGCTATGTAACATTCAGCATCATGTTTACGCTGGCTTATCCGTTCATTGCGGTATTCACGTTTGTTATGTCGACGCTATTGGCCGTATTTTCGGGTATATCCCGGGCAATGGCGTGGGTCGTTAGCGGGGGGAAATCACATTGACACACACCGAGCTTTCCGATTTACTCAACCAGAAGGCCGATTATTACAATCGGCCTTCGTTTATTGAACGCGATCCGATCAGTATTCCGCATCGCTTTTCCCGAAAACAGGATATCGAAATCATGGGATTCTGGGCTGCGGTGCTGGCCTGGGGGCAGCGTCCTGTCATTTTGAAAAAATCCGCCGAATTGGTGGACCTGATGGATGGAGCACCCTACGACTTCATCCGGCATCATGAGGAGAGCGATCTGAAACGGTTTCTGAATTTCAAGCACCGCACCTTTAACGCTACGGACGCGCTCTATTTCCTTCATTTTTTTCGCCAGTATTATAAACAGAATGACTCGCTGGAAGATGCATTTCTGCCGCTCGTATCCGCCAATAACTCCCCCGTTACGCAATCAACGGTTGAGTCCAATCTTATCGTTTTCCACGATCGTTTCTGTGGTTTGACGGATTTCTTTCCTGAGCGAACGCGTAAGCACATTGCCACACCCGCTCGAAATTCGTCGTGCAAACGACTGTTGATGTTTTTGCGATGGATGGTTCGGCATGACGATCGTGGTGTTGATTTTGGTATCTGGACGCGCCTTCGCCCGGATCAGCTGGTGATTCCGATCGATGTTCATGTGAATCGGGTAGCTCGTAAACTTGGTCTGCTCAGCCGACCACAAACCGATTGGAAAGCCGCGCTCGAACTCACTGATACACTCCGTCAATTCGATCCAGGCGATCCTGTACGCTATGACTTCGCTTTGTTTGGGCTCGGTGTTGAGGGAGAAATGTAGCTTTCGGGGTATAACCTCCTGGAGCTGGTTATTTTTTCCGAGCGTAATAATAAATGATCTGGGGTTCTCCGTCCAGTTCCTCGGTCGTCGTGTAATAGCCCGCCCCATTGCTTGCCCAACCGACTGCTTCACCCTGTAATTCAGTGGCTAATGGTAATTGTAGTGGAACACGTTTGAGCGCATCGAGTATCGACTCGACCGAACGGCGTCTGTAATAAAATAGCTTCTCATAGGTGCGGATCAGGATTTCGCTACCATCGGGTGAGAGAGCCGCTGACGTTACATCCTTAAAAGGCATGGCCAACACACGAGACATTGTAGTGGTTTGAGTCAGCGATTGCGGGTACGCGGCCCGATAGACCAGCGATCGTTCACCTTTCGACAAAATAAACAGGTCTTTCGTGGCTGAATCAACCAAAATCGCTTCGGCATTTTGAGAACCATCGGGTAGTTGCAGTCGAATGATTTCTGCATTTGTAATGTGTCCTTCGTAAGGAAGCCGTTGCCCCACAACGGTAGGTTCGGGGAAGCGATAAATGACTTTCTCGGAATATTGGTGCTTATTATCGCCAATATCAGCCAGATATAGATAAGTTTGGCCCGCTACCGGTCCAGCCCCAATCGCAATATCTTCCCAGTCCCGATTGATTGCTCCATCGACGATGAAACGAGCGACTACCTTTCCGCTCTGGTTCAGCAATTGAATTTCATTGGGATTACCGGAGTCTTCTTCGGCCCATAGATACCCCGGATTTCGGCGGCTCGCTACCAAACCGGATGTTTCCAGCAAATCAGAATCGGTCAGAACACCAACCTGTTGTGGTTGCGCAAACAATGTAGTGTCATTTGCCAGATCATGAACACGATACTGAACCCACGGCAACGAATCATCTTTCGTTTCCGATGCAGTTGTCTGACTGGCGTGCTGACAACTATTCAGTAGCTCCATGAGCCCCACTGTTACTAAAATAATAAACTTCATTCGCTATTCATGAACTTGGCTCCTCATCATGGCTACCAAAAACAGTACCACGAAATCTACTTATATCGGGAAAGTATACTTTTTTCTACAACTTCTACGTCAAGTTACCTCAAGCATACCTTTTAATAGAGGTCAGCCAATGGTCAGGACGAATCGTAGTTCACGGTATAACGGCACGGCTCTGAACGAAACCCATGTCCAGTGCTCACTCATACTGGTTCTTTATGAGATTGTGAACGCCATTATCAAATCATAAATTAACAATAACAGAGGTTGCCCGACGGCTTTAGGAGGTTTTATTCTTTAAAATTCTGTTTTAAGCTTGCAAGAAAAATCAACCTGCAACCACCTATCGTTTAGTACTCAGCATCTCATATCTTTTATTCGCTTGCCTACCTCAATTATGTGTCGAATCTATAGCCTGCTCATCAGCTGTCTGCTTTTTCCGGTATCGCTTCTGATTGCTCAGAATAAGCCCAAAAAGGCTTTATTCATTATCGTCGATGGTATTCCGGCGGATGTCATTGAACGGGATTCGACCCCAAATCTGGACAGTATCGCCAAACAGGGTGCTTACAAACGTGCTTACGTGGGTGGCATAAAGGGCACGTATTCGCAGACACCAACGATCTCGGCAGTCGGCTATAACAGCTTGCTGACAGGCACCTGGGTCAATAAACACAACGTTTGGGACAATAGTATCAAAGCGCCCAATTACCACTACCCCACTATTTTTCGGCTGTTCAAAGAGCAATATCCTGCCAAGAAAATCGCGGTATTCTCTAGTTGGCTCGACAACCGCACCAAACTCGTTGGTGAAGGTCTGCCGCAAACCGGAAAATTGAAACTTGATTATCATACCGATGGGTACGAACTCGATACGGTCAGATTTCCGCATGATCAGGAACGGGATTTCATGGCCCGTATTGATCATCAGGTTGTTTCAGATGCCGTAGCGTCCCTCCAAACGCAGGCTCCCGATTTGTCGTGGGTCTATCTCGAATATACCGACGACATGGGTCACCGCTACGGTGACAGCCCGCAGTTTGTGAATGCCGTCAAGCGAATGGATGGCGAAATTGGCCGTATATGGGAAGCTATACGCGACCGCCAAAAAAATCACGGCGAAGAGTGGCAGATTTTCATTACCACCGATCATGGCAGAGACGAACAGACGGGCAAGAACCACGGTGGGCAATCGCCCCGGCAGCGCACGACATGGCTGGTCACGAACACGCCAACGCTCAATACCTATGCCGAACGTTTTCAGCCCGCCGTGGTAGACATTATGCCCACGATAGCTCGTTTCCTGAACATTTCGATCCCAACGGAACTGAGCCGGGAAATTGACGGAATTCCACTGACGGGCCCACTATCACTGGCCGAACCTACGATACAACAAAGCCCAAATCAACTGGCTGTAAGCTGGAAAGCGCTCTCCCAAACGGGAGCCGTAAACGTATGGCTTACGACAACCAATAACTTCGAAACCGGCGGTAAAGACGATTATAAGCTCGTCGCCAAGGTGCCGCTCAAAAACGAACGGGTAGTCATCAACACGCGCAACATACCTTCGTCGTTTTACAAAATTGTATTGGAAGGACCATCGAATACGGTCAATCGATGGGTGGTTTCTGGTGAGAAGAAATAGTCAAGAAACCCCAGTCTGGCTAGAATCAGACATTGAACGACCAGACTGGGGCCTGAATTACAGCAACGGATTTCGCTTAATGTATTTCCCGTCCTCGAAACTGATCACGTACTCCGAATTGAAGTGTTTGCTCTTGATATAGTAATCCGTTGTGATGATTTGTGCGCCCGACTTAGAGGCTGCTTCAAACATTTGCCTATCGTTCTGGCGAGCCTGCTTCGTATCCGCGTCAGCACGTGTACGAACGAGGTATCCTTTTTTCACCAGATCCTGAATAGCGGCCAGCTCATTAATCGGATTGTTTCGAATCACAAAAGCAGCTTCGGGAGTACCGGGTTCCGAATTAGTAAACAACACCCGGCCTTTCAGCGATGGATGCCCTTCAATGTAAGTCGTCCGTTTCGCTCCTGTTTCGTCCAGTACAAACATAAACTTGCCTTTGGCAGCCGCAACCGTCGGCCATTTGCCCGCCAACACCGCTTTCTCTAAAGTTTCAGCACTACCGCGAACATCATCCGGCGTAATCAGATATTGCTTCCCTAAGGTTTCTACTATTACTTTATCTAACTGGTCATATACCTCCGCCGTAAATTTTTCAGGCACCGCAAATCCAGGTCGATTAATCGGCTCATCTTTCGCATTCATGGTGATAAAGACCGGATAATGCCCTTTGTGTGCATCAGACCAGCTCTTTAGTTCCTGCAAACAATTTTTAAACGTCAGGCAGTTGCTGCGAAAATCTATTTCCTGAATGTGAAACACTTTAAAACCGGGCTCCTTCATCACACCCTGCAGATCGTAAGGAGTAGTTTGAGCGTCTTTCCCGGCCCAGTCAAGTCCTTTTGGATGCGCATATTTACCGCCGTTAACATCGGCATAAATATCGATCTCAAGGTTTTGAAGCCCCATCGAAAGCTGATCTGACAAACCGATATGGCTGTAATCGATTGATTTCACCATCGATGAATCGACCTGCTTTAATGTCCGCAACAAGGCGGGATCGATAGCCTGTTTATAGCTGTTGTGTGAGCCAATCACCTGAATTTTATTGATTGGCAAACGATCCAGATCAATAGAAATAAATGCGGGAAGAACTATCAGTAAACTGACAAAAGAGAGACGTTTCATAAAAATGTAAAGCGATTCATTTACCTCAGCAAGGTACTGATGACAGGGTTAAGCAAACGTTAAATTTAGCGTTCTTATCCTTACCACGGCTCCCAGCTATTGTGGGTGAAAGGTTAATTACAGGCAGAAGTAGAATCCATTGTAAATTTCTTGTATTTTATGAATAAAAAATAAAAACTGATTGGGGGATTCGATAGGGCTAACTTGTCTTACCTCTACCAAACCCTTCGACTTGATGCCAGCTGACGCATTTCCATTCCGGCGATCTACGGACCCGACACCTACCGGGCCAACGCCTTTGCTGCGGAGCGACCCCGAAGCCCCAACTCCCATGCCCATCGATAGCGAACAGTTTATCCGAAATGCGTTCGCCACCGATCCAAGGCTTGGTTGCGAGTTGCTCTTTCGGCAGTATTTCGCGCCTTTGTGCAGTCATGCCGTACGTTTCGTATATGACCGGCAGTTGGCCGAAGATCTGGTTGCCGACTTGTTTTACGCGTTTTATACGAAAGAAATTTACCAGCAAATTACGGGCTCCTATCGGGCCTATCTGTATCAGGCTGTACGGAATAAAGCCTATAATAGCCTGCGTTGGGAACTGGGTCGGCAGGAAACCTTACCCGATGATCTCGACCGGCCCGATACCGAAACCACCCAACCCGACCGTCTTCTGCAACAGGACGAACTCTACCGGGCGCTGGAACAGGCGGTTCAGCAGCTGTCGCCCCAACGGCAACGTGTATTTCTGTTAAGCCGCTTCGAGGGTAAATCCTACAAAGAAATTGCCGAAGAGATGGCCTTATCGCCCAAAACGGTCGAAAATCATCTTTTGCGCGCCATTTCAATGGTTCGACAATCGCTCCGCCAGCAAAAGCTGATAAGCTGGGGATTGCTCCTTATTGCGGCCTGGTCTTAATGCTCAACGCTTTACCCACTCACCATGGAACCTCCCAAAGAATTATTATTTACCTACTTCGCTGGTCAGGCAACGTCGGTTCAGCAGAAAGCCATCGGCGAATGGCTGAGTCGTCCCGAAAACCGGGAAATGTATTTCCAGTGGCTCGACGAATGGGAACGCACCTATCCTCAATATGCCCCTGATGTGGCGACTCACCTCGGTCAGTTTCGGCAACGACTCGATGCGCCCGACGACGTTCAGCCACGGTTGTTACGCGTGCTCCCCGATGAAGCTCGCCCATTCTGGCATTCTGGCCGATGGCTGGTTGCTGCTACGGTTGCGCTTACGCTATTAACCAGCGGCTGGCTGTTCCGGGAATCGCTCTTGTATTCAACTATTACGACCGGCCCGCACCAGCTTCGCTCGCTAAATCTGCCCGATGGTTCAACCGTGGCTCTGAATAGCAACTCATCCATACAACTACCACGCATTGGCTACGGCTGGCTCTCCCGGCGGGTAACGCTGACGGGCGATGCGGTTTTCGATGTAAAACATCTTCCCACCAATCAACCCTTTGTTGTCCACACGCACGATGGTTTGGCCGTAGAGGTGCTTGGTACGGAGTTTTCAGTACGAAGCCGATCAACGCGCGCTGAGGTCGTGTTAAAACGGGGAAGGGTCAACCTGCATTACGCAACGAATGACCAACCTGTACAGAATCTGCTCATGAAACCCGGCGACCGGGTTACACTCGACGGACACGGCGCTTTACAACTCCAGGCACGATCCGACACAACCCGGTTTGCTCAATGGCGTTACCGACTTTTCAGTTTCAACGATACGCCCCTGCGTGAGGTAGCTTACCAGATCCAGCGTGTCTTTGGTGTGAGTGTTCAACTTACCGATCCGGCGCTGGCTCGACGAACGCTAACCGGCACCATCCGGGCGGGTTCTTCCGACGAACTGGCCGAAGCCCTTGCCGAATTACTTGGCCTTCAGGTCAGTCACCGCGATCAACATTTAGTTTTTTCAACTGCTTCCGAAACCCAAATCACTCAATGAGAAAATCGATACCCCTCGCGCTGGTAACGGGTTGGCTGCTAAGCGTAGGCTATGGCCCAACCTTAGCCCAAACTCTGGCCTTTGCCCGAACGACTCAGCTTACCAACAAAAATCAGGCTGGCAAAGAGACTAGTCTGGCTATTGCCCACCAACCCCTGAAACAGACGCTTCTACAGTTAAAAGAGCATTATGGCGTAGACATTCTGTTTGAAGAATCAGTCGTGGCGCGCCACCTCAGTCCGCTTGAACCGCTCGACCTGACTGTTCGGCTGGAAGCGAATCTAAATCTGCTTCTGAAGCCTTACGGACTACGGTTTAAAAAAATGCGGTCGGGGGCCTATCTGATTCTGCCACCCAAAAACGCCGAAAAAACAGCGGCCAGCCAACCAGAACCAACCACGATGGCGGCAACCGCGCCGGTTCCAATAGTGGGCCTGGCGAATCTGCAAGGTGTTCAAATGACTGAATCTGCCCCAACGGATGTTCGGGTGAGTGGTCGGGTTACGGGCGAAATCGGTGAAGCGTTACCCGGCGTAAGCGTCGTCGTTAAAGGTTCGCCCAGAGGCACAACGACCGACTCACAGGGCCGCTACCAGATCAATGTTCCAAATGAGGGCGTTACACTCGTGTTTAGTTTTGTCGGTTACGTCAGCCAGGAGCAGGTGGTCGGCAACCAGTCTACGCTCGATGTAAAGCTCCAACCCGACACCAAGTCACTGAACGAGGTGGTCGTTGTTGGCTATGGCCAGGTCAAAAAGAGCGACCTGACGGGTGCTGTAGCCAGCGTACCCGTTGAAGAAATCCGCAAAGTGGCAGTTACTTCACTCGATCAGGCATTGCAGGGCCGGGCGGCTGGTGTTCAGATTACGCAGAACTCCGGCGCTCCGGGCGGCACAACAAGCATACGCATCCGGGGTGGTAATTCGATTCAGGGTGATAACGAGCCGCTATACGTCATCGACGGTATTCCGTTTAAAAATGATGGAGCCAGTAGTGGAGGCAACTTCAACGTGTTGAGCACACTCAACCCTAGTGATATTGAGTCGATCTCGGTACTAAAAGATGCCTCGTCTACAGCTATTTACGGATCACGGGGATCGAATGGTGTGGTGATCATCACTACCAAACGGGGCAAAGCAGGTAAGTCGACCATCAATTTTGAAACGTATTACGGTATCCAGCAGGTCCGCCGGAAATACCCGGTTCTGAACGGTAGAGAATATGCCCAGTTTGTGAATGATGCCAATACAAACGAAGGCCGACCAGCTGTTTATTCGCAGGCGCAGGTCGATGCTTTTGGCCAGGGTACCGACTGGCAGGACGAGATTTTCCAGCAGGCACCAATGGCCAATTACCAACTCTCATTTAGCGGTGGTGACGAAAAAACACAGTACGCCATTGCGGGTGGTTATTTCAAACAGGGAGGTATTATTGTCAACTCTGATTTCGACCGTTATTCATTCCGAACCAATCTGGACCGAAAACTAACCAACAGAATAAAAATCGGCAATAGCCTGACGATCAACAGAACTGTCACGAATCAGGCCCGTTCCGATGGTGACTTAGGCAGTGCCGGCCTAGTGACCATTGCCGCGCTTCAATTCCCTCCGATCCTGCCGGTTCGCAATGCCGATGGCACTTATTTATTGACCGATCCAGCTCTGCCTTTTACCGCCGACAATCCGGTTGCGCTGGCCCGCGATAATAAGAACCGGACTACTGCCTACCGTATTTTCGGCAATGTTTTCGGCGACTATCAGATTATTGATGGACTGAACCTGCGTGTATCGCTCGGCATGGATGGAATTCTTCAGAAACAGGACTCTTACTTACCCCGCTCGGTGTCGAGTGGGCTGGCTCAGGGCGGAGCCGCGTCGATTTTCAACAGCCAATCTGTTACCTGGCTGAATGAAAACCTGCTGACTTATACGCGCACGTTCAACAGTGTGCATAATGTAACGGCCTTACTTGGCTATACACAACAGGCCAATCGCACAGAAACGAGTCAGGCTCAGGCCCGTAACTTTGTGAACGATAACTTAGGATCGAGCAACCTGGCGTCGGGGTCAGTGCCGCTAACACCCTCATCGGGAATTGGCACCTGGGGTCTGCAATCCTATCTGGCCCGTATCAATTACGGTTATAAAGATAAGTACCTGCTTACGGCTTCGTTCCGAAGCGATGGTTCATCGCGCTTTGGGGCTAACAAACAGTATGGCTATTTTCCATCGGCAGCCCTCGCCTGGCGGGTATCGGAAGAAGGGTTTATGAAAAATAACCGGGTGGTCAATGACCTGAAACTGCGGGCTACCTACGGCTCTACCGGTAATCAGGATGGTGTGGGCAACTACCCGGCCTATTCGTTGCTTGGCACTCAGAATTACGTTTTTGGCAATACCGTTTCAACGGGTCTGGGGCCAAATCAGATTGCGAATCCTGATTTATCCTGGGAAACCACCACACAGGCCGATCTGGGCGTGGATGTTGGTTTCCTGAATAATCGAATTACGCTGACAGCCGATGTGTACCTGAAACGGACGAAAGACTTGCTGCTGAACGTAACGGTTCCGAGTACATCGGGCTTCTCGAGCGCCATCAAAAACCTCGGCAAAGTCGAAAACAAAGGGGTCGAGCTCAGTATTTCATCACGGAATATAGACGGTGCCTTCAAATGGAGTACTGACGTGAATTTTGCCCTTAATCGCAATAAAGTACTTGATATTGGGGGTACGCCACAAATATTTGCGGGTAGTGTCGCCAACATCGGGCAAGGGCTGAATTCAGGCATCATCCGGGTCGGTGAGCCATTAGGGTCATTTTTTGGCTACGTCACCAATGGGCTCTACCAAACGACCGATGAACTGACTGCGCTGGCTGATCCGCAGGCCAGGAAACCCGGCGACCGTAAATACCTCGACCTGAACGGCGATAAAAAGATTGACGATAATGACCGTACGATAATTGGCCGGGCACAACCCAAGTTCATCGGTGGTATCAGTAATACGTTCTCGTATAAAGGCGTGGAGCTGACCGCTTTCTTCCAGGGCGTTTATGGAAATAACATCCTGAATGCGAACCGCTATGAACTGGAATACCTGAACGCTACGACAAACCAGGATCGGGACGTACTGAATCGGTGGACACCAACCAATACCAACACCGACATTCCACGGGCCTCAACAACCCGTCCGGCTAACCGCGTATCGACCCGCCAGATTGAAGATGGCTCGTACCTGCGCTTAAAGAACATTCAGTTAGCCTACAACTTACCGGCCTCAGCCCTGAAAACCCTGAAAATTCAGTCGCTACGGGTCTATGCAACGGCGCAGAACTACCTGACGTGGACAAGCTATTCGGGCTACGACCCGGAAGTAAACCGCTTTGGCCAGGACAGTCGCAGCCAGGGCTTTGACTATGCCAGCTACCCCGCAGCGAAAACGATCCTGTTTGGACTTAATGTAGGATTCTAATTGAATGGATCATGAGCAATTGAGAATGGATATTCAAAGACTTACCCATTATTCATTGTTCGTTAATTATGTCATAAGCCATGAAAAAACACATAGTCGTTACCCTTCTTCTACTCGGCGCGATGACGTCCTGCGAAGTGCTGGATCAAAAGCCCGAATCGAGTTTTACGCCAGCGAATTTTTATAAAAACGCCGACGATGCCAAAGCGGCCGTGAGTGCGGTTTATGATCCGCTGAATAACGCCAACATGTATGGTCAGATCATGTGGATTTTGCAGGATCAAGCCACTGATGATGCGGAATGGGGAAATGGTCGATCGACGGCCAACCAGCCCAAAAATGACCTCGACAAATACACGTTTACACCCGCAACGAACACATTTCAGTCAATCTGGTCAACGGTGTATTCGGCGATCAACCGGGCCAACGCCGTGATTGCCCGCGTACCGGCTATCCCGATGGATAATGACCTGAAAGCCCGGTACGTAGCTGAGGCTAAGTTCATGCGGGGCTTTTATTACTTTACGCTGGTTCGGTTGTTCGGCGGGGTTCCACTAATCACCGCTGAAACAACATCGTTGAATAATTTAGCCGTTTCCAGGGCATCCGTCGATGACGTCTACAAACTGATTGTTCAGGATTTTACCGAGGCCGAAACCGTACTGCCAACGACCTATTCGACCGCTGACAAAGGCCGTGCTACCAAAGGAGCTGCCAAAGCATTTTTAGCGAAGGTATATCTGACCCGCCAGGATTGGGCCAACGCTTCGGCTAAAGCAAAAGAGGTTATCAATCTAGGGGTTTATGACTTATGGGCGAACTTTGCCGATGCCTTCCTGATCGCAAACAAAAATGGAAAAGAAGCGGTGTTTGAAATGCAGGCTCTGAGCGGTGGCTTCAACGAAGGAAGTCTGATGCAGGGCTACATGCGGCCCAATTTTGACCGAGTCAATGGCGTGGCCGGTTTTGGCGACGATCCCGCTACCGAAAATTTGTATAAAGCGTATCGTGCCGACGACAAACGGCGAAACGTTACGCTGAAACTTTACTCAGCGACAACGACTCCGGCGGCTCCGGCCAGCGTTTTGTTTCCCTGTTACGTCTATAAATACCTAGACCCAGCCTCAACGGGAACCAGCGATGGCGGTAACAATTATCCCATTATTCGCTATCCCGACGTACTATTGATGTATGCTGAAGCCCTAAATGAACAGGGAGCGAATAATACCGAAGCCTATACGACCATTAACCGGATTCGAAATCGGGCAGGACTACCTAATCTGACAGCGAACCTGAATCAGGCCCAGTTTCGGGATAGCCTGCTGCTGGAGCGACGGCTGGAACTAGCCTTCGAAGGACATCGCTGGTATGATCTGTCTCGCACGAAACGGCTAATCAGTGCCATGAAAGCCCAGAACCCAACCATTATAGTTGAAGAACGGCACTACCTGTTCCCGATTCCGCAAACCGAACGTGATGTCAATCCGCAGTTAACACAAAATCCAGGTTATTAATGTAGTCCTTTGTCTGAGAGCAGTCGCCTGGAACCGTGCCACGGTTATCAGGATCAGCATCAACAACCGTGGCACGGTTCCAGGCGACCGCTCTCAGGCAAAGGCCTGTAATTGAGTGTATCATTTTCAGTGGGGTAGTTTTCAGTAGCTAAAACCGGGCTACCCTGCCTACTACGCCCTGAAAACTACAGCTATGCAACGTCGAACGTTTTTACAAAGCACACTGGCCCTTGCTCCGTTTGCAAACCAGCTTTCATTTTCCGGAAATGGGAGTCCGCTGGCTGATGAAAGTCCGGTCATTATCAATGCGGGGATTGGCGGCAACAATACGGTCGATCTACTGGCCCGGATCGATAAGGATTGTCTGGCACAGCGGCCTAATCTGACCATTCTGATGATAGGAACCAACGACATGAACAGCAAAAAATACGTTCCCCTTCCCGATTATGAGCAGAACCTTCGAGCGATCTGTTCAAAGCTGGTTGCTGTACAAAGTCAGGTTATGCTCATGACGATTTTGCCCGTTTACGAGCCCTACTTGATGACCCGGCACGACCCTAAATTTTACCAGCCAGAAGGTTATACCGCGCGGAGATTGAAGGTGAATGATACCATTCGAAAGGTGGCCACCGACAACAGATTTCCATTGCTGGACATAGGGCATATTTTTGAGAAAGTAGGCAACATTGGCCTGGAAGCCAATAGTCTGATCAAAAATGAAGCGAACAGCCAGAAAACGGATGGGCTTCACCCGACTCCCGAAGGTTACCGTACGATGGCCGTTGCCATTTACACATTTCTGACCCAAAATCAGCTGATCAAAAACCGCATCGTCTGCTTTGGCGATAGCATCACTATTGGCGATGGGAACGGCCAGAACTACCCATCCCACCTCCAGAAATTAGTAGCGTCTTAATCGTTCTGCTCCGCATGAAAAAACTGCTTATTTTTTTCGCTTTCGCTCCATTTTTTAGTCCGCTTACGCTTGCCCAAACGGCACCCACCACGGTCGATATATGCGTTTATGGTGGTTCTTCCGCCGGTGTGATCGCAGCTTATACCGCCAAAAAGATGGGCAAATCAGTCATCCTGATCGAACCCGGACGGCATCTTGGCGGCCTGACCACGGGTGGACTTGGCTATACCGATATTGGCAATAAATATGCGATTTCGGGCATCGCCCGCGACTACTACCGCCAGATCGGGAAACATTACGGCAAATTTGAACAATGGATTTTTGAACCCCATGTTGCAGAAGACCTCTTCAAACAATATGTCAAACGCGCCGATGTCAACGTCCTGTATGCACATAGACTGGCCTCAATAAAAAAACAGAACGGGTCCATTCAAAGCATTACGGTTAAACCATCGACGGGTTCGGCTCAGTCCAAGGTAATCAATGCCAAGGTATTTCTCGATTGTACGTATGAGGGTGATCTGATGGCTCAGGCTGGCGTCAAATACACTGTTGGTCGCGAAGACAACAAGACCTACGATGAAACCTACAACGGTTTTCAATTACTTGACAAACACCAGTTTGTGGATGGTGTTGACCCTTATAAAGTACCGGGCAAGCCCGAAAGTGGTCTGCTCTGGGGCATCAGTACAGCCCAGATCGTTCCGACGGGAACAGGCAACAAACAGGTTCAGGCCTACAATTTCCGGATCTGCCTGACCAGCGATCCGGCCAACATGATTCCGATCACCCAACCGGAAGGGTACGACCCAACCCGGTATGAGCTTCTGCTGCGAGCCATCGAAAAGAATCCCAAACTAGCTTTTAACACCATTCTAAAACCGGATCGGATGCCCAATCAGAAAACGGACATTAACAACAACGGCCCGTTTTCTACTGACATGATCGGTGTAAATTACGACTTCCCGGAGGCCAGTTACGAACGTCGGGCGGCCATTCAGCGGGAGCACGAATTGTATAACAAGGGGCTGTTGTACTTCATCGGACACGATCCGCGTATGCGTAAAGACATTCAAATGGAGATGCTCAAGTTGGGCTATCCGAAAGATGAATACACCGATTCGGGCAACTGGTCGACCCAGATGTACGTGCGCGAAGCCCGGCGTATGATTGGCGACTACGTGATGACACAGGCCAACTGCCAGGGCCGGGAGGTTGTCAAAGATGGCGTTGGTATGGCCGCTTATACCATGGATTCGCACAATTGCCAACGGTTGGTTGTCGAAAAAAATGGCGTAAAAATGGTTAAGAATGAAGGTGATGTTCAGGTAGGTGGCTTTCCGCCCTATCCGATTTCGTACCGATGCCTGATTCCTAAAGAGGCTGAATGCAAAAACCTATTAGTACCCGTTTGCCTCTCGGCTACGCATATTGCCTATGGGTCAATTCGAATGGAACCCGTCTTTATGGTACTGGCTCAATCATCGGCTGTGGCAGCCAGCATGGCCATTGACGGCAAAACATCGGTACAGGCTATTGACATAAAGAAGCTTCAGAATGAGCTCAAAACAAATCCGTTAGCCGACGGTAGTACGCCCGAAATTCTGGTCGACAATGACGATCCGGCACAGGTTACCCACACAGGCGAATGGAAACGAGACAACAATCCAAAGGGTGCTTATGGGCCTGGCTATTTTACAACGACAGGTACCGGTGCGGCTCCAAAAACGGTACGGTTCAATCCCGCCGTGACAAAAGCCGGTAATTATCAGGTTTATGTTTATTTCCCCAAACTCACCGGAGCCTCCAGCAAAACAAATCTGATCGTCTCAGATGGTAACCAGACAAAACCCATTACGATCCGCGAATCAGACATTCGGGTCGAAGGACAAACATCGGGCGAATGGGTATCGCTGGGGTCTTTCGCGCTATCGCCGAATAAGAAAAGCTACGTTGAGGTTTCGACGAGCGATGCCGATGGTATTGTTGTGGCCGATGCAGTATTGTTTGTACCAAACTGAGAAATTTTATTGAGTGTGCAGGCAAAGTCTGAAGGAGCCGCAAAGCGATCGTATTTTTTGTAGCTCAGAGCCGTAGAGCCGTGCCACGGTTAGTTTATCCATCATTAGTAACCGTGGCACGGCTCTACGGCTCTGAGCCAAAGGTCTATCTCCTTCACGTGCTTTTTGGCCATTCTAACAAACCTGCACGACTTCCACATTCAGTAGTGCTCCAAGTTTCCTGAGCTTAGACGCAATGTGCCCTACTCCTACCGCACAATGGTGAGCCGGTCCATGACTGTTCCAGTCTTCAACAAACCGGCGGGCACCGATCGAAAACCGGTATCGACTATTTGTATTGCCTATTTCCAGAATTGGTCCCGCCACCGATTCTGCTTCAGCGGTAAGCAACTGAATTTTACCATCAACCGTTTCGACAACCGACAGCAAGGTTACCGGTCCATGCTTAACCGACATTTCTACGGATAATCCGTTGCCAACTTTGCCATGATAGACATAGAGTGGCCGCACTTTGGTCTTTCCTTCGGCAATGGCAATGTGGCCCGGTCCGTCATGGCCCATTAACACGACCTCGTCGGCAAAATCCATGGCGTAATATTCGGTGAAGGAGCCGCCAACCCCGAATGAATCCATAATTTTCATCGCTTGTACATTCTTGACCTCATACTCTCCCGCAACGGGTATGCCCCTGGCAGTCAGTAGCGAGTTACCCAGAATGACCGAACTCATCGTGTCTTCATTCCACGGATTACCTGTTCCTTTATAATAGTAAGCCAGCGAGCCTAAATCAAGCACCTGTACTAGCCGATCAAGCGCAATAGAAGTGCGGGCCGCCCGCTCCAGTTCAGGAGCCGTACAATCGTCCTGTATGGCAAACGTTTCGGAAAAAAGAGTTACCCGCTCCCGAATTTCCTCATCGGTTACATCTTTTCGCAGGGCCGACAACTGATCGACTTCAATCATTTCAATATGCCCGCCAAACACCGAACTGTGTAGGGTGAGATTCGAGTAAATGTCGAGCATACCGCCATAGTAATTCCCCATGACGCCCAGTCGGTTATGAGCCAATATGTTGGCTACGCGAGCCGCATCTACCCACTCATCGATCTCATTCCAGGCAAGCGGGTCGTTCCGAAGCATGCCCGTAATCTGATAGAACGGAATGCTGGATCGCTTAAATACGCTGGCAATTTCAGGAACCGGGCAAGCCGAGCAATAGGCCAGCCACTCGCCTGTCATACGCGTGCGGTCGCGTAGTGAGTTAAACCACTGGTAATCAATAGCCGGCTCGGGAGTCAGATTGAGTACGACAACAGGCACCTTTGCCCGACGGACGACCGGTAACACAGTCGATGAAAGCGCATAGGTCGTGACATATAGAAAAATCAGATCTACGTCGGCCTGCCGAAACTGATGCCCGGCGATCAGTGCTTTTTCGGGCGTATCGATCATGCCCAGATTAACGATCTCAATGGCTGGTCGACGCATTTTCTCTTCCAGTTCGTGGAGATAGCCTTCCAGACGGGCCTGCAACCCCTCAAATTGCGCCCAGTAGGCTTCTAATCCAATGCCAAATAAACCGACTTTGAGCGAATAGAAATTCTGGTGATTCGTTTTAGTAGCGACGTCAAACCCGGAGGTGATTGCAGGTTGTGGCATAGTATCTACAAGCTAAGTTAAAACATTAGTTGGGTGCGGTGATTTTTTTAATAAAGAAAAGAAACAAAACAACCGCCTGAGTACTTACCTAAGGTACCGTTCATACTAACAAAGATTGTATGTCATTTACGATTACGACCCAGCCATTTGGTCCGCTACCGCTGCCTTCGGATCGCAAACCACTAACCGAATACATCCTCCAATACACAGGAACGGGTGAATTTGCTACCATTATCCCGGAATTTGGCGGTATTCTCCGGCGTTTGGTACTCCGTCGGGGCAATCACCTCTTCGCGTTACTTAAAGCACCCGAATCGCCCCAGGCACTACTGGCCGATGAGTCGTATGCCAGTGCATTGCTCTTTCCCTTTCCGAGTCGAATCCGGCATGGCATTTATGCATTCGAAGGCGAAAAATATGCCCTCAAAATGAATGAAGCCAGTCGTGACAATGCCCTTCATGGCTTTGTTCACGGTCGGCAGTTTAGTGTTATCAATCAGGAAACTACACCCAATCATGCCAGCCTTACGCTTCGGTATGATTATGCCGGGGATACGGTTGGTTATCCGTTTCCGTTTGCGCTGACAGTCACCTACGAACTGACCCGCGCCGATTGGTTAACGCTTGGCAGTGACCCCACTGAAGACCGGCTGTGTGCATTGCGCATCACCTATTCAGCACTCAACACGGGTACAACCCGGTGCCCGGTAGCATTTGGCTGGCACCCTTATTTCACCTTTACCAGCGAACCCATTGACGAGCTAACGCTAACTTTGCCGGGTAGAACGGCCATCGTGCTGGATGGCGATATGATTCCCAATGGGCGTCAGCCCGTGGATGCTTCAGAAACGGTAGCTCTCCGCGATCGCCAGTTCGATACGCCCTTCATCATTGAACCAACGGGTACAACGCCCGATGGAATTAGTTTTGCCGAAACGGTTCTGGACTCCCCTCAGGCGGGGGTCAAACTGGTAATAGGTCAGGAAACGGGCGAGGGAAAGCTAAATTATCTGGTTTGCTATACCCCTACCCGACGCGATAGCATTGCCATTGAACCGCTGACGGCCAATGTTGATTCATTCAACAATGGTGAAGGATTAGTCATTTTAAACCCAGGCGAAATTTTTAGCGGCTCAATGTGGGTTCGACTGGAGTAGTCTCAGATTATATGATGCTGGACATTGGCTGCTATACGCTGGCAAACAGATCAGGCAACTAGTTCTCACTAGGCCACGCTCTGGCAGCCAATGTCTGCGACCCTTATCCTGCTAAAGTGGCCGAATTTTTACGTTGCGAAACCACACAGAGCTACCCCAATCCTGCAAACCAATTCGACCCGTAAAGTTACCTTTACCGATAGGAGCACTTTTTAGCTTGCTCGATGCTAACCGCTGTTTCCAGTCGGCACTGGTCAGGTCGTGCTCCTGAATACTGAAACCATTTAATGTAACGGTCAACTTGTTATTTTTAAGAACAAAGTGAACCTGATTCCATTCGCCAACCGGTTTCAGTTCACGAACCCGCGCATTGGCTACGCTGAAGAAGTCGCCAGCACGGTGTTTATTTTCATCCGCTCCTTCATAAATGGCGTCGTCGAGCACCTGAAGCTCTAAGCCTGTGTCGAAAATATTCTTGTATTGAGGAGCTTCCTGGACAAAGAAAAATATGCCACTGTTTGTAAACCGCTCGACTTTCCAGTCTGCCTTAAACTCAAAATTGCCTTTAAACACCTCATCCGTTGTTAAATCGCCCCCATCTGGTGCTTTATTACCAACCCGATTAGGTACATTTAACTTCAACGCTCCCTGATCAATTTGCCAGGACGACCCCACGCCTTTACCACCATATGTGTGCCAGCCAGCCGTATTTTTACCATTAAAGAGGAGTTTCCAGCCTTCCTTTTTCTCCTGGGATGACAAGGTGTTCAGGGCTTGAGCGTGTGCCCCAGTAAAGGCAAAACTGGTCAGGCAAATAAAACCGAAAATTGTACGAAGCATAGTTGAAGGAAGGGTTACTTTCTTTCAAAAAGCAGGGAAGACTCATTAACTCCTCATGTTTGCCGGTAAACGTTTTTAACCAATCCTTTGCTGCAATCCCTCAAACAAACGGAAAGCCGGCCAGTGTAATTGACTCAACGCCTGACTCCGGTAAACTTAGTTATGCTTACGGCTATTAGAAATTTCTTTTCGAGCCGTAGAGCCGTGCCACGGTTACCATTGATTCGCAAACAAACCGTGGCTCTCAGCGAAACTCCTGCAATAGTCTGATTATTTGTTAGATCAAAAATCGTAATGTTGTATATGGCTTAACCACTTCACCAATGAAACGCATTGTTCACAAGCATCCGCTGGCTATTCGCTGGTTTCACTGGATAAACTTTCCCATTCTGTTTGTTATGATCTGGAGTGGATTGCTGATCTATTGGGCCTACCATCCCTATAAAATTGAGGTTGGCGATTATACCCTTCTGACATTTTTCCCGAATGGATTCTTTAAATTTCTGAACATACCGCGTCGGCTGGCCGAAGGAATGGCCTGGCATTTTGTATTCATGTGGATCTTTCTGATCAATGGATTACTCTATGTAGGCTATACATTTATTTCGGGCGAATGGCGTCACCTGGTACCCGATCGAAACTCGTTTCGCGAAGCCATTCAGGTAACGCTTTATGACCTGGGTTTTCGCAAAACCCAGCCGCCATTTATCAAGTATAACGGAGCCCAGAAAATTGCCTATTTCTCGATCATGCTCATGGGTATCGGATCAGTACTGACTGGCTATGCCATCTATAAGCCGACCCAATTTTCGTGGTTGACCCGCCTGCTGGGTGGCTACAAAGCCGCCCGACTCGAACATTTCGCCCTGACAATTGGCTATGTGCTCTTCTTTTTTGTTCATGTCGGTCAGGTAATCCGTGCCGGGTGGCATAATTTTCAGTCTATGGTAACGGGCGTTGAAGTCGTTAAAGCAAATGAACCCGGCCAACCTGAAGTGACAGAACCCGACGATGACCAGCCTGTTGGCCCGTTCGAACCCACTTTATCGCCAATCGATTCACCAACCCGACCCGCCCTATCATGAGCTCATCAACGAAATCCAGTAAAGGTGAACCGAAACTTCCGGAAGAAGATGTTCCCGACTCAGCCGTTCGTCGGCGCATGTTAAAATCCTTTGGCTGGTTTGCTGTAGCTTCTGTCGTGCCTATTGGCATCTATAACTGGATAAAACGCAGCCCCAAAGCAATGGGAACGTTAAAACCATTGCGGGATATATTGAATACGAATGAAGCAATTGCCCGAACGTACTTCAGTAACACACACCTGGTTCGCACCTATCCGGTTGAAGAAGCGGCTCCCAAGGCACGGACAAATGGCTATGACGGCCTCAAATCACCCGTTCCTGAAGACTGGAAACTCACGATCGAAACACCAGATAAGCAGCCGTTGCAGTTGACGATCGACGACATAAAAGCACTACCAAAGCAGGAAATTGTTTATGAATTCAAGTGCATCGAAGGCTGGAGCCAGATACAGCACTGGGGTGGTGTTCGGTTGTCCGATTTTATGGCACACCACAAATTAGGAACCCATAGCGGCAATGCCCCAAATCCCGAGGCTACCCATGATCTGTTTAAGTATATTGGTTTGGAAACACCCGATAAAGGCTATTACGTTGGTATCGATATGGAAAGCGCGCTCCATCCACAAACGCTACTGGCTTACGAGCTAAATGGCCAGCCCATTACGGCTCCGCACGGGGCTCCGCTTCGGCTCATCATTCCCGTGAAATACGGCGTCAAAAATCTTAAACGCATTGGTCGGCTGTTCTTTGCCGATGAACGCCCCCGTGACTTCTGGGCTGAACGAGGATACGATTATTATGTTGGCTTGTAATCGTGGGATTTTCGCTCAGAATCGTGCTGCTAATGCTTCGCTACGGGCAATAAACGGTAGGGTAGCATCGACTTTGGCCAATGAGTCAAAAAAGCAAAACTACGCATCTACATGAACCACCTACTTCTATCGCTGTTTTTCCTGATCGCCACAGTCTATGGGTCGATCAACACGCTCCCGGAGACATCGACCAGGCCAGCGCCCAAATCGGTTGTGGTGCTGGAGTTGTTTACATCGCAGGGATGTTCGAGCTGCCCGCCAGCCGACAAAGCCTTACAGGAACTGACACAACAGGCAGCCAGGTCTGGGCAGGCGGTTTATGGGCTCTCGTTCCACGTTGATTACTGGAATCGGCTGGGCTGGCAGGACCCATTCAGCACAAAACAATTTACGGATCGCCAGCGGCAGTATGATCGGGTTCTGCAAACGCAGACCTATACGCCCCAACTTGTCATTAACGGCAAGCAGAACGTGATTGGCGGACAGCGGGGACGTATTCAACAAGCCATTCAGGCTATTCAGAAACAACCGGCCTCAGCTTTCGTGGATATAGATGGAAGTCTGACACATAATGCAGATCGCGTAACAGTAAAGTACGAGCTGTCGGCGGTGGGCCCTTACCGGGTCAATATTGCCTTAGTACAGAAGGAAGCCCATACTGCTGTTCGGAATGGCGAAAACAGCGGCCGGACATTGGTTAATACGAACATTGTCCGGGAGTTTAAAACCGTTGACAAGCCCGGCACATCCGGCGACGTGGTTCTTTCGCTACCCAACAACCTGAAGGCCGAACAAACGGCTGTCCTACTGTACGTTCAGAGAACGGATAATCAGCAGATTGTCGGGGCAAAGCAGTTGTAAGCTCGTGGTATAATTGCCTTTCAATACGATTGGTTCTTCATCGTCTCAAAGGATAAAGAACCAATCGTCATTTATTGTTCGTGTCACTACCCGCCCAGTCGAACTCCTTATCATGCCAAAGTCGCCCACTATTTCTTGAATACTACCGGTTGTTAACTGGTTATAGCACTCCGCTCGGGTGTCATCTACTTTTGTTTCGCCGGGTTCATCACTGAGACGGCAAAACACAAGCAGTAAACACATTATCAGTACCGAGCTAATGAAAACCAGACTAATCATAACCCTTTTTATCCTGCTGTTCACAACAGCAGGATCTTATAAAGCCATTGGCGGAAGTGGCCGGGACAAACCTGCTGTAAGTCCAGAAACAGACCAAGCAACCCGCGCCGTACAGGATTTCCTGCATTGGTACAAAACCCACATCGACTCAGCCAGCCGCATTATTCTGGTCAATCAACTGGCAGGTAAACCTTACTCCGTAAATGTCAAAAATGGCGAGCGTTACCTGGCCTATCTCCGTAGCAGCCACCTGCTGACAGATGCGTACCTCGCTGAATGGAAAACCTATTTTCACGAACGGCAGGCGGGTTTCCGGGCCAGTCCGCAAAACGAAGGGCCTCCGCTTGGTTTTGAATACGATCTGGTTTTGCTCAGCCAGGATGTCGATCAACAGTTAGCTTCCCTAAAAACACTAAAAATCGAAAACGTTAAGGTTCGGCAGGACCGGGCCACGGTTAAACTTTTGCTCCTCTATAACTACGAGTTCCGACTGGTTAAAATCAATAATCGCTGGTTAATCAACGAAATTCTAAACCTGAGCGCTGAATAAGCATGGAACGTTTACTTACTGTACTGATTGCCAGCCTGAGCGTTGCCATTCTTTTCGGTCTGCTGGGGGCTACACTGGTCTGGTGGCTAACGAAAGATTCGGGAGGAGGCAGTGATTCGTCAATTGCCTATGGTTATTTTGGCATTCTGGCGGGCCTTGGGCTGGCCGCCATTGGATTCTTCCTGACCTGGTATCTGACCCAGCGTTTTCTGCTACCCACTTACCTGCGTTATATCCAGATTGCCGACGGTATAGCCCTTCTGGCCCTGGTTGTGGTCTGGTTAATGCAGGCATCACAGGAGCCAGTAAGGCTACAATATGACAGGCATTGGGCAGCGCTGGAAGTTGAGGCACGGGCTGCTAAATCGTTACTAGGCGGAGAACCAGTTAGTTCTGTTATTTCTATGGATTACTCCGGTGGCCAGAGCAGCGGCAACTTTCCGAAACCCGAATCGGCTCGGGACGAGGGTTCATTTGTGATTCTTCCGTGGGCAACAGCACCGTTTCAGGTAAAGACCTGGAATGTCCGGGTGTTTTTACGGGGCGAACCTGTCCTGTTCACCCTGGGGCTACCTAAATACCCAACTCAATCGACGGAGTGGTCGAACTGGATACCTCCCATTCAATATCAGGACCATGTTGTGCCAGCAAACGTTCAGCAGGGGCTTACGCTTCGCTACCGATTTCGGCTCATTCCGTCCAATGAAGAGTATTACTAGTTGAGAACCTCGCAACGGTACAGAATGAGTTAAGCCCTGTTTAGAAACTGACGACAGAACTCATCCTGTACCGTTTATTAGAAACAATTGCCGGATACCAGCTCCCGAAACTTAACTTGGTATCACCTTAACTTATAGACCATTACGCTCTATACCCGCGGCCATGCACTCTTTTCTGATTTTTTCTTTTTTCTCCTGCTTACTGATCCTCTCGGCAGCATTTACAGCCGGGCATTCTGTGCAGAATACGCCACAGCAGTCACTGAATGAATACGTTGCCTTCCTGAACCAGTCGGTCGATGAGGTCATGAACCGCTTTCAGCTGATTCAGACCTACTATGCGGATATGAAGCAGTACCGCAACAATCCGCGGCAGTCATTGAGGTTACCCTCTTCGGGTCCACTGGAAGAGTATTATTATCAAAAAGCCCTGGCCACCGACGGTTTAACACCCGCGGAGAAACAACGCCTGAATGAAAGTACACAAGCCCTCTGGCAAGTCCTGACCAAGCTCGATCAGACCAGTAAAGCACTGGAAACCTACGTCAGGCTGAACGATTACCAACGCGATAATCTCAAACAGTCCGACGTCTTACTAAACGACCTGCAAAAACTATTCGGCCAGTTCAGCAACGACAAAACCGTTTTTTACAAGCAGATTCAGCGGATTTACCGACGTTATCAACCCTATCTTCCAACAGACGCTTACCTGTTTACGGAGAAAGAAATGGAGCTGGTTCTACAGAGCCAGCTTCAACTGCTCGACTCCTTATCGTATTACATGGATGAGAATGGCCAGTCGAACTGGCCTGTTGAACGCGTTCAGAAGAGTATGCTGGCTGATGTTAAAAGCCTGTCAACGTTTGGGAAGGCGGAGTCAGTAATTGGTTACCCGGCTTCCAGTATGCTCGCTTCGTTTAAAGAGGCCTTACAAACCATTCAGGATGTAAAGAAACGGGCCGTCGATGACAATACATTTGCCGCCCGACAAACTACCCGGCATGGCAACGAGGTCTACCTTTCGCTCATCAATCATTACAACAATGATCTGCGAAGCTGGCAGCAATCCTTTGTCGACTACAGTAAAACAGCCAAACACTTACTGGCTTATCCCAAATTCAGCCCGGTCTTTGCGTTCGAAGCGCCCCAGCAGCAAGCAGAAGCCGTAACCCGTACAACACCTTTTCGCGATATTCCACCTGCCCCGTTCACGATCAAACCGGCCGACAAACCCGCTGATTATGCAACCTTTCGGGCACTAACCGCTTATGTCGAATTCATTAATGAATCGCTGCGGCAGATGAACCACCTGCAGGTGAGCCTGCGGAATTACCAGTCTACAGCCGACTATTACCGCGATCCGTCGCCAACCAGTCGACGCGGCAATCTGACCTATTCGCACGATGAGTATAAAGTGCCCATCTCTGAATTTCAGCTCCTTCAGGTCGAAAGTAGTCATATACCTCAGCCCTATCGTGCTTCAATCAACGGGCAGGCCGAGGTACTGTTGAGTATGCTGAAAGAAATGGATGGCCTGAGCATTGAATTGATTGGCTATACCAGTCAGAAACTATACGTGCAGGATCACATGCAGCGTTCCGATGCTATTCTTGACCGTTATGTCTACCTGATCGATGCCTTTGACCAGAAAAAAGAAAAGTTATACCAGGATGTCCGGCGCGTTCACGAAACCTATCCTCTTCGCAATCCATCTGACTCCTGGCAGGTAGCCGGAAAAGCCCTGCAGAAAACGCTGGACGACGATAAGGAAATTCTGTTCGGGGTTAAAGCCTACATGAAAGGTGAGGCTTCCCAACTACCGATAACCGACAAACTGACTGCCGATGCCCGGAAGCTGATTCAGGACGAGTACCAGAATCTGGCCGGGCTGAAACGTCTGGGGCGAAATAACGGTCTGTGCCCCTACTCACCTTACGAAGACATCGCGGAGAATTCGCTCCGGTTCGCCGAAAAATCTCAGGGGGCTAAAACGAAGTCATCGTCTTATGGCGCGCATCCGTACGAAGAGTTCTACTATTTTTTCAACAATCAGCTAGTCTACGAATACAACAAGTTCAGCGAGCTCGCTAAAAGCGGTGTGTTAAAGGCAGTCAATCAGCCTAATATGTTCGCGTTTCGCCGATCGGCTCCTACGAAGCCTACAACCATCCAATCAGAGCCCGAAAACCGATCTGACAACAAGCCCGTATCGATGGCTAAACCGGTTTCTGATCCACCGGTTTCTGTTAGCGTGGCATCGACACCAATGCCCACCACCAACGGAACAACCATTCTGCATGACACCGTTTATGTGAAGCAGTCGACGGTAGATACCGTATACATTGACCGCTCGGGTCGACAGGAGTACGCCAATTCGCTGAAAGGCTTCGCGGCTAACAATATGGTCTTATTGCTGGATGTATCAGCTTCAATGGATTCGCCCTACAAGTTGCCTCTTCTGAAAAAATCCGTCAAATCACTCCTGGCCTTATTACGGCCCGAAGATCACATTTCGATTGTCGTTTATTCGGGTAAAGCACGCATTGCGCTGAAGCCGACGTCGGGCAGCAATATTGATGAAATTGCCCAGGTTATCGACCGGCTTCAATCCGACGGCGACACCGACGGCAATGGCGGTATTCGCCTGGCTTACAAAGTGGCCGACAAGCAATACATTCGGGCAGGCAACAACCGGATTATTCTGGCTACCGACGGCGAGTTTCCAATCAGCGACGAGACGTATCAATTAGTCAATGAATCAGCTGGTCAGGATCTCTATCTGACAGTTTTCACCTTTGGCCGAAAAGAAGTCAAGAGCAACAATCTCAAAAAATTAGCGAGTCTGGGAAAAGGCACGTACACGCACATCACACAGGATAACGCGAATGGCCAATTGATTCTGGAAGCGCAGGCCAAGAAAGTACCTTAGACTAGTGCCCTAGCCAGGGCACTAGTCGAGAACATTAACCCGGTAAAAGGTCGAGTGTTCGCTGGTGATATCGCTACCCGACCGAAAAGACTCCGTAATTTTTATCGTTTTAATTGAAGTCAGCATCAGGCTCAGCGCATTGAACCGGGCTCTGGGGCCTTTCAGATAAGAAACCGGAATCAGGTGCGAGCCAGAACCTGTGCCTACATCAATGGTAATGTAATCGGCCTGATCAGCACTTCCATCTTCTTCAATGATGCTGCCCCACTGGTTTTTTGTCTCGCTGATCTTGGAAACCGTCATCTGGCTATGCGTCGTTTCGCCCTGCCAGCGCTTCCAGAGCGACAGCCAGTAATTACCTGGTTCAACACCTTGCCAGTTCACTTGCAGGGGTTTCTTACGCGAATGGTCGGCCGGAAGGGCCAATTGCTGCGTAGTCAGATCAGGATGCGCCTGAATGCGTCCTACTTCATACTCCTTACCATCCGTGAGTATTATGGTAAACACGTACGTTTCGCCCCCCCGAACGCTTTCATCCGAACCTGCCAATAATTCATAGTAGGGAAAGGCTCCGTAATAGTTTGATGAGCCACTATTCAGCCGCAAGGGGTGCCCATTGGCACGAATCTGAATAGCGCGGTTCGCTACAGTCTTTCCGGACTGATCTTTTAGATAAGCCTTAATGCTGCTGGAGTTTCCATCATAACAAACCCGGCGATGGACAACGATATTTACCTGAAGCAAAGCCGGATCGGTGACAGCGCCCATAGACAGATCTGATCTACCACAACGCATAAATAACAGGGCCAGAGACAGAAAAGCGCAACAACGGATGAATACTAATCGGTAAAACATCAGGCATATCGTTGATTGAACTGGTCTTCATATTTTTTCCAGCAGACTCAGAAACTCCTGTTTTTTATTTCGCGATACGGGCAAGGTTTTATTGTTTTCCATGACCACCTCACCACCGTCGCCCCGAATATACCGCTGCACATAGCGCAGATTAATCAGGAAGCCGTGATGCACCCGACAGAACCCTTTATTTTCCAGAACCTCTTCCACTTCTTTAAGTGTTTTGGAAATCAGGACGGCCTTACCACTAGTCAGGAAAAAGTGCGTGTAGCCCCCATCAGACTCGCAGTAATAAATATCTTCAGCTTTCAGGATCTGTAGCCCTTCCATCGTTGGCAAGGCAATCCGATCGCCAAGTTTCTGCCGGGTCAGGTATTCGACAAAGTGGTCTACCTTCGACGATGAACGGCTTTCTTTATCCTGTTTGGCCTTTGCTACAGCCTGTATCAATTCGTCTTTATCAACTGGTTTCAGGATGTAATCCAGCGCGTTATGCCGAATGGCCTGAATGGCATATTCATTGTAAGCGGTCGTAAAAATGACCCGAAAATCGGTAAAGCGGCAGGCTTCGAGCATATCGAAGCCACTCATACCCGGCATTTCAATATCCAGAAAAACCAGGTCAGGGTGGTGTTGCTCAATAGCTTCTACGCCTTCTCGCCCATCGGCACAGGAAGCCAGCAAATTAACCGTGGGGCAATATTTGGCCAGCAAAAGGGCCAGCACATCACGGCAGTGTTTTTCGTCGTCAACAAGAATAGCGGTCATTGATTGAGTAGTTTTTGGGTGAAGCGAACGTGAGTTCCAGCCGGCGCTCCTCCAGCTTTATACTGATCAGTTATGGTAATACAGGCATCGGCCCCATACATCTCATTCACCAGATTTAAGCGTTCCTCGGTAATGGTAATTCCGTGCGATTTATGAGCATTCAGGCTGTTTGTCCGAAGCCGCCCCGACGCTTCCCGGCCAATTCCATTGTCCTGAATGTCGATAACCAGTTGGTTATTATGCTTACAGCAATCGATCTGTAACAGCGGCACACCCTCTTTCATAGGCAGCAAACCATGCCAGATCGCATTTTCGACATAGGGTTGAGTAATCAGCAAGGGCACATGGAGCACATCCTGATCCAGATCGTCGCTGACATTTAATTTAACTTCGAATTTATTGTCGCACCGAAGCTGTTCCAGCTCCACATAAATTTGCAACACTTTCAGTTCATTGCGCAACGATACCCACTCGGTTTTGGAGTTAGCCAGCACCTGTCTGATCAGCCGGGAAAACTTTGTTAGCAGATCGGATGCACGATCAACATCATTTTGCAAAATAAATTTATTGATGGAATTCAGGCTGTTAAAAATAAAATGCGGATTCATCTGCATCCGAAGCGCCATAAGCTTGGTTTCAGCAACCCGCTTTTTGGTTTCCATCAACTGCCGTTCGGCCTGTCGGTAGGCCTGTTCGACATCGGCCTGCTTAATTTTCTGCGCGCACAATGCCGCTACTGTCGACAGAATTTTCAGATGCCGGGGCATAAAGAAATTCTTCTGCGGGTGCTCAGCATCCAGCACGCCCCACACCTGACCATTTACCCAGATCGGTACTGTAATCTCTGAATAGCGAACAGCATCATCGGCAATATACCGCTTGTCGAGCGAGGTATCACCAATCAGTTCAGCCCGGCCGCTCTCAGCAACTGCCCCCACGATGCCCGATCCAAGTGGTATTTCGATGGGTTGAAGAATCACGTTCATCGGCATACTTTTAGGGCCATGCGCGGCTTGCTGCACCAATACATTCCGCTCTTTATCGAGTTGATAAATAACACAATCAACAAAATTTAACCGGGCAATACAGTTTTTTGCTACATCCCAAAGCACATCTTCTACTGTGGTCTGCTCCAGCAGCGACATAGCAAACGCATTGATGATCCGTTCTGCTTCCAGTTCATTCTTTAAGGACTGTCGGTGATTGATCGACTGACGAATTTTCTCATTACTTGCCACACGTGACACATGTTAGGTTAGATCAAGGTCAAAGGAACATTCCTTTTAGTTAATAAGGTAGTCCTAATCTGTAACTAGTCGGTTTGGGCGAACAACTGGCTGATTGTACGAATAACTGCCAGCTTTGGCAGGTCCGGATACACCCCGAACGAGTTATTGACTCAGAAGCACCAGCTATCGGTCGATTGCCACCAACTGTTAGTTTTATCTACTGCTTGCCATTGTTTCCCATTAAGTTTGACCAACTCAAAAGACTGCTCCTCCGGTCAACCGCTATGAATCCGTCCCGTGTATCAACGTTTCACGAACCAGCCGAAGCCAGCACATTTCTGGAAAACTGGAATAAAGAGGTCGAGTATTTAAACGGCTTTCAATACAAACGAATCACGGTTCAGACCTCTTTCGGCCATACGCGCGTTTGGGCCTGCAACACCCACCTGCCTGCCAGCAAAACAATTGTCATTTTTCCGGGTGCCCGTACCTGTGGCTTGTTCTGGGACATGGACAATGCGCTACGCCCTTTCCGGAACAATTACCGGATTTATATTACGGATGTAAACGGGCAGCCTTCGTTAAGTCATGGCCATAACCCGGCAATAAAAACAACGGATTATGGTCGATGGGCTACCGACGTGCTCGATGGCCTTCACATTGAAAAAACGATCATTGCCGGCGCTTCTCTGGGTGGGCTCATCTGCATGAAGCTGTGCTTGCTATCGCCCGACCGCGTCGAGAAAGCCATCTTAATGAATCCGGCCGGGATTCGTCCCTTCTCGTTTTCGATCCGGAACTTGTATTATAACCTTCTGCCAATTGTTCTGCCCACCAGGTCAAATCTGGCAAGATTCCTCGATAATGCCATTTTCTGCCCGCCTACTCACGACGTTCCACCGGTCTATAAGAACCTGATCAGCGATTATCTGCTCTATGCGCTCATGCAGCATAAATTCAGAGGAGATTACCCGGAGCCGCTCCGCAAAGAAGAGCTGGAACGGCTAACGACCGATATTTTTCTGATCGTAGGGGCCAAAGACCTGCTGTTTCCGCCTGGCGGAACCATTCGAATCGCTAAGCAATATATTCAATCGCTCCGTGGTATCAGCGTCTTACCTGCCACGGCTCACGGGATCGAAACGTCTAAAGAAGCAATTAATCTCATGTATGACCTGCTCGAAAATGCATCGATTCCGCAGCCTGCGTAAACGAATCAGCCTATTCCGTCAAGGGTCGACAAAATCCATTCTCGATTTACGGTAAAATAGCGTTTATATTCGCTTCGTCAGTTAATAATAGCTGCGACAGGGGAGTACTTGTATGGATATTGGTCAGCTAAGCAACAGTTCGACAAAAGCGGGTAAGTATAAACAGATGGGTAGCCTCTACCAGTGCCGTAATCAATGGTTACTAGGCTTATTAATCCTTTGCAGTGGCATCGCCCAGGGCCAGTCGCCTACGGTATTATTTCAGCGGCTCACCCTTCGCCAGGGGTTACCTACGAATTATACTACCTCAATCACTCAGGACAGTCTCGGTTTCATGTGGCTGGGTACGATCACAGGCCTGGTTCGTTACGATGGCATCCGTTGTGTTTATTATAGCCGTCAGACGGGTAATCCACATTCTTTATCGCACCGCATTGTACGCAGCGTTTTCAAATCCGGAAACGGCACGATCTGGGTTGGTACCCAAAAAGGCTTAAACCGGTTTCTGCCCGATAAACAGTCCTTCCAACGATACTCCTTCGCCACGCTGGGGAGCGGCTGTAATCTGGTTCGGGGTGCTGTAGAAAGTTCAGATGGTCTTTTTTGGGTGGCAACCAGCGGTGGCATTGTTGCTTTTAACCCTGTCACAGCTAAAGCTATACGACTGCCTATGCCAGCCGATTCAACCTCACGGCAGGCTGCCAATTCAATTCGCCGGGTGTTGATCGATGGGCCTACTCTTTGGGTTGGCAGTCAGTTTGGTCTTTATGCCTACAACCGTAAAACGAAACAGTTCAAAACGTTTCTCCATAGCGATTCTGCTGCGGGGTCATTACCGCATAATTACGTGTCGGCGATGATCCAGAACCCCCGAACAAAAGAAATACTGATTGGGACCCATACAGGACACATTGCCGTCCTCAATCCTACCACTGGCGTGTTCCGGTATTTGCCGATGCCGCCCGTCAAGCAGGAAATAACGGCACTTCTTCTGACCAAGACCGGCATATTGTGGGCAGGTGTTGCCACCGGAGGGTTATACCGTTATGATCCCGAGAAAAATCTATTTTCAACCTATGTCAGTGATGAAACCAATCCGAGAAGTCTGGTCTCCAACTCTGTGAAAGCCTTGTTTGAAGACCGGAGTGGTGTGGTATGGGTTGCTACCGATGATGCCGGTGTTAGCTGGTTTAACCCAACCATCAATAAAATAAACTCGCTCTTCGATGACATTAGTTATCGGCCAGCCTCAACGTTGGGGCTCGATGCGAGTCGATTGTCTATGGACCAAAAAAATTGTCTCTGGGTGTCTACACGGGATGGCATTTTATGGGTCAATCCTAAAACCCGGACTTACCACCTTTATCGACATAACCCACAGGACCCGCATAGTCTTACTAACAACTGGACGTATTCGATACTGGCGGACAGAAAAGGCCCCGTGTGGGTCGGAACACCTACCGGCCTCGATGTGCTCAACCCAACGACCAGTCGATTTGAACACATCCGTTGTTTGCCCTCGTCGGAAAACCCAACCCTTTATCCAGCTTTCAATCCAGCCCGTCGGGATTTCGTAGCAGGCCACCAGACATTCAATGTCATTCAGGCCCCCGATGGCCGGGTTTTTATCGGTACAAATGAGAAGTTAACGATTTATGACCCGAAAACCCAGACGTTCAGCAATCAGTTTAACGACGAACGAATCAGGCAATTACCAGGCAAAAACTACAATACCCTTTACCTCGATAACGAAAACAATCTATGGGTAGGTGGCCTTGGGCCCGTGCTCAAGATCAGTCCGGACCTGAAACTACTGGCCGAATATACCCACGAGGACGATAACCCCAATAGCCTTCCCGATGAGGGCGTGACCGATTTTGTCGAAGATCGTTATGGCCGGATATGGATGGGGACCGACAATGGGCTGACTTGTCTGAACCAGCGCACCCGGCAGTTAAGTACCTACACCACCCGACACGGATTACCTAAAAACGATATTGCAGCCCTTCACTTAGTCGGCGACAGCCTTTGGATCAGCACGAGCCGGGGGCTGGCGTGTCTTGATATCCGTCGGTTACAATTCACAGCTTTTGACGAAGCAGACGGTATTCCTTCGTCGGAGTTTGAATCGGGATCGATGATTCGCGACTCCACCGGGCGGCTCTATTTTGGCGCGATGCGCGGATTAGTATACCTGCAACCCGACCAGATTAAACTGAATCGGTTTGTTCCTCCTGTATACCTGACGTCTTTTCGAATCAATGACCAGGAGCTACTCACCAGTTCTTTAGCGACTCCTCAGGCGATCAATCTTGAGCCGAATCAACATACATTTTCGTTCGACATGGCCGCCCTTAGTTTCGACAACTCGGATGGAAATCAGTATGCTTACCGACTCGAAAATTTTGAGGAACGATGGAATCAGACCAATAATAGACCATTTGCCAGCTATACGAACGTGCCTCCTGGCGATTATGTCCTGCATATCATAGCATCCAACAACGACGGTGTATGGAATCGGGAAGGCTATCGGTTACCCCTGACAATTCAGGCTCCTTTCTGGCAAACGTGGTGGTTTCGGTTACTTGCACTAGGCACATTACTGGGATTAACCGTAACCATTGCCCGATGGCGGGAGAAACGCGTTGCCAGCGAGCAACAGGAAAAAAGTGAACTTCGCGAACGAATTGCCGCTTCAGAAATGAAGGCATTACGGTCGCAAATGAATCCACATTTCCTCTATAACTCACTGAATGCCATCCGTTTGTTTATCCTGCAAAATGACAGCGACAATGCAGACAAATATCTGGTTAAGTTTGCCCGACTCATGCGGCTGATACTGGACAATTCACGTCAGGAGTGGGTGACCATTAGTAGCGAGGTAGAGCAATTGCAGCTTTATCTGGAGTTGGAACAACTGCGATTTAACAGTAAATTCGATTTTGCCTTAACGACCGATCCATCACTGGCTCAGGAGAATCTATCCATTCCACCGATGATTATTCAGCCGTATATTGAAAATGCGATCCTGCACGGCATTGCCCACAAACGAAGCCGGGGAACCATTACAGTCGGCATTAATCGCCAGGGCGATCATCTGGAATGCATTGTGGACGATGATGGGGTTGGTCGACAAAAAGCGCAGGAGTTGAAAAGCAAAACCGTTTCAGCTCACAAAAGCGTTGGCCTTAAGGTGACCGAAGAGCGCTTACAGCTGATCACGCAACGCAGCGGTAAGGAATCGGGGGTAGTCGTCATCGACAAAACCGATGACAACAATGAGCCTGTGGGTACGCGGGTGATTATTCAATTGCCAGTGATCAGGCAGGAGTAGTTCTGTAATGCTATGATCCGGCGATTAGACATTCCCAAACTTAGCTAACCTCAGAAGGCGTGATTCGAGCTTAGCCACTCCTGAATGCCGCCAAAGGTTAGCACCAGAATCAAAAGCATACCAAAAGCCATCAGACCAATACCGGCTAATCCGCGTACCTGCCAGTTGAAATGTGAGCCGGGCAAAGGCTCATCTAATTCATTGGGCACATAGGTTAGTTGGGTCGTTGCTCCTTCACTTACCTGATACCATAACTTCGACCGCATATAAACATCAACTTCTTTAGGCTGCCCCGATGGATCATGAAACTGGCATTGCGCATAATAGCTTTCCAGATTCCCCCAGGCTCCCTGATCATCTTTCCTGAATTTTTTCAGAATGGTAGCCGTAACGGTCAGTCCGTTGCTACGCAGATCGCGCCCATCGTACCAAAGATACCAGCCAATAAAAATTGATAAACCCCCAAAGAATAAGCCAACAAAGGCGATAAGTAGCGGAAGGATCGTTGTCGTTGCCATAATGGTTGAAGAGGATGAGCAAAAGTGCAGCACAGTCGATGACGAACCTAGTCTCACTTACTAATCGGCAGTTCTGAATGTATAACTGGTTAATTTTCCCGATAACTGGTTAATCCAGCCGTTTTGATGTGTTTTCTGACGAGCCAATCGCAGCATTAATCGGGCTGATTCGCTGCTATTGAACGAACGTCGCCAACTGTACTTCTTCGTCTACCTGTTATTCATTCAAAACAACCCGTTGTTGGTTCGGACTAGCCTAAGCCCATCCGCCGTGTCTACTTTTGATCAGTCGCGAATGTCCGTATAAAAGGAAACAAGCGTTCGCCCCAGGCTGTCTATTTTTGCAGTACACATGAAAACACTCACAACCAGTAATTGGCTTTTAGCATGCCTTTACGGTGTCATTCTACTTTTCTCTTTCTTTAACATAAACCGTCGGGGTAACGACGCGGCAGGAATCGGTATGGAAACAGGATTGATTTTCTTTGGCGGTATTTTACTGGCCGTACTTATTGGCCTAAATATCATTCCTTACCGCTGGTCGAAGCTAACCGCATTTTCGGTTGGTCTGCTACCCCTCCTGGTTGTATCGTATAACTTCGTTTCTGACCGGATCTTCGCGTATTTAGACAAGCAGAAAAACGAAGCCATTGCCAATGGCTCATATTATTTCCAGGATGCGGCACTGCTCGACGTCGCGTCAGCCATTGCCAAAGAAGACTTACCCCGGCTGCAAACGCTTCTCCAGTCGCCCATTCGGCAACGGCTTAACGAAAGCGGTAAGGATCATGTAACCCTGCTTGATTTCGCGACCTTCCGTGCTACCGAACAGGAAAATCCCGAACAGGCCATGCGCTGTATGGAGTTACTACTGGCAAATGGAGCCACGACTCAAACAGCCGATACAGCCCGTATTCCAACTCAGATCTGGGTTAGTCGGCAGGGCTCGGCAGCGGTTCTTGAGTTATTATTAAAAAAGGGTGCTGACCCAAACGCTCATAACAGTTATGGCGCTCCCATCCTTTTTTCGACTATCGATTACGAAACTGATCGCTTCTTAAAAGTGAAAGTGCTGCTGGAACACGGCGCCAATCCAAATAGCATCCACCCCGATTACGGATGGATGGGTCATTATTCACCTTTACTTTATGCCGCTAATAATCAGGTGTGGGACGTATGTCAGCTATTGCTGGAACGTGGGGCAGATTTTCGCTATCAAACACCAACAGGCTTCATAATCGACAATGTGATCGTTCATTATGAGAATCTGTATGCAGATAACGGTAATACTCCAGCCGATTTCACGGCTTTCAAGAAAAAACTGCGTGCGGCTCAGAGCAGTAAGCAATGAGGTGATTGATCACCTCATTGCTTAACTATGAACGACTACATTAATAGTCATATAGGGCTATCGAGTGTTTTACCCATTCATGCACCAGCGTGACAAATTTTGCGTACTCTTTCGGCGGGTAGGCCCAACGTTTAAAAATGTCTTTGTAGTTGTCGCCGGGTTTCTAATGGTGGCTATAAAGCTGCGATTTCGATGATAAAGCTTCTGTCATGAAACCCTTCTGGGCAATCGACTTCATACCCCGCTTGATATACATATCGAAAATCCTATCGAAATGGCCCAGCCATATTTGGGTTTACCATGAGCATCTTCGGTATGGACATTAGTCGATCCCACTTCATTGCGGCTACACCATCCCCCGTTACGAGCAGACAATGCGCCTGCACATAACCGGGCTCAGTTACAAGCCTTCGGCCTGAAGCGCTCCTTATTTTCCATTTAGTATACATAGTTCGGCTGCTCGTAGCCGAACCACGCCAAAATTGGCCGGAGAAGGCCTTTATCTTTCGCGACCTGAATGGTAAATGGCCTGCGGTCTGAGCGAAGCAATTGATAGCCCAAAGCAAGCCTAGAATGATACGGTTCTGATTAATAAAATCAGGTCTTTCGCTTCGAGCCACGGTCCGCCGTGTGGTGCCACTGCAACCGCAGACGATGGTTTCTAATTATGTACAGGCAAACCGTTGAACCAAACACCTATCTAATCAATAGATATGAGGTATTTATAAATACATAAAATTATTAGGTTACAATAATTATTATTTTATTATCTTTACAAGAAAATTTAGTCATAAACCAATTTAGACTACTCAGTGTCACATTTGGCCATACTAAACATGGGTGCTCTTATCGATACAAGCAAAGCGTGGAGTATGCAGGCGAAGCGTTACTCTATACATCGCTTTAGGCTTAACCTAAAACTAGTTGCGGGCAAAATATACAACACCACTTTATTGATGGATAAAGGCAATTCTGTTTTTAAACTAAAACTGAATTCGCAGAACGACCGACTGATTGACCCGATAATTTGTGAGCTATGGTTAGCCTTTATCCTGTTGAGTGTCACGATAGAACAGCCTACCGGCCATCATGGCCATAATCCCCTCGCCTACAATACATTACCTGCAGTTTTTTTTCCTACCCCCCTAAATAACTATGAAACAAATATTTCATCTGACCACCGTACTTATAGTTGCCCTTTTCTGTGAAAAAAACAACGTATATGCCCAGCGGGATACCTATTCGACACTCTGGGGCCGTAAGGGCGAAACGCGGGATACAGCCCGAATTCGGAACTTCACAGAAGCAGGTTATCGGAAAGGTCTTTCCCCTATTCCTGATTATGTACAATCGGTAAATGTAATCGACTATGGTGCCGTTGGCGATGGTACGACTGACAATATCGTTGCTTTCAGAAATGCCATTAAAGCGTGTGGTAATGAAGGTGCCGTTTATATTCCGGCAGGCACATTTTTGCTAAGCGATAGCCTGATAATCAAGAAAAGCAATATCTGTCTCCGGGGAGCCGGGCAGGGAACGACCAAATTACTTTTTCCCAAAGGGCTGGAGGAGTTATACCCACTTTATAATACGACGACCAATCAGAGTTCGTGGTCCTGGAGTGGGGCCCTAATTAGTTTCCAACAGGGGTGTTCAAATGTGGGCATTGAGAATCTAACTGTCACTTTCCCGGATAATGCATGGGCAGGCCATAATTTCCATGAACGAGGGTATAACGCGATTGGTTTTTCGAAAAATGCTTATGATGGCTGGGTACGAAATGTTATCATAACAGGGAGCGATCTGGGGCTTTTTATCGCAACAGACAGTCATCATATTACACTTCAGAACTGGACGCTGGACCAGGGCCCGATCAGGGGGGGAGCCACCAAACAGGGGCACCATGGAGTTAACATCTACGGTGGCTACAATTTACTGCAGGGTTTTACGATAAAAGGAAAGTTTCAGCATGACCTGTCGATAGAAGGGAAAAATTCAAAATATAACGTATTTCACAACGGAAAGGGAAAAGACCTTTGTATCGACCATCACAACCATGATCAGCGAAATAACCTATTTACCAATCTGGACATGGGTGTAGGATCGCGCCCTTATGAGTCAGGTGGTAAGGCAAAACCTACGGGCATTTCATTACAGACAACGTATTGGAATCTATATGCCCAGCGGGATATGCAGTATTGTGATCAGTATGAGACTAGTTCAGACCCAGACAAATCCAGAAACAACGTTGCCGTCGGCGTACGAACAATTCGCCCATCAGAAACGCCGGATGCGCGAGGTAACTGGTTCGAAACAATCACCCCGGCTCGTCTCTACCCAGCTGACCTTTATACAGCCCAGCTGGAATATTATAACCTTCCTATGTTTGGCGAATGCCCGGTCTATGCCACATCGAACGACGGTAATCTACCCGCCAATGTAACCGACAATAATCTTAATACGCGATGGGCAGCCAAAGGTGATAACGAATATCTGGTCTTGTGTCTGAATGAAGCACGTGCCATTAATAGCATCAAAGTCGCCTTTTATGAGGGAAACCTGCACCAATATAAGTTTGATGTACTAACTTCTCTTGATGGATTAACATGGGAGACCGCTTTATCCGGTAAGATAAGTAATGGAACAACCGCCAATCTAGAAAGCTTTATGTTTCCAGTAAAACAGGCCAAGTACGTCAAGATAATCGGACATACTTACGCAGGATCTGACCAGAACTCAATTACCGAAATAGAGGTTCCGCTCAGTTCCAGCTCGCCTACAACCACTGTCGCTCCCATCGCTGATACCTACATCCGGGATGGTAGTTATGCCAACAACAATTACGGCACGGAAGAGAGTTTGATTGTAAAAGGCGATCCATCGTCGGGATATAAGCGCGAGACATACCTCAAGTTTAACCTCAACGATATTGCGGCTAATTTTAGCTCAGCCAAGCTACGGATGAAAATTAAATACGCCAATACCAATGTCAGTTCCGCACGCTGGCAATTGGTGTTTGTACCGACCAATCTCTGGACCGAAACGGGCTTGATCTGGTCTAATCGACCAGCCAGCACTTCCCTTATAAGTACCGTGTCGGGCGTGTCAAGTGGTTTTGTGGAGTGGGATGTAAAGGATATTCTTCAGCGGCTCTTAAATGCCGGCAATCAGGAAGTATCACTGAGGCTGGCCAACACAGTTGCCGACAGTAAAGGTGATGCTGGCTTTCATTCCCGTGAGGCAAGTAATGTCGATGACCGGCCCATGCTCATTGTCAATTATGGTACAACGGGAGCACGCGTCGATGTCAGTAAGGCGTTGAGCTGGATAGAGGAATCAGAGGTTGCCAAAACCATCCTGGCTTATCCCAATCCCTTCGAGAGCGAACTAACCATCGAAGCAGACGAAAGTGACACTGAAATTCGGGTATACAACAACGTGGGACAGTCGATGGTACGAATGCCGGTGCTGAACCAGAAGTCAGTACGCATTGCGACAGGCGTATGGCCGTCGGGTATGTATTATGTGAGTTGGCTGAACGAAACGGGGGTCCGGGCCAGCAAGCGAGTAATCAGAAAATAAACAAAAAGACAAGAGAGGTTCTGAGTGAGTAGCCTACCATTACCTCACTCAGAACCTCACTTCCAGACCGTAGTGTTAACAGTTTTTGCTACTGTTACTTGTCCACTAGCGTCGACGTAGCAAATAATGTAATCTGCATACCATCAGGTGCTTGAACCCGGGACACTTCGCTCCAGGGCGCGGTGGTGGGCGGAGCAACCGACGTAGCTCCGCCATCAACGAGTGTCTCGGTTGCGGCTGGGATCGGTTCACTCACGCGCAAAGCCAGTCGTATTGGACCTGATACCCGTTTGCCAACTTCAATCTGATCGATTCGGTCGGCGTGTTTGGCATCAATCAGTTCAAGTGACGCCCGACCCGCATCCAGAATAATACCGTTACCGGCTTCTTCGTGCCATTCTTTCGATGTTTCCAGCCCGACCGTATCCCGGTAAAAACTGATCAGTTCATCCAGATTGTCGACGGTAAGAATTAGGCGAAGTTCTTTTACTGTGGTTTTCATAGGGTTTATCGGAAAGTAAATAGCAAGTGTTTTGGGCAAAACTAACCGACGTTCCCCAATGGCAATTAAAAAGCGCTGGCTAGTTTGCCCAAAACACCTGCTTAAAATTGACTATTCTCAGCGGGTTATCACTTGATCCGGCCCAGCACTTTATCCAGGCTGACCGTAGCCGTCAGGTAGTCATAAACGGCCTGTAGATAATTCGATTTGGCTTGCGTAAGCGAGAGCTCAGCGTCCGACATATCCAGTCGTGAGGCAATACCTTGTTTCCAGCGGTCGCGGGTGATGCGGTAGCCTAGTTCTGCAACCGAGATCGTTTGCCGTTGCGTTTCGATCCGTAAACGCGCTTCCTCCACATTAGCCAGCCCAATCTTAACCTGCGCCCGAACAACTTCTTTCAGGTTAGCCACCTGCGTTTCGGTCTGCTGGCGTGTAATCTGCGCCTGCTGAATCCGTGAATTTGTGCGAAAACCCGTAAAAATCGGGACACTTAATTGCAGCCCCAGATACGAACTCACGGGCCACTTATACTCATCAACCCGAAAGTTATTGGCCTGTGACTGAGACTGTACTAGCCCAATTGCCGATAGCTTGGGTTGTCGCTCTGCTGTTTGTATGGCCACTTGCTCCCGATTCAATTGTTCGACCAGTTCCAGCCGACGCACTTCGGGCCGGGCCTGAACGGCTTCGAAATAGACATCCGTAGTTGTAGCAGGAGTTGCCAATAAAGCATTGTCGTAACGCAGCGAATCCTGTAACTCGATGGTTTCCTGTTCATCCAGACCCATTGTCCGTTTCAGAATGGTCTTGGTTATTCCGATGCGGTTTGTCAGTTGAATAATGGCCGGACGTAGGTTTTCGACCGTCACAAAGGCCCGTAACGTATCAACGCGAGAGGCCCGTCCCTGCGCCAAAAGTGAGCGTGCATCTTTCAGCGCCTGTTCATTCCGGGCGATGCTTTGCTGCTGCAACCGAAGTTGTTCCTGCGTGATCAGCACATCCAGATACGCTTTTTTTACATCCGTAACAATGTTGGCCCGAACGTCGGCCAGGGCTTCGTTTGTAGCGGCCTCATCAATCTGCGCAGCTTTGATACCCGACTTTATACCCGGCTGGAAGAGTGGTTGTGTTGCGGCAATGCCCCCGATCAATGCATTTGACCCTCCCACCCGGAAAGTAGCCAGTTGATTTTCAGGCAATCCAACAAAACTACCGGGCAAAAACGAAACCTGCTTGTTGAAATAATACTGATACAGGGCTGACCCTGCTACGTTTGGCAGCGCATAACTTCGCGCTTCTACCACTTTCTGAGCCGACTTAGCTGTTTCCAGCGTTGCTACCTGTAAATCCCGGTTCTTATCCAGCGCCAGCTTCACGGCATTGTCCATCGTTAGCTGGCGAACCTGAGCCTGAGTTAGCCCCTGACTACCCGCAAAGAACAGGACAGTCAGGAGCGTATAAATAATTCGTTTCATGAAATCTAGTTGATAAAACTCGTTTATTCTACCGGCTCTAATATCTCAGCTTCCTTATGCTTTGGCACGCGGGAGAAGTAAGAATAGACCGCCGGTATGATGTAGAGTGTGAGCAAGCCAGCAAACAATAGCCCGCCAACAATGACGGTACCCAGCGAATTGCGGCTGTTTTCGGTGAGTGCAATCGGAATGGTACCGAAAATCATGGCCAGGCTTGTCATCAGAATGGGCCGGAACCGGGAAGCAGCGGCTACTTTAGCAGCTTCCAGCGTGCTTAATCCTGCTTCCTTGCTCTGATTGGCAAATTCCACAATCAGAATCCCATTTTTGGTGATCAGACCGATCAGGGTTATTATACCGATCTGGCTGAAAATATTCAGGGTCTGGCCAAAAAGCCACAGGCTGATTAGCGCCCCTGTCATGGCCATCGGAACCGTCAGCAAAATAATGAACGGATCGACCAGGCTTTCAAACTGAGCGGCCAGAACCAGATAAATCAGCACCAGCGCAAATACGAACGCAAACATCAGGCTCGATGAGCTTTCGGCAAAGTCCCGCGATTCGCCCGCCAGAGACGTTTTGATCGTCGGTGGCAATACTTTCCGAGCGATACGATTCATTTCGGCCACGCCGTCGCCAATGGTTTTTCCGGGTGCCAGACCCGCCGATACCGTAGCTGAAATAGCCTGATCGTAGCGATAGATAGCCGCCGGGCTAATGCTTTCCCGGAACGAAACCAGGTTGTCGAGCGAAACAATGTCGCCGGTTCGGGTGCGTACGTACATGGACTTGAGGTCATAGGGCGTATCGCGGTCCTGACGCTGCAACTGACCGATCACTTCATACTGGCGGTCATTGTAGATAAAGTAACCATACCGCTGACCACTCAGCGCCAATTGCAGACCACGGGCAATTTCGACAACTGAAATTCCCAGCTCAGCTGCCTTATCGCGGTTAATCTGAAGGACCAGTTCAGGTTTATTGACTTTCAGATCGGAATCGGCAAAGCGCAGGATCGGGCTTTTTCGCGCTTCGTCCATGAACTTGGGCAAAACCTCCGTAATAGCGGCCAGATTGGTCCCCTGCAACACATACTGAACAGGTTGAGCCTGCCCAAAACGGCTACCAATGGTCGGCGGCTGAACCGGAAACACCATCACTCCTCTAAAATTTTGTGCATTCCGGGAATAAGTCGCGAACACATCCGCCTGGGTGGTTTTCCGCTCATCGGCCTTTTTAAGGAAGGTGTTCTGAATGGCAATATTGACCGGAGCTGGCGGGCCAAACGTCAGTGCCAGAATGGAATACGTCTGAAATAAACCCTGCGTAGAATCGACCGAGAATTTCGCGATCTCGTTCATGTACTTCTCCGTGTACTCGTACGATGATCCTTCCGGCGCAATCACGGCCAGGCTAATCTGCGAACGATCTTCCAGCGGAGCCAGCTCCGAAGGCAGTTGCTTTCCGATGATATAAATCAAGCCGAATGTAACGATCAGCGTTGGAAAGGCAACCCAGCGATAGCGCAGGAACCAGCCCAGTGATTTTTCATAACCCCGGTTCAGAGCCACAAAATACGGCTCGGTTTTCCGGTAAAGCCAATTGGGTTTTTCCTGCCGTTTTAGCAGATAGGCGCTCATCATGGGCGAGAGTGTCAGCGCTACAAAGGCCGATACCAATACAGAACCCGCCACTACTACCGCAAACTCCTGGAACAGCTTTCCGGTAATGCCGGGCAGGAAAAGAATCGGCAGGAACACAGCCGCCAGCGTAATTGTCGTTGAGATAACGGCGAAATAGATTTCCGACGACCCTTTGAAGGCAGCCTGCAAGGGCGACATACCTTCCTCTACTTTAGCGAAGATATTTTCCAGTACCACGATGGCATCATCAACCACGAGTCCAATTGCCAGCACCAGTGCCAGCAGCGTCAGGATGTTGATCGAGTAGCCAGCGATGTACATGATGAAGAACGCGGACACGATAGACACCGGAATCGCCACCACCGGAATGATAGTCGAACGCCAGTCGCGCAGGAACAGGAACAGAATCAGAATGACCAGACCAAAGGCGACGAACAGGGTTTCTTCGACTTCCGAGATCGAATCGCGGATTGGCTCCGTAAAGTCTTTCCCAATCGTCAATTGATAGTCGGCAGGAATTTCCTTGCGCAGTTCTTTCAACCGCCGGTAAAATTCATCGGCTATCGCTACGGCATTGGCGCCCCGTTGCGGTTCAACAAAGACACCAATGGTCGGCGAGTTTCCTTTCAGGCTATTCAGAATGGCAGTTCGCTCGTTTTCAGCGCCCAATTCGGCATAGCCAATGTCTTTGAACCGAATTATGCTGCTACCCTCCTGCTTGACGATCATGTTGTTGAAATCGTCTTCTTTGGTCAGGCGGCCCAGCGTCCGAACCGTCAGTTCGTTGCGGTCGCCTTCGATACGACCCGATGGCAGATCCACATTTTCTTTACGTAAAGCCTGTTCAATATCGGATGGAGTCAATTGATAAGCCGCCAGTTTGGCCGGATCGATGCGAAGCCGCATGGCGTATTTTTTCTCTCCCGCAATACCCACTCGTTTTACGCCCGGAATGGTCTGCATCCGTTCTTTAATGACCGTGGAGGCAATATTACTGACTTCCAGAATGCTGCGGGTTTTGCTTTCCACAGCCATAAAAATCACGATATCACCACTGTTGGCTTTTTCCACAATGGGCGGATCGACATCACCGGGCAACAGCCGCCGGGCTTTGGTCACTTTATCGCGAACGTCGTTGGCAGCCGCTTCCAGATCAGCGTCAAGGTTAAACTCAACCGTAATCACGCTGGCGGCTTCTCGCGAAACCGATGAGATAGTCCGAATACCATTGGCCTCGCCAATCGACTCTTCCAGTGGCTTGGTAATCTGATAGGCGATTACGTCGGGGCTGGCCCCCGGATATGTTGTCGTAACGGTAACGATGGGCGAGTCGGTGACGGGGTATTCACGAATACCGAGGTAGGTAAGCCCAACGAAACCAAACAGAATAATCAATACAGAGAGTACTCCGGCCAGTACTGGCCGCTGAATACTAATTCCCGATAAACTCATGATTGGGTAAATTTTGATTCAATAATGATGAGAAGGCCTTGTGAACAGATGCCTAGTCAACAGTAGAAATAGTTACGGGAACACCCGTATCGAGCCGCAGTAAATTGGTTGTCAGCACCGTATCGCCAATCGATAAACCATCCATGATCTGAACCATGCCTTTGGTGCGGCTACCGGTTTTCACGTCACGTCGTTCTGCACTTCCATTTTTGAGTCTGAACAGTGAATAGCCTTTGGCATTCGGAATGAGCGCTTCCGTCGGAATCAGGATACCATCCTGAGCAACGTGCAAAGCAAAGGCGATTTTAGCCGACGATCCCGGCACAAGTTTGCCATCCCGGTTCTCGCTGACGGCTTTCACCAGCAGGCTCCTTGTGTTTGACTCCATTTTGGGTTCGGTAGCGGTGACTTTGCCAGCGAACGAGCGATTACTATTCTCGGTCGTAAAGTGAATGGTTTGACCGGGCCGAACGTCGGAAGCGTATTTTTCGGGAATGGTAAAGTTGATTTCTACCCGACTCACATCGTCAAATGAACTCAGTACCGTTGAAGGCGTCACATACGCGCCAACGTCAACACGTTTTAAACCCAGCCGACCGGCAAAAGGAGCGCGGATCTCGGTTTTCGCCAGATCCACATCAATCATGGCTATTTCGGCCTGTAGTACGTTCAGGTTGGTTAACACCTTATCATATTCCTGCTGATTGACCGCTTCGGTAGCGAGCAATTCGCGGAATCGTTTTTCGTCGAGCTTTGCCAGTTTTTCCTGGAGGGCGATCCTGCGTTTTTTTGCCAGTAGATCGGCATCGTCTAACTTGTATAGCAGCGTCCCCTGCCCAACGAAACTACCTTCCCGAGCATAGACCCGAACCAGTTTACGAGCCACTTCACTCACCAGATCGACCTCCTGGTTAGCTGCGATGGTTCCTGTAGTCTGGAGTTCGTCTGTAATTGTTTCGCGCTTAATGACAAAAACATCGGTAGCCACTTTGTTTTCGGCGGGCGGTGTTGATGGAGCTTTCGTATTCGAAGGCTCTGGCTTATTGGAGAAAAGCTTCGGCGTGATAAAAAAAAGCGCAACCGTTAAGGCGATGATACCGACGATGAGCGATTTTGTTCGACTATTGATCGTTTTCATACTAATTGAGGTTGTATTGTTTTATTGTTCTACAATTATCGAACTTTAATTGTTTTATGGATATCGAACAAGTGTGCCTGCCGGATGGTTTCCTAAACGTGAAAAAAAATCAAGTGAATTATTTTTAGTCCACTAATCGTTGTAGTAGCAATTACTGTAGCTACGTCTTTTCTGGTAGCTACCAACGAGCAGAAATTGGAAGGAGTAGACTTATGAAACAGTACCAGCACCCCACCGCCGAACAGATTACCCTGACCGGTGTGCTGCACGCTCTGAGTGATCCGGTGCGGCTGAACTTTATACAATGCTTAGCTAAACTAACGAGCGAGTCGCCCTGTGGGGCTATTCCGTCGCCCGTTGCCAAATCGACCATGTCGCATCACCTGCGCGTGTTGCGAGAGGCTGGTATTGTTCATATCCGAACCGAAGGCACCCAGAGTTTAACCTCCTTGCGGCTGCACGAACTGGAAGCAAAATTTCCGGGTCTGCTGGATTCGGTCCTGAAAGCTGCCAACGAAACGAGCCCCCTTACAGAAACAGAAAAGTAGCTTAGCGATTCATGAAACGGGATTGAGGCTGCGTCGCATAAAGCCTTAACGACCGGCTGCCCTAACTTTTACATGTCGTTAACATTGTTTTACAGGTGCCTGTCCAGGTGATTCACCCAGGGCCAATACATTTGCCCAAATGGACATGTTGCACCGATGAACAACTTTGGCAGAACGTTAGCTTATATCCTCGGGTTTATTCTCAGCTCTAGTTATTACCCGGCTTTGGGTCAGGAAAAAGAAACCTGGATTACGAAACCACAGGCACAATGGCCCCTCATTTCGATGATCAATGAGGTTTGGTTTCAAAATGGGGAACGCTACGTACATCCTTCTTTTGACTACGTTGCGACCGGCTTTCTGATCCAAACCGGTACAGATACGCTGGCCGTTACCGCCAAGCATGCTTTATGGGTTGCCAAAACAAAAGCGATGAAATCGGTAGATTTTGGCGGTGCGCTTCAAAAATGGCTCATGCATCCTAAAAATAACCTGGCCGATTCGGTATTGATCGATTATTTGCTGAATGCAGATACCACTGAAACACTCTCAGGCAGGCAATCGACCATTACCCAGCGCGACTGGCTTGTTTTCAAAACCAAGTATCGTTCACCCGCCATTCAGCCTTTAAAGCCCAGATATACCCTGGCAAAGCCGGGAGAAAAGGTATACATTTTTGCCTGCCCTTACCAGGAAAAGAACTGCGTGGTCTACAGCGGACGGATACTGGAATCCAAAGGAAACCGGTTAATTATCACGAGTGATACGTCCCAAAAAGTTTCCGGGTCCAGTGGCTCGCCTATTGTCGATGAAAACGGGTATTTACTTGGCATTCTTGGCGGCAGTTCGGTTAATAACAAAACGAGCGAACCAGCCCTGTATGGTACAACTACACATTATCTGCAAAAAGTACTCCGTCAAACCCGACCTCTGAACGTACCCTTGACCTCCATTGGAGAGGTCTTGCTACCGATCATTGACAAGCAGGGCATCGATCAGGCTGTGAGGCATTATCGAACCTTGTATAACCAGGACCAGAGCCACTTCATCTATAACTTCGATTCTCAGGAACTTAATACGCTAGCCGATGGGCTCGTTCGGGAGAAAAAGCTGAATGAAGCCGTCCAGATTTACCTTCTTAGCCTATCTGAGTTCTCCTGGAGCTCGGGCACCTACTATTCGCTGGGAAATACGTATGCACTAATGGGAAAAACCCGACTCGCCAGACAAGCTTACACGCGATCGATCCAACTCTCCCCCGACAATAAGGAGGCTAAGCAAGCACTTGACAAGCTTTCCAACCAGTAAGTATCTTTCACACCGTCAAGCCTTCTTTCTACCCATTTATCGGATGCAATTAGTGCCATCAATGGTTGTTTTTCTAATCCGTTTCACCCGTTACTCCATGCAGTTCAGGTAGTTCTTTATGCAGTTCAGGCAGTAGCTTCTGGCTTAACCGGTGCCCAACGTTGTACGTTTGCATCGTTCCTCAGGAAAACCAGAAACAACAAATACTGTCATGAAAACATTTACTCGATTAGCCGTTCTGGCGCTTGCACTGGTCTGTTCAACAGACTTCGTTATGGCCCAGCAATCGGTTCGGCGGCCAGCGCCGAAAGCTGTTTCCACAGCGAAAAAACCCGTCGCGAAATCAGCTACAAGCCAGGTCCGTAAGCCGGTAACGGCCACAACCGCTCCCAAAACGCAGACACAGGCACCTGCTCCGGTAGCCAGTCCGGCTGCCGCCGAAACTCGCCAGGCGCCCGCTACACAAACTATAGCTCGTCCCCAGCCGGGGGCTCGTCCGGCGGCAGCCCGTACGTATAGCACAAGATCTTCGCACCGAAGTCGCGCGGTATATCTTAATGCAGGAATTGGGCTAGCCACTTATTATGGTGGTGGTCTGCCACTAGGTGTCTCCGTGGAAGTAGAAGCCAAAAACAACTTTTCTATTGGTGGCTCAATCGACTACTATCGCTACAATTACGGCTATTATTCAAGTGGTTATAATTTCGTTTATGCCGGAGCCCGCGCTTCCTATCACCTGGGCGAAGCATTGAATGTTCAGAACAATAGCTTCGATCCTTACGTGGGTGCATCGCTGGGTTTCCGGTATGCAGGGGGTGGGGCTTATAGTTATAGCTATTACGACTATGGCAGCAGCTACAACAGTGGGGTATTCATCGGATTACACCTGGGAGCCCGGTTTATGTTTGCTCCGAAAGTCGGCGCATTTGCCGAAGTAGGGTATGGCGTATCGGCCGTTAAACTGGGGCTGACGGCTAAATTTTAAGTAAGCACTGCCAATCAGAAGGTACGCATCACGTCGTCCTTGCTTGACAATGACGCTAGCTTAAGCCTGGATCGACCTGGTGCGTACCTACTGAAAAACAACATTAATAATCAAATACAACAACGAAAACAACCAGACACATTCGCACCATTCTTCGCACCGAGCGGGCACGGTTTCTGGGTATGGAAACTGTAGTTTCCCGCCCTGTTCGTCGGACGGCTACTTTCACAACCGGTCGGTAATCGTACCAGCCTGTCTGGCTAAAAATGACTTATAAATTGTACCGTCAGCTCAAGGTGTAGTCCTTATCATCGAATAGTATGGTAAGGGCTTTTTTGTGGTTAGTGGTTTATAGTAGCGATTCTCAATTTCCACTTAGTCAATAAACCATCCAATTTCGATTATAATCCATTTTGTCACTATCGGGCACATACTGAAATTGCAAGCTTGGCGTTTTCTAGGAAACATCCTATTCTATGAAAACAACCTTACCTCTGTTATTGGTTGCACTATCTTTTGCAGGGCAAGCCCAGCCTGTTTCGCAACAGGTAAATACGCAGGCCGGTTTAAATCCCTTCACCCGAAAAAGCTGGCAAATTGGTATTCAGGGAGGTTATTCCAAAGCAGAATTCATATCCAGAAATAGTACAATCCAGCTTTATGGCGGCTATTTTGTAGCAAATAAGCTTTCAATGGGTCTATCAAGTACTTGGGTGGCTGAATGGACACGCAATGTTTTGCATGAAAACACACTCACAATGGGTCCTGCCATACGGTATCAACTGACTCAAACACGCATTTCGCCCTTCCTGGCAGCTTCTTATCAAATTGGAGCGCGTACGCTTACCATCGCTAACGTTACAGTCAATCCAGCAGCCGTTGTTACCGTCATAACAACACCAACAGGCTCATACAGTACGATTAGCGGCTCAAATTTTAGTTATACTGCCAGCAATAAACCTACTGCTATCCATTCACGCTCACTTACAGCAGGAATAAGTGTTGGCGTAGTCTCATCAATACGTATAGATCTTGCGATTAACTGGCAGGGTAATGCATTTCCTTCTTATCCAGAAATAAAGCGTGGGCTTTTCCAATTCCAGTTTGGCCTTAATTATCAGCCGGGTGCTACATACCATTATTCTCTTCGGAGAAAAACAAGCCGTTAACTACAAATTCAGTAATTTCTTCAGCTTGTCGTAAAAGCCGGTATTTCGAAACGTAAACTGTTTGTGAAGAATGTAATTACTGATAAAACTAAGGCCCATTCCGGAGGTATGCGCCACCAATTTATTGACATTTACTTCTTTCACCGAGGAAGGAATTTTAACTACAATTGACCGGAATGTTTCGATTGAAAACGTGTAAAGCAGCGAAGAGCCGTAAACAGTGATGATGCAGGATAGTACTGAAACAAGCGTGAATTTGGCAATTTCCCGCCGGGTTTTGGCCGAGTTTTTCGCGTTAAAAGCAAAGAGTTTGGTCAGATAGAATCCAATAAAAAAAGCAGCTACATAACCAGCGAGCAGCGCCTGCTCATACGTTACCTGAAACCATTCCTGAAGTAAAGTACCAACTACCAGTTGCAGTGAAGCGCCAATAGCAGCGACAATAAAATAAGCAATGAGATCTCTTCTGTTGAATAGTTGGCTATTCATAAATGCGTTAAAATGAAACGGCAAAGATAGAGAAAAGCACAGTTAGCTTACTGCCGTTCAGGAAACCATACCCATATTCAGCCATTATTGTCGTATTCGGTTGCACCAGGCTTTTTTTAAGGTTCAGGCATTAATCCGCTACGCCATTCTATCCTTACTGTAAAAGGAGAACTAAGTCCTGTAGCCCCTTCAGGCATAGCCACTCATAACCAGCCATATACAAAGAGCGATCCATTTCCTGACTGTTTCCTCAGGATTGGATGACTGTGCCAGATTATGACGTTTCCAGTTCATTCGGCGGTTATTCCTATTGAGCCCCCGCTTTTGTCAGTTGATACAGGATACCCTTCTTCTCCCCTCATTCAGCCGCCATTTTTGTGTCATCAAACCGACAAGGTTCAGTTAACCTTCTTCTTTTTTCACCAAAAACAACATTGATCCTAATGAACACTCTTTTCTCTTTCCGGCGCTCAGCACTGCTTGTGCTACTGGTTGCCGTTTCGCTTTCGGCTTGTAAAAAAGACAATTCAGACCCCGCGCCTGATCTGGCTAGCCGCGTAGCTGGTTCGTACAATTTCTCGGAACTGGTCACTGGCGGAAAAACCTACCCAGCCAGCGAAACCAATCTGAAAGGCACTATGAACGTAACCCGGCAGACGGCAACTACGGTCTCCATTGATGTAGCCATCAAACTTAAATCGACGAATGAGTTCTTCATTGAAGATTCGGCCGATGATGTAACTGTCGTTGAAGCAGGTAGTGGCAAAGTGGAGTACCGACTGAATGGCACTGTAATCGCAACGAGCATCGGCAATAAGTTAAGCATCAGTGGCGAAGACGATAATGGCGTTGACCTAACTGTTTCTGCAACCAAGTAATCAAACCTTCTCTTTTTGAACCACCGCAACAGCGGATTAAAACCATGAACTCTATCAAAAAATTTACCTTGCTGGCATTAGCCACCCTTACTCTTTCAGGATCACTTACCAGTTGCGCTACCGTTTTCGGCGGACGTGTCACCGAAGCTCAGAAACGTAAACCGATGCCAGGCGAACCCCAGCGGCAAGTTCGCACCGGAGCCTTAATTGCCGATATTCTATTGTTCTGGCCGGGCACTATCGTTGATTTTGCAACCGGTGCTATCTATAAACCACATCGTGGGGTAACAGCGCAAAAAACACCAGCGAATCAATCCAATACTACCCAGAAACAAACAAATTGAATTTTAGCCTGTCACCAGGTTTATCAGACAAATCCCCGGCGAGTAATTGCCGGGGATTTTTATTCAACATGATACAAACAATTGCGGGCTAATAATTCCTATACGTATTCTTGTATTTACCTATATAATTATATTGCGAATTGAAACTGGTGATTAGCGAAATGCAACTCACTACCTTGTTTCTGTGCCTTTATTCATGGTGAGTGATTGATGAAATCCTAAATTGGTGAAACTCCTTAACCCTGATTTTGCTCAATTCATTGCCCGGTTCATACAGTTGATGAATGTGGCAGATGCGGTGCATATTTGGCAATAGTACCTTTATAACGCCAGGAATTTCGCCTAGAAGTGTGCCCCCTGATCAACAAGCGACGTAAAAATTGTCTATGAATAAGCCAGTTCGTTTTTCGCCCCTGGGACCGTTCTGTTCCCATAGCAGGTGGACCTACGTCCTGGCTGTACCTTGTTTTGCGATTCTGTTCGGCCATCTGCTTGTCGGCGATAATTATTGGCACAATGGATGGGTATTTGCAGAAGCAACGGTTCTTAACGGGTTCCTGCTTTCCGGTACTTTTTTTACGCAGAATCAGGTATCCAAACGAATCACTGAACGTTACCCCCGTTTCGAGCAGACAACGCGCCGAATACTGACAGCCCTTTTGGCTCAAACGACTCTGTCAGCATTCTTCCTGACAATCACGGCTACAATCTACAGTCAATTGCGGTTAGCTGGCTCTTTGTTTACCTACGAAGCGCAAACCCAGGCTTACGTTGTTACGCTGATCTTTACGGTGCTGGCAGTGGGTATGGATGAAACCGTTTATGCACTAAACCAGTGGCAACAAAATCAGGTCAATAAGGAAAAACTAAAAGAAGAAAACCTGAAGGGACAATTACAGGGGCTCAAAAATCAGGTCAACCCGCATTTTCTGTTCAACAGTCTCAATTCACTCTCATCGCTGATTGCCGACGAGCCGCAACGAGCTGAGCAATTCGTTGACCAGATGGCCCGCGTGTATCGGTATATGTTACAAACCAACCGAAGTTCTGAGCTACTCCTGGCGACTAATCAGGCCAACAACGATGAGTTGACAACGCTTGATGCAGAGCTGGCGTTTATCGACTCATACTATCATCTGCTCAAAACGCGGCACGGAGACGGCTTGTACCTGCATGTCCGCGTATCCAATCAGTATCGTCAGCATCGATTACCTCCTCTTACGTTGCAATTGCTTGTCGAAAATGCGGTCAAACACAATGTTATTCTGGCGAGCCGACCTTTGTCTATCTCAATAGAGATCACAAAACAAGGTCACCTGTGCGTACGCAATAATCTTCAGAAAAAAGCAACCCGACCAGGATGTACTAAAATCGACGAGCTGGAATCAACCCAGGCTGGTCTGGCCAACATCCGGGCAAAATACCAACTGCTGGCCCAATCGGAACTCAATATTGAAACGGGTCCAGACTTTTTCACAGTTACCATACCTCTTTTAGCAAAAGCCTCTACCACCACATGAATGCATTGATCGTTGAAGACGAAGAATTAGCTGTCCGTAAACTCCAGAAACTGTTATTTGAGGTAAAGCCTGACTTAACCATTGAGGGCGTAACAGCCAGTATTGAAGATACGGTAGACTGGCTTGAAAACCGACGGGCAGCCGCACAACCGGAACCCGATCTTATTTTTCTGGATATTGAACTGGCCGATGGCCAAAGCTTCGAGATTTTTGAGCGGACGTTGGTAAAAAGCACGGTTATTTTTACAACCTCCTACGACGAATATGCCTTGCAGGCGTTTAAGGTCAATAGCATCGATTATCTGCTTAAACCGGTTCAACGCGACGACCTGCAACGGAGCCTCCAAAAATATGAATCCCTGCGCGGCAAGCCTGTTAATGACCCCGTTCATAACATCGAGAAATTACTGCAACAAATTCAGCGGCAGGCCCCACGCGACTATCGCCAGCGGTTTCTGGTTCGGCAGGGTCAGCGACTACTGTCTGTTGAAGTGGGCGAGATTGCCTATTTCTTTACCGAAGACCGCTACAGTTTTTTCACGACCCATTCCGGCCAGAAGTTTCTGGTTGATTATACACTGGATGAACTGGCCGACAACCTCGACCCGAATCGATTTTTCCGGATTAACCGGGGTGTTCTGGTTACGCACCAGGCCGTTGATCAGATGCAGCCTTATTTCGGGAATCGGCTCGCTTTAAACCTGCGGCCTGTTTTTGATAAAGAAGCGCTGGTAAGCCGCGAAAAAGTCAGTGATTTTAAGACCTGGATGGGCAAATAATACCCTCCGGATCTCCTCATAATGAGTCTTTTTTAGCTTTACCAATTGGCACCCCAACCCCAAATGCTCTGGGATCGCTTGGCGGAACGGTTTTACCTTTCCGCTTTTTGCCATTATTCGTAGGAGCTACGACGGCATTCGGATCAGGTGTCGATTGAAGCATCGTTCCGGGGCCCGATAATGGTGTATCAACACCTGGTATGGGAACTCGTGTTGTTGTGGACGGTTCGCGGGGTGTTTTGGTTGAGTCGATCTGGCCGAAACAAATTGAGCCACACAAACTAATTGACAGGAAAAATAAGACCGAACGCATACGAAAAGTTAGTTAGTTGAGTAAATCGTTTTAAACTAACCTTCTCTTGGTTAGCTCTCTTGTCAACTAACAGATGTAGGTAACAGTTTAAGCAGGTTGTAATCAGAAAGTAAACTTTACCGAATCGCTTCTTTTGAAATGGCTATCCAAGCGTTTCAGCTTACCCTTCTATGCCTACCTACGAACGATTCATGCGAACAAACTTCCTGCTGATCATTGGTCTACTGATCAACCCGAGCATTGGAGCCCATGCCCAACAGAAATCAACGGGCATATTTGATGGGCAGAATACTATTGGTACGGCCACCCAACCCATGGCAGCCCGCTACACTTCTACCAGTCAGGCGTATGAACTAAGTAGCGTCGGAGCGGTTCAGGATGGGGCCAACTTTCTATGGAAACGAATCAAAGGCGATTTCATCGTTTATACACGCGGACATTTTCAGAGTAAAGAGCCTGGCCACAAAATCGGCTGGATGGCACGGGCTACTCTTGAACCGGGTTCGCGGCAGGTAAGTGCGGCTGTTAATAGCGATGAGCCTGCTTCGCTGGAATTTCGCCGAACAGACGGCGGTTCCATAGACCAAACCCAGACTACGGTCAACAATGCCGACATCATCCAGCTTGAGCGACGCGGCAATACCTACACCATTAGAGCGGCCCTATTCGGAGAACCGTTTCAGGTTCGGGAAATCACAGAAATCAACCTGGGCGATGAGATTTACGTCGGTCTATTTGTTAGTACTTCCCATAAAAATGCTGCGGCAAAAGGTGTATTTCAGGATGTGCGCATTACCGTACCAGTCAAGGCAGACGCAAAGCCGGGCCGAATGGATTTAGGCAGCCGGATCGAATTGCTGGACATTGTTACGGGCAAGCGTGAGGTCATCCACACGGCCCCCAACTCTATCCAGGCTCCCAACTGGACAACGGATGGTAAAACCCTGATCTACAACGGACAGGGAATGATCTATACGTTCGACCTAACCAGTCGGCAGCAGAAAGTACTCAATACAGATAACATCAAGAACAATAACAACGACCATGTTTTGTCTTTTGACGGGAAACTCCTGGGACTAAGCAGCGGTGTCAGTGAACTGGGCGGATCGATCATCTACACCGTTCCCGTAACGGGCGGAACACCCAGGCAGATTACGCCTAAAGGCCCCTCGTATTTGCACGGATGGTCGCCCGATGGTAAGAGTCTGGTATTCTGCGGTTCGCGAAACAATGAATATGATGTCTATAAAGTTTCGGTCGATGGTGGCCCCGAAGTTCGGTTAACCGATGCCAAGGGACTCGACGATGGGCCGGAATTTACGCCCGATGGCAATTATATTTACTTCAATTCGAACCGGACCGGCACCATGCAAGTCTGGCGTATGAAACCTGATGGTAGTCAACAGGAAGCGGTTACGGATGGTGAATTTCACGACTGGTTCCCTCATATTTCACCAGACGGCAACTGGATCGTTTTCCTGTCGTTTCTAAAAGACGAAGTAGCTGCTGGCGACCATCCGGCTTATAAGCACGTTTACCTGCGGATGATGCCGGTCAAAGGAGGCAAACCTACTGTTATTGCCTACCTCTATGGCGGCCAGGGTTCCATTAACACGCCTTCATGGTCGCCCGATAGCAAACGAATTGCCTTTGTCAGCAATACCGATGTGAGTACATTAAGCCCGATTGAAATAACGGGTAACTAATCAATTGACCCCTGTCAGGGTATAGTAAACCAGTCGGCAAATTATATATCCGAAGGCAAATCCCATTAACCTTAATTAACACAATGAAAACAAGACGTGAGTTTCTTAAAGCATCGGGCTATCTGGCAGCCGGTGCCGTTTTAGCACCAAACCTGGCAAAAGCGGCTAAGGTGAGCAATGTGGGTATTCAATTATATACCGTCCGCAAAGAAATGCTGGCCGATGCAGCAGGAACGCTGAAACAGTTAGCCAAAATTGGCTATAAACAACTTGAATCAGCGCGCAGCGATAAGGGCAACTTTTACGGTTTGAAACCTAAAGAAATCAAGAAGATAGCCAGCGATCTGGGCATGACCGTACGCAGCGGACACGTTCACATCGATAAAGACTGGCAACGGTCGATCGATATGGCGGCTGAAGCGGGTCAAAGTTATCTGGTCTGCTCGTCGTTACCGTCGGAGGGTCAGACAGTGGCCAATTACCAGCGCTGCGCCGATACGTTTTCGAAAGCCGCTGAGGCCTGCAAGAAAGCAAATCTGGTATTCGGTTACCACAATCATGAGTATGAATTCGAGAAAGTAAATGGCAAGGTTCTATACGACATTCTGCTGGAACGCACCGATCCAAAGCTGGTAAAAATGGAAATGGACCTGGGCTGGGTTATTGTAACGGGCAATGATCCACTGGCTTATTTCAAAAAATTTCCAGGACGTTTTCCGCTATGGCATCTCAAGGACATGGACAAGGTCAAAAAGGAAAGCACTGAATTCGGTAAAGGGCAGATCAATATCAAAACCATGCTGCAAAATATCGACAAATCGGGGATGAAGTTCTTCTTTGTTGAACAGGAAGAATACCCAAAAACAGCCATGGAGAGTGCCAAATATGATTACGATTACCTGGCAAAACTCACCTACTAACGCATCCTTATTGAAAAAAACCCAATAGTCTACAGTGATCGCAATGCTAAAATCAGTTTATCTGGCACTCATGTTCGTGCTCGAAATAGCGATGCTTATCATACTGGGCTATTGGGGTCTTCATAATACGAACAACCGGTTGGCAGGGTATGCACTGGCAATTTGCCTGCCCTTGCTGGCAGCCGTTTTGTGGGGTCGGTTTGCAGCACCCAGATCTGCACACCGATTAACGCTTCCCTATCGAATCGTATTCAGCCTGACGTTATTTGGCATTGCTGCGTTGCTGCTGTTTAAAACAGGGCACATTACCCTCGCCATCGTTTTTGGGCTAACCGCCTTAGCTTGCCAGTTATCGGCCCTATTTTTTGAACGATAAGGTTATACTCCAGGCCAACAGGAACAAAGATTCCAGCTATTTCTCAACTATGCTTAATTTATTAAGCTATAGTAAAATAGTGTACTTCGATAAAACATCTTTTCTAATAGAATATACTAATCAGCAACATTATACGTACAGAAATGTAAATTAATTGAATCCTATTCTGTTAATATGTTTACGCATCTACCATTTAATATATTTTTCGTGTCTTAATTAACGCTATTCAGTCTAACAATTAATAACGATCTCCATCATTATTTAGAATAAATAAATACAACCTGAACTGCGCCCATAGAGTATTATGCATACTTCATTAACTGACGAGAATATAATTCGCTTATACTTACCCAATCAGCCAAATCAGTGTTTCGAAACACTCTATACGCGATACGTTAATAAAGTTTATCGGCGCTGCTTATCGCTCACTCAGGATTCTGCCAAAGCCGAAGATTTTACCCACGACATCTTTCTGAAGGTGTTCGATAAATTAGATAATTTTCAGGAACGCGCCCGTTTCTCAACCTGGCTCTATTCGATCGCGTACAATTACTGCCTCGATCAAATTCGCATTTCCAAGCGAATAAACACAGTCACCATTAGCGACGACGACGATCTTGATATGCCTGATATTCAAGAGTCTGCACTCCGTGAAGAAACGCTCCACATGGTAAAGCGGGCTATGGATACGTTGTCCAAAGAGGAAACAGAACTTCTTCGACTGAAGTATGAAGATAGCATGAGCATCGATGAAATTGCTGATTTATATGACCTTAAAGCCAGTGCGGTTAAGATGCGACTTAAACGTATTCGCGACAAGATTCATCGGCTCTATGAGCAGCAGTACAACAGCTAATTGATGCCAGAAAATTTTTCGAAAATTTCAGGTGACCGAATCAGGAGGTTTTATTCTAAATACCAAAACCTCTACTAGCCAAAAGTTACTCTAAGCCCAATCGTACTGATTGGGCTTTTTGTTTTTGCCCTATTCTATGCAACCGGACCCTCTCGCGACTAAGTAATTTTACTTAATAATATCAATAGAAATTATTCATATATATTTTTTATTAATTATATCAATATATATACCTACAATTAATTACACAAAATATAGTATTCGATTTATTTACGAAATAAAAACATACTAATATAAAGTATTTGTTGAACATATTAGATATAATAAATCTAAAATGAAGCGAATTACGTACGCACCCAGATTGGCAAACGCTTGTTAAACTAACCCAAAGTAGCCCATGACTAAGTTGCTATCGGATGAGGAGATGATTCGCGTTTATTTACCTTCACAACCAAATCACTGTTTTGAGACACTTTATAATCGCTACGTCAACAAAGTATACCGTCGCTGTTTATCACTAACCCAGGACTCAGTCAAAGCCGAAGATTTTACCCACGATATATTTCTGAAGGTATTTGACAAATTAAGTGCATTTCAGGAACGCGCCCGTTTCTCAACCTGGCTCTATTCAATTGCATATAATTACTGCCTGGATCAGCTTCGACTGGCCAAACGAATCAATACCATTACGCTTGGTGAAAGTTCGGAATATGACCTACCAGAGACCGACGAAACCTCTCTGCGCGATGAGGCTATCCAATTAGTGCAGCAGGTGGTAGAACGACTGTCGTCGGAAGAAACGACCCTGTTACGGCTTAAGTATGAAGACGGTATGAGCATTGATGAACTGGCCAGTCTTTATAATATTAAAGCCAGCACTATTAAAATGCGGCTTAAACGCAGCCGTGATCGAATTTATCGTTTATACCAAAAACAACATCGCAGCTGATTAATCTATCCTTATCAACCACTTATTCAACTGATTACATCATTTACGATCCGATAATCAATCAACTTTATGATGGCTATCGGATCGTATTTTTGTCTTCCTGGGTTGAAGTCCGTGTAGCGTTAGTGCACGCTACACGATCTTTCTGCTTTTAGCGGAACTTGCCTTCGGCTGCGTACCCGCTTTAATTCACATCTTTGCCCTGCCCAAGCTGCAGCAATAAACGTTCAACGTTGGCTTTATTAGCGGCATCCGGTGCCAGAGCCAAGGCTTTTTTACCCCAATCTGTAGCCTGCTTATAATCACCAGCCGCCGAGTAGCCGCGCATTAGCCCCATGTTCGTCATGAACACGTTTGGATACTTTTTAGCCAGCCCCTGAAACAGTTCCAGAGCTTCTTTGGCCTTTTTCTGGCCGATCAGTTGCCGACCGTATTGATACGACTCTTGCATGCTGGCCAGCGGTAGCGCTTCTTTCATCAGTTCATCGGCCTCCGCACCTCGATTCAGCATAGTCAGCAAACGAGCTTTCGTACGAAGTGTATTGAAATTCTTTTCGCCCACAAACTGACCAGCGATGGAATAGTCGGCCCAGCGCAGTGCTTCGTCAAGATTGGTATTGTGATCGGCGCAGTAAGCAGCCGCCTGTTGGTAGGCCTCCGCCCGAAATCCTTTTTCGCTTCGCAACTCATTCCGCAGCGAAGCGAGCTGGGTCTGAACCAGATTGACGGATACTTTAAATGGAATAACCCATTTCTCCCAAAGCAACGACACAACTGCCGAACTATCGGTTTCGTCGGCAAATTCAAACTTAAGGCGTTCTACTAAGGGTTGGTTTTTGGCTGGCTTGACCGTCACCCGAAGTACATCTTCTTTGGGATCATAGAAGTAGCTACCCCACGAACTGGCATTTTTCGAAAAAATAACCGTTACGTCATTTTCCTGAACGGCCATCATCAGTCCATACGTCCCGGCAGCTAATGGCTTACCCTCGATGGCAACATCCGTACTGAACGAAATCGTCGTGTTTTCATTGGCACCAGCCCGCCAGGGCGCTTCTTTACTGGTACCGAAAGCCAAATCCTTAAAACCGTAATGCACCAGCTGCCCCCAGATTTTGTCTTCGCGGCCTTTCACTGCCGGGCGGTTGTAATTGACGGTAACATCCGTAATACCAATGCGTTCAGAAACTAACGCTTTTTTATTACCACCATCGGGCGGAAACGTAAGCTGTGCCATCGTCGACAATGACCAAAGACACAGCGAGCTTATCAGTAAACTTGTTTTTTTCATGGTACTGATACTTAATTAGATAGGAGGTGGTAAACTACATAATCGACTAAGAGTAAAAATACTTATCACCCAACCGGACAGGCAAAGTGAACCGTATGGACGGGCTTCTGTGTTGATAAAAGGTATAAGACTATTTCTCCTGACCGGGTTAGACTTTCGGCTTTCGTGCCCCAGTCTATTTCCATATCTTTGCACTCATTTTTTAACCGCATGGGCCACCTGCATTTCGATTCGGGACGACTTGTGCAATACGATTATTCCAGGCGTGAAGTATCAGCAATATGAGTCCCTTGATTACGCGAAGATCGCGGCCGAGGTTTTAACGTATTGGAACCAGAATCAGGTTTTCGAGCAATCCATCGCTATTCGCGAAGGGAAGCCAACGTTTACGTTCTATGAAGGCCCGCCGTCGGCCAACGGAACGCCGGGTATTCACCACGTAATGGCCCGCACGATTAAAGATATTTTTTGTCGGTATAAAACCCTGCAGGGCTTTCAGGTCGAGCGTAAGGGCGGATGGGATACCCACGGCCTGCCTATTGAGTTACAGGTCGAAAAAGAACTCGGCATTACTAAAGACCACATCGGCAGGCCCGAATCAGAAGGCGGCATCAGCGTTGAAGAGTACAACCGCAAGTGCCGCGAAACGGTCATGCGCTTTACTGACCAATGGAACGATCTGACCCAGAAAATGGGCTATTGGGTTGACCTCGACAATCCATATGTCACCTATAAAAACGAATACATCGAATCCGTGTGGTATTTGTTGAAGCAGTTATACGACCAGAATCTGCTCTACAAAGGCTATACCATTCAGCCCTATTCACCCAAAGCTGGTACAGGCCTAAGCTCACACGAGTTGAACATGCCGGGCACCTACAAGGATGTTCGCGATACAACCATTGTAGCCCAGTTTAAGGTGAAACCCAACGGCAAATCAGGGTTCCTTTTCTTCGATTCTGCCGATGCCGACGTGTATATACTCGCCTGGACCACCACGCCCTGGACATTACCTGCCAACTCCGCTCTCACCGTTGGCGCGAACATCGACTATGTGCTGGTAAAAACCTTCAACCCATACACACACCTCATGGTGCATGTGGTGATGGCAAAAAACCTGGTCGGGCGCTGGCTTAACGAAAAAGGGCAGGTCGAAACGGTCAACAATCCCGCTTTCGATGCGTATCTGCCGACCGATAAAATAGCTCCCTGGACAATCGTTTCTGAGTTTAAAGGCGAGCATCTCGAAGGCATTGAGTACGAACAGCTCATGCCTTACGTCACACCGGAAATCCCTGCATTCAGAGTGATTCTTGGCGATTTCGTTACCACCGAAGATGGTACCGGTATCGTGCATACGTCGCCCACATTTGGTGCCGATGACTTCCGGGTTGCCCAGGCTGCCGGTATACCACCCATCATGGTGAAGGATGAAACCGGAAAAGATGTCCCCATTGTAGATAAGCACGGCCTGTTTGTGGACGAGATCACGGATTTTGCCGGACGCTATGTGAAGGAGGAATATTACTCCGATGAAGAACGGGCCGATCCGGATTTCAAGCCAACCGATGTACTGATTGCCATCAAGCTCAAAGAAGAAAATAAAGCCTTTCGGGTCGAGAAATACGAACACCCTTACCCGCACTGCTGGCGAACCGACAAGCCGATCCTGTATTATCCGCTCGATAGCTGGTTTATCCGCACGACGGCCAAGAAAGACCGGTTGGTTGAACTGAATAAAACCATAAACTGGCAACCCGAAAGTACGGGCACTGGGCGTTTTGGCAACTGGCTCGAAAACCTCGTCGACTGGAACCTCAGCAGAAGCCGGTTCTGGGGAACGCCGTTGCCTATCTGGCGCAGCGAAACAGGTGAAGAAGTATGCGTTGGGTCAGTCGATGAACTAAAAAAACATGTTCAAAAAGCACAGTGGAGCGATGCATTAACGGATGACCAACGGATAAAAAATGGTGCTTTTCTGGAAAAACTTTCGGGCGGAGATTTTGACCTGCACCGACCTTACGTCGATGAGGTTTATTTCGTTTCAGAATCGGGCCGAGTCATGCAGCGGGAGTCTGACCTGATCGATGTCTGGTTCGATTCGGGGGCGATGCCGTATGCCCAGTGGCACTATCCCTTTGAGAATCAGGATGTATTCCAAAAGGCATTTCCGGCTGATTTTATCTCGGAAGGCGTTGACCAGACGCGCGGCTGGTTCTTCACGCTTCATGCCATTGCGGGGATGCTGTTCGATTCGGTAGCGTTCAAAAATGTGGTATCAACGGGTCTGGTGCTCGACAAAAACGGCAACAAAATGTCGAAACGACTCGGCAACGCTGTCGATCCATTCGCGACACTGGCACAATATGGTGCCGATGCCACGCGCTGGTACATGATCACGAATGCCGAGCCCTGGGATAACCTTAAGTTCAATACGGAAGGTATTGGGGAAGTGCAACGAAAATTATTCGGTACGCTGTCGAATACCTACAATTTCTTCGCGCTCTATGCCAATCTTGATGCGTTTCATTTCGATGGCCGAACAGTTCCGGTAGCTGAACGCCCCGAACTCGACCGCTGGATTCTATCGAAACTACAATCGCTGATTCTGGAAGTTGAACAACAGTTCGATAGTTATAACCCGACCAAAGCGGGTCGTGCCGTTCAGGATTTTGTGAACGATCAGTTGTCGAACTGGTACGTTCGTCTGTCGCGTCGGCGGTTCTGGCAAGGCGAAATGACGATCGATAAGCGCGCAGCTTACGAAACACTGCACGAATGTCTGACAACTGTATCGCAGCTCATGTCGCCCATTGCGCCATTTTATGCGGACTGGCTCTATCGTAATCTAACCGGAGGAGACAAATCCGTACACCTGACCGACTTTCCGGTGGCCGAACGATCCTTGATCGATACCGAACTGGAAACATCGATGGAATTGGCTCAGGATACCTCGTCGCTGGTTCACTCATTGCGGAAAGGCCATAAACTGAAAGTTCGCCAACCACTGAGCCGGGTGCTTATCCCCGTGCTTAGTACGGATACACGCCGACAAATAGAACACGTTGCCCCGATTATTATGTCGGAGGTAAACGTGAAAGCCGTTGAATTTGTGGACGATGCCAGTGGTATTCTGAAAAAGAAAGTAAAGCCAAATTTTAAAGCCCTCGGTCCAAAATTTGGCAAACAGATGAAGGATGTTGCGGCTGCTATTTCAGCCATGACTGATGACGAACTAAAGGAATTAGAAGCTGTTGGTACCTGGCAATTGGCGGCTGGTACGATTGCACTGTCGGATGTCGAAATTCTGACGGAAGACATTCCGGGGTGGCTCGTAGCCAGCGAAGGCGGGCTGACCGTTGCGCTGGACGTAACGGTAACTGACGAACTGCGTCAGGAAGGTATTGCCCGCGATTTTGTAAACCGGATTCAGAACCTCCGGAAAGATCGCGACTTCTCGGTTACCGACAAGATCCGAATTTCACTGGAGCGGAACGACGACCTGCTGGCCACTGCTATCGAAGCCAACCGGGAGTATATTCAGCAGGAAGTTCAGGCGGTTTCGCTTGATCTGGTTGGTGATCTGAACGGTTCAGCAACGGAATCTACGGCGGCAGAAATTGAGATGGATGAATTTCAGCTACGGGTTAAAGTCGAGCGTGCGTAAGCAGTTAACTAACAGGACAAATACGGTTATTCATAAACTAAAAAGGTCGCCTTACGTAAGGGCGACCTTTTTAGTTTATCGGTCCTGGGGTATAACAGCAGTGCTTTCTGTTACAGCTGATAATGAATGTTACATAAAGTCCTAGTAAATAGACAGTCGGCACGAAACTTGTAAGGGATAGTAAAAGACCTAATCGTCTATTCTGGCAGCCGATTTCGGCTAAGCGAGGTAGTCTGCTTGTTCATCTTCTAAATCACAACACAGCCTTGATGGAATCTTTACAAAACACACTTCGATCCTTTGTTAATAGTTATCAATCCGTCATGTGGCGACTTCGTGAATGCCGTCTTAACGATGAACAATTGAGTATACTTATCGGACTTAGCAGCGGAGCTGTGCGTAATCGCCGTGCAAAACCCGATCTCTGGAAACTCTCGGAAGTAGAACGATTAGCTGCTTTTTTCAATGTGCCAACAACTGCCTGCCATCAAATGAATCAACTTCTCCATGAGTTGCCCAATCGGTGGACAATTATGCACGAAAGTGAGCGTAGACGAATCGAGCGCATGCTATCGGTCAGACGGTCTCAGTTTGAAACCTATAATCATACCGACTGGCCAGTGCGTCACCTGCTCAAAATGCACCGTGTTCTGGCCAATGATAACGAATAGCCGCTTGAGTTTGTAACCTCTGAACGGTTATACTTATAGCACCTGACTGATACCAAACAGAATCACAAACAGCAGGGTTGACAAGGCAAGTTGACCAAGTCGGGCGTTAAGCTCGGCCGGGCGCTTATGAGTGGCAACAGCCCGCCCGTTCAGCACAAATAACGGAAAAGCAAGCACATAGCTATACCCCGATAACGTGGCATCGGTCAAGAAGGAATAAGCCAGCGCACAAAACATACCGGTAAGCAGTAGACCCCAGTGATAACGGATAGCCAGTTGTAAACCCAGTCTCGCTGGTATTGAACGTTTACCGGTCAGCGTATCAGTTTCTATATCACGGATGTTATTGATATTCAGCACGCCCGTAGCGAACAAACCAACGCTGGTAGCGGGCAGAAGCAGAATCGGACTGAACGATAACGTATGCAGAAAATACGTTCCCAATACACCTACCCAGCCAAAGAAAATCAAAACGGCAATATCGCCAAAACCAGCATAGCCATAAGGACGCTTCCCATTGGTATAGCCAATAGCGGCCGCAATACTGAGCAGACCAAGAACCAGAAAAAACCAGAACAGCTTTGGTCCTGCATCAAAAAAGGATACGATCAACAGCCAGATACCGCTAATCAACGACAATACCGCCGTTACAATAATGCCCCGCATCATTGCTTCTTTGGTAATGTCTCCAGTAGCAACGGCCCGGCGCGGTCCAACCCGAAGCTCAGTGTCTTTGCCCGATACAGCATCGCCATAATCGTTGGCAAAATTGGAAAGAATTTGCAGGCAAATCGTAGTCAGCGCAGCCAGCAGGGCAATTTTCCAGCTAAAGTGACCGGTAGTTGCCGATGATCCGGCGGCCAGGAAACTACCCAGAATAATACTGGCCAATGCCAGCGGTAACGTGCGCGGTCGAGCCGCAGCAATCCAAGGCTTCATACTGAACACTATAAAATGAACAATGGATAATGATCAGACTGGCGATGAACCAATCCTGTCATTATCCATTGTTCATTACCCATTTTACATTACATGCCAATGGCTTTCTTAAACTCTTCGTCTTCTGGCTTCACTTTAGAAGCAAAGAAGTGAGTTAGTTCGCCTTTTTCATTGATAACATATTTGCAGAAGTTCCAGGTTGGAACCTTGTCATTCCATCCATTCAAATCTTTGGTAGTAAGCCATTTGTACAAGGGAGCCTGATCCTCACCCAGAACCGACACTTTTTCGAACATCGGGAATGTAACACCGTAATTTTTCTTACAGAACTCAGCAATTTCTTCGCTGCTACCTGGCTCCTGACTCTTAAAATTATTAGCTGGAAAACCCAGTACGACAACCTTATCGCCGTGTTCTTTATAAAACTTTTCCCAATCAGCGTACTGTGGAGTAAAGCCGCATTTCGAGGCTACGTTTAGAATCACAACCTTTTTGCCTTTAAATCCACTCAGGGCAACAGGCTTGCCATCAAGCGATTTTACGGTGAAATCATAAAGACTTTTGGTTGGGGCCGGGGCATTAGCCGGAGCGACCGCTACTTCACGTTTGTCGCTGAAAATACCTTTGACGAGGGTTGATAAAGACATAAAACTACTTGCAAAAAAAGCTACGGCAACGACTGCCAATAGAGTTACTGTTTTTTTCATGGTTATTTGGTTGTTGTATAGAGTTTGGAAGGAAATGTTTGCTGAACCTGAAGGATTGGATTTACATTTTTTCAGGCACCTCTATGCCCAATAAACCCATTGCCTTACGAATAGTTTCACCGACTGATTTAGAAAGGATTAAACGTGTGTGCAGCTTAACCGCATCCGTTTCTTTCAGGATCGACAGTTTGTCATAAAACTGATTGAATGTTTTCGCCAGTTCATATACATACTGCGCAATATAGGAAGGCGCATAGGCATCGCCCGCTTCGGCCACCCGCTGTGGATACTGGCTTAACAGGAACACCAATTGCTGCTCAATTTCATCCAGTTCAGTTGTTGTAACTGCTCCTTCCAGCGAAACGCCCATATCACTGGCTTTCCGCAAAACCGACCGTATACGGGCATGTACATACTGGATATAAGGTCCCGTATTGCCATGTAAATCAACCGATTCAGCCGGATTGAACTGCATCCGTTTCTGCGGGTCAACTTTCAGTAAATAATACTTCAATGCACCGAGCCCCAGCATCTTGAAAAGGGCCGTTTTCTCATCGTCACTGAATTCATCGAGTTTACCTTTAGCCGCTTCATCGGCAGCAGCCGAAGCCGCATCGATGGTCTCCTGAATGAGATCATCCGCATCGACAACCGTACCCTCGCGGGACTTCATCTTACCCGTCGGCAAATCGACCATGCCATACGACAGGTGATACAGCCCATCGGCATAATCCCGGCCTAACCGATGCAAAATCGCAAATAGTACATTGAAATGATAATCCTGCTCATTGCCTACAACCCAGATCTGCCGATCAGTATGGAAATCCTGAAATTTCAGGTCGGTTGTGCCAAGATCCTGCGTCATGTACACCGATGTACCGTCGGAGCGCAGAACCAGCTTTTGATCCAGTCCCTGCTCAGCCAGATCGATCCAGACAGAACCGTCATCTTTACGGTAGAACACGCCCTTCTGTAGCCCTTCTTCAACAATTTCTTTCCCCAGCAGATACGTATTCGACTCGTAATACGTCTTATCGAAACTAACCCCGATACTCTGGTAAGTAGCATCGAAGCCTTCATATACCCAGGCGTTCAGCTGGCTCCAGAGCGCTACCGTTTCAGGATCACCCTGCTCCCATAGCCGCAGCATTTGCTGCACTTCGAGCATCAGCGGGGCTTTTTTCTCGGCTTCTTCTTTGGGCATCCCCTGCCCTACCAACTCTTCTATCTGCGCTTTGTAAGCCTTATCAAAGAGAACATAATATTTCCCGATCAGGTGATCGCCCTTCATGCCAGTCGACTCGGGGGTTTCCCGATGGCCGGACTCATCAGCACTGAATAGCTTGTAAGCCAGCATGGACTTACAGATGTGAATACCCCGGTCGTTGACAATGCAGGTTTTTGCAACAGTATACCCGTTGGCGGCCAGAATTCGGCTGACCGAATCGCCCAGAAAATTATTACGCAAGTGCCCAAGGTGCAGCGGCTTGTTGGTGTTCGGCGACGAAAACTCAACCATAACCGATTGTTCCTTCTGGGCTGATGTGCCAAAAGCGGGGTTAGCAGAAATGTCATTCAGCACGGTAACCCAGGCGGCATCGGCAATACTGAGGTTCAGGAACCCCTGCACAACGTTAAAACCGCTGACAATCGAACTGTTCTGCGTTATCCAGCTACCAATCGCCTGTCCGATCTGGGCAGGAGCCTGTCGAAGCGCTTTGGTGAGCGGAAACGTCACGAACGTATAAAGTCCTTCAAATTCTTTCTTCGTGGGTTGGAGTACTATTTCGCCCGCATCCTGTTGATACAGCTCCGAAATGGCCCGTTGAATGGTATGCTTTACTTCTTCCTGAATATCCATTGGTTTGCGAAACCGCACGAACGGGCGGTTTTCCGGGTGCAAAAGTACGAAATGTAGTTCGGCTGTTATGTAGCTCAGGCGTAGGCATTTGTTTTTTTATCGCATCAAAACAAGATGCCTACCTGCCCGCTAACTTCCCGAGTCGTTTCAGGCCTTCCTCAACGGCAGCGCTAAACGGCTGTCCAAAGCTGATACGAAGGCAGTTTTGATAGAGTTGCTGAGCCGTAAAAACGGCGCCGGGAGTAACTGAAATACCTTCCAGAAGCGCCTGTTGGCTAATTTGAACCGTATCGATTAAATCAGGTAGCTCAACCCATAGCACAAAACCACCCTCTGGATTAGTAAACCGTGTCCCCTCCGGAAAATACGCACTGATGGCTTGCTGATAACGTAAACTCGTCAAATGAAAGGTTTGTCGAAGTTGTCGTAAATGATGATCGTAGCGGCCATGGGCCAGAAAATGAGCTAATGCGGCCTGTGTAAGTGTTGGGCAGGTACGGGAAAAGACCGCTTTCTGGCGATTTATTGCCGAACCGGACCGCCCTGGCAGTATCCATCCGATGCGATAACCGGGTGCCAGCGATTTAGAAAATGAACTGCATAGCATAACCCACCCTTCGGTATCGAAGCTATAACATGTCCGGGGGCGCGTTTTGCCAAAGTATAGATCCCCGTAGACATCATCTTCAATGAGTGGTGTCCGATAGCGGGCCATCATCTGTACCAGTCGCTGCCGATCCGTATTCAGTAAACAACTGCCCAGCGGATTACTAAATGTCGGTGTTAGTAAACAGGCCTGCACGACGCCAGCCCGAAGGGCCGTTTCCAGCACGTCGAGATCGACACCCGTAGTCGGATTTGCGGGTAGTTCAAGTACATTTAGTCCCATTTTTTCGAAAGCCTGAAAAAACGCAAAGTAGGATGGACTTTCGACCGCTACCGTATCGCCCGGCCTGGTAACCGCTTGCAGACAAAGTACTACGGCTTCCATACAGCCAGCGGTGATGATCACTTCATCGGGCGTTACGACCGACCCGCTTCCAAAGGCCAGACGAGCAATTTGCTGACGTAATTCGGCATTACCCTTCCCATCTTCATACGTTGTTCCTCCGGCCGGAGCCGTACGCAACGCATGAATCATTGCCTTCTGTAGTTTAGCGACTGGCAACAAATCAGGTGCGGGTACGGCGGCAGCAAAGCGTAGCGGCCCGTCGGGCTGGTTGTAGAGACGAGTCAGCAGTTCGTCATTGCTTAGTGTCTGCACGATGGCATCGGGCTGCGACGCGCTGGGTAATGCGTAGCTTTTTGACGGCTTGGAACGGACGTAATAGCCTGACTTTGGCCGGGCCTCAATCCAGCCCTGCGCTTCCAGATGATAATAAGCCTGAAACGCTGTGGTAAGACTTACTCCATGCTCCTCGCTCAATCGGCGAACGGAAGGCAGTTTATCGCCTACCCGTATTACCTGGGTATCAATAAGCTGACGAATTTTATCGGCAATTGACACGTATAAAAACGCTGTATTCATTCGATCGATCTTTACAATCTGATATGGTCAAAAATAACAAAACTGTATCTGTTATGCTCAAGAAAGAAGCAGGACTTTTGTAGAAAATGTCAAGTAGTTATGCCGGTATCATCCTTTCAGAACGATTTAGTCAATTTATCATCATTGCTCGATGCGATTCAGCAACTGACGTTGACTCATATCCAGCATCTTTCAACGATTCATACATCACCTAAAACCAGCGACATACCAACGGCAAATCTGCCCGAAATGGGCCAGGGAGCAACTTTTCCGTTGCGCTGGTTCACCGAACATTATCAGCCATTAATGACAGCTTCCGCTGGCCCACGATACCTTGGCTTCGTTACGGGAGGCACAACACCGGCTGCACTGGCGGGCGACTGGCTGGTTTCGGCCTTTGATCAGAATACTCAGTCGATTACGCCGGGTTCAGGCGATTGTTCGGCTTTGCTGGAACAGGAAACCATCCGATTGTTAAGGCAACTCCTCAATCTGCCGGATGCTTTCATGGGCGGTTTCGTAACCGGTGCTACGATGTCTAATTTTACGGGGCTGGCCGTTGCCCGGCAGTGGTTCGGTGCTGAGTATGGACTGGATATAGCCACAGAAGGGCTCCGTCAGGATGTGACTGTGCTAGCAGCCACCCCCCATTCATCGGCAGTAAAAGCGTTGGCGATGCTGGGAATTGGCCGGAATTCGCTTCGGTTCGTAGCTACTCTTCCCAACCGGGAAGCCCTTGACCCGGCAGAACTGGAAGCGGCCATTGAAGAACTGAAAGGCGAACCGTTTATTCTGGTCAGTAGCGGTGGCACCGTCGACACCGTCGATTTCGACGACATGGCGTTTATTGCCGATCTAAAAAAACGGTACCGGTTCTGGTGGCATATCGATGCGGCATTTGGTGGTTTCGCGGCCTGTTCGCCTGCTTATGCGCACCTCCTCAACGGTTGGGAGCTGGCAGACAGCATTACCATCGACGCCCATAAATGGCTAAATGTACCGTATGATAGCGCCGTTATTCTCACACGCGCCGAACATGCACATTTGCAACGCGATACCTTCAAAAACGCCAGTGCACCCTATCTTGGCGATCCCTTGCAGAATTTCTCGTACCTAAATTTCGTACCCGAAAACTCCCGGCGATTCAGAGCGTTACCCGCCTGGTTTACGCTCATGGCCTACGGGCGCGATGGTTACCGGGCACTGGTCGAAAACAGCATAGTACGAGCACAGCAATTAGGGCGACTACTGGACGAATCAACTGCGTTTTCGCTGGCTGCTCCCGTCCGGCTGAATGTCGTTTGCTTTACGCTCAAAGCGGGACAGACAAATGACGTCACTACCCGCCTGAACGACATCCTGACCCACCTGAAACAACGCGGGCGTGTATTTCTGACGCCAACCGCTTACAAAGGTATTCCGTGTTTGCGGGCAGCCTTTGTCAATTGGCAAACGACTGACGCTGACGTGCAGATCGTGGTTGATGAACTACTAACGGCCTGGCACGCAGTCCAACCCGTAGATTAATAAGTTAAGGCTTTAGTATGGTGGTTCCCTCAGCAACCGTTTTTACTTTTTCTTTGGAGAAAAACACGGGAAAATAACTGTTTTCAGCCCAGATCGGAAACAGGTCGCCATAGTGCGGACTGTCAGGATTGCCCGACTGACCCGGATTATTGACGCCCAGGGTTTTATCCCAATCTTCGGTATCGACCAGAATCCGGAACGAGGCACCGTGAGCCTGGTTCAGATCGTTACCCGTTGCGTTAACCGTTTCGCCATAGCCACCCCGCGCCACTGGACCCAGATTGATTTTTTTCTGCATCTCTTTATCGACCAGATCGCTGAGTGGATGTGTGATGGTAATATGCTTGTTTTTTCGTTGCCCATATGCCCACTCGTCCATGTCGCTGCCAAGTCGTTTGGTGAGTTCAGTCACAGCGCGATCCATGCAGGAAAGTAACAGACTATCGCGAGCGGCCGTTGGAATGAGCAATGCATCGAAGACCCGCCTTGAAGGCATTGTTTTAAAGTAAGGCTGAGCGTTCTTGGGGACTTTTTGCTGATAAACGGCCTGCTTTAGTTGCCCCTCCCAGGCTACATAAATTGAAGCCGCTACTGAACTGGGGTCAAGTTTATAATCCCACCGACGCAGGCGGGCCAACGCCTGTTCAGTTCGATCGGTCGGCGACGACAGGTTTTGCAGTAATGGCACCAGTGTTCGGGCCGGGATAGACAGATAGTCGGCCTGAAGTGCCATAAAATCAACCATACTTTTGCGCTTTCCATCGTTTAATACCTCTTCGATACGGTGCGCCCGGCTTGGTGCGGCCCACGTCCAGCCGATTGCATTGCGGTGAGGAAAACTAGTTGGCGTGAGGTTGTTATTGGCCGTTGCAACGTACCCTTCAGGCGGATTCAGTTTGCCGGGAAGTTGCTGAATTGGCAGATAACCACTCCATTCATAACGACCATCGCCCGGTACAGGCACCAGTCCCGTAAAGTTTTTCCGGATGGGGGCCAGCCCTACAGCCTGCCAGCCAATAGTCCCCGTCTTATCTGCCCAGATCATATTTTCGCCCGGAATTCGGCTGTAGGTGCAGGCCTGCCTGAACTCCGCCCAGTTATGGGCCTGATTCATTCGCAGACTGGCCAGATACGGCGAACAACCCGTTTCAAGCCATCCGGCCTGCACAGCGTAGGCTTTGTGATGTTGCTTATCTTCGAAGACAACCGGGCCATGCTGTGTGTATTTCAGTTCAGCCCGAACGGATTGACCACCTTTTACCGATATTGTTTCGGACATGGTTTTCATGGTCACCCAGCGGCCTTTGTATCGGTATTGATTCGGGTTAGCCGGATTTGTTTCGTACACATACAAATCCTCATTGTCGGTTTCAAAGATCGTTAGGCCCCAGGCCCCGTACTCGTTATGACCTACAGAAATGCCAGGCAATGTGGGTTCACCCGCCCCTACTACGTTCCAGCCGGGCGCATTGAGATGTACCCAATACCGCAATGACGGCGTAGATTGTGCTCTGTGCGGATCGTTGGCCAACATTGGGTAACCACTGGCAGATTTGTTCCCTGAAATAATCCAGTTGTTGGAGCCAACATATTGCTTTTCCGTGTCGAACCAGTCGTCTACTGAACGATCCGATCGTCTTGCTTCATCCTCATCAGCTTTCGTTGGCCGGCCTTTGAACTTCAACGGCAGGCGAAAGGCTTCGTATAATTCCAGAATCGGCTGAAACAATTCATCACCGTTAACATGCAAGGTCAGGTCCGGATCGCCGGTTTTTGATATTGCAACGGTAGGCTGCGGGTGAAACCACTGCAATTCACGGAGTTTGTCTGCTCCGATGAGTTTAACCAGTCGCCCGTAGTTTAGCTCGTCACGTACGTTATAGGCAAGTCCCTGATGGCGGCTTATAACAACTTCGGGGGTCCATAACCCTGGTTTCGTATCGAGCACCCGAAACTCGAAAGGAAGTTTCTCCGGTGTCTTCAGAATTTCGGTGATGTAGGCGTTGATCCCCTCAACAAACGCCCTTACAATCTGCGGACCATGGGGATGATAGTGAAGCAGTTCTTTGTTGATATCTCCTCTGAATCGAAATAATCGTGTGCCAATATCGCGCTTGGTTTCCTGTGGTCCAAGTAATTCGGCAACAGTACCTGTAGCCTGCCTACGCCATATTTCTAACTGAAAGAGTCGATCCTGAGCGGCTGAATAACCTTGGGCAAAAAATAGATCGTGTTCGTTTTTAGCATAGATGTGATTAACACCCCAGCGGTCGCGGATTATTTCGACGGGTTGCTGAAGGCCAGGCGTTGATTGAGAACAGGCAGATGAGATCGTAAGAATGAGCAGAAGTAAGGGCAGGAATCGTTGCATTGCACAGCGTTGATTTCTGAGTAAGATAACCAACATTCTGCATACCTCAACTTTAACGGGCTTTTAACAAGTATACTAACTTTGTTTTGTTACTTTAACAATCAGATTAATACAAAACTTATTACGAATGAAAACGCTCGCTACTTTTCTCCTGATTAGTTTACTGGCCGGATGCGTAACGATACAATCCAATATAAAATCGGATGCCATCCCGACATTCAAGCGGATTTTAGTCGTTACGAAGCTAAGAAAGGCCCCGGAAAGCTATGTTCAGGGATTTGTCAAATCGTTTCCAGTAACTTATGAGGTATGTACGGTGGCCTTAAGCCCATTATCATTCGACAATCCCGATGAGGCTGTCCGGAAACAGGCCGAAGCCTGCCAAAGCGATGTTATTTTAACTCTCGAACTGAGTAAAACGGGTCATTCAAGCCGATACAATAGTGTTCCATACGAATACAATGCCGAAATGAGTAGCGTAGCTACGGGGCAACCCTTCTGGAAAGCCATTATCTCATCGAACCCGACCTATGGCGAACGGGTACCACCACGTAGCGTGGTTAAACGGCTGTTGAAAGATCACATCATTGAAGGCAAGCTACCTGAATCACTACAGGCCCTCAATTGAGAATACATCGATGGTTGCGTTCTGAATATTCCGGACACGGGCAAAAACAGCCGTGCCATTACTTCCGCCTTTTAAATCCGTATTGCCTTCCAACGTCTCGATCGCATCCCCCAAAACAGCCGTTATGATCCCCGTATGAAACCAGTCGTTATCCTGCGGATTGCGCAGAATGAACACATCACCAATCCGAATACGATCTGGTTTTTTGCGGATCAATGCACTATCTAATAACCGGCCGTTATCCTTCCCACTGAGCGCCATAGTATCGCAACTAAGCGTCTGGGGCATAATCGACGTAAAATTGCGGCCGTGTGCCGAGGCTACCTGATCGAGTACCGTCTGCACAAAGCCTACGCACCATTTGAACGGCAACCCATCGAACCCATCGCAGTAACCACGTACCCATGGCCCAAGGTTTTGCCCATCATCGGTCTGAATTTCGGCGGATCGCTGGTTTAAGTGCGCTTTTGCAACTTGTACAACGGCTTTACGCGTATCACTGACGGTGGGTTTTGCCTGAAAAGCCGTTGATAACGGAGCACTGAGCCGGGCAAATAGTTCGGAGGTGACAATCCCCGTTTTAGGCAACTTGAGAACCGCCTGAAAATTCTGCAACGCCCGCTCGGTAGCCGGCCCAAACTGGCCATCAATGGCAGTTGTCAACACTGCCTGTGGATAACGTAACGCACTTAAACACAACCATTCCTGAATTCGCCGGACATCGGGTCCCTGGCTGCCTTTTTTGAGCGTATCCGAAAAAAGTAGTTCGTTTTGGTAAGAGGTTTTGATCATACTACATATTTGCCCGGCCCCACAATCCAGGCACACTTGGTGGACAGATTATTCTTTCAGCTTCTCATTGTTCAAATGCCGGGTGGCATCGCGGCTGTTTTTTTTTGCCAGGTTTTTTGCGAAGGCCTCGGTCAGGTCAACTCCGGTCTGGTTGGCCAGGCAGATCAGTACCCAAAGTACATCAGCCATTTCGTCGCCCAGGTCTTTATTTTTATCCGATTCCTTCTCTGACTGTTCGCCATAGCGCCGGGCAATAATTCGGGCTACTTCGCCAACTTCTTCGGTCAGCATAGCCATGTTGGTCAGTTCGTTAAAATACCGAACGCCGACGGTTTTGATCCAGTCGTCGACAGTTATCTGTGCATCTTTAAGAGTCATATAGTAGTAAAGTCAATTAATTGATTTCCCGCTTGAGTATCACCATCACATTTCGCGATTGGCCCTGACCTATATTGAGATCGACGGATGATACCACCTCCCAACCTTCAGCGCCCAGTTCATTTAGTTTATTGGTCAACTCCTGTGCATCAACCGATCTGCTCCAGAACCCTCTGGCCGCTACGTCTAACGTAAGATACTCGAACTTTTTCATGCGATTGGTTAGCCCTGAAACTAACCAGAGCTGGATTTTTGCCGCGAAGATAGTGGTCGGGCCATCAACTAAATCAACTTTACTGTACTACCGGGCGTTATAGCTAAAAGTGTAAGCTTATGTCGTTCGTTGCGCCCGTTACCATACAGAAAATCACCGGCAACAATCTAATCGAAGCGCCTGACTTGCTGGCTGTTGAGGAGCCTCTCGAAATCCGGCTGGGATTTGGCCCAATCGATGACCGGCAGCAGCGTAGCGTTGCCGTTACGATGCGCACACCCGGCAATGACGAAGAGTTAGCGATGGGTTTTCTGTTTACAGAAGGAATCATTCAGAAACCCGCCGATATCATTTCGTGCCGACATTGTGTTCAGGATTCGGCCAAAGATGGGAACGTTATCCGGGTTGAACTTAATCCGGATGTACCGGTCGACTGGTCGCGACTAACACGGAATACGTTTACCTCATCGAGCTGTGGACTTTGTGGTAAAACCACTATCGATGCCGTAATGGCGCTTACACCAGGGCCGATTTCATCTGATTTATTGATCGAACCTACCATCCTGCATGCCTTACCTGACCGGGTCCGGACTACACAGCGAGCCTTTGCCTATACGGGCGGTATTCATGCAGCCGCCCTGTTCGATGCTACGGGTGCATTACTACTCGTTCGGGAAGATATTGGCCGACACAATGCCTTAGATAAACTCATTGGGGCTGCTTTCTGGCAAAACTGGCTACCATTAAGCCGTTATGGCGTATTTTTAAGTGGTCGCATCGGCGTTGAACTTGTTCAGAAAAGCTGGATGGCTGGTCTTCCACTATTGGCAGCCGTAGGAGCGCCGTCGAGTCTGGCCGTTCAGATGGCACAGGAGGCCGATATAACCCTGGCCGGTTTTGTACGGGATGAGCGCTTCAATATCTACAGTAAACCCAATCGGGTAAGTTCTTGAACCGAACTGGCATGACAGCCGGTAAGATCTCTCCGAACAGAAGGCTTCACTCCTGCTTTTTATCAGCGTTCATTCTGACGCTGGAGGAATGAATAAACTCTCCATTTTTGTTGATAGGCTTTTCGCTAAGGATACAAGAGATACTTTTCTCGCAATACCTTGAACTGGTTCAATTCCTTTTTCCAGGCAGCCCGGATCGCTTTTTCGGATTTCCCGTCAGTTATCATGATTCGCACAAAGTCGTTACCTGCCAATTTATCGAAAGCAGCAGGTCTGATAAAGAATTTGGTTTTGTCGGGAGCTTTTTGGTAAAAATCAATGAGGTATTTCAGCGTGAAGCCTACTTTTTGAGCGTTTACACGTCGCAAGTCCAACCCATAGCATAATTGACCTTCGTTGGCCGGATTAAGAGCTCCCGGCCGGTCGATCGGTGTAAACATATACTGGCCATAATTGGGGCTTGTACCGCCAATTACCTGAAACTGCGTATCAGTACCGCGCCCAAAGTTGATTTCAGTACCTTCAAACAAACAGAGCGATGCGTACATTAAAATGGCCTTTCTATTAGGCAGATTAGGCGTTGGCGGCACGGGTAAATCATAGGGCATCTGATGCGTGTAATTTTGGCAGGCAACTACTTTTAGGGTACAGGGTTTACCACTGGCGAGCCAGCCTTCGCTATTGATCATTCGGGCCAACTCGCCTACCGTCAGCCCATATACGATAGGCACAGGATTTAACCCGACAAATGAAGCAAATTTTCGATTCAGGACAGGCCCGGCTACATAATGGCCGTTTGGATTTGGGCGATCTAAAATAATGAGCGGTTTATCTGTTTCGGCGCAGGCTTCCATTATGTAGTGCATTGTGCTGGAAAAAGTGAAGTAACGCACGCCAATATCCTGAATATCGAAAACGACGACATCAACATCTTTTAGTTGTTCGGTTGTGGGCTTTGTATTGGCTCCGTAGAGTGACGTAATGGGCAGTCCCGTTCTGGCGTCAATACTGTTATCGACTTTTTCGAGCGGGCTGGCAACACCTCTATACCCATGCTCGGGCGTGAAGATCATTGTGATGGTAACCCCCAAACTCAATAAGCTATCGACCAAATGTCTATGGTTGCTAAATATAGACGTATGATTGACAACCAAGGCGACCTTTTTCCCTAGCAGGTCAGGCAGATACTCACCCGTCTGTTCGCAACCCAATCGTAGGTTTTGTGCTATCAGGTTAAACGGTATCAGTAAAAAGGCAGTAATAGCCAGGAGTTTAAAAAATCGTTGCCCCATATGACCGAAGGTTATGAGAGGTTTAAACAAGCGTACATTACCAACCTGAATTTTGGGAAAGATTTGGCGATAAAATCCGTTCATTCGTCGGAATTGGCCACAAATAATCGCGGGTCGCGTTAAACGATTTGATGAATGATGGTACCTCAATGGTTTTGACAGCATTATTATCTACATAGTCGATGCCTTCAATTGTACCAACTAAAACCTTATCGCCAATTTTCCAACGTCGGAGATCATAGAGCCGTAGCCCTTCAAACGCTAATTCGATAGCTCGCTCCCGACGCACAAGTTCACGCAAATCGGCTTGCGATTGCGGCAGCGAAATAGCTGGTAGTTTTACGTCGCCCCGAGTCCGAACCGCATTGATAGCATCCAACACACTCTGATCTATTTGGTTTTGCTCAATTTTTGCCTCGGCATACGTCAGCAATACCTCGGCATAACGTAGCTGAATAATATTGATACCACTGTTAGTGGGTGTAGCCGCATCGGCATTGTTTACATATTTGCGGGAAGTAAATCCCGTTGCCGTTGCATAAAACGTGCCACCGACAGCATCAGGCGTGTTGCTGGACGGCAATGGATTGAATACCTTTCCATTAGGCAGCAAATCGCCCGGTACATAAAACGTAAAACCCAAACGTGGATCCCGGTTCTGGTAGGGCTTTTTTGGATCAAAGCCGCTGGTTGGATCAATAATCGGTTTGCCGTTTGCCATTGAATACATCGTAGCCAACGCTTTTGTTGGCACATAAGAATTGGACGTCAGGGCGGAGGTTTGCCCATAAGGAGCCATCTGGTTAAATACCGGACTTGGCAGTACATCTTTAATATACTCCCGATCCAGAATAACCTCCGGATTTCGCTCAGCTGTATAGCCGAACAGGTCGGCGAATTTCGGATAGATGGTGTAGATGCCCAGCTCCATCACAGCTTTGGCATCGGCTGCAGCCTGCTGATATCGACCAGCATACAGATTAGCGCGGGCTTTCATGGCCAGAGCCGCCCCTTTCGTAACCCGGCCAATATCAGTTCCGGTATAGCTGGCAGGCAAAAGCGAAGCCGCTTCAGTCAGTTCTTTATCGATGAAATCCCAGATCTGGCTTACGGGTGTACGGGATAACCCTTTCCCGTCCTCAATTGAAATCACTTTCGTAATAAGAGGAATATCGCCGAAAAGAGCCGTTAACTTAATATACTGATACGCCCTCAGCGTTTTGGCTTCACCTTTTACGCGGTTAACAATGGTCTTGTTCGTAACAGGAATGGCATCGACATTATCCAGTACGAAATTGGTTTTCCTGACTCCGGCCCATAGTGTTGTCCACTGGGATGAAATAACCGAATTCGACGCATCGTAGCTGTTTTTTTCGACCAGCGCATCAGCATTAAAGAACGAATTCACGTGGGCAATATCGCTGAATGCGTCGCGCTGAAACAGGGTCACCCCATCGTCTAACACTGCCGAATAAGCTGCATTGACAGCCAGTACGGCATCGTTTTCGGTTTTCCAGAACAAATCCGTTGATAAGCGGTCGTTGGGAGGCAGTACTAACAAATCGGTTTGGCATCCACTCAACACCAGCATGGAGAAGGCTATAAGCCCCGCCTTAATATAGTTTGCGTTCATTTTTCTTGTGATTGGTGGTTAAAACTGAATATTTAGTCCAAAACTCGTGACCGACACCTGCGGATAATACGTGGCCCGACCACTTCCTGCCTCGGCATCAAGTCCCCATTCATTCAGTTTGGAAAAGGTTAAGAGATTTGTTGCCGACAAATACACACTGGCACTTTCCAGTTTCATTTTCTGGACTATTCTGGTTGGCAGATGATACATCAACTGTACGTTCTTTAGCCGCAAGTAGTCACCATTAATGACGAGCCGATCAGCGGTGTACATGTTGAATAAATCCCTTTTCAGAGGTCGCGGAAAGCGAGCGTTCGGATTGTCGGGTGTCCAGTAGTTAGTACTTACTAGTTTAGGAACAAAGCCTTCATTGTTGCCATTTTCGGCCAAAGCACCCGCTAAACGAGCATCTACACCGGCTGCACCCTGAAAAAACAACGATAACTCGAAGTTTTTAAAGCCTATATTCCCATTCAGCGAGTAGAGTAGTTTGGGAAATGAGCTACCGATAATGGTACGGTCGTTGGCATCAATTTTCCCATCGTTGTTCAGATCGAGGTATTTCACATCACCAGCCGCCCGGCCCGTAGTGATGGTTGGGTACCTTTTGGCTTCGTCGTCGGTTTTGAAAAAACCATCGGTTTTATAGCCCCAGAGCGAATTAATGGGAGAACCTTCTTTTATGATAAACAGCGGATCAATATCACTACCGGAAATGTAGGGACCCGTTCCGGCCAGACTGACTACCGTGTTTTTATTGGCCGAGAGGTTAAGTGTTGCGCTATACCGGACGTTTTTCGCACCTACATTCCGATAGCCGAGTTGTAATTCGAAACCTTTGTTTTCAACCTTACCTGCGTTTTGAGGGGGTGCGGCCAAACCAACAGTTGCCGGAATAGGCAAGTTCAGCAAAATGCCATCGGTTAGCTTATTATAGTAGTCGAACCCAACGCTAAACCCTCTGAAAAGCTGGGCGTCGAAACCGAAGTCAACCTGAGCCGTAGTTTCCCAAGTTATATTTTTGTTAGCCAATTGGGTCGGCGAATATGAAATAGCGGTAGCCCCATTGAAGCCATAGGACGAAGCTACCAGCGACTGATAGTAGCTATATAAACCAACCGACTGGTTGCCGGTTTGTCCCCACGAAACCCGTAGTTTCAATTCATTGACAAAGCCTGCTTTCTTCATGAACGACTCTTCTGAAATGCGCCAACCTGCCGAAAACGAGGGAAAAAAGCTATACACATTCGCACCTGTAAACCGCGATGACCCATCGTAGCGAGCGTTGGCTTCAAACAAATACTTGTCGGCAAAGGAATAGTTGACACGGCCAAAGTATGAGCGCAGGCCAAACTGCGCATCCGAACCGCCGTTGTTTTTGGTGCCATCATTAGCCCCCTGACTTAGCGCCTGAATGTCGTTGTTGTAGAAATTCTGACGATAGGCATACAATCCCTTAAACACATTGTTGATGGTCGAATAACCAGCCAGGGCTTTCAGGTAGTGCTTTTGCAGACTTGTCTCGTAATTCAGGTAATTATTCCAGGTATATTCGGTGGCGTTTTTGAGTGTATCGGTCAGTGCATTATTGATAATGTTCCGCGTTACATTTTTGACCAGATCCACATTTTTGTAGGCATTTGTGAAATTCTTTTGTCGCAAATTCTCGATCCGTAACGCCAGTTGGGAAGTAAATCGAAGTCCTTTTACGATTTCATAATCGGCCTTAAGGCTCGAAAATATGCTTTCCTCTATGCGTTTCGAGGTACCGTCCTGCTCGGCCTCTATGCGGGGCGTAACGCCTTGTGCGCTCAATCCGTAGGTTCCGGTAATGCCCGGATACGTTCCCTCCAGCGTACTAAAATACCGGGGCGTGGCAAACAGGGTGCCATGGATGAAGCGGTTAAATACTTCGCTTTCATTGACTGGTGCAACTGTGTAGCTGTTCCGGTAATTAATATCGGTCGATACGTTTATTTTATTTGACACCTTGAAGTCGGTATTCAGTCGAATGTCACGCAAATCGGCACCATAGTTCAACGGCACATCCAGAAGGGAAGCCTGTTTTTGCTGGCGGATGCTCAATCGGGCACGAATACTTTCGCTACCACCACTAACTGAAAGGCTGTTGTTGTATTGAGGGGCAACTCCTAGCATGGTTTTAAACCAGGAATTAACATCGGGATACAGTTCAGGATTGGTTTTATTCCCGTTCAGGTATTCCTGGATACCCACATCCGTAAATTTAGCAGGTAGCGGAATTTTGGCATTGTTATAGGCCACCTGCTCTAATTTCATGTAACTCGGCAAATCCATCTCTGGATTATTGACCGACCGTTGCAGGCCGTAAAACCCATTATAACTGACCGTAACTTTTCCCTCTTTTGCCCGTTTAGTCGTAATCATAATCACGCCGTTAGCTGCCCTTGACCCATAGATGGCGGTTGATGCTGCATCTTTCAGTACAGAAATAGATTCGATATCGTTGGGATTAAGGTTGGTCAATTGCTGCTCAATGCCATCCACAATCACGAGGGCTTCGTTGCTGTTGCTCAGGGTTGTAACACCCCGCACACGCAGGGTGCTGGTAGTGCGGCCCGGACTGCCACCCTGGTCAAGTACGGTCAGACCGGCCACCTGCCCCTGTAAAGACTGCTGGATACTGGAATATGGTCGCCTAACGAGTTCGGTACCTTTAACGGTCCCTACCGCATTAGTCAGGCTCACTTTCGATTGCTGGCCGTAACCTACCACCACAACTTCATCGAGCGATTTGGTATCTGCCGCCAGCGAAATCGATATATCACTTTGATTACCCACCTTCACCTCCTGCGTGATGAAGCCGATATAGCTAAAGACCAGAATGGCCTGATCGCCCGGCACATCAATCGAATACCGGCCATCTTCATTCGTAACGGTGCCACGGGTTGTTCCTTTTATAACGATAGAAGCCCCGACAATCGGTTGTTTTTTTTCATCGGTGACCTGCCCTTTCACACTTGTGGCACTTTCTTTTTTTTCGATCGCATCGGTTTTGTTTTCATTGGGAGCATTTCTCGACGGTGACTTGATTTTCCTTAGTAAAATCCGATTACTGATTACCTCATAATCAATCAGATTTGGAATCAACACTTCATCCAGAACCGTTGAGAGTTTTCGGTTCTTTAGATTGATCGTTATCCGTTGGTCTGAGTTAACCTTGGTACTGTACACAAATTTCACATCGGCCTGTTTCTCGATCTGGGTCAAAACCGCGCGTAATTCAACCTGATCACCGACAAGCGATACGGTTCGATTCAGTACTTCCTGTGCGCGAGTATCATATGCCAGCGTAACACTAACCCCTATGACACACATCAGCAACTGAGTAAGCGTGATTCTCATAAGTTTCCTCCAGTTACTGGAGGTTTGTAAATCATTTTTCATAGCTTTATTTGTTTTTCGTTGAACAGATGAAAAACTCTATCCCTTCTACAGATTGGCGTTTGTCAAGGGATAGCTACACCAGCCGAAAATGCGGAAACATTTTCGGCTTTTTTATTAACAGCCTTCACCATTGATGAAGATAACCGTACCTCTTTTTTCGTACGTGGCATCAATAGATTTGCAGATTAATTCTAATTGAATAAATAGCGATAGGGCATTCAAATCGGCGGTAATATGACAGTCTTTTGTTTTCGGATTAGTAATAACAAACTCGATTCCGTATAGTGTCGAAAGCGTATTCAATACAGTTTGTAAGGGCGTCGACTGGAAAATTAATTGGGGGGCCATGTTCTCTACGGATGCCACCGGTATTGGCTTTTCAACAATACCGGGAATAATATTCTGCGAGGCTTCATCAAACGTAACCTGCTGATTAGGTGTCAGAATTACACCTGCCCGTTCATTTTTATGGCTTGATTTTTCGGTATAGACTGACACCCGACCTGTTGCCACAGCGACCTCAATGGCATTGGCTTTTGGTTTTATCCGAAAACTTGTTCCGAGCACTTCGGTAATCAGCGTGCCCGAATGCACAATGAAGGGCTTCGTTATATCTCGTTTGACGTAAAAAAAAGCTTCGCCGGTCAGATACACTTCGCGTTTACCCTGATTGAAGTTTTCGCCGTAAACAAGGCTGCTTTTTTGTTTTAGCAGTACGACGGTTCCATCTTCCAGTTTTACTACCTGTTCTGCCGAGGTCATATTCTTCACTTCAATACCAGTGCGGCCCAGCTTATTTGCTACCGCAAACGGTCCATTTTTAAGAAGCAGCGAGGAGGATGGCACTAACCAGAAAAGTCCCACTAATAGGCAAGCTGCCATCCCACTCAGCCATGCAGCACGCATCCAGATAATTTTCGGCTGAATTTGCTGATCAATGTTTCGCCATATTCGTTGCTCAACCTTGTTTCTCTCAACTTTGGTGAAATCAGGTAACTCATTGGCCAGTTGTCGCTGCGACCATGCTAACAAGTACCGATCCTCTTCCTCAGAGGTGTTACCCTCCAGATAGCGTTCCGATAACTCATTAAATTCTTGTTGTGTCATTGTACGTTGATTTAATTATCAGACTGATAATGGCTTAAATTCTCTCTCAAAAATTTCAGGGATTTCGTAATATGATATTCAACTGCCTTTTCTGAGAGATTCAGATCTTCGGCGATTTCTCTAACCGATTGGTTATGGAAACGACTTCGACGAAACACGTCGGCGCTTTTTTCGGGTAATCGACCGAGGGCGGCTTCGGTAGCATCCATGAGTTCGTGAAAACTCACAAAGTCATCGGTGGGGTGGTTCTGATAGATATCCTGAAAAATAATATATTCTCTGTATTTTTGTAAACTAATCTTAGATTTCATATATTTATATACTTGATTTTTTACAGCCAGCATCAAATAAAGATCCAGTTGCTTGATAATGATTATTGACCGCCGTTTCCAGAGACTCATGAAAATGTCCTGAATCAATTCTTCGGCATCTTCCTGCACATTGATTTGGTGATAAGCTATTTTAAACAGCTTGTACCAGTAGCGCTTATAGATCTCCTCAAAGCTCGCCCTATTGCCCTGATGAAAAAGCGTTACCAACTGCTCGTCATGTAGCTGTTTCGTATTCATTTAGTTACGGGATATAAATACTCTTACTGGGTATAAGTACCCTAAAGCAGAAAAACCCCTAAAAAAAGCAAAAAAAATAAGCAAATAGTCAAAATTCACCAGTCTGAGGTAGGCCAAATACCAATTTTCAATGACTTAGTTAGAATTATAAATATTCTAATTATCGAATATAGTTTGGGATTAGTAAACTATGTAATATATAGTTTATATTAATATATAAACTATATAAGCAAAAGTTTTTATATTTAAATATTTTAAAATAATATTGCTACCGTAACATTTAACCCCTTTACTTATGAAGTATTTTTCAATTATCGTCTGTATGGTATTTATGACACTGAGCTGTCGGGAGATGAGCCCAGTAGATTCAATGACGGCCGAGGCTAAAAATGGATCGGCCAGAGCAGCAGGAGAGTATAAAGAAATTATGGCAGGTTATTATAGAACCGGGGCTGATAAAGCCGATCACCCGGAGAAATTAACTACCATGCTTGATTTACCGACTGACCTGGATATGGTAATGATTTTCCAAGTCAATACGAGTTCCACAAGTAACTACTGGAATGTGCTAAGGGATACATATGTGCCGGAGCTTCATAAGCGTGGCACTAAAGTCATTTATACAGTAGGTGGTATTAACATGGGGCCTGAATATACACATAATACCGCCGGCTATGAAAAATATGCCAAACACCTGATCGACAATTACCTCATTAAATATAACGCAGATGGTCTTGATTTTGATATTGAGGATTCTCCAAGCGGCCAAACGCTAACCGATAAAGTAGGTATTGTTACCGCTTTGTCAAAATATGTAGGACCTAAATCAGGCACAGGAAAGCTACTTATTTATGATACAAACCAGGATGGAACCACTCCCTTTTTTCAAGCTATCTATGATAAAATTGATTATGTGTTCTTGCAGGCTTATGGCCGTAGTGCAACCAGCGTTAATAGCACCTACAATAACACCTACGCCAGTAAACTACCCCTGAACAAATTTTTGCCTGGATTCTCATTCCACGAAGAACGGGGTGACTTTCACGATGTTCACTCCCCTGATGATCAGAAAGGAATTGCTTATGATTACGCGAAATGGAATTTGGGTAAGAAAGGGGGAATTTTTGCGTATGCTATTGACCGAGATATTCCCGATCAACAAACGGATACGAGCCCAGCGCCCGATTACAAAGTGACCAAAAACCTGATCGATATCCTTCATGGGAACGGCGTTCAATTCTACAGGGATTATTACTATGGTGGTCCCGTATCGACCTATCTCAAGAAGGGAACTTATACGGGGTACCAGTTGACCGTTGCTGGCGTGCCCAATGATTGGGCATCGTCGGTGAAAATTCCTGTTGGCTGGAAAGTAACCATGTACGCAGACGATAATTTTACTGGTCAGTCGTGGGTGCTTACTGCGAATAAGAGCTCTTTTGGATCACTTTCACCCAGTGCAAATGACAAAATAACGTCGGTAAAGATTGAATAACGGGTGGTAACACAAGTTTAAAAAGCGGGGAGCCAACTCCCCGCTTTTTTGGTAAAAAGGGCAATGTAATTCAATCACAGGGGAGTTGTAAGGCGTACCTAAAGGCTTGACTAACAGCCATGTCTTTCACAGACAATATAGGCTGACTATTTTCTACCCGGAAGGTCAGTTCGTTATCAACGATCATGTCGACGTTCGGACTTTAACATGAGTTCATATCTGCTGTAGACGGAGCCTTTAGGGCGTTCACGCTTTCAGTCGTACCCTGGAAATGAAAAACTAAAACCTCTCTGTCAGAAGGGGTTAAATGTCGCCCGGGAGCAGCCCCATGCGGAGCAAAGTAACAACCAACAGTCGCTGTTGGCTAACTGGTGTTGATTACTTTTCTCTTTTGAACGCAACCGCTTCAATTTCCACCAAATAATCAGGATTGGCTAAACCGGCCACAACAATGCCGGTAATAACGGGCGGATTACATAATTTTTTCAAAAAACTCTGGGCACCTTCAAAACCCTTTCGTACGTCTTGTCCCTGAACAATATAAATTGTCAATCTAAACAAGTCGTCTACCGTTGCATCGCAGGAATTTAAAGCAATTTCAATGTTTTTCAATACGTATTCCGTCTGTAAGGCTATGTCGCCTTTGCCAATTATTTCCAGATCTTTTGTTATTGCATTTTGTCCACCAATATAAATTGTACTGCCATTTCCCTTTGTAATGGCAATCTGAGAGAAAGCCGGATTTTTCAATAATTCGTCTGGGTTCAGAAATTCTACGGTTGAGTTCATATGTTCTGGCTGTTGTTTATACAATAACTTCTCTTGACGACTTTTGTCCAGGATGAGTGAATACTTATCCTAATCCGAGAGCAATTTATAAGCTATTAATAACTTGATTAGAGCCAAAAATTACACGATCAACCTTTTACATAAGCCAGTTTTTCCGCCACCTTTCCATTTCGTACTTTGAAAATATCCACTCCCCTCAAATGCCAGGGTTTCCCTTCTTTTGTCTTGCGATAAATCCACCTGACAACACAACGGTCTCCAGTCGCAAAAATCTCCTCCGTCTCAAAAATAGCGTCTGGATTTGCCGCAAAGAATTTCCCCCAATACGCCCTGACAGCATCAGTACCCAATAAACGAGTACCATCAGGTTGTGGGTTCGTGTTCTCAAAAATGCAGTCTTCTGTCATAGCATTCATGACAGCTTCGACATCGTGACGATTGAACGCTGCATTGAACCTCTCCACCGCAGCCAGTGTAAGATTTGTCGAACTATTTTCTGTTTCGCTTACCATACCTGCTTGTGTTTTCTTTTGGCTATAACTGGTTTTACATGATGTCAAAATGAATGATGCCACGATAAGAAGTATCAAATTTTGATTCATTTTCTTAATAGTTTACATGTAGTATTTTGCTAAGCAAAATTAAAACCTGCAAAATCCCGATGTGGCTCAGGATCGGTAAAGACCCGTCTAACGTTGAGTTGACGGCTCTCCTAAAGGTGCTGCGAATACACGAAGAGGGATTCACAGAGCATCACTTCTGGCGACTAACTTGATGCTTGAGCATGAAGGAAACCCCTTCTACCAAACAACATAGCAAACCAACACCCCTGAACAGGCTGCCCCAGCCAATGACATAGTAAGTAGCATAAAGTTGGATGTCAAAAGCGTCGTCTTTGATCCAAAACGAGACAATTAACAAGAGCAAACCAAGCGCTAAAAACATCAATTTGGTATTCATAGGTAATTAGCCTAAGGTATGCACTAAAGTTAGCTGTCTTGCCGCACGCTACGTCAGATTTGACTACCGCAACCAGGATATTTCCTGTACCAAACGCGGCCCTATCGAAATGAGTCGATTACCAATTGAAACCTGGCTGTCACGCTTTTTTATCCAGAACGAAGTACTTCTAGTTCGAATCCTTTTAAACTAAATTCATCCATAGATCACAAAGAATTGCGACCACTTGCGTTTCACTCAACACTTAAAGAACTGATGATGAAAGAATTACTCAAAACGAGCGAGGGAACTCGCTCGTTAATTAATTGGCAATTGGGCTTGCCAGCATGCTTTGAGGTTAAACCTGTCGATATAACTATCACAGCTCAAACGTAATACCCTGCGCCAGCGGCATGGTAGTGCCATAGTTGACGGTATTGGTTTGCCGACGCATGTAAGCTTTCCAGGCGTCGGAGCCAGATTCACGGCCACCGCCCGTTTCTTTTTCGCCCCCGAACGCACCTCCGATTTCAGCGCCCGATGTTCCGATGTTTACGTTGGCAATACCACAGTCGGAGCCAGCAATGGATAGGAAACGCTCAGCCTCCCGCATGTTCAGGGTAAAAAGGGCCGATGATAGTCCCTGTGACACAGCATTTTGCTGAGCAATCGCGTCGTCTAGCGTGGTGTATTTCAGCAGGTAAAGAATGGGCGCAAAGGTTTCCTTCTGTACGATAGGCCACTGATTTTCGGCTTCGGCAATACAAGGCTTCACATAACAGCCTGATTCAAAACCTAATCCGTCGATCTGGCCTGGCTCAACAACAAACCGTCCCCCCAATTCGCGAATCTCGTTTACGGCTGTCTGATAGCCTTTTACGGCCTGCTGATCGATGAGCGGCCCAACATGGAACGACTCATCCAGCGGGCTCCCAATTCGTAATTGAGCATAGGCATTTTTGAGCCGATTCTTTACGTCATCGTAAATACTCTCCTGAACAATAAGCCTGCGCGTGGTGGTGCATCGTTGGCCAGCCGTGCCAACGGCTCCGAACACAATTGCCGGAATGGCCAGATCAAGATCGGCATGTTCCGATACAATAATGGCGTTATTACCGCCCAGTTCGAGCAGACTACGGCCCAATCGTCCGGCAACGGCTTCAGCAACCGCCTTACCCATGCGCGTACTACCCGTAGCCGACACCAGCGCGATACGTGGGTCACGGGCAAGCCATTCACCCGCATCGCGACCGCCGATAACAAGACACGACACACCTTCGGGCACATCATTATTGCGCAAAACCTCGCCAATGATCTGCTGACAGGCCAACGCGGTCAATGGCGTTTTTTCGGATGGTTTCCAGATACAGACATCGCCACAAACCCAGGCCAGCATCGCATTCCATGACCAGACGGCTACGGGAAAGTTAAAGGCCGAAATAATACCCACAACCCCCAACGAGTGCCATTGCTCAAACATCCGGTGAGCCGGACGCTCCGAATGCATCGACAGGCCATACAACTGCCGCGACTGCCCAACGGCAAAATCGCAGATATCAATGATTTCCTGCACCTCGCCCAAGCCTTCCTGGAGCGACTTGCCCATCTCATAGCTGACCAGTGTACCAAGTTCACGTTTATACCGCCGGAATTGCTCCCCCATCTGCCGGACAATTTCGCCCCGGCGCGGAGCGGGAACCTGCCGCCATTGCAGAAAAGCGGCCTGTGCCGTTTCAACAACGCGATCATAATCAGCCCGACTCGACACATGGACGCGTGCAATGAGCTGACCGTCGGCGGGTGAATAGGAATCGATTATTTTTTCGGAAGATTGCCAGAACTGTTGCCCGGTACTGGTTCCGGGTTTTACGGGCTGCGTTGGTAAAGGGAGAATCGACTGCATAACTATCGGTACTCAGTAGGTTGATGTGTTGGCAAATCTAGTGGCCTTTGTATAAACAACGGACACATGACAGTAAACTTTTTACGTCCAATTAGGTTGATAACATGATGATTTGTTATCTCAACGACCATGCAACGTTATGAAAATCAATGTAACACTTAGTTTACTGACGCTCGGAGCAGCGTTGGCAACTGGAGACGCCTGGGCACAGTCTACGCCCACCGGGGCAGCTACCTCAACGACTTATCCGCAGGGTGCTATCGCTCCCGATTCTACACCCGCCCCATCGTCACGAAGTCAGCGACGAGCCATGAAACGCAATAAAAAAGCCATGGAACAGAACGCGCGCATGAACTCAGGTACCTCAACGAGTGTGCAGGATGGTCAGTACCGGAAAAGTTCGGCCAGCGACGGCACGTCCATTAACAACAGTAACACGACGAACTACAATAGCAACAACGTTACGAATGCTCCTACGGGCGTTGGCAGTAATCCAACAGCCGCAACGCCTACGCCCGCCGATCAGGTGAGCAACGGACAGAATAATTCGGCTGCCCGCAGTTCCGTGAGCAGCGACGGAAGCAGTTATTCGCCCAATACGGGTGCAACTCCATCGGGAACAAGTGTCAGCACTTCAGGCACCGGAGCCGCGGTATCGGGCGCAAGAACCGGGAGCGGAACACCAGCCGTAAAAGCAGGCAGCACGAACCGTAGCACCAGTGTAGGCGATTTTATTTCATCATCGCCAAATTACACGACGCTGCAAAATGCCCTGCAATCGGCTGATTTATTTGAGACACTCAAAGGAAGCGGCCCTTACACCGTGTTCGCACCGTCGAATAGTGCCTTTAAAAAACTACCAGCCAACGCCCAGAGCGGTCTGCTGGAAGGTAGCAACCGCGATGCACTAAAGCAATTGCTCTCCTATCATGTAGTACGGGGAGAAGTCGATATAGCCGAGTTAAATCGTCGAATCAAGGCGGGTAATGGTCAGGCCGAATTACAGACACTGGCAGGAAGCACACTGATGGCGAAACAAGGTTCAAACGGCAGCATTGATTTGACCGATGATCAGGGACATACCGCCAGCATCGACGCTGGTGATAATTACAAATCAGCAAATGGTGTTGTGCACAGCATTAACGTTGTACTGATGCCCAAAGCAGGAGGTACTATGTTTCGGTAGATGAGCGTTACAGTATACCAATGGCCGTGGAAATGAGTTTAAGCGCTCATCGCCACGGCCATTGTCTGTTATCATCAGACTGTAGCTGGTCTTTCAGTTCGTTTTGCGGTAATTCCAGATGGCCCAACCATTGAGCACGATGGCAAAACCGACTTCGTAGAGCAATTGGCGGGTTACATCGGCCAGCCCACTGCCTTTCAGAATAATCATTCGAACCACTTCGATAAAATGCGTAACGGGGGTCATATACGCAATGGCCCGCGCCCAGGGTGGCATGCTATCGATAGCGGTAAATAAGCCGCTCATCAGAATAAAGATCATCACGAAGAAAAAGGCGACGAACATCGCTTGTACCTGCGTATCACTGTAGGTTGAAATGAGCAGCCCAAACCCCAGCAGAGCAACCAGATAAACGCCCGCAAACAGATACAGTGTTGCCAGACTCCCAACTGGAATAATGCCGTAGACGAGTCGGGCAATAAGCAATCCGATGGTGAATACGATCATACCCAATACCCAGAACGGAATCAGCTTGCCCAGAATAAACTGCCACTTCTGAATGGGTGTCACATTGATTTGTTCGATGGTGCCAATCTCTTTTTCCCGCACAATATTTAGTGCCGACAAAAACCCGCCTACCAGCGTCAGGAGTAAAACCAGAATACCGGGGACCATGAAAAAACGGTACTCGCCCAGTGGATTGAACCAGTTTGACGAAGTTACGTCAATGACTGTAGCCTCGTTAAAACGGCCGGGCTGTATCCACTGTAGCCGGACATCGCCGTTGAAATCACCAATAATCCGACTCAGGTAAGCACCGCCCAGCCCCGCTTTGGTTCCGTTAATGGCGTCGACCGCCAGCGACAGCTTTTGCGAGCCTTCGCGAACCAGATTCCGTTCAAATCCGGCAGGAATTTCCATGATCAGATCGGCCCGATTGTCTTCAACCGTGTGCAGGGCCTCCTTAAACGAATGGCTGGCTTCGATAATGCGGAAATAACCGGATGAGCCTACTTTCGAAATCAGCCGCTGCGAATAAGTGCTGTGATCGTTATCGACAATAGCCAGATTCACATTCTTCACATCGAAATTGGCGGCCAATGGCAGAATAATCAGCTGGATCGATGGCATCGCAAAAATCATGGCCAGGATACTTTTGTCGCGGAATATTTGCCGAAACTCTTTCCGGAGCAGAAATTTCAGGATTCTCATGCGAGCCGTATGTTAAAGTTCTTCAGACTAATTCCCAATAATCCAATGGCCATTCCGATCAGCACAACTGTTTCTTTCCAGACGGCACCAAAGCCCAGCCCTTTCAGCATAATCGCTTTCACTATCAGATAATACCACCGCGAGGGAACGATATTGGACACCAGTTGCAACGGTAGCGGCATGTTTTCCAGCGGAAACATAAATCCCGTAAACAATATGGTCGGCAGCATCATCCCCATCATAGACGCCAGCATGGCCACCTGTTGCGAGGCCGTTATGTTAGAGATCAACAAACCCAGCGAGAGGCAACAGATAATGAACAGTGTACTCTCGGCAAACAGCAGCACAACACTCCCCCGAACGGGTACATCAAGCACAAACACCGCTAGCACCAGAATCAGGGCAAAATCCAGCAGCGACAGCACCAGATAAGGAACAGCTTTGGCAATAAGAACCAGAATCGGTTTAAAAGGTGAAACCAGCAATACCTCCATGGTTCCCAGTTCTTTTTCCCGAACGATGGAAACAGACGTCAACGTAGTGCAGACAATCATCAGAATCAATGCTAAAACCCCCGGAATAAAATTCAGCGAACCATTCATATCAGGGTTATAAAGCATTCGGGTTTCGGTCTGAATCTGATACGGTAAGGCTGCCGCTGCATTGATTTGCTGCTGATAATCACCGATAATTCCGGTCAGATAGTTGGTGATCGTTGTGGCCGTATTGGGGTCCGATGCATCGGCAATGATTTGAATCTGCGCTTTGTTAACATGGCGTAAATCGTCATTAAAGCCCGTCGGAAAGATAATGGCCGCTCTTATTTTTCCTTCCCGAAACGCACGTTCCATGTCGGCATAGCTCAGTACGGACTGTTGTAGATTGAAATACGAGCTAGACTGAATTTTGGTAATGATCTGTTGCGTAGCTATATCTTTTGAAAAATCGACGACGGCCAGATTGATGTTTTTAACCTCACTGCTCAGGGCATAGCCAAACAGCATAATCTGCGCCGTTGGCAACCCAAACAGGATGAGCAACGTACGCCGATCACGGAAGACGTGATAAAATTCCTTTCGTATAAAAACCAATAGTTGTTTCATGCCCGTAGTTGGTTGAACTTAATCCGCAGAACGTTTGGCACCCCGAGCCAACTGGTAGAAAACATCATCCATTGAATCGGTGGCAAACTGTTTTTTCAGATTTCCCGGCGAATCCAGCGCGTCGATTTTACCATCGACCATGATCGAAATCCGGTTACAGTATTCGGCTTCGTCCATGTAGTGCGTTGTCACGAAAATGGTGATGCCCCGATCGGAAGCATCGTAGATCAGATCCCAGAATTGCCGACGCGTAACGGGATCAACTCCGCCGGTCGGTTCGTCCAGAAACACAATTTTGGGCTCATGAATGATGGCGACCGAGAACGCGAGCTTTTGTTTCCAGCCCAGCGGGAGGCTCCCAACCATCTTTTTGGCTTCGTGTTCAAGCCCCAGCGTACTGACCAGTTCGTCGCTTTTCGTTTTCAGGTCTTTGTCCGACAGGCCATATACGCCCCCGAAAAATTCGATATTTTCCAGGATGGACAGGTTTTCATAGAGCGAAAACTTCTGACTCATGTAGCCAATGTTTTTCTTGATCGACTCCTGCTGCTTGTAAACATCGAAACCCGCGACCGTAGCCTGCCCGGAAGTAGGAAACGACAGGCCACAAAGCATCCGCATGGCCGTGGTTTTACCAGCGCCATTGGCACCTAAAAAGCCGAATATTTCACCGATTTCTACATCGAAGGAAATCTTGTTGACCGCCACAAAATCGCCGAATTGCTTCGACAATTCATGACAGGAAATGGCTTTCTGATTCGTTGCGTTCATACCAGTAGTGGTTAATCGGCCTGTTTCGTCATGAGTTCGATGAATCGGTCTTCAATGGTGGGCCTGATGGGTTTCACCTCAATGCCGGTATGCTTTTTTTGCTCAAGATATTGAAGCAACGTTTGCGCATTCTGGCCGTTATCCTGTCTGAAGGATACGTGTAGATACTCACCAAAGGCGTAACTGCTTCGTATTGAGCTATTCTGCCGGATGTCGTTCAACAGCTGATGAATAGAATCTGCTTTAACGGCGAATAGCTGCCCCGGATAAGAATTTATCACGTTTTCCGGTGTGTCGATGGATAGTATTTTACCCGTTTGAATCAGCGCAATTCGTTCGCAAAGCGTCGCTTCGTCCATATAGGGCGTTGACACCAGAATGGTAATGCCCTGTTGTTTCAGACGCTTCAGCATATCCCAGAATTCTTTGCGGGAAACCACATCTACGCCGGTCGTCGGTTCATCCAGAAACAGGACCGTGGGTTTATGGATCAGTGCGCAGCAGAGAGCCAGTTTCTGCTTCATTCCGCCCGAAAGCTTACCTGCCCGGCGCTTTTTAAACGGTTCGATTTGTTCGTAAATGTCTTTGATCAGGGCGTAGTTTTTCTGAATGGTTGTGCCGAACAGGGTCGCAAAAAAAGTCAGGTTTTCTTCAACGGTTAAGTCCTGATAGAGCGAAAAACGTCCCGGCATGTAGCCAACGGTGTTCCGGATAGCCTGGTAGTCCTTCACAACATCGTACCCATCGACGGTTGCGGTGCCTTTATCGGCCAGCAGTACCGTTGTCAGAATACGAAAAATGCTGGTTTTCCCGGCTCCATCGGGCCCGATCAATCCGAAAAGTTCGCCCGGCTCTACTGAAAAAGAAACCTCATCAACGGCCAGAACTTTCCCGCTGTCGTAGGTTTTTGTCAGATTCATCAGCGTCACGCCCCCCATGATTACTCAGTTCGTTTTGGGTTTATTCGAATCCAGAATCACTTCGCCATACATACCGATTTTGAGGTAACCGTCATTTTTGACCCGTATTTTGGTAGCATAAACCAGATTGGCCCGTTCATCCTTCGTCTGAATTGTCTTGGGCGTAAACTCCGATTTGGTTGAAATCCAGGAAATTGTACCCGGATATTCTTTAAATCCTTTTTCGCCATTATCGATCCGTACCGTAACCGGCTGATCGACCTTCACCTTTGGGAGTTGCGTACCCGTAATGTAGGCCCGAAGGTTAAGGGTGTCGGTGTTGGCAATCCGGTATAACGGCTTACCCAACGTGGCCATTTCGCCCGCAAAGGCATATTTGGTCAGTATCGTCCCTTTCACTGGATTAATAATCTGACCTTTCTGCACCTGTACTTCATATTGTTCGGCGGCCTTTGCCAGAGAACCCTGTTCGCTCAAAACGCCCCGGTTTTGCGACGCATTATTGGTTTCGGCGACCCTGATTTGCTGGCGGGTTACGTCCAGCTGTTTTTGTAACTGATCGATCTGGGCATTGAGGTCGTCTAACTGCTTTTGGGTAGCTGCATCCGCTTTGATCAGATTTTCGGTTCGTGTTCGCTCGTGCACCAGTTGCTTTAGCTGGGCTTCCTGAACAGCGAGCTGCCGCTGGGTTAGCTCGACCTGTGGCCGCACACTGGTAGTTCGCTCCCGCAGCGCCTGCATCGATGCCTGCACCTGCTCTTTCTGAAGTTTGGCGGAGGTCACATCAATCTGACCAACTGTTTGACCGGCTTTCAGTACATCGCCTTCATTAGGCGAAAACGTTAAAATCTGGCCGTTCTGCTGGGAGGACACGATAATCTCATCAGCCTCAAAATTGCCGGATGCATCATAATCAGGCTCGTTGTTCTGACATGATGCCAGCCCGATGGCCGTTGTAATAATTAGAATTGCAAAGGGTTTCATTAGTTCGACACTGGTTTAATTTCCGGACGTGTTTTTATGAGTATACTGAGCCCGTAGTAGCTGAATTTGGTGTAGAATAAGGTTTTGCCGGGCTTCGTTTTCGGCATTCACCTGATTGATGTAATCGTGGGACGTAATGACACCATTTTGCAATTGGGCATTGGCCGAGTTCTTAACGGAAGCCCGCAAGTCAATAATCTGATTGTCCTGAGCGATCAAATCCTGGTATTTCTGCACGTCCGAGCTCTGCTGAGCCATCGACAGGTTGGTATTGAACAGAAACGTTTCCCGTTGGATATCCACGTTTTGCCGATTGATTGCCAGTAATTGCACATCGTTGCGGTGCGTGGTATAGAAGCTACTCAGTGCCCAATTCAACCGAATACCCCCAATCCAGAAGAAATCAAAGGTATTATTGATGAAATTGAAAGTCGGGCGGCCATAGTTTTCCTGAAAAAAAGCACTGACTTTTGGGCGGTAAGCGGTCTGTAATTGCTTTTCCTGCACGTCATAAATCCGTTTCTGATTTTCGTACAGCGTTAGCTCCGGCCGGTTTACCTGAGCTGAAAGCGTAATGGGCTGCGGCCTGACAAATACCGTACTGTCGTTCAGCGGCTGGTTGATTAGAGCGCCCAGCATTGTTACGTAGGCGCGCCGGGAGGCTTTCAGTTCGGTAGTCGCCTGATCAGCCCGGATCAGCTCAGCTTTCAGTTCATTCAGGCTACTCCGGAAAGCAGTTCCGTTGGTGAGTGCGCCCTGTGTTTTATCGACTCCACTCTGAATATCGGCTTTTCGTAAATCGGTTTGTTTGAGCTGCTCATCGATCAGGGCAATACCAAAAAACAATTGATTGACCCGCTCCCGAAGCGCATACAGACTGACCTCGAGATTTTGCTCCTGAATGGCAGCATCGGTCCGGCGAGCCTCCTGGGTGTATCTGATCGCTCCACCATCATAAATCAGCTGATCAACCTGCCCGGTGACTTTATATTGATCCTTACTGATTTTAGGCAGGGCAATATTGGGCGGTATTACAGCACCCAGTGCCGATTCGGAGAAATCAACCGTTTGGTTTTGATAGGTGGCCTGGCCCGAAAGCGTCAGTTGGGGCAGGTATCCTTTCGCAGCATTCTCGACCGAATAAGCGCTGGTTTTCTGAATCAACGCCCGCTGCTTAATGAGCGGATAGTTCTGTTTAGCCAGCGTATAGCAATCCTCGATTGTTAATGACTGGCCCACCTGAGCCATCAGGCCAACCGAAATGGTCAACAAGCCTATCAACATGCTTATCTTTTTCATGATTAAGCCGGTTCAAATTGACTTAAAATTAATTTTTAAAAATATTTTTAACACCTGAGCAAAAAAAAATTCAACTGGCCTTTAAAATCGCGCTAATCCATAAGGGTATCAACCGTTTACGCTCCTGCATCAAGGCATAAAACTCGGCCGGTTCCTGATTGGCAATTACCTGAACCAGGGGTCGTGCAATAAAGGGCATTACCACCAGGCTCATGATGCTCATCATAATTTGCATTGGATGCATACTGATTTCATGCGCATCCAGTTCAGCCTGTAACTGCTTAAAAAAATACGACTGTATGATCTGCTTTCTACCCACAATATCAACCAGTTTGTCAGGATTCGCTGTTACTTCCCGGAAAACAAACAGCGGCAGTTCGGGCTCATTCGTAAACAGGTCAATATAAAACGTAACGATCTTCTGTACTTTCTCGCTGAGTGACGTTTTCGGATCCATCATAATCTGCTTAATGGAGCCTGCAATCTGCTGGATATTCTCCGCCATAATGATGTCGAACAGTTTCTCTTTGCTCCGGAAGTAGTAATTGAGCAGCGCAATGTTCATTCCGGCTTCCTCCGCAATATCTTTCACACGAGTGGCGGCATACCCCTTTTGCGTAAACATCTTACGGGCCACTTCCTTGATCCGTTCTTCCGTTGTGCCGTCCAGCGCGTTATTGGCCGATTTCTCCATACAGTCTGGCCTTCCTGATTACTGCTCAGAAAGGGCTATAAAGCTTGATTTTTTTGCAGGCTTGATGGCCTTGCCAGTACAAAGGTCAGCAATTAAAAATGTTTTTAAAAAATTATTTTAAAAACAGTCTTGCTCCTTTATCCAAAGGTCGTTAACTCATTATCTAGTGAATAAACAGACTTAGTGCCATTACGCCCGCCAATCCGGCCACCGATACCAGCGTTTCCATGACCGACCAGGTTTTCAACGTATCGGCCATTGACAATTGAAAATATTCGCGAAACAACCAGAAACCCGTATCGTTAACGTGCGAAAACATCATACTTCCGGCGCCAATGCTCAGTACCATCAGGTTAGGTTCAACTCCGGATGCTTTCAATAGGGGTGCCATAAATCCGGCGGTTGTAATGCCCGATACGGTTGATGAGCCAACGCACACCCGAATGATCGCAGCCATGCTCCAGGCCAGTACATACGGATGTAGGGTCGAATGCTGCATCAGATCGGCGATATTCTGGCTCACACCACCATCTGTCAGAACCTGTTTGAGCGCGCCAGCTCCGCCAAAAATCAGCAAGAGCATCGCTATTTCTTTCACCGAATCGGCCAGAAGCGTCGTAATTTCCAGCATTGATTTACCTCGCTGCATACCCAGCGTACCAATCGCAACCAGCACCGAAAGCAGCATACTCACAGTCGGTTCGCCAAGTGTCATCAACACTTGCTTACTCAGGGAACCCTCGGGAAGAAAAGGACTAAAAACGGTGCTCAAACCAATTAGCAGAATCGGCAGTAAAACCGTCAGGAAACTGGCCGTTACTGAGGGCATCTGTTCATCGGTCAGTTCAGCGGCCATAAACGCTTTGTTGGGCAGCGTTGTGTAACGTCTAAGCGTCGACCCAAACAAGGCACCAGAAACCAGAATAGCCGGTATGGAAACAATGATTCCGTAAAAGAGCGTCAATCCCATATCGGCATTGAACTGTTTAAGAATTGCCAGTGGAGCCGGATGGGGAGGTAAGTATCCCTGCGTAACCGACAGCGAAGCCAGCATTGGCAAGCCGATGTAAAGCGCTGGCAGTTTGTATCGATAAGCAACTGTAATGACCAACGGAGTCAGCAACATAAAACCAACCGAGTAAAATAGCGGTAGGCCAACAATAAAGCCTGTAACCATAAAGGCCCAGCGGGCATGTTTTGTGCCAACCAGCGACATCATTGTGACGGCAATCTGCTGAGCGGCACCACTTGTTGCAACGAGTTTTCCCAACATAGCCCCCAGCGCAATAATCCCCAGAATAGAGCCAAGTGTCCCACCTATTCCCTTCTGAATCGACTCCAGAATGGGGAGTGGCTGCATTCCCAGCGCCAGGCCGACGCCCATCGACACCACCAGAAAAGACAGGAAAGTATGTAAACGTACGTACGAAATCAGAGCAATCAGAACAAGGATGGCGAGGGTTGTGATCAGCAGGGGCATAGTGGGGAAAGACCAGCTTAAACCAGATTTACTATCCTGACAGACTCTTGTCGTACAGTAGAATAGTCGCTTTTAGAAGAACAATTCGCTTCTCAACTACACAAAAATAGAGCGTTGAATTCCGCTCATGAGGGCTTGTATATTGCCGGTATAGAGACCGTCTAATCACAAAAAATACTTTTTTTATTACAGGGTTCCCTAAATTTGCACTCTTATTCTTAGCCTACTCAACGATAGCATTGGCCATGCCTACAAGCAGGATATTCGACGATGACTCCGGTCTTTGGAATGCCTTTCAACAGGGAGACATCGAGGCTTTTGAGCATATTTACCGAACGCACTCGTCTTTATTACTGGCATATGGCAAACGTCTGTGCAGCGATCATGACCTGATCAACGACGTTGTGCAGGACGTTTTTCTGGAGATCTGGACTCGCCGGAGCACCCTGCGTGATTTGCATACGATCAAATATTACCTCTTCCGGATTGTGCGCAACAAGCTGTCAAAAATACGGATGAATGCACCACTCCTGGCTACTGACGGTGAAGATGTGATAGCCGATGACCAGCTACTTTCACCATCCATTGAATTTCTGATTACGCAACAGGAAACAAACAACGACCAGTCGGCCCGTCTTCAAAAAGCCATCGTAAAACTGCCTAGTCGCCAGCGGGAAGCTATTACGCTCGCCTTCTATCACGACTTCAGTAATGATGAGATTGCAGGCATTATGGGCATCAACCATCAGTCCGTTATCAATCACCTGAATCGGGCGATCATCTGTCTGCGGGATTTATTTACCAGCCACCCAACTGCACTTATACTGATTGGACTTTTTTTGTAGGCTCTATTCCCAGTTTTTTCACGAAGAATCGAAAAGTTTTTAAAAAATTTCAAAAAAGATGAGTTAAAACCACGCCCTCTCGACTATTACATCTAGACGAACGCGTGTATTATGACCCAACTCTCTCGCTGTGAAGACTTTGTTGCTGACTCCTATTTTCGGCAATGGGTAAAGAATCCTGATGAAGCGTCAACGCTTTACTGGGAGTCCTATCTGGCCGAATACCCCGAAAAAGCAGAAGCCATACAACAGGCGATTGAACTGGTTAAACAAATTACCGACGCTACATCAACGCTCGCGCATCCAATTAAGGGCGACGACGAAGAACGACTTTGGGCAGCGATTCGGGATCAAATTGAGTTGTCACATCAGCCCTCAACGAACCCGTTCACAAAGATCTTCCGTCGGAATTGGCGCAATTGGATAGCCATTGCGGCATCCATCGCTATTATGATGAGCCTCGGTTGGTGGTGGCTACGCGTTCACAATGCGGGCAACGATCAGGAACGCTTTCACGAGTTAGCACAGTTGGATCAGTCGCTCATCGAGCAAACGAACGACACCGATAGGCCCCGCCTGATTGCGCTGCCAGATGGCAGTACGATTATTCTTCAGAAAGGCAGTCAAGTTACGTTTTCTAAAAAATTTAACGGTCCCAATCGGGCGGTCTATCTGATTGGTGAAGCCTATTTTGAAGTGGCCAAAGACCCATCACGCCCTTTTCTGGTGCACGCGAATGGCTTACTGACAAAAGTATTAGGCACCAGTTTTACCATTCGGGCCTTCGCCGACGATAAAGATGTGGTGGTTACGGTTCGGTCGGGCCGCGTCGCCGTTTTTCCGCAGACGGATAGGCAACAGCTGCAAAAAGTCAGTACGCCTTCGCTGGATGGAATCGTACTGACTCATAACCAGCAAATCGTTTTTGCCCGTCAGCAGGCCCGGCTTATTCGCACCCGGGATGTGGTTGCTGCGACACCCGTTTTTCCAAAAGGATTGTCAACCAGTTCAACCAATTTCATCTTCAATGCAACGCCGGTCAGCGACGTATTCCACGAACTGGAAAAAGTGTATGGAGTGACGATCAGGTACGATAAAAATGTGCTGGGCAACTGCCGGCTTACAGCCGATTTAACCGACGAATCGCTATCCGAAAAGCTAACGATTATCTGTAAAAGTATTGAAGCTGAGTACCAGATGCAGCAATTAGCCATTGCCGTTTCCGGGCCCGGCTGCCAGCCTTAAACTACATGACTATTAGAATATTAAAAACCAGAAAAAGACCTATGCAGTAGAATAAAGCCGAAGAGGAACCAGCAATGCGCCAACATTACTGGCTCCGGTATTGTCCCAGGAGTCGCTAAACCTACGCCCGATTACCGGGCGTCCGGGAAGATTTTGTCAACAGGTTCTTAACAAAACCCTTTCAAATTTATGAATAACCCCATACTCTCCAAGTTTATTGGATGGAACGTTATGCGATTAATGCTATTCCAGTTGCTGTTAGCCGCGATTTTTTCGAATGTCTCGCTGGCTACTGACGGCAACGCACAGGATGTGCTCAATCAGAAGATCACCTTACAGATTGCGAACAAAAACATAAGTGATGTTCTGACTCGAATTGAAAAGCTGACCGATGTAAAGTTTTCCTACAGCCCCGATTTGATCCAGGCAAATCGGAAGGTATCGGTGTCAGCCGAAAATGAAACACTGGCTCAGGTGCTTTCGTCGTTGCTTGGTCCCTTGCAACTTAAGTATGAAATGGTCGGTAACCGACTGATTCTGACACGAAACGCCAGCGCACAGAAAAAACTATCATCGTTAGTCGATGCAGCAGCCATCGAGTCGGCGGCTCCACCGATTACCATTCGGGGGCGAGTGTTTGACGAATCGAGCAAACCGCTTCCGGGCGCGACCATCCTGCTAAAAGGAACAACTTCAACGGGTACGGTAACCGATGCCGAAGGTGTTTTTACGCTGAATGTTCCCGACGGTAACGGAACGCTGGTAGTTTCATCGATTGGCTATACGGCGAAAGAAGTTTCCATCAACAATCAGACAACTATTGACATTTCGCTCGTGCCCGATGTTAAATCATTAAACGAAGTGGTTGTTGTGGGTTACGGAACCCAGAAACGGTCGGACTTAACCGGATCGGTCGGGAGTGTGAAAAGCACCGAGTTGCTGGAGCGCCCGGCCATTAACGTCGAGCAGAGTTTACAGGGTCGTATTGCAGGTGTCAACGTTTCGGTTAACTCAGGCCGCCCGGGTGGCAATACAAACATTCGGATTCGCGGCTACAGCTCGATCAACGCAACCAACAACCCTCTTTATGTGGTCGATGGAATCATTTGGGCTGCTGGTATCGACGCCCTGAACCCAGCCGATATTGAATCGATCGATGTGTTGAAAGATGCATCAGCAACGGCCATTTACGGAACAAGGGGCGCCAATGGTGTTATTCTGGTAACGACCAAACGGGGTCGGAAAGGTGGAGCCGTAAGTTACGATACCTACGTAAGTGCCAGCCGCATTGCCCGCAAACGCGATGTACTGAATGCCAAAGAATTTCTGGCCCTCGAAGATTTAGCCTACCAGAATGTAGCCAAGTACGACCCGGCGGGCTGGGCTAGTGGCAAATACGCCGATAAAGATCCAAAGATCAAACGGACTGCCCTGATCGGAAAACTGTTCGATGCAAACCTGAATCCGCTGTACGATGTCGACTGGCAGGATGAAACCACGCGCACAGCAATCAGTCAGAATCATAACCTGGGCTTTACGGGCGGCAGCGATCAGACGACATATGGGTTGTTTCTGAACTATAACGACAATCAGGGAATTATCAAAAACACGTATCTGAAGCGCTACAGTGGTCGGTTGGTTATCGACAACCAGGTCAAGAAGTGGCTGAAGGTCGGCGCTACGCTGAACTACAGTTATTCGGAAGAACGGCGGGCCGACGAAGGTGTTGGGGGCAACAACATTCCCCGGATGCTGATCGAAATGATTCCGATTGTTCCGATCCGTTATCCAGATGGCACCTACGGCAAGCGGCAGGATTATCCTGACATGGAAAGCGGAGACAATCCGGTAGCCCTGGCCAACGAAGACAACCGGATGTACAAGAAGCAGGTATTTGGTGCCAATACTTACGCCAATATTACGCTGATGCCGGGCCTGGACTTCCGCACTACGTTCGGAGCCAACATTGCCAGCCAGTACAATCCGTTCTCGGAAACCAACCAGGTTCAGCTGACTCGCCCGTTCCGGGGCTATGCCGAAATCTGGAGCTACGATACCAAGTTTTTGCAGTGGCAGAACTACCTGACCTACAACAAACAGATCGACGCATCAAACTCGATCAATGTTGTGGCGGGTGCCGAGTTGCAGAAATACACCTACCTGCAATGGTTTTCAGGGGTCGAAAGTCTGCCGGACAATTACTACCAATACTACAATCTGGGTGTAAGTGCCAACCCATTGCCGCCTACGTCGTCGTACAATGCCTACCAGATGGCATCTTACTTCGCTCGGGGCAACTACAACTACAAAGACAAAATTCTCGTAACGGCAACGGGTCGCTACGATGGTTCGTCTCGTTTCGGGGCCAACAACAAATATGCGTTTTTCCCATCGGCAGCGGTGGCCTGGAGGCTATCGCAGGAAGATTTCCTGAAAAACAGCCACCTCATCTCCGATCTGAAAGTACGCGCCAGCTACGGCTTGACGGGGAACTCAGAAATCAACTCGTACCAGTCGCTGGCAACGCTGAGCACCAATACAACGGTTTTCGGTGGGCAGCGTGCGTCGGGTACCATCATCGGTACGCTGGCCAACCCAAACCTGCGCTGGGAAAAAACGGCACAGTATGATCTGGGCGCATCGGTTGGCTTTCTGAAAGGACGCATTAACCTTGAAGCCGACCTGTATCTCAAAAAGACTCATGATCTGCTTCTATCGGCTCCTGTGCCCCTATCAAGCGGATATGCCAGCATCTACAAGAACATTGGCAGCATGGAGAACCGGGGTCTGGAGTTATCGCTGAACACGATCAACATCGACAACAAAGATTTCACCTGGTCGACGAACTTCAATATTTCGTTCCTGAAGAATAAAGTTACGGCACTGGGCGACGCGAACGACGACATTTTCCCGGACCCACAGTTTCTCAACAACACGAACATTCTGCGGGTTGGCGAATCGGTCGGCTCGTTCTACGGTCTGGTTCGGACAGGCACCTGGGGATCGGCAGAAGCCGATCAGGCGGCTAAATACGGCAAGAAACCGGGCGACCTGAAATTCCTGGATCTGAACAATGACGGCCAGATCAATGATCAGGATCGCGTCATTACCGGCAAAGGTATTCCAACTGGCTACGGTACATTCAGTAACACGCTGCGTTACAAGGGACTTGACCTGACGGTCGATCTTCAGTTCTCGTACGGCAACGATATTTTAAACCTGACGCATCACTCGGCACTCGACCGCACGGGACAGGCCAACAGTTATGCCGAAGTACTAAATGGCTGGACGCCAACCAACCAGAACACGTTCATTGCCGAAGCGCGGCCGTCGTATGTGTATTACGATACAAAGATCGATTCGTATAAAGTGGAAGATGGGTCGTTTCTGCGGGGGCGTAACCTGGTGTTGGGCTATACATTTCCAACTGACTTCGTACAGCGGATCAAGCTAAGCCGTCTGCGGGTGTATGCATCGGCGCAGAACTTCTTTGTGCTGACGAAATATACAGGCTACGATCCGGAAGTAAGTACCTACGGCAACGCCTTTGCGCAGGGCATTCAGTTCTTCGACTATCCGAAAGCACACGTGTTCACGGCCGGTCTGAACGTTTCTTTCTAATCCTACTCAATGACAGCAATTCGTATGAGAAAGTACATAAAATCAATCAGTCAGACAATAGCCGGTGGAGCGCTGATGCTCAGCCTGTTTGGCTGTACGGATTATTTGCAGGAAGTCAACAAATCCAACTTCACGCAGGACAGTTATTTTACATCCGCCAGTCAGGCACAGTCAGCTATCAATGGGCTATATGCTGGTTTGGGAATGTTCAATACGGACAATGGATACGGTGAACGGCCGTGGGTATCGTTGGAATTGATCAACGGTCACGCGTCAACGTTGGGCCAAAGTTTTTACAATAGCCAGTTTATCAACCAGACAGCCGATGCAGCTAACCCGCCGTTCAAAACCATCTGGCAAACCAGCTACAACACCATTGGAAGCGCGAACCTGGCCATTCAGCGAATTCCGGCCATTTCGATGGATGAACCGCTGAAAAAATCATTGCTTGGGCAGGCGTATTTCATGCGGGCTTTCTTCTACTATCACCTGGTACGGCTTTACGGTGATGTGCCCCTGATTACAACACCCATTGATGCATCCAGCGCCGATCTGTATCCAACTCGGGCATCGCAGGAAGATGTCTATAAGCTAATCGTCAGCGATCTGACTACAGCGGAACAGGCCGGACTTCCCGTTGCTGATCAGACGGGACGCATTACGGTTGGTGCCGTTAAATCACTGCTGGCCAGCGTTTACCTGACGATGGCTGGCTATCCATTGCAGAAAACAGAAAACTATGCTTTGGCCGCAGCGAAGGCGAAGGAAGTACTCGATTCGAAAGTTTATTCGCTGTTTACGTCCTACGACTATTTGCACGATAATGCGCACAAAAATCAGAGCGAATTTATTTTGCAGGCCCAATACGCAACGGGTATCGTGAACAACTCGATTAGTGCATTGATTATTCCTTACTTCGCCCGGATCTCGGTATATGGCGACGAATATGGTGCCCTTATCCCGACGGAAGGTTTCTACAATACGCACGAGTCGGGTGATCTGCGTGCCCAGGAGCGGCAGTTCTATTTTACCGAATATCCATCTATCACGGATACGACCAAGATTGTTAAGTTTGGGGTTCATGCGCTTTACAAATATTTCCAGAAGGAAAGCGCTCTGAATCGTAATGTCAATACTGATGAGAACTGGACGTTACTGCGTTTACCGGAAGTCATGCTGATTTATGCCGAAGCCTCAAACGAAGTGAGCGGACCAACACAAGCTGCTTACGATCAAGTGAATACGATCCGGACGCGGGCGCAATTGAAGCCGCTATCGGGTTTGAGCAAAGAACAGTTCCGGGAAGCCATCTGGAAAGAACGCTACCACGAACTGGCCTACGAAAACAAGGCGTATTTCGATACGCAGCGCACCCGGAAAGTGTATGATGTGGTCAATAACAGGATGGTAGATGCGATCGGCTTTAAAAACGAGAGCGGTGCTACATTCACTGAGAAATACCTGCTGTGGGGTATTCCTCAGTATGAGATCAACAACAACAAAAAGCTTACTCAGAACAAAGGCTGGTAGAATTCGTCAATCAATCTGTTTAGTAATGCAGGGTAAATCAAGTAAGATTGGTTTACCCTGCTTTTTATACGTTACGATGAATTACCTTCCCACTCATTCAAGCGTTTGGTCTGATGCTGCGATTCGATACAAAAACACAATGAAAAAACACCTTTATCTGCTGAGCTGGTTAGCTATTTCGGTTGCCGCCTATGCTCAGCCAGCCAGCCCTAAACCCGATTGGGTCGAGTTGGTAAACCCACTCATCGGTACCGATTCGAAACCAAGTTTATCGAACGGGAATACCTATCCGGCCATTGCGCTACCCTGGGGTATGAATTTCTGGATGCCGCAAACGGGCAAAATGGGTAACGGGTGGGCCTATACGTATTCGGCGGATAAAATCCGGGGTTTCAAACAAACGCACCAGCCTTCGCCCTGGATGAACGATTATGGCCAGTTCTCGCTCATGCCCATGACAGGCAAATTGCGGATCGACGAAGACGAACGAGCCAGCTGGTACTCGCACAAAGCCGAAGCTGCCAAACCCTACTACTACAGCGTCTATCTGGCCGACCATGATGTGACAACCGAAATTGCACCGACCGAGCGGGCTGCCAGTTTCCGGTTTACCTTCCCCAAAACGGATAGCTCCTTTGTTGTCATCGATGCCTTCGATAAGGGTTCTTTCGTTAAAGTGATTCCGAAAGAACGTAAGATCATCGGCTACACAACCCGAAACAGTGGTGGCGTTCCGGCAAACTTCAAAAATTACTTCGTCATCTACTTCGATAAGCCATTTGCATCGGCTCAGACCTGGCATGAAAAAAAACTGGCGAAAGACACACTTGAGCTTACATCCAATCATGTGGGCGCGGCCATTGGTTTTAAAACAGCCAAAGGCGAACAGGTCCTGGCTCGCGTTGCTTCTTCGTTCATCAGTGTCGAACAGGCCGAACAGAATCTGAAAGAGCTGGGCAACGATGCCTTCGATTCGGTTAAGCAAAAAGCAAAAGAGGCCTGGAATAAAGAACTCGGCAGGATTCAGGTAGAAGGAGGTTCGCTCGCCCAGACACAGACGTTTTACTCCTGCCTGTACCGTTCGTTACTCTTTCCCCGGAAGTTTTATGAGCTCGATGCCAGTCAGAAGGTGGTTCATTACAGTCCCTACAATGGCCAGGTATTACCCGGTTACATGTTTACAGATACGGGCTTCTGGGATACGTTCCGATCGATGTTCCCGTTTCTGAACCTGATGTATCCGTCTCTGAACGCGCACATGCAGGAAGGGCTGGCGAATGCCTACAAAGAGGGTGGCTGGCTACCCGAATGGGCTAGTCCGGGTCTGCGTAGTGTGATGGTTGGTTCCAATTCGGCATCGGTCATTGCGGATGCGTACCTGAAGGGCGGTCGCGGCTACGACATCAATGCGCTCTACGAAGCAGTTCTGAAGAATTCAGAGAATGAAGGCCCAATGGACGCTGTCGGTCGTCGGGGGGTTAAATTCTACAACGAGTTGGGCTATGTACCCTATGACGTAAAAATTAACGAAAATGCCGCCCGAACGCTAGAATATGCCTACGATGACTTCGCCATTTATCAGTTAGCAAAAGCCCTGAAACGCCCTCAGGCCGAAATTGACCGTTTTGCTAAACGTTGCCAGAACTACCGTAATCTGTTTGATAAGCAAAGTGGTCTGATGCGGGGTAAAAATCAGGATGGTTCGTTTCAGTCGCCGTTTAATCCGTTCAAATGGGGAGATGCGTTTACCGAAGGAAACAGCTGGCATTATACCTGGTCAGTTTTCCACGATGTACAGGGATTGATCAGTATGATGGGCGGTCGTGAGAAATTCGTAAACAAGCTCGATTCGGTATTTACCATGCCACCCGTATATGATGAGAGCTACTACCGAAGCGTAATTCACGAAATTCGGGAAATGCAGATCGCAAACATGGGCCAGTACGCTCATGGAAACCAGCCAATTCAGCACATGATCTACCTATACAACTACGCCGGAGAGCCCTGGAAAGCCCAGTACTGGCTTCGTGAGGTCATGAATCGCCTGTATCTGCCAACGCCGGATGGCTACTGTGGGGACGAAGATAATGGACAGACTTCGGCCTGGTATGTCTTTACGGCTATGGGTTTCTATCCGGTATGCCCAGCTACTGATCAGTATGTACTGGGAGCTCCATTGTTCAAAAAGGTTACGGCAACCCTCGAAAATGGAAAACAGATTACCATAAATGCGCCGGCTAACAGCGCGTCTAATCGTTATATCAAGGCCATGCGGCTGAATGGTAAGCCATATAGTAAAAACTGGTTAAGCCATCAGGGATTGACAGCGGGTGCAACGATTGATATAGACATGTCGGTAATCCCAAATAAGCAGCGGGGAACTCAAACAAATGAGTTCCCCTACTCGTTCTCTACGAGTGAAATCAAGTAACCAGAGCCGTGGCATGATGAGGTCCCCTTCTCACAAAGACTTCATCATGCCACGGCTATTTACGACTAACGAGCCTGTTGAAGCCGTACAACAACAAGCGGCCATACGACCATCTAATAAATATCGGCAACAAATACAGTCAACAACTTCTCTTTACAGAGTGGTAATTACCTGCTTTACTGGTCAAACGCTTATTCATTTATACTTTCTGCTATATTTGGCCCATCTAACTATACCTGTGTGAAACGTCAGTCATCTTTAGTATCGGAAAGTGTCTTAATCGAGAAGCTTACCAGGCGCGATGAGCAGGCTTTCCATTGGCTGTACGACCAATATTCGCCCGCTCTCTATGGAGTTGTGTTACGCATCGTTCGCGACGATGAACACGCTCAGGACCTTGTACAGGACATTTTTGTAAAAATCTGGAAAAACCTTGATGCTTACGACCCTAGTAAAGGCCGGTTATTTACATGGATGCTGAATGTAGCCCGTAATACGGCCATTGATGCGCTTCGTGCCAGAAAAACGCAGCCATCCCCCTCCAACGCAATCCGAACCGACGAAGAGAACGTACATATTGTTGATCGTCAGCACAACACTGAGCAGCCTAATCCCGAACACATCGGGATCAAGGAAGTTGTGAGTCAACTCCGGCCTGAACGCAGGCAGTTGATCGATCTGGTTTACTTCGGCGGTTATACGCACGAAGAAGCCGCCGATGAATTGAATTTACCCCTCGGAACAGTAAAAACCAGAATTCGTGCCGCGTTGCAGGAATTAAAACAATTATTTAAGTCATGAATATACCGGAGTATTTAGCGTCTGGCATCCTGGAATCTTACGTTATGGGCGCGGTGAGCGACCAGGAACGGCGTGAGGTTAACTGTCTGGCGTCTATTTACCCTGAGATCCAACAGGAACTGGATCAATTAAGTCTTTCGATCGAAAACTACGCCTTATTACATAGTGTTGAGCCACCTGCCGAGCTAAAATCAAAGATAATGGCTCAGCTTTCGTTTGAGAAAACTGCCGAGCCGATTATTCGGCCCATGCCTGTTGACCTGACCAAAGATCGCCCAACCTTCAAAACAACCTGGGTCGTTGCGGCTTCTGTAGGTTTATTACTGCTTGGTTTTTCGTTTTTCCTGTTGTCGCAACTACGATCTGGTCAGGAGACACTGGCTCAGTTACAATCAGCCAATGGATCGCTTCAAAAGGAACTCAGTCAATATAAAGAACGACAGGCTGAAAATGAACAGGCTCTGGCTTTGTTTAAACAGTCAGGCACGCGTACACTTGAATTACGTGGCAACGAAAAAGCGCCCAATGGCGATATGCTGGTATTCTGGAATGCCAAAACCCATCAGGTAGCCGTTGAGGTCCGATCACTTCCTCCCTTGCGACCTGATCAGCAGTATCAGCTGTGGTCACTCGTAGGCGGAAAGCCGGTCGATGCCGGTGTATTTGAAGCCAATAGCGCGAGTAAGTACCTTCAACAGCTCAATCGCCCGATCGACCGTGCCGACGCCTTTGCTGTAACAGTCGAAAAACGGGGCGGTAGCCCAACGCCAACGCTGACAACGTTGTTGGCCATGGCAACAGTAGATGCCTGAACGATAGCCTCTTTTTCATTGTTTTAGCTATACCAGCGATAGATTTTTGAACGGTTCAAAACTTTCGCAACGTTGTCAGTAATCTGTCAACCTGAAATCCAGATTTGCTCTACTCTTGTACGTTTTTGTACAGCTATCACGAATCAACTCATGAAAAATACCCTGCTTTTGTTATTGCCAGCCTGGCTTTTAACAGGCTTCATTTATCTAGGCACCTGTACGTCCAGCGCATCGAACCAAACGGTTGATCAATCGAAGCGCCTTGTCGATGAGAAACCGCCGGGCGGTCGGAAGGTCGTTAAAACGGACGCAGAATGGAAGAAAATCCTGACACCCGATCAATACGCTGTTCTGCGCGAACACGGTACGGAAAGAGCCTTTACCAGCCCGTTAAATGATATCCACGATCATGGCGTTTTTTACTGCGCAGCCTGCCACAATCCGCTTTTTTCGTCAGATACGAAGTTTAACTCCGGCACAGGCTGGCCGAGCTTTTATGCACCCATTGCCAAGAACGCGGTTAAAGATGCCAGCGACAAAAGTTATGGTATGGTCCGGACAGAAGTTCTTTGTACTGTTTGTGGTGGCCATTTGGGCCATGTGTTCGATGATGGCCCGAAGCCAACAGGTCTGCGTTACTGCATGAACGGTGTAGCCATGACATTTGAAAAGAAATAAGACCACAAAAGACAACAAAAGACGGTAACAACAAGGGGAAGGCCTGAATAGCCATGCTCGTTGTTGTTACCGTCTTTCCTATTAAAAATAACCTATTCAGAATCAGTCGGGTTGTTCTAAGAGCCGGGCTTTAGTATATCACATCGGCTGAAAATCCGTTATATTTGAGGCCCGGCGATGATGCAACGACCGGTCTGCCGGTTGGGTAGATTTGCCGGGAGCCAATGTTCGACCTAGTCGTAACTAATCATCCCATAACCGAGAACTTACCGAATTAAAACGCATGAGTGAATATAGGGAGCGATTCCGCGCCGTCCGGCACGCGTTTGGAGCGTTTCGGCGACGAATTCGACAACGCCGGGCGCAATTTGGCGATGTCAGACGCGGAGTCGGTCGACACATCTATCGGCAAACCGCACGAATCGCCGGTGAAGAACGGGTTAATTCATGGGTCACAGCTTACCGCGATTATCGTGGTCGTCTGCGCTCATTTATCCATCAGTACATTGATCCGGATGCCTGGTATTATCCATACCTGAAATATGGAATCAAAGGTGGATTAACGGCAGCACTGGCTTTGGGTCTTTATGTGTTCATGCTCAACTACAATTTCTTGTACCTGACCGGCGAAATGCCCAGTGTAGAGGAGTTGAAAAACCCAAAGCTGAATCAGTCGTCGGAGATTTATTCGCAGGATGGCGTAATGATCGGGAAGTTTTATGCCGAAAACCGGACTCCGATCAAATACGAGAACATTCCGAAACAGTTGATCAATGCCCTGATTGCCACCGAAGATGTGCGTTTCTACGAGCATGGGGGCGTTGACCCCAGGGCAATTGGCCGCGCTGTATTTACATTAGGGCGCGATGGGGGCGGTTCGACAATCACGCAACAGTTAGCCAAAAACCTCTTCAAGACCCGCCGGAAAACCCGGTCAGGTCTGCTGACCCGGATTCCGTTTATCCGCAAGATTATTTACAAGTCGAAAGAGTGGCTGATGGCACTTAAGCTGGAGCGAAACTTTTCGAAAGAGGAAATTATTACCTACTATTTCAATACGGTAGACTTCGGCAGCAATGCGTTTGGTCTGAAAACCGCTGCCCGAACATTTTTCAACAAAGCGCCAGATAGCCTCAACGTGCAGGAAGGAGCCGTGCTGGTCGGATTACAGAAAGCCACAACAAGTTACAATCCACTTAAGAACCCTGAACGCTCGAAAGAACGCCGAAACATTGTTCTGGGGCAGATGGCAAAGTACAACTACCTGACCAAAGCGCAGGCAGACTCGATTAGTACTTTACCGTTAGGAACGGACTTCACGCCCGAAAATCCGTATTCAGGTCCAGCCAGCTACCTGAAAAATGCCGTTCAGGATTATGTGAAGAAATGGGGAGAAGAAAACGGTTATGACCTCTACACCGATGGGCTGCGCATCATTACGACCGTGGATTCGCGCATGCAGAAATACGCGGAAGATGCGACCAGTGAAAAAATGAAGCAGTTGCAGCGGACATTCGATAACCATTGGCGGGGCCGAAATCCGTGGACCGACGAAGATGGAAATGAGCTTCCAGGCTTTATTGATTCGGTAGCTAAACGCACAGAACGATACAAAACACTCAGCCGTCGTTTCATGCCACTGTACCCCGACTCGATCATGTACTACATGAAAAATGTGAAGTACAAAATGAGAGTTTTTAGCTGGACCAGCAAGCGTGGCTATGACTCCACCCAGATGACACCCTATGATTCCATAGCCTACTATAAACATTTTTTACAGTCAGGCATGGTCGCGATGGACCCCCACACAGGTTATATCCGGGCGTGGGTTGGTGGATTAGATTACGATTATTTCAAATATGACCACGTTAAGCAGGGAAAACGGCAACCGGGTTCAACCTTCAAACCGTTTGTTTATACCGCTGCCATCGATGACTCACTGGTCAATTTAAGTCCGTGCGACCGAATTGAGGATAGACCCTTTCGCAAGGAGTTTATCAACGCCGAAGGAAAAGAAGATGTGTGGGAACCACGCAACTCGACGGGTTATTATACCTATTCCAACATGACCTTGCGTCGGGCTTTGGCCCGTTCTGTGAACTCAATCACGGCACAGCTAACAGACCGGGTTACGCCGGAACGAGTGGCCCAGTATGCCCATCGAATGGGGATTAAAAGCAAGCTGGATGCGGTGCCATCTATCGGCCTGGGGTCATCGGACGTATCGCTTTATGAGCTTGTTGGCGCCTATTGTACGTTTATCAACGATGGTGAAGCGATCGACCCAATGATTGTGCAGCGTATTGAAGATCGGGATGGCAACGTTATTGAAACGTTCTCGTCCAAAAAGAAACGGGCTATAAGTCCCGAGTCGGCGTTTCTGATGCGGTATATGCTACAGGGCGGCTTACAGGAATCGGGGGGCACATCACAAAACCTGTGGTCATTTGAGCTATTCAGAAACCACAATGAAATGGGTGCAAAAACGGGTACAACCTCCAATAACTCCGACGGCTGGTTTGTTGGTGTATCCGACAAATTGGTAGTGGGAGCCTGGGTCGGTGGCGACGACCGGAGCATTCACTTTCGCTCAACGGACCTCGGCGAAGGGGCTAAAACAGCTTTACCTCTTGTCGGTCGATTCCTGGAAAAAGTCTATGCTGATCCTAAATTTAAGAGTTTGCAGGGGCCCTTCCCAAAACCAGCGTTCTCGATTTCAAAGAATTATCTGAATTGCGGCCCGTCTGACGACGAAGAAACCACCGAAGCCACTGACTCAACTGCTATCGGTGAACCAGGGGATTCTACCTTCGTACCAACGACACCCGCCCCTGCAGAGCCAACCGTTCCGCCCGACACAACAGGAACCCAGCTTTAAACCGAAGTGCTTTTGACTCTAAATGGTCCAGAATTGATTCTGGACCATTTTTTTGTTTAAAGCAGGTCACTTTTGCAAGAACTCCTACCCTGCACATCTCAAATTATATAGGGTGAGTATAGGGACATGCGGATCACACTAGAGCAGGACTTCATAATCCAACCGTTGACAGGTTACAATGGTAATTTATTCTTCATCAGACTGGCTTACCATTATTTCGGAGAGTAAAATCCGAAACAACATGGGATTGTTTCTCTGGTACAGCCAATGAATAGCGATAGCCATTATCTACTTTAGGAAGTCGTCGCTTTTCATCAAATCGGCAGAACTTTTGGTACGGGCAGTAAATTAAGTTTTATTTCTGGCGAGATACTTGTAGACTTCAACTACCGCAAATGATCTACGAGCACAGAACAACAGATCAGCTGATAGTATTTACCTAAAACTATCAGCTGATTATAAATGCATTACTCATCAAAATATCTGTAAACAAAGATGGTATACTCTATCAAAAAGGTAGATACAAATACTTTTTCTTTATTGAACCTTGGTCTCAAGTGAGGTTTTTGGTACAAAATTTGATCATTCCAGAATCAAACTGGCTTTCGAAGGTCTAATAAGCCTTTTTCGGTACGATTATAAATTGATGGATGTAAATCTCAGAAGTGCACAAGCTTAAACCATAACACTTGTGCATAGTAGAAAATTGGGATACTTCTTATTTTAAGTATCTTGATTAGATTAACAGCATGAATCCTAATTCATCATGTATACATTTAAATACTACAGTGATTGAATTAGTAACACCTTAAGATGTTATTTTTGTTTAACTGAAGAATTACAAATGACACTTTTATATCAAACACCAACATATTACCCAAAATATATAATGAAGACACGAACTACAGGTTTAACAGCCCAGGAACTGGCTCGCTATTTAGGTGGCCGGGTACAGGTACTGGTTGAAGGCGCAGATGCCCAAAGCCGAAATGCTAAACTAGTAGCCGTTGATATTACAAGCGGGGAAGTAAAGGTTTGTTACGAAGGGAGTCGGCTTGAGCATGAATTATCGCCTGAATTAGTCCGTCCCGTACTCCGAAAACTGGTAGCGATCAGTAACGACGAGGCACGCCAATGTTTTCAATCGGCTTATTCCTGGGATGAAGATATCGACGTGACAGTGACACGGGGAAATGACTATATTGAACTATACGCTGACCCAATAACGCTCATCATTACAACCAAAGGTGTTATTGCCTCAAGTAAAGACAGTGGTTACCGCGTTGGCCCAGCCCGCGTCAATGCCCGTGCCATCATAAATTACCTCGATGCACAAGGCTTCGATCTGGACGGCTTGATTGAGGCAGGTCTTTCCGTAGATGATGAAACGCTTACAACCTAATCAACAAGTACCATTATCGTCCATAAATCGTTTAGCAAACGCCCTTTAACTATATCTTTGTACCCTCGAAGTACTGAACTTCTGTATAAAGTTTCTGGCCCAGATACCCATATCTAATTGTCAGTCAGCTTAATAAGCGCTGTGATTCGACACATGGGTGAAATGATATTGCTAAACAATGAAAATTCTGATACCATTTCTAGTATTGTTCTCAATTAACGTACTAGCCCAGGTCAAATTGCCAACCAATGACCTTGGACAGGTTCAATACCAGGAGTTAGTGCGCCTGCCCGACGCAACACGCCCAACCAAACAAATCATTACTCAGGCACGCTCGTGGCTGGCACAGCAATTCCCCAACGAAAGCGATGCTGAGCAACAATTCGATCAGGAACATAACATTCTATTTGTCAAATCGGCCTACCGTATCGACGATCAGCTGATCCGGTATACGCTTACCATCGAGTCGAAATTTGGACGCTACCGGGCCACGATAACCGATCTCATCGCAGAGGGCAATGGACTTTCGCTACCCGTCCGGCCCGATAGCCCTACTGCAGAAGAAATGAGTCGTTCTTCCGATAATAAAACAAAAAGTACGGCTGTAATAAATCAGGCAGTTCGCCAGCAAGCTGATTTATACCGGCAAATCGATAAAGAATGTCACGATACACTGGCTAGCTTAAAAGAGTATATGGTATCGCTGGCAGCAAAAAAAACAGACTAATCAAGTTGTTGTTTATCGATGCCGCTCCACCCCTTCCTGCTCACACCACGCCAGCACAGGGCAGGTCGAACAATGAGGCAGTGTGCCGGTACAGATGTGCTTTCCGAAAGGCATCAATAGCCGATTGATATTGACCCACTGCTCACGTGGTACCTGTGTTTCCAAGACGTTCAGCGTTTGTTCGGGCTGTTTGGTATGTACATAGCCCCACCGGTTTACGACCCGATGCACATGAACATCGACGCTGATCGCAGCCTGACCTGTTGCTACGCCCAGGGCTAGATTGGCGCATTTTGGACCAACCCCCTTCAGCGAAATCAGCGTAGCAAAATCGGCGGGCAATTCTCCCCCAAATTCATTGACGATACGATCGGCAATACCATGCATGGTATACGCCTTCTGGTCTGGATAGGTCGTGCCGTATAGCAAACCCGTTAGTACAGGAATGTCAAGCGCCAGAAGTTGATCAGGGGTTCGGGCTGCTTCAAACAGTTTTAGCGAAACAGGTATTGTTGTCTCGTCCAGCGTGCGAATGGAGACAATACAGGATATTAATTGTTCAAACAGACTATTATAACCTCGTTCGGCCAGCTCAAACATAGCGGCTTTGGGGTATGGGCGAATAGCCTGCTCAATTCGGTTCAGAACAACGTCGAGATCAAAATCAGGTTTCATTGGCTGGTTTAGTTTAGGGTTTCGGATTAGCCACCCGCTGTTATTCGGTTGAGTTAGCTACCAGTAAACCAGAAACCGTAAACTGAAAACCCACTGTCAAGGTTTTATACGTTTATAATCACCATCTCTACACGACGATTTTCAGGACGCTCTTTCAGGCTTTTATTTTTATTGATTGGTCGCGATGGACCATAACCGACTGTATCGATTCGGCCCGCGCCGATTCCTTTCGCCACCAGGTATCGCTTCACCTCATTGACCCGATTCCGGGACAGTTCAACGTTCGAATCGAAATCGCCAACCGTGTCTGTATGCCCTTCGAGCCGGATAGTCATTGTCGAATTCTCCTGCATTACGGTTACGAGTCGATCCAGTTCAGGGTAGGATTCAGGCTGAAGGTCGAACTGGGAAGCATTAAAATAAATATTCTTCAGCGTAATGGTGGCTCCGGCTTCAATTGGAATCAGATCGAAATTCCGATTTACGTTGACGCGATTCGTGGCGAGGGTATCGCTCTGGCTGAAATAGCCTTTTGCCGAAGCGGTCACAACGTACACCCCGCGCCGATCGACTGGAATCGTATAGGCTCCTGTTGATTTATTACTCCGAACAGAATCAGCCGAGCCATCGCCGGCCGACTCAGCACCGGATAGCAGCCGAAAACTGACTGTTGCACTCATTAACTGCTTAGTTTTGGCATCACGTGTAATCCCACCAATTGCCACAGCCGATGGAGTTGTCTGTGGTTGTGTTACGGGCGGGGTTGGGTCTGGCGTTCCAGCGCCTGGCGATGTCCGGGGCTGGTAGCGTGGTTGCTGTGGTTGTGTTTGTGGTTTTGGCTGAACCTGTGGCTTGGGTGTCCGTTGTGAGTAGGTCTTTTTGGGCGGATTGATGATGTGAACCCCCCAGAAATTAAAACACACATAGCCACCACCATCTTTACATTCAAACAAATCGAACGTAGTGTATCCGGGGTCGATCCGTTCAAAATAGGCGACAAAATCTACCCGTTCACCCGGCTGAACCCGCCGACGGGTTTCGAGGGGAATATTCTCGGCCCGAATAAATTTATACGATCGTTCACCCTCGTTGACATACAGCCGTGATGTAGGCTGAAAACCAATGTTGTTGGTAGACTCTATTTTCCCTCCTCTTCCGTTCGGCATTGGGATGCTGAAAGGCAGGTCGCGACCCACTCGCTGGCTGGCTTCAAACTTCATGTAAATGACTGTGTATTGGGCCGTTAGCTCAACACGCTGTATCGACACGTCGCGGTCGTTCACATCATCTACCCTGGGCGATTCGGTGGCATATTGTACCTGTGCACGTAGCTCCGGTGCGAGCAGCACCAGAACAAGGAGTGGAAGTAATAGACGGTTCATAATCGTTGTTTACAGGAAGTTACTCCCTATAAACGTTAGACTATGCCGAGTAGTTTATGGTTTAATTTCTCTTCAAACTGCCCGTCACCGGTCTTTAATTGTGAATAAATCAAGATTTTTCCGCTTTATTTCACCAAAATGGCCTATAAAATATTTTATTCTAGCTAAAAACTATTTTTCCAATAAATATTTTGACATTATCAGCAGAATCAACCTTTGTTGTACACCATTTTTTTTATAAGTTATCGTTGCGTTGTACTTTTACAGTTCTTTTCAACTTTCTAAATTAATAACATGAGAAAACTCTTACTAGTTAGCTTCCTATTTCTTGTCATAGCTTGCAGTAGCTATGCACAGAGTCAGGTAGTATCAGGTAGGGTCACGTCATCGGATGACGGTGCCGGTCTACCAGGCGTATCGGTTAGTATAAAAGGCCGAACGCAGGGAACGCTGACCGACGCATCGGGCAATTACCGCCTGTCTACAGATGGGAACGTCACCCTTGTTTATAGCTTCATCGGCTTTACTTCGGTTGAAGAACCGGTAAACAATCGTTCGGTAATCAACGTACAACTGAAGACCGACGTACGTAATTTGAGCGAAGTCGTTGTTACGGGTTATGGCCAGCAGATCAAGCGTGATCTGACCGGTAATATTGCAAAGGTTAAGGCTGCCGATATTCAGGATCAGCCCGTAACTACTTTTGATCAGGCACTTCAGGGTAAAGCTGCCGGTGTTCAGATCAATTCAGGTTCGGGTAAATTAGGCCAGGGAATTCAGGTTCGGGTACGGGGTCAATCGTCGGTATCTGCCTCGAACCAACCTCTATATGTCGTTGACGGAACGCCGGTTACAACCGACAACCTGAGCTTCAATAGTGCTTCTACAAACCCATTGGCTGATATTAACCCGCAGGATATTGAGTCTGTCGATATTTTGAAGGATGCCTCGGCCGGGGCTATTTACGGAGCCAGAGCGGCCAATGGCGTTGTGCTGATTACGACCAAACGCGGAAAAGCCGGTCGGACGAATATCAACTTTGGCGCGCAATATGGATCGAGCAAACCGACGAAAAAACTTAATTTTCTGAATACGGACCAGTACGTCAAATTTTACAATCAGGCTGCTGCTAATTCAGACCGCATCGAGGGCCTTGACCCGGCTGATCCTGATTCGTATTCGTCCTACATGAAGAGCTTCTACGACACACAGGGGCTTGGCACCTATGGCACTCCACAACAGGCAAGTACAAACTGGGGAGACCTGGCTTATCAGGATGCACCGTATCAGCAGTATGACTTGAACATAAACGGCGGAAATGAAAAAACGACGTTCTATTTATCCGGTCAATTGCTGGATCAGAAAGGTATTCTGGTTGGTAACGCCCTGCAACGGTATTCTGGTCGTCTGAACCTTGACCATCAGGTGTCGGATCGCTTCCGCACAGGCTTCAACATTGGCCTGACCCGCACCTTTAACCAGCGCATTTCGGCAGATAACCAGTTTGATAATCCAATGCAGATGGTGGCGCTTCCACCCATGACACCTGCTACGGATCCAACTACGGGCCTCCCGGTAGGAACCCCTCCCGGCGACATCAGCATTCCGGTTTATTATAACCCGCTGATCAATATTGGCAATGCCTATTTTAACACAACGGTTTACCGGAATATCAGCAATGTGTATGGCCAGTTGCAGATTATAAAAGGCTTGACATTCCGCACGGAGTTTGGCCTCGACGTACTGAACCAGCAGGAAGAGCTGTACTACAACAGTAAAACACAGCGTAATTTCAGCGCCCCACAAGGCGTCGGCCAGAACCGCTACGTGCGCGTGGAGAATTACACAACCAACAATTTCTTTTCCTACGGTACCGTCTTCGGTAAGCATGCCATTGATGCTACGCTGGGTATGTCCTATCAGCAGTCTCAGCAAAAAACGAATTTCACCGAAGGTCGTGATTTCCCGTCGGACGCCTATCGCCAGATCGTTAGTGCAGCCCGCAAAACCGATGGTAGCTCAACCCAGACCGACTATCGCTTCCTGTCGTATTTTGCCAGAGCTAATTACAAATTCTCTGACCGATACCTGCTGGGCTTAAGTGCCCGTGTCGATGGGTCGTCACGGTTTGGTCGCAATAGCCGCTACGGCTTTTTCCCCGCGATTTCGGCAGGTTGGGTATTGTCGGAAGAAAGCTTCCTGAAAAATAATAATACCATCAGTTTTCTGAAGCTCCGCTCAAGTTATGGTCGGACAGGTAATGCCGAAATTCAGAACTTCCCCCAATTAGGCCTGTTTACCGGCGATGCCAATTATGGCTCATTACCCGGTCAGCGCCCGTCACAACTGGCCAACCCCGACCTGAAGTGGGAAACGACCAATCAGTTTGATATTGGTCTTGATTTCGGGATTCTCAACAACCGGATTAACGGCGAAATTGACTACTATAACAAGCAAACAACAGGCTTACTGCTGAACGTAAACGTTCCAGGTACAACTGGTTTCGCTACACAATTCCGGAACGTTGGTAGCCTGGAAAATAAAGGATTTGAGTTTGTATTGAATACCGAAAACCTGACGGGTGCTTTCCGGTGGACGACAAGCTTCAATGCGGCTACCAACCAGAACAAAATCACCAATCTGCAAGGCCAGATTATTGAAGGTGGTATCAACGCCATGAGCCGTGCCGTTGAAGGGCAGCCACTGGGTGTATTCTTCACGCAGGAGTACGCAGGTGTTGATCCGGCGAATGGGGATGCGCTCTGGTATAAAAATACGGCAAATCCTGATGGATCATTAGATCGCACCACAACGAATGTCTACAGCCAGGCACAGCGTGTCGTGATGGGAAGCCCACTGCCTAAATGGACTGGTGGTATCACCAACACCTTTAGCTATAAGGGAATTACATTGAGCGTTCTGTTCAACGGCGTATTTGGCAATAAGATCAATTTCTACGGTGTTGGCCGCTACTCTTCGGCAAATGGCCGTTTTGAAGATAACCAGACCGTCGATCAGCTAGCCGCCTGGACAAGTCAGAATACGAATACGAACGTACCGGAAGCCCGTTTGTATTATAACAACGGCGCTCAATCGTCGAGCCGATTTATCCTCGATGGTGCATTTGTCCGGCTGCGCACGGCTACGTTATCGTACAACTTACCGAAAACACTGATCAATCGGGTGAAATTGAATAGTGTACGTTTCTTCGTAACGGGTCAGAACCTCCTCACCTTCACGAAGTATGCGGGTTGGGATCCAGAAGTAAATGCCGATTATATCGTATCGAACATCGCTCAGGGCTATGATTTCTATACCGCTCCACAAGCTCGTACGATCACCGGCGGAATTAACATCGGTTTCTAACCCAAACACGTTAAAACTGAATTTTCAAACGCATTTTCATTATGAATTCATCCATAAAATACTGGTTATACGTCGGTTCCGTTAGCCTATTGTTCACGGCCTGCGACAGCCGACTAGACGTTGTGCCGACTCAGAGTATCGAGCAGGGTCAGGCGTTAAATACCGAACAGGACGTTCAGATCACCTTAACCGGTGCTTATGATGGGCTGAATACATCTGCTGCCGCCCAAAACGGAGCTAACCTATTCGGTGGTGCCTTTCAGTATATTGGTGATCTGCTTGGCGATAACCGTGATGTTGTTTTTGGTGGTACCTACGCAACGATTGATGAGATCTGGCGCAAAACCGTTACAACGTCGAATACAGTCAATCGGGATGTATGGCTCAATAGTTACAGTACAATCAACCGTACCAACAACGTGCTGTCAGCATTACCTAAAGTTAGCGAAGCCAATCGCGGGAATATTGAAGGGCAAGCCCGCTTTATCCGGGGTGCGGTTTACTTTGAACTGGTTAAGCTCTACGGAAAAAGCTGGAACGATGGTGCACCAACGGCTAATGCAGGCGTACCGCTGGTACTCACGCCAACTACTTCTGTATCGGATGCCGACTACCGCGCCCGGAATACAGTAGCGGAAGTGTACACACAAGTACTGGACGACTTAACGAAAGCGGAAAGTTTATTACCCGCTACGCAGTCTGGCGGAACCGGTTTTGCCACCAAGGGAGCAGCAGCGGCTATACTGGCTCGCGTTTATCTTCAACAGCAAAACTATGCAGCTGCCCGCGATGCAGCCAATCGGGTTATTACTTCGGGCGCCTATAGCCTGGAGTCAAACTTTACGGATGTATTTGACGACGCAACGAATGATAATGAATTGATTTTCAAAATCATCATTACAGATCAGGATGGCGTCAATGACATGAATACATTCTACGCATCAGTACCTAATCAGGGGCGGGGCGATGTGCGTGTTCAATCCAAATTTCGCCAGCTCTATGCTGCGGGCGACGTGCGGGGAACGTTTTTCAACACGGCAGGACAGAATACGTTTACCAGTAAATTCAATGATCAGTATGGCGACGTTCCAGTTGTGCGGCTCGCTGAAATGTATCTCGTTCGCGCCGAAACAAACCAGCGTCTGAATACGAGTATTGGTGCGACTCCACTGGCCGATGTAAATCTGATCCGGAACCGGGCCAAAGCTGCTCCATTGACTGCTGTCGATCTGAACGCGATTCTGCTGGAACGTCGTCTTGAACTTGCTTTCGAAGGCCAGCAGCTTGCCGATATTAAACGCACGGCTGGCACAGTGGGGACGGTAGCCTATAACGCCAATAATCTTGTTCTGCCAATCCCACAACGGGAGATTGACACGAATAAGAAGCTGGTACAAAATCCGGGCTATAATTAAGAAACATTGATTTTGTTCCAATAAAAAAGTGGTGGCAGGTTTGAGAACCTGCCACCACTTTTTTATTATAATCAGTTTCTCAGGAACTGGTTCCTGTCAAAACTGAAATCATTTATTCACTCTTGGCGCTCTGCTCACCGCTATTTTTAGGCAATGTACTTTCATAAAGCGTGTTGAAAATCAATTTATACGTTCCGCGTGGCTGGCCCCGGAATTGTGGGCTAAAGCCGAAAAGAACAATAGTCCCTTTACCCTGATAAGCTCGAACAACGGCGGCTTTTCCGGCAATGTATTTGTCTTCATTCAAGGCCCAGCCGCTCATCAGCAACTCTTTTTTCGCATAGCTGGCAATCACCTCTACTTTCGGTTCTGGGGCGGCTTTAACCTCCTCACGGCCGCCTTCGCCCTCGCGAACCTGGCGAATAACCTCAAATGCCCGACTATTGGAGAAAGCAGCGGCCGCTTCGGGCTGCATACCATAGGCCAGCGGATGCTTCGTATCGATAACTGTCCGAATCAGCGAGCCGGGGATATAGAACTGCTGACTCGACAAACCGTCGGTAACATTCTTAACGGGTAGCCCAAACAGCTCAATCGCAAAGTCACTGGCACCGTCAAATGCGACCAGCGTTCCACCATTCGAGACATACTGCTGTAAAGCTACTGTACCGCCCAGACCTAACCCACCGACGTATTGAGCAGGCATTGTGTTAGCAGCATGACCATTTAGAATCCGCTTCACCTCCTGATCAGGAATGATAATTGCGCTATAAGCCGACAAGTCTTTTTTGGCGATGTCGGCGTCATGTAAAGTATCGACCGGAAACCCATAGGTTTCCATCAGCCAGCGTGTCCAGCCTTCATCCATGTTCGCTACCCACGATTTATACAGGCCGATTTTGGGCAGTTTCAGCGGCTTTCCCACGGTTGCTGGTTTGCTGGCAACGGCAGTAAAACTTACACCCAGTTCCTTCGCCAGTTTCTGGATACGGGCATCGGTTGACGCTCCTTTTTCGATCAGGAAGTTCTTCGGATCGGTCGATTGGGTGCTGGCAGGCATTATCGACACAAGTTCACCGTCTTTTAGCAGACGGTTTACGGCCATGACGCTGGCGTTCTGGTTTCGGGAAAGCAGGTATCCATATCCTGCACTCTCGGCAACCTGACCCGCAACAACGGGTGCCAGTCCTTTTATCAACTCGGTTTCGGCCTTAAATGCAGTGCCGATTTTGGCCACGCTCACACCCATCTGCATGGGCAATGTCCAACCGGCCAGATCGTATGGCGGAATCGGCGGACCACCCGGATAGAGCCGTTGGTTTGGATGAACCTGCTTTTCCATCAGATCGACGACGTAGGGGCTAAAGGCCTGCCCACCGTAAATGACGTAAGAACCAGCTGCATAAGACATATTATTGACCTGAAACGGCTGCGTAGCCCGGTGCACCTCTACCCCACTTTGGCGAAACATATTGACCAGATTCAGGGCTTCGCCTTTATCCCATTGCTCGGTTGGAATGATGTAGGCATACGGCTTCCCTTTGCCGGCCGCTTCGATAGCATCGCGGCCCATCCGGTAAATGTTATACAGAAACTCCTCGCGTTTATCGGCCGCCAGGACGAGTGTAGCCATCGATGCTTCTTCCATGTAATTGACCGCGTCACGGAAATGCGATTGGCCGCCTTTCCAGGGATCAGCATAAAAAATTTCGGTACCTGTCGTGGCAGCAGTTACGCCCTGACCAACGGTTTTTGGCAGCGAATCGGGTGGGTAAAATCGGGGTGACGGTGTTGCATGTGCCGTTTCAGTCAGAATACCGATCTGGTTGTGGTAGTAAGGAACCGTCCGCATACCACCGTTCCACCACATGCTGAACCGCAGTTGTGACACCACGCCCGGCATTCGTTTAATGGCAAATCGGCTGGCCATTGCCGTACCGACCAGATTGACGCCTGCCGTTACAGCGGGGTGAATCTGCGGATTAACGGGGTTGGCAAAAGGCGGAATGAAAATACGGGTCCAGGCGGGCGACGTTTGGTGGTGGTTATAAACAATTTGCGGATACCACTGATTGTAAAGTACTTCCGAAACGGCTTTTGTTTCGGGCATGTTATTCGTAAACCAGTCGCGGTTGTTGTCGTGCCCAACGTAGTGATGGTACAACCAGGGCGGCTGCGTGGTTTCGAAGGGTGTTCCAAGATTACCGTTATACCAGTCAGCCACAATATCGAGGCCATCGGGATTCATTTCAACCATGAGCAGCGCAACGACCTGATCGCGAATTTTTTTCATCTCCGACGACTCTTCGGTTGCCATGCGGTAGGCCAGTTCGGGCATCATCTGCGCCGATGCTACTTCCGATGCGTGCATACCAGCATCGACCCACACAATGGCCTTGCCCGAAGCCGCCAGACTACGCGCCTGAGCGTCATCGATTTTTGCCCGTGAAAGCTGCTCGCTAACACTCCGCCAGTGATCCAGCTGTTTCATGTTGGCTTCGCTCGACACCATCAGCAATAACAGCGGTTTACCCAGCACCGATTTGCCAATGGTCACCATCTGCACCCGATTACTGGCTTTATCCAGACGCTGATAATAGTCCATCAGCATTTTGTAGTTAGCCAGCTTATAGTCGGCTCCCGGTTCGAAGCCAAACACATCGGCGGGTTTTGGCACCTGAGCCATAGCCGCCAGCCCCGAAAACAAGGCCACGCAAAGCAGTAATAAACGATGACGATAGTTGTTCATGTTAGTCAGGCAAATTGGTTAGCAGATAATAGAGGAAGGCAGAAAAACACTGTGGCCCCGGATTCAAATCCGGGGCCACAGTGTTTTTCTGGTTAAGCATCAGTTGCCATTCGTGGCCTCGCCCGGTGCCGAACCGGCGGAGTAAAGTTGATTGAACAGTAGTTTAAACGTTCCGTGCGACTGCGCCCGGAATGTAATTTCGGGGCCAAAAGCGTAGAGTTTGCCGGTACCGACAGGAGCCATGAAAGCCGCAATACCATCTTGCAGATACGACTGTCCCCATGCCCAGCCGCTACGCAGCGGTTTGCTCGTCGAGAACCACGCCAGTGGTTTCACTTTTCCGGTAGCGATTGCATCAGGAGCTACTTTAAACACGGGGCTCGCATCAAAATAAACATCGGTTAGTGCAGGTAAGCCCCAGGTTGCCTGATTGGTAGAGTCTACACTCATTTGCAGTACACTGCCCGGAATGTAATACTTTTCACCCGGCAACGGTTTTTCCTGTCCCGTTGTGGTCATTTCGGTCAGAGCACTCTTAACGGGTAGTTTCAGGTGATAAGCCAGATTGGTGCTGGTACCGATGGTGATTACGGTTCCACCGGTTTCCATAAACGTCTTCAATTGCGGGATCGATTTATCGGCTGTAATCTTCCCTAACCACGGACGGTATTCAGCGGGTGTATTTTCGGGTTTGGCTTCCGAACCGAGCAGGCTGAAAATATCGACATCCTTGCCGCCAACGGGCGGAATAGCCCGCGTTACGAACACGATCACATCGAATTTTTTCCGAAGATCGCCCGCATCAATGTCCTGTGTATAAATAACTTTCGCCGGGAAATGGTACTGCTCCATCAACCAGCGTACCCAACCCGAAGGCATCGATCCGCCGTAGGTATCCCAGAGCGCAATGCGCATCGGGGCCATTTTCGTCATCGTCGTTGTTGGCCGTTTGGCAAGGCTGGCTACTTCCAGACCAAGTTCTTTGGCGGCTTTATCCAGTACTGATTTTGACTTCGGTGTTGCGGGTACATAAAATGCCCCCGCTTCGCTGGCAGGCTTCACACCTGTGCCATTGGGCAGACGATATACTTCAACCCCAGATGCCAGTAAATCATTGACAGCAGTAAATGTGTTATTCGCCCGTGCACTCAGCACATAGCCATCGCCTACTCCTCCGGCCACGTGTCCTTCCGGCGACTGTAGTTCGCCGTACGGCAATTTCTTGAAAGGCCCATCAAAACTGTCCAGAATACGATCAAACTGAATATTCATCAGGTACGCCAGCGTCCATCCGGCAGCATCGTATGGGCGAACAGGAGGGCCACCCGGATACTGAAAATCATTGGGGTGATCCTGCGGCTCGAACATGTCCAGCACGTGTGGGCGGAATGCCTGATCGGACTTAATCACATAAGAGCCAGCCGGATACGTTTTTCCGGCAACGGCAAATTCAGACGTTGCCTGCTGAACCTGAATGCCCGTTCTGATCAATGCATTAATGAACTTGACGGCGGTAGCAAAATCGGGCTGACCAGCCGGAATTATGAACCCACGCGGATCGCGTAGCGACGGTGCTTTCATAACCGTATCGTAGTACTTCATTGGCATACCACCCCCTTTGGGAATCATTCCGTACTGCGCCAGAGCGGCATTAGTGGGCGGCACTACTTTCTTCGGGTCTGAATCATACGCATTCGTGATCGCATCGATCCGTTTGGGCGAGAGCGCCCAGGTGTCGCGGCTACCCCGCTCAATGGAGTTTTTACCCATGCGGTAAATATTAAACAGCACTTCATCGCGATAACGGGCGGCATAACCGAGCACAGCATAATTCAGTGATACCGAATAGTCGATTGACTGCCGGAAATGCCATTTTTGTGGCGTAACCGGAAATGGTGTAGCCCCATTAGGCAGCAACCGCTTCGGAACCAGCGGCACATCTTCGGGAGTTGGGTCACCAATGATTTCGGTTAGCAGCCCAATCATGTTATGGAAGTGCGTAGTTGTGCGCAAGCCCCCGTTATACCAGGTTGAGAAAACAGAACCGCTCAGGCGCGTGAATCCGGGTTTGTTTTCGGCGTTCAGGCGGTTGATCATGGCGGCACCAAGGGCATCGATCCCGGTTACCATCAGCGGGTCAAATACGTAATTGAACGGGTCACGATAAGGAGGTCCAGCCAGCACAGACCCAGCCGGACCGCGCTGATGGTGATTGTACATGATCTGAGGAATCCATTCAACAAACAGCTGACGGCCAATATTTTGCGTTTCTTTCATGTTCAGCATGAAGAAGTCGCGGTTGTTGTCGTGACCAACGTATTTCTGATACAATCTTGGTACGTTATCCAGCGATCGCTTTTCGGGAGTGGCTTCGCGCATGTACCAGTTCGTGACAATCTCCTGCCCATCCGGGTTGGCATGGGTCAGCAGAATAATATCATCGTTCAGAATCCGCATCGTTTCGGGATCTTTACGGCTCGCCAGTTGCCAGGCCGTTTCAATTAGTTGCATTGTCCCAACGGTTTCGGTGGCATGCAGGCCTCCATCAATCCAGACAACGGCTTTCCCTTCGAAGGCGAGTGCACGGGCCTGATCGTCGTTCAGATTTTCGGCGCGGGCCAGCTTTTGGGAAATTTCCTTGTAGTGACTCAGCTTTTTCAGGTTGGCGGGCGACGATACAATCAGCATATACTGCCGCCGGCCTTCTTCGGTTGGGCCAATATCGACCAACTTCACCCGGTCGGAAGTGGCCGCTAGCTTTTTAAAATAAGCCTCTGTCTGCGTATACGTGGCCAGTTGATAATCGTCGCCGATATTGAAACCAAAATGTTGTTTAGGCGACGGAATTTGCGCCCAGACCGTAGTCAGGCTGAGCAGTAGGATGGCAAATGGTCGTAAAATAGAACGAATCATAAAGGGGTTAATTTAGAGGGGTAGTTGTTTATCGATTATTTTCTTCGGAAGCGAACACCAACCCGGCAGTCGCCAACTTCGCCACGGGCTTCGTCGCATACGTTCTCCTGGTAGCCCGCAATACGTCGCCCGTCTTTCAGATTCAGCATAAACTTGAACAGAAAGTAGTCGTTTTGCGCAACGGTGCTCAGGTTAACGCCCGTAAACGCAGCCAGTTGGGCGGCAGTTACCGTGAATGTTTTGGGGAATTGCGTCACCGTTTCATAGAGCTTGTCGGAGGTTCCAACCCGGCTTGGAAGCGGATACTGGGTTACGCTGGGATAGAGCCCTCCTGGCTGCGACAGTACGATTGGGTAGGCCGGATTTCCCGTAGCTGCCGCCTTATTGAAACCGAGATAGACATCAATGGAAGTCACTTCTTCTTTCCCAAAACCCTCCCATTTCAAGGTATATTCAAATTCCTGGGTAGCCAGATTTGCGGCACCCAGGTCAAAAAAAGAGGTATTTGCTGTAGAAACCGTAGGCAAGGCAGATTTCGCTATGTTGACCGCCACCAGCGGAACTGCCGTATAGGACCAGTTTTCCCAAACATAATCTTCGGTCTTACAGGCATCGAGGCCAACGACCAGAAGGAGTAAAAAATAAAGAATGATTTTTTTCATGAGTAGCCTTAACTATTTTACGGTGAATCGTTTATCGTACTCGGTTTGCAGAAAACGCTATTCTCTGTCAACTGAATTACTTATCCCAAAAAACCGGTGTTGTTTGCTGCGCTGTCTGAACCTGGTCAGCCTTAGCCGATACATTTGCATTGGTAGAAAGCTCCGTGATCGAATACGTTAGCCGCAACGGGAACGTGTTCAAGGGGGCGATGGGCGCGGGCAACGCAGGCAATCCGGTTCGGCGGTAATCGTTGTACGCTTCCATTCCATTGCCGTAGAGCGCAATGTATTTCTGCGTCATAATCGCATTCAGCTTACCAGCCGCATCAGCTGCGTCATATTGGCTGGTTCGGTTGGCCACGAAGGCCGTGATGGTAGCCGCCGAAATGGCCGGAGCTGAATTTCCGGAAGTCGAAGAAATGGTGTTGACGCTGTTCAGGTGAGCCGTAATACCATCCTGAAACAACTGCTTCGCATCGCCGGTGGTCCCTAATGTCAATGCCGCTTCGGCCAGAATAAACTTCACCATCGCGTTTGTCATGAACGGAAACACACCAGCACCCGTCCCGTCAGTATTGCTTACCACTTTCGGGGCCGAGGTAGCTCCTGCGTTGGTTATGAATACATTGGCCGATGTCAGGTTGTTGATGGGGCCGTTATCATACAAACCACCGGCCGGATAAACGCCAACCGTCGCTTTCAGTGCGTTATCATTCGGTGAAGCGGTTGCATCACCCGTGTAACGACCGAAATAACCATTACCCGTTGGCGTAAAACCAACCGTATAATTAGAGGTCTGGCGGTAGAAGAAATAACGAATCCGGGGATCGTCGGTATTGAACAAGCGTTCGATGAAGCCCTGGCTCATGTAGTAACTTTTGCTGGCCTGATACTCCGAGCGGTGCCATGGATGCCGGTTAGCGGGCGTCTCGGTGGTGCCGAACCGGAACGAAAAATCCTGCGCATTGGTCGCGATCAGGGGCGCATTGGCCGACAATATAGCAGCGATACCCGCTTTTGCCTTGTCGGCTTGCACGAGCCGAATCTGGTTGAACAACTTTAATTTCAGCGTATTGGCCATACGAATCCAGGCTGCCTTATCCCCTTTGTAAATGATGTCGGCCGTGGTTGGCTGAATGGCAAAATTGCCTTTGTTGGCATCGGCCAGGGCTTCATCGATCAGCGTAAACAGTTTGTCGTAGATGGTTGCTCCGCTTTCAAAGGTTGGGTCAGAAACGGTCAATCCTTTCGACGCATCGGCAAACGGAATATCGCCCCACAAATCAACCATCAGGCTGTAGATGTAAGCTTTTTCCAGCTTGGCAATCGATACATAGTCCCAGCGTTGCTGCTTTGTTCCCTCGCGGATAACGATCTCGATGTCATTGAGAACCTGGGTGTACAAACCATTCCAGGACTGCTGATAATCGGTTCCGTCCTGAAAATTACGGCTTGTATTGCTTGTGTAGAGCTGCTGCATCAGGATGGATGTACCCTGGTTTACATCCCGCAAACTGCCGGTCATTGATACCTGGGTTGCGGGCAGAAGCAATTCCAGAACCGGCGTTGTTGGGTTGTTTGGGTCTGCATTTATATCGATAAATTCCTTACAGGCGCTCCCGATAAACAGCAGGCTCACGAAAGAAGCTATTCGTATTAGCGTTATGACTTTCATAAAATCGTGTTCGAAATGGGTTGATTGACCAGAAATCAGAAGCTAAACCGGAGGTTTACACCCAACCGGCGGGTCGTTGGAATACCGATAAAATCGAAGCCCTGCGAATTTCCGGCGCCAAGCGAGCTAACCTCCGGATCGAAATTCAGATGCTTGGGGAAGTTCGGGGCCAGATACCACAGATTACGGCCACTAAGGGATAGATAAGCCGACCCAAACGGCGTTTTGTCTAACCATTTTTTCGGAAACTGATAGCCCAGCGATACTTCACGAAGCCGGAAAACCGTTGCATCTAAAACGTTTACCTCAGCCGCACCACCTGGCCCAAAACCGCCTGTGAAATAATAGTCAGCTACCGCAATTCCGATGTTATTCGGAATTTTCTTTCCTTCTCCATCCAGAATGGGTTTCAACGTATTCACATCCCCCAGTACACCCGGTCCTACCAGAATGGCTTCCCGCTCTTCAGTATCTTTCGTTACGCCCCGGCTAAGCAGTTCATAAGCTGTGAAGGAATACATATCACCCCCTTTTTTCCAGTCAAAGAGCGCACTCAGCGTAATACCCTTATAGCTCAGTGAATTGGTGATACCCAGAATAAAATCGGGATTCGGATTGCCAATGGCCGCTGTTTTACCGCTCAGAATGGGCTTCCCGGTATTTGGGTTAACCAGAATATTGCCTTCATCGTCTTTTGCATAAGTTGATCCGCGAATCTGCCCGTAAGGCTGGCCAGCAATGTGTACACTACCCAGATCGGAGAATCCTCCGTAGGGTAATTCGGTCAGGTTGCCAATGTCCCGCACGATGTTGCGGTTCATGGTAAAGGCCGACGAAAGCGTCCAGGTCAATCCGTTGAGCGTCTTTACGGGGGTTGCACTCAGCCCAATTTCAATCCCCTCGTTCGATGACTTCCCCAGATTGATTACCTTTTGCGTATACCCCGACGAAGGCACGGCATTGACCGTAAAAATCTGCGACGTACTAATCTTGTTGTAGTACGTGATGTCCAGCCCAATCCGATTATTGAAAAACTGGAGTTCGGTTCCTAACTCCAGTTCGGTGATAAACTCCGGTTTCAACAGAGAATTGGCCAGCAAATCCGATTCAGTCAGCGTACTTTGTCCAGCAAAAGGAGAAGCAATCGTGCCGGTTCCCGAAGCACCAGCGCCCAGAACCGGGTTGGCAATATAAACCGTCTGCGTCTGATACGGTGTGGCTTCATTGCCGACACGGGTATAACCAGCCCGGAATTTACCGAACGACAGAATATTTTTGGGTAGTTTGAACGCTTCCGTAAAAATCAGCGATGCACTGGCCCCGCCGTAGAGGTAGCTTCGATTGCTGGCAGGCAACGTTGATGATACGTCATTACGAGCCACCAGATTCAGGAAGGCAAAGTTTTTATAATCCAGCGAAATGTCGGTGAAGAACGCAAAGAATCGTTGTTTGAAATCGTTACGGTTGTTAGGCAGTACACGAGGAATGGTTACACTGGTATTATTCAGCGAATTGATGCCCCGGAAAATGATACCATCACCAAATACGACCTGACGCTCGGTTAGTCGCTGGTTCACGTTATTTCCTACAATAACTTTCAGCCCAATGTTTTCATTGATCGGTTTCGTAGCCGTTATCAGCAAGGTGTTATCCAGTTCCTGCCGGTAGATGTTATCGGTCGTGACATTGCCGTTCGGAAAATAATCACCGCCTTTCCCATTGACGACCGTTCGCCGATCCGTGTAGGCGTTAAAGCCAACGGTATTCTGCACATTCAACCAGGGCAATGGATCGAATCCGAGCACAACGTTCCCGTAATAGCGATCTACCTTACTCAGGGTAGGACTATTAAGGACAGACCAATATGGGTTATCAGTCCCTACGCGGTCATACACGTTATTGCCATTCAGCGGATTCGTATTCGGGAAACCCGTCAGGTCATAACTGGTTGGAACAAACATCAGAATGTCCATAATGGAGCTTCCACTCCCATTGGCTGCCGTTACCTGAGGAGATACCTGATCGGTATTGACATAATTCAGCGCCCCGCTTAAGTAGAACTTGTTGTCTAGCTGCGCATTACCACCAATGTTGACAGCCGTACGTGTAATCTGGTTTTCCCGGACAACACCCTGATTGGCAGTTCGTGACAAACCCGCCGTGAAGTTGCCTTTCTCGCTGCCAGTCGATACCGACAGTGCGTTTTCAAATACGCTACCTGTACGAAAGAATTTTCTGGCGTTATCCTGCGAATAAGACTGGTACGGAATCTGAATTGGCGTTATACCATCTGCCTGATAAAACTCCGGAAAAACGGTGGAAGGATACCGGTTATTGGTCGTTAGCGGATGCGGAATTGTTGCCCGCGTAGGAATCAGACTCGTAATACCCTGATAAGGCGGCCCCCAGGAACCAAACACACCACTTCGATAATCGAAGTTGGTGCCCTGCCCGTAGCTCGTCTGATAATCGGGAAGTCCGGCTACAGTTTCCGTCGCATAGCCTGTATTGTAGGTAATTTCCAGACCTTTCTTACTCTGGCGCTTACCAGCTTTCGTTGTCACGATGATGGCACCATTGGCGGCCCGGGATCCGTAAAGAGCTGCTGCTGCCGCTCCCTTCAACACCGTCATTGTCAGAATGTTATTCGGGTCCAAATCGAACGCCCGGTTGGTAATGGTCGATCCGCCAACCGAACCGTCGGTACTACCAAAACTGGAATTATCGAACGGAACCCCATCCACTACAAACAAGGGTTGGTTGTTATTACCCAGCGACGAGTTTCCCCGAATGGTAATGTTTGTAGCTCCACCTGCAGCACCGCCCGAGCCCTGAATATTCACGCCCGCAACTTTTCCCGTGAGTGCACGCAGTGCATCCGGTTCCGATTTCTGAGCCAGTTGGTTGGCATCCAGTGTACTTACCGAATAACCGAGTGCATTTTTGTCACGTTTAATCCCAGCGGCTGTCACAACAACTTCGCTAAGTTGCTTCGTATCAGCCACCAACACAACATCGATCACCTGCTGTGCTCCTACAACAACCTCTTTAGACTGAAAGCCAACCGAGGAATAAACAAGGGTAGCATTTTTGTCGGGGACATTAATCTGATACGTTCCCTGTGCATCAGTAACCGTCCCAACTGTACTACCCTTCACCGTTACTGTTGTGCCGGGTAATGCCGATTTTTCTGCCGTGTCAGTTACTTTGCCACGGACAGCTCGCTGCTGGGCGAGCGCAAAAAATGGCAAAAGCAGGGTTAGAGTAAGGAGAACTAGTTTCATAGATAGGCAAGTAGAGATTATACATATAGAGAATGGCACTTAGTAAATGAAGCACCAATTATAAGGGATTATATTTTTTAATACTTATTTAATACAGAATAAAATTTTATTAAGTCATTATATTTAAATATTATCTATTAAACTTCCTATATTCTATCTACTATTAAATATATTAAGTTGAAACGTAAACAGGTAAACACAGGCCTATTCCCAATAAAATACTACTAGTCAATAGGTTACGCTAAAATTTATCAACAAGAGCTCATTATTTAAACCATGAATAAGTATTTGTACTTAGTACATTTTGGTTCTTACTCTATCGTGCAGTAATCAGTGCTACCACTCGAAGCAAACGTCTTAAACTAATTGAACAGTAATCTAAGCCTCAACTTCACCCTGTCTTCAAGGTGGCTACAACAAAAAGCCCCCCAATCTCTTGGGAGGCCAATGGTGTAAATAAAAGGGATAATCTAACTATCTGTCGTTTTCTTTTCGGCCTTTTTCATGTTCTTATGCATATGCTTCATGTCTTTTGCAGCATCCGCTTTTGCATCATCCCCCTCTTTCTTGGCCTCTTTTTTCATCTGCTTGGCTTCATGTTTCATTTCTTTATGAGCCTTTTTTGCATCATCCTGAGCAAAAGCAGCACCTGTCATCAACAGGACTGCAACAGCAGCGATCATTACCTTTTTCATAGTCTTCCTTTGATAGGTGAATAAAACCAACATTAATTTAACCGCTCCCCTACGAAAAGGTTATTAAACTTTGGTTAAATCAGCCACTGATATTGACTATATCGGCGTTCAACTATCTGACTTTCTGGACTTTTTCTTCGCTTTTACAGAAGATGCCCCGGTCCTGGTACTGCTGTTGGCATCGGTTGAAGTTGTGCGGGGCTAGTTGCATTACCCGCCTGATTTTGCTCAAGCGTCGTACCCGTTCCGGTCGATGCACCCATGGTTCCATCATGGGTATTGGCAGCTGACGGATTGGAGCGTGCGGCATCCACTGGCGAAATAGTGCCAGCTGTAGTTGCTGGCTTAGTGCGTTTGGGCTGCTTTTGCTGGGCTACGGCGGTTCCGGCCATGAACAGCACGAAAGCAACAATTGCCATTGAGTTTATCATCGGTACGGGTTGTCTGGTTAATAATTGACTAACCCATACCAATGACAGTAGTTTTTGAGTCGGAAGAAATCTAAGCAAACGGACTTAAAACGACTAGGCCGTTACATTAAACTCCGACGTCAGGTGGAACTGAATATCTGGGTTATTTTGCTGGTTCATACGCAACATCCAATCGGATTCGGCCAGAAAAACAGGATGCTGATCTTTATCGTAGGCAATCTGGTTGCCTTTTAATCGGATAAATTCAGCAAGCTTAACCGGGTTCTCGGCGGTGATCCAGCAGGCTTTTGTATAGTTGAGCGGCACCCAGCGGCACTTCGCACCGTATTCATTCTCCAGACGATACTGAATTACTTCAAATTGCAGTTCACCCACGGTTCCCACAAACTTCCGATTGCCTAGTTCAAGTGTGAACAACTGGGCAACGCCCTCATCGGTTAACTGCTGAATCCCCTTGTCCAACTGCTTGGATTTCATTGGGTCGAGGTTCACCAGTTCTTTAAAGATTTCGGGCGAAAAGCTTGGAATACCCTGAAACTGCAGGTCTTCGCCTTCGGTCAGTGTATCCCCAATCTTAAACGTACCGGTGTCGTATAAGCCAACAACATCGCCGGGGAATCCTTCTTCAACGACGCTCTTGCTATCGGCCATGAAACTGAATGGTGAGGCAAAGCGAACGTTTTTATCGAGACGGGTGTGGTGGTAGAACTTACCCCGCTCGAAAACGCCCGAGCAGATGCGTAGAAACGCAATACGATCGCGGTGGCGCGGGTCGAGATTGGCGTGAATTTTAAAGACAAAGCCGCTAAAATTCTTCTCATCAGGTAGCACCTCCCGTTTGTCGGTTGGCCGGGCAATTGGTTCGGGCGAGATAGCACAGAAACCTTCCAGTAGCTCTTTCACACCAAAATTATTGACAGCCGAGCCAAAAAACACGGGAGCCAATTTGCCATCCAGATAAGCCTGCCGATCGAAGGAATCGTAAACGCCCTCAATCAGCTCAACATCCTCGCGCAGCTGAGCCGCATCACGCGCACCTACTTTCTGATCAAGTAATGAATCATCCAGCTCAATTGGAAGCACATCATCTTCTACGCGGGTTTTGTTGACTTTAAAGAAATATAACTTTTTCTCGATAAGGCTATAAACGCCTTTAAAGTCAGAACCCATGTTTACGGGCCAGGTCATTGGTCGAACACGAATGTTGAGCTTCTCTTCCAGTTCGTCGAGCAGATCGAAGGGGTTACGGCCTTCGCGGTCCAGTTTATTAATGAAAATAATAACCGGTGTATCGCGCATGCGGCAAACCTCCATCAACCGCTCGGTTTGTTCCTCAACGCCTTTTACGCAGTCGATAACCAGAATGACGCTATCGACTGCAGTAAGTGTCCGATAGGTATCTTCCGCAAAGTCTTTGTGACCAGGTGTATCGAGAATATTAATTTTGAGATTGTCGTATTCAAACGTCATTACCGACGTAGCCACGGAGATTCCCCGCTGCTTCTCAATCTCCATGAAATCGGAAGTTGCCGACTTCTTGATTTTATTGGATTTTACGGCCCCTGCTGTTTGAATAGCCCCGCCAAACAGAAGCAATTTCTCGGTCAATGTCGTTTTACCGGCGTCAGGGTGACTAATGATGGCGAATGTCCGCCGACGAGCGGTTTCAGCCTGTATATTGGTTTGCATTATTCTCAGAATCAGACAACAAAGATACGAAGATTTAAGGGAAGAATGAAGCGTGAGCAATAAACCTCATGTGAGTCACTAGGCTTCATTTTTCGCTTTTCACCTATAAAAATGCCCACAGTAGCAGCGCCCAGCCAGCAATCATAGCTACTCCGCCCAACGGTGTGATGGCTCCCAACCAGGTGATGCCGGTAAAACACAGAACATAAAGTGACCCAGAAAAAATGAGCGTTCCGCCCAGAAATGAATATCCTGACCAGTTGAGCAGCTTAATTATGGTAGGGTTACTCCCAAATAACTGCATTAATACACCCACCAGCACGAGGGCCAGTGCATGATAAAACTGGTATTTAACGGCCGTTTCGAAGGTTGCCGCCCGGCCCGATGCATCGAGCATTGCCCGTAATGCATGTGCGCCAAACGCGCCGAGCGCAACGCCCAGCAGACCTAAAACGGCTCCTGCCTGAATAAAGAATTTCATATCATTGTTTGTTATGCTGACAAAGTCAGACCGCCGGAGCGATAATTATAAAAATGGTCGTACTGAAACATGCTTCCTTCTGCCCCGGCGCACCGGCCAGCAGAAAAAATCAATCAATTCCGCGATCCAAAAATAGCACTCCCAACCCGCACCAGCGTGCTACCCTCTTCGACCGCTATGTGATAATCACCACTCATACCCATCGAGAGCTCGGAGAACTGAACATTTTTACGGTTCAAAGCAGCCAATGTATCATATAACTGCTTCAAACCGCGAAACTCCCGCCGAATCTGGTCGTCGTTGTCGGTGTTGGTGGCCAATCCCATAAGCCCAACAATCCGAACATTTTCCAGACTCTCCAGCGTTGGGTCGTTCAGCAGGGTTTCGGCTTCCTGAGCACTAAGGCCAAACTTGGTTTCTTCATCGGCAATATAAATCTGCAATAAACAGTCGATGGTACGATTATTCTTTGCCGCCTGTTTATTGATTTCCTGCAACAGCTTGAGACTATCGACCGAATGAATTAGAGCCACAAACGGGGCAATGTATTTAACCTTGTTTGTTTGCAAATGACCAATCAGATGCCATTTTACATCGGCAGGTAGCTGAGGCTGTTTCTCAGTCATTTCCTGCACTTTATTCTCGCCAAACTTTCGGCAACCCGCGTCATATGCCTCACGCAGCAACTCAACCGGTTTCGTTTTGGTAACAGCAATAAGCTGGGCTCGTCCCGCTAATTCGGTTTCGATCTGGTGAATCGTATCAGCAATCATAATGGCCTAAAAGTCGGTTCAACACCGACCGTTTATTAATATTGTGCAAAGATAGGTTTGAGAACTACGCGAAATCGTGTAGTTTTTGGCCATAAACCAGCTAACTGGTACAATAAACCGGTAGATGATATAGTTTTGGTAAGGATTTACACAACACCTTCGCTTAACAAATGACCCCAATGGAACCTAGACCCCAATCCCGAAACAATAGTCGCAGCTACTTGCTGGCCGCTCTACTGGTTCTGGCAGCATTAAACATATTACTACTCTATTTCTATTATCAGGAACGACAGGATAATAAAACTAAAGATGCCACGATTGCGGCTAAAACTGAAGAAGTATTATCCGCGAAAACAAAACTAGATTCAATTTCGGCGCAACTGGATGCCAAAATCGCTGAAATTCAGCAACTGGGCGGTAGTGTAGATTCACTCATGAAAGTGAAAGCGCAACTGGAAGTCGATAAACGTGAATTACGAAATGTAAACTCCTTCGACAGAAAAAAATACGACCAGAAAATTCGAAATTACCAGGCCTTGCTGGCACAGAAAGACCTGGAGATTACCCGTCTGAAGGAGGAAAACGGTGTTTTATCCCAGCAGAACGAATCACTGTCGCAGGAAAACAACAGTTTGAAGGCAGAAAAACAAACATTGAGCGATTCGGTCGTGGCGGTGGCATCAAAAAATCAGGAGCTGAGCGAAAAGGTCACGATTGCGGCTGCGCTCAGAGCTGAGAACATTACGGTGAATGCCATAAATTCGCGAGGGAAAGAGAGCGACGGCGGTAGTTATAAAGCCCGACGAATCGACAAAGTGCGGATTTCGGTGCGGATCGCTCCAAATGGACTGGCCAAGCAGGAAGAAAAAGTGCTGTATATGCGCGTTCTGGATCCAAGTGGGGCCGTTGTTTCTGATTTAGCCACCGGGTCTGGAGAGTTTACGTATAACGGCGAAGGCATGATTTATACAGCCATGCAACGGTTCAATTTCGACAATAGCCGCCAGCAGGTTGACTTCATTTATGGTCGCGGGGGGCAACGGTTTAGCCAGGGTCGCTATAGTATTGAGATCTATTGCGAAGGCTTCCGAATTGGCGAGGGCGAGTTTACCGTGAAGTAATTGTTGGCATCAAATGAAATTTCCGAGTTGGCAGTTCGCAAAAAAGCGGCCGTCCACTCGGAAATTTCATTTTTTTTCTTACCTTTGCGCCCTCATTTCAAACCAATTACGTACAATGTTTCCGAATAACTACGAAACGGTGTTCATTTTAACTCCCGTTTTATCTGAGATTCAGATAAAGGACGCCGTTGACAAGTTCCGCAAAGTGCTGACCGACAACGGTGCGGAGCTCGTTCACGAAGAAAATATGGGCCTACGCAAACTGGCTTATCCAATCCAGCACAAGAACACGGGTTACTACCAACTCTTCGAGTTTAAGGCTCCCGGCACGATCATCGAGAAACTCAACACCGAGTATCTACGCGATGAGCGCATCATCCGTCACCTGACGGTTTCACTTGATAAGCACGCCGTTGCTTACAATGACCGTAAGCGCAACGGCTTAGTGGGTAAGAAAAAACAAACCGAAAACGCCGGGGAGGCCAAGTAATCATGAGTTTGCAAAACGAATCAGTCTCGAAAACCGAGAACCGCAAAAAATACGACCGCTTCAAGAAAGCCGGCATCAAATACATCGACTACAAAGACGGAAACTTCCTGCTGAAACTGTTGAACGAACAGGGTAAAATTTTACCCCGGCGTTTGACCGGTACAAGCCTGAAAAACCAGCGTAAAGTGGCCCAGGCCGTCAAACGCGCTCGTCATCTGGCTATCCTGCCGTACGTAGGAGATTCACTAAAATAGTTTTCAGTTTATAGTTTATAGTTTTCAGTTGTACAGCAAACTCTGTCCACAAAACTGTAAACTGACCTACTGAAAACTGAAAACTCTTTTAATCATGGATATCATTTTAAAAACCGATATTGCCGGCCTGGGCTATAAGAATGACACCGTAACGGTGAAGCCCGGCTACGGCCGCAACTACCTGATTCCCCAGGGGTTTGCGATCATGGCGACCGATTCTAACAAGAAAATCGTCGCCGAAAACATTCGTCAGGCCGCTCACAAAGCCGAAAAAATCAAAAATGATGCCCAGGCAATTGCCGATGGCATCGGCGATATTACACTGACTATTCCAGCAAAAGCGGGCGATAGCGGCAAAATATTCGGCCGTGTTACAAATACACAGGTGGCTGACGCTCTGCGCGCAAAAGGCTTCGACATCGACCGGAAGAAAATTACGGTTGATGACGTAAAAACCCTCGGTACCTATGAAGCATCACTTGACCTGCATAAGGATGTGAAGCACAAGGTTAAATTTGAGGTTGTGTCTGCAGAATAAGCACTTCATAACAAAAAACGGTCGGCCAGATTTACGTCTCGGTCGACCGTTTTTTTATGCCTATACTTTCGCTTCAATTTCAGTGTAATACCATTCAACAGGAGCCTTGTATTCTTGAAATATCGAACATATTTCGCCAAAAACTTTAGCGTTTTTGTATTGAATCTGCCGCCAGTCACAGGGTTCCAGCAATTTCAACGTTTCGCTCAGTGTCATTTTCTGGGCATCCTGCCAATAAATCAGTTGTTTCTTATCGGCAATCGTTCGATACAACAAATCACGGGCACGAACCGAAAAGGAGATTTCCTGTAGTTTCAGTGGCGGAATGCGTTCGATAAACTCCTGCCGACGATTAATTTCATGGCGCGCTTGATTAATTAATTCATGTAGTGATTCGAAACTAAGTGCTTTAATTCGTTTCTGGAAGGTCATCATTATTGAGTAAATCGAAAAGCATTATTTTCGGTGAATGTATACATAAAAGGCTATATCTCCTTACGTCAGGATAGATATAATAGTTAATAAATTTATACGACTATATTTTATATTTATAGTATAGACGACAGATGAAATATATCAGGGTAGGTCAAGTACAATTTTTTATCGGCTAAACACCTATATAAAACATTAAATATGAGATAGTTACACACAAAATTAACTTTAAAAACAGGGACCTATTTGGTATATATTTTTGTTGATACAGTATGCAGTTTCATACCGAATTTTCACCTGAACCACTCGCCCACCGTATTGGCCTCAACAGCCGTATTGTGACTATTGGGTCGTGTTTTGCCGAGGTTATGGGCCGTCGATTGGCCGACCATAAACTAACGGTCCTGGATAATCCCTTTGGTACGATCTTCAATCCCGTTTCTATTGCCAGGCTGCTAACAATGGCTCTCTACGGGACTTTGCCCGACGAGAATCGATACGTTGAACGCGATGGTGTCTGGTTTCATTACGACTTCCATTCGTCGATCTGGGCAAACAGTCGGGATGAATTACGCAACCGGTTAACTCAAACCCTGGCGCAGACCAGTGATGCGATTAACAAAGCCGACTTTCTGTTGCTTACCCTTGGTTCGGCGGTCGTTTATAGGCACATCGAAACAGGAAAAGTGGTAGCCAATTGCCACAAAATGCCAGGGCAGTTGTTTGAAAAATACCTGTATCAGATTGATCACCTCCGCGACGACATGACGCGGTTGCTAAAAACGCTACACAAAGCCAATCCAAAACTTAACGTTGTACTGACGGTCAGCCCTGTGCGCCATACCCGCGATACGCTTCCACTTAACCAGGTGAGCAAATCCACATTGCGGGTAATCACGCATGAACTGACTGTATGGAATGATTGGGTGTTCTACTTCCCTGCTTACGAATTAATGGTCGACGATCTGCGTGATTACCGATTCTACGAAGCCGATCTGATTCATCCGAACTCCCTGGCACACGACTACATCTTTAACAAACTTGCTGAAAGTGCTTTCGATACCGATCTTCGCAGCTTTATTGATAAATGGGTAAACGTCAGTAAATCATTGGCACATAGACCATTGTACGGAAATAGTCCGGCTCACCAACAATTCCTGACGAAGTTATTGGCACAATTGGAAGTCTTATCGAATCAAGTCGACGTTTCGACGGAACTGGCAGAGGTGCATCGTCGTTTAGAAAAATGTGTGATGCATAATGAATCGTGAGTTTTCGGACTCCAGCGCTGCATTCTACATTTTACATTATTCATTAGCCTGATGTCTGATTATCGATTATCGAAAGAAGCTGTTTTACAAGCACTAAGCACCGTTGAAGAGCCGGATCTGAAGCGAGATCTCGTTTCACTCAACATGGTGAAAGATATTGAGCTGAGTATTGGTCAGGTTCGTTTTACGGTTGTGCTGACTACACCCGCCTGCCCGTTGAAAGAAGTGATCCGGAAACGATGCGAAGATGCCATTCATACACACATCGGCCCCGATATTGAGGTAAAAGTCAATATGGTATCCGACGTAACCTCAACGCGTGCCAATGCCCCAACACTTCCGGGAGTAAAAAATATTATCGCGGTATCGTCGGGGAAAGGCGGAGTCGGGAAGTCTACCGTGACGGCAAATCTGGCCATAGCCCTGCACAAATCAGGCGCAAAGGTCGGTATCATCGATGCTGACATTTACGGTCCTTCGATGCCAACGATGTTTGGTGCCGAGAATATTCAACCCCGCATTTTTCAGGTAGATGGCCAGACCAGAATGGAACCGATCCAGCAGTTTGGCATCAAAATGCTCTCGATGGGCTTTCTGGTAGCTCCTGGACAGGCTATTATCTGGCGCGGCACTATGGCAGGCCGGGCTTTGCAGCAGTTCTTCTCCGATGCCGATTGGGGCGAATTAGATTATCTGCTTATCGATCTGCCACCGGGCACAGGCGATATACATTTAACACTGGTGCAAACCGTTCCGGTAACAGGTGCGATCATTGTAACAACGCCCCAGAAAGTGGCTTTAGCAGATGCAACGAAAGGGCTGGCCATGTTCCGACAACCGCAGATCAATGTTCCGGTATTGGGCGTTATTGAAAACATGTCCTATTTCACCCCGGCTGAATTACCCGAGAATAAATACTACATTTTTGGCAAAGGTGGCGGAAAGCAACTGGCCGATCAGTTTGATGTACCACTTCTGGGGCAGATTCCACTGATTCAGAGCATCCGGGAAGCGGGCGACGATGGCCGGCCTGCCATCAGCGTTGGTGAGCCTGTAGCCAGTGAGGCCTTCCAGAATACTGCCGAAGCACTGGCTCAGCAGGTAGCTATTCGAAACGCTACGACCGAACGCACCAAACGCGTAGAAGTAGCCTGATCGCTTCTCGTCTGAACCAGGCAAGAGCTTGGTTCAGGCAGTTGCATAAAACCCCGATACCCTGTAACTTTACCGTAAATAGAAAATTCCATGGAGACGGTAGTTAATAACGACCAACTGATTACGAAGATCGAACGAGCGCTTGATAGCATGCGTCCTTATCTGGCAGCAGATGGCGGCAATGTGAAAGTGCTGGAAGTGACCGACGATAAAACCGTACGGCTCGAGCTGATTGGTTCATGTGGTTCCTGCCCCATGTCAGCAATGACCTTTAAAGGAGGGCTGGAGGAAGCCATTCTACGTGCCGTACCCGAAATTACGAAGGTGGAAGCCGTGAATATTACACCCGCGTTTTAAGACATTCGGATTATGACTGCTAAAGAATTAATAAATATTGATCCAGAAATTATGGGAGGGATTCCTGTTTTTCGGGGAACAAGAGTGCCCGTTCAGCATTTACTGGATCATCTTGAGCATAATGCAACGATTGATGAGTTTCTAGTTGGTTTCCCCTCGGTGTCAAAAGATCAGGCTATTGCATTTATTCATTTAATGAGTCAAAGTGTTTCAGGCGGAAAGCTCCTTGCATTGAATGAAGATTTTGTTTGATGAAAATGTCCATAATAAGCTGAAATTTCGCTTTCCCGATCATGATGTCCTAACAGTACGGGATATGGGTTGGGCTGGTAAACGTAATGGCGAATTAATGCAATTGATGATTGAGTTCGGATTTGATTTATTAGTCACTTTAGACAAAGGATTTGAATACCAACAGAATTTCATCAAGTATCCCATTCCTGTTTTGGTTCTAAAAGTAAAGCGGAGTGACTACGAATTCCTGCTACCACTTATCGATAAAGTAAAGATTATTTTAGCCAGTCAGCTTCCTGAAGGCGTCACAGTTGTTTCGCCAGATTAAGATCAGTTGCCATCAGAACGCCGAATTAGGCGTTTTTTTGTTTCTTTGTGAATAGCATTATTCCTCAATTCAGTGAAAATAGGCATTTTCTTCGGGGGCCCGGCGCGGGAGCGCGAGGTGTCGTATGCAGGTGGGCGTACAGCTCTGGCAAATTTAGATAAAGGCTTGTTCGAGCCCGTTCTGGTATTCGTAGATGGGCGGGGGCGATTCAGGCTCGTGCAACCCGAATTCCTGAATTCGCCATCGTTACGGGAAGCTCTGCCACAGGATAGCTCGGGTTTCTCGGTTTATGATGAATCGCTCGATCCAAACATCCTGGAAACAACCCTACCCGAAATTCGTCCTGAACATTTTCGGAATTACTTCGATCTGGCATTTTTAGCCATGCATGGTCCAGACTGCGAAGACGGTGCTATTCAGGGTTTGCTAGAATGGCACAAAATGCCGTATACGGGGCCGGGCTTGGTTGGTTCAGCGGTAGGCATCAATAAAATCTTACAGAATGAACTGATTGCACTCGCCAATGGGCAGCAGAAAAAAACAGCAACTATAAGTCGTGACGCATACGAACGAGCCGATAAAGCGCAATTTTTCAAATCGCTGACCGATCATCTGGGCTTACCAATCGTTGTAAAAGCCCCGCACCAGGGTTCTTCCATTGGCGTGGCTATTGTTCGTGAAGCCGATCTGGCACAATTCTGCCGTGCTGTCGAGCAATGCTTCTTTACGATGACTATTCAACCTGATGGCTGGAGCAAACTGAGCGAATGGTCTGACTTATCAACCACAGAAAAACAGGAATTAGCCCAGGCAATGGTTAGTCTGGATTCAGGAATTAGTTTTCCGGTTGTGATCGAACAAACGGGAGAAGTCATTCGGCATCCAAAAGACTTCGTTGAAAAACTCGATGAACTTACGAGAGGCTCGGGCGGATCAATTACCCTTGCCTCCCTCAACGCTGAAGATGAAGTGTTATTTGAGGAGTTCATCAGCGGCCAGGAATTTTCGTGCGGGGTTATTCAGGATGATGATCAGATGGCAATTGCTCTGCCGCCCACTGAGATTTATAACGTAACGAGCTTCGATTTTGAATCGAAGTATAAGTTGAATACGACCAAAAAGCGGATTCCGGTTGAGACGACTCTCGAAAACAATCGCAAAATTCAGTTGGCCGTCGCCGAAGTTTTCACCCGGCTGGGCATAAATGTTTATTCGCGAATTGATGGTTTTCTAACCCCCGACGGCCGCGTGTTGCTTCACGATCCGAACACAATTCCGGGCATGTCTCCTTCGTCGCTTATTTTCAAGCAAATGGCAGAGATTGGCCTGAATCTGGCCAACTCCCTGACGTATCTTATCCGCCAGTCATTGCGGGAACGCATCCGTACGGGAAAAGATACGTTCCATCTCAAACGACTGTTGGCCGATCTCGATGCGCAGCTCGCCAACCGCAAAGCCAATCCCCTACCCGAACGTGTGATTTCGTTCGGCATAAGTGATGAAGAATTTGTGGCGGCAAAGCAACAATACAACGAGCTGGCAGCATCGGGAACCGTACGGCCATCGCTGATGTACATTAAAGGCAAAGCCGAATCGCATGAAATTCCGGTGTATTTCCTTTTCAAAGATACCATCGCCGATTTGGAAGCAGCCCTAAATCAACCGCGCCACCCATTACTGCTGGAAACAGCCGAAAGAAGCGCTCACATAACGGCGAGGTATGTTTAACTCGTAGTACTTTTCAACAAATAGCTGAATATGACCAGATAGATGGGCCTGGAAGCGGCCCAACCACAACCATCAATCCTTAAACGGTCTGCCATCGACTTGATAATGGCAGGCCGTTTTTTATATAGACAGCGTAATCAGTCATTCTTGTTACTAAAATTCTCCAAATGATTCTACCGTAAGGATTTGGTGGGCAAATGGGGAATTGTAATTTTGGCGAATAATCGTTTCTGTATTAATCAGCCCTTTAGTATGACAACTACCCTTGACGCTTCTACCCAGCAGCGAATCGACCAATGGCTTGGCGGTAATTACGACGCCGACACTAAAGATGCCATCCAACACCTGATCGACTCGGGCAATATTACCGAACTGACCGATTCGTTCTACCGCGATCTCGAATTCGGAACAGGTGGTCTACGGGGTGTGGTTGGTGTGGGGTCTAACCGCATGAATCGCTACACGGTTGGCGCGGCTACCCAGGGGCTTTCCAACTACATCAATGCCGCTTTCCCCGATCAGGACATTAGCGTAGCCATTGCGCACGATAGCCGCCGGATGAGTCCAGAATTTGCGCGGTTAGTCGCCGACATTTTCTCCGCGAATGGCATTAAAGTGTATTTATTCAGCGCCCTGCGCCCAACCCCCGAACTGTCGTTTGCAATTCGGCAATTGGGCTGCCAGAGTGGTATTGTCGTAACAGCTTCGCACAATCCACCTGAATACAACGGTTACAAAGTATACTGGAATGATGGCGCCCAAGTGGTTGCCCCCCACGATAAAGCGATCATTGGCGAAGTGGCTAAAATCACATCGGTAGACGACATCAAGTTTGTGGGTGTTCCGGAAAAGATTCACCTGATCGACGAAGAAATCGATGCCCCTTACATCGAGCGGATCAAGTCGAATGCCGTCAATCCGGATGTTATTAAGCGGCAGTCAAACCTGAATATTGTTTATACGCCTATTCATGGCACCGGTATTACGCTCGTTCCACGCGCTCTTGATGCGTTGGGCTTCACGAACGTTCATATTGTTGAACAGCAGGCAACACCCGATGGCAACTTCCCGACCGTAAAGTCGCCTAACCCGGAGGAACGGCCTGCGATGCAGTTAGCCCTCGATCTGGCTTTGTCGATCAATGCCGATCTGGTTATGGCTACTGATCCCGATGCCGACCGTGTGGGTGCGGGTGCCCGTAATCACCACGGCGAATTTGAGTTGCTGAATGGCAACCAAATGGCCAGCCTGATTATCTATTATCTGCTTAATGCCTGGAAAGACGCCGGGAAACTAACCGGTAATGAGTTCGTAGCGAAAACCATCGTTACGACCGACCTCATCGACCAGATGTGTGAACGCTATGGTGTAAAATGCTACAACACACTCACCGGTTTCAAATACATTGCCGAAGTCATTCGTGAACTGGAAGGCCAGGAAAAATTCATTGGTGGTGGTGAAGAAAGCTACGGCTACCTCATCGGTGATTTCGTCCGTGATAAAGATGCGATTGCCTCCTGTGCCATAATCGCCGAATTGACCGCCTACGCCAAAGACAACGGTCAGAGTCTGTTTGACCTGTTGATGACGATGTATCAGGAGAACGGTTTTTATTATGAAGCCCTTGTATCGCTAACGAAAAAAGGAAAAGCCGGGGCTGAAGAGATTCAACAAATGATGGCGGATTTCCGGGCAAATCCGCCAAAATCGATTGCTGGATCTCCTGTTGTTCGGGTCGACGATTACAAAGCACTGACTCGCCTGGACGCACAGAGCGGGCAGACGAGTGCCATTGAAGCCGGAAAAATGGGCATTGAATCATCGAACGTACTCCAGTTCTTTACGGCCGATGGCACGAAAGTATCAGCACGTCCTTCGGGTACGGAGCCTAAGATTAAGTTCTACGTTAGCGTTCGTGAACCACTCGAAAGCAAAGAAGCTTTTGACGATACGTATGCGCAATTGAAAACGAAAGTTCAGCGCGTAATCGATGACATGAAACTCGTATAGTTTGCCTGTAATTATACTTATTTTAAAAAAATATAAAAAATCCCGGCCTTGTAGAAAAGCCGGGATTTTTAATGGGTAAAAATATTTTCAATAAAATTAAAGTAAGCTTAATTAGAATTAATCGAAGAAATACTTTAAGCATTAGTACTCATGTACTTCTCTCGATCATATTACCTATTCTAATTAAGATCTCATGATTAACCAACTTCTACGCAATGTGCATCGCACATGGCCGCTGGCATTGCTTTGCTGGCTTTTGTGCGAAGGGGCCTTCGCCCAGGATCGTAAAATTAGTGGCCGTATTGCCGACGGCAACGACAACAATCCACTGCCTGGAGCGAATGTCGTCATTAAGGGTACGCAAATCGGTATGGTTACGAATGCCGAAGGACGATTTACATTAACAGTACCGACAGGCCGTAACACACTGACCATTTCTGCCATTGGCTACACAGCCCAGGAAATTACCATTGGAAATCAAACGGAACTCAATGTTACGCTGGCTCCCGATGTTAAAACACTGAATGAAGTTATCGTAACCGGGTATGGCGCTCAGGCCAAACGCGACATTACCGGGGCGGTTGCAACCGTCGATGTAAAGGAAGCACTTAAAGTGCCGGTTACAAACGTTTCGCAGGCATTGCAGGGGCGCGTAGCCGGCGTTCAGGTCGGAAACGACAATTCACCGGGAGGTAGCGTAATGGTGCGTATTCGCGGCTTTGGCACACTGAACGACAACTCCCCGCTCTACATCATTGACGGCGTACCTACAAAAGGGACTAACAACACCATCAACCCAAACGATGTTGAATCAATTCAGGTGCTGAAAGATGCATCGGCAGCTTCGATTTATGGTTCACGAGCCGGTAATGGCGTTGTTATCATTACGACAAAAAAAGGGAAAGCGGGAAAACCGAAGTTCACCTACGATGTGTATTATGGCACGCAGCGCCCCGGCAAAACATTGAGTCTACTGAATACCCAGCAATACGCTGATCTTTTATGGGAGTCCCGTATCAATTCGGCCAATACACTCGTCAATGGTGTAGCAACGCCTAATGCCGGCCAGAGTGGTTTGATTTATCCCAAAAATGCTCAGTTTGGGAGCGGTACTACGCCTGTTCTGCCAGATTATATCTTTCCGGATGGTGCTGCCGCAAACGATCCTCGCCTGGCACAAAATCCAGATGGTAGTTATGTCAACTACTCAAGTGATATCGACGGGGCCGACTTTCGCAAAACTAAATTCCTGATCACCAAAGCGAACAAACAGGGAACCGATTGGTTCGACGAAATTTTCGATCCTGCCCCCATTCAAAATCACCAGTTAGGCGTATCGGGTGGCAACGAAAGTGGTCGGTATGCCATGTCGGTGAACTATTTCAACCAGCAGGGCATCCTGAAATACACTGGCTATAAGCGGTATTCGGTACGGGCAAATACAGAATTCAACGTAAACAAGCGCTTTCGGGTGGGTGAAAACGTCCAGATTGCTTACGGAGAACGCGTTGGGGGCGGTAATTCAACCCAAAGTGCCACAGCCAATAACAACGAAAGCAACGCCATCTCAATGGCCTTCCGGATACAGCCGATCATTCCGGTGTATGACGTAGCCGGAAATTTTGCGGGTACCAAAGGGGGTGACCTCGACAACGCTCGTAATCCAGTGGCCTTGCTCTATCGCAACAAGGACAACGTCAACAAAGAGATGAAGTTGTTCGGTAACGTTTATGCCGAAGTTGATATTCTGAAAGGCTTAACGGCAAAAACCAGTTTTGGGGTTGATTATAATACGCTCAATGTTCGCGTTTATACACCGCGCGACGTTGAATCGTCTGAATCGGCAGGAGCCAACAGCATGTTCGCCCGGAACGAGTTCGGCTACACCTGGACATGGTATAATACCCTGACCTACAACGGCGAAATTGGCAGCAACATTCGGTATAATGTCATTGCCGGAACGGAGTCTATCAAAAATTACTTCGAGTTTCTGCGGGGCGACCGAAGCCGGTTTGCCGACGATGGTATGGAGAACCGGTATTTAGATGCCGGTAATGCCGGTACATCGACCAACACCAACGGCGCATCAGACTGGCGGCTAGCCTCGGAGTTTGCCAAAGTAAACCTGGCTTTCTTCGACAAATACCTCATTGATGGTACACTGCGTCGGGACCGTTCTTCGCGCTTTTCGGCAGCAAACCGCGTAGCTTATTTCCCGGCACTCTCAGCGGGCTGGCGCGTGTCGAAAGAGTCTTTCATGGCCCCAACAGCTGGCTGGATCGATGACCTCAAGTTACGGGCAGCCTACGGGCAAACCGGTAATCAGGAAATTGGTAACTACAACCCGTTCCTGATTTACGCCACGAATCCAACCAATTCGTTCTATGATTTAAATGGCTCCCGAACGTCATCGATTCAGGGTTATCAGCTCGATCAGTTTGGCAATGCCAACGCGAAATGGGAAACAACAACCTCCGTTGACTTTGGCCTGGATGCGTCGCTGTTTAAAGGCAAAGTTGATCTGACATTCGACTGGTTCAATCGCAAAACCACCAATGCGTTGTTCCCGGTAGAAGTTCAATCGACGCAGGGCGTTGCCACCAACCCATTTCAGAACATTGCCGAATTCACAAATAAAGGCATTGAGCTGGGCCTGAACTATAATGGTCGGGCACTGGGCGGTGAGCTAACCTATAGCCTGGGTGCGAATATCTCGACTTACCGAAATGTGGTCACGAAGACCGATGGAAATCAGTCAACTCAATATTTCGGTTTTACACCCCGCATTCCGGCCATGACCGTAACGCAGGCAGGCTACCCGATTTCGTCGTTCTTTGGGTATGTCATCGACGGGATTTTCCAATCGGATGAGCAGGCCAAAGCAGCTCCGCCAGCCTTCGCCAATGCCGATGGAACAAACAATTACAACAAAGCGGGTGAATTCATTTTCAGGGACGTAAACGGCGATGGAAAAGTCAATGCCAGCGACCGGACAATTATTGGTAGCCCACACCCCAACTTCAGCTATGGCCTGAACGTAAATATTGGCTATAAAAACTTCAATCTGACGCTGTTTGGCCAGGGCGTACAGGGCAATCAAATCTTCAATTACGTTCGCTACTGGACTGACTTCCCGACATTTGGGGGTAACCGCAGCACGCGCATGTACTATGAGTCCTGGAAGCCAGGCAAAACGGACGCTAAACTGCCAATCCTGCGCTCGAATGACGCGATAAGCTCCAACCCATCTACCTATTATCTGGAACCGGGTGGTTACCTGCGGCTCAAAAACGTTCAGTTGTCCTACAACCTGCCCCGCACGTTGATGAGCCGGTTAGGGGTAAGCAATGCGACTATTTATGTACAAGGTCAGAATCTGCTGACGGCAACTAAGTACACGGGGCTGGACCCTGAAATCAACCTGCGTGATTCAGGAGGTACCGGCAACGACCGGCACATTGGTGTGGATGAAGCGGCTTATCCGGTTGCCAAAACCCTGCTTGTGGGCCTAAATCTGGCGTTCTAATCCCTTGACTTAATCTGATCTTACATCATGAAAAAAATAACTGTATTAGCCTGTCTGTTAACAATTGGCTTTGTTACAGGCTGTAAAGAGTCTTTCCTTGACGTACAACCCAAGGCTGTACTAGGTGCCGAAAACTTTTATAACCGTGTTGGCGTCGGCTATCTGCTTACGGGAGCCTACTCGTTACTGGACGGTTGGGGTTCCGGCGGAACATCGTACCATAGCTCGGCCGACAACTGGGTTTATGGCAGTATAGCTGCTGATGATGCTTACAAAGGATCTACCTCAGGCGATCAGCCGGAAGCAGGCTACATCGAATACAAAAACATTCAGCCCGACAACACCTACTTCCGGGGTAAGTGGCGGGTTGTATACGATGGTGTAGCCCGCTCGAATGATGTGATCCAGGCCGTTGCCAAAGCAACCGACATGAGCAATGACGAGAAGACCCAGGCGATTGCCCAGGCACGCTGTCTGCGGGGTCATTACCATTTTGAAGCGAAAAAAATGTTCAACATGGTACCCTACATCGATGAAAAAATCTATAATCCGCTCGATCTGAACAGTACGAAAGTGCCTAATGACAAAGACATATGGCCCAATATTGTTGATGATCTGAAATTTGCTTACGACAATCTGCCCGAAGTACAGTCGCAGAAAGGTCGGGTAACCAAATGGGCTGCCGCAGCCTTGTTGGCTAAAGCCTATGTTTTTCAGCAGAAATGGGCAGAGGCCAAACCGTTGCTGGAAGCCGTTCTTGCCAGCGGGAAGTACAAGCTGATGGACAGGTACCATGATAATTTCAAGACGGTAACGAATAATAATTCGGAGTCAATTTTTGAGATTCAGTATTCGGTTAATGACGGTACAGGTGAAAACGGCAACAATGGAGCTGTGCTGAACTACCCGTATGCCGGTCCGACCACCTGCTGTGGCTTTTTCCAGCCCGCACAGAACCTGGTCAATGCGTTCAAAACCGACGCCAATGGCTTGCCAATGCCCGCAACGTTCAATGATTCGGATGTAATAAGCGATCAGGGCATTGAGTCGACACAGCCGTTCACACCTTACGCGGGTACACTTGACCCACGTCTGGACTGGACAGTTGGCCGACGCGGCATTCCATTTCTCGATTGGGGAATAATGCCTGGAAAGTCGTGGGTACGCGACCAGGGCAATGGCGGCCCTTATGAAGGCAAAAAGCACTTATTCTATAAGACAGATGTCGGCACGAACACCTTCGCCAGCAATTCGCGTCTGAACGCCAATAATTACCGGATGATCCGTTTATCGCACGTATACCTCTGGCTGGCTGAGTGTGAAATTGAAGTAGGAAGCCTCGAAAAAGCCAGGGAATACGTCAACGTGATCCGGAAACGGGCTGCTAATCCCGATGGTTTTGTGAAACTGGATGACGGTAAGCCAGCGGCTAATTATGTCATTAGCCAGTATACGACCCCCTGGGCCGATAAAGCCGCAGCCCGCACGGCCGTACGGTTCGAGCATAGACTGGAATTTGGCATGGAAGGTCACCGCTTCTTTGATCTCGTGCGCTGGGGTATAGCTGATCAGACTCTGAATGCGTATATGGCGAAAGAGGCCAGATTACGCACGTATTTTAACGGAGCCTCCTTCTCAAAAGGAAAGCACGAATATTACCCGATTCCATTGCAGGAGATTTTGAATAGTAAGATTAGTGGCAAGGAAACACTAAAACAGAATCCTGGCTATTAATTTCATATAAGCAGCACCAGTGGGCAGTGAACAAATAAAGGTGTTCGGCTGCCCACTTTTTTTGTCGCTAGAATCCCGGTTTATGGAAATTTTTATCCGCCCAGCCCAATCATCGGACATTGCTTAAACAGCTTTCTGGCAATGGGGGGTCAAGGGCTCCAGAAATAGTGTTGAGATGCATCACTAACCCCTGAAACGACCCGGAAGCTAAGAAGCTATTAAGTAAACCAATGCGAAAAGAGTGGACCTCCTAAAAATCTGTATCTTTGCAGGCTGTTAGTTTCTGGATACGGGTTGATTCATTTCGTATTGACTCGACCCTAACTGACTTGGGCTAAATTGACTAATCCAGATCAATGCCGGATTATGACGTTACACTTTCATCGACTCGACGAATTAGATACGGTTGCTCATCAATTACTGGCCGAAGGACGAAAGTATTCGGTATGGCTGTTTGAAGGCGAGATGGGTGCTGGTAAAACAACACTGATTAAAGCACTTTGCCGGGCATTAGGTGTCGTCAGTATGGTACAAAGTCCAACCTTTTCGATTGTTAACGAGTATACAACGCACGAAGGCAGGTCGGTCTATCACTTCGATTGCTACCGACTCCGCAATGAAGCCGAAGCGCTGGACATTGGTATCGAAGAGTATTTTGATTCAGGTGATTATTGTTTCATTGAGTGGCCGGAACGCATCGAATCGCTGTGGCCTGCCACCTACTATCAGATCCATCTTTCAGCCGATCATGTCGGCCGCCGAACGGTGGAAACTTTATCAGTTGACTAGTTTTCGAAGGGTAGGCTTGTACCTATTCATGTTTCTATCTACCGAAAACTGAAAACGATTAGCAAGTGACTGGATTCGAGGAATTGGCTAAGCAAACAGCCTTATATCCCAAAGAAGCTCCGATGGCCGTAAAGACCAGTCGGAACGGTTTACTTATCGGTCTGCCGAAAGAAGTATCACTTCAGGAGAACCGTATCGCACTCACGCCCGAAGCCGTGGCCATTCTGGTCCGTAACGGCCACAATGTAATCGTTGAAAAAGGAGCTGGCGAAAAAGCCAAATTCTCGGATACGGAATACAGTGAAGCCGGAGCACAAGTTGCGCAATCACCCCAGGAAGTATATGAGGCCAATCTGATTTTAAAAGTTGAACCACTCGTCGAGTCGGAGTTCGACCACATAAAATCAGGCAGTACGGTTATTTCAGCCCTGAATTTACCTGCTCACGACCGGGGTTATTTCGAAAAAATCAACAACAAAAACCTGACAGCGTTCGGGTATGAATACATTGAAGATCAGGCCGGCAATATGCTTATTATCCGCTCGATGAGCGAGATTGCAGGCAGTACCGTCATGTTGATTGCCGGTGAATACCTGAGCAACGCCGATAATGGGCGGGGCATTATTCTGGGTGGCATTACGGGAGTACCTCCCACCAAAGTAGTGATGCTCGGAGCCGGAACCGTTACCGAATATGCTGTCCGGACGGCCCTGGGTATGGGGTCCGACGTGAAGGTGTTCGACAAGCATCTGTACAAGCTTCAGCGGCTCAAATATTCCGTTGGCCAACACGTCTACACGTCTATTATCGACTCCGACACACTAGCGGAAGCCATTCAGCGCGCAGATGTGGTCATTGGTGCCATGCGGGCAGAAGATGGCCTAAGTCCGATTGTTGTAACCGAGGAGATGATTAGCCGCATGAAACCGGGTTCTGTGATCATCGACGTGTCAATCGATCAGGGCGGCAACTTCGAAACCTCACGAATGACGACCCATAAACACCCCACATTTAAGCACATGGGTGTCATCCACTACTGTGTACCCAATATTGCAGCACGCGTCGCCTACACGGCCAGCATGGCCCTCAGTAACATCTTTTTACCTTTTCTGCTTGAAACTGGTACTACGGGTGGTATTGAGCAGATGATGTATGCGAACCGTTGGTTCATGAAAGGTGTTTATGCTCATAAGGGAACGCTCACCAACGCCTACATCGCCCGGAAGTTCAACATGCGCTTCAAGGATTTGGACCTGTTGCTGGCAGCCCGATTTTAAGTTTTACAACGTCTTCAGTTTATAGGCATCTGTAGGAGGTAAGCCTTACTGGCGCGACAGTACTGAAACTGAAAACCGCACCGGCGACCCGGTGAAAACTTTTTAACATGATTAACCATAGCAACGAAAATACCCTACTCGACGATGCCAATTCGTATGATGTCAACAAAGAGTTGATGGGTGTGATATCGTCGGATTTCATCAAAGTAGCCGATCAGTTGAAAGAGGCTTCGTACCAGATCAGGAAACGTGGCTTCTCGGAATTTCCGATTTTTGTCGCATCACGCCGTGATGTTCCGGTAGGTCAGTTATTGATTGGGGCCACTGAGCTCGACAATCAATGGAACTATAAAGCATCGTTTCTGGACGAGTTCATCCAACGTGCCCTGATTGGTGCAGAATCGCTGGATTTGTGGAAAGAGAATTACAAGCAACCGGATGAATATTGCTGTTTATTTGTCGTACATGGCGATTTTGCCGGCTTTGTTTATATCCCTTATCCCGAAGACTAATAGCGTTTTTTAATCCATCCTAACAAAGCCAGGCCTTCAGGAGACCTGGCTTTATTTTTGTCAGATTGGGTACCGTTCGAAGCATCCTGTTCTGTTCCTGGGCCTCCCGCTAAGTTTTATGATCAACACACAATAATGAGCGCTGATCATCGGCAAATTCCATGTCGGCTAATAATACTTTTTCGAGAAATCCCCCCGCTAAAAAAAGCCGATAAAAAATGTCATTTATAGCGTCATTGATTGGATGATCAACTATCAGAAAATAGGCCGTAAATCGACCATAAACCCGCTAAAATCCACTACTTATCGGGCAAATTGGGGAATAAAATAATTTTACGTATATTAAGGCAATCTTACCAAAAGACCTAGGAAAAGACAAATTATTTTTGTATTTTTACAATCTGTTAGGCTCACCTGAATTTGCCATTTATTGAGCCATAAACAACAAATTTCAGACACGCTCCCATTCCGATATGACCAACGAACTGATTGAAGCAGATGCTCCCGTTGAAACCGCGCTAGGCAACTATGGTGCCGATAACATCCAGGTGTTAGAAGGTCTGGAAGCCGTTCGCAAACGTCCATCCATGTATATTGGCGACGTAGGTACGCGCGGCTTGCACCACCTCATCTGGGAAGTTGTTGATAACTCTATTGACGAGGCTTTAGCGGGCTACTGCGACAAGATAACAGTAGCAATTAATCCTGACAACTCGGTTACGGTACAGGATAATGGCCGGGGTATCCCAACAGGTATCAATACCAAAATGGGTAAGTCGGCACTCGAAATTGCCATGACGATATTACACGCCGGTGGTAAGTTCGATAAAGACACATATAAAGTATCCGGAGGTCTGCACGGCGTTGGTGTTTCCTGCGTAAATGCACTCTCGACCGACGTTCGTGTAGAAGTTCACCGCGAAGGCAAAATTTTTGAACAGGAATATAAAATTGGCGTCCCTCAGTACGATGTACGCGTCATTGGTGATGCCACCGATACAGGTACTACGACGCATTTCAAGCCTGACGCCAGCATTTTTACCGATACAGTATATAAGTACGACACAGTAGCCGGTCGACTGCGTGAACTGGCTTACCTGAACAAGGGTATTCACGTTTTCCTGAAAGATCTGCGGGAATTGGATGAAGCCGGTGAGCCTATCCGCCAGGACGATTTCTTTTCAGAAGGTGGTCTGGTCGAATTCGTGCAATATCTGGATGAAACCCGCCCTGCCCTTGATGGCATGAAGCCCATTTACATGGAGAGCACGAAAGGCGCTACTCCCGTACAGGTTGCTTTGGTGTATAATTACGAAGCAGGCGAAAATGTCCTGTCGTATGTCAACAACATCAATACACACGAAGGCGGTACACACGTACAGGGCTTCCGCTCGGCACTAACGCGAGTCTTGAAGAACTATGCCGACAAAAACCCCGGCGTATTGCCCAAGAATTCCGGAAAAGTAGCATTTAGTGGTGAAGACTTCCGCAAAGGACTCACCGCTGTTATCTCGGTGAAAGTTCAGGAGCCTCAATTTGAAGGGCAGACCAAAACCAAGCTGGGCAATCAGGAAGTAGTCAGTGCGGTTAGCCAGACAATGGCCGACCTGCTGGAAACCTGGCTGGAAGAAAACCCAAAGACGGCAGCCGGTATCGTGAAGAAAGTGCTTGTGTCGGCTCAGGCGCGGATTGCCGCTGATCTGGCCTACAAGCGTATCATGACCGAACGCAAGGACTTTATGGGTGGTATGGGTCTGCCCGGTAAGCTTGCCGACTGCTCCGACACCGATCCGGAAAAGTGTGAACTTTACCTCGTAGAGGGTGACTCCGCTGGTGGAACGGCCAAACAGGGCCGCAACCGGGCGTTTCAGGCGATTCTGCCACTGCGCGGTAAAATCCTGAACGTCGAGAAGGCAATGGAGCACAAGATCTACGAAAACGAAGAGATCAAGAATATATGGACGGCTCTCGGCGTGCGGCTCGAAAAGAAAGATGATGAAACGGTAATGAACCTGGAAAAGCTTCGCTACCACAAAATCATTATCATGACCGATGCCGACGTTGATGGTAGTCACATCCGGACACTGATCCTGACGCTTTTCTATCGCAACATGAAAGCGCTCATCGATAATGGCTATATCTATATTGCTCAGCCACCACTCTATCTTGTCAAAAAAGGCAAAGAAGAACGGTATTGCTGGACTGAAGCTCAGCGCGAAGTAGCCGTTAAAGAACTTGCCGGTAGCGGTCGAGAAGAAAACGTAGGTGTACAGCGTTATAAAGGTCTGGGTGAGATGAACGCCGAACAGCTCTGGAGCACGACGATGAACCCCGACACGCGAAGCCTCAAGATTGTGACCGTCGAGTCGGCCGCCGATGCTGATCACGTCTTTTCAACCCTGATGGGCGATGAAGTTGCTCCCCGACGCGACTTCATCGAACGAAACGCTAAATATGCCCGAGTGGATGTTTAACCGAAAGATAACATAGAGCGGGCTGAAAAGCCCGCTTTTTTGTTTTACTTCAAAGTTCTAAATTCAGTATGCGTTATTCCCTTAATCCCAACCGTACGATACTGGGTAACATTGTTTCCCGTTTTACTCACCGTCAGCAAGATCAAGCCACGACAGTAACCGACAAAATGGCAAAGGTTAGCGAAAAAGTTAGTAGTGTCATTGATCAAAGTGACTACCTCAGCCGCGATTTAAGCTGGCTTAAATTCAATGAACGGGTGCTGGACCAGGCCCGACGTGTCGAACCTCCTCTTCAGGATCGGACGCTCATGGAACGATTGAAATTCCTCGCGATTTCAGCCTCGAATCTGGATGAGTTCTTTATGATCCGGGTTGGAAGTCTATACAACTACCTCGATTACCATAAACAGCGTGTCGATTATTCCGGTTTACGCGAAGTGCCCTTTCGGAAAGCATTATACACGACTTCCCAGCAGTTTTTCCGCGACCAGCAGGCTGTATTTACAGATCAGTTGTTGCCCCTGTTCCTCGAAAATGGTCTTCAGCTAGCCAGCTATAGCGACCTTACCGCCGACGAAAAAACGGAAGCGACAGGCTATTTCGATCGGGCAATCTATCCAACATTGACACCAATGCTCTACGACTATACGCACACGTTTCCGGTGCTGTTAGCTAAAGTGCTCATATTTGGTGTGGTGACGCAAAATCCGGACGGCGCTAACCTCCAGAGTCTGCGTTCAGAAGATGAAGATGATCGACAACGGTTATCGTTTGTGCAGATTCCGGCCAACCTGCCGCGCTTTCTGTCATTCGAGCGTGAGGATACTATTGTGTTCGTCCCAATTGAAGAAATCGTCAGACAAAATATAAAAAAGCTCTACCGTAACGTCGAAATTCTTTCCGTTAACCTATTTCGGATCACGCGTAACGGCGACTTTACGCTCGACGAAAACGATGATGATGAAGTCGATTTTCTGGACGAAGTACGGCAGAAAATCAAAAGTCGCCGGCTCGGTCGTGTAACCCGTGTGGAGGTTGAAACAGACAGCAACGGTCAGGTGGCTTCACCCTGGATGATGAACCTGCTCAAAAAGCGCTGGGAAATCGATGACCTGAATATTTTTGAGTCGAAGACAATGCTCGATTTTTCGGCCTTCTGGCAAATCATCGGCCATCCGGAATTCAAAGATGACATGCCTCGGCCTCATGCACCCGTTCCACCGCTGGGTCTCGGCCGCGACAAAAACGACGATATTTTTGAGATAATTAAACAGCGCGACTTACTACTTCATCACCCTTACAACAATTTCGAGCCCGTATTACAACTTCTCGAACAGGCTGCGGAAGATCCGCATGTACTGGCTATTAAAATTACCGTTTACCGGCTGGCCAAGCGATCACGCGTTACTGAAGCGCTGTTGAAAGCGGCTGAAAATGGCAAACACGTTTCGGTACTGTTTGAAGTGAAAGCGCGCTTCGATGAAGAGAATAATATTCGTGAAGCCCAGCGCCTGCAAAAAGCCGGATGCTTTGTGATTTATGGGATCAGCCGATATAAAACGCACACCAAACTTCTGCTGGTCGTACGCAATGAAGGCAGCCGTGTAGTACGCTATGCCCATATGGCCACTGGTAATTACAATGAAGATACATCGAAGTTATATACGGACATTGGCCTCCTGACAACCAATGAGACCTATACGCACGATATCTCCGAGTTTTTTAACGTTATAACGGGCCATTCCCTGCCCAACGAATACCAGTACCTCATTACGGCTCCCCGCGACATGCGCGAACAGTTACTTCGATTGATCAGGGTCGAAGCTGATAACGCCCAGCGTGGTTTACCGAGTGGTATCTGTATAAAGGTCAATTCGCTGGAAGACAAACTGGTGATCGACGAATTGTACAAAGCGTCGCAGGCAGGCGTTCCTATTCGACTCATTGTCAGAAGTATTTGCTGTTTACGTCCCCACCGAACCGGCCTCAGTGAGAACATTACGGTTCGGTCGATCGTTGGCGATTTTCTGGAACATACCCGGATTTATTATTTTCATAATAACGGTGATCCAAAGATATACGGTGGTAGCGCCGACGTAATGGTACGGAGTTTTGATCGGCGGATTGAATCGCTGTTTTTCCTGGCCGACCATCGTGTGAAGCAGTTAGCGATCCTAATTCTGGACTATAACCTGAAAGATAACGTCAATTCGTATGAATTGATGGAAGATGGCGACTTTAAAAAATGCCAAGTACCCACTGGTGGCCAACCCTTTAATCTACACCAGCGCTTCTTTGAGGTAACTGAGAAGGAAGCGCTGGAAACGCGTCTATTCGACCCGGAGATTAAACCTGCCGAAGTGGCCAAGATTGAAGAAGAATACCAGGAAGGAGCTGAACGCGCCATTGCCAATATTTAGTAAATAATATCGTAAGTTTGATTGCTTAATAACAGAAGGTATGGAATCAATACGGGTGCATTTGCCAGAAGATTTGCGGATGAACGATGATGAGTTCTTTCGCTTTTGCCAGGACAATCCCGACCTGAAGTTTGAGCGTCGAAAAAACGGCGATATTGTTTTTATGGCGAACACAGGCGGAGAGACAGGTAATTATAATTTTGAATTAAGTGTCGATTTTGGTGTATGGAATCGACAGGTAAGGTTCGGCAAGTTCTTTGATTCGTCAACCGCGTTTCGGCTTTCCGATACATCCATCATGTCGCCGGATATTTCGGGCATTGCCCAGAATCGATGGGATGAATTAAATCCCGAACAGCGCCGTAAAATTGTAGCCCTCTGCCCTGATTTTATCCTGGAATTACGCTCCCCCAACGACCGCCTGAAGGATTGCTTTGAAAAAATGGAGGACTGGACGGCAAACGGCTGCCGATTAGGCTGGCTCATTGATCTGACAAATCAAATCACGTACATCTACCGGCCTAATCAGGAACGGCAGGAAATTGTCGGATTAGGGCAATTATCCGGAGAGGACGTACTGCCCGGCTTCTCATTGGATTTAGCAGCATTGACTGCCTGACGCATTACTACAACATGGTTTTGTCTTCGAGCCGTGCCACGGTTTGTTTGTGTACGATCAGTAACCGTGGCACGGCTCGAAGACAAAACCCTTACTAAATGAAAAGAGGTCGAATTGGCGAATATTATTTGTCAATTCGACCTCTTTTCATTTAGTAAGATTGAGGAAAGACTCATTCCTAACCTTCTTTTTGTATATTCGCCAACCTAACTGTAATTGTATTTTCGCTGAATGGATCGCTTCACCGGACTAATTGGTATTGTTTTAATTCTGGGCATTGCTTATGCTCTCTCCGACAACAGAAAATCAATAAACTACCGTACCGTCGGGGTTGGGCTTGCCCTTCAGTTCGGTTTGGCAGTTTTTGTACTAAAAACAGATATCGGGCAGCAACTCTTTCAGGGCCTGGGTTATTACGTAGACAGGCTTCTTCAAAAAGCCAATAAAGGCGCCGAGTTTGTCTTTTCCTCGCTCGTGAGGCCCGATGTTCTTAGTAAAGCCTTTGGCCCCGACAACAGCTTTATTTTCTTCTTCAAGGTTATTCCGACCATTATTTTTGTGGCCGTACTGGTCAATATTTTCTATCATTTAGGCATTATGCAGCGCATTGTGGCTGTAATGGCTAAAGCCATGAAGTGGCTCATGGGCGTTAGTGGAGCCGAAGCGTTATCGAACGTGGCCAGTACATTTGTCGGTCAGGTTGAAGCTCAAATCATGATCAAGCCGTACCTGAACGGAATGACCAATTCTGAACTACTGGCTTCCATGACAGGCTCGTTTGCCTGTATTGCAGGTGGTGTGCTGGCCGTTTATATTTCGCTTGGTGTTCCGGCCCCTTATCTGTTGGCAGCCAGCATTATGGCTGCGCCAGGCGCTTTGGTAATCAGTAAGATCGTGATGCCCGAAACGCAGGTATCGGAAACGCAGGGAACCGTAAAGGTCGAAATCAAAAAAACGCATGCGAACCTGCTCGATGCCATTGCTGCCGGAGCCAGTGAAGGACTAAAGGTGGGCTTCAACGTCATTGCCATGCTAATTGGCTTTATTGCCCTGATCGCCCTGATAGACAGCATTTTATTCCGGATAGGTTTCTATATTTTCAGCATGGACAACCTGAGCTTAAATCTTCTACTAGGTAAAGTATTTTCCCTATTTGCCTGGGCAATGGGTGTTCCGAATAAGGACATTGTGGCGGCAGGATCATTAATGGGCACTAAAATGGTGGTTAATGAATTCGTCGCTTATCTGGATTTGGTGAAAATTAAACAGACACTTGAGCCTAAAACAATCGCTATTGTGAGTTTTGCTCTTTGTGGATTTGCCAATTTCAGCTCAATTGCCATTCAGGTAGGCGGCATTGGCGAATTAGCTCCGTCGCGCCGGGGTGATCTGGCCAGAATTGGCTTCAAAGCCTTGATCTGTGGTACACTGGCAAGTTATATGTCGGCAACGCTCGCCGGTTTGCTGCTGTAATCCGTACGCATTTTATCAATGTAGATATTCATTCCTTTTAAGACAGGCTGCTTATAAAAATAGGCAGCCTGTTTATGTTTCAGAGGTTAGTTCCAGAGCAGTTGCAGTGCCACGGTTTTAGGTTAAGCTCGATTTAACCGTGGCACTGCAACCGATCCGGAAGAACAATTTGCGTTTGTGTAACCGGCTCAGTTTTTATAAATCGCACTGCCTTATGAGCTTCAGGGGCCTTTATAAAAATCAGACCTATACGTTTAGTTTTTTCTTGTTCTTCATTTCTTTCGCGACTATTCATGCCTAAAATGCTATATAACAACCTGTTTGATAACCCCTACATAAGTTTGCATCGCTACACCCAACAATGTTATTACCCAATATGGCATTAGAATTGGTTAACCAATAACTTAATAGATTTTGCTACCTTACGCGCCCCGGCAGCGCCATTTGAGTTGCTCATTGCCATTGACAACACGCCATGAATCAGCAAGACATTATTTCCTTCATCGAACAAAACGATATAAAAAAAATCAAATTCGCCTTTGCCGACATCGACGGTGTACTTCGGGGCAAAATCATTGGCCGACAAAAATTTCTGGATGGGCTGGCTGATGGTTACGGATTTTGTGATGTTGTCTGGGGCTGGGATTCATCCGATACGCCCTACGACAACGGACGCACAACCGGCTGGCATTCTGGCTATCCTGACGCTCCGGTCCGGCTCGATCTGGCTACGTTCCGGCAGGTTCCCTGGGAGGATGGAATCCCATTTTTTCTGGCCGACTTTAGTGCCGATGGCAACGGCAAACCGGATAGCGATTTAGCGGCCTGCCCTCGATCGTTACTGAAACGGATTGCTCACGATTGCCGTAAAATGGGCTTTCATGCCGAATATTCACAAGAATTTGAGTGGTTTAACTTTCGGGAAACTCCGCAGAGCCTGCAACAAAAAGATTTCCGGAATTTAGAACCACTAACGCCGGGCATGTTTGGCTATTCGATCCTGAGGCCTTCACTCGAAAGTGCTTTTTATCATGACCTGTTCGATCTGCTGGGCGAGTTCGATATACCGCTCGAAGGGCTCCATACGGAAACCGGACCGGGCGTATACGAAGCGGCTATCATGCACGATGAAGTTCTCAAAGCGGCCGATAAAGCTATTTTATTCAAAACAGCCGTTCGGGAAATTGCTTATCGACACGAGCTTGTTGCTACGTTCATGGCCAAATGGAATGCCGATCTACCCGGTTGCAGCGGCCACATCCACCAAAGTCTCTGGAATCCGGAACAAACCAAAAATCTGTTCTACGATCCGGCCCAGCCAAACTGCATGAGCGAGCTGATGCGTCAGTTCATTGCTGGCCAGTTGCATTGTCTGCCACACATAACACCCATGTTTGCACCGACCATAAACAGCTATAAACGGCTGGTAGAAGGTGCCTGGGCACCAACAACAGTAACCTGGTCGGTCGATAACCGGACAACGGCACTGCGGGTGCTGAACCGAACAGAGGCCTATACCCGCGTTGAACACCGGGTTTCGGGCTCTGACTCAAACCCGTATCTGGCCATAGCAGCAGCATTGGCTTCTGGTTTATACGGTATCCGGCATCAACTAACGCTCGACATACCAGCCTCCGTGGGCAATGGATACGCCGATAAAAAACACGGTGTTCTACCGGCTAATTTATCAGAAGCCACCCGAGCTATGGCAAATTCACCCATTGCATCTGAACTGTTTGGTCCTGAATTTGTTGACCATTTCACCCGTACACGCGACTGGGAGTGGCGGCAATATGTCAGCCAGGTCAGTGATTGGGAATTAAAACGATATTTCGAAATTATTTAACTGGTTTCAGTTCATGGTTTTCAGTTCACGGTTAATAGTCACCTATTAATCTACGAACAAGTGAAAATCATGAACTGAAAATTGCACCGGCAGCCCGGTGAAAACTTTTCATGCGTCTAGTCGATTACCCCACAATTATTAAAAAAGCTTGGGCCAGCTTCGATCCGTCGGTACAGATTGATACCATTACGGACATAAGTGCCAAGGTTTCTACAAATCACGTTTTCAAAGTTACGTTTGAAGATGGCGACAGTATCATTGCCAAACTCTCCTACTTTGGCAAGTATGAACACTTTGTAGAAGATCACCGCATTATCCACGCTCTCTCCAATAATCTACTCTATCCTTTTGAGAATGTACTGGCCAAATCGCTGGTACGTGATGGTCAGGTTTATACTTACCGGCATAAAGATGGTTTTGTGGATGCATGGGTTGTGTTTTATAATCCGATCCGAAGCCAATATAAGTTACCCCGGCGGCTGGAAGAACACCATATCCGAAAGCTTGGTAATCAGATCGCCAAGTTTCACAAAGCCTGTTCCCGCGTAAGTACGGTTCTGCCCAACTCGTCGAAAACGTTACGTTCCGATGTTTGGGACTTACTTGATTTGCTGGAAACGGAGGCTGGCCAGTATGAGCATCGGATGCATGTCGACGAACTAAAACGACAATGTAATCTCTTTCTGGAAAACCGGCAGAAACTGGTTGCCAAAACGGTTGAAACCATGCCTGTTTTTGTAGACTGGAACATCGGCAATTTCTCGGTAACCGACAACCTTGAGCTATATTCCCGCTGGGATTACGACTGGTTTCGGATCAGCTATCGAGTGATGGATTTTTATTTCTTCAGCCGGGTCGTTTCCAACGTCGGTGATCGAACCGTGTTCAGCTACGTCATAGGTCCACTGATGGAAGACCGCTTCATGCTGTTTTTGCAAGAGTATCATAAGGTTTATCCGCTGACAGAGAATGAAATACGCTTCCTGCCCGAAGCCTATCGCTTTTTCATCTTAAATTACGTCATTAAATACGGGCGGTATTTTTTCCATCGTACGTATGCCACCAAACTCCAGCGCGAAGCCTACCAACTCTATTTTCCCTCTATTGAAAAATTTGACGCGGAGAAAATCCTGAAAGCGCTGGGAATATGATGCCCGAATGCCCACCTCGCCCGACCTGTCAGTACTGATCGAACCCATCCGGCAAGGCAGCGAATCGGCTTTCCGGCAACTTTACGAAGCCACCAAAAGTCGTGTTTTCAATACGGCTCTTAGCTATGTGCACACTCGTGAAGATGCCGAAGAAATTACGCAGGATGTGTTTGTCGAGGTGTTTCAGGCGATTGGGGCATTTAAAGGTGATGCCACGATTACAACCTGGCTTTATCGGATTACGGTGAATAAATCGCTCGATTTTCTGAAGCAGAAAAAGCGCCAAAAGCGCTTTGCCTTTTTTACCAGTTTATTCGATCGTAGCACAGGCGAGGTGTTACACCATCCCACTGATTTTTTCCATCCGGGTATTGCTCTCGAAAATCAGGAGAATGCGGCCAAGTTGTTTAAGACGATCGATAAACTTCCCGACAAACAAAAAACGGCCTATATTCTAACAAGAATTGAAGGATTGAGTAATACTGAAGCAGCCAGCGTTATGGCTGTTAGTGTTGGCGCCGTAGAGTCGCTGTTGCAGCGGGCTACCGAAAATCTAAAAAAACACTTGGCTGGTTTTTATAAAACCCTACATAAGCCGTAGGAATCAAATCGATTTGTCGTCTGACCTTTGTATGGAACCTAAAAAAAAGAAATGGATCAACGATATACTGGCTAGTGCTGATGGGATTGAACGGGCAGAACCGGGCCCATTTCTGTACACCAGAATCCGGAATCGCCTGGCCACGTCAGTTGACTATGTACCGACCCGGACGGTATGGCTGACCATTGCCTCATTTACCCTCTTGCTGCTACTTAACTGGCGGGCAACAAGTCGGCTGTCAGAAAAAGCTTTTGACGATAACGCCGGGTTAAATGCGGTCATAACGGATATGCAACTCGACCCGACCGCCAACCAACCTTATAACCTATGGAGCGGACACAACTACTAACCTTTGCTGTTATTGGATTACTTCTACTTAATCTGCTTACGATAAGTTTTGTATGGCTCAAGCCCGATCAGTCATCTTCCCTTTCTCAAGGGCCACCACCCGAAGGCGATGGTCCGGCAAGGCTCATTATTGAGCGGCTGCATTTTGATACGCAACAGCAACAGCAATACCGTCAGCTGGTTCAGGAGCACCAACGGCAAACGCGGATTCTGAATCAGGAGTCGGTTCAATTATTCCGCGCTTATTATGGATTACTGGCATCTGCTCAACCCGATTCAGCACGAGCAAATACCCTTAGCAAGCAGATTGCCGACAATCAGCGGTCAATAGCCAAACTTAATTTTGCGCATTTCCAGCAAATAAAAGCCTTGTGCCGACCCGACCAGCAAGCCTATTTTACGAAACTGGTAGATGATCTGGCTCACTTGTTCGGCAGACGCCAACGCCCACCACGACCAAACGGTGATGGTCCGCGAGAAGTTCGCCCGGAAGGCCCGCCAGAAAATTTTCCATCGCGGCCGTAGGAATCGATTCGGTGATGTCGTCTAAGCAGCAAATGATCACCAATCGTATGAATCAATTACGACTAATCACCGCTTCGGGCGGATTGGCCCTTCTACTTGGCCTGATAACAGTTGTTGCCTGCCAGAAAAGCGACAACACGATTACGCCCACTACAACAACAGGAGCGACAAGTTCGACAACCGCAACAGGAACGACCACTAGCACCGTAGCTGTTGGCACGGGAGTGCCGGATGTGTACAAAAAGATTTACGGAGCCATGGAGATTTATGTGGAAGGAACAAACATTGTGATTAAAACAAAGGGGCGACCCGATCACAAGAGCCCGTATTACAAAGGCACGCAGTGGGAAAGCAGCCTTTACGAAGTCTACAATGGAACGAACACCAAATTCGGGGCCAATCCAAATACCATCAGCGAGTTCAGCCTGACCTTTAAAATACCGATGAACCCTCAGATAGATGCTTCTCATGCAGCAACACCACTGGGTTCGATCGGCGTGGCAGTAAATGGCGTGGCATTTTTTAATCAATACGCGGCCATGAGAGCGGCCCTTACCAATGAAATCAACGGATTCGATCAATATGGTGGGCATCCACAACAGCAGGGGCAATATCACTACCACGTCGAGCCGACCTACCTCACAAAGAACAAAGGTAAAGATGCGCTGCTCGGCTTCCTTCTGGATGGGTTTCCGGTTTATGGCCCTCAGGAAAACGGCAAAACCGTCACAAACGCTGATCTTGACAGCTATCATGGCCATACCCACGCCACTGCTGATTACCCCAATGGCATTTATCACTATCACATCACCGCCGAAGATCCCTATCTCAACGGCAGCGGCTTTTATGGCAAGGCAGGAACGGTTACTCAATAATACCTTATTGGTTGTAGGTTTGTTACTGAGCCTGTTCGGTTGTAGCTCGCGAGATCGTACGATTCCGGCTCAATTTATATCAGCAAACCTGCCGGGCTGGCAGCGGCATGAGGGCCAGTTATGGCTAAATGGTAAACCCTTCAGCGGCTGGCAATACCAACTCTGGCCAGATGGAGATACTTCGTTCGTCGGTGCCTTCTATGAGGGGAAAGCAGAAGGTTTGCATCGATATTGGTATGCCGATCAACGGCAAAAAGAAATCCGGCACTACCAGAATGGCTGGCAGGAAGGCGAGCAACGCGGCTGGTTCGAATCGGGAAAACCGGCGTTCGTCTATCATTTTCGAAACGATAGCTATGAAGGTCGCTGTCAGGAATGGTATCAAAGCGGCCAACCCGCTCAGGATAAGTATTATCAGGACGGGCAGGAAAGCGGCCCGCAAAAGATGTGGTTTGCCGAAGGTAATCTGAAGGCAAATTACGTGGCTCGCAATGGCCGGAATTATGGATTTACGGGTGTTAAAAACTGCGTCAATGTCTGGGATTCAATTGCTGTTTCGCATTAATAGCCTGTTATTTTTACTGGCAGGCCTGATCGGGTGCCGCCAGTCGGACGAAACAGCTGATCGCCAGCAGGCGTTGGTTTCGGAGCCAGTTCCGTACTACAACACACCTGACTTTACGCCGGTTTGGCTAACCAACCCGATTGATATTCAGCAGAAAATTACGCATCGCATCGCCGATTTCGCCTTCTACGACCAGACGAACAGGCTGTTTACGCAAGACTCCATTGCGAATAAGATTTATGTAGCGAATTTCTTTTTTACGGCCTGCCCCAGTATCTGCCCAAAGATGACCAATTTGCTAAAAGCCGTTCAGGACACCTTTCTGCATGAACCGAAAGTCGCTCTCGTATCATTCAGCGTTACGCCCTGGCTCGATTCGATTCCCCGGCTTCGCCAGTATGCAGCCAATAAGGGCATTATTTCGACCAAATGGCATCTATTGACTGGCGAACGCGGCAAACTATATGAGCTGGCCCGGCGCTCTTATTTTGCCGAAGAAGCGATCGGCTTTAGCAAAGATTCAACAGAGTTTCTGCATACCGAGCACCTGATTCTGGTCGATCAGAACCGCCGGATCAGGGGTTTTTATAATGGAACATTGCCGCTGGATGTCGATAAACTGATTGCCGACATGAATACCTTGCTGCGCGAATAGCAACTCGTTTTAATTGCCGCATTAAGGATAAACACCGATCAGGCGCTTAACTGCTTTTCGGAATGTAGTTGAAGGAGATCCACTTATTTAAACTCAAAATTGTAGGTCAAACTGGGGATTGGTGCTCCGAAAATGCTTAGCCGATACGGATTCGTGCCCTGGCCTTCTGTACGATAGAAAATCGAATACACATTCTTCCGACCATACAGGTTATACACGGTAAACGTCCAGTGGCTCTGCCAGCGCCGGTTTTTCATGCTGGGATTGTAAATGTTCCAAGCAAAATCCAGGCGGTGATAGTCAGGTAAGCGATACTGGTTACGCTCGTCATAATACGGATAGGTGCGACCCTGATAGCGAATAAACCCTTCGGGTGCTGTATAAGGTCGTCCTGTACTATAGGCGAAGTTAAACGAAAAACTGTGGTGTTTACCCTGATTGATCGTCAGGCTCATGTTCAAACTGTGAGGACGATCATAATTGGCGCGATACCAGTCACCATTATTGATCTGCTGCTGAAAATCAACCCCTTGATTGACCTGATTCAGCGTTCGCGAAAATGTATAATTGATCCAGCCTGTCAGTTCTCCTTTTTTCCGGGCAATCATCAACTCCAGCCCGTACGCTTTGCTGTGTCCAGGTAATAACTGCGTTTCGGGATAGGGTTGTAGCAGAAAGTCAGCGCCTGGCTTGTAATCCAGCACATGCTGCGTACTCCGCCAGTAGACCTCTGTCGATAGCTCAAAGATATTGTTCTTGAAATTCTGAAAATAACCGGCCGACCAGAGCTGGCTCACCTGAGGCTGAATATGAGCGTCGGACGTTTTCCAGCGAACAGTTGGCAACGGGGTCGTTGTATTCGTAATCACCTGTAAATACTGCCGCATCAGATTATAGCCCACTTTAATAGAGGCATTGGGCGTCAGCGAATAACGTAAGCCTAAGCGAGGTTCCAAACCGCCATATTGACTGGTCACCTGACCAGCTCCGTAACGAACCGAATCGACCACCGTTGTGGCATCGACCGATTCGCCACCGGCATACCGACGGACAACAGACGGCCCCAGGTTCAAAAAGTGCGAATAGCGTAACCCAACCGATACAGCCAGCCGATCTGATACACTGATCTCATCTTCGGCATGGATGGCTAGTTCCAGTGCGTTTTCATTTGGGGTTTTCTGATAGTTCACTGCCGGGCTACTATTGGGTATCAATTCGCCGGGGTTAAGTCGATACTGGATGCCACTAATGCCCACCTCCAGCTTCTGATTGGCCAGTTGATAATTCAGGTTTGACTTAATCTGGCGCTGCAGCAGCGATTGCTTCAGCACGACTTTGTTGTTGGTGCTATCTTCAATGGATAAAATTTCAGGAATGTATTGAGACACCAACGCCGTCGTTTGCAGATTCAGCCGGGGATTGAATTCATGAAACCAGCGCACCATTCCATTAGTCGTTTGCTGGGCGTATTGTGTAGCGGTCGAGTTCACATTGGCCAGACTGCCCAGCAAATTGGTCTGGAACAAATCCTGACTATAGTACCCCATAGCCGTAATGGTATTGCGGTCATTTACCCGCCAAAATAGTTTGGCCGTACCATCACCGAACTTAGCCCGAATATTTTCCAGTCGGGGCGAGACGAGCCGCAGCAGAAAGTCGTTAAATGCTCCGCGGCCTGACACCATCAGGGCCAGTTTGCCTTTGATTATGGGCGTCTCAACCGTCAGCCGATTGGAGACCAGACTAACACCACCGCTAAGCTTAAACTGGTTCAGGTCAGGATTACGCAGACTAATGTCGAGCACCGAGGCTGCCCGTCCGCCGTAGCGGGCGGGTACATTACCTTTGTACAGATCAAGCCCACCGACAGCATCGGGCGGAAAAACCGAAAACAGCCCGAACATATGGGTCGGATTGAAAATGGGCGTATCGTCGAGGAGGATCAGATTCTGATCAGTCGTGCCACCCCGAATGTTGACCCCATTGGCCGCTTCGCCTACGCTGGTTACACCGGGGAGCATTTGCAGACTACGTAAAATATCGACTTCACCTAGCGCTGCGGGCATCTTTTTAAGGGCAGGAATAGAAATCTGGCTAACGCCCAGAAGCGGTTGTCGTACATTTCGGTCGTAGCCTTTGCTCGTAACAACGACCTCTTCCAACTGGCTGGATACCGATGGCAAACGGACATCAAGTGTCTTATTTTCACGCAGATAAAGAGTTGTACGGAAAGGCACGTACCCGACGCTCCTAACCACGACGATGTGCTGCCCGGATCGGGCTTTTATCGAAAAATAACCCCGATCGTCAGTGTAGGTACCGGTCGTATTTTTCTCATAATCGAGCACAACCGCAGCCCGCACCACGGGTTGCATGCTGGCCGAATCGCGAACAATACCGGAAAGCGTATAGGTAACCTGAGCGTTTACAGCAGATACAGATAAAATCAGCAGGATGACAACAGGTAGTAGTCGGCTCATGAAAAGAAAAGTAAACGAATGATTGCAACTACGTCTGAAGCTATTTATATAGGCCTTTCGTTACGAGCCGTGCCACGGTTACTGATGATGTTCCTAATAACCGTGGCACGGCTCGTAACGAAAGGCCTACTATAAAAGGATCTATCTCCAAATTCTAATTGATTAGATCCTATCTTATTATCGATCAAAAAAATCCAACTAAATTACTATCATGATTTTCGCAGAGAGTGGTGTCTCGGTTATCGATAACTTTGATGCAAACCGTGGCACTGTTCCATCCGAAAATCCTGTACTCCTTTAACTAATCATGCGTTTCCCGCATATTCTTTTTTGCATTGGCTTGTTGGTTGTTGGTTTGCTGGCGGCCTGCGTAGATCCGGCAGACATTATGATCAATGCATCAGTTAATGTGCTGGTCGTCGATGGCACCATTACGAATCTACCAGAACCTCAGATCATTCGGCTCAATCGATCGAAAGCCGACCCTGTTACCGGGCGCTTTGGTACGACTCCCATCACCAAAGCTACCGTTGAAGTAGTTGTGGATTCGGTACAGGTAATCGCTTGTCACGAAACCGTAGATGGCAGCTATCAGTTGCCAAGCGACTTTCGGGGACAGATCAATCATAGTTACCAACTTCGGTTTATGCTCAGTGACGGCACTCGCTACGTATCTACCCGGCAAACTATGCAGGCCGTTCCGCCAATCAACAGCGTATCGGCGCAATTCAGTCTGACGAGTTTACCTGTCGAGTTGCAGCTGGCAGGCCAATTCCGGGCGGGGCACAATCTTTTTATCGGCTTTAATGACCCGGCGAACCAGCATAACTACTACCGTTGGGAATGGGTTTTGTGGGAAAAGCAAAGCTGGTGCCGGAGCTGTCAACAGGGGGTTTATGCGGTTAATAACATCCTTCCCCATACCTACAAAGACCGCCTGTTTTATGTGTCAGGGAATGACACGTACGAAGATTGTTTCGTGCCGATCAATTACAACGAAGCAGCCCAGCCTCCCTTTCCGAGTGGCCTCTATGTCTATGATTATCCCTGTCGGACCCAGTGTTGGGAAATTCTCTATAGTAGCTCCATCAATGTGTTCGATGATCAGTTTAGCAATGGAGGTCAGATTCGGGGGCGTAAAGTGGCTCAAATCCCTTATTATGATAGCACCGCGTGTCTGGTCGAAATTCGCCAGTTAGCCCTGACGCCGAAAGCATATTCGTATTTTAAACTCTTTCAGGATCAAACTCAATCAACGGGCGGGCTAGCCGACACACCGCCTTCTGCGCCGGTCGGAAATATCCTGAACGCAGGTGATCCGGGCGAGCACGTTGTGGGTTATTTTACCGCTTCGGGTGTCTCGACTGTTCGCTATTGGCTGGATCGTAAAGACGCGAAAGGATTACCATTTGGCGAAACCGATCCAGCGGGCCCCTCAAAGCAGAAAGATGCTGAACTGTTTTACGCCCTTAGGTTGCGACAACCGATTCCAGAACCCATTTATCCTTACCCCAACATTCGGGTTTTAGGCGGTCCACAGCGGCCGCCAACTGCCCTTTGCGTGCCCAGCGATAGTCGAACCCCCTATAAGCCCGAAGGTTGGCGGGAATAGCTAAAGCCAGCTTCTGGTTGTACTCCACAAATAGTCCATCAGGGAGTTTCTGGGTCTTCTCAAGTTGGCTTTCCACGCTTATTCGTAGTCGGACTTTTTGAGGTTCTATCTGCCCTTCTTCTCGATCTTTTCAAATAGGGTTATTGGTAGCCATGAAGTTGTTTGCCTTTTTGTCTGACCTTCAAATTTCAATAGTAGGCGAGCGTCTCTAACTTTTTCAGTTAAAATTCACTTTGTTCAAAGAATTGAATGAATTTATCAATCTCTTCTTGAGGTACTTCATTTTTAGAAGCAATTGTAAAATAAAAATTTGTTGAACTAGGAGATTTTTCTGATCCCCAACTGAATCCATAACTATCAATCATAATATCTTGGATTCGCTTACTGGAAACGATTTTATTCAAAACTGACAGTTGGTCATCAGTTATATCCATCCAACATAGAGAGGCTGCTTTTTCTGAGTCATTTGCATGCCTCATAGTTTTAAAGCTCTTCATGATTTAAGTGTTTATTCTCTTGGTATACCGGATTTAAATTGTTTTCCCTTAAGTTGCGACAACCGATTCCAGAACCCATTTATCCTTACCCCAACATTCGGGTTTTAGGCGGTCCACAGCGGCCGCCAACTGCCCTTTGCGTGCCCAGCGATAGCCGAACACCCTATAAGCCCGAAGGCTGGCGGGATTAACAACTGCTCAAATTGTACCGCTGTCAATGGCTCCAACAGCTTTGTTGGCCAGTTCAACAATCATCGGCAGGATTTTGCCGAATCGCTCATCTTTGCTGTAACCCTGTTTCCAGCGAGCATAGATCTGCTGAGCGATCACGGCATTTTTATACAGACCGAACACGTAATAGAACAGCATATTCGATAGGTCACGCCCACTGCGCCGGGCATATCGTTCAGCAACTTCCTGCCGGGTCAGATTACCGGGTAACCAGGTCAGATTGAAGTTTTTATAAGCCGGGCTATCCGTTACTTCCGACCAGTAAGCCAGTGTTGCTCCTAAGTCCATGAGCGGATCGCCAACGGTAGCCATTTCCCAGTCTAATACACCCCGAATGTGAGCTGTTGGTTCTCCCGTAACATCATCTGGAGCCAGCAGGACGTTATCATACTTATAATCATTGTGTAAAAATGCCGGAACTTGCTCGACAGGATAGTTCCTGGGCAACCACGCTCCTACTGCATCCATTGCCGGGATCGTGTCGGTCTGGGCAGTATGGTATCGTTTGAGCCAGCCTTCAACCTGACGTTGCACGTATCCTTCGGGTTTCCCTAACTGGATCAGTCCGGTACGGTGAATGTCCAGCGCATGAATATCGACCAGATTATCGACTAATGATTCCGATAGCTGGCGCATGCGTTCGGGAGCAAGATTCAGCATTGGCGCCATCGACGCCCGAAGAATGATTCCCTGCACGCGCTCCATGATGTAGAACGGGGCACCCAAAACGTCGTCGGTTTCGCCATAAACGACCGGATTGGGAATCCGGTCGTAGTGACCTGTCAATAAGGACAATACACGAAACTCGCGACCCATATCATGACCGCCTTTGATGTTGGCGCCAAACGGTGGCCGACGAAGCACATACTCACTACTGGCCGTTTTAAGCGAATAGGTCAGATTGGAAAAACCACCGGGAAATTGCCGAACCTCCACCACCTCGCCCATAGCTGGTGCGTATTCGCGTAGGTACGTATTAAGAGCGGATAGATCAAGTTCTTCGCCCGAACGAACAGAGCGCGGAGCATCGGGAGTAATCATTAATGAGGATGTTGGATTTAGGATGGTTGAACCTTGCGAGTAAGTCCATTAACGCGAATCCCTCAAAAATCTACAATTGTTCAGCAGTCATCATCCGGCGGAACTCCTGCAATTCGCGGGCTTTCTGCTTAACATCCAGCCCGTATTTCTTTAAAATACTTATCGCCAGACTCTGCTTGTGGACTTCATCAGCTCCATCCCAGATGCGGGCGCCCCGTTCATGACGGTACATAGCCGCCAAAACCGTATCATCCGTGACGCCCAGAGCGCCGTGCACCTGTATAGCGCGATCGAGCACACGCAGAAATGCGTTGGCCACGTAAAACTTGATGGCCGAAACGGCATCGCGAACAGCAGCAACGCCAACCGTGTCGATCATGTGGGCAGTATTGAGTACGTACAAGCGACTGGCATCAATTTCGGCGCGGCTTTCGGCAATAAAATCCTGAATAAATTGTTTCTCGCCCAGCATCATCCCCTCTTCGATTTCACGGGAAGCTGCACGTTTACACATCAAATCCATCGCTTTTTCGGCATTGCCGATCCAGCGCATACAATGATGAATCCGGCCGGGACCGAGTCGTTCCTGCGCCAGCCTGAAACCCATTCCTTCACCCCCAATCAGGTTGGTGATGGGTACGCGACAATCGGTATACGATACCTCGGCGTGACTGAACCAGCCTTGTCCTGCTTCACCAAAAACGGGAATGTTTCGCTCTATTTTGAAACCCGGCGTATCGGTCGGCACGATGATCATGCTCGCACGCTGGTGTGGAACGGCATCGGGGTTCGTAACCACCATGGCAATGGCAAAAGTGGCTCCATCTGCCGAAGATGTGAACCATTTACGCCCATTAATGACATAGTCGTTGCCATCACGATCGGCCATTGTAGCCAGTCGGGTAGGATTTGAGCCCGCGAATTCAGGCTCGGTCATGGAAAAACAACTTCGGATTTTGCCATCCATAAGCGGCTTTAAATACCGCTCTTTTAGTTCGGGCGATGCGAATTTGTGAAGCAGTTCGGTATTGCCAATATCCGGAGCCTGGCAACCGAACACATAATGCCCGAAGAATGGGGCATGAGCCAGTTGTTCGCTAATCTGCCCAAATTCGCAGAGCGTCAGACCATGCCCTGCCTCCTCTTTGGAGAGATGCAACCCCCAGAGTCCGGCGGCTTTGACTTTATCCCGCTTCTGGTCGAGTATCGGGATCAATTCGCCAAGGGCGTGATGCGAAAAACCGTCTTCAAGAGGAATCAGTTCGTTATGAACAAAGTCACGGACCTGTGTCAGCAACGGCCGGACACGGTCAGTAGTGAATATCGTTTCCATTCGGGTTATCGGTCTAGGCAATCAGCAAACCGAGCAATCAGTATGCTGCGTCAGACACTAAGGTAATTGTTCCCGAACGAAGGGACAAATTGGCGGATAGGGAGAGACGGGTGTAGAGTTCTGGAACTAATTCACGGTTGGGCAATAGCAAGTCATTTGTGAGTAGTCGTTTTTTATAGTATCTGTCTGGTTACTTCTTCCGTTACTGTGTCAAAAATTAGCAGACCTTCATTTTTGTCGTCAAGTTGCCCAGCTAATTGCCCTTGTTTTGTCCAAGCAGAACTCAAGCCGACACTCATAAAATTATCGCAAAACCCGACACAATTTGACATTAATACGGGCATTGAATAGTTCCTGGCAACTTCAGGATAATGGATCATGGCCTTATTCACGCCATTTTGTGATTTGGCAACGCTCGCTACGTAAATGTCTGCACCAAGTTTACTGGCCTGGTCAGCGTGATCGGGCTGCAAACTTTCATAGCAAATAGCAGGTGCAATCCTGACATTTTCGACGGTCAACATAATTTGTTGATTGCCATTTTCGAAATAGGGAAGTTCGTCGGAATGAAGCTGCTGTTTTGAGTAAGTCTGCCTGGGTTTTCCAGGCTGAAAAATGATCATGCTTATTTGAATGCCCGTTTTCGTTTTTGTCGGAGCACCAAGTCCAATGGTAATTTTAGTTGTATCGCTAATTTGCTGAAAGTCATCAAGCCTTCTATCATCTTGATTTATCGCTAACTCTTTGGCTAATTCAGGTTCATAACTGGTCAAAGAAAGCTCCGGGAAGAAAATTACCGTTGCCTTACACGAAGTAGCAAGGTCAATTAACTGTTTGTGTCTCTTGATATTACCGGAAATATTTCCTTTGATTTGTCTAGTCTGCGCGACACTAATTTTCATTGCATTGTCTGTCAAGATCATAGCGAACGTACCAAAACAAAACCGGGCGGTGAATACAAATATGCACATCGCATTTCGTATTCACCGCCCGGCTTATCAACAACGGTACTACTTATTTCAACAACTCTGCCAGTGTCCAGACCTGCCCATTTTTGATCGTGTATTTCACGTTCATGGTATCCCGGATTTTGGTGAGTGGGTCGCCATCAACGGCAATTAGATCGGCGATTTTACCCACTTCAATGCTGCCAACATCCTTACCTACACCAGCTGCTTCCGCCGACCAGAGTGTGGCTCCCCGCAACGTCTCGAACGGTGTCACGCCACCCTCAACCCAGTTCTGTAGCTCGATCTGTAAGCTCAGTCCATACGGAATCAGGGGCGAATCCGTTCCCGGTGTTACACGACCACCGGCAGCAATGAACTTCTTCACATTTCCGGCCAGTGTCTTGAAATTTTCGACTGCGCCGGGCATCATCCGACGCATGGTCTGTTGCTGGGCCATCATATTGGTCCGGTATTTCTCATCATAGAAATGCATGTATGGCGCATAGCTGAACAGGGCCGTATCGCGTCGGGTCTGGTAGCCGAAGCCACCCTGCAAACTTGTTGTTGGGGTCATGTTCATCCCCGATTTAGCAATCAGGTTCAGTACATCGCCATAGATGTGATTGGTAGACGTGAGTTTAGGCGAGAACCCCCGGCGGCTTGTAGCCGATGAATGTTCGACTCCATCGATGTTGTATTTTACGGCCGGATACAGCTCATGCGACGTTACAGGAATGCCAATCTGATGCGCCAGATCGGCGGCCAATTGCTGTAACCGGTCAGGGAGTCGAACATAGCACTTCAGGAGATCATAGTCAAGCCGTTTGGCCCGGTCGAGTTCCATGCGCAATTGTGCCTCACTGCGGATACTGGTCGCCAGACCGTAATAAAGCCGGTAGCCTTCATTGAGTGTTCCGGTATAAAACGAGCGCGGCCCCGGCCGGATACCCGCATCCCAGGCTTCGCGCCGTTCGAGTGCATCATACGGATCGGCGCCCGTTTCGCGAATGCTCGTAATGCCGTGACTGAGCCAGATACGCCCTTGCTTTTCCCCCGCCAGAATACTCTGGTGCGTATGCATTTCCCAGAGACCGGGCATAACCGTCAGCTTAGACGCATCGATCAGTTTGCCCGTTCGCCCGGCTTTATGCGGCTCAATTGCCTGAATACGACTTCCTTTCAATACAATGTCAACGTTTTCACGGTACGCATTGGTTTTTCCATCGAACAGCTTTCCGGCATGAATAATGGTCTGATCAGTAGGCAATTTCGCCTGATACGTGAAATTTAGCGGAATGATGCTAACCCGATTGGTGGTAATATCCAGTTGCTTCAACGTATCGACTGCCAGATAAACCAATGTCTTCGAGTCGGCGGTCCAACTCATGTTATCAGCCAGCGTCTTTGTCCGTTGAACAGGCGATCCGGTCTGTTTTCCATCGGCAGTGACCGGCAATGTCCACAACACACCATCGAGCACGTAAGCCATCCAGTGACCATCCGGCGACCAGGCAGGACCACTGCGACCACGGAAACTGATGGTTTGCCCCGATGAATCAGGTTTCAGTTCGAGTGCGCTACCACTGCCTCCACTGGGGATAACCAAAAACTGGTTTAATCCCTCCCGAAAACGGCTGGAATAGACATCCAGTGCAGAAACGGCAATCTGTTTCCCATCGGGCGACCAGCTTGGCACACCGGGGCCAAACAACGCGTCGTGAATCTTTTTGGGCACAGGTGTAGGCTGATCTTCCGATGGCGGCACATCAAGCGTATGCAACACACTCCGACCAAAGGCAGCCCGGTCGAGCATAAAAAAGGCAATGTGTTTGCTATCGGGTGAGAATACGGGCGTACTAATTTCTTCCGTTCCGTTGGTCAACTGGCGATCCTGACCAGTTTTCAAATCTCTGGCCCACAGATTGATACTACCAGAACGATCGGACACAAACACCAGAAATCGGCCATCGGGCGAGAATGTTGGATCAGCCTCAATGAAGGCATCGTCCGTTAGCTTTTTAGGCGTAGGATTACCAATATCCAGCCAGTACAGATCGCCAAGTGCCGAAAACGCAATGGACTTCCCGTCGGGCGAGACTACCGGAGCCCGGATGCCTTTAACAGGTCGTGGCTTCGCGTTATCGAGCAGGTACGTTTTGCGGGTATAAGGCTTGCGCTGTAATGCCAGCGTTGCCTGCCAGGTGACCTTGTCGGTACGGGCGAAATCAGCCGTTTTGTGTTTAATGCCACCATCGGCTGTGTACCAGATAGAACCGTCCGTTGCTACCGAAGGTCGGAAAGGAAATACATCTTCGCCAGTGGCCGAGATGACTTTCGGTTCACTATCGGGTTTCAGGTCTTTAACAATCAATGCGGTTTTGCCAGTTTCAGCCGTCTGCACAATGAGTGACTGTCCGTTCAGTGACCAGGCTGGTGGCCCGAGTGTAGCGGCTGTTTTCCAGGCCAGTGTTTCCTTACCACCCTCCCAGACATAAAGTCCTGATGCATCGGGGCGGGTAGCTACGTAGGCAATCCGTTTGCCGTCCGACGAGTAGGATGGTGCATATTCGTTGCCTGCATTGTCGGTGAGTTGTTTGAGTTCTCCGGTTTTGAGTGTCAGTTCAAACACGTTGTAATTACCACCGTGATCTGACGAAAAAATCAACTTACTACCATCCGGCGAATAGGATGGTTCACGGTTATCAAATTCCCCCTTTGTGTGTTTCTGCAAGTCTGAACCATCGGGTTTGACGCTGTAGATATGGAACGTTCCATCGCGAAACGACGAGTAAACAATACGTTTACTATCCGGCGACCACGCAGGCTGCCGGGCATCATCCCGAAAATCGGTCAAGGCACGAGCTGTTCCACCTTTGGCAGGCATCAGCCAGATAGTACCCTGAAGATCAACAACAATGGACTGTCCATTGGGCGAAAGCGCAGCCGACATGTTGGTACCTTCTGTGACGGTGATCCGCAACGAATCAGGCTGGGCCAGAGCCGAAGTGGCTCCCGACAGGATCAACGCAAAAAACAGCAGCAACTTGGCAAACTCAAAACAGGTCTTCATAAGCATAGTGAGTTAGCAGTAAAAAAAGGAAGGCAATAAATTCGTATCAGGCAGCTGGATGCTGTCTGCAAGAAGAGATAGTACTCAATTAATTAGCTGACTACAAACTAGTTAATCAGGCAGTAGTTTTATTTCACACCAGCTGGCGGATTCAGATAGCGAGTGAGAAATTTATAAATCTCTTCGCGCGATTCGCGAGCCAGTTTCGTATCGAGTCGGTTGAAACTATGTCCACCCGGTGCATCCTGATAAATTTTGTATTCGAACTTTTTTTCGTGGGCTTTCAGGGCATTGATCAGCGATTCGACTTCCAGCACATTCACATCTTCGTCGTTGGTATTGGTATGAATCAGCAGGGGTGTTTTGAGCTTCTGTGCGTTCCAGACCGGCGACCGGCGACGATATTCGGCTACATTGTCGGAAGGATCTTTACCAATGTGAGTCGCAGCTGAGAAGATCGTCCGATACTGCTGCGGTTTATAGCCAAGCCGGGCAATGATGTCGCTGACGGGCACACCGGCATAGGCCACTTTATAATCTTCGGGATGATCGAAAATATTCATGAGCGAAATCATTCCGCCGTGGCTCCAGCCAATAATACCAACGCGGTCGGCGTCTACCTGCGGCATGTTTTCAACTGCCCATCGTTTTCCGGCCAGCACATCGTCGTTTTCGTAGTCACCGTAGTCGATCTGGTTGTAAAATCCACCGCCATAACCAACGCTACCCCGGTATTCAGGCGCAACGATCAGGTAGCCCTGATCCAGTAACTCCCGCACAACATGGGCATATAAAGTACCAAAATCACCATGAACCCCATCGTGAACGAAAACCAGTAAGGGCAGTTTCTTAGACGTTGCGTACTTTTTGGGAATAAACGTATAAGCCGGAATAATGACCGGATTGCTGGCACCCTGACCTGTCGGATTTTTGATTACATGCGGGGGTTTGCTGGTATAGCGTACTTTATCGATAATCGCAACATCGCCAAGTTTTTGATACCAGAGCAGGTCGTCAATATTCTTATTCAATACCTGATCTGAATAACGTAGATTCTCTTCCAGTTGCCGAACGCGTTCGTTTAAATCGGGAGCGGCAGGGGTTGGTGTAGCGGTGGGCGGTGTAGTTTGTCCAGCAGCCACAAATGATATACAGACAAAAAGAAGTAAATAGAGTTGACGCATAGAGAAATAACAAATTGCAGGTAACGAGTGGGTATAAATTTACGGGCAGGAAATTCCCAAAAATTCACTAATCAGATCAGTTTTCGCAGCTTTAGCGCCAGCGAGTCTGCTTTATATCGTCCTTGCATGGTCAGCGTGCTATCGTTGAGAAATGTATAATTAACCCGCATCGAATCAGCCGAATCTCCCTTTTCGTTTGGGAAGCCGATGCGAATGATTTTAGCGGTTTCGTCGATCTTGTAATTGCCCCGCAAATCCCGCTTTTGAAACTTGTCGGGATGGTATTTGAATAGGCAGCCGTACCGCCATTCAAAATACACTTTCGACCAGACCGAATCCTGATAAGCCGATGGCACAACGACTTGGTCATTTCGGGCAATGCTTTCGATTTTCCAGACCCCATTTAATTTCGTTTTAGGCTGGAAGCCATCACGCAGGGCACCAATGCGCCAGAACGCAAACCCAATCACCAAAACCCGTATGACATTCAGCAGAACGGTCCGGCCATTTAGACTCACTTTTTCCTGATACGACAGGAACGCCAGCCTAAGCCTGTCATAATCCAGAAAGAGCAGAAAAAACAGCAGGAATGTATAGTGAAGGGCGTTGTAATAAGCCAGTGGAGAGATTTCATAAAAATGGTCAATCAGATCAATGTTGACCATTACGGGGAGCAAGACAAATACGCCGATCAGCCGCGTTTGTCGGAAGAGTAACAGAATGCACCCTATAATCTGAGTCCAGCCCAGAATGTAGGCCATCGTTTGCGAGTAACCGTAATAGGTCCAGGTCAGCCAGAAACCGTTGAGGTCACCAATGGGTGTTTCAAGAATGTAGTTAGGCGGCTGAAACTGGGTTTTCAGAATTTTAGCGGCTCCATAGCCTGTAATTGCATAGGCAACGTAAAACGCAATGATCGTCTGAAACAGTCCATGCAGCTTCTCACCCTTGCCGCTGCGCTGCCAGCTAAAGGCAATAAGAAAGCTAATCAGCAGCACGCCAGCCAGAGCAAGCCACAGTTTAGCCCAGTCGGAGGTTACCTCAAACTGCCAGCGTGAGGTAACCTCCGACACCTGCATTATCCCGATCAGTACCAGAAGCAGGCAAAGAGTCTCCGAAAACTTAAGCCAGAAACCACGGGCGGCCAACATAAAAGAGGAAGATTATCGACGCAATTTAAAGTATATAAATTCAAAATACACAAAACAAAGTACAACCAAAATCATTAATCGTCAATTATTTATTCTTTATCTTTTGTTTTTCATACTTGCATTATCAAACTATTGAGCGGTTATAATCAGGAGCTTCATATCTATTCGTTTACTGCATCGTTCTGACTAGTTCAGTCAGATTATTTTCCAGACTGATACCTACTAATTAAAACATGGCATTGATAGCTGAATCAACCCACTTTACCGACAAATACGTGCACAGGTTGTGAGCTGGTCACTATTATTTTGACAGAGCATCTTATCAAAATGATAGGTTTTAGCTGCCCGCCTGGCATAGCAACTTTTTGTTAATTAATTGAAATACAGCAACATAAATACTCACTTATAATCATGGCACGGAATTATTAGCATAGGTTGGCAGTACGTTAATAATCATTGCTATGAATGATGTCATTAGTAAATCTGATTTGCTCAATCTATTGATCAATCGGATACCGGAAGCCCGGCAGGAATTTATGGTCTTACCCAATGAGACCAGCGTCTATACGATCTTACATAAACTATGTGAGGTAACATCGCTTCTGGCGCACCAGAATAAATTCAGAGCCCTGAAGCGATGTTTGCTGGCTGCTGAAGAGTTACTGAAAGACGGCGACAAACAGGTCAGTAACGCAGTTTGCTCGGTCTACATTTATCGGCTGGCTATGTTGATGGATAAACGCGATACCCGAGCTGACATAATTCATTACTTATTACCCCGTGCCCTGCGTACTGAATATCATCGTCAACTCAACACCTGTCTTCCATAAGGTTCAGGCGAGTAGCAGCTTTATAAGGCTCTTAGTATGGAAACGGACATAACGATTACCGTGGCATCAAAAGTGCACCTGATCCACGTCGATTCAATCTGCCGCACAATAGCGGAAAGCGCTCAGGCAAGAGGTACGGGCATTGCCGGGCGTTCTGCCTCCTATCTGCGGCAGAAAATGCTGGATGGAAAAGCAATTATTGCAACGTTGAAAAACGGACAATGGGCTGGATTTGCTTATCTAGACGTCTGGGAGAATGGACAGTTTGTTTCTCATTCCGGTCTCATTGTGGCACCCGATTTTCGTCGACACGGGGTTGCTCAGCAGATTAAACGAGCGCTCTTTAGCTTAAGTCGTGGCCTTTTTCCAAAAGCTAAACTGTTTAGCATCACGACCGGCCAGGCTGTTATGAACCTCAACAGCCAGTTAGGATTTCGGCCTGTGGCCTTTAGCGAATTACCACAGGATGAACGCTTCTGGAATCAATGCTCATCTTGCAAAAACTGTGATATTCTGGCCCGTACTGGCCGAAAATATTGTCTCTGTACGGGAATGTTATACGAACCTGTCTCTTCAGAAAAAGCCGGGTAAGTCTGGAAACATCCCATGCCACTTATCGTAACCATAAAAGCCTGGCCTGTCAGTGTTTACTATAGAATTACCCGCCCTGCGTACACGACCGGAAGCCATTGCCGAATAAACTCTTCAACAATGGCTTCTGGTCGTTCAGCATTATTATTTTACGAAAAAGTTATCAATACCGAATGGCCCAATAGGGATTGCGGTGAGCGGTCATACTTTCGGCAATATGCTGGCGGATAAGCTCATCGTAGGCGACATCGTTAATTTTCTTACCCTTGAGCTTGGGCAGCTTCAGTTCGTCGGGTGTTAGTTTTCTGAACGTCACGTTTGTAGCTTCAATGACAACATCACCATCGTTCAGATTCAATTCTAGAATAAGCCCCGGTAAACCATTGTAACGCTCTGGACCTGCCGAGACGGGAATATCCTGCGCAAACCAGGCCGTAATTTTCTGCTTTTTAATGGGATCTTCTGATTCAGCCCTCATGCATATATACCCGGCAATATCTTTGATCTGATTGCCTATTTTCCAAACGGGTGTATGTAGTGAATCGTCAATGACGTAGGTCTTCCCCAGCATTTCTACGACGTCGGTTTTCTGTTCTTTGGCGAAATTTCGGTATAGAAGTAACTCCTGATTCCGCCATGTATATCGACCATCATCTGTACTTCCCATCTCGTTGACATAGGTATACAGGCTTGCATCCTGATTGAATGTCAGTTTCATTTTCTCCTTATTCTCCTCGTCATTCTTCCAGGTCTGAGCAATACGGTCTTTTTGTTCCTGACTCAGGTACGTCATCCGGGAGTAAATCTTTGTCCAGTACGTTTTCCGTTCGTAGGTAACAACGCCTTCTGTTTGCTGGGCTACTGCCGATACGCTCATCAGCAGTACAATAAACATTATTAATTTTTTCATATCTAAAAGATAGCCAATCCATTAACTACAACGAACCATTAAAATCCATCCCGGCGCATCTTCGCTGTAACGCCACGCATATTATAGGTAAAGCCAAGCATAAAATAGCGGGCCAACGTCTGAGTGCGTTCATATTGCGCATAATTCTGGCTGGCATTGGCCGTAATCGCGATGTTCCGATTGAGCAAATCAACCGACGACAGCCGGATTTCGGCTCGCTTGGCTTTACCCAGAATGTGATAAATCGAGGCATTTAGCAGTGGTATGCGCTGATCGAAATTGAGCAGATCATTTTTATTGACCCGATAATTCAGTGTCGTGTTAATATAAAAATCATGGGGCAGCTTCACCGTCAGATCACCGCCAAAATTATTGTTCAGGAAGACCTGATTCTGGCCTGTGTTAATCGAATAGCGGGTATTGCTGATACCGATATTGGCATTACCGTAGAACGTCAGCCAATCGGTGGGCGTCAGGCTAAGGCGGGTTCCGAAGCCATAGTTCTGACCCCGTGTCTCATTCGTTACATTGTTGATTGTGGCTGGGTTTGTACTAAAATTCAGGTTCGCATTCAGGTCAAGCGTTGCTTTGGTTTTTTTGAGCGGAAAACCAAAACCCAGGTATGATCCAATCATACGCCCGCCCGATAGATTTTCGGGCTGGATAGTCGTAATAAGCGTTTGCGCATCTGTATTTCGACTATATACAATCTGATTAACAAACTGGGTGCCGTTCACGCCAATATAGAGATTAATGAAACTACCCGGATTAAAGTAATTGAACCCAATGTTCAGGTTATGCCCCAACTGCGGCAACAGATTCGGGTTTCCCTTATTGATGAATAATGGGTTACTATTATTCGTCACGGGTTGCAAATCGCGGGATGTGGGTATCTGTACGCTGACATTATAGCCACCGTAGAGATACCGGTTATTTTTCAGATCATAATTCAGGTTTACGTTCGGAATAACCGTAGTGAACACCCGATTGATTTCCCCGAGTAATGGAGACGTTTGATCACGAGCAAATTGCCCATTCAATGTAAATCGCTGCACAGCCAGTCCTCCCGATATATTCAGTCCTTTAAACGTATAGCGAATACTACTTCCAAGGCGATTATAGATGTAATTATTCTTATAATACAGGCTCAATGAGTCGTTTCGGACCCGATCGCTGTTGTTCTCGCCCCGGTCAATCACATCCCGGTCAACTTCGTCATAGCGTAGACTAAAATTGTAAAATGTTTCCCAAAAAAACTTTTTGGCAAACGGTTCCACATATTGCAGGCTGGCTTTGTACTCGCTGCGGTGGCTATTGGTCCCCTGATCCTGCCGAATGAGCCGTAAGGTTTCGTTGACGCTTGTTGGTTGTGAGAATTGATTGCTGGCGTCCAGTTTCAAATTGGCGTCGTTGGTATTAATTTCGTAAGTAGTACTGGCCGCAAAACTTCTCCCTTTCTTTTTCATTTTCAGCCGGTAAATCAGTGAGCTCGACGAAGCAATCTGGCGCTGTGTACTGGCATTTTTGGTCGTATTTTGAGTCGTTACACCGTTATTACGATCCAGATCCTGGATTCTGTCGAGGTTGGCGTTCCCATTACCTAACCGGCTGTTGTTAATAAAAACCAATGTATTGACCGAATCCAACTGGGCCTCATACCGTAAACTGACCCGATGGTTTCCGTTAAAATTCAGTTGGTTACTGGTTTCATTGATCTGATATTGACCCTGCGGCAGGTAGTAGGTCTGATTTCGAAGGGCACTCAAGTCAAGCCGTGTCTGGTTATAATAGTAGCTACTGCTGAATTTCTTTTTCTTCGTATCATAATTATAGTTGATTCCACCAGCCACGTTATTAGAAAAACCAGTGCCCTGCCGACCGCTTACCGGAATGCCCAGGCCTTCGTCGCCACTATCGGAATAGTAAAAGAAGTTGCCCCCACTAAACCCAAAGTCAGCATTTTGATTCCCGTTATATGAATTACTACCTCTAAAATCCTGATAATCATTATACGACAATCCCTGCTGGTTCGTGTTATTACCCAGTCCAACCAGCGAAAACTGATTTTTCGCATTGAATTTATTGTAGCTTCCCTTGATTTCGCCCCGCGCCGGTATATCATTGGAAGCAGGTCCGGCACTGGCCGTTACTTTTCCGAAACCGCCTTTCTTAAACTCTTCTTTCAGTTCCAGATTAACCGTTTTTTCTTTCTTCCCATCGTCAACGCCGGTTAATTTAGCCTGCTCTGTTTTGTCATTGAAGACCTGCACTTTTGAAATCGATTCGGCCTGTAAGTTTTTAGTAGCCTGTTTGGGGTCATTGCCAAAGAAATTCTTTCCGTCTACGGTTACTCGCTTCACTTCCTGTCCCTGAGCACGAATGTTTCCGTCCTGATCAACCTGTACGCCGGGCAGTTTACGCAGCAAATCCTCAACAGTCGATCCGGGGGGCACTTTGAACGAACTGGCGTTATACTCAATGGTGTCGCCCTTTATCGTTAGTGGAGCCTTAGCTGTTCTGACAACAACCTCCATCAGCTCTCTCGTAATTGGCTTTAGCTTCAAAGGTCCAAGATCAATCAGGGCTTCACCGCCCGATTTGATAACCTGGTTGTACGGGATAAATCCGACGAATGAAATTTTCAGAACGTAATTACCAGCCTTCAGATTCTTGAATATGAACGCTCCCTTTTCATCAGTTCTGGTAAAATTGACCAGCGACGAGTCTTTAGGATTGAGCAACATGACCGTAGAAGAAGCCAGTGGAGCTGCGGCAGTGTCAACGGCTCGCCCCTGTAACGTAAATCGAGGGGAGCCAGTCTGGGCATAAAGTGCCGCCGTAAACAGGCATAGCACAGCCAGCATGAAGAGGTTTTTCATTCGCGAATAGGTAAAGGGTGATCGGTGTATCAGAAGCAAAAATAATCGAAACCAAACTAGCTGGTTACAAGGTTAACGTTTTTTAACTAAATTTATAGTAGTAAATTTAACAAACGGTCGACCTCGCTCATAATGAGCGTATTTGATTAGAAAATGTTGCTTCGCTTATAGAGCAAGACTAGAAAAGTGGATGAATTCCACACCGAAAGAGCAATTATATTTTAAACGGTATGCAGTTTTCAACTGGCAAGGTTCATTCCTGGGGACCTTCGTTAATGATGTGACTGATGACGGAGTAGTACCTACTGAAAAGATCGCTCCAGCACTTCCCGGATAGCCCGCGCTTTTAATAGACACTCCTCCCATTCCTGCTTAGGGTCAGCATCGTAGGTAATAGCGCTTCCGACAGAGAAGGATGCATATTGACTTTGTGAGTCATAAAGCAGCGTACGGATAACAACATTGAAGTCAAAGTCGCCATCGGGCGTTATAAAACCAATTGTCCCCGAATAAACACCCCGTCGACTGACCTCTAGTTGGTCGATCAATTCCATTGCCCGGATTTTAGGTGCTCCGGTCATACTGCCCATCGGAAAAGCATGACGAATCGCATCGGCCCAGGTAATCGTATCTCGTAACGTTGCCGAAACGGTCGATATCATCTGATACACCTGCTGAAAACCGTATATCCCAAAGAGCTCGTCTACGCGCACGGAACCCGTTTGGGCACTCCGGGCAAGGTCATTGCGAACCAGATCAACGATCATTAGATTTTCGGCCCGCTCTTTTTCCGAACTCAATAACTCAGTACGGAGCCGGGCGTCTTCAGCCGGTGTCTTTCCACGCCGAATTGTGCCCTTTATTGGCTGAGATAGAATCTTCAGGCCTTCTTTCTTCAAAAACCGTTCTGGCGAAGCACCCATCACATACCGATCACCAATTTTGAGGAAGCTCGAAAATGGCATTGGCGACCGCTCATTCAACGCCTGGTACACGGTCAGGGGATCGATGTCGACGTGTTCGGCAAAAAATTCGATGCAATAATTTAACTCATAGACATCACCGGCCAGAATATGCTGTTGTATCTGGCGGACATTGGCCTGGTATTCTTCGGGAGTAACACGGCACGTTATCGTAGTCACGGCACTACCCCGTCGATCTGATGGATGAGTAAGGGAAATCGCCTGCATAAGCGCATCTACGTCTCCTTCTCCCCACACGGTTACTTCATTCTCCAGAAAGTCGATAACCCATTCTGGCTCAACAAAATGGGTGTTCGGGAATCCCAGCCGATCAGGATTACGGCTGTTTAGCGCTTCGAGCTCATTTTTTACATCATACCCGAAATAGCCAACCAAAAAACCGGGCCGGGCGCAATGAGCGTCATATAATTCCTGAAATGTGTCTTTACCCGATAGCGAAATGACCCGTTTCGCCCCAACAAATAGTCGGTTCGGAAACGGGTCATTCGGGTAAGAAATATCGTTATTTGTAAGAAAAGCTATGAAAGCGTCTGCGCGCGTTTGCCGGGTTATGGCCCATGTCAATGCCTGCCAGCGGAAAACCGGTAAATCATCAACGAATACGCGCTTCCTGTTCATGCTCAGGGACGCAGCATCCGTACATCAACAGCAATATCTTTACCTTCGGCGTTCTGGCCAATAGTAAACTCAACGTCGTCGTCTACCTGTAATTCGTTGAAATCAGTATCTATAAGGCTTGTATAATGAAAAAACAGGTTGTTTGGCGGATAATTTATAAAACCGTAACCCGTTTTTAAACTCCGGATCGTACTGATTTTACGGCCTTCCGGATCATCGTCTACCGTATCGGCAACGTTATAATTAGGCTCATCAGAATGCGGGTATTCATCGTAGCCATTACCGGAAGCCGGGAACCCATTCCCGAAACTGCTACTGTAACTTCCTCCATTACCCGCAGCAGCCACGGCGGTAAAGGTTGGTCGAGCCTGTTGCTGTTGTTTTACGAACAGGTTCTGAATAACCAGATCGTTTCTACGGCTCCGGTCGTCGATCATACCGTGCATTGCAACTGGGTAAGAGACTTCCTCCAATAAGTCCTGCGACGTACGCGTCACCTGCTTTTCGCCCTGTTCGTTCAAAAACTCGAAATCCCAGCTTAACACCATAATGCGTGAGCCGAGGGTATTGAGTTTACGAATCAATGGTACATAATCCCCATCAGATGTAATAAGTACAACGACATCAAATTTCTTATACTGAGCTAATTCAAAAGCTTCGAGCGCCAGCCACACATCGATACCTTTCTCCTGCCGATAGCCCTGATAGGTTTTTACGGGGAGGTAATGCGTAACGACGCCCTCCGACATTAGAATGTCATCAAACAATCGATCGTAAAATAATTGATTACCCCGCTGATTAGCCTCGTGGGCATTTAGCCGACCTCTAAAATAGTGTGCATCAACAATTTGGCATAAACGCTCATTGACTCCTTCTTCTTCAGCAACCTGCCGCCGTATAAATGCGTGTAAACCTGAAATACTAATCCGGCTGCGCCGTTCGTGAGAGTAATTATAATAATTGCTTACGTGTAAAAAATAGTTACCGTCATAAAAAACCCCTATACGGGTCAATCTTGATGCTGCTGTTGGCATAACTTTATTTGTAATATATGTATGGTACGAAATGCACTTTTAACCTTATCTTATTCTTTGATGGGATAGATATTTATTTCTTTACGGTAAAGCGAGTTACGAACTGAAAGGACTTTAAACGTATAAACAACCGGAGGGACACTACAGAAATCCTACTTACAGTATTAAATCGGAATACGCTAAGACGTTGCAAAATTAATACGTTTTCGCTTACAATACGGTTGGTAAGGTATCTTTGTCGATCAGATATTCTTTTTATGCGAAAAATATTGTTCATCGACCGTGATGGCACGCTCATTATTGAGCCCCAGCCCGATCAGCAGGTCGATTCGTTAGCCAAACTTGATTATATACCTAAAGCGATTTCGGCCATGCGCAAGATCGCCGAAGAAACCGATTATGAGCTGGTTATGGTTACCAATCAGGATGGTCTCGGCACCGACTCTTTCCCCGAAGATACTTTCTGGCCTGCTCACAACAAAATGCTTTCTACGTTTGAGAGCGAAAATATCTCGTTTGATGCTGTCCACATCGACAGGCATTTCCCCCGCGACAACTCGCCTACCCGTAAGCCCGGCACCGGGATGTTGACCCAGTATTTTAGTGATGCCTATGATCTGGCCAACAGTTACGTGATCGGCGACCGCCTGACCGACGTGCAGTTAGCGATCAATCTCGGGGCAAAAGCAATTCTGTTCCTACCACCCAACGGCTTAGCGACCGTGCAGGCGGCTGATGTGTCGGGGTTAACCGATGCGATGCAGAACGCCATTGCCTTCTCGACCGACGATTGGGATAAGATCTACGAATTTCTGCGCTTACCCGCCCGAACAGCAACCGTCGAGCGGAATACGAAAGAAACCCAGATTCGTGTAGACCTCAATCTCGATGGTCGTGGTCAGGCCGAGATTCATACCGGTCTCGGCTTCTTCGACCATATGCTCGATCAGGTAGCCAAGCATTCGGGTGCCGACCTGACCATTCGGGTTCAGGGTGATTTGCACATTGATGAACATCACACCATTGAAGATACTGCTCTGGCGCTCGGTGAAGCCTATCGGCGTGCCCTTGGCGACAAACGGGGAATCAGCCGCTATGGTTTTCTATTGCCCATGGATGAAGCACTTGCTCAGGTCGCCATTGACTTTTCGGGTCGCCCCTGGCTTGTTTGGGACGCTACATTCCGGCGCGAGAAGATCGGCGATATGCCTACCGAAATGTTCTATCATTTTTTTAAGTCATTCTCCGATACGGCGCTCTGTAATCTAAATGTGAAAGTTGAAGGCGATAACGAACATCATAAGATCGAAGCTATTTTTAAAGCCTTTGCCAAAGCCATAAAAATGGCCGTTCGGCGTGATATTAAAGAATTGGATAACCTCCCCAGCACAAAGGGTGTTTTGTAAGTAAGTAGGCTCTGACAGGAGATTTTCATTTTTTGTCTAATGCTCAGTGTCTAATATCCAACGTGTATTGTACTTTTGCATACGAATTCAACCGAACACAGATATGGATTTATCAACCCCGCTAACACTCCTGTTCTACGTTGTCCTGCTGACGGCTTCATTTATCACTGGCCGGTGGCTGGAGAGCAAAGACCGGAAATACTAAGTTGGTTTACAGTTTATAGTTTTCAGTGCACAAAGCAACCTTGCATTGGCCACTAAAAACTATAAACTGTAAATTCTAATTACAGAAATGCTCAGCGCCCTCACCCGTTGGTTATTTAAAGTCGCCGGTTGGCAGGTTGTGGGCCCTGTACCGCATTTACCCAAGGGCATTTGGGCTGTAGCCCCTCACTCAACTAACTGGGACTTTCTGGTCGGGTTAGGTGTACGCCCTACCATTCACGTCTGGATTCAATATCTCGCCAAAAGTTCGCTCTTTAGCTGGTATTCAGGCTGGCTTTTCCGGCTACTGGGTGGCAAACCTGTATATCGTGATAAATCGCACAACCTGGTCGATGCCATCGTTGCTGTATTTAACCAGAATGAACAGCTACAGATTTGCATAGCACCCGAAGGCACTCGCAGTAATGTATCAAAGCTTAAAACAGGCTTCTACTACATTGCTCTTGAAGCGCACGTCCCGATTATTCCGGTTGGCTTCGACTGGCCCCGAAAACTAGTTATTATAGGCAATCCTATCTATGTAACAGGCAATTACGAGATGGATATGCTCCCATTTTACGAATTTTTCTCACAGGTTCACGGCGTCAAAAAAGACTGGCTGAAGAAGTGGGAGGAAACGGGTGTGATTGCCTGAAAAGCTAGTTTCCCTAAAAGCCGCTAGCTTTTTGTTTCCTGTGCGCGTTTCAGTTCATCGACCATTCGACTACCGGCTCGCTCCGATGCGCCGGATTCGCCCATTTTCCCCTGTACCTCTGTGTAACCAGCCAATTGCGTATCCCGGCCCGGTTCACCGGGTAAAATGGCTCGTAGTTCATCGGTAATCCGATCGGCGGTGAGGTCGTTTTGAATCAATTCCTTCACAACTTCACGGTTGGCAATCAGGTTTACAAGCGATATAAACGGTACCGCAATCAGTCGTTTCGCAATGGTATATGACACCGTTGTTGTTTTGTAGCAAACGACCTGTGGCACATTAAACAAGGCGGTTTCGAGCGTGGCCGTACCAGACGTAACCAGCGCAGCCGTGGCAATATGCAACAGATCATAAGCCGCGTCATTAACACGTTTAACAGTTGGGTACCTCCCCAACAGATTACCATAGAGCGGAGCAGGCAAATTACTGACTGTGCCTACAACAAACTGACAATCGGGAAACTGGCGCGTTGCTGCCAGCATAGCAGGTAATATAGACGTAATTTCCTGACGGCGACTTCCGGGGAGAAGGGCAACAACAGGGCGTTCATCCAGTTTCAGCGTTGAGCGAAAATCGGGATTGGGCTGAAAATCAGCCAGAGCATCCAGTAGAGGGTTGCCAACGTAGTCGACGTTGTAATCGTATTTTGCGAAAAACTCCGTTTCGAACGGTAGAATCGTAAACAGCCGATCGACATTCGCTTTAATTTTTAATGCCCGGCGCTGGTTCCATGCCCAAACCTTCGGCGAAATATAATAAAACACGCGAATGCCATGCTGTTTGGCAAAACGGGCCATCCGCAGGTTAAATCCGGCGTAATCGATGAGAATAAGCACATCGGGACGGTGTTCAAGCAGATCGGCCTGGCATTCTCGCATGATCCGGCGGATTGTACCCAGGTTTTTCACTACCTCCAGGAAGCCCATAAACGCCATCTCCCGATAGTGTCGCACCAGTACCGCTCCGGCATCTTCCATCTGCTCACCACCATACGCACGGCACTGTGCATCAGGATCATGGCGACGAATGGCCCGAATCAGGTTTGCCCCGTGAAGATCGCCGGAACGTTCGCCAGCAATGAGGTAATAGTTCATGTGGTGTTGTATGTTATGGGTTGTATGACTTGATTATCGGCTCTATCATACACCCCATATCATCCATACAGGCTCTATTCGCCAAAATAATCCACAAAATTTTTCGGTGTTTCGTAAAGCCGAAGCTGGTGCAGATGAGCTTCTGTTACTTCGCCCAGTGCACGTTCGAGAATTTTCCAGATCTCCATGATAAAGATCTCACAGCTGGCCATTTTGCCCTGCATGAAATCGACGTCCAGATTCAGATTTTTGTGATCAACTTTCTCGATTACCTCCCGCTTCACAATATCACCCAGCACTTTCAGGTCAATCACAAAGCCTGTATCCGGATCGGGCTCACCTTTTACCGTTACGATCAATTCAAAGTTGTGTCCATGCCAGTTAATGTTGGCACATGGGCCAAAAACTTCCTTATTGCGCTCCTCAGACCAGGCCGGATTGTAGAGCCGGTGGGCAGCGTTAAAATGTTCGATTCTGTTAATATAGACCATTTTTCTGGTTTAGATGGGGCGGTTGCCAGAAACGCCGATTTTGAAAATAAGCCACAAAGGTACGAACTCTTTGGGCCTAATGAAACCGTTAGTTTAGTTGAAAAGGCGGTTGGAGTATATTTAATGCATATATGAAAAATACAATTTAATCCCTAAAAACGCTATTCCTTTGTTCATCTTAAAATCTGTATCTTTACAGCCACTTTCACTTCATGCTAGCTAGCTTTTTTCTCTTTATCGCAATCAATACGTTTACTTCTAGCTCTTTATGATTATTGTTACGGGGGCCGCTGGCTTTATCGGAAGCTGTTTGATCAGCAAATTGAATCAGGAAAATTTCAATTTTATCATTGCTGTCGATGATTTTTCGGACCCTCGTAAAGAAGCAAATCTGACTGGGAAACGGATTCAGGAACGCGTTGACCGGGAAGAGTTTTTCGGCTGGCTCGACAACAATTATCAGGAGGTGGAATTTATTTTTCACATCGGTGCCCGCACCGATACCACCGAATTTGACCGCCAGATTTTTGAGCATCTGAACGTTGAGTATTCCAAGCAAATCTGGAATCGCTGTATTGATTATCAGATTCCCCTCGTATATGCGTCATCGGCAGCAACTTATGGTATGGGCGAGTTTGGGTATGATGATAATGAGTCGATCATTCCGCAGTTGAAGCCGCTCAATCCGTACGGTGATTCAAAGAATGAATTTGATATCTGGGCACTGGAGCAGGAACGTAAACCCTTTTTCTGGGCTGGACTGAAATTTTTCAACGTCTACGGGCCCAATGAATATCATAAAGACCGTATGGCATCGGTAATTTACCATGCCTACAACCAGATTTGCCAATCCGGTCACATGAGGCTGTTCCGGTCACATAACCCTGATTATACCGACGGTGGACAGATGCGTGATTTCATTTACGTGAAAGACGTAATCGAAGTTTGTTCATTTCTGATGCATCACCGACGCAATTCAGGTATCTACAACCTCGGAAGTGGCAAAGCCCGTACATTCCTCGATCTGGCGACACTTACTTTCCGGGCTATGGATCGCGATCCGCAGATCGAGTTTATCGATACCCCCGTCGATATCCGCGATAAATACCAGTATTTTACGCAGGCCAACATGGCTAAGCTTCGTTCTATTGGTTATGACAGGCCATTCCATTCGCTCGAAGAAGGCGTTTCTGATTACGTAAAAAAATACCTCAAAGAAGGAAAGTATCTCTAGCTGCCGGTAATCATTCTTTTGTTTTTGGCCACCAGAAGCCGACGCACAGCGATCGCCCGATGACTGGCCTCTTATGCGTCGGCGAGTAGCGCATTTACCATTTCTTGAAGATAAAAAATACCGCGATCACAAGGAATACAAAGCCAACCAGATGATTCCAGGCGAGTTTGTCGGTTTTAAAAAAGTAGACCGTTATTAAGGTGAAAACCGTCAGCGAAACAGCTTCCTGAATTGTTTTGAGTTGGAAAAGCGAAAACGGGCCACCCGTTTCTTCAGAACCGATACGATTAGCTGGCACCTGAAAAATATATTCGAAAAAGGCAAGTCCCCAACTGAGCATAATAATGCCGAAAAGCGATAGCTTGGCCAATGTGGGGTACTGCTTTAGTTGCAGGTGGCCATACCAGGCCAGTGTCATAAAGATGTTCGATAACGTGAGCAATAAAACGCAATAGAGTCCTTTCATTTAATTATGCTAAAATTTTAGTTTCTGGCAGGACCAAGGTACTGGTAAATCGGAATTCCTGCCAATCGAGGAGTAATTCTCCGTCAAGTAAAGTTGTTAAACGATAACTAATCCACAAACCCAGTCCATGTCCTTCTTTGAGCGGATCAGCCCGAAAGTAAGGCTGCATCAGATCAAGCACAGGCCCGGATTCCCGAACGGTTCGATTCTGGACAAAAATCGTCGGTGCGTTTTCCCAAACTAACCGGATACTCACCACACTATCCGGAACGGCATACTTGATCGCATTTTCGAGCAGATTCAGTAACACATGTTCCAGCTTAACGGCATCTGTTCTGATCGGCGAAGAAAGCAATGTTGGTTCCTCAAACTGCGTTGTTACTTCATAATCAGTGGCTACAGTTTCCAACTGAGCCAGGCAGTTTTTTATTAATTCCGGCAAATCGACCGGTGTTGTTTTGAGTACCTGATGGGCATGATCAGGGCGGCTAAGCGTCAGAAATTCGTCGAGCAGACGTGTCAGACGTTTTATTTCATCCAGTTGTCCCAGCAGGAATGGTGTTGTCCGGCCGTCTACCTGACCACTGTCAAGAGTGACTTCAAGACCAGTTTTCATGATGGCAAGCGGTGTTCGAAGTTCATGCGCAGCGGCTCCAAAAAAATTACGCTGTAGTTCAGCACTTTCCCGAATTCGGGCCAGCATCTGGTTTAGCGTATCGGTTAACTGATAAAGTTCATCACGAGCGGTTGGCAAGGCGATCGGCTCAATTGTGGCTGCATTCGTGATCTTTCCCGCCTGATGAACAATTGCCTGAATTGGTTTCAATAGCCATCCAGCGATAACATATCCTCCCAGGAATGCCAGGATCAGGCTTACGAACCAACCAAGCCCAAAGACCCAGCGTAACTGTCGGATATCCTGCATCAAACTAGCATCGGGCACTGCTAATGTCAGACTCACCTGACCACTGGGAATCTGATAAGCCATAGTCTGAACCGTCATGGATCTGAAAGAACGCAGATGCCGGTCAACGTCGTGCCCTACGCCGGATGCGTTTGGAAAGCCAGGACTACGAAAAAGCTCACGGCTCCGACCATAACTATGGTATATTACCCGCATCTGTTCGCTTTCGGTAGGCAAAGGCAACACAATCGGATCGACACTAACCTGCGAAAGTAACCATCCAGCCCTGGTCGCTACCGCCCGATCAAAAGCGATCTGGAGGCTATTTTCGGCCCGGATCAGCATGAGCCAACCGGCCAGTAAACTTACTCCGGCAAACACAGCCGTAACGGCCAGCACAATCCGGCTGCGCAGGTTCATATCGATTTGAGCCGATAACCACGGCTGATAAGCGTCTCAATCAGTCCACGTGTACCAACCGCATCCAGTTTCTTACGCAATTGATAGATGTGTACTTCTATCACGTTACTGCCCATGTCATAATCGGCGGCCCATACCTTCTCGGCAATCTCATTTTTCGTTACCAATAGTCCGATTCGGCGCATGAATAATTCGAGTAAAGCAAATTCCCGATTGGTCAGTTCCAGCTTGATGCCTGCCTTGAACACCTCATGCGAAACAAGCCTCATTTCTAGATCAGCCATGCGTAATACGACGTTATCTCCGGAATGGGTTCGTCGCTGTAAAACCCGAATCCGAGCCAGCAACTCGTTAAAGTCGAACGGTTTCCGAAGGTAGTCAATGGCGCCAAGATCCAACCCCTCTATCACTTTATCGGAATCACTCAATGCCGATAAAATCATGACCGGCACCGTCAGGCCAAAGGCTCGTAGATTTTTCAGAACCTCAAACCCGGTCTGTCCGGGCAACATTAAGTCCAGCAACACAAGATCGTATAAGCCTCCGGCAACCTGATCGAGTCCTTCTGAACCGGAATAAGCCAGGTCAGCGACATGGCCATGTTGTTCAAGTCCCTGCTTTATAAACCGGGCCAGTTTGCGTTCATCTTCAATAATCAGAATTTTCACGCGAATAGTGAGTGATTAATTGACTGCTGAAATTGCGGAATGAAACCCATCAAATCAACTATTCCAGCAGTCAATCATGAATTAGCGAACCAGATACTGCTGACCGTTGATTGTCAGCACAACGGCGTTTAGAATGTTTGTTTTTTCTAACTGAACCTGGCCTTCCCGAAGGTTTTTAGCGTATCCCTGAACCGTAATCGTACTGCCTTTCGTAGCCAGATTCGTCAGTTGATAAGCCACATGCGGAGGGACGCGTACAATTGTTTTATCATCAAGGACAAGACCGTTAACGCGTCCATCCCTACCTATTTGATAGTCGGCTATCTTGCCCGTTACCGTAGCTTGTGAAGGAGCTGTCGGGGGCGTAACAGGCATAGTTGGAGGAGCGTCAGAAATCGTCGTTTTGCCAGCCGTAAGGCTAACCATCCGAAAGCGCGATTCTCCTTTGGGAGACATTTCAGAATAGCCAGTCACGCTGACGTTGCTACCTGGCTTAATGGATTTTTGCACCTGCTGGCCGAGATGGGGAGGGAATTTTACAGTGGTCGGTGTATTGGCAGATCCGGTGAAGGTGAAACCCTCCAGAATAGCATCATCATTACCAATCCATTGACCTACTGTTCCAGAAACGGTGGTGAGCGATGTAAGGCCACGCTCGTGGCCAATTCGATCGGCCTGACCCGGCCCTGATTGACGCTGCCCCATACGATGTCTGCCAGGACCACCGGGCTGATGACCTCCTCGAGGTCCATGCGGCCTACGGCCATCCAGCCCGGGACCATCCAGTCCCGGACTGGATGGGGCGTTCAGGGCAATGGGCGACGGTAGCGCACCCGGTCCTGGCTCACCCAGTGTCTGGGCATTAACCTGTGAAGCAGCCAGCATGACCGCAAATAGAATTGGGGTAATTAATTTCGTGTTGCTTTCCATTGTCAATTGTTATTTACTGTTCACGATGGAAGCAAAACTAGCGGCCTCATATAAAGCCAGTCTGAAAACGAAATTAATTTTTCTTCATACTGTCGCAAGTCATTTATTTTGAGTCGTAGAGCAGAGCCGTGCCACGGTTCAAAACCGTGGCACGGCTCTGCTCTACGACTCAAAACATTATTCCCAAATCACCTCAATGACTTCTGTTTTCAAATCTATAGTCGTCTGCTTTTCGCCCGTTGACCGACGGAGCGCCAGTTTCCCATTGCTAACCTTCATGGCCTCCTGCTGCAAAATGTGCATGGCATCTTTTTTGTGAAACACTGACACAACCGACTCTTCCGTCGACACGGGTAAGGTAAATGACTTACCGGAAGCTTTTACAGAGCGGGCTGTTGCAGGTAACGGCTGATTCCGAAGTAATGAAATCGCCCGGGAGGCTTGCGGCACACCATAGCCAACATAGTTGTTGCCATAAGGGTATAGATGCGACGATTTTTCAATGATGGCCATGACCTCCTTATTAGTCAATTTCGGATTTGCCTGCATAATACAGGCTGCAAATCCGGTAATGACCGGCGCCGATAATGAGGTTCCATACAAAGAAAAACAGGAAACATTGGGTTTCATATAGGGCAAACTCTCAGGGCCGATACTGCTGTAGCCAATCCGATTCCAAAGTCGGGCATTTGTTGCACCAATGGCCAGAACACCCTGAGCATCAGCGGGAGTGCTGATGATTCGCCATGAACGATCATCGCCTTCGTTTCCGGCTGATACAACAATAAGAATACCTTTTTTATCGGCCGCAATCTGTGCCGCCCGACTAATCAGGCTGGTATGGCCATCCATCTGACGGGGTTCATAATTTTCCTTGGGGTTACTCATCCCTTTGGCGTAACCCAGCGATGTATTGATCAGTCGAACGCCAAGACTATCCATCCACTCCATTGCCGCTACCCAGTTATCTTCTTCGCCCCGGTATTCGCGATTGCCCTGATCAGTACGTGCCAGATAAAATGTTGCATCGGTAGCCAGACCATATTGCGTGTTTTCGATCGGATCACTACCAGCAATGGCTGCCAGAACTTCGGTCCCGTGAAAATCCGACATAGTTTCGAGCGTATGGAACAGGTCGCCGTGGGTCTTTTTGTCATTCACATAATCACGAACCCGTTTTACACCCTCCCGCGCGAATACATGCTTCAGGGCATTAGCCGAATCTGCGCCAAAAAAACCAGCATCGATAACACCAATATTTACAAATCGTCCGGTTAGGCCAGCCTGAGCAAAATCGGAAGCCTGAATCTGCGTCATAACCGGAGCCATATGCGGGCTGGTTGAACGGGACCCATCGGGATTACCAATTGATGTAATGATAATGGCTGGATCAATGGCCTGAATCCCTGCCACAAAGGGTAAAGCCGCAACCTGTGCATACTGACTGGTCGTAAGCCGGGCCGAGACAGCATTCAGCCAGCGCGATTTATTGAGTGGTTGAACACCTTCCTGTTTTAATTGATTTAGATAGTCTACCGAAACAGGCTGATCTGTCTCATCAAGCGGAAAATTCTGGGCTCTTCGCCTGGTTATGGCCATTTCCGATAAGGCTGGCCGGACACTCTGGTCTTTAGCCTTAAAAAGAATCCAGTATTTAGGACTATCTGGTCCATAGCCTTTTGTATTTAACCAGGTCGTATTGGGATGCGAAACGCCAGGATTCGCTTGAATCAGTAGCGTAATCAGACAGAATAAGAAGTTTAGGCGAAGCGTCATGAACCAGAAAATAGCTATTTACCGTGTTTTCCAGGCAAACCGTATGTAAAAACATAAACACACAAACACGCAAAAACTCTTATAGCTTTGAGTTTTCTTTGCAATTTAATTAGAAAAGCAGTTTCAACGTCCTGATATGCGCTACTTGCCCATTGATAATCAACTTTTCGTTCAAAATCGTCATCGGCTCACTCAGTTACTGAAACCTAAATCGCTGGTGATTCTGAACGCTAATGACATCATGCCGACCAATGCCGATGGCACAATGACATTTCGGCAAAACAACGATTTATTCTACTTAACGGGCGTCGATCAGGAGGAAACCCGGCTTGTTCTGTTTCCAGACCACCCCGACCCTAAATTTCGGGAGGTCCTGTTTCTGCGCGAAACCAGCGAACTGATCGAAATCTGGGAAGGACATAAGCTTACTAAAGTCGAAGCCGAACAAACTTCCGGTATTTCACAAAAGCAGGTCTACTGGACGCATCAGTTTGAGCAGATTTTTGTACAAATGATCTTCGAAGCGGATAACGTTTATCTGAATACCAATGAGCACACCCGTGCCGGCATAGATGTTCAGACCCGTGATGCCCGATTTATTGACGAATTCAAACAAAAATACCCGCTTCACCATCTTGAGCGACTTGCGCCATTGATGCACTACTTACGAGCGATCAAACTACCGCAGGAAGTGCAACTGCTTCAGACAGCCATAAACATCACCGACAAAATGTTCCGCCGGTTGTTGGGTTTCATTAAACCCGGTGTATGGGAATATGAAATTGAAGCCGAGATGATGCATGAATACCTCCTCAACCGGTCGCGGGGAGCTGCCTATTCGCCTATCATTGCCTCGGGAGCCAACGCCTGTGTACTGCACTACATAGATAACAGCCAGCAGTGCCAGGATGGCGATGTGATTTTGCTCGATATAGGTGCGGAATACGCCAATTATAATGCGGATATGACCCGTTCAGTACCTGTTAACGGGCGATTTACGGAACGCCAGCGAGCTGTTTATGATGCGGTATTACGCGTACTGAAAGAAGCGAAACAAATGCTTCGGCCCGGTAATCTCTGGGACGATTATCATCGCGAAGTAGGCAAAGTAATGGAGTCGGAACTTATTGGCCTTGGCTTACTCGACCGCCTGGAAGTCGAAAAACAGGATCCTGACGCACCTTTGTACAAAAAGTACTTTATGCACGGCACGTCACACTTTCTGGGACTTGATGTTCACGATGTGGGGAATAAATACCGTCGAATGGAGCCCGGAATGGTCTTTACGGTTGAACCAGGCATTTATATTCCTGGAGAAAAACTCGGCATCAGGCTTGAAAACAACGTGCTGATTACGGAGTCAGGGAACACTGACCTAATGGCCAACATTCCGCTCGAAGCAGAGGAGATTGAAGAGTTAATGAACCGATAGACAGGAATGGTGAGCGATGAATGACAAATACGGCGACAACCAATTTGTCATTCATCACTCACCATTCCTGATTACTTTACTTCAGCTTTTTTAGCATTTTCACGTTCGAGGGCAATGCTCAAACTTGAGTAGATGCGACGAACTGCAGTTTCGAGCCGTTCCCAACCTGCTTCTGTACGGAGGTCAATATCACCGATATGATCACGCTGTGTACTGGTCAGCACAATATGCGTTACCGCAGCTACCATCAAACTCGTAATAGCAATAGGGTCGTAATCGGCAAATGGAGCCAGTTTATCAACCAGTTTTTTGTAGGAATTGTCACGAAACTCGGCCAATCGGCGGGCAAGTTCTGTTTCGCCATGGCTCATTTCCCACCGGATTAATTCCTGTGATGGCTTCCGCGTGCGGAATTCGCGCATGAACTGAATTGTATATTCAGACCATACTTTGCTTCGGTTATCCGAAGGAAGGTTATCTGGGACGGAGTCCAGAAACTTTTCGTTGAACATGGATAAGAAGAAACCACGTTGAACATAAGCCTCCAGCAATCCATTCCAGCCACCAAAATAACGATAGATCAGTACTTTATTAACGCCTGCTTTTTCGGCTACTGCATTAATACCGGCCTTTTCGGTCCCCCGCTCGGCCATTACATCACCCATCGCCCGCAAGATACGCTCCATGGTCATCTGGCGATTTCTACGCTTGACAATTTTCATACTGCTAGTAGTTTTTTTTGTGTTAAAGAGGGATGTAATGTCTCTACATTCTTTGTAAAGACAAACAAAGAAATCTACTGAAACTTTAGACTGGCGACAAATATGGGGATAACTAATGATGTTATCAAGAGATTACCTTAACGACGTATCGGAAATTTCATAAATTGTTTTTGGGGTTGGGTGGTGACTTCTCCCATTTTTGTTGTAGAGACAACAATTGGTAGCCAAAACAGACAAAATGGATCGCTACGCCTGTTTCTAGCGCCTTCAAAAGCGAATTTGATCTGGAGAAAAAAAACATTGCCCGTGGCGAATACGCGGCTAATACGTCGACAGGATTCTACGATAAGCAACCGTAGTTGGGAGTACGGGATTGGATCAAATTGGCGCAGCCAGCTGATCAATATGTTAAAAAACATAAGCTCAGTATAGGGATAAACAGGACGTTTTCAGGAGATCGCTTAAAACGCCATGGATGTCTAAAAGGAGCTTATATATCTAAAAAGCAAACCCTGATAAAGCTCAGGTGCCTTATCAGGATTTGTTCTTTAGACATATAAACTTACCATTATTTACCGCTCCGGATAGCTGGCTAGTTGACCGGATAGGTCCTGAATAGCTTCGTCTAATTGTTTGCGGTTCAGAAGCATATTCATTTCTAACGGAAAGTCAGGATAGGCATGCCATGCGGGTGTTAACGCATGGTCCAATTGAATCTGTAGCTTATAGTTATCGCCAGGCAGTGCAGTCGCTTCAAGGCTTAGGCCGGGCTCGGAGAATGTTAAGGCAACATGATTAACGGCTTTATTCCAGAGTGAACGCAGGCCGCTTAACAACCGCCGAACTTCCCAGGTTTGGAGTGGAGTCGCCTGCGAATCGTGTTGTTGCCGCCAGATCGTCGAGACCCGACACCGCAAATTATTCCGGTCGCGCCAATTCGTTGTTTTATTACCGTAGCCTAGTATCGAGAATTCGAACGAGCCAGAGGAGGAGATAAATTTCATAACGTGCAGAAGCTTAGTTGAGCGCTTTTATTTGCCTACTTAACAAATATACTAATTGTTTGTTTTCCATCAAAATCAGTTAGCCAATTAATTAACAGGTAAATAAGTCAGAGAGTTAGTAGTATCGATTCGGGAACATAATCTCTTAACCGACTCTCTAACTGACTTTGACTATCTTTGCGGCCAAAAAATCTGATCTAACAATATGGCAAATGTGCTCATTATTGGAGCGGGTGGAGTTGGTAGCGTAGTAGCGCACAAATGTGCGATGAACAGCAATATCTTCACAACTATAATGCTTGCTAGCCGCACCCAATCGAAGTGCGACCGAATTGCAGCCGAGATTCAGGAAATGCACGGCGTAACGATCCAGACAGCACAGGTAGATGCCGATGTGGTTGCCGATGTGGTTTCGCTGATTCAGTCTTTCAATCCAGTGCTGGTTATCAACGTGGCGCTCCCCTATCAGGATCTGCCCATCATGGATGCCTGCCTCGAAGCGGGTGTGCATTACATGGATACGGCTAATTATGAGCCTAAAGATGTCGCCAAATTTGAGTACAGTTGGCAGTGGGCATATAAAGAACGGTTTGAAAAAGCGGGGTTGATGGCGCTGCTGGGATGCGGCTTCGACCCTGGTGCTACGCAGGTATTTACAGCGTATGCCAATAAACACCACTTCGACCGGATGGACTACCTGGACATCGTTGACTGCAATGCGGGCAATCATGGTAAAGCCTTTGCCACCAACTTCAATCCTGAAATAAATATTCGTGAGATTACACAGCCAGGGCGCTACTGGGAAAATGGCGAGTGGATCGAAATTCCGGCAATGAGTATCCATAAACCCATTGATTATCCCGAGATAGGTCCGCGCGAGTCGTATGTGTTGTATCACGAAGAATTGGAGTCTCTGGTCAAAAACTTCCCTACACTAAAACGGGCTCGCTTCTGGATGACGTTCGGGCAGGCTTATCTGACACATCTTGAGGTCTTGCAAAACGTCGGTATGACCCGCATCGATCCGGTGAAGTTTAACGGAATGGACATTGTACCGCTTGAATTCCTGAAAGCTGTTCTGCCCGCTCCCGACACGCTTGGCGAGAACTATACAGGTCAAACCAGCATCGGCTGTCAGATAAAGGGAGTGAAAGACGGCGCTGATCGTACTTACTACATCTGGAACAACTGCGACCATGCCGAAACCTACCGTGAAGTACGCGGTCAGGCCGTTAGCTACACAACGGGCGTTCCGGCTATGATCGGAGCCATGCTGATTCTGACGGGTGTCTGGCTGAAACCCGGTGTCTGGAACTGCGAAGAATTAGATCCGGATCCATTCATCGAGCAGATGAATAAACAAGGGCTACCAGTCAATGACCGGGTAGATGTGCCCTTGCCACACGAATACTAGACATAGTGATGAGCTATATCGGTCGATGGTGATTTGATGGCCAATACGCCACTTCTTTACCACCATTACCCATAGGACTTTTGCTTCGAGCTGTGCCACGGTTCAAAACCGTGGCACAGCTCGAAGCAAAAGTCCCAACCCAATTATTTGTGATTAAAGTCGTGCTGTGGTTATTTTGAGTGACATCAGAAACCTGGCACGGCTTTCTGTTTTATTAACACCCGGAATCACTATTCTTCTGCTACGAATGAAACGTATCCTTGTCTGTTTTCTGATAGCAATAAGCGGAGCCGCATTAGCTCAAACCGCCACCGATCCTACCATCGATTTGCGGCTCAATAACCTGAACAATCCATCGACCGGACCGCTCATTTTTAAGATTGATTCACGTTATGAAGGGCAGCATGGATCACCTTATTTACTGCCCGACTGGTCAAAAGGTCAGGTTAGCCTTCGCGATGGCCGACAGTATAAGGATGTATCGCTTAAGTTCGATGCCTACCGACAGGCTTTGATTCTACTCCGACCTAAATCAGGCAACGATTCAATCATTCTTGATCGGCAAACAGTTGCCCGTTTTCTGCTCACAAGTCCAGATGGGCAACCTTACTTGTTCAGTCGTTATCCAATGGCAAAAACGAGTGATGAGGAGGTGAAAGATGGCTATTTTCTGATCTTGTATGAAGGAAAATCAGCTCTACTCAAGCGAGTGGCAAAAACCTTTAAATCGGCTGATTATAAGGGTGGTTACTCGGCTAATGTCCGCTACGACTCGTTCAACGATGCCATCACGTATTATCTGTTAAAGCCCGATCAGACACTCACAAAAATAAAGCTCTCGAAGAAAGCCATACTGGAAGCCCTCAGCGATAAAGGAGAGGCATTAAAGACATTTGTGGATCAACAGCAACTCGCCTTCAAAACGGAAGACGACGCGATAACTTTAGTGAAGCAATACGACAGTTTGTAACTAATTGGTGGCCTGTTAAGGAGGCTAGCCATTTTACAAATGACTGCTCGCTTAGGCTTCATATGGAATTTGTCGCTGATTGACATCCATGCGGTATGAACCAAACCCGCATACTGTCATGCTTAAATCCGATACTCCTGCACTCACCCTTGACGAGATCATTTTCCAGACTCGCAACCGGGCTTATGGCGCCTTCGATTTGCGCTTACATTACCGATCTGCACTCACCCGTGCTCTGGGATTTGGCATCGGTCTGTTTTTATTAGGTTTATCTGCTCCTACTTTATATAACCTGTTTTGGCCCCACAATTTACTGGTGGACAAGCCAGTTATGACAGAAGTAACGCTAACGAAACTGGCGGAACCACCCGTTGAGCAACCGATAAAAATACCACCTGTCGAACAGGCTCCGTCGGTCAAAACCGTTCGCAACCTGCCGCTGGTTGTGATGCCTGAAGAAGAGGTCATTGTGGAAACTCTCCCCCCTACCACGGAGCAATTTCAGGATGCAACCTCAGGCACTCAAACTGCGGAAGGAACTGGCGATGTTGACATCATTGCCGCACCTGAAGCCACGGCACCAACTGTTGTAGAGAAAGCCATCGAAGCAGAACCTAAACCTGATGAGTTATTTATCAGCGTCGAACAAAATCCCGAATATCCCGGAGGACTTGAGGCTATGCGAAAATTCTTGTCTAAAAATTTAAGTTATCCTCGTTCGGCGGCTTCGGCTGGAGTTTCGGGCCGGGTTTATGTAAGTTTTGTTGTCAATTCGGATGGTAGCCTGACCGATGTACAGGTACTAAAAGGTATTGGATTTGGGTGCGATGAAGAAGCAACCCGCGTTATCCAGAAAATGCCCCACTGGAAACCGGGCAAACAATCGGGCAGAGCGGTTCGGGTAAAATTCAACTTACCGATAAGCTTCACGCTCGAGTGAAAACTCAGGATTGTCTGTAGCAGGAATTCTTGCTACAGACAATCAATACTTAATCATAAATTCGCTAAGGTTAATATCGCCTTCGATATCCAGCTTTTTACGAAGTCGGTATCGTTTCAATTCAACACTTCGATGGGTTATATTCAGCAACTGAGCAATCTCCTTGGTTGATAGGTTCATTCGAAGATAAGCAGCTAGTTTCAGGTCGCCCTGGCTGAGGTCGGGGTAGTTTTCGATCAGGTGTTTTAAAAACTGTTCGTGTACTTTATTAAAGTTTGCTTCAAATAGTTTCCAATCCTGATCCGTAGAAATATTAGCCTCAATCAGCGTATTGATTCGCTGGAAATCTTCACCAGAAAGCTTATTGCCAGACCGGGCTTTTACCCGATCCAGTTCATCTTTTAATTTCACCAGTAGTTCGTTTTTCTGGATAAGCGACATCGTCGAATTTGCCAGTTCTTCCGATTTTTGAATCAGCCCCTGTTCTAACTGTTCTTTCTGGAGCAGAATAATTTCCCGTTGGCTTTGCTCTTCCTGATGGCGCAATTTTTCTTCAAGCTTTTCGCGAATCCGGTTTTGCTGAACGGCTACCCGCCGAAGATGAAGTTGGTAGAACAGCTTCAATAATCCACCCATCAAAAACAGATACACGATCTTACTCCAGGCAGTCCAATACCACGGAGGGCGAATCTCAAAAGCTAATGTGCTTTCTTCAGCATTAAGATTTGATTTTAGGTGCAATTTGTATTGTCCGGGCGGCAGATTACTGAACTCCTTCTGATGAATACTCAGATAGGGCGACCAGGTCTCCATATTGTTTTCAAGCCAGTAGCTGTATTTCGCCGGACGGGTATAATACGGTGTGGAAAATGTAATGAACAGGTTTGCCTGACGATGCGAAAACGAAAGCAATGGCGCTGGCCCCTGGAATATGTAATTCGAGGCAGGACCATCGACAACCGATACAGACCGGATCACCGGTCGCCGAACCGCCCCACCAACAAGCTGAGCTAATTCTTTTCGGGGCAATAAAGCAAACCCATTTTCGCGGCAAATGGCAATATAGTTTGTGTCGAGTGGAACAATGTTTTCATACTCTTCTACCCACTCATTCGTTTTAACCGGAATATCACCGACAGGACTCGTCCCCTGGCGCGTCCAGCTTAACGTTCCATCCTGACGAAGTAAAAATAACTCTGCATCTGACACCGGAAATAACTTACGGGCCGTTGCTCCAAGCCAGGGATAAACCGACTGAGCCGAAATAAACCGATCTGAGGAAGCATCGTAGGCCAATAAGCCCTTTTCCGAAGTTACCACAATGTGTTGCTGAATACGGCATAAATTAACGGCTGGTCCATGAAAATCTGCATCAGAATATTCCTTAGTCGCTTCAACCCGTCGCAAATCGGCCGATAAACGAAGCCGCTGTAAACCCTGGTTTGGTGCTTTATTCACCCATATCGTACCATCTGCGTCTTCCTCCAGTTGTCGAACCGGTGCTGAGAACCCGTCGACCGTATGCGAAAAGGTCCACCGCCCCTGACTGTTTTTCTGGTAAATACACAGTTTTGTATAGGTCCCCTGAATAAGCAGATCAGGGTGACGATTCAGGCGATGCAATACCCATCCTCCGGTAATACTGTTTAGCAGTTGAGCCTGTGAACCCTGAATTTTAAACGTACCTTTATTATGGCCACACAGCAACTCGCCATCGATCACAGCAAGATCCCAAACCTGGCCCTGCGTTCCGGAAATTAAGCGAAAGGGTTCATCATTTCGAACGAGCGGCTTATAATAAACTCCCTGATTTGTCCCTAAATACAGATTGTCAGCATATTGTGCCATATCATAGAGTGTCCCCAAATCGCCCTCATTATCGCTAAAATAGCGAATTGGGGAGTTGAGGTTAATGAGATCAATACCTTTATCCAGCCCTACCCAAAGATTGCCTTCTGCATCCTGGCACATTGCCAGAACGGTACTATTCTGCAAGCCATTCTTCTGACTGAAGTGGTAGCGAATCTGCCCCGCAGCATTGGTTAGTAAAACCCCGTTCAACAGTGTACCAAAAGCATATAAATCTGGCCCAACGACCAGCCCTCTATTGAGCCTGTTCTGTTGAATAAATGCATTAAGCTGCTCATTGAAGGGGCGAAACAGATTACCATCATAGCGGTAAATAGCCCGTTCTGTGCCTATCAGGAGTTCATTGTCACCCAAGGGTAAAATGGTATTTATAGTTTCTCGTCCCAGAAATTCGCTCCCCGTTATCAGCTTATACCGATCACCTTTTAATTCATAAAGCCCTTTATCGAGCACTTCGAGCAATAGCTTATCATGAGCCTGATGGACAAATAGAATATTGCCGGGTGGCTGAAGGAGTTGAACCTGCCCTTTTTGATAGCGGTAAATGAAGGCAAATGACTGAAACAGGATTCCCTGGGAAGTGACCAGAATATTCCAGATTTCTTCATTCCGAAAGGATTTCTCTTTAACCCGATCGGCCAGCGAGTGATAGACCAGTTCGCCCAATGGCCCCGGCGACCAGTAGCCAAATTCACCAAGCGCCCCCGTATAAACTCTCCCCTGTTCATCAATAGCAACCGAACGTACTTTTTGCTTTCCAGGCAACTCATAGGTTCGCCAGCTACTTCCATCAAACTCAAGTAGTCCTTTCGAGTTTGCAAAATACAAAAATCGAGTCTGACGATGCTGGGCGACACCCCAATTCTGGTGATAGGCATTATAGGTTTGCCGGGTGTAGTGAATCAACTCCGGACGACAAAATGCATAGGGAGACTGAGCAATACTAGTCCGACAAACTCCGCATAACAGTAGAATCCAGACAAAGGCTATCAAGTAAAAGTATATTATACGGTCCACTCTCGACTTTCTCATAAATAGCAGATCAACAAAGTCTTGATGTGATAAAAACCAGCCTAAATAAGCTAAAAAACAAGATATGATGTGGTAATGATGTACTCCATTTTTAGGTGGCAAGTTATCATGCACCTACTTTTGTACAAAAAAATATAAGAAAATTATTGCTAATTCTTGACGAAACTGGTAACCGTGCTATCTAACGAAGACGACCGTCAACTTTTTTCCAGCAATGGTTTTAATCGATTTATATATGAGAAACATTCTTCTTAACCGGAACGCAAGATGGCTGGTGCCATTACTAGTTGCCCCTCTATTTATTCTGCTCGCAAACGATTCCATAGCCGGGAAGGCTGATATCCGCGTAACAGGCAAAGTCACTGACAAAGCTACCAATACAAGCCTGCCCGGTGTTACTGTTCAGGTGAAAGGCACAAATACCGGCACAGTAACTGACGCAACAGGCACCTACAGCATACAGGTTGCAGAGAATGCGACTCTGGTTTTTTCGAGCATTGGTTTCGGTAAATCTGAAGTACCTGTTGGCGGTAGAACAGCGATTAATGTTACGCTCGAGGAGGATACCAAGGCACTCGATGAGGTTGTCGTAGTCGGTTATGGAACTCAGCGAAAGTCTGACGTTACCGGCGCAACCGTTACCATTAAGGGCGATGAACTGGTTAAACAACCCGTATTGACCGCTACGCAGGCTCTTCAGGGAAAAGCCGCCGGGGTACAAATTATTAGCAGTGGTCAGCCGGGCAGTTCTCCGGTTGTGCGTATTCGGGGGACTGGTAGCGCCATTGGCGGCACCGCAGCTCTCTTTGTCGTAGATGGTGTCCTAACCGATGATATTACCAATATTAATACGGCTGACATTGTAAACGTAGACGTTCTGAAAGATGCTTCGGCAACGGCTATTTACGGCTCCCGCGGAGCAAACGGAGTCATTATTATCACAACCAAGCGCGGTACGGCCGGAAAAATGACCGTGAATTATTCGGGAAATGCAGGCTTTCGGATGCCTTCCTACCTGGTTCCGATGGCCAATGCTGCCGAATATGCCAATTACGCCAGTGTGGCCAGCGGAAATCTGGTCAGTCCAGGCAGCACGTCTACCGATTGGTATAAACAAATTCTGCGTAATGGCTTTCAGCAGAATCATGGTCTCTCGATCAATGGAGGCACCGACAAATCTACCTATTTTGTCAGCGCAGGTTATTATACCGATCAGGGGCTGGTTATCGATAATGTATACAAGCGATTCTCGATCCGGGCAAACAACGATTTTACGTTCAATAAGCACGTTAAAGCAGGACTATCAGCCTCCTATGCCAACGGCGACAACCAGATTGCCAACCTGAGTTCGGCCTATAACAATGCTTATAGGGCGGCCCCAATCATTCAATCGAAAGAAAATGGCAAGTATGGTAATACCTCCGTTTATCAGAATGTAGGTAATCCACTGCTGGATATTGAAAAGAATAACAACCACGCACAGGACAACCGCCTTCTCGGATCGGCCTACCTCGAAATCAAGCCCATTGAGTGGTTAACCTTCCGGAGTAATCTGGGGGGCGACTGGGTCAATCTGAACAGCCGGGAGTACAATTATCAGTTCAATAACGATACAACAACATTCATCAACCCTGGCGGAAACCAACGAAATCCGAACAGTAATCTTAAGTTTATAAACACCCGGACCTTTCACTGGACCTGGGATAACCTGGTAACGTTTAACAAGAAGTTTGATAAACACGCTCTGACAGTGCTGGTGGGTACAACCGCCGAAAAATACACCCTGACCAGCTTCACGGCTTATCGGAAAGATGTACCGGCCGCACAAAACCTGTGGTACATCAATACGGGCGATGCCAACACCTCAACCAACGATGGTGCCGGAGACCAATACAATCGGAATTCCTACATCGGCCGGCTGAATTATAGCTTCAACGACAAATACCTGCTCACGGCTACGATTCGGGCCGATGGCTCGTCGCGCTTTCCGGCTCAGAACCGATGGGGTTATTTCCCCTCAGTAGGTGCGGGCTGGGTGATCAGCAATGAGGACTTCATGGCTAACCAGCACATTTTCGACATGCTCAAACTACGAGCTAGCTGGGGCAAAGTCGGGAACGACCGGATTCCGACCGATGCGTATACAGTTACCGTTACTCCTAACCTGGCGTATCCGTTTGGCGGAGGTATTGCCACACCTGGTAGTGCCATTACCCAGATTAAAGACCCCAACGTGAAGTGGGAAACAACTGAAGAAGCGGATCTGGGTATTGAATTTACGGCACTGAGCGGTAGGCTGACCGGCGAACTAAACTACTACAACAAAAAATCCCGCGATCTGCTGATCAACGTTAAAGTGCCATCCGTAACGGGTGATGCTGATGGTGTTGTCCTGACAAATGCAGCGTCTATTCAGAATCAGGGCGTTGAATTAACGTTGAGCTGGCGCGGAAAAATAACAAACGATTTATCGTATCGCATTGGGGGAAATGCTACGCTGAACCAGAATAAGGTCATCGGTCTAAATGGTGGTCAACCCATTCTCGATGGGTCCATTGGGGGGAATCAGCAGTATACGACCCGAACCGATAACGGACAGCCCGTAGGTAGTTTCTATGTACTTCAGGTGCTGGGCGTTTTCCAGAATGACGCCGATATCAGTAATTACAAGAACGCTACGGGTCAGATTATTCAGCCTTCGGCCAATCCCGGCGATTTTAAATATCAGGACACGAACGGCGATGGGAAGATTGATGATAATGATCGTGTGTTTGCAGGCTCCTACCAACCGAAAGCTTACTTCGGGCTGAATTTGGGGCTAACCTACAAAGGGTTTGACCTGAGCGCCGATTTTTACGGCAACGTTGGCAACCAGATTTATAATGGGAAGCGGGCTTTCCGCCAGAGTGCGCTGGACAACGTCGAGCGGTCGATGGCCTACAACCGCTGGACACCATCGAGCGGAACACAAACGAACCCAGCGGCAAACAGTGGCAACCTGCCCGCTTCTACCTACTTCATCGAATCCGGTAATTTTGCCCGGATCAATAACCTGACGCTGGGCTATCAATTGCCCGGTACGCTGCTGCAAAAGGTGGGCATCACCACCGCAAGAGTGTTTGTAACTGGTCAAAACCTATTTACAATAAAAAAATACAGCGGTTTTACGGCCGAATTACCGGGTTTCAACACAACCAGTAATGCAGGTATCGTAACAACCGGAAGCCCCACCACACAGGGCATCGAGTTGAACGCCTATCCAACTGCCAGTACGGTTGCCTTTGGGCTAAACGTAGGCTTTTAATCGAACTCAACCGACATAACCATGAAATCATATAAACTTATCCTTCTCAGCACGAGCTTCGGCATTGCTTTACTGGCTGTTTCCTGCCAGAAAAGCTTTCTGGATGTACCCGTTCAAGGGCAGGCTACAACCGCTACCGATCCTAATCTGGCCGTAAATCTGGTAACTGGCGTCTACAATAGCCTCTACAATAGCGAAGCTTTTGGCGGAGCTGGTGGCGATGTACATGGCATCAGCTTCATTGCTGCCACTAACATCATCTCCGATGATGCCGATAAAGGAAGCACAGCAACCGATCAGCCACCATTAGCTGATATCGATAACTTCACGACGACACCAACCAACAATTTTGTAGCCGCTTTATGGAATGGTTATTATAGTGGCATTTCCAGAGCGAATCAGGCGTTGGCAGCTTTAGCAACGTCTTCGATCGATGCTAAAACCAAGAATCAACTGATTGGTGAGGTCCGGTTTATCCGAGGGTATTATTACTTCAATCTGGTTCGTTTCTTTGGTAAAGTCCCTAAAGTTATTCGTGTCCCCAAAGATGCACAGGACGCCAATACCGACCCGGCTTTCCAGACACGGGCTCCGGTCGATACCATTTACAATGTTATTACTCAGGATCTGCAATTTGCCCTTGCCAATTTACCGCTAAAAGCCCAGGCGGCTGTCGGTCACGCCAATAAGGGTGCGGCTCAGGCACTCCTGGCCAAGACGTATCTGTATCGCAAAAACTGGCAGCAGGTCCAGGCACTAACGCAGGACGTGATCAACTCCGGTCAGTATGCACTGGTACCCGACTACACCACGATCTGGCGCTACGTCGGTAACAACAACGCTGAATCCATCTTCGAAACGCAGAGTGGTACGTTCAATAACGGCGATATTGCCGTTGGTGGTTATTGCACCTGGCAGGGGCCACGGGTAGGCGGCAAGGGCGGCTGGACCGATCTGGGTTTTGGCTTTGACACACCCTCTCAGGATTTAGTGAATGCCTATGAAGCGGGCGACAAGCGAAAAGCTTCAACCATTATTGCGGTAGACAACAGCGGCAAACACGTTGGAACGGTTCTCTACGATGGTTTCCGGATACCTAGCTCCGATTCGGTACAGAACCTCTTCTACAATTACAAAGCATACGCCAGTGAGAATAAAAACGTGGAACCCTACCTGGGCAACCGCGATAAGAAGCAGAAAAACGTACGGCTCCTTCGCTATGCCGATGTGCTGCTGATGAATGCCGAAGCAGCCAATGAACTAGGCCAAACGGCAGCTGCGGTTACCTATCTCAACATGATTCGTACCCGTGCCGGTTTACCGGCGACGAAAGCCGCTTCGCAGGCCGACGTGCGCACGGCGATCTGGAAAGAACGTCGACTTGAGCTAGCTATGGAACACGACCGTTTTTTCGACCTTGTGCGAACGGGCCGTGCCGCTCAGGTTATGCAGGCTGCTGGGAAAAACTTCGTAGCGGGGAAAAACGAACTACTTCCCATACCGAGTCTCCAAATCCAGTTGAGCAGTGGCCAGTTAGACCAAAATCCGGGGTATTGATTTTATACCCTAACCCTATATTCTAGGTTTATAAGGCTTTAAAACCTTATAAGCCTGACAGTCAAACAATTACCAGATTAATGCCAATTCAAATTACAAAACGAAACGATCATGAAAACAAGACAAATCACAACGTGGGTAGTGGCGGGTGTAGTAATGAGCACTGTGTTTACTTCCTGTAAAAAAGAAGATACGCCATCGTTGCCAGACATTGGAGGATATGCAAGTTCAAATGACATTGCAAGCGCAAGCCTACTGGCTCATTTCCCATTTGATGGCAACAATATAGAACGCAAATCAGGTACAGCAGGTACAGCTTTAAATGCATCGTTTACGACAGGGGCCAGTGGGCAAGGCCAGGCTCTAAACCTAAATGCAGGATATGTCTCCTTTCCTGCATTATCGGCTTTAACTAGTGCCAGCAGTTTACCAAGCTTTACCATTAGTGCGTGGGTAAATGTGAAGAATAATGGCACCAGCCCATCTTCTTTTGTAACAATTGCCCGGGCTGGAGAGTGGGCTGGTAGCGTAAACTTACTGGCTGAGACTGGTCAACGAAAAGCCACTTCAGATACATTGAATGTTAAAGGACTGCTGGTACAAAAAGCATCTGACGGCAATGCATCGTTTCAGGATAACATCAATTCACCAGATAAAGGAGGTGATCAAGCGTTCAAAAATGCGGGTAAATGGTCGCATCTGGTATTTGTCTACGACGCTTCGACGTCAAAAATTACGCTGTATGGTAATGGCAAGAAAATCAACAATCCAGATTACGAAAGCCGCGCTTACAACGGCGCACCACTTGGAAATCTAACTCTTTTTCCAGTAACAAACGTTATTATTGGGGCCTGGGGAACAAACCTACCTGGTGGCAAGCCGGATAGCTGGCAGACACCGATGACTGGCCAGGTTGACGAGGTTCGTATTTATAGTAAAGCTTTATCTGTTGGCGATATTACATCGCTGTATCAACTGGAGCAAGCTGGCCGCTGATAGCCATACCCGCTAAAACAAAGGGCTGTTTCTTCCTTGGAACAGCCCTTCTTTATCCTTCTCCGTTATGAAATCAATGAAACTCTGGTTGGCCTTACTGGTTTTGTCGGTAGTATGTTCCTGCAAAAAACATCAGGATGTTACGCCCAGCGGCCCTTTCTACTATAAAACAGTGTTGGTCAATGGGCAAACGTCGGCAAATCTGCGCTATACGGCGGTTAATGCAACACCCGTTGTTACGCTGTCATTTTCGGCACCCATTAAGCGAGAGTCCGTTGCGGCTTCGCTTAAACTGACCGAACAGGCTACGGCCAAACCGGTTTCGTTAACGTATTCCTTTTCGGGAAATGATACCCTGCTGACCGTGACACCACAAAGTCCGCTGCGTTCGTTAACGAACTATACGCTAACCGTCACGCCCACGCTCACCTCTACCCAGAATACGACTCTGATTTCTGAAGTATCGGTTGGCTTAACTACAGCCATTGATAGTACTGATAAATTGCCCCGAATCAGTGATTCGCTGCTACTAGACCTGGTTCAGAAACAGACTTTCGCCTATTTCTGGGATTTTGGGCATCCGGTCTCGGGTTTGGCCCGCGAACGCAATTCGTCGGGCGATGTGGTCACGTCGGGCGGATCGGGATTTGGTATTATGACCATTCTTGTGGGCATCAACCGAAATTTCATTACCCGGCAGGAGGGGCTGGCCCGTCTGACAAAAATCACCAACTTCCTCACCAACAACGCGAAACGCTATCATGGCGCATTTCCGCACTGGCTTAATGGCGCTACGGGTGCTACGGTTCCATTCAGTCAGAAAGACGATGGAGCCGATCTGGTAGAAACATCGTATCTGATGCAGGGACTATTGACGGCCCGGCAGTATTTCAGCAGCACAACCGATGCCAGCGAAATTGCGCTTCGCAAAACCATCAACGCGTTATGGGATGGCGTTGAGTGGAACTGGTTTACCAAAAGTGGTGCGGAAACAAATCTGTACTGGCATTGGTCACCCAATTATAACTGGGACATGAATCTGCCCATTCGTGGCTGGAACGAAGCATTGATTACCTATGCATTAGCCGCATCCTCCAACACGCATCCAATTGCGAAAACAGTTTACGATAACAGCTGGGCGCAGAACGGGAAAATGGCCAATGGCAACAGTTATTACGGCATTAAGCTTCCGCTCGGACCTGCCTACGGTGGACCGCTCTTCTTTTCGCAATATTCCTTTCTGGGCATCAATCCGCATGATCTGAAAGACGCTTATGCCGACTATTGGCAACAGAATACGGCCCATTCTCTTATCAATTATACATACTGCAGAACCAATCCCAAACAATTCTATGGCTACAGTGCAAATTGCTGGGGATTAACTGCCAGCGACGAACAGAATGGCTATTCGGCTCATGAACCAAACAACGACAACGGCACCATATCGCCAACGGCCGCTTTATCGGCCATGCCTTTCACACCCACAGAATCGATGCAGGCCCTCCGGTTTTTCTATTACAAACTAGGCGACAAAACCTGGAAAGACTACGGGTTTATCGATGCATTCAACCTGACCAATATCTGGTTTGCCGATTCATTCCTGGCCATCGATCAGGGACCAATTATTGTCATGATTGAAAACCAGCGGTCGCAGCTACTCTGGAAACTATTTATGAGTTGTCCGGAAGTCAAAAAAGGCATGAAAAATCTGGGTTTTCAAAGCCCTAATCTGAATTGAATTTCTCTGTCATGCTGCCAATAGTAGAGAGCTAAATCACCAATCTGAAAATGCTTTCATATCGTCGGGATGGCAAAAATTCGTAGAAACCCTGTATTCAGCAAAAACTACGATGAAGACACTACTCTTTCTCTTCCTTACCTTAAGCATTACCTACGCCCAGACGAAAACGCCGGTTTATCGATTCACGGCAGCCGACAATCGGTTTCTGGATAGTCTGGAACACGACACGTTCCGCTACTTCTGGGAAACCGCCAACCCCGATAATGGGTTGATCCCAGACCGTGCTCCAACGCCATCTTTCAGTAGTATTGCTGCGGTAGGTTTCGGGTTAACATCGTATCTGGTTGGCGTTGAGCGCGGTTATATCACGCGAACACAGGCTGCCGACCGCACACTAAAAACACTCCGTTTTTTTGCCAATGCACCGCAATCGGAGAAAGCAACCGGCGTGTCGGGTTACAAAGGCTTTTTCTATCATTTTCTGGATATGAAAACCGGGGAGCGCTTCAAGCAGGTCGAATTATCTACGATTGATACGGCCTTGCTATTGGGGGGCATTCTAAGCGCCCAGACTTATTTTGACAAGAATACGCCTGTAGAAATCGAAATCAGGAAACTAGCCGATCAAATTTACGGTCGTGTCGACTGGACGTGGTTTCAGCATCGTAGGCCATTTGTATCGATGGGCTGGCATCCCGAAAAAGGATTTATCTCTGCCGACTGGAAAGGCTATAATGAAGGCATGCTGCTCTATATTCTGGCACTTGGATCGCCCACCCATGCTGTTGGCCCGGATACGTGGTCGGCCTGGACGACAAGCTATGAGTGGGCGGCCCCGCGCTGGGCAACGTTTCAGAGTCAGGCACACGTTAATTTCGATCCATTATTCGGTCACCAATACTCGCATATCTGGGTCGATTTTCGGGGCATTCAGGATAGCTATATGAAGAGTAAAGGCATTGACTATGCCGAAAATTCGCGACGGGCAACCTACGCGAATCGGGGCTATTGCCTCTCAAATCCGGCCAAATGGCAAGATTACGGACCAACCATCTGGGGGCTGACAGCCTGCGACGGGCCGAAAGATACGACCGTTGCCAATCGTCATTTTTTCTCCTATCGCGCCCGTGGGGCTGCCAGCCAGCAGGTTATCGACGACGGTACCATTGCGCCCACAGCAGCGGGCGGTTCACTTGCCTTTGCGCCTGAGATTTGTTTACCGGCTCTGAAAACGATGAAAGCCAGCTATGGCAGTAAACTATACGGTAAATACGGTTTCCGGGACGCCTTCAACCCCACTTATCATTACCCATCTGCTTTCGCGAATGGGTCAACGAAAAATGGCTGGTTCGACATCGATTATCTGGGTATCGATCAGGGGCCTATTCTATTAATGGTTGAAAATGCCCGGACTAATTTTGTCTGGAATCTGATGAAACGAAATCCGCACATACGCCGGGGGTTGCAGCGTGCCGGTTTTACAGGTGGGTGGCTGAAATAGCTTGCCTAATGACAGGTGAATGATACAGGATTAGACGCCAACTGCGTTTTCGGCTTGTCTTAGTTTGCTTTTCCGGAAGCCGTATGAGAAATAGATGGCCAACCCAATGATGAGCCAAATACCAAAAATCTGCCAGTTACTTGCTCCCAGTTCGGTCATCAGATACAGGTTCGTTAAAATGCCCACCACCGGAAGCAGTGAGAAATTATACCGAAAGCCCTGCACGGCCAGCAACGCCCAAACGCCCCAAAACACGAATAACAGGGGTTTGCTCTCCATTGTCTCCAACAGATTGGAGCCTGTTAGCGCATAACCAGCTACCACAAGAAAAACCAGGGCGATAATATACTTACCATTAATGTAAGGAACCTTGAATTTAGACTGTGCCGAAAGTCCTTTGGCATCCAAAAACAGGATACCTGCACAGACAAGAATAAAGGCAAAAAACGTACCTACACTCGTCAGATCGACAAAGAATTTGAGATCCATGAACATAGAGGGTAAGGCTACGATAATGCCTGTAATAATGGTGGCAAACGAAGGCGTTTTAAACTTGGGGTGAATGGTGGCGAAACGCTTCCAAAGCAGGCCATCCCGGCTCATGGTCATCCAGATACGGGGCTGACCGAGTTGATAAACCAGTAAAGCACTCGTAATTGCTACGACCGCACTCACCGAAATCACACCCGCAACAAAATCGAGGTTCACCTTTTGAAACACATAAGCCAGTGGGTCGCTTACGCCTAGTTCCTTGTAATTAACCATTCCGGTTAGCACCAGCGTGATCAGTACGTATAAAACTGTACAAATCGCTAAGCAATAGAGCATGGCTCGGGGCAGATCACGCTGTGGATTTTTGCACTCTTCGGCCGTTGTCGAAATGGAGTCGAAACCGATAAAGGCGAAAAACACAGACGCTACTCCGCTCAACACACCCGAAATGCCATTGGGCGCAAATGGCGACCAGTTTGCCGGTTTTACATAAAAAGCCCCTACTGAAATAACCAGGGCAATTACGGCCAGTTTTAATACAACCAGAATATTACTCGCCGTTCGGGATTCTTTGATGCCGATATAGACCAATGCTGTAATGAGAACAGTAACTGCCCCGGCAGGAAGATTGGCAATCAGTTTCAAACTGCCTATTATTGGCGCATTCGCATACGCATCAGCCAGCAGGCGCGTATTTTCGGGCAATGTGCTTAGTGCAGCCCCACTTAGTTTCGTTTGCTGAACGAGATCGAATGCTTTTGAAGCGGAACCGTAGTCCGTCGCGAAATATTTAGGGAACGTGATGCCAAACCCGCTCAGCATGGATGTAAAATACTCCGACCATGAAATGGCTACAACCATGTTGCTGACGGCATATTCCAGAATCAACGCCCAGCCAATGATCCAGGCAAAAATCTCACCGAAAGCTACATAAGCGTAGGTATAAGCGCTACCACTTACCGGAACCGTACTGGCAAACTGTGCATAGCTAAGAGCCGTGAAAACGCAGGCAATAGCTGTAAACACAAATAATAAAGACACCGCAGGGCCACCGTTATAGCTTGCCAGACCAATCGTGCTGAAAATTCCAGCGCCAATGATGGCTGCGATACCAAACGAGGTCAAATCACGAACACCCAGTGTCTTAACCAATTTGCTTGATTCGCCCTCGGCGGCATCACTCAGAATTTGTTTTACAGTTTTTTTGCGAAAAATGGACATGTATAGGTGGTGGAAAACGGTGTCTATTTACGTTAAACGCTAAAAATAGACATTCTTTCCGGTTCCAGCAAAAGCGAAAAACCGGGCTAAATAGCCATTAGCAGGCATAAGCAATGTATGGCAATAGTTTTCCAGCCAGACTATCGAAAAACAGTTGACACTTGTGCCCACTAGTTACAATACTAAATGTACCAGTAAGGTCACATGTATTGACAAAACCGTCATGCCTTTGCGAAAAAAAATGAAAATCTGCTACTGGTGACAGGAATCACAGTCAAATTTAAAAGATACAATCTACGGATCGGTTGCCATAAACCAACACCACTTCTTTAACAAACCGCCATCACATCGACTGCTTTTACAGACGAATTCATGGATATATATTATTTTTTTGCCCATAATCTTCGAATAAAAAATTCGAAGATTATGGGCAAAAAATCTGTAATTATTTACTAGCTATATTATTTTTTTAGCATTAAAACGATCATAAAATTCAAGAACTTATATCAAGTTACATTTTACAAAATAAAGCTAATTATTTTTCTTTTTCATACACGAAATCCATATTATAATACCTAAGTGTAAATGTATTACCTGACACAACCGTACTCAAAGATGCTCCGTTGAAACTCAAGACCAAGTTTGGAGGATTGTATTCATAAGTGTTAATTACAGGGGCAGTTGCCAGGTCTGTCTTGTTGTATTTCGAGTAGCTCTCTACTGCATTACTGGTTTTAAACGTAAAATAGTTGTAAGTATCCTTACCCGTGAACTGGTCTTTATAAACAGGACCAATCCAGGTTGTACCGACTAATCCCCCAGGAACAACAGGAGAACTGTCATCTTTTTTCGAACATGAGCCTAATACCGCCAGTAAGAATAGTAAAGCGAAGAGTTGTTTCATAAAGCGGATAAAAATAGTTTGACATTACTTGGTTAGGACTTTTGCTTCGAACCGTGCCACGGTTTCTAATCTTTTGCTTACTAACCGTGGCACGGCTCGAAGCAAAAGTCTATTGGCATTATACGATAATTAACTAGCTGATTAACTTTAACTAATTATCGATTGATGAGTATGGTTCCACTATATTTCTGGACTACATCACTCTTCAATGTCTTGTAATAGAAGACGTAAGGATAAATATTATTAGGACAAACGTCGCCTTTATATTCACCATCCCATTTTGGATTTGGGCTTTCTTCGCTGTAGATGGGATTACCCCAGCGATTATAAATATCCAGTTTTATAGCTTCTCCGCCGACGACAATCAGCTTGAAAATATCGTTCACACCATCTCGATTAGGTGTAAATGCAGTCGGGGCAAAAATTTGAGCCGAACAAGGGCCATCGACTGTTAGGGTTCTTGTCTTTGAACACCCAAACTGATTGCTGATTTTTACCTTATAAATGCCTTCATGTTGAATCTCAATAACTGGTTTCGTTTCTCCCAGATCCTGCCACTCGTAACGTAAATTATCTTCTAAACCACCGGCTTCAACCGTTTTTTCCAGGCAAATTGTCGCATCAGCCATTATCTTGGGCGAAGGATTTATGATAACGCTAACAGAATCAGTAGCCTGACAAGTCGATTGGTAGACAGACAAAGTATAGAGTCCTGATTTTTGGGGAGATATTGAAGGGGTTGTCTCGCCGGTTGACCAAACGTATGTCGTGGTAGGTGTCAGGTTGGTTATTTGGGGCTTTAATTCAATCGGAACGCCCTCACATACAGTTACGGAATTACCCAAATCCACGAGTGGTGTTTGACCTATCTCAATGCTTCGGGTTGCCGAACATCCTTCAGCCGTACTGACTTTTACCTGGTATTTTCCAGCATTATTGACTGTCAAACTACTACTTCTGGCTCCGCCCGGAGACCATTCATACGTTAAATTGTTTCCTGTGGCACCAGCGTCAATGGTTATTGAATTAGCAGATAAACAAAGCTTCTCGTCAGGTTTTATCGTTGGTTTGATGACGATAATGACATCAACAGTGTCCTTCGCTTCGCAATTTGACGTGGTGTTTTTGACTGTAATTACATATTTTCCACTCTGGCGAACCAGTATTTTAGTTGAGTTGACAGTTGTTCCGCCAGGTAATGACCAAACATAGCTGTTCCAGTTTGCGTTTGTTGGGCTGGAAAGTGTGACCGTATCACAAGCGGAGATATTGTTTTTGCCGAAACTGTATGTAGCTGCGTTTGTAAAATCGACGGTAATTTCTTTTTCCAGATAGCACGTATTATCTGTTGGATTGAAAACTCTAACTTTGAAAATTTGAGTGCCCGTACCAGACACCGTTACTGTATCCTGAGTTGCTTTTGTAGCGGGAATTCCGTTTCCTGACCACAGTAGGGATGAATTGGCATTTGCCTGAAGTTGAACACTTCCACAAGCTCTGCCTACTATTTTCGGATTTACGTCTAAAATGACAATGGGTATTAACGCCGATTTCGCTGAATCAATTATGCACTGTCCCACTTCTTTCACGCTAACGAAATAGCTCCCGGATTGAGTGGGCTTAAACGAAGATTGATTAGCCGCATTTATTGGTTTGTTGTCCAAAAACCATTGAAAAACCAGGCTGGGAGCGCTTGAAGTGGCTTTTGCCGATAATGTGATATCATTGCAATTGGCCCCTTTGGTGATTGTTGCTGTAACTGATAATGGTTCTTTTATATAGGAACTAATCAAATTGGGTAATCCTAACTGGCTATTCTTGTTTGAGAGATAGATTCCCTGCTCAACATAATTACAGGCTGTTCCTTTAAGATCAGGTTTATTGATTACGCCTAAATATTTCGTACCATCAAGAGCCACATAAATTAAATTGTCGGGCGCAATTTGTAATGCTCCAATTCTGACCGCTCCTGTTGCATTGGTAGCTACACCTATTTCGACTCTCGACGATGCAAAACTTGCGTCGCTAGTGGCGTTAGCGTCAAATTGATGAATGATCTTCGATTCAGCACTTGAAACATATAAATATTGATTGTTAGGAGAAAATTCGGCACCATAAGCATAGCGCGTTGCAGCATCCTGAAATGTAATAACGTTTGATAAAATGCCATTCGCATTGTCAAAATTAAACAATTCTACTCTTCGAGCCGACCAACTGCATACGGCAATTTTCCGTCCGTTATTGGATGCTTTCAGATAACCAATCGCTGCAGTAAAATCACCCTGAACGCTGCCTACTTTGCTTGCTACAAAAGTCGCACTCAATCCATCTTTGGTAAGTTGATAGGCTCTAAATGTATTATTGTTAATTTCATGCATAACAACCCAGAAATCTATGTTATTACAGTGCCTGATCGCCGTAATTTTTTCGGATGCTTTTACCAGCAGGCCATTATTCTTAGAAACTATACCTCCCAGGCCTCCGTTCAGGGTCATATCAATTATAGCATATTGAAGAGGTCCTCCTTCTTTATCCACTGAAAAAACAAAATATCGATTAGGATTGCCAGGTTGTGGAACAATTATGCCTGATTGTGAAGCGGATTCATCACCGCCTAGATTTACAGCATTTGGCATGACTGAATGTCTGTTATTCCAAATAGAACGGCCATCGGTATAGAAGAGTAAATTGCCGTTTTCATTACAAATGGTAGCACAGCCTTCTGATATACTCAATGCTCCATCTGTCAGAGGAACAGGCTTTCCGGAATTGAAATCAAGACCAGCGTTTTTTCCAAAATACCATACGTTGGCTTGTTTACTAGTTTGACCCAATAGAAATGGTGTATTAAAAAAAAGCAGTATTGAGATGAGTAGTACGTGTTTCATTTTATGTAATGGGTGGAATCTGCTTTATAATGATAAACAATTTTACCAATCCTCATTAAGCTTAATTTATTGGAACTTCGGCAAGTCGGACACTACCTACCCAACTTGCCGAGGCTTAAAGAAAGAGAAGCTGGTCTGCCGACGAGAACTACCCAAACGAATACCCATCAACTATCCTTTTATGCCTTCTAGTCCCATTAATGTAACAGCGAACCAATTATTTTTTTAGTGTTTTGCTTGCGAAAGGATCAAAAACGGCCTTCCTGGCTTTTAAAGTAGGGTCTGGAAGGAAATAGAAATTCTTTCCATTTTTTTGTACGTTGCTTACACATTCATCTCATGCCAACAGAGCATGATTTATCGTTTATCATTTATCATTCATGATCTAGTATGTCCATTCGGGTTCAGAACCTAACGAAAGAATATAACAACCAGCGGGCCGTTAACCAGATTTCACTGACGGTTCAACCGGGCGAAATTGTCGGATTTCTGGGGCCTAATGGGGCTGGTAAGTCAACAACTATGAAGGTCGCTACGGGCTATCTGCCCCCTACCGATGGTACGGTCGAAGTAAATGGTTTCGATGTCAGAACGCATCCAATGGATGTGCGTCGGAGCATTGGCTACCTGCCTGAACACAATCCTCTTTACCTCGATTTATACGTTAAAGAATACCTGCACTTTGCTGGATCATTGCATAACCTGCGTGGTCCAGTGCTGGCCAAACGTATAACCGATGTACTTGAATTGGTTGGGTTGGGCCGCGAGCAACATAAGCGAATTGGTCAACTCTCAAAAGGCTACCGCCAGCGGGTTGGGTTAGCGCAGGCCCTACTGCATAACCCGCCTGTACTGATCCTTGATGAACCAACTACAGGTCTGGACCCGAACCAGCTAGCCGAGATCAGGCAGGTTATTCGTGATGCAGGACGTGACAAAACAGTCCTCTTCTCCACGCATATCATGCAGGAAGTCGAAGCTGTCTGCGACCGTGTTGTGATCATTAATCGAGGGCAGATTGTTGCCGATGGGTCATTAAGCCAGCTCAGAAGCGCATCGGCAGGCGATGGCATCGTGGTTGTGGCCGAATTTGAAAGTGATTTATCGACGCCTGACATATTGAAAACCGTATCGGGTATTGAGCGGGTAGATCCGCTGGGTCAGGGCCAATATCGAATTACGGCGGCTCCAAATACGGATTTAAGAGCCGCTATCTTCCGGCTTGCTGCCGATCAGAACCTGACCCTTGTTGGTCTGCGCCAGCAGGAAAGTTCGCTGGAAGGGATTTTTAAAGAGCTGACAAAATAATAATTGGCCATGCATCAGGGCAAAGTCTACCCTGATGCATGGCCAATTATTATTTTGTATTACTTATCGGGCTGTTGCCATCAATGGATATTGATCGAAAATAGATCGGACAATTCCTTTGAAGTAATTATTCTTAAAGTTTGGATTACGCATCATCTTCGACGCATAGCCCTTCCAGATAACCTGATACGACTCGGCATCGATCAGTGAAATCATCAGAGTACCTTCATCCAGGTTGTAATCAATACGCTTGTAGGTAGCATCATCGTCTTCACGAACAACCCAGTCCTTGATAACGGGCTGCTGATACCCCCGAAACCGAAGGTCTGACCGAAAAATATTATACGAGATCAGCAGGTTCGGATTGCGGTTGCTGACACGATAACCACGGGCTTCCATCTGATGACGGATTGCGTCCTGAATATCGGAGCAGAGAAGTGTCGAGTCGACAAATTCGCACTCTAAAAAATTAAACGATTCGTAGTTCTTAAAATGGCCTTCGTAGCTATAATCATGCTCCACAAAAAGTCTACTGGGCGAACAACCCGCCATAGCGACAATGGCCAGTACAAACAAAACACCGATGCACTTTTTCATACTCCAGCTCGTAAAGGTTTTCGATAAATATACTCAGATGAATTAGTAGTGAAATCAATCTTTTGGTCGAACCCAAATATAACCGTAAATGTTTGGCAAACAATAGCCTACTACCAAATTTTAATTCTTATTTACCCCTCGGTAAAACTCCAGCCCCCGACGCATTTCGCCAGCTGTAACCGGAACATCGAATGTACAACTACCCGGCCCATCGAGCAATGCCATTCGAACCTGATTACCCCGATTCTTTTTGTCCTGTAAGGTAAGTGCCAGAATCGGTTCCGTATCTGCATCGGTTAGTCGTACATTTCCATATACGGCAAACATGTATTCTTCGATTTGTGTCAGCAAGTTTTCATCAATCATCTTTTTGTGAAAGGCAATGTAGGCTTCGGCAACCATACCGACGGCAATGGCCTCGCCGTGTAACAAACGCTTCCGGGGCTGCGTCAAATAGTAGGTTTCCACGGCATGACCCAGCGTATGGCCGAAGTTCAGAATTTTACGTAACCCCTTCTCGGTTGGGTCTTGCTCGACTACACGTTGTTTTACCGCAACCGAATGAGCAACTAGTGCGGCCCAGTCCTGCTCGTCAAGATCGCGACGGCGAATTTCATCCCACATGGCTGCATCGGCAATCAGGCAATGTTTGATAACCTCGGCAAAACCCGATCGTAGTTCCCGTTCTGGCAGCGTTGCCAGAAATGCGGGATCAATCAGGACGGTATCTGGCTGTTTAAAAACCCCGATATGATTTTTAAAGCCTCGAAAATCAATACCCAGTTTACCCCCTACACTGGCGTCTACCTGCGAGAGAAGCGTGGTAGGCAGTTGTGCAAAGGCAATACCCCGTTTGTAGGTAGCCGCACAGAAACCGCCCATATCGCCAATAACACCACCGCCGAGGTTCAGTACCAATGCATGACGGTCGAAGTTAGCGCGCGTTAGGGCGTCCCAGATCATTTCGCAGGTAGCGATATGTTTCTGTTCTTCACCAGCCTTTATCCGAACAAGGGTATGTTTCGGTAAAAACGCTTTCAGATCAGGATAGCAAAAACGAAAGGTATGATTGTCGGCAATAATGGCAACGGCCGAAAAATCGTAGGATTCCAGGAAAGCAGGCAGGCTTTCAGCGATGGGGGCAATAGTTACAGTTGACATATCGTAAAAGTACAGTAGTACTCGGTCGGTACATAAGTAGACCGGCAAGTATTTTTAATATCGGCCGAAATTATAGCTTTGTAGGTACTATTCAGACTTAACCTATTTCCTTTCCCGTCTATGAAGTATCGCTACCGCGTTCTGTCCGGTTTATTTTTACTTTCAACCATCACCTATCTCGACCGGGTCTGCATGAACGTGGTCAGTAAATATGTAAAAGCTGATCTGCATCTTGACAACGAACAATTTGGCTATATTCTGGGTGCCTTTTCGTTATCATATGCCTTATTTGAAATCCCGACCGGTTCGCTGGGCGACAAAATTGGTCCGCGCCGTATTCTGACCCGGGTAGTGTTGTGGTGGTCTGGTTTTACGGCCCTTACTGGCACGGCATTCTCGTTTCTTTATCTGCTCATAGTTCGGTTTCTGTTTGGCGCTGGTGAAGCAGGTGCCTATCCAAACGCGTCTATTGCGATTGCTCGTTGGTTCCCGGCCGTTGAAGTAGGGCGGGCTCAGTCGGTCATCTGGGCCGCTGGTCGATTGGGGGGTGCCTTAACCCCTTTGCTGGTCATTCCTCTCGTCCATTGGGCAGGCTGGCGGTGGGCCTTTGGCATATTAGGTATAGTAGGCGTTTTATGGGCTGTAGTTTGGTTTTTCTGGTTTCGTGATGAACCGGCAGCTAAAGAAGGGATCAGTGACGAAGAAGTCCGGGAAATTGAACAGGGTCGAAAAATCAAATACTCCGACCATCAGATTCCCTGGAAAACGATCATTCGCAACCCTGATTTATGGGCTCTGATGTTGATGTGTCATTTGTTTTTCTACGGATCGTATTTCTTCACCAACTGGTCGTCAGTCTATTTTCAGGAGGGACGGGGGATGACCGAAGATCAAACGAAAAACTTTATTTCCCTCTCTTACTTTCTGGGCGCAGTTGGCTGCCTGGTGGGTGGAGTCTTGAGCGACCTTCTGACCAAACGATATGGTCTGAAAATAGGCCGTAGAGCCGTTGGCATGGGTGGCCTGGGACTATCGAGTTTGTTTTTTCTGCTGGCAGGAATGACTACCGACAATCAGATGGCGGGCTATCTGCTAGCGATATGCGTATTAATGAAAGACTTGGCCCTGCCCGTTGCGTTTGCGGTCTGTGTCGACATTGGGCAGCGAAACGCGGGTACGGTAACGGGTTCCATGAACTTTGCCGGGCAATTAGGTGGCTTTTTTATTACCATCCTGTTCGGCATCATCGTCAAACAGACGAATAATTTCAATTACCCACTATTCATGATTTCGGGTTGTCTGCTGGTCAGCGCCTTATTATGGCTCCGCATTGACCCAACTAAGGCTGTGAGTATAAAAAATTGATTAGACAGCCTCAGGTATGTCGTTTTTAGGAATACCTAACCAGTTATTAGGTTAGTGGCCGTTGCCTTATTATAAAGCCCTATTTAAGCATCCATAGATAACTAGTAACCGTAGCCTTAGTTGGCGTATAGGAAGAGCAGTTCTTTTCCAACAAAACCCGTAAGGCTATGATATTAAAAATGGATCGGCTACCCATTGAGTTGCCCAAGCCCAACAACCCATCGGCTAACAATGCGGCTGCCGTTCAGGAATTACTAGGTGGCAAGTTCGGTGAAATGTCCACTCTGATGAATTACACGTATCAATCATTCAATTTCCGGGGGCGCAAAAAACTGCGTCCATTCTACGACCTGATTTGTAGTATTGCGGGCGAAGAATACGGTCATATTGAAGTGGTGGCCTATACTACGAACCTATTGCTGACAGGCACTAGTAAGCGTGGTATGGATCCAGCCAAAACGCCACTCGCCAACGGTGTTGATGCCCGAAATACAAGCCATTTTATTGCCAGCGGCCAATCAGCCCTGCCTATGGATTCGATGGGACGTTTCTGGAGTGGCGAAAATGTGTTTAGCAGTGGCAATCTGAAGCTTGACTTATTGCATAACTTCTTTCTGGAATGTGGAGCGAGGGCCAATAAAATGCGGGTATATGAAATGGTTGATACGCCAACTGCCCGAACCATGGTCGGCTATCTGCTCGTTCGCGGAGGGCTGCATGTAGTGGCCTATGCCAAGGCACTAGAGAAACTGACGGGCGTTGAAGTAACAAAATTGCTCCCGATTCCTGACCTGAGTAATGATGCTTTCCCGGAAGCCAAAAAGTTTATGGAGCAGAAACTTCACCTTCAGCTCTATACATTTAGCCAGGAAGATTATAAGCAGTCAGGCCTGATTTGGAATGGTCCCCACCCTGAAGATGGGCAGGAGTGTGTAGTTATTGAAGGGGCTATTCCTGGATATCCCGTCCCCGACCTCGACGAAGAACCTCAACTCAATGCACCGGGGGCCGATGATTTCGATCCACAAATGTTTGCGGATATGGCAAAAAAAATGGGTATCAATTATCAATATTAGGTGTAAAAAAGACTAAAGGCTGGCTCTGACTATAGAATCATAGTCAGAGCCAGCCTTTAGTCTTTTTTATCTTTTTACGATATCACTTTCAACCCATCGGCAAAGGCTTTCATCTGGTCCATGGTGCCCAGGCTAACGCGGCACCAATACTGACCGTCGAACTTCCACTGGCGGATACTCACGCCCTGTTCCAGCATCCGACCAACAAAATCTTCACCCTTCATCCGAATCGAGAACATCACGAAGTTTGTGCCCAACGGCAATCACTTCAGAATCAAAAAACGAGCCACTTGCTGCCTGTTATTCGTCCCATCAGCTGTAATAAAGTAGGTTCCTGCGGGGAAAGGCCCAAGATCAAAGGTGATCCTTTCAGAAGTAGCTGACTTTTTTTGTTGCAATTGCTTCCCATTACTATCAATCATAGTGACTGTATAAGGTTCGGAGCTAGTGGGAAACACATGGATAAAGTCAGATGCGGGATTGGGGCCGACGGTAAAAAGTGGATTTTCCGTTGTTAAATTACTCTCCAGAACCACAGCCTGTCCGCTTCGGGCAGATGCTGACGACTGACTATATACCAGAAGCCTCGGGCAGTCATCAGATACACTACTTTCTCTGGAATTAAAATTGGCATCTGTTTTATCGATATCAGTAGTCGTAGGCTCAGACACGATATGGATAGTCAGCAGCTTATCTGCCGACAATCTTCCCAGAACGGTGGCCGTGATGTTCAATCTTAAGGTAGAACCGGCTCCTCGCCCAGTTAATTCGCCAATCCTTGTCGTATGGCCCGGTTTGTTCGTCCAGTTAATACCTGTTTCCGTCCAGGAGTTATTTTCTACAAGGTAAAAAACCCATTTAGTTTTGGCAACGGATGTATTCGCGTTACTGACCTTCAAGTGCAAGAGCACACTATCCATACTGGCCGGGATGCTGGCCAGATCAAATTTGATGAAAGCCTCACGTGTGTATCCCGTTGCATCTTTTTTCAGGGTCAATATAGTTTCCTGACCATAGTTAACATTCGCATATGAACCATTACGGACAAAGGCATCGGCGATAGCACTCACACTACCAACTGGCCGCACAGCCTCATAAAGTGGACTCGAAGGAGTGATCGTTGTGCTCACGCTGCTTCCGGCGTCAAATCCCGTCGGCATCGTCATATCGGCTGACTTCATCTCCGAAAACTGAGCCGTTTTAAGGCCCAAATGGATCTGTTTAGCCTGTTGTGTCGGATCAGCAATATGAACGACAACGGTACTGGTAGAAACATTTTTCAGCATAACCACACAAGGCTGATCTACCTTTACAAGTACACCGTCCGCTTGAAACTCCCCTGCCCGATAAAATACGATCTGCCAGACACCCAATACATTATGCCTGACCCCCTGCATGGTTGAGTCATTGGCCAGGATACTGATATTGTTGCCGTTATAAGCCTGCATTTGGCTGGCAGACGTTTTTCCAGGTGTCACAATGTATGCGTAGTTAGCATTGGAAGGATTCAAGCCATGTTTAAACCAAAGTTTGAAAACGTCCGCAGAAACCGTTTCAGAAGCTATGGTGCTATTGATCTTTGACCAATCACCGGTTTGTGTCTGATTGCTAACCGAAACCTTACCTCCCTTGGGGAAAAAATAACCGACATTTCCTTGCAAAACCCATTTTAAGTTGCTGTCATAGTCACGACCACCTTTACTCAGTACGGTCACATTACCTGAACCATCAGCTATCGTAACATCTGTTTTTAGCAAGCATTGATTGAGCGCAGTATTGATATTCTGGGCAGCGCCGGAAGCTATTCCCGCACCTAAACAAACAATCTCCTCATCAAAGAAAAACCATGATTTCTTCGCGGTAGTATTATAATCGTTCATGGCATAAGCACTTGCCCCATAAACTCCATCAGACACTCCGCCTACAAAACTTGACTTTCCTAAATATGTCCCGAAGTCGGTCCTTTTAGGGTAAGATGTAATTTCTGGTACAGTCGTACCTGGAATCTTATTCCAATCCCAAACCGGAAAAATATTGAAGTATTCATCCCCATTTACTGCTATATAATTCACTCCTTCTGTCAGGTAATATCCTTTAAGGTTTTCACCATTACCTGTTTCAGATTTTTGGGTTCTGGTAGAAACGTTGCGTAGCCCAAAAGTGTAGTTAGGGCTGAGGTGCAACGAATAATCGGACCGCCAGTAGTGTATGTGCTCTGAAAGGATATTATATGATGCAGGCTGTATTTGCCGCATTCGTTGAATCGCATCATCATAAGCACCTGAATTGGCGGAAATGTCGACTGCCTTCACTTTTTCTAACAACCCTGGGTTGGCCTTACCCGCGTTTTTCCTAGTCACTCCACGACCAAATAGATTAAAATCTGCATAGGCACCCCTGGAAGGCTTGATGAACCCTTTTCTAACAAAGTTGGAAAAAATAGCTATTTTATCCGCCGGGAACGCAAAAGACGTGCCTACCACCCAGGAGGCAACATTTGAGATTCCGGAGATGTACTCGTTGCCATAACCATATATATATAATTGTGGCCCATGTGCCAAGTAAGAATTGTCTTTTTGTATCCCTGAAGATCCGATCAAAATAGAGTTATTTACCTGTGTTACTGCCTCTTTCAACAGCGTCTCATTTTGTGTAAGACACGCGCGCATAATGTAATGTTGTGCAACGTCAGTCAAATTGGAGCCTTGCCTGACAGTGCTATTACTAAATGTATAACCTTTTGTCATCCAGGCAAGCATTTGACTTTCCAGCGTCGACGATATGCCGCTGGGCGACTTTCGAAGGCAAATCAATAAGTTACCAACAGATTTCGGGACACTAATCGTAAGATAGAACCAGTTCGTGCTACTTGGCGCAGGGTTCAGCCCCAACCAGTAATTCATTCCCCCCTCTATTTTTTGTTTCAAATCCGCCTTGCCATAAAAAGCGCTGGACGGATTGGCATAAGCCTTGGCAAACAGTCCTAATCGATCCAGATGTTTACCAACTAGCCAGTTACCTTGCGCGGTTGAACTATACGGAATATCACTCCATGAATAATCAGAGCGCATAGCATTCGACAACGAGTCTACTTCAGCGTCCAACGTAGCCCCGCTTGCCGACTGGAAATCATGGTAAATCCGGTCCATAATTAGATCAAAATCCGCCGTAGATTGCCCGTAGCTGTATGTCTGTATAACGAGTACAAGGAAGAGCATTTTAGCTCGATCCGCTAACTTAAAAAAACGCAACAATGACTTCATAAACGATACAAGTTAAATGGAATAGGATGAATTGAATTCTGATCACTTATCAACTATTGATCAAACTGCTCACTTTCTTTATAGCTATTGGCACAATTCCCAATAGCTTCCTGGCTAAATCCATAGAGACCTGGCATAAGAGTAAGAACCTAGCCGACATAACCCTTTTTAAGATCGGTATTGCTTATTGCAAGAGCTCAATTCGAATGGCATGCAAAAGAGATCGACGGTTCGAATCCTATTTTTTTCCAGCGGTCCCTTTTAAGTTTTTTCCCACAACTAAATGCGAACTTCTGGCGCCATAATTTGACTATGCACTTGATCATTTATTTTCCTCTAAATTTCAGAATCGGTATGGCAGCCAGCTGCCATACCGATTCTGAAAGAGAGCTGACCGTTTAATTTTTAGAAGTTTGCAGCTTTACCTGTATCCCACCAAAGGCGGGTTGCAATATCATCCTTTGCGCCTGCACCCATTTTTGTTACTGCATCGGTAATAGCGGCAGTATTACCAGTTCGCTCAGCAGTTACAAAAGGCATTCTTTTGATCCATTGATCCGCTGGAATAAGGCCCCAGTCGCCATTGCTGTCATTTTTGGCCACGCCAGGTATTTTCGGATAGCCTGTCCTTCTGAAATCTACCCACGCTTCCACTGTATTGGTGAAAGTATTTATGTATTTCTGGGTAATGATTTTCTCCAGCTTTAGTTCGTTCGGGTCCGCTTCGTTCCATGCAACAGTGATGGTTGAGGCCGCCGTGAAATTGTTACGCGCATCAATCGGGTCCACATAGTTAATCGGCTTGCTGGTGTTATCTGCCAGATAAGCATCTACACCACCAGCGCCCCAATCCGCAAAGGATAACTTGATACCTTCTTCGTAGTTGGTTTTGGGATCACCTGCGCCCGCCCAGCCCCTGAGTCCGGCTTCTGCTTTTAAAAATGCCACTTCTGCCGCCGTAAAGTTTCTTCTGGTTTGTACAGTCTGAAAATCTTCACTCACTTTCGAGAAAGGCACGTGATCCGCTTTTGCCTTGATGTAAGCTCCATTCCTTATACCTTTATAAGGTACAGAAGGGTGATCTGCATACAAGGCGGCATTGGATATGGGCGCAAAATATTTTGAAATTCGACCATCTTTTAAACCTATCAAGAAGGATTCCATTGGCGCCCCCATGCGGGTATCGTCCCACTCGTAACAAATCTGAGCAACTGGTATCTTGTTGCCATTCAATGAATTGACAAAATTATCGGCGTTAGTCGTTATTAATCCGGCAGGATCGCTCAGTGCTTTTTCGCCCTGGGTTTTGGCCATTGCCGGGTCTACTTTTGAAATACGCATAGCCAGTCTCAGACGCAGGGAATTTACTACTTTCATCCAGGAAGGAATACTGCCATTGTATTTGGTAGGATCAAATTTTTTAAACCCTGGATACTCTTTATTAGCCGCAAATTCTGTTTGTATAGAATCCAGCTGACTAAAGAAAAGTGGATACAAATCGGCTTCCTTGTCATATGGAATTGAATTGGCCGTAGTACCGTATTTCGAATAAATGATCGGTCCATGAACCGCCGTTAATTTAGACATAGCCAAAATACGTATCAGCTTCGCCCAGGTCGCAAACAGTGGTAAATTGTTATCTTTTGCGAGCTGGATTACCTGCTTCGCTGGGGACATTACGCTACCATACTCCCTTCCCCAAAACGAGTTCCACCGTATGTAGTAGGTTGTATTATTTACATTGCCTACAAAATCGGTCGGCGTGCCCATGAATCCCATCCAGTTATCAGCGCATAAATCCTCTTCGATCTGGTGACCGTTCAAGTTGAAGATCATGTTTGAAAATGGAGAGCCTACAAGGTTAAAATCCTGTTTAAGTACTTCATCCGAAATTTGATTCGGGTTCTGGTTTGTCTCTATAAAATTATCGGTACACGCTGCTAATGCAATCGCGGACACCAGTGTTATAATTACTTTTTTCATTTCAATGATTTTAAAGCTTTTAGAAACTAAACTTCAGGTTCAACCCATAAGATCTTGTGGATGGTAAACCAAACACGTCGGTCGACTGCATAGCATTGTTGGTACTCATTGCCTGCTCGGGATCGAAAGGTGCTTTTTTGTAGAAGAAGAACAAGTTTCTACCTACAAAAGAGATAGAAGCATCTTTAAACACTGGGTTTGCACCTTTGCTTTTAAAGTTGTAGCCTATCACAAGCTGCCCTAACCTGACGTTTGTTCTTGAGAACACATAAGGTTCCATGATCTTATTCCTGTCACCAACGGCAGAATAATACGTATAAGGAGCCAGGGAAGTAACAGCTGCGCCCTCAGGTGTAACTGCGTTAATCGATACTGATCCGGCATCTCTTGCCTCCGCAGATCTTTCGCTCACACCATAAGAATCCAGGAATGCTTCTGTTTTGGAGAAGGCTACACCACCGAATTTACCGTTAACCAGCACGCTGGCGAAGAAATTACGGTAACTCAGGTTATTGGTCCATCCCAGTAACAGCTTGGGGTTCACGTTACCTACGAGAGTTTGCGTAGCTGCCTTTGTAGGAACACCATTTTTATCCAGGATAATCTGCCCTGCGTCATTGCGCGCGAACTTGTAGACATAAACATCATTGAAAGAGCCACCTGCTTTGATGATCGATGCAAAACCCTCATTGTCGCCCCCCACCTGATAGTCCGGATTGGAAGTGATCAGTTCTACAATCTTGTTTTTGTTCTGAGAAGCATTGATCGTGGTATTCCAGCGGAAATGATCTGTACGGAAAGGTTCTGCATTAAGCGTCAGCTCAAATCCGTTGTTTTCGATCCTTCCCGCATTGATATAGTAGGTTGTATATCCCGAGCCCGAAGGCGCTGCCAATGAAAGGAACTGATTGGTACTGACTCCGTTGTAATAAGTAAAGTCAAGCCCTAGCTTATTGTTAAAGAATTTGGTTTCCAAACCGTATTCGTTGGCTACGATTTTTTCAGGCTTCAGGTTTGTAAAGGGTACCTGCGTTGGCCTGTTGATACCGCCTATGCCAGTCGGGCCACCTGCACCGCCGATAGAACTCAATGGTACCACCCGGTTATAAGGTACTTCATTCGCTGTTTGTGAAAACGAAGCCCTTACTTTTAGCAATGAAATAGCCTTAGGCAAATCAAGCATCTGGCTGATGACAGCAGATCCTCCAATAGATGGGTAAAAGTAAGACTGGTTACCGGTAAGGGCCAGGGTAGAAGCCCAGTCATTACGCCCGGCAAGGTCCAGGAACAGAAAGTCCTTGAAACCAAGAGACAAGTTAGCAAATGCGCCTTGCTTGATGGTATTGCTATAATCCGGATGGTTATTGAAAATTACGTTATAAGGCATGTTCGCAAACGTATATACGTTGGGATACTGCAACGACACCGTACCATTGTTTACGGTCATTCCATCATAGTATTTGTTTTTCTGATAACTAAGTCCGGCAAGTGCATTCAAACTGAAATCGCCCAGGCTCTTGTTATAGGTAAGGATACCATCGGTGTATACGGATTGATCGGTGTATCTGGCGTAGGCCCATGTGCCGTTCGGGCTAACGCTTACAGAGTTACCACCGGCAGCATAGCGCTTATCATCCAGAACATTATTGTAATCGATATTGGCCCTTACTTCGAATCTAAGGTTCTCCAGGATATCATAGGAGAGTTTAACGTTGGCAATGAGTCTCTTGTAAGACTGCAGTTTCGGATCCCTGTTAAGTTCCCAGTAAGGATTGTTTTGCTTTTCTTCTGTCGAATACCAGTTCATCTTGTCCATGTTCCTGGCCTCATTGAACACCGCGTAGTTATTTTTGTAGCTAGTAAAGTCGCGGTCTCTAGCGAACAAATACAGACCGGTCAGCGGGTTGTTATAGTAACCTGCACCCGGACGGTTTCTGGACACTTCAGCAGACAGGATCATGCCGGAGCTTATTGTAATCCTGTCATTCAGCAGTCTGGTGCTTTGTCTGAACGAAAAGTTATTTTTCCCGTAGGTATTCGTTGGCATTATACCCTTCGAAGAAATATTTGCGTAGGAAAAATATACATTCGTTTTAGCGTTCCCGCCAGTGATTGCCACTGAGTTAGTGAAGGTAGAGCCCGTCTGGAAAAAATCTTTGATATAATCTTTCTGATAATTGTTCGCTTTAACTTCCGGTGTTCCCAGGGGAGTCCAGCTATAATCCCCGCCCACAGTTCCATAACGATACTGAAAATCAGGAAGACCGGATACTTTTTCCAAAACAGCACTGGAATTGAAGTCCACAGACAATTTACCTTCCTTGCCCTTTTTGGTTGTGATCAGTATAACGCCGTTGGCGCCCTGGCTCCCATAAAGAATAGAAGCATTTGCTCCTCTCAATATGCTGATAGTTTCGATATCAGCGGGGTTAATGGCAGAAAGACCATCGCCACCATCCGTTCCACCATAAGAACCTGGTTGCGCGCCTTTGTTATTGACCATAGGAATACCATCGATCACATAAAGGGCCTCACTCGATCCCTGCAAGGATTTATTCCCCCGTAGGACAGCCCTGGTGGAACCACCGGCACCTGAGCTACTAACTTTGATGTCGATACCTGCTGCCTTGCCATTTAGGGCATCGACGAAGTTGGTATTGGCGGCTTGCCGCAATTCGCTACCCCCAATCTGCTGGGTTGCATAGGTTAACGCCTTTTTTTCCCGTTGGATACCCAAGGCTGTTACGACTACTTCGCCCAATTGATTTACGTCTTCAACCAGCACAACTTCTATGGTCTTTTGGCTGCCAACCGTAACCTCTTTCCTCAAATACCCAATCGACGAAAATACCAGGACAGCATCGTTATCAGGCACATTGATACTAAAAGTACCATCCGCATTAGAGATTGTCCCAACTGTAGCGCCTTTGAGCACAATATTTACACCTGGAATAGCTGACCCCTTTCCGTTCCTAACGGTTCCTTTGATTTCCTGAGCCAAACGGCTATCAATTTGTTTTTTACCCGAAGTAACCCGCTCTAGTTTGCCGAGGTCAACAGCCAATGCTGGCAAACCGGCAAAGTTCATGACCCCAAGAAAAATAAAAAGTCCGCAACGCCCGATAATTCGAGGGACAAGTCCTCGTAGCTGTTTTCTCATAATTATCTAGTAAAAAAATTAACAGTTGAAAAAATTGTGAATAAAATAGGTTAGGATTTTGAGCCGGTAATCTGTGTCCGCCACCTCCATAGCTGAACATTGGAACTGGTTCTGCTATGTAAATTCTGGATGCATCTGCTCCTGATTCGCTTCCAGGCCGCGCAGTATAAGACCACCACCCCCTCTCTGACTTTTTTGGGCAAACACATTTCCCGTCTGCATTAATACCTCCGCTGAAACGGGACTATTTTGACGAGAGATCTCTTCCTGACCAATATGAAGGGTCTGAAATGGAAGCGTGATGCCTATGACTATCAACCAGGTCATGTAATCTCAATGAAATACGGGTTTAAAATTTTGGCCTACTAAAGGATCGTGAAAGCCGGAAAATCGCGGCCTTTCCCGGTAGCACAAACACTCCCTCACTTGATCAATCATTAAAGATTCAAGCACACAATTGTGCCTGTCGGATTTAAATGCCATTAGCAGTCTAACACCCGATAACCGGAGCGATATAGCATGTACTACTATTGATCAAGCTGCTCACCTGCTTTGTAGGCATTGGCACGAGGTCCCATAGCTTTCGAGTTACATGCGCCGGAACCTTTGTCGGTCAACCAAAATGAAGCTGAAAAGCCCCAATACAACTGACAACAAGATGCTTTGAATAGCAAATCAAATCCTTGAATACAAATTTATAAAAATAATTCAAATAGTAGTATATATAATGATCTACTATTTGTAGAAAAAAAGTTTATATTTAATTAACCTTAATTCCTATTATACATATAAACTTAATAGCGTTACCAGACATACTCTCAACAATACATCGTACTGGCATATGAAAACTAATTGCATTCTATCCCTCTTGTGTTTGATCAACGAAGCACCTTCTCAGACCGCGTTGCTGATCATTACACAGTACTCTACCGATAATAGCCTGCTACAAAACAGTGCTAAAAAGAGCGCATTTGATAAATGGGGGTGACTGGATGGCGCGACCGGAATGGGTCTCGTCTTATTTGATAGCAGAAACGTTTCCGTATTCGGGACGTCTGAAATCAAAGGCCTGCGGTTGGACCGGATATAATTGATCAATACCAATACAAAAGGAGTTGTCTATGTATTGTTAGAAGGCGGCCAGATCTTGGCGGTTCCTCTTAAAAGGTCTTTTGGTATACCAGTTCCAGCAATCAACTCCCACAAATCAATCTTATTTCCTACTCAGGGTTCGCCAGCCTTGACTTGACTACCTATTATATTCTCAACCAATTTTATAGGGATTATCCGGAGGGATGCCACTACAGCATATGTACTACCACCGGGTAGCTTTATTTGTAGGTAGCGTCTGATGTTTTATATCTTTCAAAAGCAAAAAAATAACAGAGCTTGTCAATTATTCAAAAAGGCATTCTCTAAAATACGCGTTTGTGAAGGGTCAAATTCTGATATCGCCAATCGAAATTTACACGGACTAACCTTTAGAAGTAAAAATATGATATCGGAACTGGCCATCGGAAACATAGATGTACCGACGTTGGGGGCTGTATATCGCGTGAGAGAGCAGAAAAAATAATATCTAAGCTCCTTTGTTATCCAGAAGCCTTATTTTTCACAACCAGTACTGCCGAAAACAACAGATGAAAGTTTTTACGCTCATGCCCTAATAAACGATTCTATAATTTCCTAACAAAAACTGATCGTGGCTCCAGGCGTTAAAACAGCCAGATTGGATTTAAACCACGAGCCCTTCGCCGGCGTTGAGGTGTCTCAAAGTCAACAATTATATTTTCAAAAAAGTAATCTTTCACTAACCAGGTATGATTTCCAAATCAATAATCTGACCAATCTTTTTTCACTCAAATACCCCATTACCTCTCTGCGCCACAAAAAAGCGGATGATGGATCATACTTTTCACGCAGAGAGAGCTTAGAAAGCTCTTCAGGGTTCATTAAATGAACTCCAGCCCTTCCCGCACACGGATTGAAATGGTACACAATAGCGATCGAAATAAAATCTACCAATCAGCTTTAAAGTCAATGCAACTAAACCTATTTGCTGACCTATAACCACGCCAAACAGTTTAAGACCTTGTAGGACTAAGAATTCGTCTGCGCTGAGTGGCAAATAAAACCGACTACCTCTACTCGAGACCCGACTCAGTTCACTCTGGGACTATAGATCTAAGTGTAAAAAAGACTAGAGGCTGGCTTTGACTATGATTCTATAGTCAAAGCCAGCCTCTAGTCTTTTTTATCTTTTTACGATATCACTTTCAACCCATCGGCAAAGGCTTTCATCTGGTCCATGGTGCCCAGGCTAACGCGGCACCAATACTGACCATCGAACTTCCACTGGCGGATACTCACGCCCTGTTCCAGCATCCGACCAACAAAATCTTCACCCTTCATCCGAATCGGGAACATAACGAAGTTGGCACCCGATGGTAATGGTTCGTAGCTATGCTGTTTCAGTACGCCAAGCAAATAATCCTTTGATTCTTTGGCTTTGCCAAGTGAGAATTTGACAAAATCCTTATCCTGCAAGCTAACCGAGGCTGCCCGTAGCGTAGTCATGCTGATACAGCTACCGCCAGTGGCGAATTTACTGATCTGCTCCAGCAATTCGGGTTTGGCAACCATATAACCAGTCCGCAGACCAGCAAAACCGTGCACTTTGGAGAATGTCTTGGTGATAATGACGTTGCTGCCTTTTTTCACCATATCAACCATCGAGTACGCTTTCGGATCGGGCGTATAATCGATGTAGGCTTCGTCAACCAGAATTGGTGTCTTCGCTCCAACTGATTCGCAAAAAGCGCGCAGTTTGGCGGGATCAACAATGATAGCCGTTGGGTTATTCGGGTTACAGAGGTAAACCATTCCCGTTTGGCTACCCACGCGTTCGTTAAGCTTATTCAGGTTAATGTCATATCCATCGGCAGCGACGAGTGGAACACGATCCATCGTAATTCCGTGTTTTACGGCTGTACGTGGCAGAGCATCAAATGTCGGATCAGGAGCAACGATCGTACGACCCGCATTCGGGCGATAGGCAGCCCAAAGTGAAGCCGCTGTCAGCAACTCACCCGAACCGGCTCCTAACAGGATGTGATCTTCGGGAACACCTTCTGTTTCGGCAACCAGTTTACGGAATTGCCGGGCATACTCCATAGCATAGAGATAGCCATCAGGAGCGGATTCCGTAATGGTTTTGAGTGCTTTTGGCGAAGGACCATATGGGTTCTCATTTGCAGAAAGCCGTGCCTTCAGCGTTCCTCCCTTCGGGGCTTTGTAGCCCGCAGGCATTTCGGGTTCTGGTTCACAAAAAGCAGCTGGTGCAGCAGCCAGGCTCAAACCAGATAACATACTGGCACGGAGCCAGTCACGACGATTGATTGACATAGGTGAGCGTTGGTATTAAGACAAAAGGAATGTTGAGAATAAGTACGAATAACTTAATTCATCGAGCGATTACTGCCTGTAATCCGGCGATAGGTAATCGATATAGAAAGACTGTTTTGTTGCACCAACTTTAATACAACAAATATAGGCACTTAATACGATTGTCAAATAATATTTTGATTCAAACTCGATAAATACAAATAAAATTCTACTTAAATAAGCAAAGCCAAAATATAATCCAACACAGTACGTCCATTTTTTCTAGATAAAGTTCAAAAACAACCCGCCACTAGTCAATTCATCCTATATAGTTGCGTCTTTGGCTTTTTTAAGCCAATTTTGAGATAGTTTTCATCAATATTTTCTTAACCTTTTCTGCTTATGCAATCACTTATACGCAGCCTTGTACTGCTATTGGTTGGATTATCAGTGCTGGTAGAGGCTTATGCTCAGGATCGAGTGGTCACGGGCAAGGTCACATCAGCCACCGATGGCGCCGTACTACCTGGCGCCAACATACAGGTCAAAGGCACCAGCCGGGGTACAACAACAGATGGTAATGGAAATTACAAAATTGCCGTTGGTTCAAATTCATCGCTCGTTATTAGCCTGATCGGCATGGTCAGTCAAACAGTTGAAGTGGGTTCCAGAGACCAGATCAATGTTAGTTTGCTTGAATCTTCCTCCGAACTGAACGAAGTCGTTGTCACAGCGCTTGGCATCAAACAGGAGAAGCGGGCGCTAGGATACTCGGTAGGCGAAGTCAAAGGCACCGATATTTCCAATGCTCAGCGCGACAATTTTCTGGTAGGTATGCAAGGGCGGGTAGCTGGTCTGACGATGACAACGACCTCAGGCACGCCAGGGGCATCGGCCTCGATTCAACTACGTGGAGCCAGTTCGATTGGCGGCAACAACCAGCCACTGTTTGTTGTCGACGGTCTGCCCATCGACAACCGTACCTTCAATCAGGGAGCACTGGTGTCTAACCGTCCTAACCGCGACAATGACTACTTAAACCGGGCGGCCGATATCAATCCCAACGATATCGAAAGCATTACCGTATTGAAAGGCCCTGAAGCCGCTGCTCTGTATGGGATCGATGCCTCATCAGGTGCCATTGTTATTACGACGAAAAAAGGCGCTAAAGGCCCCGGCCGCGTAACGTATGATAATCGTTTTCAGAGTACTGAAGTATATCGTTTCCCCGAAGCGCAAACGACCTATGGACGTGGTACACTTGGCTACTCCAACGCGAATGCCACGACGTATTTTGGTCCTAAATATGCCGCCGATGCTCCGATCTACGACAACGTCCACAGCTTTTTCAAGAAAGGATTTACGCAGGTGCACAACGTAGGCATAGAAGGTGGAAGCGACAATGCAACCTATCGGCTGTCGACGAACTACACCAACCAGTCGGGGGTAGTACCGACAACTGGCTACAAACGCTTGTCGGTACGCTTGACCGGAACAGCTAAAATTAGCCCTAAGCTGGACGTGATGACATCGTTCAACTATGTTAACACCCAGGTTGACAAGGCCATTCGGGGTAACAATGGCTTTTTACTGGGTCTGCTGAGTTGGCCTGCCAACGACGATATAACGAACTATCTGAATCCCGATGGAACCCGCCGGATTCTACTCGGCAGCATTAACCAGCAGGAACCCGACAATCCATTCTTCTCCGTCAATAAAAATAAGAGTGGTGATATTACGAACCGGACAATTACCAACTTCCAGCTGAACTACAATCCTACGCCCTGGCTAAGTCTGACCGGGCGGTTTGGTGCCGATATTTATTCGACCCAAAGCAACTTGTTCTTGAATCCGGAATCGTGGCAGGGAACCGATGCAACGCTCGGCGGTTTTACCACAAAAGGGTCGGTTGAAAATGCGCTGGAAAATAATCAGTTATTGAATGGCAACTTGCTGGCTACTGTAAAGAAAAACTTCGGCAAGCTGAGCACATCGCTGTTGCTAGGGACTACGATTGACGACCGCAGTTATAAAGTCACAACGGCTTACGGCGAAAAACTTTATCTGCCCGATTTCAACTCGACCAACAACACCGACCCAACCACGCAGCGCAACAAATATACCCAGACCCAGCAACGGTTGCAGAGCGTATTGGGAAGTCTGACCCTGAACTACGATGAGTTGCTGATTCTAACCCTGACAGGCCGGAATGACTGGTCGTCGACACTGCCAGCCGCGAATCGGAGTTTCTTTTATCCGGCGGCTTCTCTGGCGTTCAACTTCTCTGACCTGCCAGGTTTAAAAAATCGGGGCAATACGTTCTATTACGGTAAACTGCGGGCCAGTTATGGACAAACAGGCCGCGATGCTCCGCCCTATCAGGTTAACTCAACGCTGGTTCCACAGACATCGACCGGCGGTGGTTTTGCCTATGGTTTCTACGGCAGCAACCCAAACCTGAAACCGGAACGGGGCGAAAGCTATGAATTGGGTACAGAGTTGATGTTTTTTGGTGGCCGGTTAGGACTCGACTTTGCTTACTACAACAAAACCTTGTCGCAGCAGATCGTGACCCAACGTCTTAGCTATGGAACGGGCTTTATCTTCGGCCTGCTCAACGGCGGTACTTTCAACAACCGGGGCGTTGAGCTTCAATTAAAAGGGTCGCCGGTTAAGAAGGCTGATTTTGGCTGGGATGTGATTTTGAACTTTACAAAGCTGAAAACAGATGTTAAAAGCCTGCCAGCTGAGGTACCGGAATATTACAACTCCGACACATGGGTCTACCTCAATGCCCGTTCCAGTGCATTTGTGAATAATCTCCAATCGTATTTCCCCAGTGATAACCCGGCTTACCGGAGCTACAACTTTAACTATTACCAACGGGGAAGCGGCTCGGCAACCGCTATCGGCGGTTACAGTTATGCCCGCAACAAAAACGGGGATATTCTGGTCAATCCCGCCAATGGATTGCCCATTACGAACGCTAACTTTTTGCCCATTGGCGACCGGAATCCTGATTTCAGCATTGGTTTAACTAATTCGTTCCGTTACAAATCATTGAGCTTGTCGTTCCTGCTCGACATCCGCAAAGGAGGTGATGTGTTCAACGGTACGGCCATGTATCTCTGGCGCAATGGCCTGAGCAAAAAATCACTGGATCGCGATACGCCTGTTGTATTTAAGGGTGTACTGCGTGATGGCAAAGAAGACACAGGTACGCCAACGCCAAACACGATTCAGGTAATACCGTCGCTACGTTCGACCGATTATTACAACTCGGTCCCAGAGTCAGAATTTGTTGAGAAAGACATCAACTGGCTTCGTCTGCGCGATGTAACGATTAGCTATGTGCTGCCGTCATCGGTGCTTAATAAGGGAAAGGTTTTCAAGCAGGCCAGTGTTTTCGTAAACGGGACCGATCTATTTCTACTGACGAATTACACCGGAGCTGATCCGAACGTAAATGGCACAACGGCAACCTCAGGTGGTGTTGGTGCGGCTGGTATCGACTATGGTACACTGTCTGTTCCCCGCGGTTTATCAGCAGGTTTCCGAATTGGATTCTAGAAATGGAATGTGGAGTTGATTATCAATTTTCGGACTGAGGCAAGTTAGAGAACTGCACCGAAAACGGCCAATGCAATACCACAGCTAAATCCGACACTATAAACGTCATAACATCAATGAAACGACTGACAATTCTCACGTTACTACTGGGCCTGCTTACGCTTAGTAGCTGTGAAAAATACCTCGACATAAACCGTGACCCCTCGAATCCGCAAATTGCGGAGGGCTACGTCTTATTACCGCCCATGTTGGCCAATCTGGCCTTTGCTGAACAATTCGACTCCCGCTTTATCGGCAAATACATCCAGAACTGGGGCGAAGCTACGGCTAATGATACGTGGGATCGGATGGGTTATAATGCGGGTTCCGATAATGCCGGGAACATCTGGCGGACGCATTACTGGAATCTTGGCGCAAACATCCAGCTCATGCTGGACGATGCTACAGCCAAACAAAAATGGGATTATAGTGGTGTCGCAAAAGCCATGTTTGCCTGGAGCTGGCAGACAACTACCGACTACCACGGCGAAATTATTCTGAAAGAAGCCTTCGAGCCAAACCGGTATGTATTCGATTATGACACGCAGGAAGAAGTCTATGCGTACGTTCAGAAGCTGGCCAATGACGCGCTGACCGACCTTAACCGTACCGATGGCAATGTGTCGCAGGCATCACTGGCGCGGGGCGATCTGACCTACGGTGGCGATCGCAGCAAATGGATCAAGTTCGTTTATGGCGTATTGGCCCGTAATGCCAACCACATCAGCAACAAAAGCACGTACAAACCCGATGCCGTAATTGATTTCTGCAATAAGTCGCTGGCCAGCAATGCCGATAATTTCAACGTACCATTTACAGCAGGCGGCAATTCGGCTCTGGCCAACTTTTTTGGTCCTTCCCGAAGCAATCTGGGTACCTATCGGCAAACTGATTTTCTGGTGAGCCTGCTCGATGGTCGTGTATTTAAAGGGGTTGTCGATCCTCGCCAATCCATCTTGACCACTGCCTCACCCGATGGTGTTTATCGCGGTGTGACACCTACACAGGGCGACCCCAACAACCTGAATGGCAATACCAAACGCATTCCAACTTTCTGGGGCGAATTACCCAACCTTGTCGTAGCGGGCACCACGCCAGGTAAGTACGTTTACAAAGACGGTGCGCCGTTTCCAATCCTGACTTACTCCGAAATCCAATTCATTAAGGCAGAAGCCGCGTTTATCAAAGGCGATAAGGCGATGGCCCTGACTGCTTATCAGGCCGGAATTGGGGCCGCCCTCGACTATGCGGGTGTGGCCGCGGCCGATAAGGCAAAATATCTGGCCAGTGCTGCAGTAGCACAAGCTGCATCCGATCTGAAAATCAGCGACATCATGCTGCAGAAGTACCTCGCCTTAGTCGGGCATGGAATCATCGAAACCTGGGTCGATATGCGCCGTTATCGCTATGCACCAACTGTCTATACGGGTTTCACACCGCCATCAACAGAGCAGCTTTTCCCCGATAACAACGGGAAAATTGCCTATCGGGTACGGCCACGTTACAATTCAGAGTATGTCTGGAACCGGGCATCGCTGGACAAATACGGCGGAAATGCGCTTGATTACCACACCGTTGAACCGTGGTTTATCCAGAAATAAATTGGGTGGTGTCGATTTTCTGGAATCGACACCTACTTAAGAGAACAAAGACAGGTACTAAAAAGCCGATACCACGTCAACATGAAACATATTCTAAAATCAATATTGCTCTTTAGCACTGGCCTGCTATTGCTCGCCTGTGGCGATGAAGCTAATTTTTTGGATTCGGTGGCTCCTTCAACAGGTGCCCGGGTGAAATTTTATAACCTGGCTCCCGACGTGACAGGAGTCGACATTTACGTAAACGATCAAAAATTTTCGGGCGTAAATACCGTACCGCCAGCCACATCGCTTCCACTGAGTTACACAAACTCATTTCCAGCTCTGGATTACGCGCTGGTAACACCAGGCACTGCTAAAGTGAAAATTGTAGCCCCTGCCAGCACTACGGCCAGTTCGGATGCCACATTGGCTACAACCGACCTTACGACTCAGGCCGACACGTATACATCGGTGTTTTTTTACGGGAATGCACCAGCTTACAGCAGCCTGATTCTGACCGATAATCTCACAGCAGCTGATCCAACTAAAGCCTACGTTCGCTTTATCAATTTGGTATCGGGAGCCGATGCCAGTGCTACGTATGACCTTGCCATAAACGGTGCAGTTGTTGCCACTGGTGTAGCGCCGTTGAAAGGTGTTGCTACGTTCACGGCCATTCCGGCTATTGCCTATAATACCACTGCCGTACCGGTGCAGCTTCGGGCAGCAGGTACAACGACGCTTGTGGGTGCGGCAACGACTTTACAGCCATACGCTGGTCGATTCTACACATTTATCGCCAGAGGAATTGTGGGCGGAACAGGCGCAAGAGCGGTGGGTATAACGGTTTCTACGAACCGGTAATTTTCTCGTAAACCTTCCAGGGTCTTCATGCTTATGTGCATGAAGACCTTTTTTTATGCCTGCCATTTTCCGGGTACTTTCTAATTTCCCGACTATCCCTACTGATTCAACCAGAAATAATCCGATATCATTTTTCTTCTCGTAGCTGGATCATGTGGGGAGCGATTTGTTACAATCGTTAGTGCCCGCTGTATCATCGTTTCAGAAATTGAGTGATCGGGCAATCCTATCGGTTAATTATGTCGTAAGTACTACATGAGGTGGTATGTCGTTGCTTCCGGGAAGTATACAACCGTCAGACCGTCAGTCTATTGGATAAGCTTTTCTGTTATCAAAGGCAACCCAGCATTGCGGTATATAAGTGAAAACTGTTCATTGATTATGATGCTTAGCGTTATAATACCAACACTTAACGAAGCCAATAACATTGGACAACTGGTGCACGACATTAAAACGTATGGTGGTCAGGATGTAGTTGATGTGCTCGTCGTTGACGGAGGCAGTTCCGATCAGACTATAGAACGAGCAAAACAGGCAGGGGCCAGCGTTATTGTTTCTCCCCTGCCCGGACGCGCCTATCAGATGAATTATGGAGCCCGGCTTACTACAGGTAATGTACTTTACTTCGTCCATGCCGATATAAAAATTCATCCTGATTTTGTGGCCGACATCACCAATTCACTAACAGATGGGAATGAGGCTGGGTGTTATCGGTTTCGTTTTGCGTCGTCTCATCCTTTATTACGGCTGAACAGTTATGGCACTCGCTTTCCAGGGCTAATGAGTCGCGGGGGTGATCAAACATTGTTCATTACACGTTCATTGTTTGACAAACTGGGTGGATTTCGCGAACGCTACGTTGTCATGGAAGACTTTGATATTATTGCCCGCATTCGGTCAATAGCTCGATTTTGCATTATTCCCAAGGATGTTATCGTCTCGGCCCGCAAGTATGAAGCGAACAGCTGGTTGCGTGTCCAGATAGCTAATCTAACCGCATTTTCACTCTTTTTTATGGATGTGTCGCCAATGCGAATTGCCCGCACGTATAAACGAATGCTGAAAAATGTATAGAAAATGAAGTAGAACAGAAACAGTTTGTGCCATACACTTTAGATCATGCATTGATAAGCGTATGAAAACGGTATTGCTGACGGGCGCCAACGGTTTTCTGGGCGGGCATTTATGCCGGGAATTACTTCAGCGTGGTTATGCTGTCCGGGCGTTTGTTCGTCCGGGAAGTGACAAGCGTGCACTCGACGGTTTACCATTAGATATCTGGACGGGTGATCTTCGTGAGCCAGCAAATGTACGGGCAGCAACCTATGGTTGTGATTATGTTATTCATGCCGGTGCTTTGACACAGGTTAATCCAGCTCGTTCACGAGCAGTTGTCGATAGTAACATTAACGGTACGGCAGCCGTTTTGGCCGCTGCCGTGCAGGCCGATATTGAACGGCTGATCTTTATAGGAACGGCCAACGTCTTTGGATTTGGTACCAGAAATAACCCCGGCGATGAAACTTTACCCTACATGGGAGCTCGGTATGGCCTGGATTATATGGATAGCAAACGGGCAGCAACCGATCTGGTCCTTCAGGCGGTTCAAAGCGATGCACTCCCGGCAGTACTAGTCCATCCGACATTTATGATTGGCCCTCTGGATTATAAAATCACATCAAATTCACTGCTACTGGCTCTGTATCGACGGCAAGTGGCAGGCATTCCGGTTGGCGGAAAAAATTACGTTCATGTTGCTGATGTAGCCACCGCAACGGTGAATGCCTTAACAATGGGAGCCGTTGGTGAGTCGTATATTCTGGGCAATGAGAACTTAAGTTACCGGGAGTTTTTTTCGCTTGTGGCCGATGTATCAAAAATCAGCAAACCTGTCTTCTCTGTTCCTCCCCTACTAGCGTCATTAATTGGTCAGCTAAGTGAAGTACAGCTACGACTACTTGGGCATCCAACCCGTCTTAATTCAGCCATGGCGATGGTCGCCAATGACGGGCACTACTTTCGTGTAAAAAAAGCAATTGATGCACTCAACTTACCCCAGACTCCAATCCGGGTCGCTGTTAGGCAGGCTTTTGACTGGTTCCGAACCCATAATTACCTCTAAACGGGTGAACATTGCCGCTAACCCTATCTTCTCTGAGCAGCAGAAACTCAAAAAAAGTAGCTCTGGAGCATCCGCTCTTTTTGCCGGAAAAGTAGCCATAGTCACCGGTTCCGAATCAGGTATCGGCCGTGCAACCGCCCGTGAACTCTGCCAGCAAGGGGCCAGTGTTGTGCTCAATGGTCTACATCTTGACCGACTGGAGCAAACCCGAATTGACTTTCAACGGGAAGGGCATCAGGTGGTTAGTTGCCTGGCAGACGTGACCGATTTCGCTCAGTGCGAATTGCTGATTTCGACGGCCATAAAGGCATTTGGTCGTATTGATATCCTTGTTACGAATGCGAGCATATCGATGCGAGCCTATTTTGTAGATCTCGCACCGGATATTTTTCAACGTGTATTAGACAGCAATGTCTATGGCTCGGTCTATCCGCTTAAAGCCGCACTCCCCTATCTTATCCAATCTGCCGGAAGCGTCACATTTATTTCTAGTATCTCGGCGCTGAATGGAATGCCCAGTGGTTCAGCCTATTGCGCCGGTAAAGCCGCACTTGTCAATCTGGCGCATACGCTACAGCTTGAGCTTCATCCAACGGGCATTCATTTTGGTGTGGTTCACATTGGTTTTACCGAGAATGATCCCGACAAACGGGTACTTGACGGCCATGGAAACCCTGTGCCAATTGCTTATCGAAATCCACGTTGGCAAATGACCCAGACTGAAGTAGCCCGGGCCCTGTTAAAGCATATTCATCGACGACGAAAAAAAACGATTCTCTCACCCACGGGTAAACTTAATTACTTCATGAATCGGTATTTTCCACGTCTAGCCGACCGTATTGTTCTCTGGACAATGAAAAACTGGGCTCACTTCTACGAATAAAGTGTTACCGCTTCACGAATCGTTGACGCAAGACACGGCTATCTGTCGTTCGGACCTCCAGTATATAGATTCCGGCTGGCAATGCCGACACATCAAGTTGGTTTATGGCACTGGTTGACTGGCTCACGGGGTGGCCCTGCATTGTATATACCATAACCTGCCCGATTTTGGCGCTGCTGTTGATACGAATTGTCAAATCACGATCAGCGGGATTTGGTGATAGATTGAGCTCATCGCCAGTTAAAGCAGCTTCATTAAGAACAGCGACTAGTTTAGAGTAGCTTGTTTTACCATCAATGTCGACCTGTTTGAGCCGGTAATAATTCCAGCCAGCCATAGGCACTTCATCAATGAACGAATACTGTTGTTTTGCATCACTCGTGCCTTTTCCCTCGACGCGGCCAATCAGTTGAAACGACTCAATATCAGCACTACGCTCAATATCAAAGTGCGCATTATCATGTTCTAATGACGTTGCCCAGGTTATTGCTACTGTTTTTGACTCTGTATAGCGGGCATTGAAGCCGGAGTAAGTAACAGGAAGAGGAATATCTGTGCCCTGTACAGTTACCATATCGAAGCGATAAGTACCGCTTGTACTATAGCCGCCACTAACTCCTTCATAAGCAGTTCCGCCACTACCACTCATTGTTGAAACAACTCGAAAACGAGCATTAGCATTGTTATTTAAGGCCGTAACTGATGAGAAATCAAACGTGTTACCATTAACCCAGGTAGTAGCAGTTGCTATTGTAATGGTGCTAAAGTCGACCCAGCTAGTGCCTCCAGTTGTGGAATACTGGATCGTTGCCATTTTTGCAGCTGATGCGCTCAGACGGAGGTCAAAAGAAAGTTTGATGTTCTGCTTGCCAGCCGTCGATACCCGTATTTCAAGCCCTGCGCTTTTGTTGTTTGTACCCTGAGCGGGAAACGATGCCAGGTTATCCGCAGAATTAAGAAGTAATGCGGGATCAGAACTCCCTGAGCCACTGTTAAATGCCGATGTAGTTCCGCCAACATTGGCTACGCTACCACTTCCTATAGAAGGCGTTGTCGTCCCAAGTCCAAGCAGTCCGTTAAAGTTCCATTGGGTGATTATCTGTGCCTGTGCAGCCAGGGTGAAAAACAACGAAACGATCAATAGGTAAATTTGCTTCATGGATCAATTGTATTTTTTATAAACTATTTAATGACAAATGTATAAAAATATATGTTACATTATTTCATATTTGATTATTTAATGAATTTTGATCATTTAATACAAAAAAAGCCCCTGACTTCAACGTCAGGGGCTTTCAATCTCTATTTTGCTGGCAACAAATACTAAGCTATAGTTTCCAGTTCTCTGTTCACTTTACGACTGCGTGAACGATCAGCCGGTTTTAAGCGAAGCAGAATGCGTTCTTTAATGCGCATCCAGCGTTCATATAATTTAGATTCTTTCAGAAAATTCCACTTTTCGGTTTTCTCTTCCTGCTTATGCTCTTCCGGATCATAAAGCATACCGGTGCAGAGACAATGTTTGCGGTTAGTGCGGGTTAGAATATCGAAATTAGCACAAGTCTGGCATCCTTTCCAGAATGCCTCATCGCCGGGCAACTCACTGAGTGTCACGGGCTGATAGCCCAGATCAGAGTTGATTTTCATCACGGCCAGACTTGTCGTAATACCAATAATCTTGGCATCCGGAAACATTGTCCGGGAAAGTTCGAAGGCTTTCCCTTTGATCCGTGTAGCGATACCACTCTTGCGATGTTCAGGATGAACAATCAGACCGGAGTTCGCCACGAATTTACCGTGCTCCCATGTCTCGATGTAGCAAAACCCAACCCAATCGCCCGAAAGGGTCATGGCAATAATGGCTTTACCTTCGAGCATTTTCTCCATAACGTAAATGGGTGAACGCTTGGCGATACCGGTTCCCCGGGCTTTCGCGCTCTCTTCCATTTCATGGCAGATTGTTTCGGCTAACCGCAGATGATTTTCATTGGCAACCTGAACAATGTATTGATCGTTTACTATTTCTGGCGTAATCATCGTCGTTAATAAGGCGGTTAGTTAACCGCAAACGGAGACGGCGTAATCCGTGCTGTTTGTTAAGATGAAAAAATGAGAAAAAGGCGGAAAACGTTTACCACATAGGCAAACAAAATGAAATGGTCCTTTCGGACCTAAACCGAAATGGCGTAGTATGGAAGAAGGTCGGTATGTATACGAGCTTAGCCATCGGTTTTTCGCTGAAAACGCGGACAATGTTAGAGAGATTATCCGGGTCTTGCAATAGAATAACGGTTTTTTTTTAAGATAGTTCGGCAACGGTCAAAACATTATCATTAATTGCTGTTCATACGCATCGCTCCACGAATTTCTGCCTGTTAATCAGGCTCATTTACTACCTATTACAAGTCAAAAACTTCCAATAACTCACGGCTTATTAACCTTTTATACACGATGACCAACTTTAAGCGAAAGCTTTCCAGTCATCAATCATACGGATTCCTTTATAAGGAGTAGTGTAGCAAAAAACGGGCCTACCGTCAATTTAGTATAAAGGAATGTTGAAATTAACCTGATCGCCGTACTTGATTATGGAGGTAACCACTCGTTTGACGATATGAATCGCCCCAGCGTTAGGGCTACTTCGTGTTAGTATAGAAGCGATTCGTGACTACTTTAGGAATAATAAGCTTCCGATTATGCCGATTACACGTCTACAGCATGAGTTACTGTATACTGGCTTGACCAGTGTTTTTGGTGAATTTGATGATCGCTTTTTCGCTTTAATTGAGCCTCAACTTCAGTGGGTGGAGATGAGCGGGGGCGACGTGCTCTTTAATCAAAATGATCCTGGTGACGCCATGTATTTTGTAAGTAGCGGACGCTTGCAGGTTTTCGTCGATGATAGCGATGGGAACCCCAGGCGAATTGGCGAAGTCATGCGGGGTGGAATCGTGGGCGAAATGAGTATTCTGGCCAATGAGCCTCTTTGGGCTACGGTCATTGCCTTACGCGATAGTGTCCTGATAAGGATTTCGAAAGAGGTTTTTGAACTACTCATCGCAGCCAATCCAAAAGTGGCGATGAACCTGAGCAAACGAATAATTGAGCGGCTTAAGTTCGCTCAACTTCCCCAGAAATCCATTAAGAAACGGGCCAATATCTGTCTGCTTGCCCTCCATGAACATATTGATCTGGAGAAAATAGGCCATGATTTAAGTGAGGTACTCCAGCAGAAAAGTACTGTTTACATCGCATCCAGTAAACTGGTGAATCAGTTATTTCAGAGCGATATAGCCCAGACGGCTAAAATTGACTGCGAAGAAAACTGGCAACTCTCCAACTGGCTCGATGAACAGGAATTACAACATGACTTTTTGATTTTGCTGGCCGACAAACCGGTTCGTCATGAACCTTATAACGAGTGGACAAAGCGGTGTTTACGTGAGGCCGATGAAGTCGTGCTGATTGCCGATGCCCAGCAATCTTTCCAATTGACCGATGCCGAAAAACACCAGCAGCTGGGGCGTTTGGTAACGGACCACATGCAGACACTGGTGCTGGTACACCCCGCCGATACGGTTACTCCCCACCATACTGCCGACTGGTTGCAGCACCGGCCACTGGTAAAACAGCATTATCATATTCGGCAGGGGCTGTCCCGTGATATAAGTCGTCTGGCCCGACTGCTTAGCGGAACGGCCATCGGGCTTGTACTGGCTGGGGGTGGCGCTAAGGGGTTTGCGCATCTGGGTGTATTAAAAGCCCTTCAGGAGTTCGATATTCCGGTTGATTTTGTGGGCGGTACCAGTGTTGGCGGCCTTCTGGCAGCGTCCATCTCATTCGATCAACCGCTGGATATTATGCGGCAGCATTTGAAAAAAGCAGCGTTTTTTAATCCAACTAAAGATTATAACTGGCTACCGTTGATTTCGCTCATCAGGGGAAAACGAATCGACCAGATGATTCAGGATACGGTCAGGGCTTTTATCGGACATTCGGAAGCGGATATTGAAGATATGTGGCTGACTTTGTTTACAGTATCGAGTAATTACACTCTGGCTCGCGAAGAGATCCATACGCGGGGGCCACTGGTCAAATACCTGAAAGCGACGACGGCTATTCCGGGCGTATTTCCTCCGGTTATCGATGGCGACAATCTGCTGGTCGATGGTGGAATGTTCAATAATTTTCCGGTAGATGTAATGAGCCGAATGCCCGTTGGCAAAGTGATTGGCGTTGATTTGAGCATCGATAAACTCCATAAGATGACTATCGATACCATACCAAGCCCAACTGAACTGTTGCGCGACCGGCTCCGACCAAAAAAGCTGCGAAAATACCGACTTCCTTCGTTACTCGCGATTATGCTCAATGCTACCCTATTGAGTAGTGCGGCCCGGCGAAACGAAACCAAACAGCACCTGGATCTTTACTTTAACCCCGACGTAACTCAATTCGGGCTGATGCAGTGGGCTTCGTTCGATAACGTAGTAGATATGGGTTATGAGCACGCCAAAAGCATATTACTGCAAATGACCGAAGCTGAACGGGAGGCTTTTCGGGGGTAAATTCGTCTTGATGTCGCGTCGGTCCTGATACATCAAAACGACGAATACAAGTTTCCTGCCAGAAGCCAAGAGTCAGTCTAAGTCTCGACTGGCAGCCGGTACAGCAAAAGCACCAGATTACTGACCCTAGAATCATTGAATGCCTTCAACTCCCTGTTGATCAGCAAAGATAAATCTACATGCATGAGCTGCCTGTTAGTCGTCTTCAAATAAATCGTACCGTTATTGCCGAAAGTAGGTGATTCAACTTTCAGATTTGATAAGTAGCTTGCAGTACTACCGGCCGTACCGTTATGCTACATCTCCGTAAATCCCTTTTCCGTATCCTCGAGACCTCGGCTGGCAAGCGCCGGGGAATCAGTTTGATCTTCAATCTGCTGCTGATCACCATTATTACGCTAAACGCACTTGCGATTGTACTTCATACTGTTCCGGAATATAATCAGCGTTTTGCCCGATTATTTTACGATTTTGAAGTGTTTTCAGTCGGTTTTTTTACCGTCGAATATGTGTTGCGCATCTGGGTATGCGTCGAGAATGAGAAGTATCACCATTGGTTCTGGGGGCGGGTGCGCTACATTTTCTCTACAGCTGCCCTCATCGATTTTCTAGCCATTTTCCCCTTTTACTTTACCTTATTTGCCACCGATCTCGCCATCGTCCGGATTTTGCGGCTATTCCGAATTTTTCGTCTGTTTCGCATCTCGCGCTATTCGCACGCATTCCGCATGATTCAGAGTGTGGTCAAGGACAAAAAAGAAGAACTCATTTTAAGCACAATACTTGTCATTTTCATGCTGATCATTGTCTCCAGTGTCATGTATTATGTCGAGCATTCGGCCCAGCCCGATAAGTTTTCGAGCATTCCGGCTACCATGTGGTGGGGTGTTACCGCAATGACAACGGTTGGATACGGTGATATTCACCCAATAACTCCGCTTGGAAAATTGCTGGGCGGTACTGCGGCTATTGTCGGAATTGGGCTGTTTGCTTTACCAACCGGTATTTTAGTATCAGGCTTCAATGAACATATCCGTGTTCAGAAGAAACCAAGAATCACCTACTGCCCTCATTGTGGAAAAGAGATCGTCAATCATTAATCGTTGGTAGAATAGCCAGTTTGGTAGACGGCAAAACGGGGATTTCCTACTATTTCTGTCTTGTTTTGGTGATGGAATGAATGGTCTGTAAAAATCACGTTCATAGTACTATAGGCCATATTCTGGGTCATTTATTATGAATAAAACAATGCTTGCCGACAGCTAATAATCGAGCAAACAGGGCCAACTGACCCAATCCCTCGTTTGAAATCCGGCCTGACCTTGCTAACTTTGAGTATGGAAAATTTCGTGGTCTCGGCCCGCAAGTACCGTCCTGCCACCTTCGACACCGTCGTAGGACAGGAGCACATTACCACCACACTTAAAAACGCGATCAAGACCAATCACTTAGCGTCAGCGTTTCTATTCTGTGGGCCGCGGGGAGTCGGCAAGACGACCTGCGCCCGTATTCTGGCCAAGACAATTAATTGCCAAAATCTAACTGCCGAGGGTGAAGCCTGCGATACCTGCGAGTCATGCGTGAGCTTCAACCAAAGTGCGTCGTTTAATATTCACGAACTGGATGCGGCTTCTAATAACTCCGTTGAAGATATCCGTAATCTGATCGATCAGGTTCGTTATCCGCCCCAGTCGGGTAAGTATAAGATTTACATCATTGACGAGGTGCATATGCTCTCGTCGGCGGCTTTTAATGCCTTTTTGAAAACACTGGAGGAACCCCCCTCCTACGCTATTTTCATTCTGGCAACGACCGAAAAACACAAAATTCTGCCGACAATTCTGTCACGATGCCAGATTTTTGACTTTAACCGGATTCAGCCACAGCATATCGCCAGCCACCTTGCCCAAATCGCACAAAAAGAAGGCATCGTGGCAGAAAGTGAAGCGCTTGACCTAATCGCCCAAAAAGCCGATGGTGGGCTTCGCGATGCGTTGTCGATGTTCGATCTGAATGTCACGTTCGCTGCCGACCGAATCATCCGGTATAAGGAGGTGCTGGATAATCTGCACATCCTCGATTACGACTACTATTTCAAACTGACCGATCTGCTGTTGTCGGGCAATCTACCGCAGAGTCTCCTCACGGCGGATGAAATTCTGCGCAAAGGATTTGATGGCCACCAGTTTGTAGTTGGTTTATGCCGCCACTTCCGCGATTTACTGGTTTGCAAGGATGCAGCAACCGTTCAGTTACTGCAAGTGACCGAGAACGTTCGGCGGCAGTACCTCGACCAATCGGCACGGGCTCCCATGTCATTTTTGCTGTCGGCGCTGAGCCTGGGCGGGCAGTGTGATATGAACTACAAGCAGGCCAAAGACCAGCGGTTACATACCGAACTTTGGCTGATGAAACTGGCCAATCTGCGTAACCTGCTCAATTGGGAGGCTGTCCCTGAGTTACCGCTCAATGGCTCACTAACCAGCGAGTGTTCTACTGCCGATCAGCCGGCAGATGAAAAAAAAAACAGCGATCCAATTCACGAACAGCCCATTCAGTCAGCAGCTAGTATCGGCCAGTTGATTGAACAGCACCCAATCACCAGCGAACCCATTAATGGTTACAGGACTGCCCCGGCAACAAACGGCACCAATGGAACGGCGTTTACAGGTAGTCCTACAAATGGGAATACAGCCGTAGGCAGCACATCCATTATCGATACGGCTACCCTACCAAATCCTTCTACAATAAAGCCAAAGATTGCTCCACCAACACGCCCGGCCACGAGCCGTCTTCGGCCAACGGTTGCGCTAACTGCCAGCCCTGTTCAGCCTACGACAGAAACGGCGGAAGAAGTTGTTGTAGCCGTGCCTATGCGGCCAGATAAACCATTCAGTCTGGAGGAGTTACAGGATTCCTGGTTAACATTTGCCAAAATCCGGCATAGCCAGAATGATTCCGCTACGGAACAGCTGGTATTGAATCGAGTAATCACGCTCGATGGCACTACTATTCATATAACCCTGGACAACACTTTGCAGGTCGGTTACCTCACAGAGTTAAAGCCCGAATTGCTTGGCTATCTACGCTCCGAACTACAGAATAGCAAGATCCAGGTTGAACACACGGTGATGGTTCAGGAGGTTAAGAAGATGATTTACAGCTCGCTGGACAAATTTAATTACCTCGCCGAAAAAAATCCGGCTCTGCATGAACTCAGAAAGGTGCTGAACCTGGAAGTTGATTATTAATCTGAACCGGGATTTAAGTGATTCTAAGATTTACAGGGTTTTGTTTGTCTCTTTCCTGAATACGTGAATGAAGCAAAATCAGATTAATTCTGAAATCATTTAAATCCCGGTTCAGACAGGCTAAACGCTTCTGCTGGGTTATCAACCAGAATCTGTTTCCAGTCGTTTTTCGTGAATCCCTGTTTATTCAGGATCGGCATAAGCCGTTTAAACAGGACTGTATAATCCCGGTCAATGGAGCCTCCATCTGGTTTCGCAGGATCATACCAGCCTGCATCGTGCGAAAGGAGCGTCCGATGAAGGAATCTGTTTTCTTTCATCAGCAAGAGTGTTTCGGCATATTTATCAACATTGCTGTCGTCTAAACCATCCAGGCTAACCCAGGCACCTTCCCGAACAAAACGGGCATAATGAACTGTATTGCTGCCCTGCGCATGAACCCACACAAATGCCTCTGGCCGAACACCTTCCTTTTTCAGAATAGCTAACTCCTCAAAAGCGGGAATGTAGGGGCCTGTATGCGAGCAGATGGTCAGACCAGTACGTTTGTGTGTACGGGCGGCCGCTATGACGAGCTTCCGATGAAGTTCCGACAATGATCCAGGATTAACTCCGATTTTGATAAACCCCGGCCGAATATCCGTTCCATCAATGCCCTTCTCAAAATCAGCGACCCAGCGTTCGGCCAGTTGGTCGGCGGTTTCAGTTCGGGCATGAGCCGGTATAAATTTATTATCGGACGCTCCATAATAACCCGTATTCGTCAATATCCGGACACCAGATTGCTGAGACAGTTGCTTTAGTAATAGCGGATCTTTACCAAGGTAGGACGGTGTACAATCCAGAATGGTTTGACAACCCATCTGTTTTAACTCCGTCAGATGAGGTAGCATTTTTGCAACGACCTCGCTTCGATTCCAACGATCCTGACTAATCCTGTCCGCGCCAATAAAGTCTACCAGCACGTGTTCATGAATGAGTGTCAGACCCATGGCCGATGCGGATAACGGTCCCGTTACGGTCTGAATAATCCGTTTGGGTTTGCGAACAAACAATAGGCCAGCCAGTGAGCTTTGCAAAAACGAACGACGGGAGTACATATTCTGACAGCGAAAGACAACCTATACAAGGTCGGTCATTCTGTATGAAGCCATGCGATGGTTAACCATCGCGGCTTCATAGCATAATGACCGACCGAAGATTCTTCACAGCACAAGTCAATCATTGACCTGTTTTACCTATACGCTTTCGCTTCCTGGATTAACGACTTATATTCCCCAACAGCCAACGCTTTTTTATAGTATTGTCTGGCCCGGTTCCGATCGTTGGAGCGAGCGGCAATCCGTGCAATTCCGCTATAGGCAAAGGCATGATATTCCTTCGTATAGGATTCACTGAAGGGTAATTTAAGAGCTGTCTCGTAGAACTGGGCGGCCGCTTTATCATCTTTATCGGCATATTCGGCCAGCATACCCTCGAATGTGTTGACAGCCAGGGGTACGAGCTTATTGGACATTTGCTTCAACCGTTGCACGTAAAGTCGCGCTTCGGTATACCGTCCCGACAGCAACAAAGACTCTGCGTTGATCATACCAAACAACGGGTTATTTGAGTATTTATCAGCCAGGTATTTCGTATAAACAACCGCCCGGACGGGGTTCATCTCATGCTTGAGGTAGATATGAGCCAGGTAGTAATTGGCCACGGGTCGCATAAACATACCTTTTTTGCTGGCAACGTCCATCTGTTTCAGGCCTTGTACCATATCGCCATCCTGAAAGAAAAGCATGAACGGCCGAACAACCGAATGATCCATCGGGTAGCGTTCTATGTAATAATTGTAAAGACCCGATGTGAAATGAAAATCAGGACTCTTATTCACTAAGGCGAAACCCGTCCGTAGAAAACTATACGCTTTTTTCGACTCACCGACAGCTTTAAGGGACTCGCCTTTGTTATTATACAGCGAAGCCAGATAACTGTGGGCCGTCAAGGCAAAAAACACCCCTTCCGGATCATCTTCGTTTTTATCGAGCATCTTTTTAGCCAGCTCCAGCCCCTGATTCGCGGCCTGAACGAATTGCGCCGTAGCCACTTTATTCTCGTGAAGGGGCAAATACTGCAACTCCAGTTCAGTGGCTTTAAGAATCGGGCTGACGGGGTGCTGTGGATACCGGGACTGAATCTGCCGAATTAACCCATCGGCTTCCGAAAACTCGAAATTATAGATATGATCCAGCGTTTTCAGAACAGTTTGTTGCAGGCCTGAGTCAGTTAAGGCCTGAGCCCGCATACATAGCGGCAGGCACAACAGGCTGAGAAAAAAAAGGATATTTTTCAAGATCAATACTATTGTAGTCAAGAACCATCGTTTGATTCTATACAAGCAGGACCGTACTTTTGTTAACGGCGTATTATCTAACGAGGGCTATACGCAAAAGTTTTACCATGATTTATTACGAACAGTTTGTGCTGGACAATGGCCTGCGGGTTTTTGTTCATGAAGATGAATCGACGCCCATAGCGGCTGTTAATATTCTCTATAATGTTGGCTCCCGCGACGAAGATCCGTCACGCACAGGCTTTGCCCACTTGTTCGAGCATCTGATGTTCGGCGGTTCACGGCACATACCGAGCTACGATGAACCGTTGCAGAAGGTTGGGGGCGAAAACAATGCCTTTACCAGCCCCGACATTACCAATTATTACATCACCCTTCCGGCAGCCAATCTGGAAACGGCTTTCTGGCTCGAATCAGATCGAATGCTGAGCCTTTCTTTCGATCCACAGGTACTCGATGTACAACAGAAAGTAGTGATCGAAGAATTTAAGCAGCGGTATTTGAACCAGCCTTATGGCGACGTATGGCTGAAACTGCGGCCGCTCGCGTATCAACAGCACCCCTACCGCTGGGCAACCATTGGCAAAGACATCAGTCATATTGAAAATGCCACACTGGACGATGTAAAAGCATTTTTCTTTAAATATTATCTGCCCAATAACGCGATTCTGGTGGTGGCAGGCAACGTAACCGTTGAGCAGATCAAGCAGTTATGCAAGAAGTGGTTTGAGCCAATTCCGGCGGGAGAGCAGTACATCCGGCAGTTACCGTCTGAGCCGATCCAGGGCGAAGCCCGAAAGCTGGAAACATCGGCAAAAGTCCCCCTAAATGGCTTATATAAAGCCTATCACATGCCCGGTCGTTTTGATCTTGATTTCTACCGTACCGATCTCCTGAGTGATATGCTTGGGCGGAGCAAATCGTCACGGCTCTATCAGAAACTACTCCGCGACAACCCATTATTCAGCAACGTAGGCGCTTATCTTACCTCGTCTATCGATCCTGGCCTTCTGGTCGTTCAGGGAACGTTGAATGCGGGTATCTCTCTCGAAGAAGCTGACGCAGCCGTCGAAGCCGTTATTCAGGAATTTGTTGAGCAGACCGTGCCAGAAGATGAGTTGGCCAAAGTGAAAAATCAGGCTGAAGCAACGCTTGCTTTCGCAGAAGTTGAACTGCTGAATCGGGCCATGAATCTTGCGTTCGCGGCCAATTCGGGCAATCCGGATCTTGTCAATGAGGAAGCCGCTCACATTCAGGCCGTCACCGCCGATGATGTACAGAGCATAGCAGGCAAGGTGCTGCGGAAAGAAAACTGTTCGACGCTGTATTACCGGGCTGCGTAGCATGAAAATACGAGTAGGACAAGGATACGACGTTCACCGCCTGGAAGCAGGACGACCTTTCTGGCTGGGAGGTATTCATATTCCGAGTGCATTTGGACCCGTTGGCCATTCCGACGCCGATGTAGTTTGCCATGTGTTGTGCGATGCGTTGCTGGGTGCCGCTAACATGCGCAACATTGGCTATCATTTTTCCGATAAAGACCCGCGCTGGAAAGGCGTAGACAGCAAGTTACTGCTGGCCGAAGTGCTAAAAATGGTGCGTGGTGCAGGCTACGAAATCTCGAATGTGGATGTGACTGTCGTTTTGCAGGAACCAAAACTCAATCCGCACATCCCGGCCATGAAAGCGTGTCTGTCGGAGGTTATGGCCATTCCAGAAGATGATATTTCAATTAAAGCAACCACCTCCGAACACATTGGGTTTGTGGGCGGGGCGAAGGTATTGCAGCTCATTGTGTGGCGCTTATCTTTAGGGGTTAGTTTGTAAATACAATCTGTCTATGAAGAACCTCCTCTACCTTCCGGCAATCCTGCTGACAGGATTAGTTGCCTGTGGTCAGCCTAAACCTGCCCAACCCGCCGAACCTCTGGGCTTTGAAGAATATGATCCGGTTTCGACGCTAAAAGTGCCGGAACATAAACTAACACGCTCGAAATATCCATTCATCGATGTGCATAACCATCAGTATCAGATGGATAATGCCGATCTGAGCAAGCTTATTGCGCAGATGGATAGCCTGAATATGGGGTTGATGGTTAACCTGAGCGGACGCGGATTTAGTAGCAACGAAACCGAAAGCACTAAATTCTTCGATAATGCAATGGCCAATGTTCAGAAAAGCAACCCGAAACGGCTGGCCCTGTTCACAAACCTTAATTTCGGCGATGTGAACGATAAAGACTGGACAGCGAAGGCTGTAAAAACCCTTGAAGACGACATAAAAAAAGGAGCCCGCGGATTGAAGATCTATAAAAATCTGGGATTCAGCGTCAAAGACGACAAAGGCAAGCGCGTTCGCGTGGATGATCCACGCCTTGACCCCATCTGGGCCAAATGTGGTGAACTGGGCGTTCCGGTATTGATTCATACAGCCGATCCCAAATCGTTCTGGGACCCCATGGACCGCTACAACGAACGCTGGCTCGAACTGAAGCTCCACGCTGGTCGCAAACGCTCTCCGAATGACCCTGTCCCCTGGGAACAACTCATTGCCGAGCAGCACAATGTATTCCGCAAACACCCGAAAACTACGTTCATTGCGGCACACATGGGCTGGTATCCGAATGACCTCAATAAACTCGACAGTTTAATGAAAGTTTTCCCAAACATGAATGTCGAGATTGGGGCTGTTATTGCCGAACTGGGCCGCCAGCCCCGAGCCTCCCGGAAGTTTTTCGAGAAATATCAGGATCGTATTCTATTTGGTAAAGACAGTTGGGTTCCATCAGAATATGCGACTTATTTCCGCGTCCTCGAAACCGACGATGAATATTTCCCTTACCATAAAAAATACCATGCGTTCTGGCGCATGTATGGCATGGGGCTTCCGGATGAAGTTCTGAAAAAGGTGTATTACAAAAATGCCCTGCGCATTATTCCTGGCCTTGATAAGGGGCAGTTTCCGAAGTAATTTTTAAACGCACTGGTCGCCAAGTACGCTGAATGACTTGGCGGCCAGTGCGCTATCCTTTGCGTGTAAGCATGAAAATCACCCAGATTGCCCTCTATCGCTTCGACATTCCGCTGAAAGCACCAATTGCTATTTCACTGGGTACGATTGAAAACGCCCGGAACATACTAGTCGAAATTCAAACCGACGAACATATCACCGGTTGGGGCGAAGGGTCACCTTTCTGGATGATCGTTGGCGAAACGCAGGCATCGGGCCTGGCTGCGGCCGATGACATGGCCCGACTGCTGATTGGTCGTGATCCGCTCGATATAGAAGGTTGTATCAATGCACTGACACGATACCTGCCCGGCCACCCGACTACGCGCTCGGCCTTCGATATGGCTCTGTATGACATTGCTTCCAAAGCCGCCCGGATGCCGCTCTACCAATTTTTAGGCGGATCGAAACGGCCACTCGTCACCGATGAAACGATCTATATCAACACGCCCGAACGGATGGTGGAAGATGCGATGCGGATTCAGGAAAAGGGTGCAGATGCCATCAAGGTAAAGTTGGGCACCACATTACAAGACGATATCAGACGTATCGAAGCCATTCGAAAAGCGATTGGCGATAGTACACCCATCCGCACCGACGCCAATCAGGGATGGGATGTAGTGACTGCTTCAGGTGTGCTCCGTGCTATTGGTAATTGGAATGTACAATACTGCGAGCAACCGATTAAGCGTCATGATATTGCCGGGCTACGCCAAATTCGCCAGCTTTCGACCGTGCCGATCATGGCCGATGAAAGCCTGTTCGATTCGACGGATGCGATCCGGCTGGTACGTGAAGAAGCCGTTGATTACTTCAATATTAAACTCTCCAAAAGCGGAGGCATTTTTGAAGCCCTCAAAATCAACGCCATCGCCGAAGCCGCCGGTATCCCCTGCATGATCGGGTGTATGTCGGAGTCGCGGTTGGCATTAACAGCCAACGCACATTTTGCTGCTGCCCGTCAAAATGTGCGTTTCTGCGATCTGGATGGCTGTTTTGAACACGCCCATGATCCGATCTACGGCGGCATTACCTACAACGGTTATCAGATTACGCTACCCGATACACCCGGAATTGGTGCTGAAGTAGACTCCGCGTTCCTGGCCAAATCGGAGCGAATGACAATTAGTTAAAAATGAAGAGTCAACATTCTTCACTCTTCATGCATAATTCTTCATTAGATGACTATCACCACCGTCCAGTCTGAAGCTGATGTGCAGGGAATTCTGGCTCTGCAACAGGCAAACCTCCGCAAAAATGTACCCATCGAGGTCCAGGTCGAGCAGGGGTTCGTAACGGTCGAGCATGACCCCGCCGTTCTGAGCCGCATGAATCTGGAGGCTCCAAGCATTATTGCCAAAGATGGCGAAAAGGTAGTCGGTTACGCCCTGACGATGCTGCCGGAATTCGGAGCCGATGTTCCGGAATTATTACCTCTTTTCGGATTGATCGACACACTACAATACGATGGTAAACCTCTACGCGACCATGCCTGGTATGTAATGGGGCAGGTTTGTGTGGCAGATGGTTATCGGGGACAACGGGTATTCGACCGGATGTTTCAGCACCACCGCGATGTTTATAGCGACCGATATCAGGTCTTAATAACCGATATTTCGGCTAACAACATCCGCTCCCTTCGCGCTCACGCTCGCGTTGGCTTCGAATCACTACACGAATTCTACGACCCAGCCATTGGCGAAACCTGGGTGATTGTCTTGTGGGACTTCCAGAAGTGAAGTCAATCCAGAAGGTACAGAAATCGGTATCGACTTGTTTTCTAGCCCTTATTTTTCTTGTAAACTAACGGACTTCCTTATAGCGATTTCGCCAAAAAAAATTCGAATCCTGTTCGAACAGGCATTGGAGTAAACACAACGTTCAGGGTACTTTAGTTAATAAAAGATCGCTCGCACACGTTCCAGATAATACAGAAAGGCATTCGTTGAAGAATAACAACGTCAATACATTTAAAACCAAATCGTCATGAATCCGCAAAAAACTGCCGTTGTCCTGATCGAATATCAGAACGATTTTACGTCGCCGGGTGGTAGCCTGCACGATGCCGTTAAGGGTGTAATGGAATCAACCAACATGCTGGCCAACACCCTCGATCTGGTCCAGAAAGCCCGTGAAGCCGGAGCCGTTGTTATTCATTCGCCGATTAGCTTTCAGGAAGGCTATTTTGAGATTACGAAGCATCCATATGGGATTCTGAAAGGTGTGGTCGACAGTCAATCCTTCCGGAAAGGTTCGTGGGGCGTTGACATTATCGACTCGCTGGCCCCACAACCCGGTGATATTGTGCTGGAAGGCAAGCGCGGTCTTGATGCGTTCGCCAGTACCAATCTTGACTTTATTCTTCGGAGTAAAGGCATCGAAACGATTGCGCTGGGTGGTTTTCTTACCAATTGTTGTGTGGAATCGACCATGCGATCTGGTTACGAAAAAGGCTTTGAAGTCGTGACGCTTACCGACTGTACCGCCACACTTAGCGAAGAAGAACAAAAATTTGCCTGCGCCAAAAACTTCCCGATGTTTTCTAAACCCATGACCCACGATCAGTTTTTAGATGAACTGACAGGTGAAGCTGTTCAGGAAGTAGAAACACGGGGCTACTCGGCCTGATTCTGTTTGAAATCCTACATTTCCAGAAAACGCGACTGACGCCGATAGAGCAATTGGCTCCAGTCGCGTTATTTTTAGTAAATTCATGAACTATTCCTGTTCGCCACTCTTAGGTAAGAGCCGCTATTCCAGTCAATGAGTAGGCATACACCCTCAGATTCTTATCAGAGAAGGCGCGTAAAACGTTCTGTTTCTGAACACGGCAGGAAAGAGCAGGAAAGTTCTCTCGTCATTACGTATCATCTTTACAAGTTACTGTCATTTTCCCTGACCGGTGGGCGGTTGATCCGCCTGACATTTTCCTAAACCGTTTTTCTATGAATGCCATTTTGGGAGTTTTTTATCATGCTGTCGGCGGGTTTGCTTCCGGCAGTTTTTATTTGCCCTTCCGTAACGTTAAGCAATGGTCGTGGGAGAGTGCCTGGATTGTCGGCGGGGTGGCATCATGGATCATTGTGCCCTGGGTAATGGGTAGTATAACCGTACATGGGCTTGTTCCGAGTATTACATCGGCCGATAGCAATACGCTCTTCTGGACCTACTTTTTTGGCGTTCTCTGGGGTATTGGCGGATTAACCTTCGGCCTGACGATGCGGTATCTGGGTATCTCTCTGGGTATGGCCGTAGCACTGGGTTATTGTTCGGCGTTTGGCACACTCGTACCCCCCATCTGGGACGGAAAAATAGATATGCTTCTCTACACCAGTACGGGCCATTACACTTTGGGCGGAGTTGCGTTATGCTTAGTGGGCATTGCCGTTTGTGGCTGGGCGGGTGTATTGAAAGAGCGGGAACTTAACCCGGCGCAACAAAAAGCCACCGTTGCTGAATTTAACCTTAAAAAAGGGATTATCGTCGCTACCATTTCGGGCATTCTGAGTGCCTGTTTCGCTTTTGCGCTCACAGCAGGGAAACCGATTGCAAAAATGGCCGTTACGAACGGAACCGACCCGCTCTGGCAAAACAATGCCATTTATCCGGTGCTGATGTTCGGTGGCTTTACGACCAATTTCATCTGGTGTATGATTCTAAACCGCCGAAATCGGTCGTTCGGTGATTATACGGATAGTCAGACACCGCTGCTTCGCAACTACATCTGGGCAATGCTCGCCGGAACGACCTGGTATTTTCAGTTTTTCTTCTACGGCATGGGCGATAACTACCTGCCCGATGGCATTCGGTTTGCGGGCTGGACAATGCACATGGCCTTTATTATTACCTTCAGCACACTCTGGGGATTAGTGCTTTGGGAATGGCGGGGAGCCAGCCGCCGAACCTATAGTGTGGTGTTTGCTGGTTTACTACTGATTGTTCTGTCGACCGTATTAATCGGTCTGGGAACCCAGGCTTAAGGAGCCTGTCGTTGAGTTTATTGACAGAAATAGGCTCGTTTGTGCGCCGTATTTCGTTATTTTCGTAGGTGATTTCATGTAAAAGATGAACGTAGGCTTATTTATTCCCTGTTACGTCGATCAGTTTTATCCGAATGTGGGCATTGCCACACTACGCTTGCTCGAATCACTCGGTGTTAAAGTTGTGTTTCCAATGGAACAGACCTGCTGCGGCCAGCCAATGGCCAACTCTGGCTTCCAGAGCTTATCGGCCGGTTGCGACAAAAATTTTATCCGCAATTTCGCTGATTGCGACGTTGTTGTCGGGCCTTCCGGCAGTTGTGTCCTGCATTTAAAAGAACACCTTCATTCCGACGAACAACCCGCCGAAGCAACCCGGCTACGCAACAATGTTTATGAACTCTGCGAATTTCTGACGGATGTTCTGAAAGTCGAAGAATTGCCCAAAGCGCGTTTCCCGCATCGGGTGGGGTTACATACCAGTTGCCACGGCCAGCGGGGTCTGAAATTGTCGTCAATGTCAGAACTGGTCGCGCCCAAGTTTTCGAAACCCGAACACTTGCTGAATCTGGTGGATGGCCTCGACCTCGTACCACTCTCTCAGCCTGACGAATGCTGTGGCTTCGGTGGCACATTCTGCGTGTTTGAAGAAGCGTTGTCATCCAAGATGGGGAAAGATCGCGTCGCTGATCACCTCCGTCATGGCGCTGAAGTGATTACAGGTGGCGACATGTCGTGCCTGATGCAGTTAGAAGGTGTTTTACGTCGTCAGAAAAGTCCGGTACGCGTGATGCACATTGCCGAAATTCTGACATCAGGGAATTAAATAACAAACGAATGGATACTGCATCTCCCAAACACGCCAAAGCCGCTGAGGCTTTCCTGCGTGACGAGGAAAATACGGACTGGCATAATGAAACACTCTGGTTTGTGCGCAGCAAGCGCGACCGGGCCGCTCAATCGCTGCCTGAGTGGGAGCAATTGCGCGAACAAGCCTCGCAAATAAAGGCGCATACGCTCTCGAAGTTAGACGATTACCTGATCCAGCTGGAAGAAAATGCCCGACAAAACGGCATTATTGTTCACTGGGCAGCCAACGGCGACGAACACAATCAGATCGTGCTGGATATTATGCGGAAGCATAAGGCTACCAAGATCGTCAAGAGTAAGTCCATGCTCACCGAAGAGTGTCATTTGAACCCTTTCCTGATCAAAGAAGGAATTGAGGTTATCGACACGGATTTGGGCGAGCGGATTGTGCAGCTTCGTAATGAGCCGCCGAGCCATATTGTTCTGCCCGCCATTCACCTCAAAAAGAAACACATCGGCGATCTGTTTCACATCCATTTAGGTACTGAAGCCGGAGCAACCGATCCGCAATACCTTACCGAAGCTGCCCGCATTCACCTTCGTCAAAAATTCCTGCTGGCCGACGTAGCCATAACGGGTGTCAATTTCGCCATTGCCGAAACAGGCGGTTTTGTCGTCTGCACCAACGAAGGCAACGCCGATCTGGGTGCCCATCTGGCCAAGGTTCACATTGCCTGCATGGGTATCGAAAAAGTCATTCCGCAGGCCGAACACCTTGGTGTATTCCTGCGACTGCTGGCTCGCTCGGCTACGGGTCAGGCGGTAACGACCTATTCCAGCCATTTCCGGAAACCCGCGCCGGGCCAGGAAATGCATCTGGTGCTGGTCGATAACGGTCGGACACGCCAGTTGGCCAGCCCCGACTTTCGTAACTCACTGAAGTGCATTCGCTGTGGAGCCTGCATGAATACCTGCCCGGTGTATCGGCGTAGTGGCGGACATAGCTACCATACAGCTGTTGCGGGGCCTATCGGTTCCATTCTTGCCCCAAACATCGACATGAAAGAGTATGCTGATTTACCTTTCGCGTCAACGCTCTGCGGCTCATGCACCAACGTTTGCCCCGTTAAGATCGACATCCATCAGCAGTTGTATAAATGGCGGCAGGTATTGGGCGAAGCAGGAGCTGTAGAGTCTACTAAAAAAGTGGGAATGACCGGTATGGATGTTTTATTTAGTCATCCGTGGTTGTATCGGTTTGCCGGTCGGGCAGGACGTTGGTTCATGCAGAAATTTCCGTCGCTGGCCAACAAACCTGGCCTGAATCCGTGGGCCATTCATCGCGATATGCCTAAGCCCCCCGAGCAGAGTTTCCGGGATTGGTATGCTCAACAAAACCAGAAAACAAATGGCTAACCCAACCACCCGAGAAACCATTCTGGCCGCTATTGGCCGGGGTAAACCCGATTTACTGCCCTTACCTGAAACAATTGGTTTTCCACCCAATATTTCGGTGGATAATCTGGTAGACTCGTTCATGAAAATGGTGCAGACCAATGGGGGCCAGGCCATACGGGTACCTTCATTGGTGGAAGCCAGTGCATTCCTGGCCGAAGAGTATGACCTTACGTTACCGATACTAAGTCGCGTTCCAGGCCTTGATATTAGCAATTTTACCCCGCAGGAGGATCTCCGCCTTTTAGATGATCTTCATCTGATTGTCCTGCAAGGCATTGTTGGCGTTGCCGAAAATGCAGCGATCTGGCTCGATGAAACAGCGATCGGTATCCGTGCCATGCCCTTCATCACGCTCAATCTATCGATCGTATTGTCAGAAAAGAACCTCGTTGGCAACATGCACGAAGCTTACCGGCTTATCGACACCAGTACAGGATTCGGAACGTTCATTGCGGGCCCATCCAAAACCGCCGACATTGAACAGTCGCTGGTGATTGGTGCTCATGGCTCCAAAACATTAACCGTATTTTTATTGCCCTGAAAAGGAGAATCGGTTCAGGCCCGGCTTTTGGCTGCATACTTTTATCTAAGAACGTATGCAGCTCAATCGTAGGCTTTTTCTGAAACAATTAGGTTTTGGTGCCGCGGGTATTGGCCTCCTCTCATCGCTTCCCGGCGAGGTATGGGCAAAAGGCACAACCAGGCTTCTCCGCAGTACGCCCGAAGCACAGGGCATATCATCGGCAGGTTTGCTGAATTTTGCCAATGCTGTCGAAACGCAGAAACTAAACGTACATAGTATGATGGTGCTGCGTCATGGCAACGTAGTAGCCGAAGGCTGGTGGGCTCCCTATGCACCTGACCTCAAACACACGCTCTATTCGCTGAGTAAAAGCTTTACATCAACAGCCGTTGGCATGGCCGTTACCGAAAAACGCCTGACGGTCGACGATAAAGTCATCAAGTTTTTCCCGGACGATGTTCCGGCTACGGTCAGCGAGAATCTGGCAGCTATGCGTGTGAAAGACTTGCTCACAATGTCGACCGGTCATGATAAAGAGCCTGCTGTTCGCGCCGAAAAGAACTGGGCGAAAGCATTTCTGGCCCAGCCGGTTGAGCATCAGCCTGGAACATTTTTCCTTTATAACAGCATAGCCACCTACATGCTGTCGGCCATTGTTCAGAAACTTACCGGCCAAACTGTGCTGGCTTATCTGAAGCCTCGCCTTTTCGACCCGCTGGGTATCGAAGGAGCAGACTGGGAAGTCAATCCACAAGGCATTAACACCGGCGGATGGGGATTGAGAGTCAAAACCGAAGACATCGCCAAATTCGGACAGCTTTATCTGCAAAAAGGCGTCTGGAATGGCAAGAAAATACTGCCCGCCAACTGGATTGAGGACGCAACCAAATTCGAAATCCAGTCAAAAGGCGGATCGCGAAAAAAAGAAGAAAATGACTGGCTACAGGGTTATGGTTATCAATTCTGGCGCTGTCGGAATGATGCCTACCGGGGCGATGGTGCCTACGGACAATACTGTATCGTTCTGCCCAAAGTAGATATGGTTGTTGCGATCACAAGCGAAACTGGCGATATGCAGGCCGTTCTGGACAATGTCTGGAACCACATTCTGGGAGCCGTAAAAGATAAAGCACTGCCAGCGGATGCGAAAGCACAGACTGACTTGAAACAGAAGCTAACGTCGTTGGCACTTCCTTTACAGAATGTGCAGTCGACTTCGCCAATCATCGCGCAGATTGACAATAAAACGTTTAACATTGCCGAAAATGCCCTCCATGTCAAAGCGGTCTCACTGAATTTTGGGAAAGACGGCGGCATTTTCAGAATTCAGGACGATAAGGGCGAACACCGCATCAACTGCGGCATGGGTCGCTGGGTCGAGAAAGAAACCGACCTTTCTGCACTGCCGCTAAAATTGACACCAACATTGATTCCGGGCGAAACTCAGACCAAAATTGCTTCCAGCGGCACCTGGACCGACCCCAACACCTTTGTGTTGACTGTGCGGTTTATTGAAACAGCCCACTACGAGACCATAACCTGCAACTTCGACAAAGACACGGTCAAGGTCGAATTCAGGAAAAGCCTGGCTATTCTCAACTCAGCCATAAAAGATGATCGGCCTGTATTGCAGGGGCGGTTGCTGGCTTAAATAAAGTAGGCAGTAAACAGTCAACAGTGGGCAGTATTCAGTTGGCAAAGGCCCATTGTTACTGCCCATTGCCTACTATCGACTGGATCTTGTATGTTTGTAGTCGGATTCCCCGATTTTGTATGTGGAAAAAGATTGCGTTAGGGGTACTATTGATTTTGGTTGTCTTTGGTATATGGCAGCGGGAATTGGTCAGTTATGGATGGATGCAGGCCCGTGGTCAGCTCCGCATTTTATGGAATACAAAGCCTGTTGATGAAGTTCTGGCCGATAGGACTTATCCGGACTCATTAAAACGAAAAATAGAACTTATCCGCGAAATTAAACGTTTTGCAATTGACTCGCTTGGGTTAGATAAGTCAGGTAGCTATGAATCCTTCTATGACCAGTATGGAAACCCAATCCTATGGGTCATTACGGCGGCAGAACCCTACCAACTTGTTGCCCGACAATGGCATTTCCCGATAATTGGCACATTTTCGTATAAAGGTTTTTTCGAAAAAGATCGGGCCGATTCAACAGTTGCCGAATTGAAACGAGAAGGCCTCGATACGCGTATAGGTGAAGTATCGGCCTGGTCGACTTTAGGATTTTTGAATGATCCGATCCTGTCCAGTTTTCTGGACCGACCGGTTGGAAGTCTGGCAGAACTGATTATTCACGAATTGACACACGGGACATTGTTCGTCAAAAACAGTTTAGAATACAACGAGAATCTGGCTGATTTTGTGGGCGAGTACGGCGCATTGCGCTTTCTGGCTCAGAAATATGGCATAAATTCAACGCCCTACCGTGACTATTTGGCCACGAAAGCGTTTTATGAACGGTATGACCAACACATCCTGCGTGGAACCCAAATGCTCGATAGTCTTTACCGAACATTTAACATTACAACGGTTGTTGCGGTTAAAGACTCATTGAAGTGGCAAACCATCCGGCAGATTGTTGTCTCGTCGGATACAATTACCGACGAACGGAGCAAGGGCGCGATACGTTCAATAAAAAAACGACGTTGGGACAAACTAAACCTACCGAATAATGCGTATTTTATTGGTTATCTGACCTATAGAAAGCAGCAAAATCGCTTCCGGCAGGAATTTGAGCATAAATTTGGCGGAGACTTTAAACGGTATCTGACTTTTCTTAAACAAACTTATCCATCTTTATAAACGATGCCCGAAGTGGGCGGTTGTTCCTATGAAGAAGTACTTAATTGGCCTTGGTATCATCTCCATTTTGGGAACTGGTTTTTCGACCCTGAACGCTTACCGGCGTGTGGTCAATACCAGCTTTGGACCGGGCGAACATCTTGAATACCGGGTTCACTACGGGTTTCTGAACGCGGCCGAAGCTATTGTAGACGTTAGTCCAACGGTTTACAAGGTCAATGAACGGCCCTGTTATCGCGTCAATGTAGACGGGCGTACGGTTGGCGCTTTCGATCTCGTAACGCGTATTCGTGATACCTGGCGCTCATACATCGACACCTCGGCCATTCTTCCTCAAAAGTTCTATAGCAACCTTCAGGAAAACAATTATCGCAAAGAGGAAAACATTACGTTTAACCACGAAGCCAACACGGTGAAAGCGGAAGAACGTACCGAACGCGATGTGTTTAAGGTCCCTGATAACGTCCATGATTTCATTAGTGGTTACTATTTCCTGCGAACGTTTGATTTTAGCCGTATCAACAATGGGCAAGTCATTGAGCTGCCCGCTTTCTACGATGATACGGTCTACAACATGAAGGTTCGTTACCGTGGGAAGGATGTTATAAAAACGAAATCTGGCAAAATTAATGTCCTGAAGCTCAACCCTGTTCTACCTCAGAACAAATTATTTAAAGACGAAGAATCGATCCGTATTTTTGTGTCTGATGACGCCAACAAGGTTCCAGTTAAAGTTGAGGTTGATTTGTGGGTTGGCTCGATGGTAATGGACCTGAAACGTAATGTTGGCCTGAAACAGCAACTGAAATATTATTAGAAGCCTGCATTACATTTTTTTTAACGTGACCAGACGACTTAAGCGAACTAACACTCGCTCGAATGCCGTTAGTCGGCTCCATCGAAAGGAATAAAACGACTCTCTGGTCGAGCCGAAGCTCTCATAGAAGCTTGCAATAGATTGCTTCTCCGGGCTTTCGAAATCGAACACGAGCTTCTGACCTGCATAGTCCCGGATGACCTGATCGATCAGTAGCGTCCGGGCATTTTTTTTTCGTCCTGTCTCCGATGCCGCATTAAACAGGTAAATAATTCGATTGCCTTCCCGCACAAACAAGGCCCCCGCTTCAATGCGCCCTTCCTGCATGGCATACCGCAAAATGCCAAATCCTCGCTTTACTAACTCATCCCCAAGATTGGCAAAAATCGTATACGCCCAATCAGCTACACCACCCCGAATGGTATCAGCATGGTTCAGGCGAAACAGCCCAAGTAACGGATTCAAATCGGATGAGTCACTAATGGTCCAGTTGGCGGCTTCGGCCCGACGCAGATTTATCCGGCGATCGGACGAATATTGACGAAACACAGCGTCGTAACCGACTGACAAGTCAAGTACGTGTGTGGTAAGTGTTTGTGCCTCACAGGAAAGTGGTTTCGATACATTCAGGCTTAATGAAGATCCATAGCGAAACCGATTCTGAATCGCTTGTAAAAAAAGAGCGGGATCAAGGGACGTATCCAGGCTAAAAACAGACAGGAACTGGCAGAAAAAGGGCTGATGAACGACCCACGGATGCAATATTCCGGCAACCTGCTTCCGGCGAAGTGGCACAGGCATTACTGCCCGATAATTTCCTCGCTCATCATATACAACTAACCCCATCCAGCACCAGTCGGGAGCTGGCAACACAGCATCCAGATACCACGAATAGCCATAAACGATTCGTTGTGTTGATGCCAGCACACAGGCATCCCAGGCAGCGGCATTCAGTTGCTGCCGAGGCACAAATGTTGGCATTATAGAGTCAGCAGGTTGGCGGGAAGAGAGTTGGCTCATCGATTATACTGCGCCTGCTATAGGCTGTGAATCGCCTATTTAAAAAGCGCCTTCAGCTTTTCGATCGAAGCGCGGGTTTCGGCATTTTTAGACACCTGATCGCTGATTGTCTGAATGGCGTGAATAACGGTGCTATGGTCGCGCCCACCGAAATGATAGCCGATCGATTTGAGTGACAGATCCGTTTTTTCTTTGGCCAGATACATAGCCACCTGACGCGGATAAACCAGTTCACGTTTGCGGCTCTTGGCCTTCAGATCGGCGATTGTTACGTTAAAAAACCCAGCAACAGTCTCCTGAACTGAATCGATCGTGACTTCACGTTCCGAATCTACGACGATGTTGCGAAGCGTATGCTTGGCCAGTTCAAGATCGATTTCGCGCCGGTTCAGCGATGCCTGCGCCATCAGCGAAACAATAACACCTTCTAGCTCACGAACGTTAGTATTCACACTATGAGCCAGATATTCAATCACGGTATCTTCGATATAAATACCTTCAGCCTGAAGTTTTTTCTGAATAATGGCAATACGCGTTTCCAGATCGGGCGTCTGTAGATCGGCCGAAAGCCCCCATTTAAACCGCGACAGCAGCCGATCTTCCAATCCATCCAGTGCCCGCGGAGCACGGTCGGAGGTCATGATAATCTGTTTACCAGACTGATGGAGGTGGTTGAAGATATGGAAGAAAATTTCCTGCGTCTTCTCTTTTTTCTGTAAAAACTGAACATCGTCAATCACGAGCACATCCACCTGCATATAGAACGCTGTAAAATCGCGTATCCCATCGCTACGGATAGCATTCAGAAACTGGTTGGTGAACTTCTCCGACGTTACATAGAGAACAAACTTGTTCTGGTTGTTATTCTTGATGTAGTTCCCAATTGCCTGAACCAGATGTGTTTTGCCAAGCCCCACTCCCCCGTGAATCATAAGCGGGTTGAACGACGTAATGCCCGGACGTTCGGCCACGGCATAGCCAGCCTGCCGCGCCAATCGATTGCAATCTCCCTCCACATAATTGTCGAAGGTATAGGTGGGATTCAGATATGAGTCGAGTGTGAGCGAATCGAGGTCTTTAAGCTGGAATGGGCTTTTTAAAATGTCTGGGTTGACGTTGTCGGGTTTGGATGTCTGGGGTGATTTTGTCGTTGGCACATTAACCGTCAACGGGCGATTTTGCTCATTGCCTTTGTCGACGATGATTGAATACTCCAGTTGCCCATCACGACCAATGGCCGTATCCAGCGCTTTACGCAGGGCATGAACGAAGTTTTCTTCGAGCCACTCGTAAAAAAATTCACTCGGGACCTGAATCGTCAGTACATTACCGCTGAGCCGAAGGGGCACAATTGGCTCAAACCATGTATTGAAGCTTTGTTCGGGTACAATCTCCCGAATAACGCTCAGACAGCGATTCCATACCGTCATCACTTCACGCTGCATGGTTGTCTGGGTAGTTACATTCACGGGAGTACATTTCTGTTACGTTGGTGTCGCCAAAAAAGGGAGACAAATGTAGGGAATAATCTGACCGAAACTACCGGGCCGGATGGCGTTTTTTTTGAACCATAACGCCTACCCTATCATTCATTAAGCTAAAATTAATTGTTTCAGACGGAACGTCAATGACTTACAGTAATCCCTTTGAATAATGCAACAGACTTGTTACCTAAGGGGATAAGAAAGCGTTTTTGTCCCCGAAAAGAGAAAATACTACTTTTACTTACGCACTTTATAATTATTCAATGGAGCCACTTTTGAGTGACCTCTTTCCGGACGCCGACAAGTCTGCCTGGCTGATGCAGGTTCAGAAAGAACTGAAGAGCACTAGTACTGGCAATTCTCCGTATGAGAGCCTCCGTTGGCCCACTGACGAGGGTTTTGTTGTTGAACCCTATTACACAGCCGATGATCTGAATAGTCTGCCGCTCGAAACGATACAGGCAGTACAAAAGCAAGTTCCAGGCTGGCTCAATGTGCCGGAGCGACAAATCACCAACGAACGAACTGACAGTATAATTTTACGTGATTCGATCAATCGCGGGGCCGATGCGCTTATTCTTAACCTGCCATCGGCTGCTATTGATTTATCGTGGCTGCTGAATGGAATTAAATTAAGTGACAACCCTGTTTTTTTCAAAACCAACGACCCGACGGCATTCGTTGACTCATTGAAAACCGTTGCGCCTTATCAACTAAGGGGTGGCTTACTCACTGATCCGATGGCACAATGGCTACAATCCGGCCAACCCGTTGGCGCTGGTTATCAGACGGTAGCCGATGTCACGAAAGCCACCTTTGATTCACCTCAGTTCCGAACAATCTGCGCTAATAGCCATTTATTCCACAATGCCGGTGCGACGGCTACGCAGGAACTGGCCTTTCTGCTGGCATCACTCGCCGACCAGTACGACCATCTGACTGATCTGGGCTTGACGATTGAACAGCTCGTGTCCAAAACGCTGCTGTCCGTATCGGTTGGCACCCATTATTTCATGGAGATCGCCAAGCTTCGTGCCCTGCGTGTCCTGCTGGTTCGATTTCTTACAGCTTATGGGTCAGTTCAGTCATCGTTGTTTATTCACTGCCAAACCTCTACGTTCTACGACGCAGCCGTTACGCCTTACGCCAATTTATTACGGGCAACAACCGAAACAATGGCGGCTGTGATGGGCGGCTGTGATGCCCTGACTGTTCATCCCTACGATACGGTTTCAGGCTTAACATCCGATCATGAGTTTGCCGACCGCATTGCCCGAAATATATCGATCCTGCTAAAAGAAGAAAGCTATTTAAACAAAGTCGCTGATCCGGCTGCGGGTTCATACTACATCGAAAATCTGACCCAGCAGCTGGTCGAATCAGCGTGGGCATTGTTTCTGGCGGTTGAAAAACGGGGAGGATTTGAAAGAGCATTTACCGATGGGTTTATTGCCGGCGAAATTGAGCAAGCCTATCAGGCTAAAGTCGACGCAATAAGGGCTGGTAAAGTATTGGTTGGCGTCACGAAGTTTCGATCCGATGAGATCATGAATCAACTGAATCAGTCGTCAGAAACGTCAGCAAGTTTATTACCCGACCGCCGATTAGCTGCCGAATTTGAGTAAACGCACCGATCTATGAAACCCGACTTCAGCAAGATACAAACTCAGTTGCCCGTTCAGTGCGAGCCGTCACCAAACCTCACTCAACAGCCTAACACCTTCCCCACCGCTGAAGGTATCAGGCTCAAACCTCATTTTTCGGCTGACGATATCGATGACGCGAAACACCTGAATTATGCGGCTGGAATTCCGCCGTTTCTGCGTGGGCCATACGCGAGTATGTATGTCCGCCAACCCTGGACAATCCGGCAATACGCAGGCTTTTCAACCGCCGAAGAATCGAACGCGTTCTACCGGCGAAACCTCGCAGCCGGTCAAAAAGGCTTATCGGTTGCGTTCGATCTGGCCACGCACCGGGGCTACGATTCCGACCACCCACGCGTAGTAGGCGACGTAGGTAAAGCTGGGGTAGCCATTGATTCAGTGGAAGACATGAAGATTCTGTTCGACCAGATTCCACTCGATCAGATGTCGGTGTCGATGACGATGAATGGGGCCGTATTACCGATTATGGCGTTTTTTATCGTGGCGGCCGAAGAACAGGGCGTTCCATCCGAAAAACTATCCGGCACGATCCAGAACGATATTCTGAAAGAGTTTATGGTCCGGAACACCTACATCTACCCGCCTGAACCGTCGATGCGAATCGTTGGTGATATTTTCGCGTACACGAGTCAGCATATGCCCCGATTCAACTCCATCAGTATCAGCGGCTATCATATGCACGAAGCGGGTGCACCGGCTCAGCTCGAACTGGCCTATACGCTCGCAGACGGGCTCGAATACATTCGTACAGGGTTACGCGTGGGTATGGGCATCGACGATTTTGCGCCCCGTTTGTCGTTCTTCTGGGGTATCGGCATGAACCACTTTATGGAGATCGCCAAACTACGGGCAGGTAGGCTTCTCTGGGCAAAACTAGTGAAACAGTTTGACCCTAAAAATTCAAAATCACTGGCGCTGCGAACTCACTGCCAAACCTCCGGCTACAGCCTGACCGAGCAGGACCCGTTCAACAATGTGGCCCGAACAACGATCGAAGCGCTGGCCGCCGTACTGGGTGGTACGCAGAGTTTACACACGAACTCACTGGATGAGGCCATTGCCCTACCAACTGATTTTTCGGCCCGCATTGCCCGAAACACGCAGCTTTATCTCCAGTACGAAACCGATATAACCCGTGTAGTCGATCCGTGGGGCGGCTCTTACTACGTTGAATTTCTAACAAAAGAATTAGCCGAAAAGGCCTGGGCACTGATTGACGAAGTCGAGCAATTGGGCGGCATGACCAAAGCTATTGAAACGGGTTTGCCCAAACTACGCATTGAAGAAGCAGCCGCCCGGAAGCAAGCCCGGATTGACGGTGGTAAAGACGTGATTGTGGGCGTAAATCGCTACAAACCTGCATCTGACACCCCGATCGAACTTCTCAACATTGACAATCAGGCTGTGCGGGAATCCCAGATTCAACGGCTGGAACGAGTCAAGGCAACTCGCGACAATGATCGGGTAAAAGCCGCGCTTGCAGCACTTACAGAAGCAGCCGGGAACCGGTTACCGAATACCGGAACAAATCTACTGACCCTTGCTGTTGAGGCCGCCCGACAACGCGCCACGCTGGGTGAAATTTCTGACGCTATGGAAAAAGCATTTGGCCGCCATAAGGCCACGATCCGTGCTGTATCGGGTATTTACTCGGCCGAAGTATCGGATGATGAGAACTTCCGGTTAGCCCGTGAGATGAGTGATCGCTTCGCCGAACTCGACGGTCGACGGCCCCGGATTCTGGTTGCCAAAATGGGGCAGGATGGCCACGATCGGGGTGCCAAGATCATTGCGACAAGCTTCGCCGATCTGGGCTTCGATGTTGATATGGGACCGCTGTTCCAGACACCCGCCGAAGTAGCCCGACAAGCTGCCGAAAACGATGTGCATATTGTGGGCGTATCGAGCCTGGCAGCGGGCCACAAAACATTGGTGCCACAACTCATCGACGAACTGAAAAAGATTGGCCGCGACGATATTCTGGTTATTGCCGGGGGTGTTATTCCGGCACAGGATTATCAGTTTCTGTATGACGCGGGTGTTAAAGGCGTTTTCGGGCCGGGAACCGTCATTTCGATTGCTGCCCAGAAGATTCTGAGCGAGTTGATGAAAGATCAAAATTAAGATGGTTATAGCTAATCTCCGTTGCGTCATTATTGAAGACGAGCCACTGGCGCAGGAGCTACTCGAAAAGTATGTTCGTCGTGTACCATCGCTTCAATTAATTGCCACATTCGACGATGCCATTGAAGCATTTGAGCAATTGCCCGCCCTCCAGGCCGATCTTATTCTGTTGGACATCAATATGCCCGAAATGACGGGCATTGAATTTTTGCGGGCCTACCCGACCCCTCATCCCGCCATAATTCTGACAACGGCCAATCCCAATCATGCACTCGACGGATTTGATTTTGGTATAACCGATTACTTGCTCAAGCCCATTCCGTTCGACCGTTTTCTGAAAGCCATCGGCCGGGTCAAAGAGCGATTCCCACAAACGAAAGTGGGTATTATGCCCCTTTCCACTCCAGTCGTAGCGGATCAACCGGGGCCTGAGCTTACGAATGAATTCATCTATCTGAAAACGGATAAAAAGCTGGAGCAAATTCGATTCGATGACATCATCATGGCCGAAGCCCTGGGCGACTACATCAAGGTTTTTCTGGCAGATCGGTTTCTCGTCACGAATCTTACGATGAACAAACTAACCGAAAACCTGCCTTCTGATCGCTTTTTACGCATTAATCGTTCATTTCTGGTTCAGTTGAAGCACGTCAAAACGGTCGAAGGAAATTCCGTAATACTCACTAATGGCCGTGATCTGGTTATTGGGTCAAGCTATCGGGATACGGTAAAGGACCAGATTCGACGGTGGTTGGTGGCCTAGCTATTACGGCTTGGCAGGCAACTTTCCAGACTGGAGCTGCTTTACGGCTACGTCCAGCCACTCTGATTCAGGCAGGTGAGCCAGGCTGATATCGGGCAGAATACCCGTTGGATCGATAGGAGCCGTGTCGGTCCAGGGCGATTTGGCCATCGGAATGACCAATCGTAAGTCGGGGCAGGGAAGCGGTAGCGGGTGTCGTAGATCGCCGTAATCCATCATACCCGACGTGGGACTACCCATCACCGAAACACCGGGGCTCTGCTTGGCAATCTGAATGATAAACTCTGAGCTACTGGCGCACACATCGTTGATAAGCACGACCACACGACGGGGATTTGGGCGAATATTGTCGAGTTTTATCGTTACATCAGCACTTCCATTATTGACCAGTTCCCCCATGTGTTGCTTCAACTTTTCCACGAATAACTTTTCTTTGGCCCACTGGGCTGGCGTATAGTACCCCGAATCCCGTTCGATCATCTGGATGTTATCGACCGACGATCGCATGAGCCACCCTCCCGGCCACGTAACAGGCTTCGAATAAACGTAGGGCAAGAGTTTTTCCCAGGTATTGTTCCCTCCTCCGTTGTCGCGCAGGTCGATAATCAGGTTGGGGGTTTGGCTAAGCATAGGCTCATGATAGCGCAGCACCGAATCCATGACCTTATCGGAGAGCGAAAAACCACGGCGCAAGCTGATCAGGGCTACGTCGTTGGCCAGGGGTTTTATGTAAAAACCGTTGTTGACCCGATTGGCAGCGAGTTCGGCCTGTTCAGCGGCTGTTGACGTAAACGGAAATTCACGAATAAGGGTCATCCCCCAATAGGCGTAGAAAATATTGCCATGCTGCTTTGTTGGGTGCTGGTGATTACTGCGTCCAGACAAGATGGCTTTTACGAAATAGGATTGCCCATGACGCTTGGCTCTGAACAACTCCAGCCCCGGCCGAATAGTCGTGTCCTGACTGCTTAGCACAATACCCTGATAATCGAATCCATTGGGGGAGCGGCCTGGCTGATGCAAAATAGCAACCTCAACCTTACCATTCTCGCTACGCCAAATGCCCACTGGCTCATCTCTGCGGGCATTACTCGTCAGCTGCCGAGCCTTAGCCAGCGTTAGTGGTTCGTAGTTTCTGGGTAGTTTGGCGGTTTGATAATTGCCCAGTTGCAGATGCCGATCCTGGAAAAATAACGTGTAGGCAGTCAGCAAATCAAAACAGGTCCCCTCAACAGTCGTGCGGGCGGCCACCGTACGAAGGCTATCGCACAGCCGATTATAGGCTATCTGTTTCTTTCCGTTGGTCTTATCCATAAAACCGGCATAATTGAGTTGAACTTTCCTGACAATAGCATCAAAATTATGGACGCACTCGCAATTAGGCTGTGCCTTCAACACAAGTGTAGTTAGGAGCAGAAACCAGAGCAGTAAAAAACGTAAGTTGGGCATCGGAAGCGTTTCGTTTACTAGATGATGGCCAAAATTGGCCTACTGATAAACGTTGGTCTACTTTTTTCGATGAACATGCTTTTTTTTTCGATGAATCCATCGCCAGTTATTTCAACGATAATCTATCGACATCCAGCGAATGTATTTGCTTAAGCCGGACATGAGCAAAATCTTTGTCTTAAATCAATCAGCCAATGCTACTAAACCTGCTCACGAACGAAATCCGATACCGGGGTTATATACGGCTTCTGTTTCATGCCTTGCTGCTGGTTGGTATTGGTGCATTGGTGGGCATTTTCTACCTATCCTGGTTTGGACAGGGAGGATTTACAATAGGTATCTGGGCTGCTTACGGGCGTGAAGTGATTGGGGTTGCCATTCAGTATTATCTGTTGGTCTGGCTATTCCGAAGCGTTGGGACCAGGCTTATTTTCCTGCTACCTGGCCTATTGGCTTATTACTGGCTTACGTATACCTATTATTTTGTAACAGCCATTCAGGTCTACCAGTACACAAATGTCGATGACTTTTCAGGTGCAGCCTATCACTTTATCCAGCATAAAGACCAGTACTGGCAAACGCTGTTCTCCTTCAATACACTGATGCGGCTGGTGCGTTTTCCGATGCTAATGACGCTTTTTCCGCTCCTGTTGTGGGCTGGTGTAGCAGCTTACCGTCGGCAGATTCTCCAGACTCAACTGGAATACAATTATCTTAAAAGTCAGGTTAATCCTCATTTTCTGTTCAATGTGCTGAACAGCATCTACGCCCTGACCGAAGAAGAGAACCCGCGAGCCGCTCAAATTGTGCAGCAGCTATCGGGCATGATGCGGTATACACTTTACGAAACCAGCGAAGCCTTGGTACCGCTTACCAGAGAGCTGGATTTCATACGCGACTATGTGGCATTGGAAAAGCTACGAACGGGAAAACGCCTTTCGTTAACGATAGAGCTACCCGATGCGATTGATAAACCGCTGCAAATCGCCCCGTTTATTCTGATCACATTTGTCGAAAATGCCTTTAAGCATGGTGTAGAGAACACCACAAAAAAAGCCTGGGTCACAATTTCCGTTCAGTTACTGGCTGAGCGACTTCATTTGCATGTGTCGAACAGTAAACCAGAAACTCAAAAGTCGGCTACGAGTGGGCTGGGGCTGGCTAATGTTCGTAAACGGCTAACGATGCTTTATCCAGGCCGATACTCCCTTCAGGCTAACGATACCGGTAGCACTTATTCCGCTGATCTCTATATCCAGCTCCGGTCGTTATCACTATCTAGTAGCTCAAAGGGAGTGGCAACAGAAAATCCCCGACCCGTTACCAAATAAGTTATCCTCAGAAATCTGCACCATTACCCCCTCTTTTCATGTTAGCTCATTACGAACTAATTCCCGACGTATTATGAAAATTGGAGTAATCGGGGCCGGTAACATCGGCCATACAATCGCCCGTTTGCTTATCAAGGCAGGTCACGAAGTTGCCTTAAGCAACTCGCGCGGTCCCGAATCATTGAAAGATATTATTGATGAACTAGGCCCACAGGCCCATGCCGAAACCGTTGACAATGCAGCCGCTTTCGGTGAAATTGTCTTGCTGGCGGTTCCCTGGCGATCACCCGAAGCACTCCCCCACCCCGATCTGGTTGCGAATAAAGTGGTGATCGATGCCATGAATCCCTACGGCACGGGTGGCAGCGTTATTGACCTGGGCGAGTCAACATCGAGCGAGGAAGTCGCCCGGCGCCTACCCGATACCCGACTGGTTAAAGCCTTCAATACAATCTGGTATAAGCATTTAGCTGAACTGGGCGACGTTTCGAAACCCGAAGCCGAACGCCGGGCGATCTTCATTGCCGGGAATGATTTAAACGCTAAATCCATCGTTTCAGACTTGATTCGGGCTATAGGCTTTGCCCCCATCGATGCGGGTTCACTCCGCGAAGGAGGGCGAAAGCTAGAGCCTAACGCGCCCTTATATGGCAAAGAGCTAACTGCAACCGAAGCGCAGGAAACGCTGACCAACTTATAAAATAAGTCCCCGCCAGATGATCTTCCGACGGGGACTTATTGAGTTTCAGGCACTAAATAAACACTTGGTACTGCAATATCAGCTGGCCACGTCGACCACCCGACGAAATTTGTGAAGTGCCCGTTGATGGCTCGTAGTAAGGTCGGTTCTGGTAATCGAGTGTAAGCTTACCGTTGTGGCCTTTAATCAGGTAATTGACGCCGACATTGTAAACGCCAAGCGTACTTGTTACCCGCTGATAAGTAGCGATCTGAGCCTGTACGTAAGGCATGAGCGTGCCATTACCGGGCCCAAACAGATCTCGTTTCAGGAGGTAGCCAAACTGACCATATACCACACTACCCGTTCCGAACATTGGGAACGCATTACCCTGGGTGCCACCCAATGCACCGGGCCGTTGCGCGGTAACAATATCACTGGCAGGATTCATCGCACCGTTGAAACGAAGATAATTTGTTCCGTAATCGGTATGAAAATAGCCAAGATAGGCGTTAAGGGCCGTTCCTTTTTCCCGATTCAGGGGCATATCCAGAAACGAAGCAATCGACCACAGGTTCATGTTCTGATAAGTCGTATCGCCGGGTGCGTCTACGCGTACCATTGCGTTTTTCTGCGTAATAAACCCAGCTTCCAGGTTAAATACTTTTTTCGCGCCCAGATACGTACCCGTATTATAGCCAGGTGCCTGGTGAGCTTCCTTATCGAAGAATTGCCACATCAACAATCCCTGAAATTGTTTAGTATGGCCTTTTAACGCGAAAATGGAATTAGGTCCATAAACTGGCAATGCTGAACCATTGGTCTGGATTGGGAATGGATCACTGATAGCCACACGGTAATCGAGGTGGCCAACCTGCCCGCGGGCATAGAGGCTTAATTTGCGGGAAAACTGGTCCGTTTGATCAACGGTAGCCTGCGCAAATACGGGCACATCCATCGTCATGATGGTACCCACGCTGGGTGCACTAAACCGCGAAAGCCCATTCACAATGGTCAAACCAGCGCCAATGTTCAGGTAGTTTTTGTTCCTGAACACTAAATATTCACCAACCGCATCGTGGAAAAAAGCCTGTATTTTTCGCTGCGATGATGCGGTTTGATTAAATCCACCATTCAGGTAGTTAAAATTGTTCATCCCAAACTGGAAGTACAGGAAAACATGATCGCTGAGTTGGCCGAACATCTGAATTCGTGTCCGACGGAGGCCAATGGAGAACGCATTATCTTTTGGAACACCAATAACGGTCGATCCGGGGTTATTCTGGTTGAACTGTAACCACGCCTGATTCAGAAATGTAGCCTTAAAAAAGTGCGAACCCGATTCGTTGAGGTTGAATTTCAACTCGTTTTTTTCGGCTGATGGCTTTGGCGTAGTCGCTGGTCTGTCACCAGGTGTATCGACTGATGGGGTAATGGGTTGTTGAGCAAAGGTAAACTGGCTGGTTAATAAAAGAGCCCCAAGCCACACAGTTTTCGCGGTTTTATTCATGCTACTTCCGTTTTTGGATATTCAATAAAGCTTTGTTCACGGCAGGGAGGCAAGTCCAGCCATTCGTTAAATTGTGATTAAACTTAGGATAACATCGTGTATTATGTCGTTATATTTTTAAGAAGTAAAATCAAAAAGCCGCCTACTGTTAAAATAGGCGGCTTTTTGATGTAATAATTATCGCTAAAAACCGTAGAATGGCTTCCAGCGAGAGACCCGATTGGTTTATACCTCTGCAGGATTTGCGGGTACAGGCTTATCTTTTTTACCTGTCACTCGTCCATACAAACGACGGAAACTATTAAAAATATTCTCGAATGTCAGGTATACAGTCGGAACCAGTACCAGCGTCAACAGCAGCGAACTGATCAGTCCACCGATAATAACCCAGGCCAGTCCATTCTTCGACTCCGAACCATCGCCAGTGGCCAATGCCATCGGTAACAGACCAATAGCCATCGCGATGGTCGTCATCAAAATCGGGCGAATCCGTTCACGACCGGCTTCCACGAGTGCATCGACCGTACTCTTACCTTCTTCTTTCTGCGCATTGGCAAAGTCTACCAGCAGAATAGCGTTCTTAGCCACCAGACCAATCAGCATGATCATACCCAGCATAACGAAGAACGAAATCGGCTGCTCGGCCAGCGCCAACGCCAGGAATGCACCGATTATGGCCATCGGAATCGAGAACAGGACCACAAACGGCCGGAAATACGAATTATACAAGGCCACCATCAGCAGGTAAACAAACGTAATGGCCAGTCCCAGCGCAATACCCAGGCTACTGAAAGCATCCGATTGACGTTCCAGATCGCCCTTAAGCTTATAGGTTACGCCACCGGGCAACTCTTTGGTCTTCAAAATATTATCAATCTCCGTACCAACCGTACCCGTTGGGCGACCCACCACGTTAGCGTTAACGAACAGAGAACCAACCCGGTTATACCGTGTCAATTGAGTTGCCCCCGTACCAAGCTGTAAATCAGCAATCTGCTGGACTTCGATTAGTTTACCCTGCGCATCGGGCACTGTAAGATTACCGACATCGTCTTTACTCTGGCGGTTAAATCTATTCAGCTCTACCCGAATATCGTAATCACGGCTGCCAACCCGGTATTTACTGTCCGTATTGCCCGAAAAAGCAGTTTGTAACGTTGCGCCTACATTAGCTACGGAAACCCCATATTGCGCCATTTTACGCCGGTCGAGGTTTACTTTGAGTTCCGGCTTCGGATCGTCTACGGCTAATTCGACATCGGTGGTTCCGCTGACCGATTTCACGACCTGCTTCACAATGGCCGCTGCCTGTTGTAGATCCTGCTGGGTATTACCCTGCAACAGAATCTGAATCGGAGCCGCATTAGCCCCGCCCGTAATTCCAACGGGTGCCGATTTTACGTTCAGGCCGGGTGTTTTCAGAACCTCCGCTTTCGTTTGGGCGGCAAACTGCTCAATCGAAATACTACGCTCCTGCTTCGGAACAATGGTTACCGTAATTTCTGCTTTATGATATGGTGTTGAACCCAATCCTCCACCCGACGCCGAACTCGAATAGCCAACGTTGCTGTTGACTTTCCTGACTAGCTTATTCCCCATCAGTTGCTTCTCGATCTTCTGACAGATACGGTTCGTCTCGGCAAGGCTATTGAATGGTTCACCCTCGATCTGCACGATAAATTCGCCCTGATCGCTCTGCGGGAAGAACGTCGTACCAATAAATCCTCCACCAACCAGACCAAACGACCCGATAAGGAGAACAATAGCCGTAAGATATACCCAGCGTTTATGGCGAAGGCTCCAGGTCAGCAGGCGGGCATACCCATGCTTGAGTGAATCAAACTGCCGTTCGAACCACGACAAAAACCGTTTGCCCAAACCGGGGCCGCTGAGGTCTGTTTCTTTCGCAAACCGTGACGCCAGCAAGGGTGTAATGGTGAATGACACCACCAGCGACATGAGCGTTGAAAACACAACCACCAGTGAAAATTCACGGATAATATTCGCGATCAGTCCCTGCACAAAGACGAGCGGCAGAAACACCACCACGTCAACCATCGTAATGGCTACTGCCGTAAAACCAATCTCATTTCGACCATCGAGGGCGGCAGTCCGTCGGTTTTTACCCATTTCAAGGTGCCGGTAGATGTTTTCCAGTACCACAATCGAGTCATCGACCAGGATACCGACCACCAGCGACAGGGCCATCAATGTCATCAGATTCAGTGTAAAACCGAGTACATACATCGGTACGAAGACCGAGATAATCGAAGCCGGTACCGACACCATCACAATAAAAGCGTTTCGGATGCTGTGCAAAAAGAGCAGCATCACCAGCGCCACGAGCACAACCGCAAATTCAAGGTCAAATATTACCCCATCGGCCGAAGCAAGCGTATAGGTCGACGAATCGCTGGTAATCTCGAATTTCAGCCCAATGTTGGCATATTGTTTTTCAATACCGCCCAGAATGCCCCGCACCTGCTGACTGATCGCAACGGCGTTGGCATCCGTTTGTTTCTGAATGGATATTCCGATGGATTCGCGTCCATTGATCCGGTTAATGGTTGTTGCGTCGGCAACGCCATCTGTCACGGTTGCTACATCGTTCAGTACGACTTTCGTGCCCGTGGCCGATGTGATCAGAGCCGCATTCCGAATCTGGTTGATGTCGGTAAATTTGCCCGCCAGCCGGATGGCATACTGAGCCTGATCGGTTTCGATACGACCGGTTGGGTAATCGAGGTTGGCCGAGTTGACTGCCTGCGTTACCTGCGCCAGCGACAGGTTATAAAGTTTCAGTTTATTCGGATCGATACCAATCCGGATTTCACGCTCGCGACCACCCGTCAGTGTAACCTGCCCGACACCGTCTACTTTTGTCAGCTGTGTCCGAATCTGATCATCGACCAGATCATAGAGCTTGGTCGCTTCCAGGTTAGCGCGAACCCCCATCCGGATGACAGGCACATCGTCGGTCGAGAACTTTTGCAGAGTTGGTGACTCTACTTCGTCGGGCAGTTGCGAAAGAACCGCATTTACTTTTCGTTGTGCATCCTGCAAGGCCTGATTAGGGTCAGCACTGGCAGCCAGCTCGATCTGAATAATCGACAACCCTTCCTGACTCGTCGAACTGATGTTTTTCAGATTTTCGAGCGATGACACGGCATCTTCGAGTTTGCGCGTCACCGAATTTTCGACCTCCCCTGCCGCAGCCCCCGGATAGGTCGTAATGACGGTCACGACCGATGCATCAAACTTAGGCAACAGGGTGTAGTTCAGGCTTTTGTAGGATATATATCCTAAAATACCCAGGATAGTAAAAGCCACTACAACCAGCGTCGGGCGTTTGATGGCTATTTCTGTTACTGACATAAGACTATTATTTTCAGTTTGTAGTGTTCAGTTTAAGGTATTCAAAGGGTTGAGGTAAACAGGTTTAAGTGCTTCTCTCCCCGTAAACCCAAACTGAAAACTGAATTAAGGATTTACCGCTACCGACGTATCCGTTTTCCCCTGAGCTGCACCATTCTGGTTAACAGTGACTTTGGCCCCGTTACTTAGATTCAGCTGACCATTTACAACGACTGGTTCGCCCTGTTTCAGGCCATCGAGCACCTGGTATTGATCGCCATTGTCGTAGCCAAGCCGGATTTTACGCAGCCGGGCTACGTTGTTCTGCACCACATAGACACTGGCACTGTCGGCACCACCAACCAGGGCACGACGCGGAATAAACAATCCGGCAATCCCTTTTTTGAAGGTGAAGTTGGCATTGGCCAGCGTACCCGCTTTCAGCTGGTTTTTGCTGTTGTTGCTCAGATAAATTTCGACCGGGTAATTATGCAGATCATCGCCTTTAGGGCTGATATAATGCACACTTCCCGAAAAAGTTACCCCCGGAAACGCCTGAGCCGTAATCGTTGCCTTATCACCCTGTTTAAGCTGATAAACCGCCTGTTCCGGCACATTAACAACCAGTTTCAATTCCTGTAAATTAATCACCGATGCCAGAACCGCACCCACAGCTACATATTCGCCATTCTCTACCTTTTTGTCGTACACGTACCCACTGATAGGGGCAACCACCGCTCCATTGCCCAGTACACGCTGCTGCTGTTTCGAATTCAGGAGAGCGGTTGCATACTGGTCTTTGTATTTCTGATAGGTTTCCTGGGTTACGGCTCCACCTTTCAGAAGTCGCTCGTAACGCTCCATTTCGCGTTTGGCATTTTCGACGGCAGTCTGGTTGTTTTCGACAACAATACCCTGTACTTCGTCCTGGATATAGCCAACCTGCTGGCCTTTTTTGACAAATGAGCCCAGCACCAGTTTGAAGTTCTGAAGCTTTCCACGCGTTTCAGAAATGATATTCCCTTCATACTGTGCTTCTACTGTTCCCAGCAGCGACAGGTTCTGGTCGAGACGCTCGTAAGAAACAGGCTGTACATCCACAACGGGCGTTGTCTGGAATTGTACCGAAGACGTCTTGGCGGCCTCAATATCTTTTTTGTTGTTTATCAACCGGAAGGCAATCAGTGCGATAAGGGCAGCTACCGCTCCAATAATAATAATTCGTTTCATGGTAACTGTTTATTTTTGAGTGACGTATTGAAGAATGGTTCCCTGTGAGTTTTCGTAATCCAGCCGGGACTGATACAGACTAATCAGTTTATTAGCCAGGTTGTTTTGAGCGGTGGTTAACGCATCTTTAGCATCGATCAAGGTAACCGATGTAGCGATTCCTTCCTTGTACTCCAGTTCGGTAACGGTCAGAATCCTGCGCGCCAGTTCGATGTTATCGCGTTCACGCTGAATGTCGGTCACCAGATTCTGGTAGCTTACCTGGGCATTGCTCAGACTCAACTGCGCCGACTCGCGCGTCAGAATCTGCTGAAGCCGCAGCGTTTCGAGATTCAGCCTGTTTTCGCGATCACGATACCGGCGCTGATTGCCGTCGAAAGGCGTCCAGGATAAGGTCAGGCCAATTGTCGAGCTTTGGAACCAGGGCAGACTCCCATCAAAAAAGCTGAACGTTTGTCGTTGGGCGTTCGTGGCATACGTACCATAGAAACCAAGCGATGGATAATACCCCCGGTTGTTAGATTGCCGGTTTAGGTCCTGCAACTGCGTATTCAATAACAATTGGCGAAAATCGGGGCGGTTCTCAAAAAAGCGACTGTCGGCAAGAGGCAATTCGTTCACCTGCAACTCTTTTTCAATGGCCAGCGGCTGAAGCGACAATGTTTCTGAAAGTGGCATACCCATCTGGAATTTCAGTTGGTTAATGGCCTGCTCGTAGTTGCGGTTTGCCTGTTCCAGCTGCGACTGTAAATTGTTGCGGTTTAACTGAATACGCCCAAAATCGATCTCACGTGTGGTCCCGTTTTTCAGCCGAACCTGTTCCTGTTGCAGCAGCGTGTCGGACGAGTTCAAATCACGGATGGTCAGGCGTTTCTGTAAATCAATGACCAGAGTCTGATAATACGCTTTGGCAATGTTGTATGCCTGCGTTTGTTCAGCCAGTATGGTTGCCTGCGCCTGTACCTGGGTTGAAATTTTGGCTGCCTTCAACGCCAGCCCAAACGAAGGATCGAAGAGTTTCTGATCGACGCGCCCGGTCAGCGTTGTATTGTATTGCGTACCGAATTTTACAGGGACAAATGTTCCGGGTTGGCCCAAAAACTCGCCGGGCAGCAACTGCACCGGAATCTTAACGTTATCCAGCACCGAACCCGAAACGGAAACCTGCGGAAGATTTCGACCAATAACCTGCTGTGTTTGTGCAAGCGATATTTGCTCATTCACCCGCGCGATCTTGATGTTTGGGTTGTTTACCCGTGCGTACTCAACACACTGTGCAAGCGTGTACCCACCCGACGGCGCATCCTGTGCACTGACCCAGTTTGCCAGTAGACCCAGCACTATCAGCATTGTCTGCTTCATGCCTTTCATTGTTTCTAAAAATTATAACCTTAAGATGTGAATGATGGGAGTTAAAGGCTCCGAATAAACCGGCGAATGGCTCGTTCAAAAAGCAAATCTGGTTGCTGAAACAGGGCTACCATTTTAGGATCTTCCACTCGCTCAAGCAGTTTAGCACCCTGTTCGGGCTGAATGTTGATAATCAAATTAATATAACCCTGCATCAGACAAAACCAGTTAAAGATCACTTCACCGATATTTTCTGGTCCTGAACAGAGCTCCCGGAACAAACTTTCAATTTTCAGTTTGCCTTCCTGCATACCTTCCCGAACCATTTCCCGTTGCTGGGCCATGCGTTCCGGGTTGTGCATCAGCCGGAATACTTCCGGTTGTTCGCGGGCAAATGTCCATTGTACCATCGATAGCCGGACAATTTTCTCTTCAGCGCTCAATTCCATGGCCAGAATCGCATCAAACGTCTGCCGATTGGTCGTGTGCCCCTCTTTTACGATGTTGAGAAGGACATCTTCTTTGTTTTCGAAATGCTCGTATACAATCGGGGGCGTATAGTCGATAGCATCGGCAATACTTCGAATAGTCACGGCATTCCAGTCTTTCTCGCGGGCTATTTGCCGGGCTGCATCCAGAATACGTTGCCGTATCTCTGCTTTCTGCCTCGTTCTGCGGTCTATTACACTCATTTTCTAACGCTATGCAAAATATCTAACAAAGATAGATTTTATTTGTTTCGTTAAATTCGTTTTTTTAAACTTTTTGATAAACGGCTGTTTTTAAACGGCAAATGGCTTTCGCATCTCAACGAAGCAGAAGCCATTCCATAAAAAATACTATATTTTATACTTAAAAAAATGATTTCGGAATTGATACAGATAATTGCTTTTAAGACACGTTTATAGCTCCCACATGCGACAGGCTAAACTATAAGAATAGTATCCTATATATCCTGATAATTGCCCGGTATGAGCCATTATTTCCCAGAAAACAAGCATAAACAAGACTAACATGAGTCTAATTAGCTGTTATCGATATGCAATTCAGTCGTGTTTTTGTTAGATAGGGATTATCAATATCAATTGAGATTATTTTTGTTTAGATTAATTATAAATAATTTTTTATCCTCTGGTTTTTACTGTTCATTTGTATAAGGAATCGCCAGATAACAGGTTAATAGGCGTAGTATCTTAGATCATCAGCTCATAATCTTCGACTTACAAACAGATTATGAGTAAACCATGGATCTTAGACGGGATACAGCAAAACAGGGGTGATGAGTGATATCAAACTTAAAACCGGAAAGCTGCTATAGTCATATAGTAGATAACAATAAGTAATTGTGTAAAGTCAGGAAATGCCTAAATTTTAGTAAATAGAACGGACCAGATGCAAAAACGGTATCGAGCCTCTCGATACCGTTTTTTATTAATCAGCCTTTCTCAGCGAACCGTACACGATTAAGTTACTTCTATTTAGCTCACCAAGCAGAACTTACGCTGACCAGGCATTATGGCTTCCAGTCGCAGTCTGGCGAAAGCCACTCCTGGCCTGGATCGATCGGGGCTCCGTCGGGAGGGGCTTGTGCACTAGTTGGGCGCAGATCGGCAATATTGCCTTCGGCCCGGCGAATCTGATCGCTGGCAAACAATCGATGGGCGGCTGATTTAGGGTTCGCACTGGGTGCGCCAAGTTTGCTCTTTAATTGGTCAAGCTTTTGAAGAGCAACCGCCCGCGCCTGTGATGTTACTTCCGGATTGTTGGCCAGCTCAATTAGTTTTTGCAGGAACAACTTATCGGTAAGCCGTTTTACTTCGGCCTGATAACCATCCGTTGGATCAGCTTTATACCAGGTAGCATTAAGCAATTGCTCAAGCATTGTCTCCAGGCTAACCTGTGCCGGGTCGATAGCAGACTGCACGACTAAACGACTGACGCGCTCGGGGTTCAATAACATCTGAAGTGTCATACCAGCCGCGGCTTCGGGCGCACCCATCGGATCAAATGTGATACCTGTCCGGCGTTTGAATACTTCCCGTGGATTAGGATCATACCGGAATGGGCGGGGCGGAATCATCGCCATGATAGACGTTGGAAGCGCCAGAAAAGTCGGATCAATCGTTGCTAACAAGGCATCGATCGCGCGCTTCTGTTCCTGTGCCGGAACGGTCGACATAACAGGTTGCCCATCACCACGCAAAGCATTGGTATACGTTTGTCCACCGACTACTTTCGCAGCGGCTTCTACCTGATACCGGTGGAACATATACATCGGAACAAGCACTTCTTCAAGCGTTGCCATTGGGGCACCGGCCGGAATCTTGTTAGCCGAAAAGTTTGCCAACGCTATTTTTCGAACTTCCGACACGCGTTTTAGTTCATCGACGGCATTAGCACCGTTGTCCCATAGATGCGTGCCGGGGTGTGCAGACCCTTCGGGCCGGGCATCCTGATCGGTCAGGAACGTCAGACCTGCCTTGTGCATATCGACCACGATCTTGTCCAGCGCCTGTTTCTCGTCTGTTCCACCCGGAAACTGCTCGTAACCATACCGGATACTCCATTTATCGTACGTTCCAATACCTTTGGCATATGCGTCTGACAGATCGATGCCAGCCCCTTTTACCTTGGCGACCATTGTTGGGTAATCCATAACCGACGCCCGATTTTGCGTACTGGCGATGTAATTGTGGGGTAAGCCAAGCGTATGCCCAACTTCGTGCGCAGCAAGCTGCCGCAATCGGTCAAGCGACATCTGGAGCATCGGATCATTAGCAGGATTCATTGCGCTGGCAAAGTCACCGATCAACCCCTGCGCAATCAAATAATCCTGACGAACGCGAAGTGAGCCAAGGGTAACTTTCCCCTTGATGATTTCGCCCGTGCGTGGGTCGATGATACTCCCGCCATACGACCAGCCCCGCGTTGAGCGATGAACCCACTGCACCAGATTATATCGTACGTCCATTGGGTCGGCATCGGCAGGAAGCAGCTTCACCTGAAATGCATCTTTGTAACCGGCGGCTTCAAATGCCTGATTCCACCAGGCGGTTCCCTCCATCAGCGCCGAACGAATCGGTTCGGGCGTGCCAGGATCGAGGTAATAAATGATTGGTTTAACAGCCTCGCTAACGGCTGCCGATGGGTCTTTCTTCTCCAGCCGGTGCCGCGAAATATAGCGCTTCATAATTGGCTGACTCACGGGCGTTGCATAGTCAAAATACTCGATACCACCGTAACCGATGCGCGGATCGAACAGACGTGGTTTGTAACCTGCGTCGGGAAGTTGCACAAACGAATGGTGCTGGTGCATGGTCACGGCCGATGGCGTAGGCACAACCTCGCGCAGGTAAGCGCCCGGATTATCGCCCGTAAGGGTTATGATCGTCTCGAACTCCGTATTTTGCGGAAAGGATTTTGTATGTGGCAGGTACATGGCACTCCGCGCCGGATCAAATTTGAAGGCTCCCTGCTTGGTTCGGGTGATGGCCTGCACAGCGCCAACCGCGTCCTGCATCAGAAAAGGAGTCAGATCAACCAACACTTTGCCTCCTTCTTCGGCCGCAATGTCAAAACCAGCATGAACCGACTTGGCAAACGACTCTTCTACTGCCCGACGTTCGAGGGGGTCGTTGCTAATGGCACGATAGGCGTAGTTTGGTTCGATAAGCAATACTTTCGGACCACTGCGCTGAAACTTCACAATGTGTTCCTGCCCTAGCCGACCCCGATCAAGGCCAATGTCATTGGAACCCACCCCCTGAGCCAGGGTTGGATAGTACAGAAATTCAGTATCGAACTTTTCGATTTCAAGCCAGATCTTTCCTTTTTTAGCATCCCAATAATAAGTCAGGAAACCAGGAGCACGCTCCATACCTGATGTGAAAGTGGCAATACTGGCAGACGTATTCGTGGGCGACTGGGCATTAATTTGGCTATAAGCCGATAGTAAGAGGTAAAAAAGAGCAAATACGCGTTTTTTCATACTAAATGATCGGTTGTATTTGCCGCTCAAGATACAGCCAAATCGCTTATGTATTGATGCCAAAAGCTGGAGACTGCTTAATCACTACCAGATTAAACAACACAAAAAGCTATTAGAAATCATAAAAGCAGCCCCAATTTGCTCAGCGGGCAAGTTGCCGTTTCAGTACTCCACCGATAAAACTGCCGATAAATGTTAGCCCTATCGACCCATATAGGCTAAATAACTCCAATTCCCGTTTGCCGCTTGTTTCTGGAATCGTAGTGAAGAATATGTAACTGATCCAAAGCGTCAACGCCTGTACGATTGCCAGTAACCACCCTTTCTTTGGTTCGAGAAAGCCAATGGTGGCGGCTGCTACGGCTGCCAGCAAATAAGGCAGGTGAACAACCGTCGCTTTTTTGATCACCACTAATAAAATCGCACTGTTGACTAAAATAAGCACGACATGGCTCAAAAATTTGCGATCAAAAAACGCTCTTTGCAGCGAACTGGCAGAAGATTTTGTCGTCTCGGTGGCTTGTCGGATCGTGGCAGCGCGATCCAGATCATTCGCTGCTTCATCGCTTTGCCGGAGTTGCCGACGGGTCAGACCACGCCATTGATAGGGAGCGGCCAGTTCACCCTTTGAATGAAAAACCGCTTTGTCGAACTCCAGGAATGCCGTTTTATAATCCCGCTGATCATACAGAATCTGTCCCATTTCCAGGTGCAGTTCAGCCACAGTGTCGTCGTAGCTTTCGCCAGTCTTTAAGGCATTTACAGCAGCGGGCACATTTCCTAAAGCACGATAACAGCGGGCTAAATACAGATAGGCGATACTCGACTTAGGTTCAGTCTTGATATGCCGGGTAAAGTACTCAAGTGCATCACTGAACTGCCCATTCGTATACAACCTGACCCCAACCTGCACGACTTCGAGTTCTTTCTCGGATTCGTTTCGAAGGTCAGCGTAGTAGCGCAGATAAATGATATAACCAATTATAGCAGCTGTTACGAGTATTTCCATAGGTCAGGAAAACTGGGTATGTCAGGTAAGTTCAATTACCCCACTGAGCCAGTCAACGTTTGGTTAACACTAAATGGTCTAAAAGGAACAACATACCGGCGCTGATCAACTTATCATTTACCACAACGAAACAGCAAATTTAACCGTCCCCATTGGTGATCCAACGCATTTTTAAATTCGCTGGTGCGCAGCGATTGTGTGAACGAAAGCTGTGTATTTTTATAGGCAATAACACCCCCAAAGTCAATCTGGCCCAGAAAATGTTTCAGTTCAACGGCAGGGAGTGCATAGTAATTATGAACTCCATTGAACCAGCCTCCCTGAAGCAGTGAGTTATCGAGTACCGCCCGAAACGATGTTCCCAGAGTTGCATAGAACTGCACCCGTCGCCGTGAACGGCCCGCAGAAGGATCATATAACCCGGTGGCGTTCTGGAAGTAATCATTGAACAGTCCAATGCGTATCAAGGTGCCCATACTGGCGTAATTACCAAGCATACCAATATTCGCATCCACCCGGCCAATAAGGTCGAACACGGGCGTAACCTGCGGAACAAGACGAGCTTCGTAACCAACGTAATAGCTGATTGCCGGATCGTTCTGCATCTGCGTGCCCCATCCCTGCGGCTCCTTAAAATTCTCGGCCAGATGAAATCCCTTTTGTACTTCAGCGGCTCCGCTTAGTGGACCTATAACACCTACGATGAGCTTTGACGTTAGCTTACGACCACTTACGGCATCACTCGTAACCAGACCCCACGATAGATACAGATAACCCGCGTATGGGCGATCATTCGGATAGAGAGGTCGGTCACGAACCGATAAATTACGGGGCGTGTAAATTTCCTGACCTATCCCGAAATCATACTGATAGTCGTATCGGCGATCCGATTTGGCCGTTAATTTCAGTAAGGCATACTGAGTCGGCCATTTCTGAAAACCGTTGCTGAGTAGTTTTAAGTGAATGCCGTTGGTGTAATACCGATCAGATGTGTTTTTAGCACGGAGCTGAAATGCGTCATTATCCCAGGCCAACTGAAAGTAACTGCCAGTAGACAAACTGTCGGTAAATGGCACCGATTGAGCCAATCCACCGACAGTTTTTATCAACAGGAAACATAGCAAAGTTATCGGCAGGAATCGCAGCACAAGTGTATGTACGTATTCAAACGCTAGTTGGGATTGACAAATATACTCAAATTACAACAATCAGTAACTTTAAGTATTCGTTAACCACAAAAAACATATTAACAGGGCTTTCGCTCAGAAGCGTGCCACGGTTAACAGGAGCAGTCTCAGTAACCGTGGCACGCTTCTGAGCGAAAGCCCTAATTAAATAACAAACTAATTGATCCCTGCGCCTTTCAAATTGGTTTCCAGATAGGTTGTATATTGCTGATAAAGTAAGAGTTGCGTACCCGAACTATAAGCCACACCGTGTGCACCTGGTGGGTATATGCGCAGGTCGGCATCCTTGCCTGCGTCTTCGAGTGCATTCATGAGCTGGAATGTGTTGCGCACATGCACATTCTCGTCCATAGTCGAGTGAGCGATGAACATCTTGCCAGCCAGGTTTTTGGCGTAGGTAGACACTGCACTAACTTTATACTTGTCGTCATTTTCCGGCAGTACACCCATATAACGTTCCGTATAAATGGAGTCATAAAGCCGCCAGTCGGTAACTGGAGCCCCTACGAGCGCAACCTTGAATACGCCGGGGTGGGTAAGCATGGTGTAGCTGCTGGTATAGCCACCATAGCTATGCCCACGAATGGCCAGTCGGCCACCGTCAACCCACGATTGCTTGGCGAGCCAGGCTGCGGTTTCGGCGAAATCCTGACTTTCATATTTACCTAATTTCTCGTAGACAACCTTCTGGAAATCGCGACCATAACCTCCACTCCCCCGATTATTGACGCTTACTACGATATAACCTGTCTGAGCCAGCCATTGATGCCAGCCCGTCGTGGCAAAATCATTATAAACCGACTGGGCACCCGGTCCGCCGTAAATGTCCATAACGACCGGATATTTTTTAGTCGCATCAAAATCAAGCGGTTTGATGATCGAAATATCGATTGCCTGACCATCAGAAGTGGTAAATGTAGTCAGCTCTTTTGGCGCATAGGCATGACTGGCCACGTAATCAGCTACTTTTTTGTTCGACTCCAGCGCTTTGATAAGCTGGCCTTTGGTGTCACGTAGTTCAACCTGCGTTGGTGTCTGTACATTCGAATATCGATCGATAAAATACTGACCGTTGGGCGAGAAATTGACGGTATGACGCCCCGCCACTGTTGTTAACCGGCGTTTATTTTTACCGTCCAGATCGGCAACAAAAAGGTGCCGTTCCAGTGGCGACACTTCTGTTGACGTGAAATAGACCTTTTTCGCTTTCGGGTCAATATGATGAAGGTAAGTTACCCCCCATTTCCCACTGGTAACAGCATTGAGTAGTTTACCCATATAATCATAGCGGTAGAGATGAGCAAATCCATCGCGGTCCGATACCCAATAAAACTCCTGAACACCCGCCGGGAAATACAGTAAGTGGTTGATGCCCGCAAAGAAGTCAAAAACATCGATCCAGGTCGTTGATTTTTCTTCAAGAATCGGTTTAGCCTCGCCAGTACGAGCGTTTGTCATGAACAGCTGCATGTGGTTTTGCTTACGGTTCAGATGCAGAACGGCGAGCTGACCTTCCAGGTTTGTCCAATAAATACGTGGAATATAGCCGTCGCCCAAATCGACCTTCATCCATTGCTTTGTTTTATTGGCAATCTCAATGACGCCGATGCGAACCGTCGGATTTTTATCGCCCACGCGCGGGTAAGGCAACGAATCGAATTTCTCGTCAAATCCTTTATAATCAGTCAGTTTATAGATTGGCACTTGTCGTTCATCCGATTGCCAGAAAGCCATAAACTTGCTATCGGGAGACCATTCCCAGGCCTGCGCCAGGCCAAATTCTTCTTCGTAGGCCCACCCAAAACGACCGTTATAGAATGCTGGCTTAGCATCATCCGTCAGCTGCGTTTCTTTCTGGGTAGCAAAGTCAAATACAAACAGATTACCACCCCGCTCATAGCCTACTTTCTGACCATCCGGTGCCAGCTCGGCCGTTTGTGCATCTTTCGCGACAAGTTTCAGGCTCTTGTCGGCCACCGCATATACGTAATAATCCGACACGCCCGACCGCCGGTACACGGGTCGGAAATTGGTCTGAAACAGGATATTTTTCGAGTCCTTCGACCATTGGAATGAGCCGTAGGTAAAAGGCTTGTCGGTTTCAGGGAATTTAAGCTGGCTACCATCGAAAACGACCTCTTCCTTCTGATCTTTTGGCGACAGGGTTTTGATAACACTTTGCCCGTCGATGAACGAGAACTTATTGCCCCCTTCGATCCAGTTCACACTGCGCGGGCCATTCGATCCAGTAAGCTGCCCGGTTGCCTGGAGTGCTTGCTGAAGGCCAGCATACCGCTGTTTGGTTTGTGAATTAGCCGTTTGAGCTGCTACGGTCCAATTCAGTAAGACAGCTATGCAGAAGAGCCAGCTGGCTTTGGTACGAGTGATCATGCGTCTGTTGACTTAATTGAAAACACCAAAGCTACTGAAAAATGGTTTTCGTAAAGCAGTTCGCACTTGCTTACAGGTAAGTCTTAAGGTAGCGTTTTGACAGGAATTAACTGCATTAAAAAGCGGACATAGAACTCACTGTGCGGCTTTTGCTATAATTTGGATGAGCGGTAATTGAGCAAAATAATTTATAAGTATATTTCGCACTTTGGCAAATCTTTTTAATTGTATTAACTAACTACTACTTACCTATGACTAACAGGTACTCACCCGTTGGCCATAGCTTCCAGAAAGTCTGGATGCTATGGCTTACCCTGTTACTATGCGCGAATGCATTCGCGCAGAACACACGTTACACGATTAAAGGCCATGTCACGGATCCAGAGAAACAGCCACTTCCTGGAACAACAGTCGCTATTGTTGGTACAACGCTCGGTACAACGACCGATGCCGACGGCGATTTCACACTTACTGTAACACTCAAACCGGGTCCGGTAACAATTGCCTTCTCGGCCATCGGCTACGAAACGCTACGAAAACCAATCACACTCGGTAATGCTGAACAAGTTACGGCCGATGCAGAGTTAGCTGCCGCCACGACCAACCTGGACGAGGTTGTGGTGACTGGCTCAACCTTATCGGCCCCCAAACGAGAACTGGGGAATGCGATTAGCACAATTAAAGGAGCAGACCTGCAACAGAGTGGTTCTGCTAATCTGATCAACTCATTACAGGGGAAAGTGCCGGGCGCACAGATTACGCAGAACTCCGGCGACCCGGCCGGCGGTATCAGCATCCGGCTTCGCGGGATTAAGTCGCTGGTTGGCTCGTCTGACCCGCTCTACGTTGTCGATGGTGTTATTGTGAGTAATGCCAGTACCAATGTGTCGCAGATTGCGCTGTCGAACGATGTAGGAAATGCAAACGTTGGGCAGAATCGCCTGTCGGATATCAACCCCGACGATATTGCTACCCTGAACGTAATCAATGGTGCAGCTGCGGCTGCTCAGTATGGTTCACGGGCTGCCAATGGTGTCGTAATTATTACAACGAAACGCGGGCAGAGCGGTAAAGCACAGGTAACGTTCTCGACATCGTTTACCATTAACGAACTTCGAAAAGGTGTACCTGTAAATACCTACGGGAAGCAGTTTGGTTTTGCTGCACTCCGGCTCTATCCCATCGGTGGAATTACAGCGGCTCAGGTTGCATCCAACCCCGGTACAACCATAACGGATATTTACCGCGATGGTGCTTACACCTCCCTAGCCACCAATCTGGTCGATGTACAACGTTACAATTATTTCGATCAGATTTTCCGGACAGGTTACGGCACGGATAATAATCTATCGGTTTCGGGTGGTCGCGACAACACGCAATTTTACGTTTCGCTGGGTTATCTGAAAAACGAGGGAATCATTAAAGGCACCGATTTCACCCGCTATAATCTCCGCGCCCGTGTTGATCAGCGGTTAACGAACTGGGCTAAACTGTCGGTAGGATTAAGTTATGCCAATAGCCTTTCTAATGAGAAAGCGAATGGTAACGTGTTCTATAGTCCTATTAACTCGGTCAACATCACCAATAACATCTACGACATCACCAAGCGTGATGCAGCCGGAAATTTGCAGGCCGTTGAACCAACCCGTGTGAACCCACTGTCGACTATCGACGATATGAAGTTTTCGCAATCAGTGAGCCGCACGATCAATAGCCTTCAGTTGAATCTGACACCGCTCAAAGGCCTTACTATCGATTATATCGCGGGTGTAGATGCCTATTCGCAGTTCGGTAAAAACTATATTCGTCCGTATCCGTATCAGGCCATTGCCGGTCTTCCGGCCGCTCGTTACCCGCTTGGTTTTGCGGCCACTGCTACCAATCAGGTACTGCAATTCAACAATGATCTGAACGCACAGTATGAACGGCAATTCAGTGATAAATTCAAACTGAATGCGGCTATTGGGTATAGCTACCAGTATTTTCAATCCGACTACTCGATCAATAGCGGACAAAACCTGACTCCCTTCATCGAAACAGTGAGTGGTGCCAGCAACACAACCTATCAGGTGCGTTATGACCTGGATCGGTACAGTTTGAGCGGATTATTTGCTCAGGCCACTTTAGGTTTCCGGAATCTGGCATTCATTACCGGGGCCGTCCGTCGCGATCAGTCGTCGAAATTCTCGCCAAGCCAGACAAATCAGTATTATCCAAAAGTGAGTGGTTCATTCATCGTATCGGATCTTGATTTCTGGAAGAATCTTTCGTTCAGCAATACATTCAATAGCCTGAAACTGCGGGCTAGTTATGGCGAAGCCGGTAACCTGTCAGGCATTGGTTCTTACGCTCGTTTCTATCAGTTTAGCCCGGTTGGTTTCCTTGGCAAAAATACCATTACGCCCGGCACTCAATTAGCGAACCCAGATGTTCAACCCGAGCGTATGGCCGAATTGGAAGGCGGAATTGATCTCGCTTTCCTCAGTGGTCGGATTGGCTTGGGAATAACCGCCTATAATCAGAAAATCAGCAGCCTGGTTGTAAACCGGACAGTGGCACCCACTACGGGTGGTACGAGTATTGTCAATAACGTAGGGTCTATGGAAAACAAAGGGTTTGAGATCGTTCTGGATGTCAATCCCGTCAAAACGAAAGATCTGAACTGGGACTTTACCGTTATCTACAACCATAACCGAAACAAGGTGCTGGATCTGGGTGGCCAGCCGATCATTAATCCCGATGCATCATCGGCATCGGGTACACCGGTCAACCTGATTGTTGGTCAGCCGGTTGGTGTTTTCTACGGAAGTGCCTATGCGCGCAATACTGATGGCTCATTTATACTTTCACCGTCGGGCTTCCCACAGTCAGAACGAGCTACAGGACAGGCGAATGGAGCTATTGCTTACGTACCCGCCCGTAATTCTGATGGTTCGGTCGACGTAAGCAAACCAACGGCCAACGTCATTATCGGCAATCCGAATCCAAAATGGACTGGCTCATTCAGTACGAATCTATCGTACAAAAAGCTGAACCTGCATATTCTGCTGGACGCCGTTCAGGGTGTCGACGTCTTCAATGCCGATAAACGGACGCGTCAGGGGGTAGGATTGGGGGATTATGCCGAACAGGAATTGCGCGGTACACTAAAACGCGGGTACATTTTTGGCATTTACAATACGCAGGAATTTCGTGTTGATCCGGGTTCATACACCAAACTGCGTGAGGTATCGATCAGCTATACATTACCTCCGCTGGTTAAAGGTATTAGCCGCTTAAACGTGGCCGTGGTAGGCCGTAATTTGTATTCGTGGGATAAATACACCGGTTTCGATCCCGAAACGAATGCCGGGGGCAACAACGATTTGTTACGAGGCATCGACTTCGGAAACGTCCCCATTCCACGTACGTATCAACTTAAACTGTCTGCGACATTTTAATCATGAAAAAACTTCACATACCCATTCTTGTGGTCAGTCTGCTTCTAACACAGGCTGCCTGCAATCAGCAATATTTGAACCCAAGCACCATCAGTCAGTCGCAGGCAGTCAGTTCGCCCGATGGGCTGATGACACTTTGCAACGGGCTACAATACCGCTACACAACCGGTGGCGCGTTGAGCGTACTTTATGCCAGCACCGCCGGTGGTGGCCTGACTACCCGCGAAGATTTCGTATTGAACGTTGGCAATGCCGACGAAGCGAATCTTGCGCTGGGTGCCAGTAACGTTAACAACATTAATAGCGTTGTGCGTAACCTATGGACACAGAGCCACTTAGTGCGGTCGAACGCAGAATTGATCCTGGCGAATATCGGTGTAGTTAATGACGCTGGTACGAAAAGTGGAATTGTTGCCTATGCATCGATCTTCCGGGCCTTATCGCTTGGCACACTGGGGTTGTTTTTTGAACAGTCACCGATTACAACAGGCAATAATGCGCCCTTCGTTCCCAGAGCACAGGTGTTTAAAGAAGCCATTACTACACTTGAAGCAGCCGCAACACAGGTAGCCTCAGCGCCCGTTTCGGCCGACTTTACGAGTAAAGTTGTCACGGGAATTGACCTGGCTAACACCATTCAGGCCCTGATTGCCCGCTATGCGCTATTTTCAGGCGATTATGACAAAGCACTGGCTGCTGCGGCCAAAGTTGACTTAACAAAAAAGTCAATCTATAACTTTGACGATAATACCCGTAATCCGCTGTTTGAATACACCTTTGGTAATCTGAACGTGTTTCAGCCTACCAATGCCAGCCTCGGTCTGACTGGTGCATTGGCTCCTGATGCCATTGATAAACGAATTGCTTTTTTAACCAAAGTCAGTTCTAATCCGGCGGTAGCCCCTGTCATTGCCACAGCTTTCTATACGGCAAACAATGCGGCTGTGCCGGTCTATTTACCCGGTGAGATGCTGCTGATTCAGGCGGAAGCGTATGCCCGGAAAGGCGATTTGACGAATGCAGTGGCTCAACTGAACAGAGTCCTTACCAAAACAGCTGCGACAGATGCATTCGGGCTTGGTGCCGCATTACCTGCCTATACGGGTGCACAAACCGCCGACGCTATTCTGACCGAGATTTATCGGAATCGTCAAATTGAGCTGGCTTTTCAGGGTTTCAGACTCGAAGATAGTCGCCGGTTTAGTCGACCAGGGCCAGGCACTGCCGGAGCCGAGCGAAATCGAAACTTCTTCCCGTATCCCCTGACCGAACGCAACAATAATACAGCGACTCCAGCCGATCCGGCGATTTAAGAAAAAGTAAAACGAAGGAAATAAACGGGAAGCGGGAAAGGATTATGCTCTTTCTCACTTCCCGTTTTTTATTTTCACAGCTTCACCGGTAAACCCGTGCGAGTCGATTCATAAATAGCCTGAAACAGGGCAACTACCTTTCGGCCATCGTCTCCCGTTACCGATGGCGGGCGGTTCTCGCGAATGGCATCCCGGAATTCGGCAATCTGGAGTCCGAAGTAATAAACTGTTGCGTCGATTGTGTTAAAGAAAGCGGTGTCTTCTTCAACGAACTGAGCCAATAGATTCTCTTCGCCGGGCACTGTCCAGAGATCATTGACGGGTGGATCGGTAATACTCGACATCCCGGCAATGAACAAAGCGCCACCGTCGGTCTGAACACCTACCGATGCGCCGTTTTCACCGTGAACATGAACCTTACCGAAAATGCCCGGCTTCTGCGAATTACTCACGATGATATTTCCCAGCCCGCCGTTCTTAAACTTGATGATAGCCAGGGCCGTATCATCTACTTCAATATAGGGGTGGTTCAGGTTGCGCCACACACCATACACTTCGTCAATCTCGCCCATGTACCATAGAAGCAGATCCAACTGGTGTGGCGACTGATTGACCAGAACACCTCCGCCTTCGTCAGCCCAGGTTCCTCGCCAGGCATCACTTTGATAATAGGCTTCACTGCGCCAACCGAGCATCTGAACCGTTCCGAGTACAGGCGTTCCTATTTTTCCCTCGTTAATAGCCCGGCGAATTCGCTGGCTGGGTTCGTAGAAACGTCGCTGGCTGATAACACCCAGATAACGGTTGTTGCGGTTAGCGGCTTCGATCATTGCGTCACAATCTTCGAGCGACGACGCAAGCGGCTTTTCGACCAATACGTGTGACCCCGCATTGAGAGCCGCTACCGTAGGTTCGCGATGGGCGGGATGTGTCGTACAAACCAGGCACAGATCGACATTCTCACGATCGACCATGTCGTATATGTCGCTGTAAGCCCGGATACCGTATTGGTTGGCAAAATCTTCTGCTTTTTGATAGGTCCGCCCATAGACAGCAACCAATTGGGTGTCGGGCGTTTGCAAAACGGCTTTGGCATGAAGGTGAGCCACTTTGCCAGGGCCGATAATGGCGATATTCATAATAGCGATTTGTTAACTTTCAATAGTACGGCTTTTGCCTACCATGCGGAACTGCTCCATCAATACTATCTAAATGAATGCACTTGCCACATATCTACTGATTTGTTTTGCACTAATTAAAGCATAAGCTCAAACAAAGTCGGAATCATAAACTATTGATTCAACGAGTTTGTCCGAAAAATTTGGTGATCACATAAAACAAGAAAGCCGGGTCAAACCGTTGCTGATCTGTACCCGGCTATCTTCGAGTGGTGTACGAAACAGTGATTACGGCTTCAGAACCACTTTAATTAATCCCTTTTCTTTTTCATAGAGCCGCCGAAACCAGTCGGCCCCTTCTTCGAGAGGTACTTCCGCGCTAAGAATGGCTTCGACGTTCATGCGTCCCGACGAAATCAGCGCCAGTGCGGCTTCATATTCCCCATTTATGGCACAGGAACCCTGCAACCTCAATTGCCGGGTTACCACAGCCTGCAATGGCATTTCGACGGTGGGCGCCAGATTTCCGACCAGCGTTACGGTCGCTCCCTTCCGCACACAGTCGATGGCGGTTTTGACAGTTGGGCCAGCGCCAACTACCTCAAAAGACACATCAGCGCCACGCCCGTTGGTGATTGCCTGTACCTGTTTGGCCATATCGCCACTTCGGGCATTGAGCGTATGTGTGGCACCCAGAGTTTTAGCCAGCGCCAATCGGTCGTCGTCGAGGTCAATAGCGATGATGGAGCCGCAACCGGCCAGTTTAAGCACCTGAATAACGAACAGCCCGATCATGCCCGCTCCAACAACAACGGCCGAATCATTAACCTGAATGGGTGTCAGGCCAACCGCATGCAGCGCAACCGCAACGGGTTCTACCAGTGCAGCCTGTGTGAAGGATACATTATCGGGAATGGCATACAGAATATGCTGTGGAACAGCCACGTATTCGGCAAAAGCGCCCTGTCGTTTAAAATCCGGCGTAGATACCCCTACGACTTCACGGCCATCACTAAGATTATACATACCCCGACGGCTATACCAGTCATCGAGAGCATATACTGTTGAATCAAATGTAACGCGGTCGCCAGTCGCCCAATTGTGAACATCGGCACCTACTTCGGCAATAATACCCGACGCTTCGTGGCCCATAACGATGGGTGGAATGCGTCGGCCACTGCTACCGTCCATGCCATGAACATCGGAACCACAGATGCCCACCGCCTGAACCCGTACCAATACTTCATTGGGCCGAACCGTCGGCTTTGGCACGTCCTGTAGATCGAACTGATTGTATTCGGTTAAAACAAGTGCTTTCATACATCATGCGAACGTCTAGTCCGCTTTTTATACCTAACGACTAAAGCAGACATCCCGTCTGCGTTACTATTTCTGGTAAATTTTAATGAACACATCGACCGACACCTGTTCATAATCGCCCCGCTGTAAATGGGGATTTATTTCATAGGTAATGACCTCCTCGACCGAATCGGGCATTTCACCAAATAATTTTGCAGCTGTTGACGCGGTGTATTTCTTTTTCACCCAGACCAGTCGCTGATCGGGATCTTTACCCCACGCTGGATTATCGCCCAGAACCAGTTGAATTTTTGCCCAATCATTGAAAAAATACTCCTGCAACAGTGGGATAATTCGATCCCGAAAAGCATCGCACAGCTCAGCATGAGTCGCTATGGTTGTCAGGTACGCATGGCCAATCTGGTGGTCCCGATCAAGGAGGTATTCAATCCGTTCATTTATAGTTCGGAGTAATTGGGCTAAATCGACGCCATCTACAAAACTCAGGACCGTTGGATCAGGTGTCATTTCCCGGAAGGCAAACCGTCGACGCAAGGCAATATCCAGCAGGGCAATCGAACGGTCGGTTGTGTTCATCGTTCCAACTACAAACAGATTGATGGGGACCCCGAACCGTTCCTGCGAGTAGGGTAATGTTAGCCATAATTCATTCTCGGCGCCAAGTCGTTTGTCGGCTTCGAGGAGTGTGATCAAATCGCCGAATACGCTGGCAACATTGGCTCGGTTCACTTCATCGATAAGCAGATAATGGGCCGGAGCCTGCCGGAGCCGACGGGTTCGATTTTCGGCTGTATCGTTCAGGCAATCGGCCAGTGTAGCATAACCGGCCAGATGAATCGCCGACAGGCACGCTTTGTGAAAAATACCTCTTCGGATTCGGTAACTGATCTGCCCATTGATCACTTCCGGCCGGATACCTTCAACGAATTCCTCGTAGCTATAGGATGGATGGAAGGTAATCAGGCTCGAATTCTCTTTTTGTAAATACGGCTGTAAGGCAAATGTTTTTCCCGTACCCGGCGGCCCGAACAAAATCAGGTTATGCGGCTGAATGGGCAAGTCTGGGAGGACTTCATAACCGGCTTCGGGTTCTTCCACAGCATGACCATTCATACCCCGTTCGCCGAGTGTAGGATCATCGGCGAGCCGAATAAGATCGCTCAGAAATGCTTCATCTTCGGCCGCCCGATACACATCCGCATTATGCCGGGCCGAATGCGGTCCTCGTTTCGTACTCTCAACGAGTTCGAGCAGGCAATCTTCCCAGCACGTTCGCAGTGTTGGCTGATACAGCAAATGAACGTTCGACTGGCCCACAATAACCCCCAGGTAATCCGATTTTTCGGTAATGGGTTCAAAGACGAGTTCATCGATGCTTTTCAGGCGATCCTGACATGATTTCTTTACTGTCAGATGGTATTCGACCTCTCCCCTACGCGGTTTTTGGATGCGCAGTGCCTGAAAGAAGTTGATATCGGCCGAAATAACACCCTTTTCGCGTCGGCCCGGCGAAAAAGCCAGCCGCGCGTCGCCATTGGGCAGGTTAATAATATCAATTAACTCCTTTAGCAAGCCAAAGAAACGCCGAACCGCTTCGGAATGACCGATGGCGCGGATATTTTCAATAAGTGGTTGCTGATGAGTTTCTGTTAGCACGTGAATACAACGATTTTCTTCTTTTTTGGTGTCCTAAAGTATAGCAATAAGTCGTTCTCTCAAAACAACGCTATAACCTGTTGCGAAGCTACAATTTTTTAAGCGTACACTTTAGGTAAGACTATTGTAGAACTATACATTTGCTATTGCTTATCCAGCTAGATATGAAAACTAAATTTCTACTAATTTCTCTATTCATAGCAACTTTGCTGGCAGGAATGTATGCCTGCAAATCGGAGGAGAACCCGGTTATTGCTACCTGCCGCCTGAGCAATACAACCGATCAGCTTGTAGAATCCACCGGCCAATTGACCGACGAGCTAAAACGAACGTTCGCGTATAACAAGGGGACATTGGCATCCATTGCCGAAAAATCAAAAAGCCAGGATGCTACCTTTACCACAGCCTTTACGGATTCCCGCATTGCATCGGCAACAAATGGTCAGGATATTATAATGCTGGCTTACGGATCAGCCACAACGCCAACAAGTTCAACGTTCAGCCGGGGAGGGAAAGTGATGTCTACGTTTGTAATGGAGTATAACCCATCGGGGCGTATGACTAAAATCACGGAAAACCGGCAGGTGTTACCAACTAATTCGCTAACCAAGCAACGGGTCTATACTTTCAGTTACGATACCAACGGAAACCTGACCAACGAACGTGCTCAATTTACGTTAACTGATGGATCTGTTGTTCAGCAGGAAACGGAGTACGTATTCGATACGAAACCTTCGCCCTATAAACGCTTTGATGAACTGCCTTTGCTGACGGTTGTGGCACTGAGTCAGACTGTTGAAACGCGACCCGGCCGCTTCTGGCAAATCAATTCCCCGCTCTCCCTGAAGGCTTATAACCTGACGGCGACAGGCAGCCGGTCGAACCTCCGCGAGTCATCGACCTTCACGCCCGTGTATGACACCGATAACAAGCTAACGAGTCAGGACCAGAACGCATTACTCTATCAGTCAAGCGTTCCTGATCCGGTGACGAAAAAAAACAGACAGTCGTTTACCTATCAGTGTGATTAATTACGCCAAATAACTCCCGATACTGACCACATCGGCGAACACCCCCGAAGCCGTTACTTCAGCACCAGCACCAGGTCCTTTTATTACCAGCGGGCGCTCTTTGTAGCGTTCCGTTGTGAACGACACAATATTATCGGCCCCGGTTAACTGATAGAACGGGTGATCGACTCCTACCGGCCGCAGCCCAATGGTTGCTTTGTTATTCTCAAAACTGGCAACAAACCGGAGTTTTTCGCTTTTTGATTCAGCTTCTACAAGCAAGTTCTCAAAGTAAGCGTTGTTGCGTTCCAACTCCTCGAAAAAGGCGGAAATAGTAGGCGCATCGAGACACGACTGTGGAAGCAGATTCGTGATTGTTACATCCTCAGGTTCGAGCGGAAAACCAGCCTCACGGGCCAGAATGAGAATTTTTCGGGCTACATCCAGTCCGCTCAGGTCATCGCGGGGATCGGGCTCGGTATAACCTTTTTCTTTGGCTTCCCGGACTACATCAGCAAAGGAAATACCGGGCCGGAACGTATTGAAAATGAATGATAACGTACCGGACAGAATGGCTTCGATTTTCAGGAAACGGTCGCCCGCTGTCATCAGGCCCTGCACGGTATTGATGATTGGCAATCCGGCCCCGACATTAGTCTCATAGAGAAACTTGACACCCCGGTTGAGGGCCGTTCGCTGCAATCGTCGGTATTCGGCATACGAGCCGGAATTGGCCACTTTGTTGGGCGTTACAACCGAAATGTTGGCATCTAACAACGACTCATAAAACTGTACGATATCTTTATCCGACGTGCAGTCGATAAACACCGAGTTAGGCAGGTTATAATCTTGAATTTTCTCCACAAAAGCGGGTAGCGAGGTGGTTACACCTTCGGTCAATAGCCGTTCGCGCCATTCGTCGAGAGCAATGCCTTTGGGATCGAGGAGCATTTTTTTGGTATTGGTCATGCCCACAACACACACCTTCAGGAGTTTTTCGGTACGCAGAAATTCGAACTGGTTGAAAATCTGTTTCAGCAGGGTTTTACCGATCAGGCCCGTACCGACCAGATACAAATTCAGCACCCGTGCTTCAGACTGAAAGAAGATGTTATGCAGGGAGTTAAGCGCTTTCGAGAGGTTATTTTTGTTAATAACGACCGAAATATTGATCTCCGACGAACCCTGCGCAACGGCCACAATGTTGACCCCGTTTTTGCCCAGTACCGAAAACAGTTTCCCGGCAATCCCAGAGCTTTTCTTCATGCCTTCACCCACGGTAGCAATTACCGATAGGTCGCGCTCAATAACGATATTGTCGATATGGCCATGCGAAATTTCGGTAGCAAACTCGTCGTCGAGGATCGTTTTCACATTTTCGGCACCGCGTGGATCGATGGCGAAACAGATTGAGTGTTCCGATGAAGCCTGTGAGATCAGAATTACGCTGATTTTATGCGCTGCCAGCACCCCAAACAACTTCGCCGATACACCCGCAACACCAATCATGCCCGATCCCTGCACGTTCACCAGGGCGATGTCGTCGATACTCGAAATGCCGGTAATGGTATATTGCCGCCGTTCGGCAGTACGGCTAACTACCGTGCCGCTGTGCGTTGGATTAAAGGTGTTCAGGACCCGAATTGGGATGTTACGGGCAAAAGCGGGTTGCAGGCTGGGCGGATAAATGACCTTCGCCCCAAAATGCGACAACTCCATCGCTTCGGCATACGTAATTGTCGGAATATTGAATGCATTGGGCACCTTCCTCGGATCGGCCGTCATCATCCCGTCGACATCGGTCCAGATGTCGATGATGTCGGCGTTCAGGGCTGCTCCAAGGATGCTGGCGGTGTAGTCGGAGCCACCCCGGCCGAGGGTTGTTGTTTCGTTCTTTTCGGTCGAGCCAATAAACCCCGTTACCATTTGCACCGGAGCGCCGGCTCGGTCATTCGTTTTGGCGAAATGCTCCTGAATCAGTTGATTCGTAAGGTTATAGTTTACTTCCGCCTGCCCAAATTGTGCATTGGTTTTAATAATTGTACGGGCATCGCAAAACTGCGCTGGAATACCCCGGCTTTTTACACATTCGGTAATGACCGTTGTGGATAAGCGTTCGCCAAAACTGGTGATGAGGTCATGAGTACGAAGCGTCAGTTCGCGGATAAGCGACACTCCCCGGAGTAAATCTTCCAGTTCATTAATAATGCCCCGAATATGGGCAAAAACTTTACTCTGTTCTTTTACAGGAATCAGCGCTTTAATGACATTGAAGTGCCGGTCTTCAATCCGCCGAACTAATTCCATATAATCGGTTTCACCGGTGGTAGCCATCCGGCCAATTTCAATGAGCTGGTTTGTTATACCCCCCATTGCCGAAAACACAACTGTTATCTGATCGCCATTCTGTCGGTGATTGTCAATAATCTGGATAACCTGTTTGATACTTTCGACAGTGCCAACCGACGTACCGCCAAATTTCAGAACCTGCATAAAATAATGAATAATGGAGAATGGAGAATGAATAACAGGTTCATGCACAGGATTCATTGTACATTAGCCATCATTCATTTAAAGTAGCTGTTGACGAAGGTAGTTTTGGGAGGGCAAAGATAAGAGGGTGAGCAGACTTTTAGACGATTTTAACAGAAAAGGCGCATCAGTGATGCGCCTTTTCTGTCAGGAACAGTGCGATAAGCTACGCTTCTTGATGAACGGAATGGTCCGGTTTCATCAGTTGCCAGCTTGTTCCAATCGCAATTGCATCTTCAGCCAACGCAACCAGCGGGTCGGGCAGGCCCTGTTCATGCGTGAGCCAGTGACGGATATGAAAAAAAGCTACCGTTCCGATCACCGCGCCCAGTCCACCAATGAGGGCACCACAGGCCACCGATTCGCCCTCGATCTCGCTAAACGCAGCCCCCGATAAAGCACCAGACAACACCCTGCCAATGAATTGGGGAGGCATTGTACGGTCGGGGGCGTTTGGCACTTTGTCTCCAACCAGTTCACCCCCGGCCAGTAGTTTCAATATAGTCGCCGTTGTCGGTGAAGTCAGAAAATGGAGCTTTGAGTTGGCTAGTCCTCCTGGTTGGTCGTGCGCTAGTTTATGGCTGATAAAAGCAGGTGCCATCATACTGCGCATTCCCGCAACAATACCAATCTGTAAGGTCTCTAAATACGTTCGATTCATGATTTCTTTGCGTTGAGTACAGTTTTTTGATGTGAACCCGTGCCACGGTTCCGAACCGTGGCACGGGTTCACATCAAAAAAGCGAATTATGTAATCAAAACAGCCACGACAGCCCTTTGTTTGATTCCGTAGCTGCTGGGTTGCTTTACCGTAATCGCATCACATGTCCACCAACAGCAGCCAATTTCACGGAGAAGCTTACCATACCACTTTGTTGTGTCAGGTGGTTTGGATTCCGGGCAACGCCGAGAGTTCAATTGTCTGGACCACAGGTTTTGTCGGGCTAAAATTTGGGCCAAACACATCATTTCCCTGAACTATCAGGCTCAACTCCGAATCGTCGACAAGCGTTTTACCCTCAAACATCACCCGGTAAGTCGGCGCGGTTTTCGTTAGCATAAACGAGAAAACGATTCGACCGCTGAGCGACCTAAGGCGTAGGTTTCTTTGGGGCCAGAACTGGTACAGAAAAACCGTAAATCAGCAGAAAAAATAAGGAAATCTGTTCCATTAAAACATCGTATTGGCGTTTGCAGACGTGCCTGGCACAAGCTGTAGAACATCCCAGTGTTCAACAATTTTACCGGCATCGTCAAAACGAAAAATGTCGATTCCGGCCCAATCTTCGATGCCTGTACCATCGGCAGTCGGCCATTGCTGAAAACAGTGAAGCACCACTAAATTACCCTCAGCAATGGCTCGCTTTACGTCCATCCGCTTACCCGGATACGCCTTGTTCATCTGTTCAAAATAGGCAATAAAGCCCTCTTTGCCATCGGCAACCATTGGATTATGCTGGATGTATGTCTCTCCAACATACTTCGCAATGGCCTCTGCTGGCTGGCATTGATTAAACATAAGATCGTAGAAGCCAATAGCATTCTTCTTGTTTTGTTCCAGTTGATCCATAGTCCCGATTGGTATATGTCGTATTAGTCTGATAAGTAATCTACATAGCGTCGAAATTGTTACGGCAGCTTACCGATCTGGTATCCAAGGTAAACGAATTTTATTGGAGCGGGCAAAGTCGTGTTTATACAGGTAAAGAAATCCAATTGGGAACCATCGCCGTAAGTCTACTGAACCGTTTGAAAAACACGGTCTTTTCGACACATAACTTTTTACTCAGTATGAGCAAAGAACAGAAAGATTCGGGCTTGACCATGTTGCCGGGTCAGTTGGAGCCGGTGATGGTAGGACGCCGGTTATTTCTACGATACGCCGGGGCTGCGGTAGCCGGAGGTGCTGTTTTAGCCTCCTGTAAAGATGAAGAGAATCCAACAACAGTCCCCTCATCGGTCGATTTAGGGATGGGTGATATCGGTATTCTCAATTACGCTTATGCGCTCGAGCAGTTGGAAGCGGCTTTCTACACCCAGGTAATCGCTACTCCGTATACGGGCATCACCGATGCAGAAAAAACCCTGTTGACCGACATTCGCGATCATGAGATCATTCACCGCGAGTTCTTCAAAGCAGCGATTCCTGTAGCAAATCGCATCACAGACCTGACGCCGAATTTTACGGGTATCAACTTCAGTGATCGAGCCAGTGTATTAGGGACTGCTAAAGCATTCGAAGATCTGGGGGTATCGGCCTACAATGGTGCCGGTCGCCTGATTAAAGATCCCAATTATTTAGTCTTAGCGGGCAAAATTGTGTCAGTAGAAGCTCGTCATGCAGCGGCCATCCGCGACCTGCTCAATCCAAAATCAGCCGACTTTGCCGGTGACGACATTGTTGCACCCACAACGGGTCTTGATCCAGCGACCAAACCAGCGGATGTATTACCAACCGCACAAAAATTTGTGCAAACACCCTTGAGCGGTGCCAATCTTCCAACCGCCTAAACCTGACACAACGCCATGAATTTATTTAAAATCTTCTCTGAAATTGAGCAATTTGATCCCGAAGCGACTGAGCGATACAGCTTTTATTCGCGTCGGAATCTGATTAAATACGGTACAAATCTGGCAGCGGCAGCTATTCCTACGCTTGTGGCTACCACATTCAATCAGGCGTTTGCTCAGGCTACGACTCCACCGTCGGCAGCAGCTATTGAGGTAGCGAATTTTGCGCTGACGCTCGAATACCTCGAAGACGAATTTTACAGAACGGGACTCGCAGCGGCCGGCCTTGTTCCGGCCGCCGACAGAACAGTTATCAGCCAGATCAGCAAACACGAAACGGCCCACGTAAATCTGCTGAAAACGGCGCTGGGAGCCGGAGCAGTAGCCAAGCCGACGTTTAAGTTCCCTGCCGGTACGTTTACGAATTACACGACCTTTCTTGCCACTGCCCGTGCCTTTGAAGATACAGGCGTGCAAGCCTACAAAGGTCAGGCGGCAACCCTGATCAATGACAAAGATATTTTGCAGATAGCCCTTCAAATTCACTCCGTTGAAGCCCGGCACGCATCAGAAATCCGCCGGATGCAGGGAATGAAAGGCTGGGTTTCTGATACCACGCAGACGTCGTTCACCCAGGCCGGAATTAACCTGAAAACGCTGACGGGCAAATCAGACGATGCCATCCGTGAAGCATTCGATGAACCGCTCACCAAAGATGCGGTACTAGCCATCGTGAAGCCGTTTTTGGCTTAAACCCAATTGCGGCCACGTATAGGGAGGCCGGGAAACCGGCAAGGTGATGAAAGGCATCGGAGTTTTCTCTGGTGCCTTTCTTGTTTTCCTTTCCCATCCGACTCTTTTTTTGTTGCTTGCGGGTAAATTCGCCAGTGTCGGTGGCACAGCCGGTATGAAATTCCTTCGTATAGTTTTTAGAGTCCTGCTCGGACTGCTTGTATTCCTTCTCTTATTTCTGGCTATCAGTCTGGCGCCTGTAGACGAAACGCCATATCGTGAGATGCCGTACTACGCCCAAACCAAACAGCGACTCGCCATGCTTCAGGTTCCGCCTGCTGGCAGGCAACCGCTTCGGGCGGGCTGGGCCAAAGTCAACATTACGCCATCCTACACGACACCGACTGGCGGGTATGGCGAACGGTTAGGAAAACACTGGAAGATTATCAGCGATTCGATTTTTGTTCGGGCGATCATGCTCGACAATGGCGGCACGAAAGTAGCCGTAATAGCTCTGGACCTCGTCATCACGCCCCCAACGGTAGCTGAAGCGCTCAAAAAACGCTTACCAGAGGTTGGTCTTCAATGGGAAAACCTCTATATGGGCGCTATCCATTCACACAACAGCATTGGCGGCTGGGCACCCCGTTTGGTTGGTCAATTGATTGCCGGAAGTTATGATGAAAAAATCGTGACGCTCATTACCAACGGCATTCTGGCGGCTATTCGCAAGGCCCAATCGAACATGGCGCCTGTTCAAATCGGCTTTGGCGAAACCGATGCTACGGACCTTATTTCGAACCGACTTAGTTCGTCGGGTCCTACGGGCCCACTCGATGGAAAAATCAGGCTGCTGGAGCTTCGGAAAAAGTCCGGGGAGTCGGCACTACTTTGCTCATTTGCTGGTCACCCAACACTTTTCGACGGCGACAATAGTGCTTATCTCAGTCGCGATTACCCCGGTTCACTGGTCGATCGATTGGAGAAAAAATCGGCTACGTTTGCCCTGTTTCTGGCCGGAGCGGTTGGCAGTACCGCACCCAAACCACGGGGAAAAACCGACTTTCAGGAGATTCGTAATTATGCGGGCGATCTGGCCATACGCATTGAACGCACGATGCCAACGATTCAGACTCATCCAGACAGTACGTTATCGATACTGACGTTACCGCTCGGTCTACGCGAGCCGAACCCACGCGTGATCGGAAACTGGCGGGTTCGCCCGTGGTTGTTTTATGCGCTTTATGGCGATTATCCGTCCGACTTAAAAGCCCTACGCATTGGCGAAACCGTACTGCTCGGTACTCCCTGCGACTTTTCCGGGGAATTAGCGGCCGAGCTTCACCCACTGGCAGCAAAAAAAGGACTTCACCTGATGGTGACCAGCTTCGATGGTGGCTATATCGGCTATATTACACCCGATCGTTATTACGATCGGCAAGCCTACGAAATCCGCGACATGAACTGGTTTGGCCCTTACAACGGAGCCTATTTTGAGGAAATGATGGCAGGATTACTGGAGAAATTTAACTGAATTAATAACTCAGTAAAGTTGGCAAAATACGTTCAGACAAACTCCGGGCCTTTGTGACTCGTGATTTCAAACGCAAATTAATTGCTAACAATTAAAAAAATTTCACCACTCCTCAAAAAAAACTACCCCTTGATAACCAATCAATTACACAGAAATAATCTCTTTAAGGAGAAAATGTAGGTGGCTTTCTGAAAAAAAGTTTCTTCCAAAGAAATCTGAAAAATCTCTTTTCACGTAAGAATGATTGATAACACTTTTCTTTTCGCGGGCTGCTCTTTCGGGGGTGGCCTATTTCTTTTTATATAGCCTTAACTAATTGGCGTTGAGGGCATACAAAAACGGTCGTCAATCTGAGCGAGTGCCTTGCCCAGATTACGACTGCTTCTTCTATCTATACATACTCTGAACGCTCTGGCATTGAGGAGGTAGAGCGTTCATAACAAAATCACGCTGGCTTTATGGGCAACGTCTGACAGGGACATGAGTAGTAATAGAACGAATCTCCGAACTACCCGGCCAGCCCTAATGATACATCCATAGTTCTCCTGTGTACCTTATCCTACATTCAGCGTTCTGGCAAGACAACCTACCGATTGTCTTTTTTTCGCCTTACGGAGGTTCGCGCAGCTACTTCTGCCTGGAACTTAATCTTTAATTGCCGGTCAAGTTCTTTATCACGCGGTACATAAATACTGGTTTTGCCATCCGAAAATTTGAGCATCCAGTAGGCGTTGTCTGTAGTAGGAGGAATGGATGTATAAATAAGTTTGGACATGATTTGGGTGATAAGAAAAAAGTCTCCTAAAGACACATTCTTTAGGTAGCTATGCCAACTTTGTACTCATTAACAGAAATAAAAAATACAGCGCATGCAATAGTATTAGCCTCAGCCAGCTTATACGGCTTTTCTAACATCAATTGCATTGGGGCCTTTTGGCGTTCTGGTAATTGAAAAGCTCACCTTATCCTGTTCGTTGATGGGATCGATCAGTGCATTTATGTGCACAAAAATACTGTCCTGAGACTGTAGGTCTTTGATGAAGCCATAACCCTTCGATGCGTTAAAGAATGTAACTACTCCCTGGCGGATCACGTCTGGAGCAGCTTCATCTTCCTGTTTAGCAACGCCAAGCTGTATGTCTTCTTCGTTGATTTGTCTCTTTCTTCTGGGATCGGGAGGAGTAGACGAAATATTGCCGTTCTCATCGACGTATGCCAGCATCTGGTCAAGAGGTTGACCTTTCTGGGCATTCGCTTTACGGTCCTCTCTCTTTTCCTGCTTATCTTTTCTCTTTTTTTGTCTTTGCTTTTCTTTTTCTTTTTTACTGAACGTTTCCATAGTTCGTGTTTATTCCCGTGGGCTTACCATGTTATAACATCATGATTTTATATCGAGAATGATGCCCTTTTTAGATCAAATAGCCTGATTATAAGTATAATTAAATCAATCTATTTCTTATTGAACCATAGTTAACTGAAATAAGTTGTTCGTTACTCACTTATTACAAAAATCTTCCTGATTTGTATACATTAACGGGCAATAGGGCCGCTTCAGGCGGATTCGCCTTGCTATTTTCACAAAAAAGCCCGGTATAAACCGGGCCCTCCTTGGTAGTGTACTTTAACACAGTGCCCACACACAGGCACAAGCGACTAACCGAGTGTATAAGGCAAGTGTTTGACTCTGGATAGGGGCAGATCCTTTTTTGATACAATGGCTACCTACTCAGGGTACATTGTATTCTATCGTTGCCTGATCCAGCGTTTTAGCGTAGCTGTTTATTATTTCGTTTATAAATAGAAACGCTCCATTGCTCGATTCATCATTGACGATCGGTTCATTTTCGTAGGTGTTACCCGGATTTCGGGAAGTTGCCTGTCCTTTAAATAATATGACTCCGTTTTCGAGTGTGGCCAGCAGACGTATCTGAATGGGTTCTCTGATTGTTTTGAACTCTGTTATCGTTCTGTATTCAGTTATGATCGCCCCTTCTTCTTCATTCGCAACGTCGATATCAAATCCTGCCTCTTCCAGATAAGACTGAACCGATTCAAACAGGGCAGAATCGGCTAAGGTGGTCGTTAGTTCAATGGCATCAGCTCCCTTTGGAATTTTCTGCGCCTTGACGGCCACCGAAACAAGTACCAGATTGAGGACTAAGCAGAGCAATAGTTTCATTGTCTTGGGTGCAAAGAGGATGACAAATATTCTTTTATTTGGCCACAACAACCAAAATTTTATGCGAAAGCATTAGGGTTTAGATGCATTTTGGTATCCTTAGTACTAAACAAAAAACGCCCGGCCAATATGCCCGGACGTTTCGATACCCACCGTAACTTGTAAGCCACAAAAATACAAAAAACGCCGAATGTAATGCTGATCTATTAAGTACAGAGCACTAGCATCAGGCGTTTTTTTTATCAAAAGTATCGTTATCCCGGATAAGAATATATTTATTTATACAAAAATATCAATATAGACTACTTAACAACAAAGTATTCATAAACTCACAGTCTGTTTACCTGCTTTCAGTGGTAAGGCTTTTCCTTTCCAACGGAGTGTACCTGTCAGATTGGCGGGCAAAGTGATCGTTCCGGTCAGGCTACCTGTCGGTGTTTTCTGAAACTGCACAGCGATGTCACCCAGCGGATGTGGCATCTGCCCTTCTACCGTTGTCAGGTCGCCCAGATAGGGCTCGATACGCACCGATTTAAATCCTGGCTCAGCCGGACGGATTCCACAGGTGATCGATAAAAATTCATAGAGTGGTGAAGCACTCCAGGCGTGGCAATCAGAGCGGGTCGGTTCAGGATTCTCGGCAAAGGTGGTCAAACCCATAGCCAGCATGTCGCGCCAGGGTTTCAACTGCGCTACGAACTGATCGCCAAGACCTGTTTTCTTCATGGCTTCAAACAGATAGTATTTGAAGTAGAAAGTTGCCTGGGTCAATGTATCGGAACCGATGTTTTTCTCCGTCATCACTTTTTGCAACAAGGCTGCCTGCTGAGCAACGGGCACCGCATCCGTTAATACGGCAAGAATATTCGCGTGCTGGCTGAATATGTTTTTTCCGGGCTGACCAGGAGGTAATATGGGCGTATCGGCAATAAGACCCCGGCTGGCATCCCAGCACTGAGCAAACACGGCTTTGTTTAATTTACGACCTAATTCGCGATAGTGTTCAGCGCGTTCGTTCAGACCATAATGCGATAGCAGATCGCCCGCCCGGAAGTAGGTATACGCCTGTTGTAACGACAAAATACTCGACCCGCCTTTCCGCGCGCCGGCCGGAACACCCCCTGCTGCTTCGTCTTTCGCGTTTTGCCACTTCGACCAGTCTACGAAATTCCACCATTCCAGCGGACCATTCAGGCCCGTCTTGGCAATACGCTGTTCGTGCCAGTTCAGTACGCCCAGAATTCCGGGCAGCATCGACTTTACAAACGCATCGTCCTGGCGGTTCATCCAGTAATCATGCACCATACAGACCCAGAACAATGAAAAAGTTGGAATCACCTGAAAATCAGCCGATGGGTAGCGGCTTTGGGTCAGTCCGTCGTTAAAGCGGCTATGTTCATAGTCTGTAATAGCTTTTCGCATCAGTCGGTCGTCGCCCGTTACGTAGAGTGAAATCATTGATTGAATGCGTGTGTCGCCCGTATACTGCAACTGTTCGTAGTAAGGGCAATCGTAATAGTTTTCGCCCGCACAGAGCCGCGCTGTTCGCCAACCCACATTCCAGAGCGATTTGAGGGTAGTGTCACTGGCTGCGAATCGAGCTTTTTCTTCGAACGGATAACCCGTAAATTGCCCAAGCAGATCATCCAGCACAAGCGATTCCTCTTTGGTATCAACGGTCAATTGCAGATAACGATAGGTACGGAACCAGAGCGGCCTGAATGTACGCTTGCTGTTACCATCGGCAATGAACTGATCCTCAAAACCACGCATCGTGCGACCTTCAATAGCGTTTCGATTTCCTTTCAGCCCTTTAGCATCGATCAATGCCTCAGCATACGCCAGTGTTACGGTAGCTCCTTTCCCTTTGCTAACGGTCAGTTCCGGGTATGCATTGGTCAGATAGCCCTGATCCAGAAGGAAAACCGCCTTTGTATTGGCCGGAACCGTCACAGGTGCTTTCCCTTGCAGGAAAGCGTTCTCCATTTTGCCGTTTTCGCTCCGCCGAACGGTTGCCAGCCGAACGCTTTTTTCCTCCATCATGGGAATCGTACGAGGCACTAATCCCCAGTTTCCATCGGTGCCCAGGCCACGCGGTTTGGTCGGAAAACCGAGTGGCTTAGCAGAAACCCAGGCTTTGTCGTCAAAATTTGGCTGTTCCCAGCCCCAGGGGTAAGTGGCGGCATCGACTCGATCGCCATCACCCACAACGATGTAAGTACGAAGCTTAGGAATGTCGTTCCTGATGGGAGAATAAGCCGGATTATGCAGTATTCTCCAGCTAGCGTCTGTGTTGGCTATTTTTTCAGTGTCGCTATCACCCTGTAACAAAAAACCCAGCTGATAGCTCATCTGCGAAAAAGGAGCGCCTTCTCCCATGTACCACACCTGTGCAGCCAACGTGTTTTTTCCTGCCTGTAGGTATGGTGCAAGATCGATGGTTTCGTAATTCCAGTTTTGCGTATCACTGCGGGCAGGCCCGATGGCTACGGCTTTTCCATTGACAAACAGCCGATAGCGGTTATCAGCCGACACATGAACCACAAAACGGGTGGGCTTCTGCGGCAGATCGATGGTTTTCCGAAAATGAAAGATACCATACTGCCGGGACGGAGCAGTTGGATGCAAAATCCAGCGGGCGGGCCAGTATTGGCTGGTCCAGTTGGAAGGGGATGTCTGGGCAAATAGCGAATTGGCTAGAAACAGCAATCCGGCTATCAGATTTAACCGACGAATGACACAAGGGAGGGCGTTCACGCAAGTACGTTTTTGGGCAAAAATACAACCTGGCCCCTATTGTTTAAGCAGAGACCTACAAGTTGGTGTTTGCTCACACGTAAACACCGTTGGCTATCGAATTTACTGTCCTACCTTTTGACGCCCACGGGACTATGGGCAGACTCCGTAACAGAAGCCGTTTGCGTTACGCTATCAGATGCGCTGAATCAGTTCTTTTACCTGATGCACTTCGCGGCCCATAATGTGATCGATGATCGACTGAGCGTGTTCGCGACCATTCTCGATAAAGACTTTTTCAGTATAAATTCCAGCCATAACTGTTCCACAGACGTAGAGCCCAGGCACAGTCGTTTCGAAGGTTTCTTTGTTATAGACAGGCACCTGCGTAACCGGATCCAGTTCAATACCACAGCGACGAAGCAATTCAGCATCAGGAATATAACCCGTCAATACCAATACAAAATCAGCAGGCAGATGGCTTTCTTCCCCGGTTTTCAGGTTATTTATGGTTACTGTTTTCTCACCGATCTGCGTTACCACCGAGTCGAATACGGTTTTGATTTTCCCTTCTTTTACCCGGTTTTTCACGTCTGGCACAAGCCAATATTTCACCGTACTCCGGAAATCTTCACCCCGATGAACAACTGTTATGTTCACGTCATGACGATACAACTCAAGTGCTGCTTCGACCGCCGAATTGGATGCCCCGATTATGACTACATTCGTGAACGAATATTTGAATGGTTCGTCGTAGTAGTGCGACACATGTGGCAGGTTTTCGCCCGGAATACCCAGCCAGCGCGGACGGGTAAAATAACCCGTAGCCATAATTACCTTACGGGCCTGATACTGCTCACCCGTTGTCGTTGAAACCGTAAACAGGTCGTCTTCTTTCTGAACGTCCCAAACGGTCTGGAATAACTTAAAATTCAGGTGATAATAAGCTGCTGCCTTCCGATAATACTGCAACGCTTCATCACGACCCGCTTTTACCCCCGAAATCGGGAAAGGTAGTCCGCCAATTTCAATATTTTCGGCCGTTGAAAAGAAGCGCATTCGCCGGGGATATTGCCGGATCGATTCGGTCAGACTACCCATTTCCAGGATCAAATGACTAAGCCCGGCTTTGGCTGCTTCAATACCAGCGGCCAGCCCGCAGGGGCCACCACCAACGATAATGACATCAAAAAGTTGCATAATAGTAACGCGGGCTTAACCCGCAAAATAGGCAGGTTTTCACCCGCATTACAGTATTTTAACACACAAAAAGACCTCAAAGGTTGCGTCATTGAGGTCTTTTTACACGTTCGTCCGGAATTCCAACGGAGCATCTCCCCTGGCGATCTGTTTCTCTTCGGGAACGGGATTCCCGGTTGTATCTGTTGTAAGTTGCAAATTGCCAGGTACCATTAGCTTAAACACCAGCTCGCTGGCACTGGCAGGCAAAACACGATAGCTCTGTAAAAAACGTATATTCTTCTTTACCATTCCTTTTGTTTAACGATGTCCATTGGCAGGCCACTCTTAGACAAATTCTTTACCAGCAACTGGCTGTTTTCTGCCTATATTTACTAGACGTACCGATTTGATTCGTGGAAAATCAACCTTACTCACTCTTTTCATCCCTGGAAGCCGAAGAAGTCACTTTCTTCGCTGATTTGATTTTACCGATTCCGGTACCCAAATTATTTACCTATCGCGTGCCTCGCGGTATGGCCGACATACTCAAAATTGGCGCCAGAGTTATTGTCCCTTTTGGAAAAAATAACGGTCGCGTACTGACCGCCGTGGTGTATAGGCTGCATAACACACCACCCGGCAATTATCAGGCGCGTTACATTAGCGAAATACTTGACGAATACCCATTAGTAACAGGCTATCAGCTAGAGCTTTTCAATTGGATGTCAGCCTATTACATGTGCTGCATTGGCGATGTAATGAATGTGGCCTTACCATCTGGCCTGAAGATCTCCAGCCAATCGAAGGTGCAGTTCAACCCTGATTTTGACTATCCGGAACTGCTCACCGAATTTGAGTCAACCCTGCTGACCGAACTCAAAAAACACCCTGCCCTCTCCTACGATGAACTTAGCCGACTGGCGGGCGAAAGCACCAATATTCCGGCTTTGATCAAATCGCTGATTGGTAAAAAAGCGGTCATCGTTTTCGAAGAAGTCAAAGAAAAATACATTCCCAAGATGGTGCGGAAGGTCAGGCTGCACCGGAATTATGAGGAGCGGGAACAGTTACTGGTTCTTCTCCAGCGGCTCGAAAAATTACCCAAACAACAGGAAGTGGTCATGCGCTACCTGAGTCATATACCGCTTCAGCGCGACCCAACGCTCAACCAGAAAGGCCTGGATAAAACCATCCTCAATCAGGATGAAGAGCTTTCGCAATCGTCGCTTTCGACCCTCCTGAAAAACGGCGTTTTTGAAGCCTTTGAGGTGATCCAGCCCCGTTTCTCTGACAATTCACCCGCGTCGTCGGTTGAGATTAAACTAACGGATGCCCAGCGGACGGCCTCCCGGCAAATCATGGCTCAGTTCGAGAGTCAGAACATTGTACTCTTTCACGGCATCACGGGCAGTGGTAAAACGGAAGTGTATATCGATCTGATTCAGCAGGCGATCGGCAGCGGGTCACAGGTATTGTACCTGCTCCCTGAAATTGCGCTTACAACCCAGATTGTTGTTCGGTTGCAGCGTGTTTTCGGCGATAAAATGGGAATCTATCACTCCAAATTTTCGGATAACGAGCGCGTGGAGGTCTGGAAAGGCGTTGTATCGGGTCAGTATCAGTTTGTAGTGGGGGTACGGTCTGCGGTCTTTTTGCCCTTCGACAACCTCGGACTGATCATTGTAGACGAAGAACACGAAACCTCGTATAAACAGCACGATCCCGCTCCCCGCTACCACGCCCGCGACGTAGCCATCATGCTGGCTCACTGGCAACAGGCTAAAGTATTGCTGGGATCAGCGACCCCATCGCTCGAAACGTACTATCAGGCCAGGCAAGGCCGCTACGGGCTGGTTGAACTGTTCCAGCGTTTTGGTGAAGCAACGCTGCCAAATATTGTATTAGTCGATACCAGGCAGGAGAAAAAACAGAAAACGATGAAAAATGAGTTTTCATCTGCGCTGCTTTATGCCCTGGAAATGAACATGGAACGGAAAGAACAAAGCATTCTGTTTCAGAATCGCCGGGGTTATTCGCCTTACATGCAGTGTGAAGACTGCGACTGGACGGCCGAATGTCCCAACTGTGCCGTTAGTCTGACCTACCACCAGCGGGATGCCGAATTGCGCTGCCACTATTGCGGCCACAAAGAAGAAGTGCCTCGTGTATGCCCAACCTGTGGCTCCACAAAAGTGCGTACGATCGGCTTTGGTACGGAAAAACTCGAAGATCAGTTACAGATTTATTTCCCTGAATCACGAATACTACGGATGGATCTGGATACGACCCGCGCAAAAAATGCGTATCAGCAGATTATTCAGGAATTTGAGGGTGGCCAGGTGGATATGCTCGTCGGTACACAGATGATCACGAAAGGACTGGATTTCGACAACGTCAGCTTGGTGGGTATTTTCGATGCCGACCGCCTGATTCGTTTTCCTGACTTCCGGGCTACAGAGCGGGCCTTTCAGATGCTTACACAGGTCAGTGGTCGGGCCGGTCGCCGGGCTGGCCGCCAGGGAACCGTATTGATCCAGACCAGCAATCCGCAGCAGACGATCCTGCAAAAGATCATCGAGAATGATTACAAGGGCTTGTATGACGAAGAAATTCAGGAACGACAGGATTTTAATTACCCTCCGTTTTCGCGTCTGATCAAACTAACGGTTCGCCACCCAGACCGAGCCATCAGCCAGCAGGCTGCCGAACGACTTGCTGCCGAACTCACTGATGCACTGGGCAGTAGCCGTGTCTTAGGACCCGAAGAGCCACTTGTCGAGCGGATTCGGAACCAATTTCTGTTCGACATTCTTATTAAGTTAGAACGTGATAAGGTGAATGTTAAGGCAGTTAAAGCCTATATTCAAGACCGAATCAACGATATTCTGACCGACAAAGGGCTGCGGCAGGTCAGTGTAGTGGCTGATGTGGATTGCCTTTGAGCAACCGACTGCCTTTTGTTCTGTTGCCTTTCAGGATGAACACCGCCAGCAACTTACGGTGTACCTGATCCTAATTTCATGATCGTATATGGCCAAAGTACTCATTCAGTTTGCACATCCGGCATTGAGTAAATCCAATGTCCATAAAGTATTGATTAATTATTGCCGTGACATAAAAAACGTGACGTTCAATGATCTTTACGAGTACTACCCAGACATGTATATTGATGTAGAACGGGAGCAGAGGCTTTTACTGCAACACGATATTATCGTTTTTCAGCATCCTTTCTACTGGTACAGTTGCCCGGCCCTCATCAAGCAATGGTTCGACTTAGTGCTGGAACATAACTGGGCCTATGGCTCACACGGGAACGCGTTGGTCGGGAAAAAAATGTTCAATGTTATTTCGAGCGGTGGTGCCCAGGATGCCTATTCCGAAACGGGTCGTAACCGGTATACTGTACATCAGTTTCTGGCTCCATTCGATCAAACAGCCATCACCTGTAAAATGGAGTACTTACCCCCGTTCGTTATTCATGGCACGTACCGCATTACCCCCGAAGACATAAAGCGTTATGGGGAGCAATACCGAACCATTTTATCTGCCCTCGCCAATGACCAGCTTTTGGCGCTGGATTATAAGCAGGTAGACTACCTCAATGAGCTGGTCCCTGCCTTGCAGACACTTCAACATTAAGCTTACATCATTCCGTCAACTCTCCTCTACGAAACGTATCAACGATGAAAGAAACATTCTTTTTTCAGGCGATGGTTTATCTGGCCGCAGCCGTCATTATGGTCCCGATTGCCAAAAAATTAGGATTGGGGTCTGTGTTGGGCTACCTGCTGGCCGGTATTATTATTGGCCCGGCCTGCCTGGAATTCATTGGCAGCGAAGGAACCGACATTATGCACTTCGCCGAATTTGGGGTTGTGATTATGCTTTTTGTCATTGGGCTCGAACTGGAGCCATCCCGGCTATGGCGTCTACGCAAATCCATTCTTGGCATGGGTGGCATGCAGGTTGGGCTTACATCTGTATTGATTGCGGGTTTGGCCATGCTTTTCGGTATTGACTGGAAACAGTCACTGGCATTGGGCATGATTACATCGCTTTCGTCTACAGCCATTGTGCTACAATCGCTGAACGAAAAAAACCTTATGAAAACAGCAGCCGGGCAAAGTTCGTTTGCCGTGCTGCTGTTTCAGGACATTGCTGTCATCCCCATGTTAGCACTGTTTCCGTTGCTGGCCAGCGAAACAAACGTAGCAACCGCCGAGGGCGGTCATGGCAGTGCTAGTCTGGTAAGTTCACTACCTTCCTGGCTACAGCCAATTGTTGTGCTGAGTTCCGTAGCCGCTGTTGTGGTAGCGGGTCGGTATGCAACTCCACCCCTTTTCCGCGTCATTGCACGAACCGGTATGCGGGAAATGTTCACGGCCACCGCCCTGCTGTTGGTGGTAGGTATTGCTGTATTAATGACAACAGTCGGGCTAAGTCCTGCTTTGGGTACATTTCTGGCAGGTGTCGTACTGGCCAATAGTGAGTATCGTCATGAACTGGAAAGTGATATCGATCCATTCAAGGGTTTACTGCTAGGCTTATTCTTTATCGCCGTTGGAGCATCCATAGACTTTCCGTTAATTCTTGCTAAGCCATTGCTGATTATAGGTTTAGTTGTCGGCATTATGATCTGCAAGCTACTTGTCCTATTCAGGCTGGGAAAGTCTTTTTCGCTTTCGACCGATCAGAATTTCATTTTTAGCTTTGGCCTTTGTCAGATCGGCGAATTTGCATTCGTCCTGTTCAGCTTCTCTTCCCAGCAGGGTATTCTATCCAAAGAATTGACAGATACCATGACAGCAGTTGTGGCCATCAGTATGGCCTTTACGCCCCTGGTGATGGTACTGAACGAAAAACTGATTCTGCCCCGATTGGGTGTCAAGGAAGCCGCTGAAGAACGGGAAAGCGATATCGTTGAGGAAGACAATCCCGTAATTATTGCAGGCTACGGGCATTTTGGAAGCACCATAGGCCGTTTTTTGCAGGCCAATAACGTAAGAACAACCGTCCTGGATGTCAACAGCGACAATGTCGATCGCCTTCGCCGGATGGGGTTCAATGTCTATTATGGAGATGCCAGTCGTCACGATTTACTGGAAATAGCGGGTGCGGCTAAAGCTAAAGTTATTGTTATTGCCATTAGCGATGAAGAAAAACGTCTTGAGCTGATCGAAACGATCAAAAAGCATTTTCCGGAGCTTCACATTCTGGTTCGTTCGACCAACCGTTACGATGCCTACGACCTGATGAACGCGGGTATATTGCACATTTACCGCGAAACATTAGACACCAGTCTTCGCCTGGGCGTTGATGTCATGAAATTATTGGGGCATCGGGCACACGAAGCCAACCGGGCGGCAAAAATGTTCTTTACGCACGACGAGCGAACCCTGAAACGCCTGTCGGCCATTCGTAATGACGAAGAATACTTCTATGCGGTTCGTCAAAATCAGGAAGAACTAGAGCGAGTCATTCAGGCCGACCGCACTGCGCATACTCTTCAAATTGATGAAGGCTGGGATGAAGAGAGTCTTATTGCCGAAAACAAAGGCATTAGCTATGAATAAAGGACTGGTTTGTTTATTGATACTGTCAACATAACGAATTCAGCCTCCCGTTTCGAAGCATGGTTGGCCAACCTGGAGGTGCTGGCTTTTATAGTTCATAGCATCGGCTAGCTATACCTATTCACCTTGTTTTACGTACACAGCAAACGCCCGGTTTCGATGAGATCGGGCGTTTTTATAAGCTGCGTCTAAATCAAGCCCGTACTTTTCCTACTAAAAATATAAGTAGTATTTACTAAGTAGTAAAAATAGTTTATAACTAATACATCTAATCCCCTCATATCTACGTATATACCCCTGTTTTTGTGCCTGATAAACGAAAACCAAATCTCTTTATTCACCATTTATCGCCCTTCTCTTTACCCTATGCAACTAACAATACTTTTTGCTGCTACTGGCTAAGTTCTATCCCGAGCCGACTCTCTCACATGTCTGCTACGTTGGCGGCTCTACGGGTTCATCGATTTAATCCCTGTTCTGTTTACTCATCCTTTGTTTAACCAATCCTCGTATATGAAAAACCTGTTTACTTTTCTAACTTGTTTAGCTGGTGTCTTAGGGCTCTATTCTTCGGGACAAGGCCAGCTCATTGACCGACTCAGGTCAAGACAACCCAATCCATACAACCTTCAACCGGTGGGCCGGCCAGCTCAGCCACGGACGAATCGTCCACTTCAGTCCCGTAATTCTTCACTCACCCAGCCAACAGCAACCGCGCCAGCCGGGGCGGCTCGTCTGACAGCGGCCACCTCACAGACCTTTACCTACTCTGGCCAGATCGTTACCTACACGGTGCCCTCGGGCGTCACTTCGCTAATTATTGAAGCTCGAGGAGCCGAGGGAGGGGATAACCCTAATTCGCAATTTCCCGCCGGCAAGGGGGCCATTATCAGAGCTCAGGTCAGCGTCACCCCTGGCCAGGCGCTGTCTGTTCTGGTGGGCCAGCAGGCACCAGCAGTTAATAACTCAAGAAATGGTGGAGGGGGCGGCTCGTTTGTGGTTGGCCCTGGTAATACCCCCCTGGTAATCGCCGGGGGGGAGGCGGTAGTGGAGGGTCCGGTGAGACGGCTGTTGACTCCGATACCAAACACGGACAGCTGACCGGTACTGGCGGAGCGGGGGGTAATGATGGTTCGCCCGGAGGCAGTAATGGGGAGGGCGGAGGTACTAAAGGCACTTCCATGAGTTCTGGGGGTGGTTTATTAACCAATGGGGCTGATAACGTACTTTTCAACGGCGGAGGCAGGGCCTTTGTCAATGGCGGAGCGGGGGGAACTAGTGATGGTGGAAGTTCGGGTACTTTTGCGGGGGGTGGTTTCGGGGGCGGAGGCTCAGGAACCGGAGGTTCAGGAGGGGGTGGAGGCGGTGGTTACTCCGGCGGTGGTGGTTGTAATTTAGCTGGTCGCCAAAGTGTTGGAGGGGGTGGGGGCTCGTTCAGTGCGGGTACACGGTTATTCGAGGCCGGTGGGCCTACCGATGGCAACTCAGGCAACGGCCTGGTCATCATATCCTCTCCCCCTGCCTGTGAAGCCTTTACGGCCACTCTGGCCAGTAGCGGCACACTGACCTGTGCCAAAACTAGTGTCAGCCTCAGCGCTGGTGGAGGGCTTGAGGGAGCTACCTACCAGTTCAGTAGCCAGCCCTCACCGGTCAGCAGCGCAACCACTAGTGTGACCAATTCGGGGCCTTACAGTGTGACGGTGACGAATCCCGGTGGCTGTTCCTCTACGGCTACCACTACCGTCATGAGCAGCACCTCAGCCCCAACGGTGAGCATTACCCCTTCCAGCACCGCTGTCTGCGCCGGTCAGACGGCTACCTTCACCGCGTCGGGCAGCCCGGCTAGTTATAGCTGGAGCAGTGGGCAGAGTACAACCATGATCTCTACGACAGCCCAGGGACCTTACTCGGTGACGGCTACCAGCACCGGGAATGGCTGTCGCAACACGGCCACCGCTAGTCTTACCGTCAACCCCCTACCCCCGGCCAGCCTGCAAAACAATGGTCCGTTGACCTGCGCTCTGACAAGCGTGACCTTAACCGCCAGCGGAGGGAGTACGTATCAGTTTAGTGGCCCTTCAGGTGCGATCGCCAGTTCGGCCAACACGGCTATCGTCAACCAACAGGGCGTTTACTCGGTAACGGTAGTCTCCAGCAGTGGCTGCTCGGCGACGGCTACGACCACGGTTAGCAGTAACACGGCGCTGGCAGCGCCAGGCCTGCAAGCCTCTTCGCTCTCAACCACTAACCAGCCCATCTCCGTAACGGCTACGGGTTGTGGGGGTACCATCAACTGGATACCGCAGGGGGGAGCCGGTCAGGCTACGGGCACTGTTTATACCTTCACCCAGCCGGGTAACTATACCCTCACCGCTACCTGCTCAGTGGGCAGTTGTACTAGTTCCCTGGCAACTCCGGTAGCCTTGCAGATTCTGCCCGGTGGCTTTGCTATCCAGGCCGTCAAGATGGTCAATTGTACGCTCATCGATGAAGCCAAGGGCGGCTATCAGGTCCAATTCACCCCCCAGTATAGTGGCTCCAATGGCAATCAAATCACCTTCGCGGTGGTCAATGAAAAGGCGGCTACCACGGAGGCTCCACCCTACTCCTTAAAGCTCTATACGGATAACCCGGTGATTACCCTGGTAGCCAATCAGGCGGGAAGTACCGAAGCGCGGTATGCCTACAACTGGTTTGCCTCCTGCCAGAGCGGCACTGATCCCAACCAGCAGCCCACCACGAGTGGTATTCCCAACCAGACCATCCTGGTGAATCAGGCCTATCAGTTGAATCTGAACAACTACTTCTCGGATCCCGATGGGCAAACGCTAACCTATTCCGCCACAGGTTTACCTAGTGGACTCTCAGTCAGTGGCAGCTTGATCAGCGGTACACCTTCGACTACGGGTGTCAGTAACGTTCAGGTAACGGCGCTGGATCCGGGCGGCTTACAGGTGAGCAGTAGCTTCCAACTCACGGTCAATCCGATGCCCAGTACACCAGCTGGTTTTACGATTGTGGGTGTCTCGACGGTAAGCTGTGAGGTGTTGAGCCCTGGCCAGCGCCGGGTAACCTTTACGCCCCAGTATGGCGGAGTAGACAGCTCACCCATCTCCTTCTCGGTGGTCAATGAGATGCCAGCTACGGCCAGTCCGGGTCCTTATAGCCTGAATCTGTACACGGATAATCCGAGCATTACTCTCAGTGCAAAACAGGGCGCTACAACGGCAACCTATCTGTATAACTGGCTGGCGGTCTGCACGGCTCCCACCCGAGTGGGGGTGGCCGAAGCCGGAGCGGGTTTACAGGTGACTGTATTGGGCAATCCGGTGGAGGGTAAATCCGTTGAGGTTGAAATTCGAGGGATAGCGGGTCAGGCCGTGCAGTTGAATCTGGTGGACATGCAGGGTAAAGTCCTGCATCAGCAGCGTCTTGAGGAAGCGAACTCATTGGAACGTGTGAGTGTGCCGGTGGACAATAGCAAAGGATTATTGCTCCTGCACGTAAATACGCCTTCTGAGCGACAACAAATCAAGGTGCTCAAGCCATAGTAGCATGTGAAGCAAACTTCCTGCTAACTCAAAAAGCCCGGACCAAGTCGATCCGGGCTTTTTAAGTTGACAGCAAATACTATTTTTTTATAAACTAACTGGCATTGAGTTTGGCTTATTAGACTTACGGCCACGCTTAACAAAGCGAACTCGATTATTAAACCGGGTATTGCCATTCACCCCGGTAAGCACGGCTTAGGAGTTTATTCGCTTCCGGATCATTCGGAATCTGTTGGCCATCCCAGGCCACACTCCGCCCTAATTTCATCGAAAGCATACCCAGCAAGGCCATGTTTGTTGAGCGGTGGCCGATTTCGATGTCGCAAACGGGCAGTTTATTGGTTTTAATACTGTCCAGAAAATTTGCCCAGAGTAGAGCGATGTTCTGATCGTCAGGCTTATCGAGCTGAGCATCCTGATGAATCGGGGGCTTTTTGGAGTCGGCAGGATAGAAAGTCCAGCCATCGAGCCAGCCCATGTGAAATGTGCCTTCTGTTCCGTAGAAATACACCCCAACGGCCTGCTGTGGATGTGTTTTCTCGGCGTTATTACCAGCAAATGTCCGGTGTTCCCAAACGGCGGTAAAATCCTCAAACTCAAATGTAGCTACTTGATGATCCGGTGCATCGCTGCTATCTTGCTTGATCGATCGACCGCCAGTCGAATACACTTTACGCGGGTGCTTTTCTTCTGTCCACCACAGAATCTGATCCATCCAGTGAATTCCCCAGTCGCCGAGGGTGCCATTCGCATAGTTCAGAAAATTACGCCAGCTTCGGGGGTGCATAGCCGGATTGTAGGCTCGCAGCGGAGCCGGACCGCACCACATATTCCAGTCCATTTCCTGGGGTGCTTCGCCATCGGGTGTAGGCTGGCCTGCTCCGCCCGCATAGTGCACAAAAGCCCGCGCCATACCAATTTTCCCGACCTTTCCCGACTTCAGAAACTCCATCCCTGAAACATTGTGGGGCGACACCCGACGGTGCATGCCAACCTGACAAATCTTGCCCGTTTGTCGGGCTGTCTTAACCATTGCTTTCCCTTCGTTGATAGTATGGCTAATGGGTTTCTCAACATATACGTGCGCTCCTGCCTGCATAGCCGCAATAGCAATAAGCGGATGCCAGTGATCGGGTGTGGCTACAATAACGATTTCGGGCTTTTCGGCCGCCAGCATCTCCCGGTAATCCCGGTATAGTTTGGGCGTATCAGATGTGAGTTTACTTAATTCATCGCCGGTCTTTTTGAGTTGGCGCGTATCTACGTCGCAGAGGGCGACGATCTTCGACTCGCCAGCCTGAACGGCGGCTCGTAGAATATTGCCCCCCCACCAGCCCGCTCCAACAACAGCAGTACGGTATTTTTGAGCAGGTTTGCGTGCAATAAATGCCCGGACTTGAATGGGATCGGTAATGAGCGTAGCTCCGGCAAGTGCCGAGGTTTTTAGAAAGTCAGAACGATTCATGCGAAAGAAAGAGTCTATTAAAACCAAAAGGCCTGTTTACTCTTTCTTTACCGATTTTGATGATTAATTAACCTATGTCCTTGACAGGCCGCAAGCTACGGGATGTGACAACCCATTAATCGCTTAGGCTTGAGAGGAGGGGTTTCCCCGAAAGTGCTCCGGCCAGTAGGATCGACACACCAATGAAATACAAAATCGCAACAAAAACGACCTGCCGAGGGCGTTTAGCCACATAATAGCCAAAGAGTGGCAACAGCTGAATGGCATGCATCCCGAAGAAATGAGCGACCCGCAGATCACCATAGCGCGTACTCCAGTTCGTTATGGGCAAGCCCGGTCCACCGTCTGGTGCTCCCACCGTGTGGCTCAACCGGATTGCCATAACGAAACCTTCGAAGGCAAAGATGACAAATAGCAGAATTCCGAGTCGAATGCCCCATAAATATTCTGCTTTTATGCCTACCGATTTATGTTTAAAAAATAAATACCCAATATAAGTCGTCCATAACGTAAATACGGTAATGGCAAACCCCATTAAATCGAAGAGTCGGGCATTCAGAGACGATGTAATGTTAAAATGCGACAATTTACCCAACGCAGCCTGGCCGGTAATAATGACCATTTCTAGAGTCATCATGACAACAAAAACCCAGCTATAGATCACCACCTTTCGCCGATGTATGAGCAGGCCGGTAAAGCAGGCCATTGTCCAGCACAGAATCCAGATCGAGATAAAGAATTTTGCAGGCTTAATAAACGCATTGATACCCAGCACCTCCCGATCAGTAACGAATGATAATCCGATGCATACGACTCCACCAATCAGGCAAACCAAGCCGAACCCGTACAGGATGGCATTTCGGCTTTTCAACGTTTGTAGCATCATATTCATGGAGTCTGTCGGTTACATTTATTCGACTTTTGCCTGCCCTAGTACGCGCAGCAGATTACCACCCCAGATTTTGGCGATGTCGGCCTCCGAATAGTTCCGGCGCACCAGTTCAACCGTCAGGTTTTCAATCTGGCTTACATCTTCGAGACCATTAACGCCCCCGCCCCCATCGAAATCAGAGCCGATGCCAACGTGGTCGATCCCGACGAGTTTAACGATATGATCAATATGGTCGACAATATCGGACAGGCTGGCCCGTTCTGAGGCATATATCTTCGCCACGGAATCGCTTTGTGCCGTCATCCGGGCTTCCATTTCGGGGGTTACAACCTTGCCTACCCTGGCCATCCGGATTTTTGTTTTGGCAGCCCGGTTCGCATCAGAAGGTTTTTTGAGGTAATCGCTCACAAAGTTTACCTGCACCACCCCCCCTTTGGCAGCAATCGCTTTAATCATATCGTCGGTCATATTTCGGGGAAAATCACACAAGGCTCGACAATTGGAATGCGACGCAATAACGGGCGCCTTCGATAAAGCCAACGCGTCATAGAAGGTGCTGTCGGCCACGTGCGAAACGTCGATCAGAATACCGAGTCGATTCATTTCAGGCACTACTTTCTTCCCAAAATCACTCAATCCACCATAAATCGGCCCATCAGGATCAGTGGATGAATCGCCGATAAGGTTATTGGCAAAGTGAGTCAGGGTCATGTAACGACACCCTAAATCATAATACGTTTTGAGCATTGACAGATCACTACCAACCGGATATCCGTTTTCCATTCCAATAAAAACGGCTCGCTTACCAGCCTTCTGGATTCGGTATGCATCAGCGGGTGTTGTGGCCAGTTCGGCTAGATTCGGGTATTTTTTCAATGCCTGATGGATCAGATCAAACTGGTTCAGGGCATTTCGTTTGGCTTCGGCATGCCCTTCGTCCGTACGAGGCCCCTGCGAGGTATATACGGCAAAAAACATGGCATCCATACCGCCTGCTTTCATCCGCGGAAAATCGATCTGCGACCCATCCCGTTTGGTATCATGCGTAGCGCCAACATCGAACCCCTGTTTTTGCATCATGATCGGTGCATCGGCGTGGGTATCGAGCGTCAGAACGCGCTGGTGAATTTTATGCGCTTTTTTCACCAGTTTATCATCATCGATTGGCGGATGGCTCGTATACGAATTAAAGGCCAGAAAGGCCGACAGAATGAATGGAAACATAACGGATCAGATTGTAGAGGAGAGTGACACTCATTCGAAAACTACGCATTGCCCAGCGCAATGTCAAACTTTCGCCCGAAACGTGCTGTTATCGCATTACCTTTGTTGTCTTAACCATTGACTGATAGAGTGACTGCATGATTGAATCAGCAACAATTCAATCATGCAGTCACTCTATCAGTCAATCATTCAATCTATGGCTGTTGTACCTTACAAAGATAAAGACACCTCCAAACGCGAACAGGTCGCCGAAATGTTTGATAGCATTTCGCCAAAATACGACTTGCTCAATCACGTTTTGAGCGGTGGTATTGATATTCTCTGGCGCAAACGGGCAATCCGTGAACTCCGTCCATATGGCCCAAAAACCATTCTGGACATTGCTACCGGAACCGGTGATTTTGCCCTCGAAGCGCTGGCCCTGAAGCCTGAAAAGATAATTGGTGTCGACATTTCAGAGGGTATGCTCGCTGTTGGCCGCGACAAGATGAAGCAGCGCGGAGTGGATAAAATCATTGAGATGCGGTCGGGGGATTCAGAACGTTTACCCTTTGGAGACAATGAATTCGATGCTGTCATCGTTTCGTTTGGTGTACGTAACTTTGAGAACCTGCTTAAGGGGTTGACTGACATGCACCGAGTAGTACGTCCAGGTGGCGTATGCGTAGTGCTGGAGTTCTCGAACCCGCGCCAGTTCCCATTTAAGCAAGTATACGGTTTTTACTCCCGGACTATCCTGCCGCTCATTGGGCGCGTAGTGAGCAAAGACGCGTCGGCTTATACCTACCTGCCCGAATCGGTGCAGGCGTTTCCCGATGGCACTGACTTTCTGCGTATCTATGAAGCAGCCGGATTCACCAATACCAAATGGATACCCCTTACTTTCGGCGTCGCGTCAATTTACATAGGTCACAAACGGTCAGGTCAGGATTGATCTGGTCGGGATGGGCTATACAGTGGCCACAACGCACTCGCTCGACTCTATTCGTTTTTCTGCTTGTTGCCATCAGTTTGCAGACACAGGCGCAGGGATACAAATACGTTCGGAAGCATCTGGAACGCTATGATGACAAAAGCATTCACTATGGCTTCTTTTTCGCAGCTCCAGTTACACGGTTTAGTGTTGGCCATAGCCCATCCTTTTTGACTGCGGATTCGGCTTACCGCATTTATTCACCCAATAAACCCAGCTTTCGTGTTGGTTTTGTTGTGAATGCGTTTCTGGATGACCGTTTCGATCTTCGCCTGACTCCCTCTGTATCGTTATTTAGCCGGGAGGTGCATTATGATTATCCGGGCGGTACCTCAAAAACGGAGGTACGAGAATCGACTTGGGTTGATTTTCCCCTCTTACTAAAATACAAATCGGAACGTCGGAATAACTCTCGAATGTATCTGCTGGCTGGCGGTGCATTCAGTATCGAAACGAATGTACGACGGAAAGAGCTTCAGGGAGCAAGTCGCTTAAGCACCGGGACAATGGATTTGGCAATCGAATATGGTATTGGTTTTGAGCAGTTCTTTGAGTTTTTCAAGTTCGCCCCTGAACTACGTTTCTCACACGGCTTGATCAATCTTTATCGGCCCACGAGCAACGCAGCCGGTGTTGGCATCAACCGATTGACAACGCATTCGGTCACGCTCTATCTGAATTTTGAGTGATCTGTTTCGTCCTCTGGCTATCAGTCGATTAGAAAAAAGTTTAATTTTTTTCATAGAAATGCTTGCAAAACGACTCTATAGCCCCCTATATTTGCACTCCCAAACGACAACAATCGGGCGGCAAAAAAAATAAATTTGGGAGTTTAGCTCAGTTGGTTCAGAGCATCTGCCTTACAAGCAGAGGGTCGGGGGTTCGAATCCCTCAACTCCCACGCTGAAAATCAAGCACTTACAACGTAAAAATTGTAAGTGCTTTTTTATTTGATACACAATTTGATACACAGTGCGGCTCTAAAGAAAATGCGATGACTAATCGTCTCCGATTCCGCTCCCCCTCTTTCGCACTTTTGTGGCTATCGATTCTTATCCTCTCACTTTACGAGTGTAAGTCGCCATCAATACCCGTTCCACAAAACACCACGCCGACTCGTGACGATAACATGGCCATGGGCAATCCTGATGGAGTCAAGCGAAAGCAGCCCCAACGCTTACTAATCACCCGACCAGCCTACAGTTTATAAGCGAAGCGGCAGGCTGGTGCAGCTTAGCACCTGAATCGTTAACCAATGGCTTAAAAAGTTCACAATATCAGTAGACTCCTATCGCTTGTCGGTTATGATGCTAACTTATTCTTGCGACAGGTAGTATGCGCAAGAATATTACTAAAGTTCATCTATATTATCAACTGTTAGCATATCTATCACTATCTCAAACTTGTTCGGTTTTATGAAGCAATTTATCTACCTCTGCTTGCTGTTGCTCACGTCTGGCTCCCTGCTGGCTCAGAACAACTATGTGGCCACGTCACCAATTTCAGCCACACCAGGCGCTAATAACACCCTGGTGGGTGCCGATGCCGGGAATAGTTCAATGATGGGGTCTTCTAATACGTTTTTAGGCTCCAGTGCGGGGAGGACTAACTCGACAGGAGCTAACAATGCATTTATCGGCTATCAGGCGGGTTTCTCCAATACCACCGGCTCTGAAAATGCCTTCATCGGCTATCAGGCCGGCTATTCTAATCAAACGGGTGGGAATGCCTTTATCGGGCATCAGGCGGGCTATGCCAACACCAACGGGGCTAACAATGCCTTTATCGGTTATCAGGTGGGTTTCTCCAATACCACCGGCTCGGCCAATGCCTTCATCGGCTTTCAGGCCGGGAAGGCTAATACGACGGGGTCTAACAACTCTTTTATCGGCAACAGTGCTGGCATTGCTAACACCACCGGTCTTGATAATGCCTTCATCGGCACCTATGCAGGATACTCTAATACCACAGGCAGCGATAATGCCTTTGTCGGTCATGCGGCTGGTAACGCCAACACGACCGGCAACGGTAACGCCTTTGTGGGACCCTTTGCCGGGTATGCCAACACTACGGGCCATAGTAATGCCTTTCTTGGACAGCGGGCAGGGCAAAATAACACCACGGGTTTTTATAATACGTTTGTGGGTAGTGTATCGGGCTTTTCCAATACAACAGGAGTTAACAATGCCTTTATCGGTCAGGAAGCAGGCTTTGAGAACACCACCGGTGAGCTTAATACGTTTCTGGGCGCATCAGCAGGCCGTACTAATACCACCGGAGTAGCTAACACCTATGTGGGCGGTCGAACGGGCTATTATATCCTTGGAGGTAGTCGAAATACCTTCCTGGGAGTGGATGCCGGGTTTTCGGGTGGATTTGTCAATTCTTCCGATAACGTCTGTATTGGCTATAATTCAGGCTTCCTCCTCGGCAGTTCACTAACCAATGCGGTGGCTATTGGGGCCAATGCCAAAGTTGGCCAGAGTAACTCAGTGGTTCTGGGCGGTACAGGCGTAAATTCGGTGAGTGTGGGCATTGGCAATACAACTCCTTCGGCTAAACTGCACATCACTAGCGGGGTAGCCAATACGTCGGGCTTACGCTTAGAGAACCTCACCAGTTCCTCACCTGCCAGCACCACCGCTCAGACTAAGTTTTTGTCGGTCGATGGCAGTGGTAATGTGATTCTGGTCAGTTCTACCAGTTCGCTCCGGGAAGCGGCTACCGAGACGCTGTGGCAACGGAACGGTTCTTTTCTGGAAAGTGCACAAGGTGAGGCTGTCGTTATTGGTCAGGGTGTCAGCAAGACGCCTGCGGGCTATAAGCTCTTTGTAGCGGAGGGAATTCTGACCGAGAAAGTAAAAGTTGCGATTAAGACCACTGCTGACTGGTCAGATAAGGTCTTTGAGAAAGATTATAAGCTCAAAAGTCTGAGAGAGGTTGAGCAAGCCATTCAGCAAAGGGGCCATTTGCCCGGTCTGCCTTCGGCGGCAGAGGTTGTCAAGCAGGGCATTGATGTGGCGAAGATGGATGCTAAGTTACTCGAAAAGATCGAGGAGTTGACCCTGTATAGTATCCAATTGGAAAAACAGAGCCAAAAACAGCAAACAGAAATTGACGAGCTGAAAGAACTGGTTAAGCAATTACTGGAGAAGAAATAATAATCATTCATTTAAGAGTCTCAAAGCTCGGGACTATCTATTACCGAGCTTTGAGGCTCATGCTGTGTACAAATGTAGATTTGACTTTGGCATATTATCCAAAATTGATTTTGCGAGATTGATGGTTTCTTTCGCTGGCAAACAAATCCATATTACGTTTTTTAAAAAGTGCAGGAAGGATTCTAATTGAATGGAATCGGTTCACAGCTATACCCGATACCCTGTGGATAAAATGTACAAAAAGCATGATTTGGTTAGCAGACACCTCCCAAAACTCGGTTCAAAGGATCATTGATGAGGCAATCTGATAGTGTCAGCTGTCAAACCCCCTATATAGACTTTGACAGAGATACCATTGATTCGAGAATAATAGAGGGAAAAATAAAAGATGTTTTTCGAGCCTCACTTTCGTCACTATCTCCACTTTTTCTCTAGTAGTTTGTCTTCATCCTGGTTACATCTTCAACTGGAAGCAGTCCCCGAAGCGCCTACCACAGATAACGAAAGGCATAGCCAATTTCCATGCTAAATACTATAGCGCTCACTTCATCCAGCATCCGGATTAAGTCCGGGTTTTTCTTTTGGCTGCCCGCTTTCGTAATGGCCACATGAATGTGGTCGGTGTGAGGCCCGTTACCACCCGTATAAGGACGAGGACCGCCTTTTTCAACACTCCAAATCTTCGTATTCCAGATGACATGATCGACTCCTAAGCTTTGATGATACCGGATGAACCCATCTCGCAGCGCATCGCCGATGTGGCGTTGTTCCGCATCAAATGCATTCAAATAAATATCGGCAGCCCGCCCTTCGGAATGGAAGGAAAAGCTACCTGTCTTTGTCGTCCTCTCCACATATCCCCCTACGCCTCTGCCTCTAGGATGCTTTTCGGCAATGATAGGAAAGTAAGTCGGGATCTGCTCCCGCATAAATAGAATAAGGGGCTGGGTTTTGTCCCAGTTTACTTTGGATAGATCAGCCATGTCGGTACTTGTTTATGGGAATACATTAGCTTATAAACTATTGGTATGTAGAAGAATAAAAAGATTTGGTACAGAGTATTGAAACAAAACTAATTTATTTGTCACCCTGTGAATTGTAAAAATGCGACATTTCACTAGTCAATACTCAAACACAATATGGCTTTGTAAACACAAAGAAATCCCTGGTTCGGGACCATTTATTACCCATGCCGCCGTTCACTAAATACGCGTAGTAGCTATCGACTAAGGACGGTCTTTGATGCACATCTAACAATCGCACCATTATGAAATACCTATCCTTTTTTGCTATTGCGCTGCTGTTATCCAGTTGTAGCGCTACGTTTATTCCTACTGAAGTACAAAATGGAAAGCTATTGGGCATCATGCCAATGAAACACGGCAAGGCTACTTATCAATACACATCAAAGCTGCAGGCCAGCCGGGAGGACATTTTCCGCCAGTCCCGGCGGTGGGCGGCTTTTCACATCAAGAATGCGCCGAGTGCCTTGCTGATCGGGGATAATTTAACGGGAGACATTATCGTGAATGGTACCATCAGTGGCCGAACATATGTGATGAATAAAACCAATTACATTCTGCCAACGGTTAATTACGCAGCCAGTATTGAGAGTTATGAGGGCTCATTCCGGGTCACCTTTACTAATTTCTGGTTTGATGGTGTATTGTCCCATCCGGTAGAAACCCGGCTAAAGAGCTTGTCCAAAAAGTCAGTGAGTCAGCAACTGGAGATCATTCACAACGAAGCCGAATCGATGCTGGCTGACATCCGGACCTTTATTGCCTCAGAAATCAGGGAGTCGCCAACGACGAGCGAAAAATAATTCTTCTCTACCACCTGCTGGAACGTCCAGATCTGATGATTGTGGGTCTTACTTTATTGCCTTCTAGAAGCAGGCAACGTACTACCCCTCTAACTTCTGCACTCGTTTCTCAATAAAGTCATTGATCTATATAGGCATTCCTTTATACTTCAAACGTGTTGCTTTGTATGGCAAAGTGCATTAAGTTTACAGTAGATAATTAAGCAAATGGCAAAGACAACTACAACCTATCGGCTTTCTGAAGAAACACTGGGCAAAATCAAAGATCTATCTGCAACTTTTGATGAAAAGGGCGGAAAAGTCATTGAAAGGGCGATTAATTTTCTCTATGCGAACCAAGCAGAAGCCATTGAGTGGGAAAGTAAAATGCGAATTGCCAGTTTAAAAGCGAAGTGACATAATCACTACAGGTTTATTCAATAAAAATATATTCGCAAATCTAAATGCAACACGTTTTACATAGAACGTGTTGCATTTTTAGTTTATCCCAGTTAATATTGCGTAAGCTTGAGTTAAATAGAAGAGACCACACAGTATCGAAAGATTGCCTGGTTGAATTGTTTAACCTACCAGTAAACAGTAAGCCCCCTCGCTACGGCCCTAGGAAAGCACAGTGAGGGGGACTTATAGAATCATCTTTAAACTTTCATCTAAAAATGAAGACGGTGCAAATTTACCGTACAGGGGATTCCTGTGCAAACACATCTTCGCCAGTGGTCCAAAACACCACACCAGCGGCAAAATCAGGGGTACTCCTTATCCAGGACTACAAACCCCGTATCTCCTTCATCCTCTCCGGCGGCTTCGGTGACCAGTTGGCCAATCCCCACCAGGTGCAGGCCATGCGCGAATCCATTAGGGCCTGGTTCATGACCTGGATACCCCGATGGGAAGAACAACCCGGATCCGGTTTGACCGAGGCTATCTGGCTCTATCAGTACCTGGATGAATTTCTGAGCGATATGTCCATGGCTATTCTGGAAGATCAAGCCAAAAATGACTAGCCATGAATCAGCCTAATAAGCCCTTTGAGTTTCCTTATTACCTGGAGGAGGCCATGGCAGACCTGGAGAGCGCTTTCGCCCTCAAGGCTGATCTTCGGGAAGTATTTACGGTTTACTTTCTCTCCGAGGAGCACATCACCCTCACTAGTAAAGCCCGTAAGTGGGCGTATTTCGAGTTGTACAACAGCCTGACTACGCTGTTGGAGCACTATATCATGCAGCGGCTGGGACCGTTGCCTGATCAGCCGACTCTGCCACTACCTGCGAGTGAAGAGGACTCGTTGCAAACGGGGATGCTGCCCCAGTTTACGGCGAACCCGCACCTGTGTGAAGATGTGCTTAAGCTCCGGGAATGGGTGTTTTTTCTGCAGGAGTCGGGCCGCATTCAGGAGAAGCGGATCGAGTGCCAGGAGCAACTCATTGCCACCGAGGCTCAGATGCGCTACATCCAGCAGCAGCAGATCGCGGCTCTGAAAGGCCTCAATGAACGGCTGACCCGGTTGCAGACCGACACCACGGCCCGGCTTAATTAACGATTACTTTTTATCTCGACTGGTCTAGAAATTACTACCTGCATGCACTTCGAGTTACCATCTAATCAATCTTTCCTTCAACTAGTTAACGTCTTTTAACCCCAAAATACCATGTATAAATACCATCGCCCCGATGCCTCGCTGGACGTTCACTTCAGCTATCGGAAAAGCCGATCCAAAGCCACTTTAAGCACACCCGACGCCAGACCCACTTATGACTGCTCGGTGTACGTTAGCCTAACCGTTGGACACAATGAATACGGTCCCTATGCTACTGGCTAAGCAGGGAGGGCCAGGCCAATGAATAATACCCTTAGCAGACGTTGCCAAACGGTACGAGTTCGGTTCGAGTTTAGAAAAACCCGCGCCACCAAACACAACTATGCCGGTACGGCCGATGCCCTGCCCGATTGTGATGGATGCCTTTACGTCAAGCTTTATTTAAACGACATTGCCTGCACGCCCTTCTCGACCCGGATCAAAACCTTTCGCTCCATCTGGGATGGTCGCAAGGCGCTGCGGGTGAGCCAGGAGAGTCAGGCGCTGACCAAACAGATCGTCGACTTTCAGACCCTGATCGAAACGGTTCACGAAGAGCTGTGCCGCTCGGGCCGGGTCGTTACGCTGAAAGCCATTCAGAAAAATATCTTCTGGCTCCGAAAGAACAGCAAAAAAGGCGACCTGTCGGCGGCTTCCTCCCGGCTGGGTCCGCTCGAAGTGGTGAGCCTGGCGACGGTCTATAAGGAGTTCCGGCGGATTCGCTCCAAGATGATTCAGGAAAACGGCATCATTCGCAAGCCTGACGAAATCTCGCTGGGCACCTACAAGACCTACGGGGTCCGCTGGCGGCTGATCGATCGCTACCTCAAACACATCGGGGAGCCCGACTACCCCGTACTGGATGTCAACGTCGCCTTTGCCACCAACTTGCAGGAGTTCATTATCGATCAGCGCAAAACAACGGGAATGCCTTATGACAGCTCGACGGTACGCGCCGTGATTACCCTACTGAAGAGTCTGTTAAAATATGCCGTGGCCAAGGGCTATCTGGGCGATAAAAGCCCGCTGAGTGATTACACGGTTCGGGGTGGTTCGACGCCCAACCCCAACCCGATCACCCGCGAGCAGCTTGATTACCTGGAAACCCTGACGCTTAGTCCTGAACTGCGCGCGGTCTGCGATAGCTGGATGGTGGCTGCGGAGTTGTGTATGCACCATGCCGATTATTTGAAGTTGCAGACCGCCCGGATTATCGACCTGGAGGGGGAACAGTTCGTTCAGCTATCCCGCACCAAACAGAAAGGCACCCGGCTCAAACAAACCGTGTTCCTTACGCCCCGCACCCAGCGGATAATCTTAAAGTACGGCGGCCTATCGGGGCTGGTCTACGAAGATTATAACTATTTCTCCAAGCGCCTGGTCAAACTATCGGATCAGGCCCGGCTGGTAAACGAAGAGGGCAAACTAATCAAGCTCCGCTTTGGTGATGCCCGCGATACAGGCCTGACCCAGTGGGCCATCGAGGGGGCCAACAGTGTGCAGCTCTCCACGATGGGCGGCTGGTCGAAGCCCTCCTATTCGGATCGTTACATCAAAAACGCGCTGGGCATTGTCAGTGCGCTGGTCAAGCGCACCAAAGAGACGGTGACTAGTGGCTCCGAAGTACCACAAAAGCCAGCACCTAATCGCGCCCACCCTTTTCTGCATATTCACAAAGCCTCCTAAGCAGAGAAATGGTCAACGTATGCGGGATACGTTCGGCGCAGAGGCCATTCACTCCCGACGGGTATAAATCAATTGACGGGTACTTACTAGAGTGTATGTGCCCTGTCGCTGGGTATAGTTCTTTCTGGGTCTAAACAACCTAAAACGTGGATAAAGGCAAACGCCCGGTTTCGATGAGATCGGGCGTTTTTGTGAAGGTTTAAGGCGGTATGTGTATAAGATAAAGTCATAATAGAGATGTATGAAGACTTTAACCGCCTAGTATATTCTTCGCCTATTTCCTGTAATCGATATTACTTTGCTACCCTATTCGCCAATGCTGGCTTGATCCGTGATTTAACTCCTTTCTATGAAAACACCTGTTTACGCATTAATCATTCCTCTGATTCTATTGACTTTTCAACTACAAGCTCAGAACAACTTTATTCTTACTGCTCCTGCCTCAGCAACTCCTGGCTCAGCGAATACCATTATTGGCCTACAGGCAGGCAATAGTATAACCTCTGGATCGGCGAATACATTCATAGGTCGTCAGGCTGGTTATTCAACCACGGAAGGCAACCTTAACACATTTTTAGGAGATGCTACTGGCTATTCCAATACAACCGGCTTTCGCAATACGTTTTTAGGATATCAATCGGGAAATAATAACGCAACTGGCTATCAGAATACGTTTGTTGGCTCTGATGCTGGCTATTCCAATACAACCGGCTTTTTTAATACGTTCCTGGGACAAGGATCAGGTAATAAAAACACAACTGGGGCAGATAACACGTTTGTTGGTGCCAATGGAGGAAATAATAACACAACTGGAGGGCAGAATATGTTTGCTGGCTCTGCCGCAGGACAATCCAATACGACTGGAGCATCAAATTCATTTATAGGCGCTGGCGCCGGATTTTCCAATACGACTGGAGCATCAAATACATTTATTGGTGGTAGGTCAGGCTTCTCTAATTCAACTGGAACACTTAATACATTTATTGGCGTCGAATCTGGTTACACTAATACTACGGGAATTAATAATTCCTTTATTGGCAATAATGCTGGAAAAGCAAATTCTCAAGGGTCTGCCAATACATTTGTGGGTTCGAATGCTGGTGCTGCTAATACCACAGCGTTTGCTAACTCCTTTTTGGGGTATAGTGCCGGCAGCAATACGACAACAGGTATCAACAATACCTATATGGGCTATGTAACCGGCCAATCCAATACATACGGATATGCTAATTCATTTTATGGGGCCTTTACCGGTGGCCTTAATTCCAGAGGATATAGTAACTCATATTATGGTACCTCAGCGGGATACAATGGTGATTCTGGGCACGACAATTGTTTTTTTGGTGCAGGAGCAGGTTTTGGCATTTACAAAACACCAAACATAGGAGTAGTATCAGCCTCTAATAATTGTTTATTTGGCAGTAAGGCAGGGTATAACAATGATGGAGACTATAACGTAATAGTTGGTGACTCGGCTGGATTCAATAACCAAGTATCAGGTAATGTTATGGTTGGCAGTCGGGCTGGTCGTGCCAATAAGACTGGTCTGCAAAACACTTACCTCGGTTTTCAATCGGGCTATAACGCCGTTACCAATTCCAATACCTTTATGGGCTATCAATCGGGCTATACAACGACCACTGGCACTGGCAACACCTTCTTTGGCACCTCATCTGGCCGAGGCAACAGCACCGGCAATAACAATACCTTTGTCGGTAATGGAGCAGGGCCCGCTAGTAGTAACTCTGATGACAATGTCTACATCGGCTTCAATACCGGTAACCACGATAGCGGTTCCCGCAATACGTTTCTAGGTACTGGTGCCGATGCCATCGCTCAAAACCTCACCAATGCTACGGCTATTGGAGCAGGAGCTACTGTGGCTATTAACGATGCTGTTGTGTTGGGCAATCAGGCTAACGTCGGCATTGGCACCTCGGCCCCGACAGCCCGTTTGGAGGTTAACAGCGGAGTGGATAATGAATCGGGTGTTCGGTTAAGCAGACTCACAGCCAATAGCCCTGTTCAAGTAGCCGCAACGGATAAGCTGCTGACTGTCGATGCCACCGGTAAGTTGGTCCTAACCTCCACAGGTCATTACTCGGTACGTAGTGTAGCAGACTGGTCAGATAAGGTGTTTATGGCAGGCTACAAGCTTCGTTCACTAACGGAGGTGGACCAATACATTCAAGCTAATCAGCACTTACCTGGCGTTCCTTCTGCGGTTGAGGTAGTTGAGCAGGGTATTGATGCGGCTAAAATGGATGCCAAATTACTGGAGAAGATTGAGGAGCTGACCCTGTATAGTATTCAGCTGGAAAAGCAATTGGCCAAAGAGAACCAGGAGCAGCAAGCCATTAATCAAAAGCAACAGGCAAAAATTGACCAACTCGAGCAAATGGTCAAGCAATTGCTGGAGAAGAAGTAAATCGATTATTCACTATCAATCATGACGTAAAACGCCCGGTTCAGCTTGAGACCGGGCGTTTTTTGCAGTTAGTGAGTAACCTTAATACTAGAAAGTAATTAGCTGTTGTTAAGCAATTTTTGGAAGCCAGGGCAAGTACACATCTTGTCACCGCCTCGCATAGATCAATGTTTTTTAGGGGTAGGTGAGCCCGTTGTCGGGAGTGTTCCTCCGATAAGTTGATACCCTAATTTGTAGGCCTCGATAAAGCTATCCAGGCCATGCACCCCTCCATTGACGGCCCGTCGGGCTTCATGGAAATCAAACGTTAAGATGGCCTTTTCAATCCGGTTTCTACTTCTGCCGATAAAGGAGGCAACCAGTTTGGCTGCAATGTCAGGATTATTAGCGAGTCGTGGATTCTCCATCATCTTGTGGCAAGCAATGTTGGCCGCATGAATATTGTAATTGTAGCGCCCGGTTAATTGAATAAAACCACGCCCCATGAATCGTACCCCGTCCCCAAAGTGTGTATTGCCTAGCGTTTTAGTGTCCTTATATTCGGATTCTTTAAAGTTTATATTCTTAAATCGTCCCTCATATAAGTTCAGCTCCACTCCTCCATTAAACTCCACCGGCAAAAGCACCCGTGTATTGTACTTGTTTTTCGCTTCATCAATGGGCTCAAAAGCAGCAGACTCCGCTCGGATTGAGGCATAAGCAACTAGCTGCAATTCTGGCGATGTAATACTGAAATCCGTTAAGGCTTTGTGAATTTTCGCAAAGTATTTCTCCACATTCTTTCTGGAGTGTGGTTCGGGGAACATTTTTAAAACAACCGCCATGGTGACGGGCTGAAGCGCTTTCCGGGGAGCTGAATGAGGAGCCACTGAATGGCCAGGTGCAGGATGTGCAGCCATTTGTTTGTAGAGTTTTTGGTGTGAAAACCAATAAAGCAAAACATCCCCGGCTTCTTTACAATTCTGAGACTTATCTAACCCCTAACTTATTAAAGGGTCGAAAAGATGTCTATTTTCATACAATCGACCTTTTCGTAAAGGCTCCTTTCTACTGTAGATCAAAACTTTAACCTCCTATTTCCTTGCCTATCACGTCAAAATGATGTATTATTACTTTGTAATTAAAAGTACTTTTTTATACATAGCTATAAACCTATGGCCAATCCAGTTAATATAGTCCTGGGTGTCACCGTTACCCAATTCCTTCAGGGTATGGCTCAGGCCAGGTCAGCAACCCAGCAACTAGGAATCGCCCTCAATACCACCCTGGCCGCTGGCTACGCAGCTGCTGATCGAGAGCAACGCATCTATGATCGGGGCTTGGGCCGGTTAGGCGAAAATATGAAAGCCTTTGGGAAATCAACGGCAGTTATAACCGCCGGACTCGGTTTGATCGGGGCCAGTTCCTTTAAGACCTACGCCGATCTCAACGCTCTTAAATTGGGTCTGGAGAGCGTTACCGGATCGGCAGCCGGGGCTGCGGCCCGCTTCGCCGAACTAGGCCCTGTTGTTAAACTCCCGGGCCTGGGTCTGGAAGAGGCCGTTAAGGGGGACGTGCGTTTACAGGCGGTAGGGTTTAGCGCCCAGGAAGCAAAGCGCTATCTATTAGAGTTTGGCAATGCTATAGCCAAAACGGGCGGGGGCAAACTTGAACTGGATTCGGTTTTGACTCAGCTCACCCAGATGGGTAGTAAAGCCAAGGTGCTGGCCGAAGATCTAAAACCCATCCTCAACGCCAGCCCCGCGGTGGCCAAAGCTATACGCGATATGTTTGGGACGGTGGACTCTGAACAGATCAGCGCCAAGCTACAGTCTGTAGGACGCGGGCCGAAGGAGTTTATCAATGATCTGACCACTGAGCTTTCCAAGTTGGAGCGGGTCAAGGGCGGGCCGAAAAATGCCATTGAGAACTTTACCGATTCGCTCACCATAGCTCAGGCCACGCTGGGTGAATCCGCCGACCAGACCTTAGGACTAACCAGCAAGATCGACGGATTAGGAGAGTCCATCAGTAGCCTGGCAACCGGCTTTGCGGGACTCGACTCAACCACCAAGGGGGCAATCTTTGGCCTGGCGGGGGCCACCGCAGCCGTCAGCTCTCTCTCGGTTGCTCTGGGTACGGTTCTAACGGTACTGCCCTCCATTAAATCCGGCTTTGCGGGACTGGCCAGTCCCATTGGCCTGGCGATCACAGCGGCCGGGGGACTTGCCTTGGCTGTATCGTCAGTCGTCTCCTACCGTAAGGCCATTAATTCGGTGGTCGATGAATCGGAGCTATTCTCCAAGGTTAACCGGGAGGTGGCCACCAGTATCGTTGGGGAAACAACGGCCCTGAATGCCCTGATCTTTGTGGCCCGTAACGAAAAGGAGTCAAAAGAGAAGCGACGCAAAGCCATTGCTGATATTAACGCCATCTCGCCGAAGTACCTGGGCAATATTAGCCTGGAAACCATCAACACCGATGCGGCTACTACCTCTATCCGGAAATACATTGACCTCCTGAAGCTAAAAGCCAGGGTACAGGTTCAAACTGCCAACCTGCAAGCGGCCGAGGCTGATCTGATTGCCAAGAAAAGCAAAAAAGTCGACGTTAGTGGGTTTGACCTCATCGGGGCCACTATTGGCGAAGGCTTTAACCTCAGCCGGGGAGCTACTAAAGCATCCATCAAGCAACTGGAAATTCAGAATCAGGAAATTCTGGATGCGACCCGTATCCGGGATCTATACGCTAAAGATTTAGCCCTGGCTACCTCCCGGCTGACGGATCTGGGTGAAGCCCCAGTGAAGCCAAAATCGTATAACTATTTGGACGGTATCATTGGAACCGATACCGACCTCAAGAAAGCTAAGGACCGGCTAAAGGACTTAAAGGCCCAGATATTCGCTGATCAACAGAAAGGGCTCGATGTGAGCGCCAAAATTGCCGAGGCCAAATCCATTGACATGGCCATTAAAGCGGCCACCAACTCCTTCAAAACCCAGAAAGTAGCCGTCGATAGGGTGGGTAGTGCCCTGTCGACTAATGAGCGCTTACTGAAGCAGTTTAGCAAACAACTCCTGGAACAGGGCGATAAAGCCCCAGCCTCGCTACGCGAACAGGTTGGCTTACTGACGCGGGCTGTCGAACTGGATAAGGCGCGGCTTGATCTGGCCAAGAATCCCCGAACGACAATAAACGCGGAGCCGATACAACTAGGAACGGATACCCAGGTAAAGGCCATCATTGACGATATGAAAACCTTGCAGGGGATCTTGCCTGAGCTACGCCAATCAAACCCGTTCGGTATCCAGCTAACCTCTTTGCAAAAGCTCATGCCGGGGGTTGAGTTCTATCAGCGCCGGGTGAGTGAAATCAAAGACCTGGTTGCGAACCTGGCAGTAAAGGGACTTTCAGTTCCCGCCTCAGCCATTGCCTCACTAACGGACTATACTGCCAAGCTAAGGTCTGTAGCCGATACGGAATACTTAATAAACCTCAAGGTAGACAACGCCCTGGGTGGCGATGGGCCCGACGCTGATTTTGTCGGGGGTATTGTTCAGCAGCTTGCCGATGGCAAAAATAAGATCATTATTGCCGCTCAGTCGATGGGAGAGGCACTGAACGCCCAACGCGAATCCCTGGCTAACTCCGCGAGTGGTTTTCTATCCGGTATCGGGGAAAGCATAGGGAAAGGAGGGAATCCACTAGCGGGGGCGCTTAAAACAATACTAGGTTTTATAGGCGACTATGCCATTCGGATTGGTACAGCCGCCCTAATAGGATCTAAAGCGTTGTTACTGGCCGCTCCGTTCCTGGCTGGTACGACCTTACCACAGGGGATCGGCTTACAGGTTGCCGGGGCCGGATTGATTATTGCCGGGGGCGCAATCAAGGGGCTAACGGCATTAGAAGGTGGTGGGTTAATTAAACGGCCTACAATGGCACTAATGGGGGAAAGCATCAAAGCCCGCGCGGGTGGTGGTGAGTTCGTTTCCTCGGTCGCTCAGGGGGCTAATTTAATCGGTGATCGCATCTTTTCTAATCTGGCCAACATGTCACAGAATCCATTAGGGTATGGGGCAAGCTTTGTGAAAACGCCTGACATGAGCAAGCTACGGCAATCCCGCCCTTCAATGGATGTAAATATAAGCGGAGAAGCGAAGCTACGTGGTGGCGATTTGTATTGGGCGATTGAAGACTTTAAGCACAACGTTTTACCCTCTTTTACTTAGCATGTACCCAGACAACTTTTTTTACCAGCACGACGACCGGAACTACCTTTCTGCAGAAGGGTATGCCTACCTAAAGGCCCATGACGACCTGTTTATTGACGCGACTCAAGGAGGACTTATTATGGCTCCTTCCTTGCTCATGGGTGGTTTCCGGCTCGTCAGCTACACGGTTAAAGGCGAGTTCTTTGTCAACGACCCCGTTGATGGCTGGTGTTATTTGCTGAACGCTTACGCGGACTTTCATTGTCAGCAGGAACTATCAACACTTACGATTAGTCCCGTAGACGCGATTACCTTTAGACACGGCTATGAGGTGCCGGAAACAGTATCCATTTTCAATGCCTGCCCTCGACTCATTGATGGCCAATCCTTCACGCCATTTGTTTTTACCGGATCACCCCAGATGGGTATTGTGGACCGGGTTACAACCAAACGCCACATCGCACGGCTTGATCAACTCAACCGGCAGGCATGGGAGACGTATTTTACCGGCTACCGAAAGAATGAAGAAATCAATGGGATAGGCACAGCCGCCTATTTCGTACCCCGACATACTAACTAACCTTCAGATGCCCACTGTCAAGAAGATCCATCGGCCCTGGATGGGACCAACCCCCAAGAAAAACGCCCGCTGGGCCAACGAAGCGCAGGGGGGTGTCCCTAACCAGTTTTACCGTAATGCGCCCTGGCGACACCTGCGTCAGCGCTGGCTGGATCAGCATCCCCTCTGTGTGAGTTGCAAACAACAGAATCGCCTGGTGGAGGCTACTGTGGTTGACCACATTACGCCCATCCGACTGGGTGGTGCACCGCTCGATGAGACCAACCTGATGAGTCTCTGCAAACGCTGCCACGCCCGCAAGTCCGGTAAGGAACGACACCAGACTAACCCCTAACTCCATATGAAACGAGGAGCCAAACCCATCCCTACTGCCCTGAAAAGTTTAACCGGTACACTCCGCACTGACCGGATGAACAGCCACGAACCCCCTGTTTCCCCGCTGCCCGAGCTACCTGCCCCGCCCGACTGGCTGAACCCCTGGGCCAGAGACGAATGGGTACTCGTTGCGGGCTGGCTGCATAGCGTGGGGCTGTTGACCGCTACGGATCAATCCATCATCGGCGCCTATTGCCAGCAGCTGGGCATCTTTCGCGAGGCCGAGGAACAACTCAAGCTGCCCGGCGCTCGGGTGATCGTCACTGACAAGGGCTACGAAATGCCTTCGCCCTGGGTCGCTATCGGCAACAAGGCCCTCATGCAGGCGATGAAGATTGCCAGTGAGTACGGCTTAACGCCCTCGTCCCGGTCACGCATTCAGTTGCCCAAGGAAGAGGAAGAAGACCCCTTTGAGACGTTCCTGCGCCGCAACTAGCTCCTACCCCAGGGGTGGGTTAAATCGCTAAGAGACTGGTCAGCACGAATCGCTGTCCTACCCAAAAAAAATCGGTGTCACTTCAAAATTGACTTATGCCCAATCCCAGAAAGTCCCAGGCGGAGAAAGAATTGACCGGAACGGCCCGTAGAGACCGTACAGAGCCTGTTTTTGTCCAGCCAGCGCCGGTGGAGACCCTGCCTGAACCACCCCCATACCTGACCAAAACGGGTCGAAAACAGTGGAAAAAGTACCTAAAACTGCTCCAAAATGAGGGTATTCTGGCCGAAACGGATCTGGATTCGCTGGGTTTGTACTGCATGCATCTACAGATTGCCGAAGAAGCGGCCGAGGAGTTAAAGAAAGGCGTGGTGCGGGAATGCCGCGATGAGACCGGCAAAGTGTACTACGTAGAGACACCCAACCTGCTGAAGATCTTCAACGAAGCCAGTGCGGCAGCTCTGAAGTACAGCCAGCAGTTTGGCTTTACGCCTGTGTCGAGAAAGAACGTGGCTGTGCCCCGGAAGAAAGAGCGGCCGAGTCGCCTACAGGAACTCATCAACAAACGGGACCCTGCAAACCCTGGTGTTTTTAAACTCGCCTAGTGATGCTTCCTCGACCCAGCATTAAACAGCAGTTTCTGACGGTGTATTTCGAGCCCCTCAGCCGGGAGGTGCGTAGTTTCCGCTATAACTTGGAGGAGCGCTTTGAGCTGGCCAGAGAGCGCTATGAAGCCGAGCACAGGCATCAGTTGCCTTTCTCCTTTGTGACCTTCTATCGGTATTACTGCCAGCGGTAGAAAGGTGAGGATGCTGTGCTTGTTAGATCACTTTTGTCTTGTCTAGTTTCCATGGTCTGGAAATTTAACGCGTCAGGCGAAGTCGTGCCAATAGCACAATTCTAGTTCATAAAACTAAGTAGTTTATTTGATTTATATAAAGGATTTATACCCATATAAGTCCTATTAATTATTAGATATGTTATTTTTTTTAATTAAATTATAATATAAGCTTATTCATAAAAGAGTACATATAAATTAGCAGAATAAACTTTCACATTACTTAAGGACAACTCTTACAGGATTCAAAGTCCTCGTCCAGTAGTCTTGTTAAAGTTTTGCCAATTTTCTACTCCCGACTTTACCTTTTTCATGATGAAAACGTTACTCCCTCTGAAATCAGCCTCTATTGGCTGCTGCCTCCTGATTGCTTTACTTTTTGCTACCTGCCGGTCTACTAACGAATCAAGTAATAATGACCAGGTTCTACCTACCTTTTCTTTTGACGTTAAGAAGAATACGGCCATTCAGATTGCCAATATTTTTCATCAAGTTGTGGCAGACCCAAAAGCTCGGATCAGTGCTGAATCACTTTCAGATAGTTCACTCATTGAAAATACACTAACGTACTCGGATGAACTGGACCGGCCAGTATTTCATATTATTAACTATAAAAAAGAGCAAGGCTGGATTGTCGTTTCAGCGGACCGACGGATGACACCTGTCTTAGCGTACGCTCATTCTGGAAAAATGGGTTTAGCTCAGGCACAAGGAGGTTTTAGCCTATGGGTGGATGGGGTTAAAGATTTAATGAAAAATGCCCGAAATAAATTAACCGCTCCCAACGAATTAATTGAAAATCGTTGGCGCTATTTTGAAAGTAAAGGCCGTAGTACAACCCCTAATGGCAGAACTTCGGATAGCAATTGCTCATCTTACGACATATATATGCACCAGTGTCCATCAGGAACGATGTATGCCAATCAGGGCTATCCAAATGATTTAGCAGGTAGTTTTGCTGATTCTTGGTCGCAGAAATATAGCTATGCTTATAGTTGCCCCCAAGTGGATCCACTCAATACCGCGGGAGCCTGCGCATTATGTAGTAACAAAACGCTAACGGGATGCGCCCCTTTAGCTACGGCGATGGTGTTACGAGCGAATTTCCACAACAAGGGTACTCGAAAACCAGCATCAGGCTATGATTGGGATCTCATGGATGATGGTTCTGTTCTATGTTCAGCCATGGGTGCAGGAAACATAGAGTTATCCAGACTAATTAGTTTTTGTTATTTGAGCTTAAATGCACATGATGAGTCGCCTTTTAGTTGTGAGATCAGCGTAACGAACTCGTTTATACCCAGTGCTTTTCAAGCCGCTGGCTATTCGAATCAGGGGGCAATGGTTGATTTTAATGCCAATCAGAGCTCAGTTCAAACGGATTTATACAACGGCTACCCTGTTGTGATGACAGGATTCAAAAGTGGGACAAGTCTGACTGGTCACGCCTGGGTAGCGGATGGGTTCCATTTGGATACCTTTTACAATCTGGATTGTAGTGGGTCTTCTCCCGTTTGCCAGGAATCTGCTTTTTTATTTTATCATTTGAATTGGGGCGAGGGCGATCAATCGACCGCACCGAATGGCTGGTTTGGTGTTGGTGGTTTTGTGATGGGTACAGATACCAACAATACCAACTTGCAGGCCAATGTGGGTGTGCGTCCTTAATACTAGATTGTACGAGTATGAAAGCGATTCATCGTCAATTTGTCCGCCTGGGGTTTGGTACACTGCTGAGTTTATTGCCAGCTTGTCATCACCCGGTTGATCCTTATTCCTTATATGCTGGCTCTTATGGCTACTGGGAATGGGTCAATACAACCACGCCCCACAGTATCATAACCCCTCAAAGCCTTGGCTACACCCAACAGATGGTTCGATTGACTGATCTGGATCCCAATGGGGAGCATTCGCTGAGTTATGTCGCTTTTTATAAGAATGATACCCTCCAGTCGAAATTTAAAGAAACTGCAAAACAGTCCTATTTTGGGGATAATGTCCGCAGCACAGTCACGGTTGAGTATGACTCGCTGGGCTACTTAAAATGGTATATAGATCCCAATAGTACCCTGCTTAAAATTAGCCACATTCAGAATCCATATGCTATAGGAGCTGATACCGTGGTGAGTACGTATCGGATTGACCCGACCTTAAAATACAAGGTGTATCCTCCCTGATCGTTAAAATACTGTGCTGTCCATGCCTTCACAGAACCGTATCTTTTTGCCATTTGCCTACGATTAGCGGAAGGAATAAACCCGGCTGAGTCTAACTAAACAAACTATCCTTTTATCATATGAAAACAGCATAGCCCCCCTATGCTAATTATGGCAGCAAGTGTGAAACACTGGACAAGCGATTCGTGGTAAGCTTGCTTTTAGCGATTTACCATACCCCTCCCACATCAACTCTGTGGGGTGTATTGCGATAGCCTATGCACATCCCCATTTTCTATCATATGAAGACGACAGAATCCCCCTATGGAGTTTTGCACGTACACAGACAAAACAGGGCAGCGATTCGTGGTAAGCACCCCTTCAGGGATTTGATACACCCTGGGTAGGTTAATTACAGCCGCTCAGGGAATAGTCGGTGAGCATGCCCACCACATTCTCCTGCTCACCATAATAATCGCCGGGGAACGTCATGCGTAGCATGGCATCGAGTCGTTCCAGATCCTCAGCAAAAACCAGTACGGCTCGAAAGGTTTTTAGCGAATCAATCAATTGATCGATCTGTGGCCGGTTTAGCGCGTAGTGTTCCGTTTCCTGAACCAGCTCCCAGGTCAGTTCGTGTAGTTTGGTCGCAAAGCGCTTAATCATAGGGTCGATGATCGGCTGAGGTCCGGGCGCATCGTCGGCCGGGTCTATATTGATTTGCATAGCAGGATAGGTTAAACTTTTCGTAAAGGAGACACGCCAGTTTGCTGCATGTGCTCATAGATCGTATCCAGTACCCGGTTATCACTCATCATAGCCTGGGTGGATTTATAACCTAAGCATTCGGCCACACTGCCGGCGTCGAAGAGGATCTCACCCGTTTGGCGATCGCGCAGGATCTTTACGGGTGTGCCCTGGAAGTAATCCAGATAGTATTCGTATTTCTCGTCGGTATGGGTGGGTATCATGCTTGAGTTGATTTTGAATTGAATTGATACAGGGGTAATTGATCAGGGGCAATGCTCAGCAGGCGGGCAAACTCCTCCCGGTTGGGACTATCGACCAGACTGTACGTACTTGTTCCTTCACCTCGCTTGTGGTCATCCCAGGGCGAGCTGTCGGGAATCACCACGTCTAATAGTTCGCCCTCTTCCGGGTTGAATCTGAGCCGGGGGCGGGGTGGTGGAGTCCTTTTGTAGGTTTTGTAGGCAGGTGGAGTGCACGTTTTTTTATGTATTGTTAGTGGGATGGTGCGTTCTTCCGGATAGATTGGTGCGGTTTGTCCATAGCGGATACCATCCCGAATTGTTTTCTGCGACTTACTATGCATGGGCCACTCACTGGCGATGGTCTCCAGGGCATATACCACGGTTTGTTCGTCCAGTCGTCCAGCGGCTATATACCCTCCCGCCAACCGGGAAGCACTGAACAGTGTAGCATGTCGGTTACCCTCACTGGCGGATTCGGCGTAGCGAACAATACGACTTATTAGGGCCGAATCATCCTGATCCTGAAACCGGCTGTAATCAAAACTACGGGCGGGTTGAGGCTTGGGCTCATCATAGAGTTCAAACAACATCACCTGACTAGAGAAATACCCGGCTGGGTCATAGGAGTACCCACGCAGACTGGCCACGTTACGAGGCTTGTCATCCAGATTGATTTTGTAATGGGCAAACACCCGCTTCAAGGCATCAAAGTGCTGGCCATGCCGCTCCGGGAAAGCAATGGGTACCAGGCCCCAGTAGCCCGTACCTGACACAGAGAGCCCGCAGTAGGCCACAAAGGGTAGTTTAGCAATCTGAGCCTTCAGGTCAGCGTAGTTGCGGATGTGCGGGTTGTCTTTGAGGTCAATGTCAAACTGAATTAACCCGCTGTGTCCATTGGGTTTAAGCTTACTGGCAGACCGGTACTCGAAATCACCACTGGGCGTAATGGCGGGTAAGGTGGCTTTGTCCAGGTCACGTTTTGTCTTGTCCGACTCGGCCCGGATACGCTCAACAACCTGCTGATACTTGGTATTGTCTTAACCCCCTGAATGGCTGGACAAAATTGTAAAACCAGTTTAGTCCTACTACATTCAGAAATCATGAGCAAAATAAGGCGAAGTTTTACTCCCGAGGACCGCTATTCTATCGTTCAAGAAGCCATCCGTGACGGCCACGCCGAGACGTGTCGCAAGTACAATTTATCCCCTTCCTTACTGCGTAAGTGGCGATTGAAATATTTAAGCAAAGGCAAAGAAGGACTCAAGGACTCCTATACACGTATCGATCCCCAGCTTCGAGCACTCGAAGAAGAGAATGAACGTTTGAAGCGGATTGTGGCTAAGCAAGCTTTGGAATTGGAGATTAAAAGTGAGCTGCTAAAAAAAACACCTATTCAATCCAGGAGAAGCTAGCCCTGATGAAACAGTTTGAGACACGCGTTAATCGTACCCTGTTATGTCAGTGGCTTGACCTGCCTCGCAGTGTATATTATTACCAACCCCAATCAGGCAGGCCTGGGGCACGACCTAGCCGGATGACCATGAAGTTGGATGGATCGTGGGTTGATAATCAACAAGTAGTGCTGAGTATCCGGCAATTACTAAATGTTGAATTCAATGCGCTGGGCTACGAATACATCACCTATGAGCTGAAAAAAGAATATCTGATCAATAAGAAAAAGGCGGCCGCCGCGCGGTATACCGGCTCATGCAGGAGCATAATTTGCTCTTAGGCAGGATGATCTATCCGACGATGGGCAAGCGGGAGTTTGTTAAGTTCAAACGGATCGAAGCTACTAAGCCATTAGAATACCTATGCTGGGATATTAAATACGTCTGGGTGCAGGGCGAACGGCGGAACTACCGCTGCGGCGGGCCGCTATTTATTGAGTGTTATGGATGTTTATACCCGCAAAATTTTAGACTGGGTCTTCCAGGGTAGTATTCGCCAACTTGATCTGATCAACCTGCTTCGACGCGTAAACCAAAACCATGAACTGAAAGGTGTCATTCTACGCAATGATAACGGTAGCCAGTTCATTGCCCATTCAGTACGTAACTTTTTGAAAAGTTCAGAGGTCAAGCAGGAATTTACCCACATTGCCACGCCGGAGGAGAATTCCTATATTGAAGCCTTCCACAGCATTTTGGAGCATGATGTGATTGAACGCAATGAATTTGCTAGCTACTATGAAGCGAAAGAAATGTTGAAGCGTTATTTTTTCCATTACAACTACTGTCGGCTTCACCGTTCCATTGGCTTTATAACACCTCAGCAAAAATGGGAGGAAGCACAAGTAGTTTATAACACAACCTTTTCAGAAAATCTGTCCAGTTAATAGGGGGCTAAGACACTCACCTAATCTAACTGGCGAAAGAAGTATGTCATTCATAGTCCGGCTTTATATAAGTTCGGACACAAAGAAATTAGAGAAAAAATGGATAAAACAAAAATTTCATTACCCAATTACACAAGTGTAAATTGGGTAATGAGGGTATTATTCAACAGTAGATGCTGGCGGGATGAAAGTCAAATCAAAGTCCTCAGGATTCGCTTTTTTAATAGTTTCTAAGCTAATTGGGTACCTAAATGTGTTTTGAGCTATTTTTTGAATTTCTTCGTGTGTCGGTGTTTTAATATAGTATCCTTGTAAGCGCAAAGATTTAATTAGTGCAGCCAAATATCCTTTACTGCCCGTCGCTGTGTCACTCCATATATAAGTGAGGGGATGGCAATACTTATGCTGAACCAGCAGTTCCATTATCTTTTTGTATTTTGATGTGGATTCAAAAAATGCTTCTAGCACTCCATCACTTCTGGATACATCTAAATCCTTTTGTTTTCGATCCTCGTCTGTTACATTAGTAGAATTAGGAATATCAAAAATTGCTTTAAGATCTTCAGTGATATGAAGAAGTGCTCCTTCCTTATACATTAAAGCATCATGCAAGTCAGACCAGAAATCATCAGTAGTTTTTAGATTAAAAAAATTTACGCCACCTAACCCTTTATTATTTATGGGAATATTGAAAAGGTGAAAGAAGTTAAGTTCAAAATTTTGAGCAGAGAAATTACCCTCATAGAAGAAATGGAGATGCTCAAAATAAAGAGTCCATGCTTTAGAAAATTTCTCTGAAATTAGTGCAAGACGTTTTAAGAAGCGCTGACACTCCTCGAATGAGATAAACGCTAATTCGGTTAGAACCTGTTCTACAATATTATTAATATAGTAATCATAAGCCTCAATGCCATCTATTCTAGATGAATAACGACTAGCCCTTATAGCTATAATATTTGTATTTGATTCATCTACGAAGTGCCCGTATCTATCTATATTTGAGCTATCTATGTCTATATTCGTTAATTCATGTATTAGCTCTGCTATATAACTCCCTCTGTTATTGATCGAAGACATTATAAATTAAGATTTAAAGTTTAGGAGATTATTCGCGTATTGCCGTTTCACGTCATCCTCAAAGCTATCCAGATAGTTCTCTGTTGTTCGTAGATCGTGATGCCCCAGGCTTTCACTAATGAACTCAATTGGAGCCCCGGAACGCTTCAATACGGTGCTGAATGAATGCCGGGCCGTATAAGTAGTAACAGGCTTGTCAATGCCTAATTCTATGGCGATACGTCCCACATACTTATTGATTGAGCGCGTCAGATACTGCACGAGTTCCCGTTCCCGCTGTGGCGTAACATCCGCTGGCAGTATAGGAAAAACATAGCCGTCAGGCGTCTGTTGCTTATTCGCCCACTTATCCAGAATAGCACGGGCCACATCGGTCAGAATAACAACGACTGCTTTTTGATTCCGACGCTTGGTACGGGCGGTTTTTGCCCGAATGAAGCTTACCCGGTCCCCATCAATATCCTTCCAGCGCAGGCGGCAGATATCCTTTACATTGATGCCATTGCAGAGGTAGGAGAAAAACCAGAAGTCTTTCGCCCTATCCGCTATGCTACCCGTTTCGGTCTGATAGTGATAGATCTTCTCGATCTCAGCCAACGTCAGGGCTTTCTTGACATTTCGGGCCGCAGGAACCTCGTACCGGTTCTTACCAAAAGGATATTCATTGGCTGCGATGAGACCTTTTGCCTTGGCCGCATTGACCATGGTTCGGATATTGCGCAGGTAGATACTCACCGTCGTCACCGACTTACCCCGAGAGGTCAGATAGTCGTCATACTTTTCCAGAAACGTGGGCGTGATTTCCTCAAAGCGCAGGCGGGGTTTGAACGCTTTCAGAGAGTTCAGCGTCGTCTGATAGATCGAAGCCGTTGAGGCACTCCCCTGCTGGCTAAGTCTTTTGATCTGCTCCTCAAAGGCATGATACACGTCCTGCGCTTTCTGGCTGGCGTCCGTGGTGTGATCATCGAAATAAAGCTTTTCAAACCGGGCGAACGTAAACCGGTCCATATCCTTTAAGACCGAATCCGCATCGCTCTCGTAGGTCTTGATCTTGTCCCGGATTTCACGGAGTTTATCATCACGTAACCGCTCCCCGCTTAGTTTATCCCATTCAGTCTGGGTTAAATCAGTCAGCTTGATACTATAATACTTTCGTTCCCGCTGGTAAGTGACCCGAAGACGAAGCGGATAGGTGCCGTCCAGTTTTTGCCGCCGGGTGTCCAGCACAACGGCAGCGGTAGGTCTGGATTCCTTAGGAGCTTTGGCCATGACGTATAGACCCTTTTAGCACCAGGCAGAGGGTCGGGGGTTATTTCGGGTTTGATACACAATTTGATACACAAATCTAATCAATAAAACGAAACAACGATAAATAAAGAAAAGAATAAAACGGCTTAATTAACACGTATGCGCTATATTTGCATAAGAAAGGGAGATAGGGAGTACTACTAATAAAGGCATTACTTCTGCCTTACAAGCAGAGGGTCGGGGGTTCGAATCCCTCAACTCCCACCACTGAAAATCAAGCACTTACAACGTAAAAATTGTAAGTGCTTTTTTATTTGATACAAAGCTCGGTCCTTTGGTTGAATATCCCTTTCTGTGTCTGTTATAGCCGGCTCTTATACAGTAGCGATATCTTGCTCCAATTTTTGCGGATCGGCATCTATTTGTATATAGTTTTACATTGATCTCCCGATGATAATATCACTGTTTTGTCAACACACCATCAATGGCTAGTGCAAAACAGATTATCCACACCTATTCCTCCTTTGATGTGGATAAAATTTACAAAAAAGAAAACTCTCTACAGTTGTTACTGAGCTTAAAACAAGCTATACCATTATCCTTTAGGCCATTTTAAATGCTCTTCATAGGCTTTAGGATTTTTCTTCCTGGTCGTAAAGAGTTGCGTGTCTCCAAATTCACTGAAGACAGTGTGGGCAATTTGAATGAAACCTGCTATCCTTCAAACTTGCCCCTTCCCTCCGACGACTTACAGGCAATGATCCTCTGAGTTTATGGAAAGTTCGCACAGTCCGACCCATAATTCACTCTCTTAGGGAAGGCGCTCCAAAATTTTAACTGCTTAATAGCTGTTTTTATCCGCCAAATCATTTTTTAAGGAAATTATTTCTCAATAACATACAATTTTAGATTCTTTGCGTTATAATTGTATGCAAAACAATAATTGCCTTAACAAGTATATTTTTCATCAATAAACAAACGACCTGCTGCACTCGGCTGACCAGTTATCAGCCGAGTGCAGCAGGTTTGCCAGACCCTATGCCATTCTATCATACGCTCGGCCAGATTCCCTCTAAACGGCACACGCAGTTTGAGAAAACTGCTCCGTCTGGAAGTTCTTCAGGTTTTTATTACGAGCAGTTGTTCGGTACGATAGGTTTCGAGGGAATGTCGTCACTGTTGTACCACGTTCATCGGCCAACGATGGTTCGTGAAATGCTCGACAGCATCGATGTTACCCCAAAAGTTGCAGTAGGGAAAAATATGCTGTCGCGCAAATTGGTTGGCTTTGCGATTGAACCCGCTAATGATTTTCTGGATAGCCGGGTGCCCTTATTGATCAATAATGGCCTGATTTTCGGGCTGGCAGCGCCCCGGCAATCAATGACAGATTACTTCTACAAAAACGCCGATTCTGACGAAATGCTGTTCGTGCATCGGGGATCGGGGAAACTCCGGACTCTATTTGGTTCAATCACATTCCAATACGGTGACTACCTGGTTATTCCGCGCGGAACAATTTACCAGATCGAATTTGATACAACTGATCTTGAGCAGCACCAGCCCAGGCTGCTGTATGTTGAATCTCATTCGCCGATTTATACGCCTAAACGATACCGAAACCAATTCGGGCAGTTGCTCGAGCATTCGCCTTTCTGCGAGCGTGATATCGTTCGGCCAGTCAGCCTGGAAACACATGACGAAACTGGTGATTTTCTGATAAAAATCAAAAAACAAGGTTCGCTCCACTCGCTGGTGTACGCCAGCCATCCATTCGATGTGGTGGGGTGGGATGGTTATAACTTTCCGTATAGCTTTTCGATTTTAAATTTTGAACCCATAACGGGCCGTGTACACCAGCCACCACCTGTGCATCAAACCTTTCAGACCGATTCGTTTGTGGTTTGTTCGTTCGTGCCGCGTCTATACGATTATCACCCAAAGGCTGTTCCTGCCCCCTACAACCACTCAAATATTGACTCCGACGAAGTCATTTATTACGTAGACGGCGATTTTATGTCGCGCAACGACATCGCACCGGGTCACATTACGCTTCATCCGGGAGGGATTCCACACGGGCCGGCTCCAGGAGCCATGGAACGCAGCATCGGTAAGAAAGAAACGCAGGAATACGCCGTTATGGTCGACACATTTCGCCCGCTGATGCTCACCGAACAGGCGATGAAACTTGATGACGGAAAGTATTATAAATCATGGCTGGACCTGTAGCCACACCGCCGGCAATACACATCAATCAACAAAGACAATGGAAGCAGTAGAAACTCTAGAACCTCAAATAACCGATTTTCTGCCACTCAACGGGACCGATTATATCGAGTTATATGTTGGCAACGCACGGCAGTCTGCACACTATTTTCAGACAGCGTTCGGCTTTCAGCCAGTTGCCCATGCAGGGCTATCAACGGGTCTAAAAGATCGGGAATCCTTTGTATTGCAACAGGATAAAATCCGGCTTGTCCTAACATCTCCTTTGCACGGCAATACCCCAATAGGAACACATCTGGACCAACACGGCGATGGCGTTCGTGTGGTTGCCTTATGGGTCGATGATGCGACCAGTGCTTTCCAAGCAACCGTTCAGCGGGGGGCCAGAGCGTTTATGGAGCCAACCCGCGAACAGGATGCTCATGGCTACGTGGTGCGGTCGGGGATTCATGCCTATGGCGACACGGTACATGTGTTCGTGGAACGAAATGACTATAAAGGCGTATTTCTGCCTGGTTATGAATCATGGATTCCTGATTATCGCCCCACCAGCTTAGGATTAAACTACGTAGACCATATGGTCGGGAACGTCGGCTGGAATGAAATGAATGTCTGGATGAGCTTTTACCATGATGTAATGGGCTTTCAGCAACTTGTTTCGTTCGATGACAAAGACATTTCAACGGATTACACGGCCCTCATGAGCAAGGTCATGAGCAATGGCAACGGGCGCGTAAAATTCCCGATCAATGAACCCGCCGAAGGCAAGAAGAAGTCCCAGATTGAGGAGTATCTGGATTTTTATGGCGGACCGGGTATTCAGCATATAGCCGTAGCAACCGACAACATTGTTGAGACCGTCATGGCGCTACACGACCGGGGAGTTGAATTCCTGACCGTTCCCGATGCCTACTACGACCATTTAGCCGATCGGGTTGGCCCTATCGACGAAGAAATTGACCGGTTACGATCGTTGGGAATTCTGGTTGACCGAGATGACGAGGGTTATTTGCTCCAGATATTCACGAAGCCAGTCTGTCCCCGTCCTACATTATTCTTTGAGATCATTCAGCGGAAAGGAGCCCGATCATTCGGAAAGGGCAATTTTAAAGCGTTGTTTGAAGCCATCGAGCGCGAACAGTCCTTGCGGGGAACATTATAATAATTGTGAAAGAGTGAAAGGGTGAATGAGCGACCAATGCCGACACCAGCGTTTCACTCTTTCACTCATTCACTCTTTCACCATGTTCCAGACCTATTCACAATATACTCCCGACGATCAGGCTGTATGGCAGCTGTTGTTCGAGCGTCAGATGGCGCAGTTACCGGGCAAAGCCAGTCAGGCTTATCTGGATGGTATTTCGGCAACGGGTTTTCGGGCAGACCGGATACCTGATTTCGAGCGGGATTTAAATCCAAGATTGCAACAGCTGACAGGTTGGCGGGTTTGTGCCGTAGAGGGCTTAATTCCAAACCGCACGTTTTTTGAGTTGATGGCGAATCGAAACTTTCCGGCAACCACCTGGCTGCGTCGGCGTGATCAACTGGAGTATCTGCCCGAACCGGATATGTTTCACGACACGTTCGGCCATGTTCCGATGCTGTCAAATCAGGCCTTCTGCGATTTTCTGGCCGCATTGAGCCGTATTGCACTCCGGTTTGTCGATCATGAAGAAGCGATTGACATGATTTCCCGATTGTATTGGTATACTGTCGAATTTGGTTTGATACAGGAAACGGACGGCCTTCGGATTTATGGTGGCGGTATACTATCGTCTGTCGGCGAAACGACTTATAGCCTGTATAGCAGTGAACCGAAGCGGCTGCCCTACCATGTTGATACGTTACTCCGGACACCATACATCATCGACCACTTCCAGATGCAGTATTTTGTTATCGACTCCTACGAGCAACTGTATCATTCAGTTCCTGAAATCGAAGCGACGCTGGAAGGGTTATTAGTCAGTTAACGTTATTGTCATTAGCTTCGCGTTATCAGGACATCCTTACCGTGGATTCTGTAAGGATCATTTTTAACCAATGACAGTTGCCGATGACGCATCCCTCCGATAACCGGGCCTACTTTTTTAAAATTGACACCACCATCAAGAAAATCCGGAATGCGCTCCAGAAACAATTTAATGACGCTGGATTTGAACTGACGGTGGACCAATGGGTCGTCATTGACCATCTCTATCGTAATCCCGGCATCAGTCAGAACACGATCTCGGAAATGACAACCAAAGACGCCCCAACCGTTACCCGAATCATTGACCTACTCTCGCAAAAGGGTCTGACTGAACGACGCATGGCCGATAACGACCGACGTAAGTTTCTGGTTTATTTAACCGAAGCCGGTGAAGCCAAATACAGCGAGGTGCTGCCCGTTGTGTCGGCCATGCGACGAAAAGGCTGGGGCGACCTGAGCGACGACGATTATCAGCATTTCGTTCGGATCATGGATTCAATTTATAGCAACATCAGTGAGTAAAATCTGGAATAATCTCCTGATTAGTTAGCGAGATTATTTATAGAAAACGACCTGAAAATTGGCTCAGACAAGATGTACGGCATTTTCAGTTACGACATTGCATCGCCCCGCGTGGGATTAAAACTCGGCGGCCGAATTCTTGACCTAGAAGTAGTCGGACTGTTGGGCTATTTTAACGACCTGGCTATTGATCCGGCAGTTTTCGCTCAACCGGCTCTGAATGAGTTTATTGCTTTAGGAAAACCAAGACATCGGCTTATTCGACAACGCCTGATTGAGTTGTTAAGTGATGAAAACGCTGCTTTCAAAGACGTTCACGAGCAGGTTTTCATTGACGAATCGCGGGCCAGGATGCATTTGCCCGTGCGTATTGGCGACTACACGGATTTTTATGCGGGCATTCACCACGCCGAAAACGTCGGTCGTATGTTCCGGCCTAATGCCGAACCTCTACTGCCCAACTACCGGCACTTACCTGTGGCGTATCACGGGCGAGCCTCCTCTATTGTGGTATCCGGCACGCCTATTCAGCGGCCAAATGGACAGTACTTAGGGCCTGATAATCAGCCCCTTTTTGGCCCATCAAAAGCTTTGGACTTTGAGCTTGAACTGGGGCTTATTATCGGCAAAAACAATGCACTAGGTAATTCGATCGCAGTCGATGATGCTGAAGATTACATTTTCGGCCTAACGCTTTTTAATGACTGGTCGGCCCGTGACATTCAGCGTTGGGAATACCAGCCGCTAGGGCCTTTCCTTGGGAAAAATTTTGCATCGAGCCTATCTGCCTGGGTTGTTCCGCTCGACGAACTGGAACCCTTTCGTGTTCCGGGCATCCAGCAGGAACCAATACCCCTCTCCTATCTGCGTTGTGCAAAAGCTGCCCACTTTGACCTGGAATTAGAAGTCATTTTACGCACAGCGACTGGCGACGATGTTGTGATTAGCCGCACAAACGCCCGGAATCTGTATTGGAGTTTTGCGCAAATGATTGCTCATCATACGGTGGGTGGATGCAACCTTAACATTGGTGATGTGCTGGCTACGGGCACCATTTCTGGCTCTACACCCGGTTCATACGGCTCTCTGCTCGAACTCAGCTGGAATGGTACGCGGCCTCTTCATTTGTCAACTCAAACGACACGTACATTTTTAGAGGATGGCGACAACCTGATTTTACGGGGATGGGGCCTTTCGGATGGGATTCGGGTTGATTTGGGCGAAGTGTCAGGAACGATTAGCCCAAAACAGGAGTAGTTTAATTGACCTACCATTCATTTCCCGAAATGATTAAAACCATAAATCCGGCCGACCTGCAACCCAGCGAATTCTATCGGTACATGATCGGCACGATTGGCCCGCGCCCAATTGCTTTTGCCAGCACTATCGATGCTAAAGGCCAGGTTAATCTTAGTCCGTTCAGTTTCTTCAACGTATTTGGTTATAACCCACCCACACTGGTTTTTGCCCCAAGTATCAATCGGCATGGCCACAAAAAACATACGCTCCTGAATCTGGAAGAAGTTGGCGAAGTAGTCATCAACATCGTCAACTACGCCATGGTCGAGCAGGTGTCATTGGCTAGTGCGGAGTTTGAGCGTGGTATCAATGAATTCGACAAAGCGGGCTTTACGGCGATTCCCTCCGATCAGGTTCGCCCACCCAGGGTTGCCGAGTCACCAGCAGCATTCGAGTGTATAGTCCGGCAGCTTATTCCAACGAATGAACGGCCCGCTCATGAGACTCCCGGCGCAGGCTATCTGGTCATTTGTGAGGTCGTAATGGCGCACATTCACGACACGATTTTCAATGAAGCCGGTGCCATTGACCCTCATCGCCTTGACCTGATTGGCCGTATGGGGGGCGATTGGTACGCCCGAGCTCATGGCGACGCACTCTTTGAAGTAGCCCGGCCTAAAATCGGTATTGGTATCGATCAGATTCCTCATTCTATCCGGAATAGTACGATTCTGTCGGGCAACGATCTGGGCAAATTAGGCAGTTCAATAGCCCTGCCAACTGCCGACGAAGTAAGCGCATTCGGAGCGTCAGACCAATTGAAGGAGTTAATTGATGAAGCACGCTACGGTTGTCAATATTTACCGGATTTATTGCATCTGCGAGCGAAACAGTTGCTGGCGGAAAACAACGTTAAAGATGCCTGGCTGACGTTGCTGCAAGCTCCCTAAAAACAAGAGCCCTGAAAGTGAGTTGTCATAAAACCACGACTTTCGCTTTGAGCCGTCGCCTGGAGCCGTGCCACAGTTACTAATATGCGCAAACAAACCGTAGCACGACTCCAGGCGACGGCTCAAAGCGAAAGCCTAAAAACAGCAAAACCGAACCAACACCATGAAACCCACTACCTCACTCGCAATAGTACTCGTCGGCCTCATGCTCACGTATGGATGCTCATCAGGCAGCGACAACACAGAAAAAGCCGAGAAAATCAACAATGACAAAATCGACAAACAGGCTATCGCGGTCAGCAATGACGCGAAAGAAGAAGCGAAAGGCGTCAGTAAAAATATGGTCGAGCTGGCCAATAGCAGCCTGACCGAATTCGAACTGAGCAAGGTTGCGCTCAAAAAAGCCACCAATCCCGAAGTGAAAGCGTATGCACAACAGGTCATGAACGATCACCAGCAAGACGACAAAACCTTACAATCGCTTGCCAAACAAATGAACGTTACGTTGCCGACCGGGCTCTCCGACAAAAGTAATGGTCATTTAGGTAAACTAACCGGTATGAAAGCTGGTACTGAATTCGATTTACAATACCTCGAAAACATGATCAGCTTAAACGATGATGCGCTCGATTCTGCCGACGATCTCCGCGATCATGCTCCTAATGATGCTGTTAAAACCTTTGCCAGAAAGCTTTTAGACGACGACGAGAAACATAAAAAGCAAGCCAAACAATTGAAAAATGTGCTGGACTAACTGATAGATAACGCGGGCGATTCGAATCGCCCGCGTTATTGGTTCTTAATATCCTCTTGCGGTATTATCGGCTCGTGGGTCCGATGCACCTTCATACGAACCATCGGGGCGAATCAGCACGCAATCCATCCGGCCAAGGGTATTCGTCAGTTTTTCGAGTATATAGCCACGACTTTGCAGCGCCTGAACAGTCGCATCGGAGAAAGCCCCATTCTCAAATGTAGTCTTATCAGGAAGCCACTGATGGTGGAATTTCAAGGCATTGACAGCCTGTTGCATGGTCATACCGTGTTCGATTACGTTCAGAATAGTCTGGTAAACCGAGGTTATGATAGTTGAACCACCCGGTGTTCCAACTACCATAAACAACTTACCATCTTTTTCCAGAATAGTGGGTGTCATGGACGAAAGCATTCGTTTGTTGGGCGCAATGGCGTTGGCCTGATTACCAATCAACCCGAACATATTCGGGACACCCGGTTTAACACTGAAATCGTCCATCTCGTTATTCATGAAGAAACCAGCACCGCCCACCACGACCCGGCTTCCATAACCACCATTGAGCGTTGTGGTAATACTGACGGCATTGCCCTCTTTGTCGACAATCGAAAAATGAGTCGTTTCGAGGCTTTCGTAGCCGGGAATCATGCCCCCTTTTACGGTTTTACTATCGCTTGCTTTAGCGAACGAGAAATCTGTCCAGCGCGTGCTGAGATAATCCGGGCTCATTAGCTTGTCAACCGGTACTTTCACAAAATCGGGATCACCTAAAAACTTAGCCCGGTCGGCATACACGCGACGTTCAGCTTCAATCATGACCTGCACCGTTGAATCACGATTCCAGCCCCATTTACGCAACGGATAAGGTTCTGTAAAACGCATCAGCTGCACGAGCGCTACGCCCCCACTTGAGGTCGGTGGCATCGTGATAACATTATAGTTTTTGTATTTTGCCTGAATCGGGTCGCGCCAGACAGAATGATAATTTTTAAGGTCCTCTTCAGTAATCAGGCCTTTCCCGCGCTGCATTTCTTCGGCAACCAGCCGCGCTGTTTCACCCTCGTAGAACCCGGCCCGCCCCTGCGCCTGAATCCGTTGCAGCGTTTTAGCCAGATCGGCCTGAATCAATAGGTCTCCCTTATGCCAGGTAACCGTGTCTGCTGGTGCTGTGCTTTTCAGGAAGTAGGTTTTGTCGGGGTTGATCGTATTCAGATCCGTTTTGATTCGGTTTAACCCTAATGCATCCCGCTCGGTGAGCGCAAACCCTTTGGCGGCCAGATCAACAGCAGGCTGTATGACCTGGCTCCAGGGTAATTTACCGAACCGTTTGTGGGCCTCGGCCATACCGTCCACTGATCCGGGTACGCCACTCGCCAGGTGACCACTAATGCTTAATCCCTGCCGAACATTACCGAGCGAATCGAGGTACATGTTCTGGCTGGCCTTACCGGGGGCCTTTTCGCGATAATCGAGCGTATACGCTTTCCCTGCATTATCCCGATATACCATAAATCCTCCCCCCCCAATATTGCCCGCTCCAGGATACACGACAGCCAGCGCAAACTGAATCGCCACGGCAGCATCGACAGCATTACCGCCCGCCTGCAGAATAGCCAGACCGACCTGAGAGGCTTCGGGATGCGCGGAGGCAACCATACCATTCCGCCCAATAACACCTTGCCGGTTGGAGAAAAATGGCTTTACGGTTGGATCTTCGTCGCGATATTGATAAACTCCCTGGCTCTGCTCTACTTTTGAACTGGAAGTAGTAGACGGAGCCTGGGTTTTGCAGGAAGCAACAGTAAGGGCAAACAGTATTAGGGAAGGATAATAAATACTATTTTTTTTCATACGGGGGTCCGGTTAGGCGGTTGTAAACCCCTAAACTACAAAAATTGCTTTACCTGAGCGCGTTATATCGGCAAACAAGCTGCTTGCTTAAGGCCCCTTTTACGAATCAGCCGACGCTACCGTTTCAGACAAACTTGTTAACGCTACATGCATTTGAAAGCACGATTTACGATTAGTGACAACCATTTATCCGTCAGAATCTTGTACTTGTCCGAAATGATTGGGCAGGGAAGCATTTTATTTATTTCTTTGTTACTCTCGCCAGATTAAAGTCTGCCAGAACCATAAAACACCATGCGGTTTCTTCGTCAGGTATTAGAAAGTTTTCGGTTTGCGTGGCAGGCTCTGCGCTCCAACCTCCTTCGTACAACCCTCTCACTGCTGGGCGTAACCGTCGGGATCTTTGCGATTATTGCCGTTTTTACGCTGGTCGATTCACTGGAACGCAATATCAAGGATAGCCTCTCATTTATCGGCGATAAGGTCGTTTACGTACAGAAATGGCCTTGGTCATTTGAGGGTGAATATCAGTGGTGGAAGTATTTTCAGCGCCCTGAACCATCCTTTAAAGAGTATAAATTTCTGGCCGACAAGCTCGAAAATGCACAGGCTATAGTAGCGATGGATTTTAAAGGCCGAATTACGGTCAAGCACAACAATAACAGCATGATGTCGCTGATTCAGGGAACGACATTCGAGTACAATAAAATTTCTGAGGTTGCCGTCGCCAGTGGGCGCTACTTCACCCAACAGGAAATTGATGTGGCCCGCAACGTAGCCATTATTGGCGCTGATGTCGCGGAGAATCTGTTTCCTGCTGAAGAACCTGTCGGTAAATCGTTTAAGATAAATGGCATGAACTTTACCATTATTGGCGTTCAGGAGAAGAAAGGCGAAAGCCTTGTCAACTTTGGCGGCAACCCCGACATTAAATGCCTCATTCCCTACGGCGCGTTTTCAAAAATGTTCCATTCCATCAACCCCAGTATTGATATTGCGATTAAAGGATACGATGACGACGAAGGGTTGCTCGAACTGGAAAGCGAAATCAAGGGCTTGTTACGTACCCGACGGGGAGTTCGCCCAACCCAGGACGATAACTTTGCCATTAATCGACCTGAAGCGGCTGCACAGGCCATTAGCGGCATTTTTGCGGTATTAACTGTAGCGGGTTGGGTTATTGGCGGCTTTTCAATTCTGATTGGTGGCTTTGGCATTGCCAATATCATGTTCGTCAGTGTAAAAGAACGAACCAACATTATTGGTATTCAGAAATCGCTGGGCGCAAAGAATTACTTTATTCTGTTCCAGTTTTTGTTTGAAGCTGTTCTGCTAAGTTTAGTCGGTGGTTTAGCGGGTATAGCGCTGGTTTACCTGCTTTCCTTTATGCAGCTAGGCAGTCTGGAACTCCACCTGACAGCGGGCAACATTATACTGGGTTTAGGCGTATCGAGCGTGATCGGTATTCTGTCAGGCATCATTCCTGCCTTTTCGGCGGCCCGGCTCGATCCTGTTATTGCAATCCGGGCTAAGTAAATTTAAGGAGACTTCTGGCGCTTCCCACCGTCAGGCAGCAGCCTTTTTACGAACAATTCCTGCCAGACTCCGTTCTGTTTACTGAACATATACAAAAATTTCGTCTATTTGCACGGTATAAAACCGCAACTTAACCAACCAAGTCCATGCGAGGGTTACTGTACTTCCTGTTATTTTTATTAGTTGTTTTTGGTGTTCTGTATGCACTTACCGGCTGGAGTTTCAGCGATGGAGAACGAGCCGGTACGATCTCTAAATTTAGCCGTCGGGGTTATCTTTTTAAAACCTACGAAGGTGTTCTCAATGTTGGTGGATTCTCCGGCGAAACAGGCTCGCTCACTCCGCAGTATTTCGATTTTTCTGTTAAAGATGAAGCAGTAGCGAAACAGATTACCAATGCGGTGAAAACCGGGCAGCGCGTTACGCTCCACTATGAAGAAAAGATCCTAAAATTTCCGTGGAATGGCGAGACGAAATACTACATCACTGGTTTAGAAGTGGTGGGCCCTCCCCCTTCGCCTTACGGTACGAATCCAGCCTATCCGGGTGGACAGCAAACCGCTCCGCAAAAACCTCAACCAACTCAACCGCAGTCACAATCGGCCACGGCTGATTCTGTTATTTAATTTCCTTAGTTTGCTATTGTTACTATCGGGCGTACCCACTATTAGGGTACGCCCGTTTTTATTTCCAAACCAACCGTTCCCTAAAAACGAACGCATAAAGTTGGCGGCCGGGGGAACAACTCTTGATTTTAAAATACTGATTATCAATATTTATATACACCTTTCCCTCCCTTTCACATGGTTGCCTCCCTCCCCCAAAATTCACCAAAATCGGACGATGATTCTGACTCCTGGTTTCATATCGACACTATTCTCAAATTAGGTTATCGGTATCGCGTTCTGCTTTTAGTACTGTCGTTAGTCATCTCATCGGTCCTGCTTTTTCTGGAAGCTCCTTTTGGTGAATATCCCATTCAGACTTTAAGCCAAAAATTAGCGTTCGGTGGCCAATCTCCTTTTCTAACGATTCAGAAATGGGGGCCCGACAAACGACAATTAGCTCAGCTAGAGCTCATAGTCGATACATTCTTTATTTTCATCTATGGCTTTACATTGATCACATGGTGCTCACTTTTCGCCCATACGTCCCTTTTCGTGATTGGTAATGATGGCGCTAAACTCGATACGCCGACAGCCCGTTTGATGCGTCAGTTAGGTCTAAAGCTGGCTCTTTTTGTGCTGGTTGGAATGACTGCCGATTTAATCGAAAATACTGTTCTAAGCACCTGGCTTTATATAGGAATAAATTCCATTCCGGAGTGGCTTCGCTGGATATGGACAATAATCGTAAGTCTGAAGTTTCTTCCGGTTATTACTGCTATCTGGTACATTCTATTACATCCACTAGGCATTCTTTATTCATTTATTGAACTGTGGCCAACTAAAAAAAACGCATTCAGCGCCAAACGGGATAATCTACAAAATCATGCCAAAAGTCAGCAAGACTATATGATTACCGTTCAACAGCAATATAAAGAAGCCGTTGAGAAGGAAAATATCAGTCATTCAAAAGGCGTGAACCAAAGGAATCGTGGTAAATCATCTGATTCGATAAGCTCTGACAGGCCGGGTAAGCCAGAAGATCCCAGTAAACCAGATGGATCGCAAAAGTCAGGTGGGTCAACTAATCCCGACGAACCGCCACCTTCAAACGGTGGGCCTTTCCGATGGCTTCTAACCTTCTGGAGTAGCGTCCTTGGCGTTCAATTCCTGCTTTATCTGCTTTTGTTCATGAGCATTATCATCAATCTGGATCAATTTGATGAAATCTTCTTTCTCTGGCTATCTTCTACCAATAGCCTTAAGATTGCCGGTACCATATTCTGTTTTTTGCTGACGTTAGTAGGCTTAAGTGCTATGTTTTATGTTACCAGTAAAATTTTACTCTATCTCAAACCGATAAAAGGGCTTGAACTAGCCAATATTCTGGCGACCGATGCCACCACAACACAAACAACGAGAACGTTAATGGCCCATTCGGGTGACTTTCGGTTTGTCCAGGCCTTACCACTGGTTTTTGTGGCCCTCCCGTTTGTAATTACGTTTTTGGCCTTTATGAAAAGCTATGGTGACTTGCCACTCAACGAGCAAGGCGCAATCTCACACGTTTACCAGTTTTTTTTACTCATCACCGTGCTAGTACTATCGGGTATTATCACGGTCTACATCTTTAGCAAATACCACCGGCCCAGTGAAGAAACCGACATGTTGTTGTTCACGTCTACCACACCTACACAGGACTATGCTTTGCTGGTACGCCTGATTCCAGGGAGTATGCTGTATGGTCAGGGGCTATTAAATATACTGCTGCTCATTTTCATTCCGCCAACAGGGCTCGCCGTCGCGCAATTCTTCGGGCTACACGCTGTTTTATTATTATGGCTATGTGTTATTGCCTACCTGGGAACATTACTCATTCAGTTTAATAAACTCCCGCTCTACCCATTAATTCTTGGCCTAGCCGTATATACTTTTATCGTTTCTATGTTTAACGACAACAGTACGATTCGACAAACACCCGACAGTGCTTCAATCGTTAGCAGTCGTCCTACAATTCCTCAGTATTTCAGTCAATGGTACAAAGACCGAAAAAATCCAACGGATTCAATCCCACTTCCTGTCATTATTGTAGCCAGTGAGGGAGGGGGCATTCGGGCAGCTTCCTGGACAACGGCCTGTTTACATCAGCTCGACGTGCTTATCCCTGGTTTTAGTCATTATGTGTTTGGCATTAGTGGCGTATCTGGTGGGGGAGTAGGTGCCGCAACGTATGTGGCCTTGCAGCGAGCAAAGGCAGTATCCTTCAGCGATACATTACCTTTTGTTGGTAATGAAGCCCAGGATGTTATTTCGCAGGACCTCATTTCGCCCACAACAGCCTCTATGCTCTTTCGCGGAGGCATTCACAACTTTTCGCCAGGCCCTATACCATCATTAGACCGTAACCGATGGCTGGAAGACGCCTGGGAAAACGCAGCCTTTTCAACAATATCCAGTCATAGCGATTCTGTAAGGAACCTGCTTAGCCAATCCTTCCTGAAAATCTGGCGTGATTCGTCAGGGCGTCCCCAAACCCATTTTCCGTTGGTTTTTCTGAACTCGTCCGTAGCCGAAACGGGTCAGAAAGCGATATTGTCCCCCATAAATCTGGGCAATGAGCCGTCGCTACCACAGAATGCTCAAAATCCAGTTCATCCGTTTTATGATGTAGTCGATTTATTCTCGACTATCCAGTCCGACTTACCTTTCAAAACGGCCACTTTCCTTTGTGCACGCTTCCCTTTCGTAACCAGCGGAGGGCGCGTTGAAGGTCAGTTACCCAACATGAAACCAAGCTGCCAACCCGCATTTCACCTGATTGACGGGGGCTATGTGGAAAATACGGGTATCATGACCAGTGTACAACTTATTCGAAGTTTACAGCGATTAAATAGCCCGCCGAATAGTCACTATAATGTTCAGTACTACCTCCTTTTTCTACGCAATGGACAAGCCAGTGATAATGCCAGTTCAACGACTACTTTTCGCTTTTTAAGTGAGCCATTGACAGGCTTTCTAAACGCCACTGGACGACAGGGCCTTACGCTCGATCAGCTGGTTGCCTACACGCTAAAAAAAGGCATAAATGATTCGGAAAACGAACTTCATTTTTCGTATGTAAATATTGCGCTTGACCGTTCTACAGGTCATCAGTATCCGCTTGGCTGGTACTTATCTCCTACTGCAGCCAAAGAGATGAGCACAACAGCACAAAAATCCATCAAAAAACTGATTGACAAGGAATTAAAGCCCATCAAAGACGCTATATCAGCGCAACATAAATGAAGCTATAGGGCTGTGCATCAAGGCTGATGGGGCTTACTTTCAGCTTACCATACCGGCCATTCCCAATCATCAACTATTTCAAAAAACCGTTTGGTAATCCGGCCAATTTTGGTTAATTTTATCTGTTTAAAACAACCATCCTAACATGGCAAAATCAGATACGGCGCAAGCCACAGCATCTGCTAATGACAACAAGTTAAAGGCCCTGCAAACCACTATTGAAAAGTTAGATAAGGCTTTTGGGAAAGGCACTGTAATGCGCCTGAGCGAAAGCAAAGTCGTAGATGTTCCTGTCATTTCGACGGGCTCACTAGGGCTTGATTTGGCATTGGGTATTGGTGGAATGCCGCGTGGTCGAGTTGTTGAAATTTATGGTCCTGAATCATCAGGTAAAACCACGCTGACGATGCACTGCATCGCCGAAGCACAGAAAGCTGGTGGTCTGGCTGCATTTATCGACGCTGAGCACGCTTTTGATCGGGTCTACGCTGAAAAGCTTGGCATCGACACGAAAAACCTGCTTATCTCGCAACCTGATAATGGCGAACAAGCCCTCGAAATTGCGGAACACCTGATCAGTTCGGGTGCTATCGACATTATCGTTATTGACTCAGTAGCTGCACTTGTACCAAAAGCCGAAATCGAAGGCGAAATGGGCGAAAGCAAAATGGGGCTGCAAGCACGACTGATGTCGCAGGCGTTGCGCAAACTGACTGGTACCATCAATAAAACAGGCTGCTGCTGCATTTTCATTAACCAGCTTCGCGAAAAGATTGGTGTGATGTTCGGTAACCCTGAAACAACAACCGGTGGTAACGCTCTGAAATTCTACGCTTCGGTCCGTATCGATATTCGTCGCATTGGCCAAATCAAAGAAGGCGCCGACAACGTTGTGGGTAACCGGACCAAAGTGAAAGTCGTTAAAAACAAACTGGCGGCTCCATTTAAAGTTGTTGAATTCGACATTATGTATGGTCAGGGTATCTCAAAAGTTGGCGAAATCCTTGACCTCGCTGTTGAAATGGAGATCGTTAAAAAGTCGGGTTCATGGTTCTCGTATGGCACCAGCCGTCTTGCGCAGGGACGCGATGCCGTTAAAGAGTTACTGCTCGATAACCCCGAACTGATGGCTGAACTGGAAGCAAAAATTCGGGCAAAAATCGCTGATGATCAGGAGGCCCTGCTCGATCCGGTTCTGGCAGCCACTGAAGCCGACGACGAAGGCGAAATCGACGATTAAGTTTTATTATTCTTTCTAGAATGAGGTGGTTGGGTTTTCTCGGCCACCTCTTTTTTTATTTTTGCAAGTGAGTATCCAGATCGGAAGGCATTACGGCTGCCCGGTTTACGCTTTAGTTCGCCTACACACCCACCCGGATGTGGCTGCTGATACACCAGCCTCAACCAAGCAACCAGGCAATGTCGAATCATCACAACAAACTCACCGTCTGCCCGAACTGTGGCACAGACTTAGGTCCGGAAGACAATTTCTGCCCGAACTGTGGTCAGGAAAACCACGAAGTCAAACTGCCACTTGGCCATATTTTCTATGAGTTTGTTGAAAGTATCACCCACTTCGACAATAAATTATGGAACTCATTAAAAGCAATTTTCACGCGGCCGGGCAAAATGACCGCCGAATTTCTGGAAGGGAAGCGGGCACGGTATGTACCACCAGCCAGGTTGTATGTTTTTGTGAGCGTTATCTTTTTTTTCCTGATCGGCAAATTTGCTGATCATCAGTTAGAGGAAAGCCTCAGGCGGATGAATGGGAATTCTACCAATCAAACAGATGCTGATACGACCGATCGTGACACAGGAATAAAGGTTGATCTGGAGGGTCTGATTAACAACGATAGCCTATTGGATAGTCGTGGTCTGCACAAAATAGCGACCAGGATCGACTTTAACACATTGGTGGATTCGGTGGGTCTGGCCCGAACATCCCGTCGCATTAAACGACTTCAACCCTACCAACTGGACTCATTGTTGACCAAAGCTAAACTAACCCTGGCAGACTCGAACCGAGCAAAGCTTCGGGAGTTAATTGAGCTTGTTCCGGCTAACCCCAAAGTGTCGTTTAGTTTTGGGCCTACCCTTAGTAGCAAAGAATTTAAAACAGATGCCGAACGGGATGAATATGAAGAGAAGCTAAGCCACATGCCCGATGTTGAGATAGACTCGCTCATTCGGGCCGAAGGCGACACGCCAAACTGGTTCATGAGAAAGCTCTATCGGCGACAGGGTAAACTTGCACATTTAGGTAAAGGCGAAAATACAGAGAAGTTTCTACACGCCAGCACGAAGAACCTTTCGATCGTCATGTTCATCCTCATGCCATTTGTGGCTGTTTTTTTACTTTTAATCTATTTTCGACGTGGGCGGTATTATTACGAACACCTGATCTTTTCTGTCCATATTCATACCGTACTCTTCCTGATTTTTTCATTAGTCTTACTCTCTACTTATTTCGCAAATCCCAAAGTAACCACTTCCATTCTGGGTTGGACGTTGTGGATATGCTGGCTGTATTTTTTACTGTCGCTAAAACGGGTTTACCAGCAATCATGGGGTAAAACAGTTTTGAAGTTTCTCCTGCTCAGTGTGATGTATTGGTTTGTCGCAACGATTTTTCTGATCGGCTCCTTCGGTGTTGGACTGCTTACCTTTTAAACGTAAAGGTCATAAAACAGGAAAGCCCAACTGCATAGCTGGGCTTTCCTGTAAAAAGATGGAGTCAAGTACTGACTCCCTTTTTGTTAGCGTTGGTCAATCGCCTTGAATTCCCGAAGTGTAGCCCCGGTATAAATCTGGCGAGGGCGTCCGATTGGCTCTTTCTGTTCACGCATTTCTTTCCATTGCGCAATCCAGCCCGGCAGACGACCAATAGCAAACATCACCGTAAACATATTCGTTGGAATGCCCAGCGCCCGATAGATGATTCCGGAATAGAAATCAACGTTCGGATACAATTTACGCTGGATGAAATATTCGTCGTGCAAAGCAGCTTCTTCCAGTCCTTTGGCAATTTCCAGAACCGGATCATTGACACCGAGTTTGTTCAACACATCATCGGCCGCTTTCTTGATGATTCGGGCACGAGGATCGAAGTTTTTATAAACGCGGTGACCAAAGCCAAAGAGACGAAAGCCCGTTGTTTTGGCATTTTTCGCCATATCAACGTACTTGCTGACATCGCCACCATCGGCTTTGATGGCTTCAAGCATTTCAATGACTTCCTGATTGGCACCACCGTGCAATGGGCCCCATAATGCACTAATACCTGCCGAAATAGACGAATAGATATTTGCCTGCGACGAACCAACAAGCCGCACGGTTGAGGTCGAACAGTTTTGTTCGTGATCGGCGTGCAGAATAAGCAGAACGTTTAACGCTTCAGCAACAACGGGATCGACTTTATAATCCTCTACTGGCAGAGCGAACATCATATTCAGGAAGTTCGGAATGTAGTCGAGGTTATTTTTGGGATAATTGGTCGGATGCCCTAACGAACGCTTATACGACCAGGTAGCAATTGTTGGCAGTTTGGCTAACAACCGCACAATATGCAGAGCCGGATCATTCTTTTCGTCCTGCGAATCAGGATAGAAAGCGCTCATGGCACTCACCAGTGACGATAAAACACCCATTGGGTGGGCATTTACCGGAAATCCATCAAAAATTTTCCGCATATCCTCATTAACGAGGGTATGACGGCGGATACCGTTTTCAAATTGAGCATATTGCTCTTTAGTCGGCAACTCACCGTAGATAAGCAGATAAGCAACCTCCAGAAACGACGCTTTGGCAGCTAAGTCTTCAATCGAGTAGCCCCGATATTGCAGGATACCCTGCTCACCATCCAGAAACGTAATAGCGCTCTTTGTGGCACCGGTGTTTTTATAGCCCCGGTCTAAGGTAACGTAGCCGGTTTGGTCACGGAGGTTGGAGATGTCGAAGGCTTTTTCGTGTTCCGTTCCTTCAAATGTCGGGAATTGGTACGATTTACCATCGACAGTAAGTTCAGCAGTGTTGGCCATACAAAAAATCAGGGTAGAGTATTCAGAAATAACGAATTAGGAGCCTGTCGAGCACCGGAGCACGTCCATGCCGGGCGAAATTAAGCCAAAAACCCAAACGGCGGATGAAATTATGTGAAAAAAGCCGCATTACCTTTGTATTAAAATGTAACAGGTAGAAAGCACAATAAGTTTTTCTCTATTGTTTATAGAAAATACCGCCTTTCATAACTGCCTGAACGCGACGTAAATCGGCAATTGTTTTTGTTGGATCGCCTTCTACAACGACCAGATCAGCCAGTAACCCCGCCTTAACCCGCCCACGGTCGGCCAGGTGAAATACATCAGCATTGACCGACGTAGCCGATCGCAATACATCGAGTGGTTTCATTCCATAATCGACCATCATGCTCAATTCACGGGCATTGTCGCCATGGCTGAACACACCCACATCGCCCCCGGCACAGATCGTTACGCCCGCATCGAGTGCCTGTTTAAACGTTACACGCTTCTCACGGATACGCACAGGCTCAGGGTCCTGGCCTTTTTTCCAGCCACGATACTGGCTAACGGCATCACCGGCGGCCAGCGTTGGGCAAAGCGCGGTTCCATGTTGTTTCATAAGCGCAAAAATATCGGGGGTGCCAGCGTCTCCGTGTTCTACAGTTTCGCAACCACCCAGAATAGCCCGGCGCATACCTTCGGCGGTACTGGCATGCGCTACTACCGCGCGCCCACTGCTTTTAGCCACCTCGACAATAAGCTTAATTTCATCAACAGTATAGGTCGGTCGAGCTTCGGCCATGAGTCCCCAGCGGTAATCGGCATATATTTTTATGGCATCCGCTCCTTTACCGATCTGCCGCCGAACAGCCTGAATCAACACATCATGTCCATCGGCTTCTTCGGCTCCCTGGGGTATATCGATATCGGCACTGAAACCTTTGGGGGCATAGCTGCCCGTTGCAATCAGCGCACGCGTGACCACGATCATACGTGGGCCGGGAATAATGCCCTGATTAATGGCTTGTTTGAGTCCTACGTCGTCATAATCGGCACCTTCAGTACCCAGATCACGCACGGTCGTAAAACCCGCCAAGAGCGTTTTCTGCGCATGAACGGTTGCCCGCGCTACCCGCAGCGACCGGGCCTCTTTCAGGACCTGATCGTCCCAGGGTGTTTCATTATAGGGATGCAACAAGAGGTGGGAGTGGCCTTCAATCAGGCCGGGCAACAAGGTTGCACCTTTTAAGTCGACAATCGAAACGTCGGCCCCGCTTGCAGAAACCGAAGAAGGAGGTCCAGCCGCTTCGATCTTATCGCCTTTTACCCGTACGACCCAGCCTTCATGCATGGTTTCACCATCGAAAACACGGTCGGGGCGTAATAAATAAGCAGTTTGAGCAAAAAGAGTACTAGGTAAGCAGAATACAACCAGAAGATAGAGTCTGTTCATGAAGTAAGGTTCATTGTAAAACCAAAAATACGCAAAAAGGAGCCATTTGACTCCTCTTCACCACTACCTATCTGGTATTGATCGATTAACTACGCTTTGTATTAATTGCATCCCAAACACCTTTCCCAAATACGAGAACGACTAATCCCGGCAGCAAAATAGCTCCGGCTCGAAAACCCGCTCCTGTAAGCTTGTAAACGCCTGTATTGTATTGTGTAAAGCTCTGAAACAGATAGTAGACAGATGCAGCCAATAGTGCAACGGTTATACCAATAGCCAGTGGCTGGCTAAGCCGTCCGGCAATCCAGGTTATCAGAAGTGATGCTCCAACAACCAGAGCAACCGAGCCGATCGCTTTCGGAAAGGTTTCGATCGCTGTATAATCAAAAAAGAACACCCCAGCCTGACCAATCAGATTGGGGTGCGCCAGGAGCCAGCCGTCAAGCAAGACCAACACGAGGAGTAAAATGTAAAAGAGTGGGTTACGCATAAAACTGTTTTCTCAGGCTGTATTAAGTGCAACGAAGATAACAGCTTTTCTGTCTTCCTATCCCGCCAACTCCATTTTCAAAAACTTCCCGGTATAGCTTCCTTTCACTTCGGCTACCTTTTCGGGCGTTCCTTCGGCAATGATGTTGCCCCCTTTATTTCCGCCTTCGGGACCAAGATCAATGAGGTGATCGGAAACTTTGATCACGTCCAGATTATGTTCGATGATCAGTACTGTATTGCCTTTGTCGGCGAGTTTATTCAACACATCGAGCAGGTGCGCAATATCCTGAAAGTGCAGCCCGGTGGTCGGTTCGTCCAGAATGTATAGCGTTTTGCCCGTATCTTTTTTGGACAACTCTTCGGCGAGCTTTACACGCTGCGCTTCACCGCCCGATAAGGTAGTAGCATGTTGACCAAGCGTGATGTAACCCAGCCCTACATCGTTCAGTGTCGTTACTTTACGCAGAATTTTCGGCTGACTGGCGAAGAAATCAAGTGCCTGCTCAACCGTCATATCGAGCACATCGGCAATGGATTTACCCTTAAACCGCACTTCAAGCGTTTCACGATTGAATCGTTTGCCTTTGCAGGTTTCGCACATGACATGCACATCGGGCAGAAATTCCATTTCTATTTTCTTCATACCCGCTCCCTCGCAATCTTCACAACGACCGCCTTTCACGTTGAACGAGAACCGACCGGGTTTATAACCTCTGATTTTCGCTTCAGGGAGTTCGGCAAATAACGTCCGGATTTCAGAGAACATCCCGGTATAAGTCGCTGGATTCGAGCGAGGTGTCCGACCGATTGGCGATTGATCTACTTCGATAACCTTGTCAAGATATTCCAGGCCCTCTACCGATTTGAACGGCAGTGGTTCGCGCTTCGATTTATAGAAATGGCGATTCAAAACCGGAAACAGTGTTTCGTGAATCAGCGACGATTTACCACTACCCGACACACCCGTGATGGTAACCATCCGGCCAAGTGGCAGTTTGAGCGTTACGTTTTTGAGATTATTTCCTGTTGCGTTCTTGATTATCAGAAACTTACCGTTCCCCTTACGGCGTTCGGACGGCACTTCGATGTTCCGGCGGCCGCTTAAATAATCGGCGGTTGTGCCACCGTTTCGAATGAATTCAGCGGGCGTACCGATACCAACCACCTGACCGCCATGACGGCCAGCGCCGGGGCCAATATCGAGTATAAAGTCAGACTCGAGCATCATGTCTTTATCGTGCTCAACAACCAGCACTGTATTGCCCAGATCGCGCAGATTCTTCAGCGAATCGATCAGTTTAACGTTATCGCGCTGGTGCAGCCCGATACTTGGCTCGTCCATAATGTAGAGCACGCCCACCAGTTGTGTTCCAATCTGCGTTGCCAGACGAATACGCTGCGCTTCGCCCCCCGAAAGCGTACGTAGCGGCCGGTCGAGCGTAAGATAATCAAGACCAATATCGAGCAGGAAACCGATTCGCTTCCGAATCTCTTTCAATATTTCCTTAGCGATTGTATTCTGACGATCGCTAAGGCGACTTTCCAGTCCATCGAACCAGGCGGTCAGTTCCGAAATGTCCATACGGGCCAGTTCGGATATATTTTTCTGGTCGATCCTGAAATACAGTGACTCTTTTTTCAATCGTGCACCGTCGCACTCAGGACAGCTCTTTACGACCATAAAATCTTTAAGCCACTCCTGAATTTTATCTGTACTGTTCTCCTGCTGGCGTTTCAGAAAATTAACAATTCCCTCAAACTTAAAGCTGTAATAGTCTTCACGAGTGTCGGCCCGGCCGGTATCCTTTTTCGAAGGTATAGCAGCTTCGTCTTCCGTGCCATACATCAGTGCATGGAGCAGGTCTTCAGGAAACTTAATAACGGGCGTCGTGAGGTTGAGTTTGTACTTTTTCAGAATGGCTTCGATTTCCTTGAAAATCCACAACTCACGGTACTCACCCAAAGGCGCAATAGCTCCCCGACTAATACTCAATGATTTATCTGGAATAACTGACTCTTCTGTAATTTCTTCAACCACCCCAAGACCATTGCAAACCGGACAGGCTCCGTAGGGTGAGTTGAACGAAAACGAGTTCGGTGAAGGCTCATCATAACTGATACCCGATTCCGGGTCCATCAGATTCTGCGAGAAATAGACCAGTTGCCCCGCACCATCCAGCATCTGCATGGCCCCTTTTCCCTGTTTTAGTGCCGTTTGAATCGACTGGCTCAACCGGTACCGATCTTCGGTTTTCGGCACCAGTCGATCAATCACGATTTCGATGTCGTGGATTTTGTAGCGATCCAACTGCATCTTCGGCGCAATATCCTGCACGACGCCATCAACACGAACTTTGGTATAGCCCGTCTTGGCAATCTGGACAAAAAGTTCGCGATAGTGCCCTTTCCGACCTTTAATGATTGGGGCCAGCAAGGTCAGTTTTTGGCCAGCATATTGTTCCAGAATGGTATCAATAATCTGGTCCTGCGACTGCCGTTCCATTTTCCGGCCCGTCACATAAGAAAATGCTTCACCAGCGCGGGCGTAGAACAGACGCAGAAAGTCATAAATTTCGGTCGTGGTCCCAACCGTTGAACGGGGGTTTTTGGAGGTAGTTTTCTGTTCGATGGAAATCACCGGACTCAGCCCGTTGATTTTGTCTACATCAGGCCGCTCCATATCGCCAATAAACGAACGGGCATAAGCCGAAAAACTTTCCATGTAACGCCTTTGGCCTTCGGCATAGATCGTATCAAAAGCCAGCGACGATTTGCCGCTGCCGCTGATACCCGTCACGACCACCAGCTTGTTGCGGGGAATCGTGACATCAATATTTTTCAGGTTGTGTTCGCGGGCTCCGAGGACTTCTATCTGGTCGTAACCCGTCAGGTCAATATCGGTAAGTCCGGGCCGAAGCTCGGTTGCTTTTTCTTCTGTCACGTTGGATTGGCTTATTCTAAAGAACAACGTAAAACAGGCAGGGGTAGTTTCCCGAAAGTCAACAGGTTTTAGACAGTAAACGGCTCTATATTTAGGTCGACTCTATAAATTCAGTACAATTGTAGTATTGGTGACACAAACACTATATGGTAGTTTTTAAGTTAGACAAACTGCAATCCTGGAGACTTTGTTGTCTTGATATAAAACGGCTTAGCCATGTTAACTGCAATTCAGGGAACTTACGAAAACGGGCAGATAATTTGGGATGAAACGCCCCCGGTTCAGAAACGAACAAAGGTGATCGTGACTTTTTTGGAACAGGAGGTATTTTCTTTAAAAAAACACATAAAGCTGGTTCTTTAGCTGGGCATGGGTCAATTCCTGCCAACTTCAATGAGCCAATTGACGATCTGAGTAATTTTATATGTGATGCGATTACTACTCGATACAGCTAAAGAAATTTTGATAAGGCACAAAAATCATAAACAACAAGCTATTAGAAACTAGCTTGTTGTTTAGATTACTACTATTAAATTCGAAAACAAACGGCCAGCTATCGCGACAGAGCGATAGCTGGCCGTCTTTTATAAAATTGCGCGACTTAATTTCCTTTGCTCGAACCGCCTTCTTGCGACAATGCCAATTTGACCGCATCGTAGAGATTCACGATCCCGCCTGTTTTCGATAAACTGGCAAAATCAACCGTGTCGGTCGATTCAGGCTTGTGGACTTTCGTTTTGTAAGGCGTTGCCGACTGTACGATAATTCGCTTGATATCGGCATAGGTCAGTTTCGGGAAATACGATTTCAATACCGCAGCCACACCCGCTACCACTGGCGAAGCCATGCTCGTACCGCTGTTGTTTTCGTATTTACTGCCCGGCACCGTCGAATAAATGTCTTTACCCGGCGCAAAAACGTCTACAGTCTGTTTGCCGTAGTTGGAGAAGCTGGCAACCAGATCGGCATTGTTCGGTTCGGCACTCGCTCCTACCGTAATAACATTCGGAATAGACGACCCATCGATAAACCGGGGAGCCGGATAATTGGCGGCCGTATCGATATCCTTACCGTCATTGCCAGCCGCATGAATCATGAGCACGCCCTTCGAAAGCGCATAGCGTTCAGCATCTTCAACAACTTTTCGCTGGGGCGAATAATCCTTACCAAAACTCATATTGATAATCTGCGCGCCGTTATCCACAGCATAGCGAATGGCATTGGCAATGTCTTTATCGCGCTCATCGCCATCGGGAACGGCCCGAACACCCATAATCTGAACGGCATCAGCGATACCCATCACCCCTAATTTGTTGGTGCGATCGGCCCCAATGATACCGGCAACGTGGGTGCCATGATCGGCCCGAGGACCAGCGATGTCCGAATTGCCATAATCGCGCTGTGTCAGATCGTTTGGATTGTCACCCACAATGGCCCGGCTGTCGAAGTCAGGATTATAGTTGTATTCGGCGCGGGACTTCAGTTGCTCATTTGCCTTTTCAAGTTCATTCGTCACCACGTCGGCGTCGGCAGCCCCCTGTTGGTTCAATAGACGCAACACACCCATCAAAGGGCGTTTCAGGGCCGCATTCGTAATCGTATCGGCAGCTTTTCGTAGTGTGATCGTATCCAGCTTTGTTACGTTCAACGCTTTTTTCAAGGCAGTGACGGCTGCTGTATACTGTTCATAAAACTGACTAATCCCTTGGTATTGCGCCTTGTACTGAGCCTGATTTTTTTCGACTTCAGCTTTTGTTTTTACGTATAGATCGTATTCTTTTTGCTGGTCCGGCTTTAAGGAAGATCGGGTTTTGCCATCATACTTTGGCTTAAGCTGAGCATAGAGCCGGGTTACTTCGGCCGTTTCATAGCTAACATTACGGCCATCTTTCCCACCAATGAAGTTCCAGCCATGAACATCGTCAACGTAGCCGTTTTTATCATCATCTTTACCGTTACCGGCAACTTCTTTGGGGTTGATCCAAAGCACTCGCTTCAGGTCTTCATGGGTTGTGTCGATGCCGCCATCGATCACAGCGACCACTACGGGCGTAGCTTTACGATCTTTGAGGAGTTCGCGGTAGGTGCGCTCAACGCTGATACCTGCTGTGCTATCGGTTTTATCACGCAGATACCACTGCGTTTCCTGCGCCAAAGCTGCTACAGAAAGCAGGCAGATCGACGCGCTGATAAGGAGTTTCTTCATGAATTGGTAACAAAAAATCTTCACAAATTACGTATAAACAAGTAGTTGTGAGACTTAAAAGTTGTTAAATGGCACACATATTTTTAGTTATAGTCTATAATTGATGACTTATTTACTAATTGATATCCTACCTTACTTGCTCTGTTTAGCCATCTTGTCCGAAAAATAAAACTCCTTAAACGCTTTCGGATAGTGCGGAAAAACAACTTCTGGTTCTTCGAGATCAGGGTGCCAGGTTTTCTCCCACTCGAAACTATAATAGCCAGTATAGCCCCCATTCGCTAACGCAGCAATCGCATCAAAAATAGGTGTTTCGCCCTGGCCCAGCGGGGTGTAATGGAATTTTCCATCAATCAATTTGGCGTCTTTGATGTGCGTGTGCCGAATATAAGGTTTTAGCTTTTTGTATACATCGGCGGGCGATTCTTTGGTCACCGACCACATGTTAAACACATCCCAGATTAACCCGACTTTTGGCGATTTAGCCCCGTTCATCATGCTGACCAGCTCGTCGGTCTGAACGCCATCGCCATGAGTTTCGAGCAATATACTTACCCCGCTTCCCTTCGCATAGTCGGCCAATTCGATCAGGCCCTTCGTAATTCGATCGAGCGTTGCACTACGCTCCTGATCCTTGGGCAACGCATCCGGGAAAACCCGCACAAAGGGACATTGCAACTCATCAGCTAGTGTAATGAATCGCTTCGCTTCGTCTAAATGCCGTTGGCGAGTAACCGGATCGGCATGATGAAGTTGGGTAGAGGCCCCTAGATTAATAATTTTTACGCCTTTGTCAGCAGCCAGTCGCCGGGTACTGGCGATATGTTGGGCATTATCGAATACCGGCGTTTTTGTCAGGTCCATTTCCCCCTGCAAACCCCGGATTTCTATAGCATCGTAGCCATTTTTTGCAGCGGCCTCCAGACTGGTCGCTAAAGACCATTTCGGGCAACCAAGTGTCGAAAATGCCAATAATGGTTTTTGCCTGCCAGGACTCAAGGCAGTTGCCGTACCAACGGTTGCCAGTAAGCCAATAGTTGATTGCAAAAAGGTTCGGCGATTGAGTTCGTTCATAAAGAGAGGATTGAGAATACTGTTGCTGCCTGCGTTCCAACAAAATCGGCCTGAACTATTTTTTAAACTACAACTTCCCTTCTTTTAGTTGTTTTACGGCATAATCAGCAGCACGAGCGGTTAGCGCCATGTAGGTCAATGAAGGGTTCTGGGTAGAGGTCGATGTCATACAGGCCCCGTCCGTTACAAACACATTTGTGCAATGGTGCAACTGATTCCATTTGTTCAAGAGAGAAGTTTGCGGATCTTTTCCCATCCGAACACCCCCCATCTCGTGGTTTTCACTACCCGGCCGTCGTTGCGTGTCCAGCGTCTTTATATTTGTAAAACCGCATTGGGCATACATTTCCGTAAACTGCTGAAAAAAGTCTTTGAGAATCTTCTCGTCGTTATCGTCAAAGGCAACCGAAATGCGAAGCTGAGGAATACCCCAGGCATCGGTCTGGGTTTTATCAAGCTGAACCGTGCTAATTTCTTTTGGAATAGTTTCTGCCATCATGCTTGAGCCAATCTGCCAGGGCCCCAGTTGTCGCTCCAATAGCTTTTCTTTTAAGGATGCACCGATCAGATCCGAGTTTTGCAGAGCCGACCGCGATGCACTGAATGTAGACGCGTAACCGCGCAGGAAATCGGTTTCCTGTTTAACGACATTGCGAAACCGGGGAATGTAACAGCTATTGGGCCGCTGACTACGGTTGGTTGAGTCAAGCAGTCCGTCAAATTCTGCCGAAATACGGCCCCGGTAGCTATGGAAAGCAATGAACTTGCCTAACAATCCATTGTCGTTTCCTAACCCAGCTGGAAACCGATGTGACGTCGAATTGAGCAGGATCAGGTTTGTATTGAGAGCCGATGCGTTCAGAAAGATAACGTTGGCAAAATAGTCGACCATTTCGCGGGTAGCTGAATCGATAACCCGCACGCCCTTTACCCGCTTTTTCGTCTCATCATAAATCAGTGAGTGAACAACCGAATGCGGCCTGAGAGTTAATTTACTAGTTTTAGCTGCCCACGGCAGTGTCGACGCATTGCTGCTATAGTAACCGCCATACGGACATCCTCGCTCACAAAGTAATCGATTCTGGCACTGCGCCCGGCCCTGCTGGGCATGAACAGACGTTGGCTGGGTTAGGTGGGCCGCCCGACCCATAATGACATGACGATCTGAATAACGCTTTCCGATTTCGTTTCGAAAATGTGTCTCCACACACGACATTTCGTGCGCAGGCAGAAACTCACCATCGGGCAACGTTGCCAGACCGTCGCGATTACCGGTTATGCCAACAAATCGCTCGACATAACTGTACCAGGGCGCCAGATCTTTATACCGAATAGGCCAGTCTACGGCGAAACCATCGCGGGCCGGACCTTCAAAATCAAAATCGCTCCATCGCTGCGTTTGCCGCCCCCATGTTAGTGAACGTCCGCCAACCTGGTATCCATGCAGCCAGTCGAACGGCTTTTCCTGAATATAAGCCTGCTCATTATCTTTCGAAAAGAAATGCATGGTATCTTCCCGAAACGCATAATTCCGACTAACGATCGGATTCTCCTGCCGAACTTTGAGTGGCAACTGCCCGCGATGTTCCACTTCCCACGGATTGAGCATCATGGTGGGGTAGTCGGTAATGTGTTTTACATCCCGTCCCCGTTCCAGAACTAATGTTCGCAGGCCGTTTTTCGTAAGCTCTTTGGCAGCCCAACCTCCACTGATCCCGGACCCAACTACAATAGCGTCGAAGGTGTGGGCAGCCAGACTGTCGCCGATCAGATTCGCCATAAATTTCCAAAAACAGGTTTATACAAGCGTTGACCTTAAGGAGTTTAGGGTTTCCCTAAAGTCAACCTTTTTTAAGGAAGCTATATTGAACCAGCGATTTCAGGGCTTTCCGTGGGCCGTAGTTCTGTAGTGCTCCCGTAACAAGTCTTCCCCAAAATCATTGGTTAAATCTCTCACAACCGTATGAATATGGTTCGCGTTGGTTTGTGTATTATCGTACTCAATCAGAATCGTTGGTCCGTGAATTCGATAATACCATCCCTTGCCCTCTCCTAACTCAGGCGTAAGATCACCCGCCCAACCAAAGCGAAGGCTATCCAGGCCCGTTTTTTGCAGTTTTGCCATTTGCTGGTTGGCAAGCGTAATTCGGTAGTTGTTTAGGTAAACCTGCAATAAACCCAAAAACAATTTGCGTTGATCAGCCGTCATTTCAGAGAGCATCAGACCATCCATTTTTTCGAGCACAGCACTACGTTTATTGCTCGTAACCATCTCGGGATAGGCCACAGCAGCCAGCACGGCCTTTTTTCGCTGATCTGGATTCAGGGTTTTCAATAGAGCAAAAGCCTGCTCCGTTTCCTGCTTTAATATTTCGCGGCCTTTCTGAGGCAGATCGGATACGCGCGGATCGCCCATTCGTTTATCGGCCATGGATGGGTCGTATTTCAGAATACCCGGATTGCTCCCAAAAAATGTGGGGGTCTGCGCTATTACCCGGCCTGTTACGGACATAAACTGAAGCGACAAGTGGTGCCCTTCAATTCGCCAGCTCCATGGATTTTTTGTTGATGGATCGCCAAAAATGGTGAACGAATAATTTTCCGGATCACGATACGTATCATTTGGCGGGCGATTATCAATGACACGCAGCACATTCTCCATATCGATAATGGACGTTGCTTTATCGTATCCTTGCTGGCTAAGTCCCGTTTTAAGCATAGCCATTGCCGCCTGACGCTGTTCAGGAGTCATCTGTTTCAAGGGAAGACCTTTACGCTCTCTCGGCACAAAGTGCCAATTGAACCGCTCCGCATCATCGAGCGGAAAAGTAGCCTTTTGACGCTGTTCCGGCGATAAGGTTTGTAAAAACGCCTGAGCAGATTCCTGCATCTCATCACGTACCTGTTGCGCAGACGATTTAGCTTTGGGCTGGGCCACAGTCTGTGCTACAGCCTGGCCTACTATCAAGCAGAAGAAAAGGATACGAATCATAACCGACATCAGTAAGTCTTTCTGAGTAAAGCACTCTCCTCATTGAATTTACTGAATGTAGAATTGTACTCTAACACGGATTTCGAACAAGATGATTACTGGACTAGTATGGACGTTCCTGCACGAATTACTTACTGATCTTTCATTATTTACTTTCTTTTTGCCAACAACCCGACCTGTTCATTAGTTGTAGAAATAAATCCACTGTCACACTACGATCATGTCAACCCGGCCACCGAACAACAGTTTTGGTCCATTAGACCATCTGGCTATGCGCTATTTACGGCAGGCACTCGACACGTCGCATCCGACTGATGAGCCTTATGTACTAAGCCCTGTAGAAAGTCGCGTTATCCGACGTACTAAAACGTTGACGCTTGGTTTAGCCTCTCTGCTAGGCGTTCTGGGCGTTCTGTTCCTTTACATACCTCAATACAATTGGCCTGTTCTGTTCCAGAATACACCAATAACGCTCTTCGGAACAACCTATAACCTCCCAATTGTCACGACTCTATACGGGTTACTGCTGGTTTATATAGAAGTGAATCTCTTAGTTGGCCTGAATCTACTGGGTGTAAAGGCAATCATGCAGGTGTGTCAGTTTCCACGCGCTCACGATGCACAGTATGACCGCCATCTCCAAGCTCTTGCCGACGCAGCTTTGGAGAAAACAAATCGAGGTATCCTTCGTTTCGGGATTGATCCGTACCTGAACATGCCGCGCTGGGGGTTAACGATCTTTTTCCTGCTAAATATTACTAAAGCAGCACTAAGTAATCTGGCGTTAAAATTTTTTCTGAAGCGTTTTCTGGGCCGATTTGCTCTCCGCCAGGTGACTGATCTCGCAGGAATGCCAATTTATGCCGCTTGGAATGCATATGCCTCCTGGCAGGTGTTGCATGAAGCACAGATTCGCGTGATGGCTCCGCTTACAATCCGTGAATTTGTCAATGAACTTCACGACGAATGGGGCGCTAATGAGCAATTCAGGCCGCTTATTTTAGAAGCCTTACAGTATGTTGCCATTCTGAAACGACAATACAATTACGCCCATTTTCTGCTCACAGAAACGCTGGTAGACCGATTCAATCTACGCACAAACACTACACTGACAGGTCATTTTGTCGAACAGGCTGCCAATGCCCCGGTTGAAGTTCGTAGAAGCCTGGAGCGGCTTATTGTCTTTGGGGTGCTGGTAGACGGTAACTTATCCTGGCTCGAAAAACGGCGGTTACGCCAACTTCGTGCCAAGAATTTTCTGACCTACTCAACCGATGACATACAGCGAATTGGTGAAGATTATAATCAGGGTCGCGGACTCTGGGTTTGACAACTATCCGATTTGTCCCGTCCCTATTGACGAACCGCCATTTCAGGCTTTATTATCAGCAGGATCATCTTTCGTAACCCGGACTTCGTTAATACGCTTGTCGTCGGCCGATAACACATAAAATGTGTACCCGGCATACGTTGTTTGATCACCAGGCTTAGGCAAACGGCTGAATAATTCGAGTAATAATCCTCCCAGCGATTCACTATCGCCCTGCACCGATTCGAATGTAGTGGCATCGACATTCAGCACCCGGCAAACGTCAGTGATGGGTACTTTACCTTCAAAAACTACTGTCCGCTCATCTTCACGATGGTAGCCAACAGGCGTTTCATCATCAAATTCGTCGTTGATATCCCCAAAAATTTCTTCAATAATATCCTCAAGTGTTACCAGCCCACGTGTGCCACCATATTCGTCCACAACAATAGCGATATGCACCCGGCGTTTCTGGAAATCCTGTAAAAGGTCATCAACTTTTTTATTTTCTGGGATAAAGAAGGCAGGACGCACTAAGGACTGCCAACGGAACGAGTCATCTTCATGGATATGGGGCAGTAGATCCTTGATGTATAAGATCCCATCAATCTGATCCAGTGATTCTTTATAAACAGGCACTCGTGAATAACCAGATGCATTGATCTGAGTCATTAGTTCAGAGAATGTCAAGTCGTCTGCTACAGCCGAAATGTCGAGTCGTGCCCGCATGACCTGACGAGCCGTCAGGTTACTGAAATTGACAATACCTTTCAAAATTTCTTTTTCTTCTGTCGTCGCATCAGTGCCTGTCAGTTCGACGGCCTGACTAAGCTCTTCGACCGACAATTTATAGCCCCGTCGCTCAACCCGCTTATCGACCTGGTTGCTCAGATTAACAAGCAACATGGCCAGTGGGCGTAATACAGCAAGCCCAATTTGTGCTAGTGGGGCCGTTCGCCGGGCAACTGTCATGTTGTTCTGGCTGGCATATACCTTCGGCACGATTTCACCAAAAAGTACAATTGCCAGCGTTGTGGTTAATGTTACTCCTGATAATACCCATCCCGAAGCATGGTAAGCCTGCGAGAACTCCCAGGTCAGGTAAGTAACAATCACAACAATGGCAATATTCAGCAAATTATTAAAGATGACCAACGACGCCAGCAGTCGTTTCGGGCGGTCGAGTAACATGGCAATACGCTGATCGCCAGGCTGTATGCTATTGCGACAACGCGTGCGGTCATCTGGGGAAAGAGAAAAGAATGCAGCCTCGGAAGCTGACACCAGGCCGGCCAGCAACAATAGTAATAGAATCAGACCCGCATAAGGGGCGTATAAATCAAAATAGGTGCCCCAGCCATCTGCGGCTGGGAGCACCTGTCGGGGAAGAGGATCACTACTAGGGTCCATGTATCTTAAATCTCGTTCAACAATAGAGCATTGAGCGGTTTAGAACGGAAGATCGTCGTCACCACTATTGCTCTCAAAAGGTACCGGATCAGGCTCCCTGCGCGGTGGCTGCTGACGTGCAGCCTGTGGAGCAGGGGCAGCTTGCTGACGCGGGGCTGGTGCTGCCTGCGGTGCCGGTTGCTGGCGCGGAGCAGGCTGTTGGGTTTGCGCCGGTGCTTCGTATGAACCGCCATCCTGACGATCATTAGGCCCACCTAAAAACTGGAACGTGGTAGCACGAACGCCAAGTGAAAACCGTTCTTTACCTTCCCGGTCCGTATATGTCTCTGTCCGCAAGCGACCTTCTACATAAATCTGCTGGCCTTTACGTACATATTTTTCAATTGTCTTAGCCTGATCATTCCAGACTTCAATTCGAAACCACTCCGTTGATTCAACCTGTTCTCCAGTACGGGTTGTGTATCGTTCATTAGTAGCAACGCTGAATTTGGCAACAACTGAGCCGCCATCCAGGTAGCGGACTTCCGGATCGTTGCCAACGTTACCAATAATAATTACTTTATTAAGGCTTGCCATACTCTGTGTTTTGTTAGTTACGTATGAAAAAATGCGTAGGGCTTAAAGAGATTAAAGATACTGAAATAAACGCACTTATCCAAACGACTTTTCCAAATAGTTAGCAATTAAAACAGGCTTGGGGAGGTCTCCAATCATGGCCTGTGAATACCATTTTAAACCTGTCGGCAAATGTCCTGCCACCTTATCCGGCAGGTCAATTACATAGAACATCGCCTGAATTCGTTGATGAGATAGTAACTGCATTGCTCCCGTCGGCATAGTCGACAGAACGCCTTGCTGCACTATTTCGTTCACCGAATCAGGCAATAACAGGTCACGTAACATTGATTTAGGCTCGTCAGTTTCAAGCAGATAGAAATCGTAAAGATTTTGCCAGATATCCCGATCCGTGCGTTCCCGCATGGCGATTTTGTCGCCGTTCTTAAAAATAAGATACTGAAAATATCGATTCCTGACGGGCGCTTTTTTAGCCTTAACGGGTAATCGATTCTGCTGACCTGTCAAATACGCGACACACTGCTGCTGAACCGGGCATAACAGGCAATCGGGCGCTACCGGTGTACACTGAATCGCACCAAATTCCATGATTGCCTGATTGTAGGTTGCCGGATCATTGGCTTGCTGAATAAGCCGTGCTGCCAGTGCCGCAAATGTTTTTTTAGCACTGGTCGTGGTTATATCTTCGTCGATTCCAAACACGCGGGCTAACACTCGATAAACATTTCCATCAACAACCGATACCCGCTCTCCGAACGCAAAAGACGCGATGGCAGCAGCCGTATAAACACCTATTCCCTTCATTTTCAACAACTCATGGTATGTTTCCGGAAACTTTCCGTTCAGTTGTTCGGTTATATGACGAGCTGTCTGATGTAAATTCCGGGCACGGGAATAATACCCAAGCCCTTGCCAGAGACGGAGCAATTCGCGCTCATCGGCATGAGCCAGGTCGTTAATCGTTGGATAAGCCGCTATGAAACGTTCATAATACGGTTTTCCCTGCGCAACGCGGGTTTGTTGCAGAATGACTTCCGACAGCCATATATAGTACGGATTGCGAGTATGACGCCACGGCAAGTCGCGTTTATGGTACTCATACCAGCGCTCCAGACTAGGTACAAATACGGTTTCACTGACGTTAAGGTCTGATTGCCAATTCAAAATAAAAAAAGAAAAAGCGTCGTTGATTATGAAAAACTGGAACACAGGGTTTTATAATTTCTCAGAAACCGCTACCTTTGTGCTCCCATTTTTGACACCCGAATTTTCAACAACACAGTAAACGTTAAAGTTTAAGAAGTCGTGACGAAAGCAGACGTAATTGCAGAGATCGCCGATAAGACCGGAATCGATAAGGCCGAGGTAACGAACACTCTTGAGACCTTCTTTTCGGTGGTTAAGGACTCGTTGGCCGAGGGAGAGAATATCTATGTGAGAGGGTTCGGCAGTTTCATTAACAAGAAAAGAGCCAAGAAGGTAGCCCGGAACATCTCGAAAAACACCGCTATGGTGATTGATGAGCATTTCATCCCGAGCTTCAAGCCCGCCAAGGTTTTCGTTGAGCAAGTGAAAACCAGCGACAAAGCCAAAGTAGCGGCTGAGTAAGCAAACAAGCGGTCCCCACCGGCTGAGCATCAGTCCAGGCATTTGCGACGTGATTAGTTCCCACCATGAATAAGTCAATATTGTTGGTTGTTGTGTTGGCTACGGCCTTAACTGCAGGGTTATATACTTTGCCTAAGGTTGTTGTACGTAACGAGACCAAACAGTTGAGTGAATCCATGCCGGGAAGTCGGACGACGCAGGCGCCTATGGCTACTCAGCCAGGGGCAACCGCTGGTAACGGAGCGCCAGATCGCTCAACGATTCATCAAAAGCCGCTATCACCTGAACAGCAGAAACAGCTGGATCGGCTGAAAACTCAGTTTTTGGCGACCGGATCTGTTCAGAAAGAAGCATCGGCAGCAAAGTTAATTGCCCTGTTCCGGGAAGTTACCCAGTATGATAGCGCGGCTTATTATGCCGGTCTGTTAGCCACGGATCAACCAACCGAACAGAATTTGCTTCAGGCAGGTGATCAGTATTTTGAAGCGTACACATTTGCTGTCGACGAAGCGAAAACGGCAATGCTGGGTCAAAAAACCCGCGGTTTTTATCAACAAGTCCTTGCAAAGAATCCAGGTTTACTAGCGGCCAAAGCGAATATGGCGATGACCTATGTTAACACGGATACACCAATGCAGGGAATCATGCTTTTGCGCGATGTGTTGAAGCAGGATCCAACCAATGAGTTGGCCTTATTTAACCTCGGGCTTCTGTCAATGCGGTCAGGCCAGTATGAGCGTGCTGTTGAACGGTTCCGTCAGATTTTAGTTACCAATCCGGCCAGCCGAAAAGCACAATTTTATCTGGGCGTAAGCCTAGCCGAATCAGGACAAAAAGAGGAAGCAAAGAAAGTCTTGGCTCAGGTAAAAAAGCAGGAGAAAGATCCACAGGTTCTGGCCGCTGTTCAGGAATACGAAGAGCGGTTAAAGTAAGTGAGTTATACAGTTGAAAAACTATAGAGCCGCCTGGTTGATGATTAAGTCAACGCTCTATTGTTAGTCAACTTTAAAACTATACAACTTTTTAGGGCTTACCGACTGGTAAGTCGACATGTATTTTCAACCATTAAACAGCATTCGCACTATGCCTTGCGGTAAAAAACGGAAACGGCACAAGATTGCCACTCACAAGCGGAAGAAACGGCTCAGAAAAAACCGGCACAAGAAAAAGTAGTAAGTTAGTCGGCAGTTTACAGTCGATTTTTTGCCGATAGCTGCCTATTGTAAACTTGCCTACTGCCTACTCATTTTGGAAGCCTCGTGCCGGTCTGTAAAGCCCGAGCGTGGCTTCTTTTTTTTTATATAGCCATTCTTAACCGTTCATTCATCTTGTGAGTAATGAATTAGTTATCAGTTCGACTCAGAAAGGTGATCGGATTGCGCTCTTGCAAAACAAGAGATTGCTGGAATATCACGAAGAAGAGTTAGACAGCAGCTTTACCGTTGGCGATCTTTATTTAGGAACAGTCAAAAAACTTTCATCAGGCCTCAATGCAGCTTTTGTGGATGTTGGCCACGAAAAAGATGGTTTTTTGCACTATCAGGACTTAGGGCCGAATATCAATTCGCTCAATAAGTTTGTTAAAGATGTAATCGCCAAGCGCGTCACCACCGGTCGGCTCAACAGCACACAGCTGGAGCCGGTCATCGAAAAAATTGGGAAAATCGATAAGGTACTGACGAAAAACGCGCCCATCCTGGTTCAGGTGGTTAAAGAACCCATCTCAACCAAAGGTCCACGCCTTTCCTGCGACATTTCAATTGCGGGCCGTTATCTGGTCCTCGTGCCGTTTTCAGACGGCGTTAATTTATCAAAGAAGATTACGGACCGAGCCGAGCGGTCGCGTCTGCTACGGCTTATGTCGTCATTAAAGCCCCAGAATTTTGGGGTTATTGTACGAACTGTTGCACAGGACAAAGATGTCGAAGAACTCGACCGTGACCTTCAGCACTCACTCGCCAAATGGGAGCAGGCCGTTAAGACATTAGCCGATGCCAAACCCAGAGATCGCGTATTGGGTGAAATGAATCGCGCTTCCTCTATTCTACGGGACATGCTCAATGAAACATTTGAGAGCATTACAGTAGATACCCGCGAGTCGTTCGACGAGATTCGAGAATACATTCATACCATTGCTCCTGACAAGGAGAAAATTGTTAAACTTCACAATGGTAAGGCAAAGGTTTTTGAAGCCTTAGGATTAGAAAAACAGTTAAAATCTCTATTTGGTCGCTCAGTGAGTTTACCGGGTGGCGGTTATCTAATTATTGAGCATACTGAAGCATTACACGTTATTGATGTCAATAGCGGCAACAAGTCGAATTCAGAAGAAGATCAGGAAGCTACCGCCATTAGTGTCAATCGTGAGGCTGCCAAAGAAATAGCCCGCCAACTTCGGCTGCGTGATATGGGCGGCATTATCGTCGTTGATTTTATTGACATGAAGAAAGCAGAAAACAAAAAGCTTCTGCAGGACATCATGCGCGATGAGATGAAAACTGACCGCTCGAAGTTTACGATTTTACCCCTGACCAAATTTGGGCTGATGCAAATAACACGTCAGCGTGTACGGCCCGAAATGAACATTGTTACTCGCGAGGTTTGCCCAACATGCGGTGGCACTGGTACCATTCAGGCTAGTGTTCTGGTTACTGATGTGATCGAAAACAATCTCGATTACATTTTGACAAAACAAAATGAGCGCGGTATTTCAATCGCAATGCACCCATTTTTATATGCCTATTATACCAAGGGATTATACTCCAAACAAATCCAATGGTATATGAAGTATAAATCATGGATCAAACTCGTTAAAGACAGTTCATTAGGTATTGTGAATTTCAAATTCTTCAATAAATCTGGTGAAGAGATTGAAACAGGCAGTGGCGCCTAGATTCTTCTAGTAATCCTCTAAAAGAAGGCCTATAAACCTTTATAAATCAACGGGCTCAATCCATTGAATGGATTGAGCCCGTTTTCAATTATGAAGGAAGTGTCTTAGCGGAGAACCTCCATTTCCATTAACTCGCCGAACATCTCTTTTCCGACGAGTCCTTCTACCGAATCAACTGAGTTGATGTTTAGAAGCAGATCACGCAGGTCTTCCGTAATTTCATAGGTCTGATAGAGTCGCCGATCAAAAAGAATCGGTGCCTGTTCCAGATCGCAAAGTGAATAGCGGTCCTGATTAAAGGTCGGTCGCGATGGCCAACCATTAAACCGCGTATTTTTTGCTAGCTCCGGCTCTAAAAATAAGTGGATAAATGTCCAACCCTCCCATTGAGCCGGGTATCGCTTCAGATAAGGCCAAAAAGCCTTATAAAGTTGCGTCATTGCCTCACGGCAATACATATCCCGATCACTATTCCGAATCGGTCGAATCGGATCAAGACAATGCAGAACGTTTGTCAGATCAGGCTGTCGATAACTGACAACCGGTATTATTGGCGCTCCAGTGGCATGTGACAGGTAGCCTACGCCTTTTCTGGTCAGGACACTACGGCTCCCCAACGGAACTGATAGGAATTTATCCTCTTCGCCAGGCTCAGGAGCCGTTTCTGGACTGCCATCTACAAATACAATTAGTGATCGACCGGCTTTCAGCTCACGCAGAACCGTTAATCCCGCCGATGGATGCCCCGCTTCAACAACACGGAAGACATTTGTCAAACCATGTTTCTCTCGCAGAGCCTCAATATGTTCTGTCATATCGTCACCCTGGGTGCGGTTCATATTGTTACCGACCAGCAATATGCAATCTACTCCCCGGCGAAACAACACACTTGTCAGGAGCCGATATGAGCCAAGGTGATAGGTACAGTAAATCCTGGGGCCGTCTTGTTTGGCAAGATATTCCTGCGCTCCTCGCGTCTTTACAAGATCGCCAGCCGTTAGGCACTTCTGATCGAAGTTTGTAAAGATCTGTTGTAACAATAACTCCTGAAACAGTGTTTCATGTTCGCTACGAGGTATAGACGGCATGATGTTTTCAACGTTCGCTGAGAACGTAGTGAGTTTCATCAGATACCCCCTTTCCTTTTGTAGGTTAAGCTGCCGGAAGTGATCACGACAACGGGTAAGTTCTTGTTTGTAAAGACGCAGTGAAGACGGCATAGTCTTATACTGATAAAATTAAAGAGAGAAGGATGTTTTAGGGGTAAGTCCCTGAAATGTTGGAGTAAAACTTCCACAGCACACGCTGTCTTCAAACAGCCATAGTAATTTGGAAGACTCTTTTTTAGCGGCAGACAACGTGATAGCTTTAGAGACCTGAACTGCTTTGATGGCGAATTGCTTTTTCATGATTTTTCTGTTTTTCGATTGAATGTTAGTTGCCTGATTAGCGCTGGTTTGTTTGCGCCGTTTGACTGATACAAAATTAGATCAGCCAGGCAGGGTCATCAATCGCAGAAAATTCTCATTCTACCATATTGGATTAGTCAATTATTACCACTATTTTAGTCCGGATTTTTGCTAAGGGACGCATGAAAGTCATATACCTCACCAGGATACTTCTGAGAAAACCCATTTATAGTATTGGGCTTCTGCTGTGTGTGGTTTTGATTATAGAAGGGCTATCGTGGACTATTGCTTATAATCCCAAATTGGCCCTTGTTGCCCGTGCGGGCGGGTTTTTCCCTTATATCAGTGCACTTTTCAAGAATCTCTTCTTACCTGAAATCTGCACAGTTGTTATTTTGACAACTTTACTCGATCAACAACACATTCGACTTAAGCTAAGCTCTGTTGGATTAACATTAAAAGATATAAGCCGGTATGAACTGACTTTTCTTCCAACCATACTGTTATCTTACTTTCTGTTTAACCCTGCCACACAAACAGCCCGTTTTTTTTTAGAAGCCTTTCCGAATTACACCTTTTCCAATTATTGGCATAGTTATTTAGGTGGCACATTTACGATGGCCATTTATTTCCGTTATTTGATCCCTATATTTTTAATTGGCTACACAACGCTCAATGTCTCCTTGATCTCTGATTATTTCAAACAGCGACAGGAAGCTCAGGAAGCGGCCGAAAATAAGGCTCAATTAGCTGTCCAGGCTGCACAGGCAGCCTTAGCAGCACAAACAACAGCTGTAAATCCCTCTCCGAATAACTATTTATCACACCTAAAAGGTAAAAATCAGCACGGTGAACTTGATTTTCCCGTTGAAGATGTTTACTTTTTCACCATTGAAGATCGTTATTATTATGCCCAACTCGAAAAGGGACAATATTTAGTTGGAAAAACCCTAAACGAGTTAGAGACTGAGTTAGACCCAAGCCGTTTTTTCCGTATAAAACGGGATTACATTGTGAACCGACAATCGGTTCTCAACTACGCTTATTGGGAAAATGGTAAATACATTGTTCGTTTGAATACACCTGATCGGCACGAAATAGTCGTCCCTCGTGCTCGTATGCAGGAATTTCGTGAATGGTTACAGGGTAATGGTAACAATCAGCGTCCCTACGCCGATAGTTCCACCGATTCCTTCATTTTGGCTTCTTAATAGTCCTTTCTCATAAGTAACTCTTTACTGAAATACCATAACGAGGTAACTGGCGGCAACTGCTAAGCTCCAGCTTTTTTGCAATATGTGCTTTATGGTTTACGGCTGTTCGGTAACTAATCCCAAGCTGATCAGCTATTTCATTAGCTGTCAAGCCATTAGCAATCATACGCAAAACTTCTCGTTCACGATCGCTCAGTCTGCTTAATTCATTTCGGGTTGTATCTGATATGACCTCGACACCAAAGTTCTTAAGCAGATTCATGAAGCCATTACTATAGTAACATCCTCCAGAACTAACCGTCTGGAAACAGCGATAAAGTTCATCTAAACCATCACTAGCGTATAAAAAGCCAAAAAAGCCCATTTGCATGGCTTTGGCGATCATACGTAAATCTGGTTTACTGGTATAGAGAATAAACTTGGTCTGATAATTAGCCTCCTGCATCTCTTGTACTATATCAAAGGTCCGCTGGCCCGATATTTCTGACTCCAGAATTACACACTGCGGACGCTTGACACGAATTTGCTGAAGCGTGTCCTCCATCTCAACGGCGCGCCCAACAACATTGTAGCCTTGTTCCTTTAATAATTGGCTTAACACTTCGCAGTTGAACACTTCAGACTGCGCCACAAGAATCGAGAAATCCCGTCGACGTAGTGCGAAATTCTTTGTGGCTTCCTGATCTATCGGTGGCTGATTCATATCTATAAGATGTAACGAGTGGTTGAATCTACTATCCAAATCACTCTATAAGCAATAGCAACTTACTGAAATCACCATTTCTCCGGATGAAATCAACGAAATGGGTGATATTATATGGGTGATTTCGTCCGGAGAAATGGTGATTTCACGCAAAACGACTTGTTTTACCTTATAGTACCGTACTACTTTTGATCATCAGCCAAATATCTGTCTATTCAGAAACTAGCGTATGATGATCCAGGAAGAAACAGTGTCGTCCGCTTACGAAGCGTCCTCGACCGAGATACAAAACATAATTATGGAATGGGTAGAAGCGACTGAACAGTTTCATCGTCGCTACGCCAAACTCACTGAGGTCATCAACTCGCTCCAGTCTGCTGGTCGTCGGCAAGCAACTACGAACCGGCCACGATTGCGTAAACTGATCACATTACGTCATCACATGAGTGATGTATTGATGACTTTGATGTTGGATATGACTGGCCAGAAAAACGGCCGCTCATCGCAACCTTCTAAACCAGGTCAACTTCACTCGCACGCTCGTCTGCTAGCTGAACTGAACCGAGAAATCGATGCTGAATTGACTCCATCAGTCAAAACAGTAGCTCTTGCATAGTGTTCACCTCTCCCGCTTGATAAAGGTAAGCTTCCTGACTAGTCAGGAAGCTTTTTTTATGAGTACTTATAGTAAAAAATTACTACGCCACCCGGCAAAACAGGTAATTGACCGAATTAAAACCTGATCAATTGCCAAGTGCACATTCTGCAGTTTTTTTGCAGGATATACCTACATCATCCGGATATTACAGTGCCTAGTAAGCGTGATATCTCTACATCAATCCGTTTATAATGCATGAACTCTGTAAGAAGCTGGTCTGCTTCTTCAGGCGTTTTCCCATTAGCATCGCGAAGTTCCTGTTGCAACGTAGTCATGCGTTGTTCAGCCAGCATCTTTTTAATGCGTAAAATATTTCTGTAGGCTGAATCAGCCAGAATACCAATTTCTTCTTCTGAGGGTACGTATATCTCGTGCTTTAGCCAACCTTCGCTAATTTCATAGCGAGGTGTTGTCAGATGAATTGCCTGATTCTGCATTTCTATTTCGCTGGGTGACCGACGATTAAGAAAATCACCAGCGGTTAAAATATCACCCCGATGGTAACCTTCACGAAACAGGCTTAGAATTAAATCATAAGGCTGCGTCTGAAATTCAATTTCATGAAGCTCGCTTAAGATATATTGACAAAGTGTAATACCTGGTTCGAGTTCACGAGCGCCATAATTAATCAAAAGTCGAATACACTCTTCTTCCTGATACGATAAAGGGGTCCGTACGGCTTTTATACGCTCACCAGGAGCATCAACAGGCGTTCTGTTAGAAATAGCTGGCTCAACACCATTAATGCCTGCATCAGCAAATAACGCATTCAGTTCATCAACCGTCGGTTCATTCTGTACAGTGGTCTGTTGACGTGCCTGGCGATCAAAATCCTTCTGACTCTGTTCCTGTTGTTTCCTAAGCAGGCGATTTATCTCAGAAATAACCGACTGCTCACTCACATGGAAAACCTGGGCAACCCGTTGCGAAAGTGTCTGTCGCTTTAAGGGATCAGGTATTTTAGTGATACTGGCACATACATCCGAGATTCCTTCTGCACGTTTATTCGGGTCATTACCGGCTTCTGCAAGCCACTGCCCGGCTTTGAAATCAATGAAATCCTTCGAATTCGCCTTTATATAGGCTTTAAACTCTTCGGCACCAACTTTATGAACGTAGCTGTCTGGGTCTTCACCGTTGGGCAAGAGAAGTAGTTTCAGGTTTAGACCTTCCTCAAGCACCATATCAAGACCACGTAAAGCTGCTTTTATACCGGCAGCATCACCATCGTATAAGATTGTAATATTGGGTGTAAAACGCGCAATAAGCCTGATTTGCTCGGTGGTAAGTGATGTTCCCGATGAGGCAACTACATTCTTTATTCCCGCCTGATGAAGTGAGATTACGTCGGTGTATCCTTCAGTTAAATAACAAACATCTTCCTGTCTAACAGTCTGTTTAGCTTGATAAATTCCATAGAGAACCTGGCTTTTATGATAAACTGTCGTTTCGGGTGAATTTAGATACTTGGGCTGGCTCTTGTCTGTTTTGAGAATACGCGCGCCAAAGGCAATGACACGACCGGAAACATTATGAATGGGAAACATAACCCGTCCCCGGAACCGGTCAAACGTTTTTGGGCTCCGGCCATCGGCACCCTCTTTGACCAGGATCAGTCCGGCTTTCTCAAGAAGATCGCGGTTGTAGCCTTTACGCAACCCTTCCTGCATTAGCGCATCCCATTGGTCAAAGCTATAGCCAAGTTCAAATGCTTCAATGGTTGGATTGGTAAAACCCCGTTCCCTGAAATAGCTCAAGCCAATACCTCTACCCTCATCTGATTTTTGTAAGGCTTCCTGAAAAAATGTTTTGGCAAAATTCAGTACAATAAGCAGGCTCTCGCGCTCATTCTGGCGTAGAAGATCTTCAGGTGTTTGCTCCTGCTCTTCAATCTCTATGCCATACTTCTTTGCCAGATAACGCAGTGCTTCACCATAACCGATGTTTTCGATATCCATTACGAATTTTACCGAATCACCAGCCTTCCCACAACCAAAACACTTATAAATCTGACGCGTTGGATTAACGTTAAAAGAAGGTGTTTTCTCATTATGAAATGGACAGCACGCAATGTAATTACTGCCTCGTTTCTTAAGCGAGACAAAATCATTGATTACTTCCAGAATATCAGTAGCCTGTCGGATTCGGTCAACAGTTTCTTCGGGAATTCGCATGCAAAGCGGAGAAGCCAGTGAGAATGAGAAGTCAAATTTACGCTGAAAGTTGACCCTTTCGGAATTTTGTTGTCATAAAAACAATAATGTTACCCTGCCGTCTGGCAACATTATTGCACAATGGAGCTATATTCAAGTAATCCGACGCTTTTGTGGTTACTGATCAATACTTCAACTTGTAGCGTATGAACGATTATTTACCACCGTCATTAAGTAAAATCTATCAACGACTCGGCATATGGGCAATAGCATTTATGCTTGTATTTGTCCATGCCTGTCGTGTTCAACCAGTTGACCCAACCCAACCGGGCACTGGATCACCAACCGGTAAAACAGCTGATCAGTATAGTGCTGATGTAGCCATTCAATGGGCAAGCCTCCAACTGAAGTTAACAAAAACAACGGCCGGTTTTTCACCCACGGTAGCATCACGTGCGTATGGCTATGCGGGGATAGCCATGTATGAAGCGATTGTTCCGGGTCTGCCCGACCATCAATCATTGGCCGGGCAGCTTCAGGGTTTAACGACATTGCCCTTACCCGAGGCAAATCAAACCTACAATTGGGCATTAAGTGCCAACGCGGCACAAGCGAGCATCATTCGAAATTTATACGTCACTACGTCGGCCGCCAATAAAGCACTGATTGATTCTCTGGAGAAAGTCTTGAACGCTCAATTTAAAGAGTCGGATGAGCCCGCCAATCAACGATCAATCGCATTTGGACAAAAGATAGCCGATGCACTCTTTGAGTGGTCAAAAACCGACGGAGGGCATGAAGGTTATAATCGAAACTTCCCGGCTAGTTATGTGGTACCTACTGGCCCTGGACTCTGGCAACCAACCGAAAATGGGTTAAAAATTCCAATGCAACCATATTGGGGCCAGAACCGAACGTTTTTAAAAGCGAACAACGACTTACCAATGCCTAAACCGTTGTCGTATTCTACTGATGTTAAGTCATCAATATTCGCACAGTATCTCGATGTTTATGCGAAATCGAAGAATTTAACCCAGGTAGAAAAAGAAATTGCCGTTTGGTGGGCCGATAACCCAACCGATACCTTCACTCCTCCGGGCCATTCATATAGTATCGCTACCATCGCGGTGAAAACGGCGAAAGCAAATTTGGCGAAAGCCGCCGAAACATTCGCCAGAACAGGCATTGCCGTTTCTGATGCTTTTGTTCTGTGCTGGCGGTGTAAATTCGTATATAACAATCTCCGTCCCTATACCTACGTTCGGCTGGCTATTGACCCAAAATGGATTCCATTCTGGCCGGCCCCGCCCTTTCCTGGCTACCCATCAGGCCATGCAACACAATCGTCTTCAGCGGCTACAGTTCTGTCTGATCTATATGGCGATAACTTCGCTTTTACTGACGACTCGCACGTGGGTCGTGAAAAAGACGTAAGCCGAAATGTTGAATTTAAGCCTCGATCCTTTAAATCGTTTATGGAATCAGCTCAGGAATCGGCAGATTCGCGCTTCTTTGGTAATATTCATACCCGCCAGGATAATGAAACAGGATTGGCTGAGGGAAAGAAAATAGGTGCTAACATTAACGCGCTGATCTGGAAAAAATAAATGCTGTAATCAACCTGATTACAGCGCGCCTTATCGCATGCCTGCCAGCATTTCGTCTCTACTAGGGCGATCAGCGTTCAGGTCATAGCTAATGCCCTCCAGGTCAAGATAATTCATAAAAGCAGGGTAAGATCCCTTCTCGACTGAAAATATATACCAGTTCACATAAGGTTCATTAAAGAGCTCTACTTCGGTCAGTGAGGCTTTTTTCTGCAAAGCCCGGTACTGTCTCGTTTCAAGATCTGCTTGCTTGATCAGGAAATACCACATTTTATTGTTGATTTTACCGGATCACTAAACGAAAACCCTGCATAACTGGTTGCTATGCAGGGTTTTCGTTTAGTGATCCGGTAATCGTACCCGAGTTATTTATTAACTGCCAGAATGTAATCTGCCAGCACCAAACCTGCCTCAGTTAGATACAGATCTTTTTTCTTCTTAGGTGCAGTAGGTGATCCGGTTTCGTCCACTGGAGCCGTTACCTGCGAAACTTTATTAGCCGCGGCACGCTTGCGTTCAGCCTCATCCCGTTCTTTCCGGCGCTTAGCTTCCTGCAACGATACAACCGTATTCTCTTTCGCTTTTTTGAAATCAGCCAAATCCTGAGCCAACTGCTTCAATTCTGGATCTGATTTAAGGCGTTGATCGAAACGGTCGCGCAGGCGGGTTAAAATTTTATCGTCCAGGCCATGCGATTGCTCATAGCGAGTTGAGTTAATCTGATCCCAGGGCAGCGCACTTGGCTGTGAGCTTTCTCCATACTCTTCAGCCGAGAAAGCGGATGGGAGTTCAATATCCGGTGTAACGCCCTTATGCTGTGTGCTGCTACCATTGATGCGATAGAATTTCTGTATCGTCATCTTCACCTGGCCAACTTTCTCCGGCTCTTTGGGCAACCATTGATTCAGGTCGATCAGGGTCTGAACGGTTCCTTTACCAAATGTCTGTCCACCAACAATAATACCACGCTTATAATCCTGAATAGCTGCAGCAAAAATCTCCGAAGCTGAAGCGCTGAAACGGTTTACAAGCACGGCCATTGGCCCATCGTAAGTTACTGATGGATCAGGGTCTGTATATACCTCTGTTTCGCCTGTTGACTCACGAACCTGCACTACGGGGCCTTTCGGAATGAACAATCCGGTCAGGTTAATGGCTTCGGTCAGAGAACCACCCCCATTGTCGCGCAGATCGATCACAATACCGTCAACTTTTTCGCCTTTCAGTTCTTCTACAAACTTTTTAACATCACTTGTTGTGCTGCTAAAGCCTTCTTCGCGCTTCCGGGCTCCCTCAAAATCACGATAGAACATCGGAATGTTGATAACGCCGATCTTAAAAGGCCGACCATTGTCGGATACTTCAATGACTTCTTTCTTGGCGCGCTGCTCTTCCAGCTTAATTTTCTCACGTACCAGCCGAATCTCTTTTGGGGGAGCACCAGCCAAAGCATTAGGCGAAATAACCTGCAACCGAACAACGGTACCTTTGGGTCCTTTGATGAGCTTGACAACATCATCGACCTGCCAGTTCATGGTATTGACCATTGGGCCGTTATCGCCCTGTGCTACACCCGCAATCTTATCGTCTTTATTGAGCAGTTTGCTCTTGAAAGCCGGTCCACCGGGCAGAACATCGGTAATACGGATATAGTCACCGTCTTCGCGAAGCATAGCGCCAATACCTTCCAGCGATTGGCTCATTTCCTGATTGAAACGATCGGCATTAGTAGGCGACAGGTAATTTGTATGTGGGTCAAGAGCCTCCGCAAACGAGTTCATATACATTTGAAACACGTCGGCGCTCTTAATGCGGTTAATTGCTTTGTCGAGGTTCGTGTAGCGTTGAGTCATCAAGGCCGTAACGGCGCTATCCTTACGGCTACCCAAACGGAGTTCCAGCTCCTGATTTTTCAGAATCTTACGCCAGAGTTCATTTTGTTCGTCTACCGTTTTAGGCCAGGCGGCTTTTTCGCGATCGGTATTGAACGTTTCGTCGGCAGTAAATGAGAATGGTTTTTTAAGCTGATCCTTGATAAAATCGCTACGCTCCTGGTAGCGTTTCCGGAACACATTGTAGAGATCATAGGCCGCCGTAAGATCACCGTTAACGAGCGCATCGTCAATCTGGTAACGATATTTCTCGAAAGCGGCTACATCTGACGCCAGCAGGTATGTTTTGCTGTTATCGACCTCTTTCAAATAATTATCCCATACGACGGATGACAGCGAATCGTTCAGGCGCACCTTGCGGTAATGGTAGGTCGTTAAGAGTTTAGCCACTAACGTTTCTACTTTCTCCTGCGAGATAGATGGTTTCAGGTCGTCTGTTGGAGACGACGTTAGCGCCCCCTGAAGGGGTGCACCGCCCGGAGTGGAAGCTCCTGAAGGCGAATCCGGCTGAAAGCTTAGCATCAGCACGGGCAATAGGGTCACCAGATACTTCTTCATCTACATTACCCAAGTTAATTGCGAATGTATAAATGAGCGAATGAGTGAATTAAGTCTGTATTCCGTACGAATTCACCCATTCGTTTATTCACCATTCACTTATTGTTTAACAATATCAAGCAATTCGACATCAAAGACCAGTGTTGAGCCTGGTTTGATATCAGCACCAGCTCCCCGATCGCCGTAAGCAAGATCTGAAGGAATGTACAGTTTCCATTTAGAACCAACCGGCATCAACTGGAGCGCTTCTGTCCATCCTTTAATGACCTCGTTCACGCCAAATTCGGCAGGCTGACCACGTTCAACGGAGCTATCGAATACTTTTCCGTCCAGCAATCGACCCGTATAATGTACTTTAACACGATCCGTGGCTGTTGGTTTAGCACCGGTTCCTTCTTTTTCAACAGAATACTGTAATCCACTAGCTGTTGTCACTACACCTGCCTTCGCTTTATTCTCGGTCAGAAAAGCGGTACCAATCTTTTTATTTTCAGAAGAAACTTTCAGGCTTTCGGCATTCCGAACGGCCATCTGTTTTTGGGCATATGCATTCAGTAGCTGGCCTGCCTGTTCCTGAGACAATTTCGTCTTTTGCCCTTGTAATGCATCTTCAAGACCTTGTGTGAGTAAAGCGCTATTCAGGTCGGTCATGCCTTGCTGTTTCAGATTTTGCGCCATAAAAAGGCCAATACTATAGCTAATTGAATCCTGAGATGATACCAAGGCACCAGTTGTGGCTGGTTTAGCGGCAGAAGCGGGCTTAGCCGCAACGGGCTTTTTAACAGCTGGCTTTTTAACTTGGGCAGTCGCAGCACCGGCGACAAAAACAGCTGACGCAATACTGGCCAGCATCCATTGGTTGAACTTCATGCGAACTAAAAACGGAGTGATATGCACTAAACTGATTTATTGATAAAACGTGAACAGATAGCAGAAAAGTTTGGAGAACAACACTTTCACTAAAATTTAACCCTGCTCCTTAACGCGCAAGGTACTGTATTTTACCCTAAAAAGACTATTCTGTATAGCCTATAAAAGTAGCGCAAACTGTCTGCTTTTGCTAATCTTACTTTCTTAAAATACTCCAAATTTGGACAAACGGTTTAATTGTTTGCTCAATGGTTTAGATATTATATAGCGGTTTATCGGAAAAGTCTAACATTCAGCCGTTGATTATAAAAATCATCGCATTTTTATCAAATTTTAATCGTACCTTTGCGGCCGAAAATCAATCTCTAAATTTCATCCTACTTATATGGAATCCGTAAGACCCGACGAGATATCAGCCATTCTGCGCCAGCAGTTAGCCGGTACACAAACCGAGGCTGAACTCGAAGAAGTCGGTACGGTGCTGCAAATCGGCGACGGCGTAGCGCGTATCTACGGCCTCTCGAAGGTGCAGGCCGGTGAACTACTGTCGTTCAACAACGGGCTTCAGGCTATGGCGCTGAACCTCGAAGAAGATAACGTTGGAGCTGTATTGCTCGGCGATTATTCGGACGTTAAAGAAGGCGATACCGTTAAACGCACCGATCAGATCGCTTATGTAAACGTTGGCGATGGCATCCTCGGTCGGGTTGTAAACACGCTTGGCCATCCAATTGACGGTATGGGCCCCATTCAGGGCGACCTGTTTCCAATGCCTCTGGAACGGAAAGCGCCGGGTGTTATTTTCCGTCAGCCCGTAAATGAGCCACTGCAAACAGGGATCAAAGCGATCGATGCTATGATTCCCATCGGCCGTGGTCAGCGCGAATTGATCATCGGTGACCGTCAGACAGGTAAAACTGCCGTGGCCATCGATACGATCATTAACCAGAAAGAATTCTACGATAAAGGTCAGCCTGTATTCTGTATCTACGTTGCCTGCGGTCAGAAAGCATCAACCGTAAAGCAGGTAGAGCAAACGCTGCGTAAGGCAGGTGCTATGGACTACACGGTCATCGTGTCGGCCAACGCATCGGACCCTTCACCAATGCAGTTCTTTGCGCCGTTTACGGGTGCCGCCATCGGTGAGTACTTCCGCGACACAGGCCGCCCGGCTCTGGTTGTTTATGACGATTTGTCGAAACAGGCCGTTGCTTACCGCGAAGTATCATTGCTGCTGCGTCGCCCACCAGGCCGTGAGGCTTACCCAGGTGACGTATTTTACCTGCACAGTCGGCTACTGGAGCGGGCCGCCAAGATCAACTCGAACGACGAGATCGCTAAAAACATGAACGACCTGCCGCCTTCCCTGAAGGATAAAGTAAAAGGTGGTGGTTCATTAACGGCTCTTCCAATCATCGAAACGCAGGCTGGTGACGTATCAGCTTATATTCCAACCAACGTAATTTCGATTACAGACGGGCAGATCTTCCTGGAGTCGAACCTGTTCAACTCAGGAATCCGGCCAGCCATCAACGTAGGTATTTCGGTATCACGCGTAGGTGGTAACGCTCAGATCAAATCGATGAAGAAAGTGGCTGGTACTTTAAAACTTGATCAGGCCCAGTTCCGTGAGTTGGAGGCCTTTGCCAAGTTTGGTTCAGACCTTGATGCGTCGACGAAACTGACGATCGAGCGGGGTCGCCGGAATCAGGAAATACTGAAACAACCTCAGTATTCGCCGGTTCAGGTAGAACAGCAGGTAGCGATTATCTATGCCTCTACGAATGGGCTACTCGACCGGGTTCCCGTCAATAAAGTGAAAGCATTTGAAAGTGAGTTCGCCATGGTATTGAACGCCCAGTATCCGGCGGTTCTTAATGACCTCCGGGCGGGTAAGCTTACCGATGAAGCAACGGCTGCGCTCAAGAAAGTAGCTGCTGATCTGTCGGCACAATACTAAACTGGTTTTCAGTTTTCAGTTTTCGGTTTGCTGACCGCATAGGTTCATTCTGGTATCAGCAACCGAAAACTGAGAACCGAAAACTGAAAACTAGCTATGGCATCACTAAAAGAAGTACGCGCCCGGATAACATCGATCAATTCAACGCAGCAGATAACCAAAGCCATGAAGATGGTAGCGGCTGCCAAGTTACGTCGGGCCCAGGATAACATTACGCAACTCCGCCCCTACGCGAAGAAACTGAGTCAGATGCTTGGCACAGTATCGGCGGGTGCAGAAACCGCGTCAGAAAGCCCCTACAAACAGGCACGTCCTGTTGAACGGGTACTCCTGATCGTTATCACGTCGGATCGCGGATTGTGCGGGGCGTTCAATACAAACGTTGTCAAAGCCGCACTGACTGTAATTGATGAAAAGTATGCGTCGCAGGCTCGTTCGGGTAACGTCGAAATCATGGCCATTGGCAAAAAGGGGGCAGAAGCTTTCCAGCGCCGGGGCTTTAAAGTTAATACGTCACACGTAGATGCATTCGGCTCTCTGAGTTTCGCTACCGTACGTACTGCCGCAGAAGAAGCCATGAACGGCTTCGCCAATGGCAGATACGACGTTGTAGAAGTCATTTATAACGAGTTCAAAAATGCGGCCATGCAAATCGTGCGAACAGAGCAAATGCTGCCGATTGTGGCAACAGAAGCTCCGGCAGGCTCGACCGCTCCGGCCATTAATTACATCTTCGAGCCATCGGAAAAAGAAATCATTACTGAACTGATACCGAAAACGCTGAAGATTCAATTATACAAAGCCGTACTGGATTCTAATGCTTCGGAACACGGAGCAAGGATGACAGCCATGGATAAAGCGACTGAAAACGCTGGAGAGCTTCTGAAAGAACTCCGACTGGTTTATAACCGGACTCGTCAGGCAGCCATCACGACCGAGATTCTCGAAATCGTGGGTGGTGCCGAGGCTCTGGCCAGTGCTTAAAACTTTTTTCTGGATTATGGAAAAACACGGCTGGCTCGGCCGTGTTTTTTTTATACTAAATCCGCGGGTAAACCGTTCTGGCGACGAACAGAATAACGTATTGAGAACGCCAAAATTACCTGTCAATTAAAATATAATTAATTGTTGATTATCAGTTGTTTACGATCATTCTATTCATCTACTTTACGTTCAGAAATCGGAACGAATTGTTTCTTTATTTAGTTATTCAATTGTCATATACGAACGACGGATTTCTCAGCGTTAACTAATCGATTTGACAGCACATAACGATTCAAACCAAATGAAACTCAAAGGCATAATCAGCAGTCTTTTTATCGCCGGTACGCTGGCGTCCTGCGCTCCGGCCATTACGGTTAAGTATGACTATGACCCTAAAGTGAACGTTCGGCAATTTGCAACCTACCGCATTGAAGCCGATCGTCAGCGTAACGCCGATCCAATTGTAGGCAGTAACCTGAATCAACGCAGGATTGCTGATGCACTGGATCAGTCACTTAAAGCTCGTGGATACAAGCCTGTAACCCAGGGTGAAGCCGACCTCATTGTCCGTTTCTTCACGGACTCGCGTGATCGTCAACAGATCCAGTCGAATAACATGTACTCGCCCTATTCGTGGTGGTATGGTGGTATGGGAAATAACGTTTACTCACGGCAATATGAAGAAAACCGTGTTGTAGTTAATGTTTCGGATGCTCGCACGAACGATATCATCTGGCAGGGCTGGGCAACGGGTCAGCTCAATAACCGGAATAAAGAACGTGATCGCGATCAGACCTTCCGCGAAACAGTAACCAGTATTATGAAGAACTTCCCAGAGAGTGCCGGTCAGGACTACGGCGCAGCACGGTAAGCGTTTCTGTTACTTAAGTAAAAAAGCCTATGACTCATTCCAGTTATAGGCTTTTTTATGGCCGTAGCTTTTTGTTTATTTGCAGCTTTCCCCTGTACCCCGCCTACACCTCATGACTGCTGCAAGCCGAGGAGTTGTTTATTCACTTCTGACCGTAGTATTTGTTCTGCTATTAGGCATCGCAGCACTGCTCGCTGTGGCTTATCACAGGCATCAGCGGCTTGAGGATGCTACGCAGGACCTTCGACGGAACCTTACCCAGCAGGAAGGTCAGATTAAAAATTTACAACAACGCCTTGAAGACTGTGATACCGTTGAGGTCAAAGCGCCAGTTGATACGTCCTGGAATTCTTCCTCTGTCAGTGATTCGGTACGAGTTGTTAGCCAGAATACTCCTGACAAATAAGATGTGCATCGGCTGAGGTTTCTATTTCTATACCCAAATCATGAGAAACGCTACTTTAAATATTGTTCTATCGTCTGATGAATGAGCTGTTTGTTCGCTTCCGATGCAACAGGTTGTTTCTGATACGCTTTTTCCAATTCGTCCAGATCACGGCTTAACACATTGCCTTTTACCTGTCCTTTAATAGCAACGACTTTTCGATTCGTTAAGACCTCATTCCAGACAGCCCTGACATCAGCCCAATAAGCTCTGTTTTTAGCCCACCAGACTTTGGCGGCCTGGCATTTTTTTTCGTCGATCCGGTGGTACGTATTAAGGCCTTTTTCTGAAGCAACTAGCTGATCACCCGCTTCGGACCGAATAATCTTGTCGTTATCCTGTTCATGGATATAGCCATCTGGCTGGATTTCATGGTGATTCGTCCGGCGCATGACATTATAATCTGTGCGTTTGGTGTATTCCCGGCGCGGCAACGGAGCATCAGCCGTGTTTTCCCAATAATGCCGACCGTCAGCATGAATCCAGGTGGCTGATCCTTCATAACGCGGACTATCATCTACTTCAAATACTTTCTGCGTCCATTGCCCTTTAGCCTGCGCCGTCGTAATATCAGCCCGCTTCCAGGATGCACTCTGATCAAACTTAAGCAGACTTGTATTCTGATAGAGCCAGTCTTCCCGCCAGTGTTTAATGACGAGTGTATCACCAATAACCAACAGGTGCTGAATCACCACTTTAGTGGGTCGATCTGCCGGGCCGGATTCTTCTTCAACAAATACCCACTCGATGCCTTTAGCCGCATAGCGATCTTTGAAGGAGTAAGCCTTGTCAGGGGCAAAGGTTTCTGCGTATAAAAAGGTTACATCATGGCAACCACATTGGCCTTTAATAGCTGCAACATCTTCAGGTCGGGGTTGTGCTATAACATGACTCAACCCCAGCAATAACAATGAAGTAAACAAAGTCACGTGCATGATAAAAACTGCTTTATGTGATCAGTAAACTAAGGTCGTAAAACTATATTTGTTTATAATGATTCCAAATAATCAATCACATTATTTGGAATCATTATAAACAACTAATAGGTTTGTGCAATCAACAACAGTGTCCTCAACCAGCCACTGCACACCAGTTTGCTGCGATGCAGCTGTATACACAGAACATTCTGGCTATAAAACTCAACTCGTATGCTATGTCAATGTCACCTTTTATCAGAATCGACTAGTGGACGCATTGTGCTCTATGGGCATACGGCGTCTGATAATACACATAATATCGCTTTACAATTCAATAACATCACGCAATGGCTTTGTTACGACGATTTTCTGACTTTGGAATGGAATGTAAGAAGCATTGATACGAAGGCGTATTTCGATGTTCATCCGCACGAAGACCGCATTCATCTAAGTACTCCTTCCCGATACCTGAGTTTCAGTTTTCGAGTGAATGAACTAACTGAACTGAAAAAGATGCTCAACCAGGCCGTAGCCCGGCTGCACTGGTTCGAAATGCTCCGCAACGCACAGAACTAACCCGATATGGAGTATGCTAAACGTGCTTGTTTTCCGAACCAACATCAATACCGACCAACGAATCCATCAGGCAGCCTGTCAGTTGTGCAAACTGCAGGGGCAATCTGCCGACGCCGTATGTCGCTGGAGCATTGATCTTGAGGATTGCGATTGCGTCCTGCGAATCGAAACAAAATCACTCACCGAGTCCGACATAATCCGACTTCTGACACGAGCCGGTCTACAGTGTACTGTGTTAAACTAATCATTCTGTCACTGTATTGACCATAGTTCACCTTCCCTCTAACAAAAAAGCGGCACCCGGATAGAGTGCCGCTTCTGTTTGTTCTTTCACGAAAATTACCCTTCAAAAACGTTTTCGGGGTAAGTAACGCTTGATACTTTTTTATCCAGATAATAGAGTTGATCGGCAGGAATCTGATCGAAGAGATCAAGACAACGACGGGCGATATACTCTTCTTCCATCTGTTCTTTCACATACCATTTCAGGAGTTCTTCGGTAGCATAATCGTTTTCACGACGGCAGATACCGATAATGCGATTGATTGAATCCGTAACCGCAATTTCCTGGTCCAATGCGGCTTCGAATACCGTACGCAACGAATCAAACTCCTGACCTACTGCTGGTATTTCAGGCGAATAAGCCGTTGCTCCCTGATCACAGAGATAATGAAAAAGTTTCATGCCATGCTTACGCTCTTCTTCCGACTGTTTGTAGAAGAAGCCCGCGCTATAGTCCAGCCCGTTACGGTCGCACCAGCCCGCCATCGCCAGGTATTTCGATGACGAAATCAGTTCCATTTGTATCTGCTGGTTTAGGGCTAATTCGACGCTTTCCTTGATTGACGTACGAAGTCTTGCTAGGTCTTTCATAGTGTGCTACCGTATGCGGTGAGATAATTTAGTAACAAAAAAACAACAAAAAACCGGCCATTGTTATACAGCCGGTTGATTATCAGAAAATTTAGAAGAAGTCTATATATAGTTATTCTGCTAACGAACAGCCACACTCACGAAGCATGGCGTTAAGTTCCAGCATAAGTTTAGCTCCATTAAGCAATTCACGCAAGTGAACAATTTCACAGAGGGTAAGTACATAGCAGCGCTCAGAGCGGGGTGGTGTCAAAATCTCGAGATCATAAGCCGCATCAGTGCTCAGAGCCATCTGTCGAATGTCGACCGTTTCGACCATGCGCCGAAATTGGGTAAAATCGCGCGCTGATAGTGCTGTGTGGGTGTCCCAGAACTCCAGGATCAGCCGATTCGTTGCATCGCACTGATAAACAACCCCTTTATCTGTCTTAAATATTACCTGGTACGTTGCCGGTAGGTTACTCGTCATGATCACGCTAAATGATGCACAAAGATACAAAGCAACTCGTAATTTAGAGCACTTCTAAATAATAATTTATACCACGTTTACGGAGCGGTTGTAGGCGCTAACCAGCCTGTCTGCCCATCAATACCACGAACGAGTTGAAAACCAGCATATGTAGACAGTACATCAACAGCGTAACCGGCTGGTAATGTCTTCATAGCACCTGCCCTTCTGTCGGCCGCATCCAGCAAATCAGATGGTGAAGTAAGTGACCAGTGACGAAGCGGACGTTTCACGGGTTCAGTTGTATTACTGGCCACATAGCCAGTTTGCCCATTGGGGAGTTCAACACGAAGCCAGGCTTCAGTACCCCCAATAATCATCAACGCCGTCGATTTACTCAGTTCATTCACCATGCTGGCATCGCTGGAAGGGGCAGATCGAACAAAGGTACGGGCCGCCGAAACCCGTATTGAATCACCTAATCGAGATACAGGCAGCAGCGCCTGACGAGCTGGGCCGCGACCGAGCCGGATGAAGGGAAGGGGGTCTGTGGCTCCATCACTAAAGCCATATATACCAAAATGAAGGTGAGGTCCTGTTGTACGGGCGTTTCCCGTATTGCCAACAAACCCAATTGTATCACCTATGGTTACGTGCTGTCCTGCATTGACATTCCATTGATCAAGGTGAGCATAATACAATCGAATATTACGTTGATTGTCTGACAAGAACACCACATTGCCGCCTAAGCTGTTTGTACTAACGCTCGTAATAATGCCATCAACCGATGCTACAGCAGGTGTTCCTCGGGGTGCAAAAATGTCGACTCCTTCATGTCGCCTGCGCCCTGCATCGCGCGATGCACCAAAAAAGCTGCTGATCTGTCGGCTATCCCGGCCTTGAACGGGAAAGCTAAGTGCTGGTTCCCGCGTAACAGAAACAGTATAGCTACCGCTTCTCAGTAATTCAGGCTGGATACGAATCAGAAAATTCTGTGTCCGCCGGGGTTCCCAGGCCAGTACGTTTGTATCGGCTTTTGAGGCCGCTACCAGGCTGGTCCGGTTGCGGTCGTCTAAAGCGAAAACATCAATAAATACCTGCACATCTTTCTGGCCCTGCGTTTCAACACGTACCAGAAAACGATCGCCACGCTGGGCACTCATCCGGTAACCAGCCGCAGTGGGTTTATTAGCCGAAAAATAACCCCGCTCACGATACGGAATCGAGATTGTAAGCGAATCCTGTAACGCCCGTTCGCCAGCTGCAACCCAATCAGCGCCCAGTGCCGTTTGATCAAGTTTGGCGGCTTTCAGCGATTGTCCGTACTGTTCATGCGGTGACGATGGACGAAATAAAGTGGTAGCGGGACCAATACCCGTGCAGGCATGTAGGGCAACTATCCCCACACATGTATAAAAAAAACAGAATAACGATTTTAAATCCATAGTAGAACTATAGCATTAAACGACTAATACATGATTAATATTTCGGCAAATTCCTGGCTGACCAAAGTGCTACTACAACAAACCCTGAACGAGTTGATAACTCAGCTCGCTAAACCTTTGATAAAAAATAGGTTGTCTGCCTACCTTCTTTTAGACAGAGAATCCACAAAATTGATTTTCCGGCCTAAAACGCTAAATTTGTGACGACGTTGCTCCCTCTTCCATCGTGGATTCAATTACAGTATTTGCTCCTGCTACCGTAGCCAATGTGGCTTGCGGCTTTGATATTTTTGGTTTTGCCGTCGATAATCCCGGCGACCAGATTACCCTGACTGCCAGCCCAGAACCAGGGGTTCGTATTACCGACATTATTGGTGATGAAGGCCGACTACCTCGCGAGACAGGCCGCAATACGGCTGGCATCGCCATTCAGTCGTACCTTCAGCACATTAACCGAACAGACGTTGGTGTTGATGTCGTGCTGCGTAAACAAATGCCGCTCGGCAGTGGATTAGGCTCTAGTGCAGCCAGCGCTGTAGCTGGTGTTTATGCCATCAATGAATTGCTTGGCAGGCCGTTGCCAACGATAAAATTATTACCCTTCGCTATGGAGGGTGAGCGCATCGCCTGTGGTTCAGCCCACGCCGACAATGTAGCGCCGTCTCTGCTGGGCGGCTTTGTTGTTATCCGGAGTTATCAACCGCTTGATGTCGTTCGCATTGAAACGCCGGCAACGTTATTCTGTACAATCGTTCATCCTGACATTGAAGTTAATACGAAAGATGCGAGGTTCATTCTGAAAAATGAAGTCTCGCTGAAGAACACAATCATACAGATGGGTAACGTGGCCGGCCTGATTGCAGGTTTGATGACACCCGACTATGGGCTGATCAGTCGATCGCTGGTCGATGTCATTATTGAACCTGTGCGTTCGATACTGATTCCGGAATTTAATGAAGTGAAGCAGGCTGCGCTGGAGAACGGTGCGCTCGGATGCAGCATTTCGGGCTCAGGCCCATCGATGTTTGCGCTTAGCCGTGACGCCCTGACCGCCGAGCATGTTGGCGCGGCCATGCAACAGGCGTTCCTGTCGGCGAGCATCACCAGTGAAGCATACGTATCAGAAATCAACCGACAGGGGCCTAAAGTGCTGGCTAGTCAAGAGGTTGTTCATTGAAAAAACGGGTACTAATGGCAACGGGGTGATTGAATTTAGCTAAATTCAATCACCCCGTTGCCATTAGTACTAGATCAAAAACTAAAGTTGCTCCCACGTCAGTCGCCACCCATCAATCCGGGATGGAACAGCGACACCCGGATGCCTGGGCTGTTCGGTAGCGACTAATTTTAACGGAATCGTTTCCTGGGTCTGTGCAGTTATAAGCCGGTCTGTACGCAAAAAAACGCGCCCCGATGCCGCATCAACCAATTCGACGTGGGCATGAATTACATCGCCAACGGCAAACGTCCGTTCATTGATTGTAACAGGCTGCACAACCTGGAATATGTAAAACTGCCCTTCAGCCAAAGAACCCTCGCTTAAACTCCTGGTAACCAGTCGGTCTGGCTGAGCCGTTACCTCGGGTGAAACAGGTTGAACACTATTTAGTTTCTGCGGGGCATCAATCGGACTACCTGCCGAATTTGCTGATTCTACTCCATCAGGAGAAGGCTCATCTTCAGTTAACAAGACAACTGTTGTGGTGGAATCCGCAACAAAGGCCAGTTCTATATCTTCTGACTGGCCTTCAACAGCAGCCGACATCGTAGCCTCATCTATGTCGAATGATGCCAGAATAGACGCTCGCTCCGAGGAAGGAACGGGCGTTTCAGAATCACTCAGAGCCGCAATATGATGACTGCTTAAGTGGTCAGGATAAGCTTCTGGCCGGGTAAGTAATTCTTTAATTGCCACAGTCTGAAATAGATAGGCTCTGGTTTCGGCGGTCCGGTAGGGCAAAGCCATTGGATGCACATCGGGATGTTTACGGCTCAATTGCTGGATATAATTCGGCCCAGCATTGTATGCTGTTGCGACCAGCATCCAGGAGCCCAGTTGATCATACAATTCATTGAGATAGCGGCAGGCAGCATGAGTTGCTTTGCGAAGGTTAAACCGCTCATCATGGCGACGCGATACGCTCAATCCCAACGACTGGGCTGTCTGAGGCATTAGTTGCCAGAAACCAGCTGCGCCTTTTCGCGATACAGCCCGGTTTGTTACCGCGCTTTCAAGAAGTGGCAAAAACTTAAAATCAGACGGAATTCGATACTGTTTAAGGATTGGTTCAATCAGCGGAAACACGACTGCAGCCCTGCGTTTAAGCAAAGTCAGGCTACTGGCCAATGCAGCTTGCCGAATAAGCGTTCGGGTCCAGTTCGTAGAAATCGTCGGGTGATTTGTAGGCAGATTTTCTCCACAAAAATTAACAACCTTCTCAAGGTCAAGTCGGGAAGAAAATGAAGTTTCAGAGGACAGATTGCTCGTATTAAGCGCTAGAAAATGGCTGGTTTGGGCAACGGCCGACAGGCTGGCAAGGGTGATTAAGCAGCCGATTCCGGCTGTAACCATCAGGATCAGTTTCGTCATTGACAACAGTGGGTACGATTGGTACGCTTTCCGGCCGTTCACGTTGAACGGCAATCGATACTCTGCGGCATCTCGCTCCTCTTCCTGTTCTGTCTTTGCTGCACTAATCCAGCAGCCGCACTACAAAATTCTTTATTGAGTTATGTTTAATCACCTTTACCAATCGACCATTCTGGTAGAAGTACTCATCTTCCCGGTCATTCAGCATAGCGCGGTATGTTCCGGTAGCCTTTTGAGTAAAGGCAAAATAATCGCCAAAGTACTCGGCGTACACCCTGCTGCGTCCAGCTGGTTCGTAAAAGTACAATGAGGAAACGGAAAAATCAATGTTTTGCGACTCCGTTGCCTGTCGTTTGTACTTGTATTGATCGGCAGAGATGTCGTAATGATCACCTTTCCATTCAGTCCGTGATGCATAATTACCACGATTTGTGTGCGCTTCGACGGTTGACAGCATTAGTTTTTTACCCTCGAACTGGCTAATGACCTTGTAATAAATTTTTACAGTATACACCAATAATGACACGTTCACATCGCTGATAAGCGTGTAAGTCGTATGATTACCCGCCTGTGGCTGGCGAATAGCAGTCATCGTTCCAACGCGGATTCCGGCCATTTCAATGGCATAATGGTGAGTCTCGGCGGTGGCTGGGCTACCAGAGATTTGAGCATTAATAAAGCTCGAAGGATAGACTGAAAACAGTAAGGATAAAAAGGGTATTTTCAGATTCATTTTGAACAGAAAGTGGCGTTGCGAACCTAACCATGCTATTCTTTTCTAAAACCATAGAATAAGATAAGTTATATTATTTACATTTATTAGCCAATATACACCACAGCTATTCACGATCAAACGATCCATAGGCCACGCAAAAAATGAAAAAACTGTCATACTGGGCTCGCCAGCATTCATGGTCGGCTATCTCGCTGATCATTATTCTGGAAATTATAAAAGGCTGGATAGGCATACGTTTTGGCTTTCGCATCCTTATGGCACTTCCAGATTTGCTCATTGAGCTTAGTGTACTTGCCATTGCGATGGGGGCTTTAGCCATTGAGAAAAACTATTTTCGCCAATCAGCAACACCATTTTTGACAAAAACAGGAAGCTATGACTTACGGGTACGGAGCTCATTCTATTTGTTTACAGCCAGTTTCCTACTGTTTATAGTATTGGGTAATCGTTGTCAACATTTCGTCACTCCTCATAAAAACAGCTTCTCAGTATGGGCAGCTAGTAGTCGGATCGAAGGCGCCATCGATGGAACAGAAAACCAGAAAGAGATAAATCCCGATAACCATAGAAGCACACGTCTCACCCGTAAAGCACTACGCGAAGAGCGACGGTTATCCCGCCAAAAATCCAATCAACATCCGGCAAATACCGATACGGTAGCCAACATTCTCCTTTTTCTACTAGGTGTAGGCCTGGCCTTTCTGGGGGCTGGTTTAGCCTGTAATTTAAGTTGCTCCAATCAAGGGCTTGCGGCCGCATTAGTTGGCTTACTGGCATTAGGCGCTTTTGCAGGAGGCATCTATTTTTTAGTCAAAGCATTTCGGCGAAAATCACCTAAAACGTCCTCGTCACTAAATTGACAAAACAATATGGCTTTCCAGAAGAAGTTTACTGGATATGGCGCGTATATATGGTTTGAATACCATTACACGTTGATGCCATAGGTTACTACCTGCCATTCTTGTTGTATTTATGTTGAATCGTCTTGTTGTGTTTTTCGGCCTGTTTTGGGTGGTGACATCCGCCTTTGGCCAATCGATTGAGCGTTACTCGATTATTCCTCGTCCAGCCCAGCTCGAACCCCGTGCCGGTGAGTTTATCATCAGTCGTTCGACTACCATTGGCGTGCCGTTTGGCCAGCCCGATCTTAAAGCAGTAGTCGACACATTGGCAAATCACATGAATCGTAGCACCGGCATGAACCTGTCAGTGCGCAATGTCAATAAATTGACGGTGCCAGAAAATCTGATTGAGTTCATCCCTTCTCCCGATACTACCCTTGGCGATGAAGGTTACCGGATCGACGCCACCAACAAACTCATAACCATTGAAGCGTCGAGTTCTAAAGGTTTTTTTTACGCCGTTCAAACCCTGTATCAATTGCTTCCACCGGCAGTTTTTGCCACAAAACATCCAGTACCAGCCACAAACTTAACCACGCTTTCGATTCCGGCCTGCCGCATTCAGGATCGGCCACGCTATAGTTACCGTGGGCTACACCTTGACGTTGGCCGGCATTTCTTTCCGGTTCCGTTGATCAAAAAATACCTGGATCTGATGGCCATGCATAAGTTTAACAACTTCCACTGGCACTTAACCGATGATCAGGGCTGGCGAATTGAGATTAAAAAGTACCCGAAACTAACGCAGATCGGTGCGCAACGTCGCGAAACCATCGTCGGCCACTACGATGATTATGATCCTCAGGTATTTGATGGAAAACCGTATGGTGGCTATTACACACAGGACGAGATTCGCGAAGTTATTCGCTATGCCGCTTCAAGGTATATAAATGTGGTGCCGGAAATCGAATTGCCTGGTCATGCGCTGGCCGCTTTGGCTGCATATCCTGAACTGGCCTGCTCCCCCGGCCCTTATCAGGTAGCGACCAAATGGGGCGTTTTTGATGATGTATTCTGCCCAACGGAAAAAACATTCTCGTTTTTGCAGGATGTGCTGACGGAAGTAATAAATCTGTTTCCGGGTAAATACATTCATATCGGGGGGGATGAATGCCCTAAAACGGTTTGGAAAAAGAATGCTTTTTGCCAGCAGCTGATTAAGCGCGAAGGGCTGAAAAATGAGAATGGTCTGCAAAGCTATTTTATTAACCGCATCGACAAATTTGTGACCTCAAAAGGTCGACGAATAATTGGCTGGGATGAGATTCTGGAGGGAAACGGACCAGCGATTCGACTTTCACCCAACGCTACCGTCATGAGCTGGCGTGGCATAAAAGGCGGTATTCAGGCTGCCCGCCAACAGCACGATGTTATTATGACACCGGGTCAGTTCTGTTATTTTGATCATTTTCAGGGTGATCCGGCGCAGGAACCAACGGGATTTGGCGGCTCATTACCCCTGGCTAAAGTGTATTCCTATAACCCCACACCGCCCGAACTAACGACCACGGAAGCCACTCACATTCTGGGAGCACAAGGTAATATCTGGACCGAATACATCAGTACCTGGGACCAACTGAACTATATGCTCTGGCCCAGAGCCGCTGCCCTTGCCGAAGTAGTCTGGACCCCGCTGAACCAGAAAAACTATGAGGATTTCACCCGGCGATTACCTGTACTCTTTGAGCGTTTATCTACGCTGAACGTTACGTATGCCCGCACGATTTATGACGTTTCGTTCTCTGCTAAACCAACGGGCGATGGAAAGGTTGACGTTTCGCTATCGGCCGACAAACAGGCTCCCCAAATTCGCTACACACTCGACGGTAGCATCCCTTCCGACGAATCGCTCCAATACGAAAGATCGCTTGTTTTAGACAAATCAACAACGATCAGAGCGGCAACGTTTGCCGACGGATCGGCATTGAGTCAGCTGGCCAAAATGCGAAAAGATTATATCGTCTCGAAAGCGACCGGAAAGCCATACACCCTTCTGAATGCGCCCAGCGCCGGGCGACCCGACAAAAACTACAGCCTGACCGATGGCGTTACTGGCGGCATGGGAGGCTATGAAGTAGCTGGTGTCGTGTCGTTCAGCAATGATATCAACGCCGTGATCGACCTTGGCCAGTCACAGTCGATAGAGGGCGTGCGGGTGGGTTTCCTGAAATACACCGCTAAGAATATTTGTCTACCCAAACAGGTTGAAATCTCAGTTTCGGAAGATGGAAAAACGTTCCAGCTCGTACTCACGGCCAAAACCAATCCCGCCGAAGCGGGAAAAAGAGGCTTTGTACGATTACCGTTCGACTTCTCCCCTACCACAGCCCGCTACGTACGGATCATTGCCCGGAACATCGGGCGGGTACCCGCCGGACTACGTAATCCGGGCAAGGCAGCACAGTTAATGGTGGATGAGATTGAAGTAAGGTGATTCAGATTCAGATTCAGCATAGAAATGAGGCAATGCCCCCATAAATCATTAGCCCGGCAATGTCCCATAGCAATACAGTTATCGGAATACGTTGCCCTGAATGGAGTGTAGACTTAGTGTGTGTCGTTTTCATTGGTTAAACGAAATAGTTTAGGAGAAAATGAATTTCACTACTATTTACACCAGCGATACAGTATTGGATTTCAGCAATTTGTTTTTCTCTATCCAGCGTTATAACTATCTGCTAACTAAGCCCCGACGCCTATGGCAACGGCTTAAAAAGTGATGCAGGTTTTAGCGGACCAGGCATACAAGGGCGATTTTCAATTCAGGAAATAGCGCCAATTCACATCTCCCCCTTACTCCTAAACAGAAAAAAATCAGCCGCTACCTGGCTTAGCAGGGTGGCTGATTAGTTATTGAGGATCTGCGTTGAGCTACATTTATTGTAGCCACATCGTCAACTAGTTGACTTCAAGCTCGCGTTTAGCATCGATCGGAGCCGAAGTTGACAACAAAACGGGATAATCCATTTTATCCTTACCGCTGACAACCGAAACCGTATACTGACCGTCGGGCAGTTCAGTCAGGTTTAATTTGAGTCGGAATTTGGTTGTTTTTTTAGAAACGACCTGATTCCATACCAGTTGGCCATTCTTGTTTTTAATTTCAATAATACTAGGTTGATGGTTAAGCTTATCAACCAGCACATAAACCATGGCTTGATTATGTGCTTTAAAAACGGCAGTCCGAAATGCTTCGTCAGGACGATCACCCGTTGGACGGGCATTGGCTGATTGGGCCGTAAGAAGCAGAAGTCCACAAAACGCACCGAGTAAAATCAGCGCCAATACTACAGAATAGAGGAAAGTTTTCATTAGCTTATTTGTTGTTGTTTGTTTCTTGTTCAATTGAACGATACAAAAGTAGGTGCCTTCAATACGGCTAACCATCGTCAATGAACAACTGGTAGCATTCATTGTATAACCCACGAAAACTACCCATTGAATCGCAATACGAAGGAATCTATCGGCACAATCAGAACCTGCTATTCTTGCCAAAACAAGCCATGTTGACGATACGTTTTTCAATCCAATTGGTCAGAATTACGGTTCATACCCAATTTATCCCGCCTTACCGCCCAGTGCATTTTTCGGGGAGAAAATTGGTCTTTAATTCAAAGGCGTATAATTTTAGAACTATGGACATCCTGATTGTTGAGGACGAATTTCTGGCCGTTCAGAAATTAATGAAGTTGCTGAGCCTGAGCGAGTATTCTGCTGACGTAATCGGCGTTACCGATGGTATTGAATCGACCGTTGAGTGGCTCCAGACGCACCCTCAGCCCGACCTGATTTTGATGGACATTGAACTGGCAGACGGGCAGAGCTTTGAAATCTTCAATCTGGTCACGATCACTTGCCCGGTTATTTTCACTACCTCCTATGATGAATCTGCGATTAAATCATTCCGGGGTAACAGCCTTCATTATCTGCTTAAACCCATTAAAAAAGACGAATTAGAGCAGGCACTCCATAAATTTCAACAGGCATCCGTAGTAAGGCATGTTACCGCAATCGATATTGGTCTTCTTATCGATGATCTCAAAAAACAGAATTGGCAGGAAACCGTCAGGAGTCAGTTTCTGGTAAACCATGACCAGCAAATGATTCCCATTGATACAGCTGATATTGCCTATTTTTATACCAGAGGTAATGCAACCTATCTGTGTGGCAAAAACAAAACCAGTTACCTGATTGAGTATGGCCTCAACGATTTGGAGAACTTACTTGACCCCGCTTTCTTTTTCCGTCTTAATGACGAATTCCTTGTTCAGCCAATGGCCGTTTCACGCATTCATCACTCTCTGAACGGGCGGCTTAAAATAGACCTGAATCCCGAAATAGAACACGAAGTACTAGTGAATCGCGACCGTGCCAGCGAATTTACCGAATGGCTAAGCAGATAAAATGCAGAAACTGAACGATAAGTGGATGCGCATTGTCGGCGTTCCGTTGCTGGCTCTGGCGGGTCAGTGGATGATGTATGGCTATACCAACATGCCCTACCCCGACGACTGGCGTATTCCGTTCTTTTTCACTTTGGGGACCATTATTGTCTGGGAACTGAACCGATGGGGCATTATCCTGTCGCGCCGGCATTATCCCGAACTCGCCCAAACCCGCCAGCGGGTGTTGTATCAGCTCATGTGGTTTTTTATTTTTTCGAGCATCATCCGGATTACGCAAACGTTTTTCTACCACATCATAGGCCTCTGGCCATCGGAAGACTATCTGCTTTTTAAGCCCTATTTTTTCAATACGCTCGTATCGGTCGTCGGAACGATCCAGGTTGCGGCCTACTACGAAGGAGTTTATCTCTATCAACGCTGGAAAGTATCGTTTACCGAAGCACAGGAGCTAAAGAAAGTGAATCTTCAAAGTCAGCTCGATTCACTGAAAACCCAGATAAATCCGCATTTCCTGTTCAACAACCTGAACTCGTTATCATCGCTGATCACAAGCGATGCCGAACAGGCCGAGCGATTTCTCGATGAACTCTCGTCGGTATACCGCTATTTGCTCCAGCAGAATAATCGTGATCTGTGCCCGCTCATTGACGAAATCTCATTCATTAATGCCTATTTCCACTTGCTTAAAACCCGCTACGGGGACGGCATTTTTATGGAGAATACAGTAGAAGGAACTTACATGCGCTACCTGATTCCACCGCTGACACTACAGATTCTTTTCGAGAATGCAATTAAACACAACGTCATTTCGGTGAATCGCCCGCTGACAATCAGGCTCTACACCCAGGACAATAACCTATATGTGGAAAACAATTTGCAGAAAAAGAAACTGGCCGTTCCGTCTAATCAGATCGGTTTGCAGAACATCATGATGAAGTATAAGCTACTGGATCATTCGTCGGTTATAGTACACCACGACGACGAGAAGTTTCTGGTCCGCGTGCCTTTAATCTCACCCGCTCTGGAAATTGTAGCTGCTGGATGAAAAGGAGCACCCCGAAAGTTCTGGACGTTCGGGTGTTGCTGCTACCGTCAAAAAACGATCTGACAACCTACGTTATACGGCCTTCAACCGCTGAATGATGGCTTTAACGGGTGTTTCGGAAATAACCCGAACGGTATGCTCCAGATCAAGCGGAACCGACAGGTAATCGCCCGCCGACAGTTGCACCAGCTCTCCGCCGATGGAGCATTCGCAACGACCCTCCAGAATCAGGAAACTCTCCTGCTCATCGTGATGATCTTCTGGATTGATGGTGTGGCGCACCCACACTAAAAACTGCTCTGCTTCCTGATCCTGCCGGAGCACATGGCCAAAAATATTTCGATACGTTTCAGGAGGCTGAATCGCTTCAACCGTCCGTTGCCACTGATCAGCATCAGAGAAGGCATTAATGAGCGGTAAATTGTTCAGATCGAACGTTGGCGCTTCTCCTAGTTGGCTCAATGTCATCATCACCCGGCTTTTCAGAACCGGGCTGGGCGTAACGGGTTCGTCGATAGCATAATCGGCCAATAGCAACGTAAGCCGGTCCAGCTCGTCGCGAATGGCCGGATAAGTACGCGCTAACTGTTCTACCTCCGCAGCTTCATCAGGGCTAAGTAATCCTAAACAATACTGTTCAAGTTGATCGGACTGGAGGTATTCCTGCTCGTTAAATCTCATCGGTCAAATAGGTCTTTCAGTTGTTGCAATGCCATACGGGTTCGGGTTTTAACCGTACCTAATGGCATTTTCAAATGGTCGGCTACCTCCTGCTGAGTATAGCCTTCAAAATAAATCAGGTCAATCATTTGGCGAAGTTTCGGTTCGAGCCGAGCTACGGTGTCGCTCACGCCAATGTGATTAACATTGATTGCATCGGATATAGCGTTCCTATCCGTATGTACACTATCGGCCAGCGTTTGGATGTCGGTATGATCCGAATTTCGTTGCGAACGCAGGAAATTGATGGCTGTATTCCGGGCAATGTTTAGAATCCACGTAAAAAGCCGTCCCTTACTGGCATCATAACTATCAATGTGTCTCCATATTTTTACGAATGTATCCTGAAGAACATTTTCGGCTTCATCATTATCTTTCACTACTTTGCAAATAATAGCCAGCAAGGTAGGCGCATACCTGTCGTATAAAACAGAATATGCCTTCTGGCTACGGGCTTTCAGAGCCTCAACCAGTTCATCCTCAGGAATAGTCGGTGGCTTTTTCATAAATAATCATCCTTATAAACAGCGGGTTAATCAGGCGTTACCATGCAAAATAAATTCTGGCATCAAGCCGACTACCAGAATTTTTAGTATGCGGTTACTAGGCATTTACGGGCAAAGGTTTGTTTTTTTGCACAATAGACCGCTTCTTGTCAATATATCTTCTTCTTCAATGTCAGAAAACGTACCTCAACCCGTTTCGTCGGTCAATGAGACCACAGAACCAACCGAATTCAAACGCTCACTGAGCCTCATCGACTCTACCCTTATCGTTTCGGGTTCGATGATCGGTTCGGGTGTTTTTATTGTCACTGCTGACATGGCCCGTAACCTCGGTTCGTCGGGTTGGCTACTGATGCTTTGGGTATTAACCGGCGTATTAACGGTGGCCGCAGCACTCAGCTATGGCGAGCTGGCAGGCATGATGCCCAAAGCAGGCGGGCAGTACATTTACATTCAGCGCGCTTATGGTCACCTGACGGGCTTCGTATACGGATGGACCGTTTTTATGGTCATCCAGACGGGCACCATTGCTGCCGTAGCAGTGGCCTTCACAAAATATACAGCGGTCTTTATTCCGGCATTGGGGCCCGATAATGTCTTACTGGCGCTGGGGCCGGTTAAAGTTACACTGGGCTCGCTCTTCGCCATTGCCAGCCTGGTATTACTTACCTGGCTAAACAGCCGGGGCGTACAGAGTGGCAAATTGATTCAAAACGTGTTTACATCGGCCAAGCTGATTGCTCTGCTTGGTTTGATTGTCATCGGAATTACGATCGGCCTGAGCAGTGGCTTGCTCTCAACCAATCTCAGCAATGCCTGGGATGCGAGCAGCACATCGGCAACAGGCGATGTTATTCCATTGGCGGGCATGGCGCTTATACTCGCTTTTGGCACCTCCATGATTGGCTCTTTATTTTCAGCCGATGCCTGGAACAACGTAACGTTCATTGCCGGAGAAATCAAAAATCCGCGCCGAAATATTCCGCTCGCTCTGTTTTTCGGAACGCTCATTGTCACAACGATCTATTTCCTGGCCAACGTTTCCTACCTTTCTCTGCTGCCTCTCAAAGGCTTACCAACAGCTACGGACATCGTCGGCCGGGGCATCCAGTTTGCCGACGCCGACCGTGTCGCAACGGCGGCCGTCGAAACAGTTTTTGGAAATGTAGCCGTCGCGATCATGGCCGTTCTGATCATGATTTCGACTTTTGGCTGTAATAATGGATTGATTCTGGCCGGAGCACGACTCTATTATGCGATGGCTAAAGATGGGCTGTTTATCAAGCAGGCATCGCACCTCAACAAAAATGCCGTTCCGGGCCGCGCATTATGGCTTCAGTGCATCTGGGCATCCATCCTGTGTCTTTCCGGAAAATATGGCGATCTGCTCGATTACTGCACGTTTGCATCGCTCCTGTTCTACATGGTCACCATTGCGGGTCTGTTCCGGCTTCGGCGTACCGAACCAAATGCCGAACGGCCTTACCGCGCATTCGGTTACCCGCTTGTGCCAGCGCTCTATATCATTGCCGCACTGACGATTTGTGCTATTCTGCTTTATACCAAAACCTTCAATACAGGCATGGGCCTGTTAATTGCAGGGTTAGGGATTCCGGTTTATTACCTCACAACACGAGGGCGATAGCCTGCCTAAAGCCAGATTCTGTCCCCGTGATCGATGAGAACAGAGCAAGCCCATTTTATAAGCAGACGGCAATTTATAGGTTCGGTAGCAACAGCCGGGCTAGTATTGCCTTCACTGGACTTTGCAGCCACTGAACCCTTGCCTCCGATGGCTGGCAAGGGTTCAACAATCTGTATCTTCTCCAAACATCTGCACTGGTTATCCATACCAGAAATGGCCGAAACGGCAGCTACTCTGGGATTTTCCGGCATAGATCTCACCGTTCGGAAAGGTGGACATGTTGCCCCCGAACGCGTTGTAGACGATCTGCCTAAAGCCGTATCGGTTATTCGGACAGCAGGTTTAGACGTACCCATGATCACGACTGACGTGATTAGCCCGGACGATCCACTTACCGAACCGATCTTAAAAACGGCGACCAGACTTGGCATACCCAATTATCGGACAGCTTACCTGAATTACGACCGGGCTTTAGGGGTTGCCCAGAGCCTCGACCGTTATAAAGAGCAGTTGCAGAAACTGGCGGCTTTGAACCAGAAATATGGGATCCACGGTGCCTATCAGAATCATGCCGGTACACGAGTTGGGGCAGCGGTTTGGGATTTGTGGGAGCTCATCAAAGACATCGACCCTCGCTGGCTGGGCTGTCAGTACGATATCAAACACGCCGTTGCAGAAGGTGGCATGTCATGGATAAATGGATTAGATGTTCTGAAAGCACACATTCGGTGCATTGATATCAAGGATTTTATCTGGGTGAAGAAAGCAGATAAATGGCACGATCAGGTGGTGCCACTTGGCGAAGGTATGGTCGATTTCAAAGCATACTTCGCACTCTTGAAACAGTACAGTTTTTCGGGACCAATGTCAATCCATTACGAGTTTCCGCTAGGCGGGGCCGACACGGGTCAACGGCAGCTTACCATGCCCAGAGAAACCGTTTTAGCCGCAATAAAACACGATCTACAAACGCTTCGTGGCTTTCTTAAAGCGGCCCAGCTGGACTAAACGTTGATAGGATGAGGAATGCCTACGGTATTTCTCATCCTATCAACGTTTAGTCACTTAATACCCAGGGTTCTGGGCCATCCTGGTTGGATTCAGTTTGTATTCATTGAACGGAATCGGGTAATAATAATCTTTCGGACCAAAGTTGGTTAGCTGAGCCGCTCCAAAATCGGTCTGGGATTTGGCACGGAAATACGTTACTAATTCATCGGGGGTAAAAAATCTTAATAAGTCGAACCAGCGCTGGTTTTCGAAGGCCAGTTCAACGCGCCGTTCGTGCAGGATGGCAAGTTTGAGCGTTGAGTATTTCGCACTATAGGCCGCATTGTTTTTCGCAACGGCATAAAGCGGCAGCTTAGCCCGGTCGCGTACCTGATCGAGCAAGCTAATAGCCGTAGCCTCGTCACCGAGATACAGATTCACCTCGGCCAGCATCAGAATCACGTCAGCGTAGCGAATCAGCAACCAGTCGTTTCCGCCGTAGCCACTCGTGCCAGCCGTCAAGCTCACATCCCGAAATTTGGTGATAAAATAGTCTTTCACCACAGCCGCATTCGCGTATTTGATCGAAAAATCTTTCCGCACATCACCTTCTTCATAATCTTTTACCAGATCGGGCGTCACGTTACCGCCAACGCCCGTTGCGGTTTTCAGTGAGTTGATCGTTTCTCCCTGTGCCTGATTGTTGGCTGCGATGCTCGACGAATAGTTAATGTCGCCCTGCTTATAGACAATCTGAAAAATCGCTTCGGGATTGGCCGTCTTTTTGCTCACATCGAATACATCGGCATACGGGATTTCTTTCAGCAGTCCGAACGTCCGCTTGCTGTAGGCATTGGTCAAATAGGTCTTGGCCTGATTGAGGTTAGCTGCCCGATTAGCCTGATCAAGCGTCGTTGCCATAGTGAGATATACCTGTCCTAATAGCGCATTACCGGCCACTTTCGAAACGCGACCCTTATCGGCCGATGTCCGAATGTCGGGTAGCGAGCTATTAATCACGTCTGTAAGATCAGCTACGATCTGAGCGTAGACCTTTTCTTTTTTCTCGCGAAAGGTATTTGTCGTCACATCGTCGGTAGTGGTAAGTGGCTTTGTGACAAGCGGCACATCACCCCATTTCCGTACCAGATGGAAATAAATCAGGGCCCGAATAAATTTGGCTTCAGCCTGATACTGGGCTTTCGTATCCGCTTTGGCATACGTCACGGTTTCGGAGCCAGCCAGCACATAGTTAGCGCGGGTAATGGTCTGATACAACGACGTCCAGTGCGTTTGCAGGTACGAATTGCTCGGTAAAATCGCGAATGCATTAAACTGAAACGGCTCTCCGGCGTTTGACTGATTGTCGTTCCGCCCCGTATTGTCGGAGCGTTCTTCCGAATAAAGTCCACTCCCTTCGGCAATACCACTATTATCGCGCAGGGCATTATACACGCCGTTTAGTGCCAGCAGTACGTCATTCTCGGTTTTGTAATAATCGGCCGTAGCGATGGCATTGGGGTTGGTTTCAACCAGAAAATCCTGACTGCACGATCCTAGCAAAAAAAACGTCAGCAGGGGTATGTATCGAAGTGGTGATCTAAAGTTCATGATTATGTTGGCCAGTGAACCCTGTACGATGAATACTGGATAGAGATCCTCATTATTCATCGTACAGAGTCCGGTATTGATTACTTAAAAAGTGATTTTCGCACCGATGTTGTAGCCGCGTGCCAGCGGATATTTCCCATAATCGACACCAGGAGCCAGGTTAGCGCCATTGTTGTAGTCTACTTCAGGGTTATATCCTTTGTATTTGGTGATCGTAAAGGCATTATTGACGTTAACGTACAGACGCAGGCCGCTTACCCGCGCTTTGCTGATGAGTGCAGCAGGCAGGTTATATCCCAGTGTGATATTAGCACAACGGAAGTAGGAGCCATTTTGCAGGTAGAAAGTCGACAGTCGGGTGCTATTGCTCTGCGTACCGCCCCGTGATGCCCGGAAAATCTGGCCATTGCCCGGCTGATCTTCTGACCGATAGCGATCAGCCACGACCGAGTACTGATTACCCGAGCCTTCCATGTTGAAAAGGTAGTAATCCTGCCCATCGAGCACCTGGCTACCATATATGCCGTTGAATGAGGCATTCGCATCGAATGCTTTGTAAGTGGCCGTTACCGAAAAACCATAGGTGAACTTTGGATACGGCGATCCAATCACCTGCTTATCAGCATCATTCACAACGCCATCGCCGTTTACATCCTGAAAAATCAGGTCGCCGGGACGAAGCGGGTTGGTCGATGCCGTTGAGCGGGCGGGCCCTTTCAGGACATAACCCGCCGGGAACGACTGCGTAGCCGAGTTGTAAACCGCATTGTCGGCGGCAATATTATCCATGTCTTTTTGCCGCACCATCCCAATGGCTTTAAAACCATAGAACATACCCACTGGCTGGCCTTCCTGCGTAATGTGCGTGATGTACGAACGCTCAGCACCTGCCGACAGAATCGTGTTGGCTCCGCCCATGTTCAGGACTTTATTGCGGTTGAAGGAGATGTTACCACTCAGATTCAGTTTAAAGTCCTGGGTCGAAACGGCCCGGCCATCGATCTGTAACTCAACGCCCTGGTTGCGAATTTTAGAATCCCGCAGGTTCGTCAGGATACTTGTCGTACCCGAAATAGCCGAAATCGGTTGGTTGAACAACAGGTTATATGAGTCACTTAGATAACCATTGGCAATCAGTAATAACCGGTTATTGAACAGACCGACATCCAGACCAAGATTATACTGCGATGTCGACTCCCAGCCAAGTTTCTGGTCTTTGATGGCTCCCGAATAGAAGGCTGTCTGTATCGTACCCGATCCAAATACGGCTCCGGTAGGGCTGTTCATCGTTTGCAGGTAATTGTAGTTACCAACATTATAGTTTCCGGTGAGTCCCCAGCTTCCCCGAAGTTTGAGCGTGGAGGCTGCGCCCAGCCAGTCTGTATAAAACGGCTCATTCGAGATAGTCCAGCCTCCCGATATTGACGGAAAATTACCCCAGCGATTGAGCGGCCCAAAACGCGACGATCCATCGGTACGGAACGCTGCCGTCAGAAAATACCGGCTGTCGTAGTTATACTCGGCCCGTGCCAGATAGGAAAGTAGCGTTTCTTCCTGCTTGCCGGTTCCAGTAAATCCAATGCTACTGGTTGACAGTGAAGTGGTTGTATTCGGAACCCCGCTACCCGGTGCGGGAGGTAGGTTCAGGAAAAAGTTCGTTGGATCGGCTCCCTTAGCTGTAATTTCCTGAATGGCGTCGTTCTGAAAACCCTGCGCCGACACACTAATCTGGTCGAGGTTCGTTTTCTGAGCTGTGTACCCAACCAGACCGTTCAGGCTGTGTTTGCCCCACTGTTTTGCGTAGGTTGCCGTAAATTCAGCCAGTACATTCTGAGTCGTAAGCTGTAGTGCAGAGGCTGTTGCAGCCGCAATTGCCTGGGGCGAATAGGGTGGATTGTTTCCGTTACTCAGGCTGGTTGGCAAATAGTAGCTATACTTTTCGTTATAGGTTTGTAGACCGAGGCTAGCTTTGGCAACCAGGCCCGGAATGATCTCATAGCTGGCCGAACCGTTGTATGTGCCGCGCAGACCTTTACGCGTAATGTTGGTTTCCATCGCCATTGCAACCGGGTTTTCGATCGTCTGATACCCATATACAGGTTGCTGGGAGGCCATCTCGTTTTTCACCAGATTGCCTTTGTCATCGTAAGCCCTGAAAATTGGGGCATAAATCAATGCACCCAGAATTGGCCCCTGGTTGAAGCGACCTTCCTGCACTTCGCGATTGCTGGTCGATGTAACAAAAACGCTGGCCCCCACCTTGAATTTCTTGCTGATATCGCCATCAATGTTCGCCCGGAAATTGACCCGTTCCTGCTTGGTATTGACAATGATCCCCTGTTGATTCTGATACCCACCGCTCAACAGATAACGAACCCCATTGTTACCGCCAGAGAAGGTAAGGTTATGACGGCTAACGGGCGCATTCCGGTAAAGCTCATTCTGCCAATCTGTGTTATATTTTGGCGTAATGAGTTTCTGACTGGCAAAATCATACATATCGGTCGGAATACTGACGGAGCTGGCATTTCCGACCTTAGCGATGCGGGTGGCGTTGTCGTCGGAGAACATCGCGTCGGTCCAGGGCTTGCCGCTGTTCTGTACCAGATCGCGGTAGGTGTTGTTACGGCCATCAATCATCACTTGAGCAAAGCCGCTGGCATCCAGCAGATCCACTTTCTTAGCCAGCTGGTTGATGCCATACTGATATTCATAATCGAACTTCCCTTTGCCGTCTTTACCGCGTTTGGTCGTAATGATAACAACCCCACCCGACGCCCGCGACCCGTAGATAGCCGCCGAAGCCGCATCTTTCAGAATATCGATACTTTCGATGTCATTCGGGTTGATAAACACGTCGTTACCAGCCGGGAATCCATCAATGACGTAGAGCGGATCTGAACTGGCGTTGATCGACCCGATACCCCGCACCCGAATTTTGGTCGAATTATACGGAGCACCACCTACCTGCGACACCTGTACCCCAGCGAGCTTACCCACCAGCGCCTGTCCGAGCGTTGGGGCAGCAATGTTTAGTTCTCTGGCTTTTACGTTCGAAATGGCCCCGGTAACATCACTCTTTCGCAATGTCTGATACCCCACCGCCACGACTTCGCTCAACTGATTTACGTCTTCTTTCAGCGTAATGTTCAGTGTTAATTGCGAACCAACGACAATCTCCTGCGTGGCAAAACCGACTGACGAAAAGACCAGTGTTGCCCCTGCGTTCACATCGATGATAAACCGTCCTGCAGCGTCAGTAACGGTACCTTTGCGCGTTTGTTTTTCAACAATATTGGTTCCCGGAATTGGCTGATTTTGTTCGTCCGTTACAATTCCCGTCAGTTTGACTAACCGGCTGGTCTGGCCCGACATGAGCGAGGCATTAGCTGCCCAAACCGGTCTATAGACGAGTGGACTAAGCAGTAGCAGCAGGCACAAGAGTCCTCTGCTCAACTGAATTGAGTAGTGATTCATATCAAGTTGTATGTTGGAATTAGATTTTGGTAAGCTCGGTTGGAAACCTCACCAGTTGAGGTTCATAAAATGCACATTATTGCTGCGGGATGACGTATCAGCGATTCCCGTCCTGAGATTGTTCAGGAGCGTAAAGCCTTCTAATTCATCGGCTTTATCCACGTCAATTACCTTGATAACCTGTTCTTGTCCAGACTCAATGGATTTTTTCAAATCTACGAACGTAAATCGCCAGCGACGTCCTTCGATCTGATTCTGAATCAGCACGAGTACCCCTTTCGACGGAATCCAGTGCAGGTTTTGCACCCAGGGTGAGCAGGTAAATTTTTTCACAACCACACCCGGCTCGCTGGTTTTTTTGGCTTTTGCCAGCAAGACAGGATCGTAGAGCCGGACTTCATTGCGTTTGTCGCCATAGTCGGCAGTGGCCACGTACCACTTTTTCTGGTACTGGACATATTCGGGCCGGGTGCCCTGAATGCAGGCATCATCTTCGATTGTACTCAGCAAATTGCCATCGAGCGTTCCGGTACGGAGCAGTCCCGCCCAGTTCACCAAATAGATCACCGCCCGCCATTGCGTGCCTTCGGGATTCAACCGTATACTGTTGCCGATGAAGGTTGGGCCGGTTTTATTGTACGCGATTCCGGTCGGGTGGTTAATAACATCCTTACCCTCTACCGTTAATTTAACTTCCTGACCGGCATAGGTCAGCGCATCTTTACCAACTGCATAGGTGCGAATCACACCCACTTCACGATCGCCGTAGAGATAGGCCTTGCCCGACTGGTAACTCACTCCCTGACAGGCACCCAGCGAATCGATTGTTGTTGATTGAGAGAGGATAACATTAACATCAAATCCTGAAAAGGAAAGTATGCCAACGAAACAGGCTACGAGGCATAGTAGCATCTTCATAAGCATTGGATTAAGCGCCCGTGCGATCGGCACCATTTAGGGGTAATTGCCTGAATGTCAACCGAAACAAAGGCAACTGACAGAACGATCTTCATAGGCTATTTTCGAAGCACAAAGGAAGTGCTTAAACATTACCCGTATTTTAATCTACTGTTTTCAAGCTGTTATTATTCAGCATTTTATTTGTCAAAAAATTAACACAAATCGTTTGCTTTCGTGATAGGATCTTCGGACCGGGCGAACACTATTTGCTTAATGTACCGTCGACCCTCTTATAATGAGCTGCGTTTCCAGCACAATTGTTCTTGGAGGTACAGTATTGTCCTTATCCGTTATTTGCTCCATCAATAAGGCAGCGGCCTGCTGGCCAATTTCACTAACAGGCTGAGAAACAGTCGTTATGCCTGGCTCGACCAACGCAGAAATCGGATCGTTGCTGAATCCAACAATGGCAATATCGTCGGGAATGCGCAGTCCACGACTTTTGATCACCTTGAGTGCTTCGATGGCAGTGGGGTCATTGATCGTAAACAACGCGTCGGGTGGCTGAGGCAGATTTAGCAGGTGATTCACATAGATATTAGCCTTCTCCAGCGTCAGGTCATACGAAATGACCAGTTCCGGTTCTTCGGCAATGCCATAATGCCGCAGCGCATCGCGGTAGCCATTGAGCCGATTACGGCTATTGGGCAGGCTGTCTGGCCCGGCAAGGTGGGCAATACGCCGTCGGCCGGTCTGGATCAGGTGCTCAATAGCCCGAAAAGCCCCGTCGTAATCATTGACCGTAACCTTCGACACATTCATATCTTCGCAGACCCGGTTGAAAAACACGACCGGAACGCCCTTGCGCTGAAAGATGCGAAAATGATCAAAATTGCGGGTTTCTTTGGTGTGCGACACGATCAACCCATCGACACGACTGGCCAGCAGTGCTTTAGCGTTCTCTACCTCGGTTTCGTACGATTCATTGGAGTGACAGATTACGACATTGTAGCCAGCTTCGGCCAGCACTTCCTGCGCACCAATAATCACTTTTGGAAAGAAAAAGCTGATGAATTCAGGCACCATAATACCTATGGTCCGGGTCTGATTGGTCAGCAGTGAGATGGCTAACTGATTCCGTTGATAATCCAGTTGTTCGGCCAGTTCCAGCACCCGTTGCCGCGTCTTCGCACTCACATTGGGATGTGCCGTTAAGGCGCGCGATACTGTCGATTTTGATATACCCAGTTGCCGGGCAATGTCGATAATAGTAGGCAGGTGCTGTTGCATAAAATTGTACTTTCCCGAATTAACGATATTAGAAATCTAAAACCAGCACTTAAAGATCATTTTTTTCTGGGAACATTCCCAATTTAAATTGGGAATGTTCCCAGAAAAATAAGTAAAGTTTTCCTTGACAAAAGGCAGTTTTGAAGAGAAATTCAAACAAACAGCGCTGGAATAGGCATCTTCCGTGTGATTTGGGGCTTTTTTAATACCTACCACCACAGAAGAAAGTACCAGACGCCAGGACCAAAAAATTTAATTATTCCTATAACTAACCTCATGAAAAAACGAATACGATTCCTCTTCTGTCTGGGACTAACGGTTCTTGCAGCGGCATCGGGTGTGCTGGCTCAGGGCCTTACTGTCAATGGGCGTGTAACAGGACCAGACGGCAATGCGTTGCCAGGTGTCAGTGTCATACTGAAGAATACCCAACGCGGTACGACCACGAATGCAGAAGGCCGGTATTCTTTACCCAACGTATCGACCGAAAACGGAACAGCAGTTCTTACATTCTCCTTTATCGGCTATGTCTCGCAGGACGTTACAGTAGGAAATCGCTCGACGATTGATCTGACGCTTCAGACCGACGACCGGTCGCTGAACGAAGTTGTGGTCGTGGGTTATGGTACACAACGAAAAATAGAAACGACAGGCGCTATTGCGTCGGTAAAAGCCGCTGATCTGGTGCAAACGCCAGTTGCCAACGTGGCTCAGGGGCTCCAGTCGCGGGTTGCAGGCGTTCAGGTGAATCAGAATACGGGCGCTCCCGGCGGAAACGTCAGTGTACGGATTCGGGGAACAAACTCGATTAACGGGAGTTCCGAACCGTTGTATGTCGTGGATGGTATCCAGATTTCGAACAGTGGCGGTATTAACGATGTCAGCCCGCTTTCGACCATCAATCCGAACGATATTGAGTCAGTCGAAATTCTGAAGGATGCCTCTGCCTCTGCCATTTACGGGTCACGGGCAGCCAACGGCGTTGTACTCATTACAACCAAGCGCGGTAAAACAGGCGCTACCCGCGTAACGCTCGACAGCTATTATGGTGTGCAGAAAGTAAATAAAACCTTACCGGTTTTGAATGCGGCTCAATTTGCGCAATTGGAAAACGAGGTTTTCAAAAATAATTTCTATCCCGATCCAGCATCGTTAGGGGCAGGCACGAACTGGCAAAATCTCATTTTCCGTGAGGCACCCATCCAAAATCACCAGTTGTCGATCAACGGCGGAAACGAAAAAACCCAGTTAGCTCTTTCGGCTAGTTACTTCAATCAAGACGGTATCATCATTAACTCGGCCTTTAAACGGTATTCATACCGGTTGAATGTTGATCACCGAATAAGCGAACGGTTAAAAGTAGGAACCAGTATCTTAGGCAGTTACGCCATTAACTCCGGTATCACAACCGGTTCTGAAACGATCGGTGACGCGGGCGTTGTAACGGCTTCCATCCTCGGTGCGGCCATTGGTGCCCCCCCAACGCTGGTACCTTACCGTGCTGATGGTACGATTTTTCCATTTGGCGAGCAGGCTGGCGGTCAGTATCGGGAAGTTACCAATCCGCTCAACTTCGCCAGTGTGCTGAACCGGAACGCCATCAAACGGACCCTCATCAACCTCTATGCTGATTTTACTATTCTGAAGGGTCTAACGTACCGGGCATCCTTCAATACGGACCTGCAAAGTAGTTTGCGCGATGGGTATTCGCCCCGTTCGATCGTTAACAAAGCGGATTTGAATGATAATTCGGGATCAGGCTTTAAGGTGAATACTAACGGGCTGGCTTTGCTGCACGAAAGCATCCTGACCTACAGCACCCTGTTTGCTCAGCATCATTCGTTTAAGGCGACGGCGGTAGTGGCTTCCCAATCGGAGGACAATAATTCCAATCAAATCAACGCCACTGGCTTCCCGAACGATGCCACCCAGAACGAAGCCCTGCAACTGGCGTTAACCCGAACGATCACCAGCAGTCGGTCTCGTACCCGTCTGGACTCGTACCTAGCCCGTATCAATTACGGCTACAAAGACAAGTATTTCCTGGACTTGACTGCCCGCGTCGATGGGTCCAGCAGATTCGGAGCCAACAACAAATACGGTTTATTTCCGGCTGTTTCTGCAGCATGGCGGATCATTGAGGAGCCATTTGCCAAGAACCTTTCCTGGCTTTCAGATTTGAAACTGCGTGCTAGCTACGGTATTACCGGAAATGCCGGTGGTCTCAACCCGTATCAATCATTGGCGACTGTATCGGCACCCAATCCCGGTAGTGATTACAACATTAATCACACGTATATGATTGGTATTAATCCGTCGGGCATCGCCAACCCCGATTTACGCTGGGAAAAATCTACCCAGTCAGACATTGGCCTTGACATTAGCCTACTTAATAACCGTATCAGCGTCATTATCGATGCGTATCAGAAGACCACCAAAGATTTATTGTATGTGAAAGGCTTGCCGTTGAGCTCTGGCTACAGCACGATCACGGGCAATTTTGCTTCGCTGGAAAACAAGGGACTGGAATTCGCCGTAAATGCCCGGATTCTGGATGGCCCGCTAAAATGGAGTGTTTCTGGCAATATGACTATGAACCGCAATAAAGTGCTGGATCTGGACGGTGGCACCACGCAGGAGCGGTTCATCACGGCCTATTCGGTATTGAAAGTTGGCCAGCCACTGGGCGTTTTCAAAACCTATGTTTTCGACGGAATCAATCAAACTGGCGAGGCAATTCTTCCTGGTTATGACGGTCGTTTGGGCGGTCTGAAAGTGAAAGACATCAACGGCGACGGCGCTATTTCGGCTGCAGACCAGGTGATTACCGGAAATCCGAACCCGAAATTCATTTACGGTTTTTCCACCAATCTATCGTTCAAAGGCTTCGATCTGAATATGTTTCTGTCGGGTTCACAGGGAAATGATATTTACAACGCGAGCCGTCTTTCGTTCGAAATGCCGCTGGGACAACGGAATCAGTTGGCAGGGCTTGCCAATCGCTGGTCGGCTACCAACCCAAGCAATCAGTATGTGAGCGGTTTTCAGGCAGGTCGCCTGCCCGTAACCAGCCAGGTAGTTGAAGATGGCTCGTACCTGCGTTGCAAGAATCTGACGTTGGGTTATACGCTGCCACGCATCAAAGGACTCCAGCAAATTCGGGTGTATGTGAGTACCAACAACCTCTTCACGATCACTAAATACAGTGGTTTTGATCCGGAAGTGAACACGTACGCGGGTTCAAATACCGCCATTGGTATCGACAATCTGGTGTATCCACAAGCCAAATCATTTCTGGGCGGTCTTCAGGTAACGTTTTAACCAATGAGCGAAAGAGTGAATGAGTGAACGTGCAAATAGATCGCATTCATACAATTCACAACTATTACAATCCTTCACCTTTCGCTCATTCACTCTTTCGCTCTTTAAGCAAATGAAAAAGATACTTATTCCTATAGTAGTTGCCTTCAGCCTGGCATCCTGCCAACTGGACGAAACCATTTATTCGTCCATCTATACCGAAGCGTTTTACAAAACCGCAGCCGATGCGGAGAAAGGGCTCATAGCGGCTTATGATCCGTTTGCGGATATGTACAGTGGTCCAGCCGGAACATTGATCGCCGATTTTAGCGATGACCAGACCTACCCACGGGGGGTTGTAGGCCGTAATACGCTGACACTTTTCACTTATGATGTCAACTATACGACACAGAAAAGTAATTCCCGGCTCAATGAAGCGCCCCAGCAAATCTGGACGTCGGGCTATGACGGCATTGAAAAAGCGAACTGGATCATTGCCAAGGTTCCGGCGGCCGTAATGGACGAAACCCGCAAAAAGCAAATCATCGGTGAGGCCTATTACCTGCGGGCGTTCTACCTCTGGATGTTAACCAAAAACTTCGGGGATGTAGTTATCAAGACCACGCCCAGCTATTCGCAGGCAGATGCCATTGTTGGAAAAAGCCCCAAAGCCGATGTTTATAAACAGATTTATGCCGATTTAGACATGGCCTTCGCAGCTGGTTTGCCCTCGTATCCGGCGGTTGACAAAGGCCGTCCGTCAAAGGAAGTGGTAAATGCACTTTACGCAAAAGCAGCTTTATATAACGAAGAATGGCAAAAAGCGCTCGAAAAAGCACAGGCGGTGATCACATCGGGAAAATACGCCCTGATGCCGGATGTCCGCAACGTCTATAAATATGATCAGGAAGATGCGGCTCGCATCGAGAATATGTGGGCGTTTGAAGTTGACCCGATTTCACCCGGCCGGGGCCACCAGTTGACCGGTCTGTGCGGACCGCCTGCCAGCGCAGGACCGGAATACGGCAAAACGACGTTCGGTTCGATGTTCGCTTATCAGTCTTTCTACAATTCATTCAACCCGCAGGATAAACGCCGGCTTTTGCTTGACACAACCTACGTGGATAAAAACGGCAAAACCGTTCCGCAAAAGAGCATTACGCCTATTACAACTGACGGTGTGTTGATCAAGAAATACCAGGACCCGGTTTCGACGCTGAATGAAATCAATAATATCCCGATTTTCCGACTGGCAGATATGTACCTGATTGCTGCCGAAGCTGAAGCCCGCCTGAACGGTGCAACCCCAACGGCATACGGTTATATCAATACCGTTCGGAAACGGGCCGGATTGCCTGATCTGCAAACGGGTTTGAGCAAAGATGCTTTTGTTGATGCGGTTATTCAGGAACGTGCCTGGGAATTTTTCGCGGAGGGCGATCGCTGGTATGACCTCACCCGCACCGGCAAATACCTGACCGTGATTCCCAAAGCTGTCAACGCCGTTTATCCAGTTCGAAACGTAACGGCAAAGAACAAATACTTCCCGATTCCGCAGGATGAACTGAATGCCAATCCAAAACTGGAGCAAAACACAGCCTGGAAGTAAACAGGTAGCCCAAACCTATAAGGTCTCAAAGACCTTATAGGTTTCTAACCGGGTGTCTAATCAATCATCAAAATGGTACGCTCAACGGCTTTTCTAGTAATCCTGCTGCTACTTTCCGGCTTTTCGGAACGACCAGCACCTTTTGCCCGAAAGCCAGCCAAAATACGGGAGTTTACCATCACCGAAAACGACACAACTTCTTACACGCTCAAACTGGCTTTCGATGAGTCAGATCAGCCGTCGTACTTCTTTCGTAATGTATTTACGCCCGTTTGTCTGACGGGCGAATGTAAACCGGTGTATATCAATTTCTACTGGGATTTATTGGGCAATTACACCCGGTATGATTTCCCGCCGGGGCAGGTATTGACCAAGATGGATCACCGGGAATTCAAGCAGGAAGATTATGACAAGTTACAGGACATCCTGAACAACCCGAACTCACTCCTGAAAGATGTAGCGATGGAGGATCTGGTTGGGAAAGGAACCGAAAATCTGGCCGATTCTGTAGACGCCAAAGCGGGGGCCACACTGAAAACGGTAAAAAATGAAGTGATCGACGGTGCGGTCTACACCTGTTATACGCTCTGGCACATTGTTCATGGAAAGGTGGTCGATGAAATGCAGAAGATAACGGAGACCTATCGAACCGAGCCACTACTGCACCGTTTTCTGGCCAGCAGCAATCACTTTTACCAATACTGGGCCATGGAAAAAGTCGTCGCTCAAGACGGGACGGTCCTGGAGTCGTTCAGCCCTGATATGCTGAGCATTATTCGGGGAAAAAATATTTTTACCGCCCGTTCGGCACTGCAAAAACTCGGCAACCCGTTTTTCATGGAAAATGCCCGTCAAATCTGGCTGTGGGAAACATACCGGTCGGCGGGCTACCCGCTACAAATTGCGATCTTAAAAAAACTGGCCAAAATTCCCTTTCAGAATGCGCTGGCCGAAGCAACCGCCAGCGAGATGGCCAATGCCAACCGCGAACAGTTTACGATGATGCTCAATTTGCTGGCTGCCCAACCAAGGCTATCAGACAAAGCCCAGCAAACGATGGCGAATCATCTGAATAATGCCAATCAGGACTATGCCGCTGAAATCTACCGGGTACTGACCGCTTTCCACCCTCGGAATCACGATGTTGTGGCGAAGATGAATGCGTTTAAAACAAGAGCTACTCAAAAATGAAAACAATCCTTCAATTTCTGTTATGCCTGTTGCTCACTCTGCCCCTTTCGGCGCAGAATCATGTCTTTCTGGAAACAGAATCGTTTCAGGATAAAGGCGGTTGGGTAATCGATCAGCAATCGTTTGTCGTGATGGGTTCCTCTTACCTGATGGCACACGGCATGGGTCGCCCGGTAAAAGATGCCACCACCACCATTACTTTCCCCCAAAAGGGTAAATATCAGCTCTGGATACGTACCAAAGACTGGGCACCCTTCCCGAAAGGACCCGGTAAATTTCAGGTTGTCGTTGATGGCCAGCCGATAAAAACCATCTTTGGCGAAAGCGGTTCCGACGAATGGAAATGGTATAGTGGCGGAGAAATAGACGTAAAAAGTGAGCAGATGAAGCTGGCTTTACATGATCTGACCGGTTTTAACGGACGCTGCGACGCCATTCTGTTTACCAATGCACCCAAATTCACACCACCCGATAAGCCCGAAGCACTGACCGCTTTCCGAAATAAGCTGTTGAACTTGACGGATAAACCCACCGAAGCCGGAAACTTCGATCTGGTTGTTGTGGGTGGCGGAGTTGCCGGAACCTGTGCCGCTATTTCTGCCTCCCGAATGGGGCTGAAAGTCGCGTTGATTCAGGACCGTCCTGTTTTGGGGGGGAACAACAGTTCCGAAATCAGGGTACACCTTATGGGCGATGTCGACAAAAACCATTACCCCAAGTTGGGACGCATTGTTCGGGAAATGGACAATGGTGACCCCGGCAACGGAAACGCCGACGCCAAAGAGTATGGCGATGCCCGAAAATTTTCCATCGTCAAAGCCGAAAAGAACATTTCACTTTTCCTGAATACCCACGTCTATAAAGTCGAGAAGAAAGGGAATGCCATTGCCGCCGTGATTGGGCGGGACATTGCGACCAATCAGGAAGTGCGTTTTACGGGTGCTTTGTTTTCTGACTGCACCGGCGACGGTACATTAGGGCATCTGGCCGGAGCCGACTATCGGTTTGGCCGGGAGAGCAAAACCGATACCGGCGAATCACTGGCGGCCGACAAAGCCGATGATTTTACACTCGGCACATCAAATCTGTGGGCGTCGCTGGAGCGCGATACGGCCTCTTCATTCCCCGAAACGCCTTGGGCAATTCCCTTTTCAGATGAATATCACATCGACGAGGCCAAAGCCGACTGGCAATGGGAAACAGGTTTTGGTAATTTTAACACCATCACTGATGCTGAAAAAATCCGCGACCATAATCTGCGGGCCATCTATGGAAACTGGGCGTATCTGAAACACAACAAACAGGCCAAATATGCCAAGCGCGAACTCGCCTGGGTGGCTTATATCGGCGGCAAGCGCGAATCCAGAAGGCTCATGGGCGATCATGTCCTGAACCAAATGGACATTCAGGAAGGGAAACAATACCCGGACGGAACCGTAACAGCCACCTGGACCATCGACCTTCATTTTCCGGATGCCAAAAACAGCAAATATTTTGAGGGACAGGAGTTTTTTGCCGGAACCAAGCACATTAAAGTGGCGCCTTATACCATTCCGTATCGGTGTCTGTATTCCCGCAACATTCCCAATCTATTCATGGCTGGGCGCAATATCAGCACAACCCACGTTGCGTTTGGCAGCACGCGGGTTATGCGTACCTGCGGTATGATGGGCGAAGTGGTTGGCTTTGCGGCTTATCTGGGCAAAAAATACAATACATCACCGCGCGGAGTTTATCAGGAACACCTGCCGGAATTAATGGCAATTATTAAAGATGAACCAACTGCGGCCAAACCTTAACCGGATTCCCTGGGTATTCCTGCTCCTTCTGCTCTCTTTTTTGGGGAGAGCAGAAGCGGTAACAGAGCACCCAATGGTCAGTCTGGAAGGGGAAACGCAGGGCACATCCTACCACATCAAATACAGGGACGAACAGCAGCGTAATCTCAAAAAAGAAATTGATTCGGTTCTGGTAACAATTGACAACTGTCTATCCACCTATGTGGCCGATTCCGAGATTTCGCAGTTTAATCGCTCGGAGACGATGCATCGATTTCGGCTGCCCTATTTCTACCCGGTCCTCAAAAAATCGGAAGAGGTGTTCCGGGAAACGAATGGTGCTTTCGACCCAACGGTGATGCCGCTGGTTGAAGCCTACGGGTTTGGGCCTAAAAAAGTACGATCGACAGGACCGGTCAATGTCGATTCATTATTACAGTTAGTTGGTTTTCGCAACGTCTTGTTTGATGCTGTGTCTATCCGAAAAGTAAAGAAAAACATACGACTGGACTTTAATGGCATTGCTCAGGGCTATAGCGTCGATGTCATTGCTGAGTTTCTGGAACGCAAAGGGATTAACCGGTATATGGTAGAAATTGGCGGGGAGATCCGGACGAAAGGGCCGAAAGGTGATGGTCAAACGTGGACAATCGGCATCGAGAATCCACTCCAGCCCGGAAAAATGCAAACGACCATGAAGCTGGTCAACCGGGCTATGACAACCGCCGGAAACTACCGGAACCACTACCAATCGAACGGCCAGACGTTTAGCCACATCATCAATCCAAAAACGGGTTCGATGGAGCAAAGTTCGGTGTTGAGCGTAACCGTATTTGCGCCGGATGCCATAACCGCCGATGGCTACGACACCGCGTTTTTTGTGATGGGCCTGGAAGCAACGAAGCGTTTTTTAGCCAGGAGACCCGATTTGGATGTGTATATCCTCTATACCAGCGAAGATGGTCAACTGAAGGCGTTTGCCAGCGAAGGATTGAAAAACTTGTGACGAATAAATTGATACTCAACCGGATTACAAGCAGTAACTCTGAAACCCTGACATGAAGAATAAAACCTTAATTGCTGTTTATCTACTGACGCTAAGTGCTTTTTCGGGCTTTCATCCAGTAACAGGACAGACGATTACACCTCAGTTGGCTAATGATCGTATTCGCCTGGTCTGGACAAAAACCACCCGTGGTTTCGAAGAGAAGCAGATTCAGGTCAGGAAAGGCGACCGCTGGCAAACCCTTGGTACGCCTTCTGGTGAAAATACGCTGCTCTATTCAGCAGATAAGCCCAATCCGAAACCCGATACGACATTCAAAACGATTACGGGCGAAGATTTCCCCAGTCCGAAATATCACTACCAGCAAGTGCAATGGGCAGAAAGTACCAATCCGGTTTCGCTGAATAAGGCCGGACAGGCCATCCACTTCTTCCCGAAGAAGGCAGAACAGAGTGGAAAAAACAAGGTCGTATTCAGCCAGGAAACCGAAGTCGCTACCATTGTTTCGGAATGGACGTTAGACCCAAAATTTTCGTCAGATATTATTGTCAGGCAAACCATTAAGCCCAAGAAAGATGGGTATTTTTCGCTTGCCAGCCCGACAATCGCCACGATCTCAGAACAGAATCTGACCTGGGCAACGGTTCCCGGCTATTTTCAGGGAAATAAAATCCAGACAAATTTCGCACTGGCCTATGCCTATGGTCACGGCATTCCATCCTTGCCCGTCCTCTACCGTGAACGCTGCGCCAGTACACTCAGTCCGATGATAACGACCAAAAACGGCATAACCCTCTCGGTTATTCCCGAGCCCGGTCTGGCGCGCGACCCCTGGGCGAATGATAAAATCACGCAAATAGACTGGAACATCGGGTTATCGCATATGAACCGGAAAGCCCAGCTTTCGCCGACGCTGTATTATCCGGTATTGGGCGAACCAAAATCGGCCTTGAAAGCGGGTGAAACCATCAGTTATAGTTTCCGATACAGCCTGACCGATGGGGACTGGTTCAAAGCGCTGAACCATGCTGTTTACGACGTTTATCGGTTCAACGAAGCATTGGCATTGCGGCAGAGCAAACAATCATTAACGGACCGGATTGCCAAAATGCACCACTACCTGACCGATCCGAAAACGTCCTTGTGGAACATTGAGGATTTTGAGGGGAAGAAAATTGGGGCACAATCGTATCTGGGTGGCGTGGTAGGATCGAACAAAGACGCCATGAAAAACTCCGATTACGGCGCCATGTGGATGCTGGCAACGGCTACCAAAGACACGGCGTTAACAAAAAACGTTCTGCCCTACGCCGAGAATTTCAAACTGGCTCAGCAGGAAACCGGAAATAGTTTTTTCAAGGGTGCTCCTGAGGGACAATACTACCTGGCCAAAGCAAAAAAATTCGTCGAAGAATGGGGTGAAGTGGTCGAACCGATTGGCTTAACCTACTACACCATGCTCGACATCGGCAATATGCTGTTATTCGAGCCAGAAAACGCCGAATTGAAAGAACGACTGCGCTTCGGTGCCGACCGTTTATTAACCTGGCAGAAATCAGATGGCCACTGGGCGGTCGCCTACGATCGTCATTCGGAGCAGGAAATCTTCAAAGACATTCAGGATGTAAGGCCGACATTTTACGGATTGATTGTTGCCTATCGGATTCTGAAAGAGCCGAAATACCTCGCTGCCGCCCGAAAAGGAGCCGATTGGCTGATTAAAAACGCCGTTGAAACGGGGAGTTTTCTGGGCGTATGTGGCGATGCCCGTTATGCCCCTGACTTTGCTACGGGTCAATCGGCGCAGGCGTTTCTGGATTTGTTTGACCTGACCAGCGACGTCCGCTACAAAGACGCAGCTATTACAGCGGCCAAGATCTATACCACTTCGATTTATACCCACCCCATTGCCAGTCATCAGGCAAAAACCGTGAATGGGACCCCACGCGAAGATTGGGAAATCAGCCAGGCGGGTTTGAGTTTTGAACATGGTGGTATTTTCGGTTCGGCCACCCGGTTAGGTCCGATTCAATTGTGTAGTCATGCCGGGATGTTCATCCGGATGTATGGCCTGACGAAAGAGCCAATTTTTGCGGACATGGCCCGTTCAGGTGCCATTGGGCGCGACGCGTTCGTTGACCCTAAAACCAGTGTTGCCTCCTACTATTGGCAAGCCATGAACAGAGGCTCCGGGCCGTATCCACACCACGCCTGGTGGCAAATCGGCTGGCTCACCGATTACCTGATGGCTGAAGCGGAGTTGCGGTCGGGCGGAAAGGTAACATTCCCGCGTGGGTTCGTAGCCCCTAAAGTTGGCCCTCACCAGACGTATGGTTTCGCACCAGGGACGATCAATGGCGAAAAAGCGACACTGCTCATCGATGAAAACCTGGCCAAGATCGATAACCCGTCGATTGACTATCTACTGGCCAAAGCCGTAAAAGGCGAAAAGCTGTTTGTCGTCTTAATGAACAATCGGGCGCAGGCATCTGATTTTCAACTGGCTATCAGAAACGGAAAATCCATTTCGAAGCGGTTGCCCGCGTTCGGAATCGAGGTGATTACGGTCGAATCCAAGGATTTATAACCCTTAACCTACTTATCCATTGAATACAACCATTGATACTGCCGTCATCGTCATATTCTCGGCTTTTGTGCTGGGAATCGGGATGCTGTTTGCCCGGACGGGACGAAACCTGAAATCGTTTTTTGCGGGAGGAGAAGCCGTTCCGTGGTTCATTGGTGGATTGTCTCTTTTCATGAGCTTTTTCTCAGCAGGCACTTTTGTTGCCTGGGGATCAATTGCTTATAAGTATGGCTGGGTCGCAATTACCATTCAGTGGACAATGTGCATTGGCGCTTTGGTAACGGGTCTGTATCTGGCCCCTCGCTGGAAAGCCGCCGGAGCCCTCACTGCCGCCGAGTTTATTCGTGAACGGCTCGGCCTCACGGTCCAGAAAGTCTATATTTTCATTTTCACGCTGGTCAGTATTTTCATTAAAGGATCGGTACTGTATCCAGTAGCTAAACTGGTCAGTTCATCCCTTAACCTGCCACTGGTACCCTGTACCATTGGTCTGGGTCTGTTCATGATTGCCTACACCGCCGTGGGTGGGTTGTGGGCGGTTATGGTTACCGACATTCTGCAATTTGTGGTGCTGTCAGCCGCCGTATTCATTCTGTTGCCATTGTCATTGGATAAAGTCGGTGGTTTCGATGGCTTCACACAGGCCGTACCCGTCGACTTCTTTTCTCCCCTCAATGGGGAATACACCATTGGATTCGTGCTGGCCTTTGTGCTTTATCACATCGCTTACATCGGCGGTAACTGGACATTCGTACAACGCTACACGAGTGTGGACAGCCCAAAATCAGCGCGAAAAGTCGCCTTTCTGTTCGCGGGACTCTACCTCATCAGCCCGATTATCTGGATGATGCCGCCTATGATCTACAAAGCCATCAATCCAGGGCTGGTTGGTTTAGACACAGAAAACGCCTACCTGAAAATCTGCCAGCTTGTGTTACCACCCGGTTTGCTGGGTCTGATGCTGACAGGTATGTATTTCTCGACCTCGGCAAGCGCCAATACGGCCCTGAATGTGGTATCCGCTGTTTTTACGAATGACATTTATAAGGGCATCATAAACCCGAAGGCATCGGACAAACAACTGATTCGGGTAGCACGCGGGTCGTCGTGGGTATTTGGCCTGGGCATGATCGGCATTGCGCTGCTCGTTCCGGCAGCAGGCGGAATTGTTGAAGTGGTACTCAGTATTTCGGCCATTTCGGGAGGACCGCTGCTGGCTCCTCCCCTCTGGGCTTTGTTCTCCAAACGCCTGACTAGCCGTGCAACGCTCTGGATTACCAGTATCGGCCTGGCGGTTAACTTATTCTTTAAAGTACTATCGCCTTTATTGCTGGATTTCAAACTCTCAAGATCGTGGGAAACAGCCATTGGCATGGGGATACCTCTGTTGCTCTTGCTTGGTTACGAACTCTGGGCACGTTCGCAGGACAAAACGGCCAATGAGTATTATAGCTACCTGGTGGCCCGACAACAAAAACGGGATGACGCACAAAGTAAGGAAGCACAAACGGAGTTAGCAGCAGAGGCCATCGAGGTAAAAAAACAAAATCGCTTTGGCTTACAGGTCATTGCGGGTTCACTGGTGTTCACGGCCCTGATGCTGTTCGGGCTAAGCTTTCTGACCGCATCCGGCGCGGGTATTACAGCAGGCATTGCCGTAGTCATTTTACTGGCCGCTCTGATTCCCTGGCGGGCTGCCGGTACTGTTGTTAAAACTATTTCCTCAAATGCGCCGATCGACAGGCCAGTTAACGAACAAATATAGAATGATCAGTAAATTCCATAGGTTGATAGTGATGGCTGTTTTTTTGCTGGCGGGTTCGGCGCAGGGCCAATATGCAATCCGTGACCCGAAAGCAATTCCGCTACATGGCGAATGGCGGTTTGCGCTCGATCCGGCCGAGGCCGGCGAGTCAGAACAGTGGTTCTCCAATAAGATACCGGCCAATGGCTGGGATAAAGTCAGTGTGCCGCATTGTTTTTCGGTCGATCCACGGTATCAATTTTATACCGGCACGACCTGGTATCGACGCACATTTACCTGGCAACCATCGGGCAAAAAACGGGTTTTATTGCATTTCGACGGGGTTTATTATGCAACGACGGTATGGCTCAATAACCGTAAAGTCGGTTCACATGAAGGCGGCTATACCCCGTTTAGCTTCGATGTTACCGACTACCTGACAGCCGGTTCAGAAAACAGTCTGGCTATCTCAGTAAATAACAACACCTGGAAACCGGGCAGTATACCCGGAGCCAAAGACAATGGCCGTCCCAATGATCCGTTCCCAGGCTGGGTGAATTACGGTGGTCTGATTCGGCCGGTTTATCTGACTGTCGAACCGGAAGTCTACGTGGAGAACATGAAGGTGGAAGCCTTACCTGATTTAGTCAAAGGAACAGCCACGCTCACCCTCAAAACCCGCATTCGGAATACATCGGGTCAGGCGGTTACGCCTGCTATTCAGTATCAGGTTAAGCAAGGAAATAAAACACTGGTTCTGAAATGGAAGAGTGCAACTGGTACTGTCGGTCCTAATCAAACGGCCGTGCTGGAAGCCGAAGCGCCCTTAAAAGCCACTGATGTGGCTTTATGGAGCGTTGACAAACCGACACTCTACGATCTACGAGTTATTGCCGGGACCGATACAACCACGACGCACTTTGGTATTCGGAAGGTTGAAGTTCGTAATGCGCAGCTTTTGCTCAATGGCCAGCCCATCAAAGTAGCGGGTGGCAATCGGGTTGTCGATTATCCGGGGCTGGGCTCGATGGAACCCGACTGGCTGATCGAGAAGGATCTGCGGCTGATGAAGGAAGCAGGCATGGAATTTCACCGTCTGACGCATTATACCCCCAGCGAGGCCGTTTACGACTGGGCCGACCGAAACGGAATGCTGATTATTTCGGAAGCGGGTAATTGGCAGCTTACCCCAAAGCAGATGGCAAACGATACGATCCGCCGAAAATTCCAGCAGCAATTCCGGGAAATGGCCGAACGCGACTGGAATCACCCCAGCGTAATCGCTTATAGCGTTGGCAATGAATACCTGTCTGAAACGCCTTCGGGGCAGAGTTGGACGAAAGACATGATTGCTTTTGCCCGCACACTCGACGCCACCCGGCTCTACACATTTGCATCGATGCGGTTGAACATACTGCCCAAAAAACCGGAGGATGAAGCCAGTCAGTATTGTGATTTTGTTTCAACAAATTCCTACGGCAATCATGCCAAAGTACTGGATCACATTCATCAGCTCTATCCCGATAAGCCTATTCTGATCAGCGAATGGGGTCGCCGGGCCGACACCGAAATGGGCGATGCCGGACAGATTGCCGACGTGGAGCAGGTTGTTCGGGAAATCAGGAAGCGGCCTTACGTAATCGGCGCGTCGTGGTGGTCATTCAATGATTATCAAAGTCGGCATCAGGGCACCAATCCCAACGGCTACCGGCCCTGGGGGCTGGTCGGGCCAGAACGGGCAAAACGACCGATGTACGCGACCTATCAGCGCGAAATGGCACCCGTAACCGTTGAAAAAACAAGCTGGACTCCTGGGCCAGAAGGCGTTCATACACTTACCATCCGGATAACGGCCCGTAACGATTTTCCGGCCTATACGCTTCAGGGCTACCAGCTAAAAGCCAACGATGACAGCCTTACTATACCAACCTTGCAACCGGGTCAAAGCGTTGACCTCGTTGTTCCCGTTCGTGGGTTTGACAAAACCCTTTCTGTAACCATCCTGAAACCAACGGGCTTTTCAATTCTTACTCAAACGATTGATCTAACGAATGATACGCGAACAAGCAACCGATAAACGAACCTTAAAAACCATCCGACATGACGCCGATCTGATTGTAGTTGGCGGGGGCTTATCGGGTGTCTGTTGTGCCATCACAGCAGCTCGGGCAGGCATTCGCGTCGTGCTGGTGCAGGACAGGCCTGTGCTCGGCGGCAACGCTTCGAGCGAAGTACGGCTGTGGGTTCTGGGCGCAACTTCACACATGGGCAACAACAATCGATGGGCCCGCGAAGGCGGTGTCATCGACGAATTGCTTCTCGAAAACTGGTACCGAAATCCGGAAGGGAATCCGCTGATTTTCGATACGATTCTGCTCGAAAAAGTAATTGGCGAATCCAATATCACCCTGTTACTGAATACGGCGGTGTATGAGGTAGAGAAATCGACGCCGGATACCATCAGTGAACTGAAAGCCTTTTGCAGCCAGAATAGCACGCTATATGAGCTTGTAGCTCCTTTGTTCTGCGATGCCTCAGGCGACGGAATTGTAGGTTTTCAGGCGGGTGCAGCCTTTCGGATGGGAGCTGAGTCAGAGGAAGAGTTTGGCGAAAAGTTCGCTCCTTCGGCCGAATACGGCGAGTTGCTGGGCCATTCGATGTACTTCTACACGAAAGATACGGGTCGCCCGGTTCGCTTTGTTCCACCGTCTTATGCACTGGATGACATCACCAAAATTCCACGCTACCGTCGGTTCAATACCCAGGAATATGGTTGTCAGCTGTGGTGGATCGAATATGGTGGCCGCTTAGACACCGTTCACGATACCGAAAAAATCAAATGGGAATTATGGAAGGTTGTCTATGGGGTCTGGAACTACATCAAAAATTCGGGGCAGTTCCCAGAAGCCGAAACGCTGACGCTGGAATGGGTCGGTCATATTCCGGGTAAGCGCGAAAGCCGTCGGTTTGAGGGGGATTACATTCTTCGCCAGCAGGATGTTGTCGAACAACGTGAACATGTCGACGCGGTGGCTTTCGGGGGCTGGAGTATCGATTTACACCCGGCCGATGGCGTATTCAGCGAAAAACCCGGCTGTAATCAATGGCATAGCAAAGGAATTTATCAGATTCCATATCGCAGTCTTTATTCCCGTAATATCAATAACCTGTTTCTGGCTGGTCGCCTGATCAGTGCCTCGCACGTTGCATTCGGGTCGTCGCGTGTGATGGGCACCAGTGCCTATGTAGCGCAAGCCGTCGGTATGGCTGCTGCCCTATGTACCCGCGATGGGTTAAAACCCCGTGATCTTGTTGACAGGCCAGAGCGGCAATACGTTGCGTCTCTACAGAAAGAACTGCTGAAAATCGGTCAGTACATACCCGGCCTTCGGTTGCACGATGACCAGGACTTAGCCCAACAGGCGCATCTATCGGCATCCAGCGAATTTGTTTTGAGCAGCTTACCGCCCGATGGCCCACTTGTAACGCTGGCGCAACCATCGGCACAGATGCTGCCAATTCCGGCAGGACCCGTACCTCATTTGAAGGCGTATGTGACGGCTGATCAGGACACAACCCTTACGGTAGAACTACGTCGAAGTAGCAAACCCGGCAATCATACGCCCGATGTAACGCTGCAAACCCTGACAATTCCCGTACGAAAAGGGAAGCAAGAAGTAGACTTACCGTTTAATGCAACGCTGGACCACGCGGGTTATGTATTCGTGTGTTTCTTGAAAAATGAACACATCCGGCTCCAGTACAGCCAATTGAGAGCGACGGGTATTGTATCGGTGTTTAATAAGAGTAATCCGGCGGTATCAAATTATGGCAAGCAGGAGCCAACCGACGACATTGGTGTCGAAACGTTTGAATTCTGGTGCCCGGAACGTCGCCCAAAAGGGCATAATATTGCCTTACAGATTGAACCCGGCATCCGGCTGTTTGCGGCTGAAAATGTGCGAAATGGCTTTCAGCGCCCTACGAACCAGCCTAATGCCTGGGTAGCAGCTCCGACTGATCCCAACCCGACGTTAACGATGAGCTGGGCCGACCGGAAGCAAATTAGTCGGGTCGAGTTGTTTTTCGATTCGGATTTCGACCATCCGCTCGAATCGGTTATTATGGTACACCCCGAAACAGCATCACCCTTTTGCGTTCAGGAATATGTACTTTGTAATGATCGCAATGAACGCATTTTTCACCAGACCGAAAATCACCAGAGCCGGAACGTTATCCGGTTCGAGCAACCACTTGATACCAGTAGCCTGACAATCCATTTGAAAGCCATGAACGGCAATGCACCGGCTGCTTTACTGGAGGTCAGAGTTTATGCATGAATGAGTATTGGGTAATTAAGGCAATCAGGTGAATAAATAAGCCTTAATTACCCAATACCTTAAACTAGCTTATTTCCCTGGCCTTTTGGTATACTCCGTGAAACGAAAAACCTCCTGCCGGACAACATCAAATGAGCGGTTAATCTGGCTCTGAAGTTTCGTCGTCTCGCTGCTTGCCGGATTGGCCAGTACATTCGTGTTTGCCATAGTCTGAAAGGCGATCAGATTATATCCTTTCTCGCTACCTTTTGGTACAATCAGCGTTGACACACCTGCGCCAGAAGCCTCGTTTTGCCGGACACGAACAGCGTTCAATTGCTTTATGGGCGTAACCAACGTTAACCAATCAGCCGTGGGATCGCGTAATTTCATAAAGTCAACCACAACGATGGGGGATTTATCGGGCGAAAATCCAGTGCCAAACGATGCGTCTACCGTCTCCCACACTTCCATTTTCACGACAGGTGCCGTAGCCCGGTCACGTTTTTGCAGATTGGCCATACGGGTTTGCACACTATCGCCATAGATTTTCGCGATGGCCGCCGGAGAAGCGCCCTGAATACCCATTACCGGGGAAACAATCACCGTTACATAGTCATAATCCGGGTTCGGGTTAGAACTCATCTGTTTGACCATCATGTGCCAGCCAATCATCTTGCCTTCATCTACTGCAGCCTGATTGATGACCCGCCACTCCCGCTCAACGGGCAGCGCATCCTGGATAGTAAGACCGGGCGACAGTTTATGAAAAATGAAATACGTATAGGTTTTGGCGGTGGGAGCCGACTGAGCCAATAAGCGACTGCCGGACAGGCATACCAAACCAAGCAGGGCGACTTTGCAGACGAAGAGGAAGAACTGTTTCATAAAATCTACTTCTTTAATTGATGGGCCAACATTGCCTGAATCGTATCTGCCTGTTTATAAAGCCGTTGATAATCTCTTAGCAACTCCTCACGTGTCGTTTGACGAACGTACATTGTGTTTTTAAACTCGATCTCATTGATAATTGAGCGTAAATCAACCTTCTTTTCTAACGCGTTATCGCCAATCACCGGAAAGCGCTTTAGCAGAACAGGAGCAATAACAAAGTTCGTGGTCTGGAGTTCAGCCGTTTCGACCTGATCGATCGACTCATAGCCTTTGTAGTAGTCGAACAAACTGCTTTTTAACAGATAGCTGGTAATCAACTGCATGTTTCCTGTACTTTTCAGATCAGCAAACGTGGCATCTTCGGCAATGAAGCGGGGACGTTTAAACACAAACTTGACATCTCTGATCACCTGATTATACCCTAGCTTATCAATATCGGACTGGCTGCTGAGTTTCACCAATGTCCGTGCTTTCTGCACAATCTGCTGCGTTTCTGCCATGACTTCCCGCAGCAAAACACGATCTCGCTTCAGGTCATCCGAAAGCCCCTTCAGGTAGATCTGTTCAACTTCCTGCTTGCGTTCCTTCTCTTTCCATTCGTCTAAAGCAAACGAGATGGTGATACTAAAAATAATGACGACAATTTCGAGGACATATTCTGGCCAACGTTCCTGTACTAGCTCATAAACCCGGCCAAGCCCCTTTTTTTGTGCTGGTGGCTTATTGGCTGGCTCCTGATCCGATTGAGGTTGAGGCTGCTGTTGGTTTTCCATACGATCATCGATCTGCCAGACAAAAGCCGCCTAACCAATAAATCTCACTAAAGTAGAACGTAACGACTTCGTCGTACGCTTTTTTAGACTTCAAACAGGTATCGAACAACAACGGATAATTCTTACCCCCGGCAGTTACGTATGTATGCCAGCACAAACCCTATGTTAAAACCCGATTGAATTACCCCCATCAACGGGCAGTGATACGCCAGTGACATATTTGGCGGCTTCAGAAGCCAGGTAAACAGCGGCCCAACCGATATCATCGGGTTTGCCAAATTTTCCCATCGGTGTCCGGCGCATGGCGCGGGCAAACCGATCTGGATCTCCGCCCATCGCTGTTTTGCTCATCGCCGTCTCAATAAATCCGGGGGCAATCGCATTGACGCGAACGCCATTGCCCGAAAACTCCGACGCCAGCACTTTAACCATGCCCTCAACGGCCGACTTGGACGCGGCATAAGCCACCACCCGATCAAGACCATAATAGGCGGCCATCGACGAAATCATGATGATCGAACCACTTTTACGCGCCATCATGCGTTGCGCACAGGCACGGGTCAGGCTGAAAACGGAGTTCAGATTTGTGTGAACAATACGGTCGAAATCTTCGTCGGTTACTTCAAGGGCAGGTTTTTTCATGTTGATACCGGCATTATTGACCAGAATATCAATGGGACCGTGTGCGGCTTCAATTTCCTCAACCAGGCCATCCAGCGACTCCCTTGCTGTCACATCGTTCACTTTGTAGTAGGCCTGAGCACCGGTACGGCTGTCAACAAGCTGTTTGGCAGCTTCCTGCAGGGGTTGCTCCCGACGACCTGTGATGACAACACTGGCTCCGGCCAGCACCATACAACGGGCAATATCAAAGCCAATACCACTCCCCCCGCCCGTAATGAGCGCGAGTTTACCTTCGAGCGAAAAAATAGTTTGAAACGTTGGATTGACTGCCTGCTGCACGTTCGTATTCTCTTGCACTTGTTCCATTTTTTAGGTTGGTTATTCTGTCGGTTTATGGTAGTTGGTTTCAGCGGGCTTTCTGCCTCTGGCCATTCCAGCTTACCGGAAACCAACTACCCTAAACCGTAAACTATTTTATAGGTGTATCCCTCGAATCGGCGTAGGCTTTACTGAAATCGATTTTCCTGACCTGCCCGACCACGAAACGGACGCCCTGAAAAATGTGCTGGGTAAACGTAGGGTCTTCGTAGTCTTTTTTATCGTGACCAAGCGCCGTACACCAGGTATATCCTCCATCGAAATTGTAATACCAGGCCGCCGGATAGAGCTCGGTATATGAACCCCGGTTTGCCAGTATCTTGTCTTTTTCTTCCTGATTTTGTGGAGTCAGTGAGGTCAGATCATGTGCCATTACGACCGTCGGACCAGGCGACATTTCTTTCGAGAAATAACACTCATCCCCTTTCTCCCAAACCTTGGGCAATCCCTGCATAGACGGATGGTTCGTGTCGATAATAGTGAGTTTGAGTTTCTGAAAGTGAGGGTGCCAGGCAAACGTCCCGCCAAGCATTCGCTTAAACCATAGCCAGTTACGCTCGGTACCTATAACGGAATGAATGCCAACAAACCCGCCACCAGCCTCAATATACCGTCGAAACGCCAGTCGTTGCGCATCGGTATCGAACACGTCGTTGTTGGTACTTGGAAAAATCAGGGCGGTATATTGCTTCAGATTTTCTTCGGTGAAGACCGCCGGCTGATCTGACACATCAACCTTGAATCCATGCTGCTGCCCAAGTTTCTGAATACACTGAACAGCATTGGGGATGTTATCGTGAACATATCCTTTCCCATTTTTTGTGTAGACCAGCACCCGAACTTTCTTCCAGTTCACCTGATCGTCCAATGACCAGCCGACACTCGTGGCAACCAGAGCTAAAAGCAGGGTAAGTACGTATTGTTTCGTCATGTGTCAATATCGGAATTCGGCTTCCCTATCGCTCAAAACGTTCGGAAAGCTCGGCGTTTCAACGCCTTAACTCTTATTTTTCAGGTGAATTGGTTGAGCCTGCTTCTGGGCTTTAAGGGCCAGCTCGGTAGCCAGAAAACAATGCTCCTGCGTCATAGCGGTTTCGGTACGATTCAGGATGTCGTTCACGAGCTGTTCGCCATAGGGCAGTGTCTCTTTGCTACAATCGAAGTAGCGGGTTTCTTTATTGTCTGTCAGAAACAGATGGTTTCCGCCTTCGCGCCCACCCGGATCAATGTTCTTACGAATCTCAATGAAGCCTTCTGTACCAAGAATTGTCAGGCGACCATCGCCCCAGGATTTCAACCCATCCGGCGTAAACCAGTCGACCCGAATGTAGCCCACACCGCCATCACCGCGCAGCATCACATCGCCGAAATCTTCGAAGTTTGGGTATTGCGGATGGTTCGTATTGCCAATCTGCGAGGCAACCACATCGGCTTTGGAAGAACCGGTAAAGTAGAGAAACTGATCGAACTGGTGCGAACCAATGTCGCAGATAATGCCACCGAACCGCTTCCGGTCGAAAAACCAATCCGGACGCGACTTAGGCGTTATGCGATGCGGCCCCAGGCCAATTGTCTGGATCACTTTGCCAATTGCTCCGGCCTTAACCAGCTCTCCGGCTTTAATCGTCGCCTTATTCTCGAAACGTTCACTATACATGATTGAGTAGATACGTTTCGTTTCCTTCTGAACGCGACGTACTTCGGCCAGTTGTTCGAGTGTTGTGATACCGGGTTTATCAGCCATGTAATCCTTGCCAGCCTTCATGACCCGAATGCCCAATGGTGCCCGTTCGTCGGGAATGGCAGAACTGAGAACAAGTTGTATGGACTTATCATCAAGAATTTCCTGCTCACTTTTGGCGAGTTTGGCCTGTGGGTATCGTTTGGCAAACGCAGCGACCAGATCAGGCTCTTTCGCGTAGAAAGACGTTAATTCGCCACCGCCCCGGACCGTAGCCTCCACCTGACCGTAAATATGGCCATGATTCATACCAATAACGGCGAACTTAATCCGTCCGGCCTTGGGAGCCAGCGAAGTCTTCGTTTCATTTTCGATGACCAGTCGTTGAGGAGCCGTCAACACCTCACCGGGCAAACCCGGTAGCATGATCAGGCCAGCCGCCGTTGCGACGGACTCTTTAAGAAATTTGCGTCGATTATCCTGTGGGTTGTTCATGATTTTAAGGGGATGAAAGAGGTAATGAGCGAAAGTGTGAATGAGTGAATGAGTGATGCTTCAGCAAAAAATGACGTGCACCGCTCATTCACTCTTTCGCTCTTTCAGTCATTTACTCTTTGATTTTTTCGCCAGTTCCAGCGCTTGAGTTGTGGTATAATATTTAGCCAGCATGTTGGGGACCTCCCAGGCAGGCATCTTGCCTTCTTTCAGGTATTGCAGGTATTTTTGCGTTACCCGGCCAAAATGGGCTTCGTGACCTTCCTTGTATTTTTCAGGAATGACGACTTCCCAGCCTTTTGCTATTTTCTTGATTTCCACACCGGGAAACTCCTTCTGAATGGTCGGCAAAACGGTTTTCAGCGAGGCATCGAGGGCAGTATTTCCTTTGATCGGCTCGATATAGAGCGTTGGCTTATACTGTTGCTCGGCTCCCTGTCGAATGATCAGGTTGGCTTTCGTTCCGCGCATAATCGAGTAGTGGGTGTCGCCTGCTCCTTCCGGTGCTTTATAGGCCCAGGTAACCGATACTTTCGCATGAACACCCCGGAGCTGATAGTTAATTTCACCGTTGCTGTATACCCGCAGTATGCTGTCTTTCACGACATCTTTTTTGAGGTAATCCGGGAAAGCATCCAGTTTGGTTATCGCCTTAAATTGGCTCAGGCTCATATCCGTCGTCCATCGCCGGGCCGATGTAAGGCTAATCTCTTTCTGATAATCAATGGTTTGTTCGGGAAAACATTCCCACTGAACGAGATCGACGAGGTGAGTCGTTACATCGACAATACCCTCGCCCTGCTGAGCAACGTCCATAAACCAGGCCGGGCGCGTCAGGATGCTACCCGACACATTTTTATAGAAATGGTGAACGCTCTCTTTCGTAACAGCCGGATTGTCGGGCGTCCCTTTTTCCAGTGTTCCGAACACGTCGGCCTGCATCGAAAAGGCCCGCTGCAACATGGTCGAGATTTCGTACCGTTCCGTCATGATGTCATAGAGCAGCACCTTATTTTTCTCCGCCGTAGCGAAAGCATCTTTCAATTGGCCAAAATTCGACGAACTAATAACCATTGGTTTATCGGCCAGTACATTAAATCCGGCGTCAACCGTTTTCTGGATGTAATCTGTTTTCAGGCGGTTGTTCCCAGCCATTACCACTACATTCCCGGCCCGATCAGCGATCATTTTGTCCAGGAAATCCGCGCCTTTATAGACTTCTTCTTTCCAATGCGTCGGATCGTCGGAGCGGGTATTGTAGCCCTTAATTTTATCCAGATGCAGTTGCAAATCGGGCCCTTCGGATGCATACACATGCACGACCGAATCCACGCCGTCATACATCGTTTTCTGCACCAGAGCCGCATGAAAATGACCGGGGTCTAACGTGATCAGGTGTATCATACCATCTTCAGAATCCTGTCCGGCTTTTTTCTCCGACGATTGACAGGCGACAAGTAGTGCAGCCATAAACAGGCTACCAACAGTGGGCAATAACTTCATTTTAGCTAGCATTATGATTTAACTAATTTACGACCAATCAGTTACGATGAGCTGACACATCCGTTTCATGTCGCTTCGGCATATCGGCCCACCCTAGCTTCCTGACCGTAAACACTTATCTCCCCTTCGCCGAGGCCACGGCCTTAATAGCATACGTTGCACGCTGTGGGCGCGACAGCAGTTTATTGGCTTCAGGGTCGTTTTTGAACTGTTCTTTTTTCGGGTCCCAATAGAGTTTCCGATTCAGTTTCATAGCCGCATGATGGAGCAGGCAAGCCGAGCAGGAACGGTGACCAACTTCGGCCGGAGCAATCGGTTCCTTGCGGCTGATGATGCTTTCCAGCCAGTTGCCGTGATGTTCTTTACTAACAGTCAGATGAACTTCATTGGGTCCGATAACCGATGTAAGGAGTTTTGGATCACTGGCATCCAGCTTCTTGGCTGCATTTTGTTTCGCAATGGGATCGCTGGCCGTTACGGCTGCATCGCCACGAGAGACGAAAATCCAGCCTTCGGTTCCTTCGAATTTAATGCCATTGGCAATCTCATTCGTGACAATCATCCGCACGCCATTTTCATACAGGGCTTCTGTACGGAAAATGCCATGTACATCCCACAGGCCTTTTTTCGGAAAATCGGCTTTACCCCAGATTTCAACGGGCCCCGTATATTCTGTATTCATGGCCCAATGCGCGGAATCGACATGGTGTGCGCCCCATCCAGTGATCATTCCGGCTCCGAATTGTTCACAACGTAACCAGCCGGGCCGATCGTAACCAACTTGTGGATGCACTCGTTTTTCGGTATAGTAAACCTCCGGCGTTGTGCCCAGCCACATGTCGTAATTCAGGTTTTTCGGAACAGGCATCTGGGGTTCCTCCTCACCCGATGGGTCGCCGGGCAAACCCACATAGACCGTTTTTAACTGTCCGATCCGGCCATTGCGGACCAGCTCGGCAGCGTACCGAAACTGCTCCGATGAACGCTGCTGGCTACCAACCTGTACGATCTGGCCCGATTGCTTGACCGCATCAGCCATCATCCGGCCTTCGGCGATGGTAAGCGACGCTGGTTTCTGCATATAAACGTCCTTTTTGGCCCGCACTGCATCAACCACAATCGGGGCATGCCAATGATCGGGTGTGCTGACAATTACAGCATCGATATCTTTGTTATTCAATAATTCCCGATAGTCGGTGTAGCCCCGAACGCCATCATAATCTTTACCTGTTTTTTTGGCATAATAGCCGTTGACCAGCTTTTTGGCATCTTCAACCCGGTTACTGTCCAGATCGCAAACGGCCATAATCAGTGCGTTATCATATTGCCAGACCCCTGGCATATCGTGTCCACGTGAGATACGTCCTGTGCCAATGGCAGCGATATTGATTCGATTACTGGGGGCATTCTTCCCAAATACCGACGCAGGCACAATCGTTGGAAAACCACCTATGATCGTCGTGGCTAAGGCTCCTGTTGCTGTCGTTTTCAGAAAACTACGTCTCGATACGTCCACTACTTCGTCTTTTTTCATGGCATTAAGGATTTAGGAATCGTTAGTATACAAAGCTTATTAAACATTACATCTATCTGTTTTTCAGAAAATGATTTCTTACAGATTGCTGCCGGAACTCAACGAAGCAGGTAAATATCAACCAGTTGTTTTACCTCATCCAATGTTCGTTTCGGCTTTTTGTAGGGAGCCGGAATAGGCTGGCGCGCATACTCCTGTAGATACAAAACCCATGCATCCCGCCACCAGATTGCTTCTTTATGCTGGGTTTCCAGTCGGGCAGCGACGTCGGCATATGTTTCCGGATCAATATTGTTCTTCACTTGCGCCCACTGTTGCTGCATCCAGCCAACGGAATCGGCACCCGTATAGAAACGCGTACAGAGTTCATCCCAGAGCGTGCGGCCTGTTGCCAGTTTTTTGGTCCACGGCACATGGTGGAACCAGAGCAAATAGGGCAATGGGCAGGTTTCGGCGTTATTCCAGCGTTGCTGCACCTCCGGACTATATTGTGCCAGCGCATTGCTCCCTGTTGACGTCCGGTCAAAACCCAACCCGACGGAATCGGCCCGGTGGTAATAAATGGCTGTCCAGTCGGGCCGGGAGCTTTTATTTTGCCAGGGTTCGGGCGCAAAGTGAACGCCCGACCAGGGGCGCGAAAGCCCAAGCGGGGTATTGTAATTCACATAAATTTCCCGCGATCGGAGCATCAGATCAGCGATGCGTTTTACCGCCTGGGGCTCATTGGTCAGCGTCATTTTTATCCATTCGTTCGCAATCGCTTCAGCAGACAGCGTATTGTCCCAGGCCAATCGTCCATAAGCATACCAGTTTGCCTGCGCCATCGGATGGCCCGTCCAGTTACGGTCGGAGCCCGTGTTGGCAACACCCGCCATGGCCGTTATTGCATAGCCGTGTAAGCTACCATCCACAACCCTGGCGACGGTTGAATTTTTACCTTTCGCGTAGGTATCTGTCTCCAGGCATTCCTTAAAAATGGGCGCTTCGTAGACCATGTGCGTCGCAAAGCCGAGGTATTCCTGCGTAATCTGGAACTCCATGGCCAGCGGTGTTTTGGGCATTTTCCCGAATAAGGGCGAAAATGGCTCACGAGGCTGAAAATCAATAGGGCCGTTTTTTACCTGAACGATCACTTTTTTATCGAACTTACCGTCGAGATCACCAAACTCTTCGTAAGCCGCCTTGAAGCGGTCGGCTTTAGGGTCAGCCTTGTAGACAAAGGCCCGCCACAGCACAATACCATCGTAGGGTTTCAATGCGTCGGCCAGCATGTTGGCCCCATCGGCATGATTGCGGCCGTAATCCTGGGGACCAGGCTCCCCTTCCGAATTGGCCTTAACCAGAAAACCGCCAAAATCCGGAATGAGCGCGTAGATTTCTTTGGCCTTATCAGCCCACCATTTCCGAACCTCCGGGTCGAGTGGATCGGCTGTTTTCAGACCGCCAATGGTTTTGGGAGCCGGGAAATAAATCGACAGATAAACCCGAATGCCATAAGGCCGGAAAACCTTAGCCAGTGCTGCTATTTTCTGGATGTATTCGCCTGTAAGAAAACGAGCGCTGGCATTGACGTTATTGACTACCGTTCCGTTGATACCCAGCGACGCATTGGCGCGGGCATAATCGCGGTAGCGGGGGTCCAGCCGTTCGGGGAGTTCGAACCATTTCCAGAGCGTTCCTCCTGCGTAACCCCGCTCAATTGTGCCGTTGGTATTATCCCAGTGGTTGAGCATCCGATAGCGAACCTTTGGGTTACTGGTCAGTGAAATAGTGGAGAGAGGCTGACGCGTCTGAAGTTGGCGTAGTAGCCCAAAGGCACCATACAAAACGCCCGATTCGGTTTTTCCGTTGATGACAATGTTGTTTGACCGGCTTGAAATCTGGTATCCTTCTGCATTCAATTCCTGATTGCTGGCCGTTGGCCCATTCCCGACAGCCAGAACAATGCCACCCGTCCGGCTACCAGCGTTGGCAATAATGGGTATCGATTTACCCAGCAACCCCTGCAAACCGATCTGCAACTCATCGGCCGCGGCTTTCAAAACCGGGTTGTTACCATTCACCACGATAAACTGCGCCGAACGCGCGTAAGCATCCCGCTGACCCGCGTCGTTAATCAAATCATATTTCAGCCACAGCCGATACCCGTCCTCCCGGTCTGGTGGTCCGGCGTAGGTACTGGTGGCGACCAGCAGCAGAAAGACAACGAGTTTACTGTACTTTATCGAATTCATGTGTTGCTAGTAACGCTTTTTGAAATTGGGTAGCAGTAGCCAAGGCTGAGGATGTCCGATCAGAATTAGTCAAAAAATTAATAGTCGGCCGATTGCTGGGTCAGTATACCTTCTGTTTCCTCCAGCGATCGAATGATTCCGAACTCCAGGCCCCGTAGTTCAGCCAGTCCGCGCAGCCGACCAATTGCCGAATAACCGGGATAGGTTCGCTTATGCAAATCGTCGAGCATCTGGTGGCCGTGGTCAGGACGCATCGGTATCGACGTCACCCCAATACCCAGCTGCGCTCTCCGCTGCTGTTCCAGTACAATTGCCTTCACCACAGCATACATATCTACATCGCCAGCCAAATGATCTGCTTCATGAAAGTTGCGAGCATCACCCGAACCATCGGCACCTTCCCGCTTCGTTGTGCGGAGATGAATGAAGTGAATGCGATTACCGAATCGCCGAATCATTCCGGGTAAATCATTGTCGGAGCGAATACCCAGCGAACCCGTACAGAACGTGATGCCATTGGCGGTTACGTCGCAAGCCGCCATCAGTTGCGCCAGGTCCGCTTCAGTACTGACCACGCGGGGCAATCCTAACAAAGGTCGGGGGGGATCGTCGGGGTGAATGCAGAGGTTGACCCCGACTTCCTGAGCGAGTGGGGCAACTTCCTGAATAAAGTAATACAGGTTTTCACGAAGCTCCTTATCGCCAATTGTCGCGTACTCATTTAACAGGCTCTGAAATGTATCGAGCGAAAAGGCCTCTTCAGAACCCGGTAATCCAAGTAAAACAACATTGGTCAATGCGGCAATTTCGTCAGGCGTCATCTGCTCAAACTTCTGTCGAGCCGACCGGGCCACTTCAGGTTCATAATCGGGTTCAGCACCCGGACGCTTTAAAATGCACAAATCGAACAGCGCGAAATCCTCCCAAACGAACCGCAGAGCCCGCGACCCATCCGGCATTTCGTAGGTAAGGTTGGTACGCGACCAGTCGAGCACCGGCATAAAATTGTAGCATACTGTGTTGATGCCACAAGCGGCCAGATTGCGGATCGACTGTTTATAATTTTCGATATACGCGGTTCTGCCCGAACGACCTTTTTTTATGTCCTCATGAACGGGCAAACTTTCGACCACTGCCCATTCTAAAGACGAATAACGATCATTACTGGCCTCGACAAGCTGTTTTCGCTCCTCAATGGCTTCGACTGACCAGACCTCTCCGACCGAGATCTGATGCAATGCCGTCACTACGCCCGTACAACCTGCCTGTCGTATATCCATTAATGAAACCGGGTCGTTCGGGCCGAACCAGCGCATAGTTTGTAACATTCCCATAATAAATACTCGTCGCATTTGGACACACAAGCTGATTAGCCTGTTCCAAACCGTTTATTTAATTCGTTTAAATTGTTTTTCGGCAAATTCCAGAAATACCGGCCAGTCGGGGGCATCGGTATGACCACCTTCATGGTTGCGGAAAGCCAGCTCGCCGTCCATCAGCGCTTCGTCAGGTTTGGGCATTTCGGTTGTAGTCAACCCTTTTTTACCAAGCAGATTATACACCGGGCTGGCACCAACACAGGCCAGAAACATTCCATACGAGTCGCCCCAACTGTCTTTTGTGCCACCCGTAATAAATAACGGCCGGGGAGCCACCAGGGCTATCAGTTCATGCGCATCGACGGGCATGGCCGCCCAGTTGCCCCCGTATTTAATGAAGTTCTCAGCCATCCAGTGATATTCACCCGAGCCAGCCACGTTGTCGATGGTTTCGCCATAATTTCGTTTTTCGAGGGAAGCCCCCATCGATCCGGAACAACTGGCAAAAACAATGGCCCAGCGAGGATCGGTAGCCCCTGCCAGCAAGGCGGTTTTCCCCCAGCGCGAATGCCCCTGAATCCCGATTTGTTTGGCGTTGATGGCTTTGTCAGTCTCGAAATAATCGAATGCACGACTTAGTCCCCAACACCAGGCCGACAACACGCCCCAGTCGTCGGGTTTTCGGTCTTTCCCTTCATTGACCAGGCCAATAATACCTTCATGCAAGCCACCCCCGTTATCCATCTGAATAGAGCCGGTATTGACAGTGGCTACCGCCCAGCCCGCCGTAATGACCCGATTAATAGTCAGCATTGGCGCGGGAAATGATCCCCAGACCAGCACCATCAGGGGAACCGGTCCTTTGGCACTGACTGGTGTATACAGGGTTATATTGATACTTGGTTTGGCGCTGGGGTAGCGTGAATTGTCGATGTGGCCAACAATTGTTTTTCGGATAGCTTTGCTTTTGAGTGCGGTATCGATCACCTCTGTGACTTCAAAGCGTACTTTGGGCGTATTCTTCGGTGTTTTACCGTATATCTCGGTCAAATAATCATTCAGGATTTCGGGTCGGCGCTGTTTCCACCAGGCATTCGCATCCTTGACAGGCTTACCACTTTTCAGCACTAGTGGATTCGGCAAGTCATGGCCTTCAGCTTTCGCTTCGTCGTAGTTGGTCCAGTTGCCCCATCCCGATCGAACATGAGTATTGCCCGCATCATCGTACCAATTGGTTGACCCCTCTTTCTGTTTGAGTTGCGGGGGTCGTTTAGGATCATCGGCAGGCGGAGGCAGCGTTGGCAATTTCAGATTAAACTGATTCATTACTTTCTGCCAGTCTTCCTGACTGGCCTCCCGCATTTTGTTCATATAAGCCGTCCGTTGTTCGGGCGTCATTTTCTGAAAATCGGGTGCCTGAGCGTTCGCAACAGAGCCGGGTAGGATAATGGCAACCAGGCAACAGAGACGAATCGCTGCGAGAAGTCTGGGCGATCTACCTAAAAGGTCAACACGTTCGGGCAGGGAATTATGCATTAGGAAAATTATTTTTCATGCCATTTAGCTTATCCTTTTCAGGGATAATTACTTATTAGTCAGCGCATTGCTTTACATAGCGATCAGCGCCGTCCGGCAAAGCGAGAATACATAAATGCGAAAATTACAGTCAGGCGTTTAGACAAAAAATGGCACATCTTTCGGCGCGTACTTCCGCATTCCCTCTTCATTGATTTCCACGCCAATACCAGGCTTTTCCGATAGGGGAATAAATCCCTTTTCTACCATTGGTCCATCGAACGTAACGATCTCTTTAAACATAGGCTCCTCGTGGAAGTAGATCTGCCACTCCAGAATCAGGAAGTTCGGCACCGACGCACAGACGTGACTCGATGCCATTGCTCCCAGGTATGAGGCCACCATGTGTGGGGCAAACGGAACGTAATAGAGGTTGGATAGATTGGCAATCCGCTGCGCTTCGCCCAGGCCCCCTGCTTTCTGCAAATCAGGCATAATGATATCCACCGCCCCGATTTCGAGCAGTTTGCGGAAACCGTGTGCCAGGTAATGATTTTCACCGGCACAGATGGGTGTATTGGAGGCCTCGCGAATCTGTCGGTATGCTTCGGGATTTTCAGCGGGAATCGGTTCTTCGAGAAAGAGGAGATTCAAGGGCTCCATCATCTTGGCAACGCGTCGGCCTGTGGTTACGTCGTACCGGCCGTGCATATCCACGCAGATGTCGATCTTCGGGCCGACGGCTTTCCGGACACCGGCAATCTGGTTGTACATTCGCTCCAGCTCGCCCTGGCTGGCTGTCCAGTTGTAGGCGTCGTATTTGTTGGGATCATTGCGCTCGTCGATGTCGTATTTCACGGCAGTAAAGCCCATATCGACGGCTTTTTTAGCGCTTTTCCCGAAAGCATCCGGGCTCGTGTCTGTTTCCCGATAGGCCCCCGTATCGCAATAAACGCGAATTTTATCCCTGAATTTCCCACCCAATAACTGGTAAACCGGCAGGCCGAGCGTTTTACCGACCAGATCCCACAGGGCCGTTTCGACCGCCGACAGCACAGAGATATAGATACCCGCCTGAGCGCCTTCAAAAAACCCGGCTTTACGAACATCTTCGAATATTCGGTGGACATTCAAGGGGCTACGGCCTTTTATGCGCTCACCGATCAGCTTTACCAAATGATAGGTACCAACCGACGCATCGACCGCTTCGCCACATCCCCAGATGCCCTGATTGGTATGAACTTTGACGAACAGGCTATGTCCGTTGCGCGTGTAGCCGCATTTGATGTCGGTAATTTTGAGGTCGGAGGGAGCTGACGATTGCGGAGTCCGATCAACAGCCGTTTCCAGGCCATTTCCAAAGCCAGATAATGAACTGGCTGTTAGCGCACTGGCGATGGCACTTTTAGTAAGAAATGAACGACGGGATGTTTTCATGGTTAAAAAGGTTTAGGCGGTCGATTTACCAGGTGCGGGTTTTGAGATAATCCTGAATTTGCTCTTTCGGAACGGGCAGTTCGTTCACGTGTGCGTTCAGCCATTGCGAGAAATCTTTCTCAATATCATCTGACCAGCGCGAGTCGATTTGACCTGGTGTGTATTTCTGCTCCCGTAGACGCAGGTGACCAAACATGTCACGCAACCGGATAATCTCGGAGGTTTTGACAACTTTCTCGGCCAGATGTGGCGGAATAAAACAAACACCCCCATCGCGCCCAAGCACCACATCGCCCGGCATCACCATGACCTTACCAATGCGCGTCGGCCGGTTGATGCCCACCAATGTCGTATTCAGGTTGCCTTCCGGATTATGATGGGAGGGATGATAACTCCGGAAATAAGACGTGAACCCTCCAATTTCTTTTAGTCCGGCCACATCGCGAACGGCTCCTTCATAAACGATACCGTTGCCGGTTTTGGCGTAGATGGAGTTGCCGAGGTTATCACCAATGGTCGGCCCATCTTCGTGCATACCAAACTGATCGACAACGTACACATCGCCTTTAATCAGCATGTCAATGGGCCAGGCATTCTGCGATTTTACGCGCCCGTCTTTCGTGTGCCCTTTTTCGTCTGTAACACGGTGTACATCCGGTCGACCAGGCATAAACGTTGCCGTGAGTGCCCGCCCAACCAGTACGCTATCCGGGTTGATCGTTTGCCAGTCACCGGCAAACTGGTAGCGGTAGTTTTCACCTTTCAGCACTGCCCAGGCTTCTTCCTGTGTAACCCGTTTCATGCGTTTCAGTATAGCATCCGGCACCTTCGGACGCCCATCGGGGAAGCGTTCTCCTTTCCAGTCGGGGGTCAGGAAGATAAGTTCTTCGCGGGAAATCTGCTGGGCTACCGTTCTCGTTACCGATCCGGTCAGAGACAGCATGGCAGCAATAATGACGAATAGTTTCATAACAAACTATACAGAATTAAGAGGTTTAGTATTTGCTCAGCATAAGGACTTTAGTGTAGGCTTCTACCCTTTGCAACCGATTGAATTTTTGCAGCGAAGGAAATGAACCTCCTACCAAATCACCTAAAAACAACCCTCCCACCCACCGACAGAAGGGTGTATTACTTACCATGTATAATGAACAAAAAGGACAGTTTAAATTGGGTATTGACTCATTAGTTACGGTTGAGGTGCTCATCCCAAAAACAGGCAGTCCATGCCTGACCATTTATCTATACCGGTACAGCTTCACTTTCTGGATTCCATATTCACCTACCGGAATGCGCACATGCCGCCCCTGGTGGTCCTGATCGCCATTCAAGCGTCGTCCCGGTTGCCATTTTCCATCAACGTATTTCCCCTCATCGACCCGAACAATACCCGCAATGGGCGCTTCGGGCTTATCAGACGAAAACGTGATAACCACACCGGTTCCTGCTACCGTAAATTCATCGGGGGCAGTTTGAATGATCAGCCCACCCGTCATTGGCCACTCCTCATCTTTGGCTTTTGGCGACCAGCCCAATGTATAATCATGCTTTACCAAAAAAGTATAGTCTCCCAGCCGAACCGTATCGGTAGTCGTCTTTTTATCGAACAGAAACCCATCCATCAGACGCTTACCCTGACTGGCCAGAATAACCGGACTTAGCTGATCGAGTACCGAATAGCTTTTTGCAAGAGGTTCCTCCCCGGGTTTATCCGTTGATTCAATCGAAAATGGCGAAAAACCCATCCCATCATAATGACCAAGGGTATAGAAAGCTTTGGGGGCCACAGACGGCTCAAACTTTATTTCTGGAATAAATAGCGGGTTATCCTGACGCTTATAGAGGTCGTTCCAGTGTTTGAAATCCGGGTTATAGAAGTCAGGGGAGAGAAAATCGAGGGCGGGCGCACCAGCTTTCCAGATGTCGATGATGTGCGGAAGCGGCCCACCACTGGGGTAATCGCCCGGTTTGACATTCGGACGATTCAGAGCTGCATTAACAAACATGGGCAGTGCATAAATCGCTTTCCCTGCTTCAGTCACTCGGTTGGCATACTGCGCAAAATGCCAGGCAATGAAGATTTCATCGGTTGCCAGACTTTTACCAAAAACGTCGTCCCAGCTTCCACTGGTTTTATAACCAGCATTTTTCCAGGCTTCCAGCACAGCGGGAGCCAGCGTAGTTTTATTCGTTTGTAAGTACTGAAGCAGCGTTTTAGGTACTAATTGCCGAAAGGCTTCATTGGCAACGGGCGAATGGTCACGGGCATCGGGCAGCATTCCGATCTCGTTTTCGACCTGAATCATGATAACCGTTTGCTGCCGCTCGTCGGTATCACGAATGTGCCGCATGAGCGCACTGAAGGCTTTTACATCGGCATCCAGATTGTTTTTATCGAAGGGTGTCAGAATTTCCTGACCTTGTCCCGCTTTGTTTTGTGCTCTTGGGAAGCGTTTCGTGTCGGTTTTCACCCAATCGGGAACATAACAGGACATGCTGTTTTTCCAGCTGCCAAACCATAAGAGCACCAGTTTGATCTGATGAGCGCGGGCATCCCTAATCAGTTCATCGACCAGTGTAAAGTCGAACTTACCCTCCTTAGGCTCCAGTAATTCCCAATAAACCGGCGTTAAAACCGTGTTTACGTGCATTTGTTGCAGTTTAGGCCAAACGGATTTCATATAGGACATGTCCGATGCACTGGAATTCCCTAATTCACCACCGAGCATCAGAAACGGTTTACCCGCCACGATTAGCTGTGTAGCATTGCCCTGTTTCTGAAGATGGGGCAGGTTAGCAGGCGATTGCGCAGTGGCCGAAAACGCCACAAAAAACAGGAGAATCTGGCAGTAGCAACGAATCATTCGATTGATAGAATTTGTACACGTTTTCCGAAAGCATTGGCCAAGATGCATAATCTTTCGGGAATTCATGTACCGGGTCTTATCAGACTGGTCACACAAACGTCGGTCAGTAAAACAGCTACGTATCGTTTGGGTAGACGTCTTATAATTCATCAATTGGGTGTATTGGTTGATCCTTTTCGTTACGCTGAAAACCTCAGGTTGTATGCAGAGGCTATGCTTTCTGGCGGATTGAATTTTTTCATGTATTAGTTTTCCTATCCTCCCATTTTGACTATAAAGTTCCTGCTAATTTTTACAATTGCAACCGATTGCAAAGTATTTTTTTAATTAATTAAATTTAACATCTATAACGTGCACATTTTTCAATTTTCAGTATTTTTTACATAAATTATTGCAATAAAGATATCAGAATAATTTCTTTACTTTTGCTTCGCTTGGTGAAAAGCGGATAGTAGTAGTGAGATAAAAGTTTACAGCTATTTATTAATCAACTGAAAGTCAGTACAATAATCATAGATTGTCAATTTTTCCGGCCATTTACCCGCCTGATTGTATTTAAAAGCAACCGATTGCAATAAAATTGAGCAAAAAGAGATTTTGCGTTACTTTGATAATCCAGCCCCAGCGGCCATTCTGTTTATGGAAAAAGAAACGACTATATACGACATCGCGAAACTGTTGAATCTATCCCCCGCCACGGTTAGCCGAGCGTTGAACGACCACCCCGCCATCAACAGCAATACAAAAAGCATGATTGCTGCAACAGCCAAGGAGATGGGTTATCGATCGAATACGTTTGCCAGTAATTTGCGACGTCAGCGAACCAATACGATTGGTGTTATCGTGCCCCGGCTGAATAGTAACTTCATGTCGACTGTGCTGGCTGGCATGGAAAAGGTAGCAAACAAATCATCTTATAATCTGATTATCAGCCAATCACTGGAGTCAGTCAAAAAAGAAATCGCGAATGCAAAAACGATGTTCAACAGCCGGGTCGATGGGTTGTTGGTATCTGTCGCCTACGACACAGACAAAGCAGACCACTTTGATTCGTTTGTAAACAAAGGAATTCCGCTGCTATTTTTTGACCGCGTACTCGAGCATAAACAGGGAACCAGTATAGTTATCGATAATACCAAAGCAGGTTATGAAGCTACTGCTCATTTGATCGAACAGGGATGCCAGCGGATTATGCACGTAACCGGCAATCTGAAACGGAATGTTTACGCTGACCGGCTCAAAGGCTATCGATTGGCCTTGCTTGAGTATAATTTACCCTATGACGAAGACTTGGTTATGGTAACTGATTTAAGTCAGGAAGCGGGAGCAGAAGCTGCCCGGCGTATTCAGGCAATGAAAATACGGCCTGATGGCCTTTTTGTGACCAATGATTTCTGCGCGGTGAGTTGTATGAGTGTCCTAAAACACGCTGGATTTTCGATTCCTGCCGACATCGCCGTTGTGGGCTTTAACAATGACCCTGTATCAACAGTTATTGAACCCAATCTGACAACGATCAACTACCCCGGCGAAAAAATGGGCGAAGTAGCAGCCCAGAGCCTGATCAATCATTTGAATGGTGCAATGGATATTCTAACGACCAATACCATTATTTTACATTCGGAATTACTTATACGGGAGTCATCTCTGAAGATTAGGGAACAGCACTGAGCCAGGTAAATCCCATCAGCTCATTCCTCCTGCTGTTTCTCACGATGTATGTCACCCCAGTAAGCCATGGCGTTCAGGATTTCCCGCAACGAATTCCCTAGATCTGTCAATTGATAGTCTACTTTGGGAGGGACATCAGCGTAAACCGTTCTTTCAATCAAACCGTCACGCTCTAGCTCTTTGAGCTGTGTGATCAGCATTCGCTCAGACACCCCCACAAGCTTTCTTCGGATTTCATTATATCTGAGTTTTTCACCGTTCATCAAAAAGCCAAGGATGCTTAATTTCCATCGTCCGCCAATGACGGCTAACGTATAGGCCATCCCACATTCTTCATTCAAGCTCTTCCTGTTCAGGGCATTTGTGGACGTTTCTTTGTGCATATACTGCTTTTTTTATCAGTATCATACAATTCTGTATGTACATTGTTCTTCGTAAAGTAGACCAATACTTTTGTCATCAAAAAAGATGATGGAAAAAATTACGAGTGTCGTTCACTGGCTATGCTACTCCTATTACCTGTATCTATTTGGATACGCCGGGCTTTTTAAAGTTCTTCAAAAGCCCAAAATGATGACGAGTATGTTATCGCTTGGCTTTGATAAAACCTGGACAATCTGGATTGGCATTGCCGAAACAATTGGTGTAGTAGGGTTGCTTGCTGGTGTCTGGAATCACCAGATCAAGAATGCAGCCGTATTGTTTTTATTCCCATTTGCTGTAGGAGCGCTCATCGCCCATTTTGCACATTCGGAATACAAGCATTTTTATAATGCTTTAATCGCCTGCATTTTATCGCTTTGTCTGCTTTTAACGGAGAAACATTTCAAGCTCTTTTTGTAGCTGCAGCTCAACAAAAAACCCCGGAGAAATCGTATCGCCGGGGTTTTCGCTCAGACATATTCTCTCAATATGTTCTCACAGCGCAACATCCATCTGTGCTCACGCCCCTGATGGAAAATCGCTCGATATTGTAACCAAAAACAGGGTATTTTGTTCGTTAGGTACGCGCACCTACCGCCTAACTCAGTGCATTCCGACAGAAATTCACGCATTTCTTTACTTCAGCTACGGCATTAGATCCTTCCGGTACTTTGTATTCCAATTCGACCGTAGCCGGGAAATTATATTTCTGATCACGCATCAGTTTCAATACCTGGAGTAAGGGCGTATCGCCTTGTCCCCACGGTAAATTGCCCTTGCCGTGGTCGGCCGTTTGGCGATCCTTGATGTGCATACTGGCAATTCGATCATGCTTTTGCTTCAGGAAGACCAATGGATCGGGATTCCCGGCGGCTACGTAATGGCCTAAATCGAAATTAATGGCATTACCCGGCGATTGAGCAAGGGCGGTATCCCAGAAAGTGGGTGTTTGCTGCTCATGTCCATGATAACCTACTCGTAAACCCTGTTTATGAGCCATCGTTCCTAATTTAAGCGTATGCGCATCGTTGCCCGGATGTTCTACCGTGACCTGATTGGCACCCAGCAGTTTAGCCGCCTTTAAACCATATTCTATTTCGGCGTCCGAATTTTGTACACCAAACGTATCAGGCTTAAATCCATAAATTTTTACGCCTGCCTGATTGTACATCTTACGGACCTGCTCGAACTTATCCATAGGCACCGATAGTCGCCATTTGGCCACCTCCTCCCGATACGCTTTCATTTGGGCATCGGCATCGGCCAGTTGTTTCTTTTCGTCTTCGGTAAGTTCCTGCTTCTCCCGTCGCTTTCGCATCAAAGGGAAAACAGCCTGCATATTAACCGTATTTTTCGGAGCACCGGCAAACGATTCGGCAGGCCCACCCATCAATTCAATAGCGCTGATCCCAGAATCCAATACATAGTTCAGAGTGGCTTCGGCGCTTTGGTCGGGCATGTCCCGAAACGAGTAGGTGATGACGCCAATCTGTACGCCATCGATCAGCGAATTGGGCTTATCACCCAAACTACGGATTAGAGCAGGAGCGCCAAAAAGTTTATGGCTGCCTGCGACAGTCCCCGCAACGAGAGCTGCCGTAGCTCCCAAAAACTGACGGCGTGTTGGTTGGTTTTTCATGATTTTCAAGGCTATCGAATTGATTAAACTCCAAGCGTATAAAGCATTTATTCCTGGGCAAATACTTTTAGTTGACTCATTGACCATGGAATATCATCACCATCGTCGGCTAAATTCTCGCTCAGTTGCATCTTCAGAAATTTGGCCTTAGTCCCATTCAGCGAAATGATATTATCTCCCGAAACACCTTTCGTTTCGGGCTGGATTTCATGCCAGGTTTGGCCATCGGAAGACACCAGAAGGACAAAGGCTCGGGGGTAGTTTTGAATAAACGGTATCGTCATCGATGCCATGGGTTGACCAGGTGTTGGCTTCCAGCCCTTTTTAATGGTTTGCGATGCGGTAAATCGTAATTCGGCTAAACTTACCTCTTTGGGAAATTCCAGCTGATACCACATACCCTTTTCCTGACGCTTACCCGTTGACCAGCCCTCGTAGGTAAAAGCACTTGCAGGCGACACATTACCGCCGATCCGGGTAGAGGCCGTGTGGCTGGCGGTAACCTGTAAAGTCTGTGGCTGCAGTTCATAAGGAATCAATTTCGACAGGTGAGCGTACTGATACGACCCTTTTTGATCCGCCGTTTTATGGCGAACCCGCGCCACCTGTTGCGGTGAAATCAACGACGCATCGTTTGACAATCCATTTCGTATGTAAGAAAGCACATCAGCGACCCACTCGTCTGACTGTTCTTTCATGCTCGCCATCAGGCCACCAGCGTATGTTTTGCCTTCAATAGGACCTTCCAGCCCATGCAGAACAACGCGTATGGCATAATCTGGGTGCGCCTGCATGTGTTGCGACCCTGCCAGCGCAGGAGCCAGCAACCGGCCATTTCCGGCGGGGGTTCCCATGCCATTGTTGCCGTGACATTGCGAACACAATTCGTTATAAATCAAAGATCCGCGCTCCACCTGCGCCTTCTGGTTCGCGCTCAGTTCCGGTGCACCAAACGGCCCCATATTCCGCTGTTTGGGTGGCGTCAGGATTTGTTCGCCAACCAGTTTAACCCCTGCGGCTTTACTACTAGCCATGGCCGCTTTGATGCCCTCTTCCAATCCGGGTAGTTTCAAAAATTTGGCCGTCAACATGGCCTGAATCTGAACGTCGGTGCTGGGATCGGCCAATGCCTGTTTAAAATCCCCTTCCAACGTTTTGTCACCCGCTTTATAGAGACTTTCACCCGTGCGAAGTGCCTGAATGCGTAGTTGTGGGCTGGCGTCTTTCAGCATTTTTTGCGCGACGCTCGTTTTCAATGCGCCGAGCCCTTCCAGTGTCCAGAGGGCGTGGGTCCGTGCTGGTGAGTTTTTGCTGGTGAGTGCCATTGTAGTCAACTGCGGCACGACCGACAGATCGTTGCGCTGAACCAGTACCTGCTGGGCCATATCGCGCCACCACCCGTTGGGATGCGTCAGATGCTTCACCAGATCGGCCGATTTTTCAGCATACATAGCCGGACGAGTCTTATCACGCTCTTTGCCCTCGTAGGTGATGCGCCAGATTCGGCCCAGCCCAACCACTTTATCCAGCTGATACTGCTCGATTTTTGTCCGCAGATAGGTTCCTTTCTGAGTCCACTGCCCCTCCTGAATGATGCCGTGATACATATCGGTGATATAGAGTGTACCATCGGGGGCGGTGGTCATATCAACGGGCCGGAACAGCGGATCGGTCGAGCGCAGAAACTCGGATTTCTGATCCTGATAAACGTTGTGTAGTGTGGTCAGTCCCTCGGTTACGATGGGGTTGATCTGACGAACAATCCGGGCGACGGGCTCCCCGTAAAAATATTGTCCCTTCAAGTCGGCGGGGAGTCGATCACCCCGATACACGTCATTGCCAGCCGCGCCTGTCACCCGGTTAAGCGACCCGTCGGGCTGGCGGACTTCGTCCATACCGCCCTGCATATCAGCCAGTTTTACGGGCGCTCCCCAGGGCACGTCGAAACCCTTCGCAAATTCATTCGGTACTTCGAAATTGCCATAGTGAATCGGAAACTGAAAATAGGAAGGCAGACCACTGGCTCCACCCTGAAACCACAATTTGCCATTATCATCATGAGTGATACCCCATTGAGCCCGGTTAAAGCCCGTTTTTTCACGAATGACGCCGTTGGGCGTTTCCCGCACCCGGAAGGCATTGACGGTACTGTAGAGCCAGTTGTCCATGCCCCAATACAGAAAAGCCTGCTGGTGCTCGACATTGCCCGACCGCCCATATTTGTTGGTAAACAACTCTTTTTTATCGGCTTTGCCATCGCCGTTGGTATCCGTGTATTTATAGACATTATCGGCATCAGATTCCATGGTGAGAATGCAGCCTTTGCCGTAGGGTAGCACAAAACGGGGGAAAATCAGGTTGTCGACAAAGGCGGTTCCGGTTTCGTAGACGCCATCGTTGTTTTTATCCTCCCAGCGTGAAATCCGGCTCGTCGGCTGCAATTCATCTTTAGAATCAGCCGTGAGCATATAGGTCCGTAGCTCCAGCACGTACATGCGGCCATTACCATCGAAGGAAATGGCTGCCGGTTGCTGAATAGCGGGTTCGGTCAGGACAGGTTCGATTTTATAGCCTGGTGGTAGCAGGAATAACCTGGCTTCCTCGGCTGGGGTTAAGGGCTGTACGGGTGCTTTAGGGTCTAAATCAATGCCTTTCCAATCCGGATCTTCGGGGTTTGCGCCTTCGGGTAACGTTGGCTTAGGTAGCGTATCGGCCGCAAAAAAAGTCTGTTGAAGCCGAATTTGCCGGATCGGATTAGACCCTATAAACGACGATAAAGCGATTGCACCGAGAGCAATTGCCAGACTGGCTTTAGAGAAATTTTTCAACATAATATCAAACCTCTTTGGTTTTTAGTATACTAAAAACCCATGGCTGCACATAGTATCACCGTTCCAATTCATTGTAATAGTATACTGTCTTTAGCTGGTGAATGTAGGCTGACGGTTGCTGGTTAAAACTTGTGGCGGGAGATTTTCCGTAGCTTCTTTCAACTGGCCCAACATATACTCAAAGCAATATTTTTTCCAGTGAATATACAAATCTAATAGACTATTAAGCAGAAAACGCCGATAGTTCGACGTTTTTAACCGATAGGCTGAACCAGGAGAGAAAATTAATCAGCTTGTATTTAATGCAATTTGTGTGATAAAACGATTACTGATCTTCGTTCAGCGACTAACGCATTCATTATATGGAAGATGGCGATAATAAAATAGTAAGAAAATCCAGGGTAGATAGGTAAATGGAGAAGTCACTAAACCTTATTACCGGGATGGCTGATTGTCTCTTTCTGAAAGGTTTAGCCAGCTAATAAATTCCTCACGTAAAAGGTGCTATCCGGTCAACACCTGTCAATCAATTAGCCAGCATACCCAGCGAATGACACCTTACTACCCTTCCCGTCGCACTTTTTTGATGACTACTCTTGGTCTGGCCGCAGCCAGAACACTTCGGGCAACGCCTTACCAATCCCTGACAGCGGGGCAGGTTATCGAGCGGATTAAAACCAATGTGGGCATTCCCTGGCGTGAACAGACCGTTGATCGATTGATTGCAGGTACACCGGAGTTGCCCGTTAAAGGGATCGCCAGCACAATGATGGCTACCCTCGATGTGCTCCAACGGTCTGCTGCCAAGGGTCTCAATATGGTCATCACCCACGAGCCAACCTATTATTCGCATCAGGATCGGACGGAGCCTATCGAGCAGGATTCGCTCTATCAGCTAAAGCGTGATTTTATTCAGCAGAATGGTATGGCGGTGTTCCACTTCCACGATCACTGGCACGGTCGTAGGCCGGATGGTATCGCCACAGGCATGATTCGGGAACTGGGTTGGGAAAAGAATGCCGACCCGCAAAATCCTCGTCTGTTTGTCTTTCCGGAAACATCCCTGGCACGCTTCGCGCAGGGGATGGCGACTAAATTGAACATAAAAACCATGCGGGTCGTGGGCAATCCTCAAATGCCCGTCAGACGGGCGCTGGCCAGTTGGGGCAATGTCAGCCTGATGCCCGGTATCCCTTACCTGGCACAGGCCGATGTACTGATCGTTGGGGAAACCCACGAATGGGAACTGGTGGAATACGTACAGGACGCTATTGCCTCGGGGCAAAAAAAAGCGTTGATCATCATGGGACATTTAGTGTCTGAGCAGGCTGGCATGAAATACTGTACTGAGTGGCTGAAGACGTTCATCCCGGAAGTTCCTATTGAATTTATGCCCGCAGCTGAGCCCTACTGGCGTCCTGATCAGCCGGCAAAATAAATCACAACTGATGCCATAGACGACACTGCACCCTGGATCTTCTTTAGGTTGCGTTTTTGCCAGTTGGCTAATCGCTCCTGTTAATGACCCGAATTCACTTTGCCATTGCGCTACCCTTTCTAAAGAAACGGTCTAAGTCAATGAGTACCATTCCAGTGCTTCAATGGGTTTCCAACAACGTTTCTGGTAACTCTATTGAAGTTTTTCCCTCCTGGTAAATCTACTGTTGGGTTTCTTGTTTCTGTTCGTATATTTGAAACCAGTAGCCATACTGAAACGAGCCTAACTTGCTCGCATTGACTCGCTTTCAGTAGCTCACCTGAGTTGCCCGCCGGAATTCAGTTTTCGATTAGTTACGTGCCTTTTCTGGCTGATTATCCGTAGTTAAGCTGTATATTATTGCTGTTGCTGTATCATGAAAGTTTCGCCGTCCGAACCCTTCCAGATTGTTTACTCGCTCCTCGAGCACGAATTCCTGGGCTATCTCATTGAAGCATTTGTAGTGCAATTAAATGGGCGGAATGAGCTAACATTACTGAATCAAACGCTTTCTACGCAAAATGTCGGCGAATTCTCTCAGGAATTAGATCAACGTGATTTTGAGCTTGTCCGGCTTATTGAAAGCATTCAGCAGGACACGATCGTTAAAAAATTCAATACCCGCAAGTTACCCGCTGTTGATTTCTTCCTGAAAATATACGATCCGCACAAAGGCGATAAGCTCGTTCAGGAAGCTATTTGTGGCTATCTGGAAAATATCAAGGCCCAGATTATGGCACTCCTGCCCGGAAAACCATTTTACATCATGGGCACGGATGGGAATCCGGCCTGGGCGTCGATCGAGTGGATGCCGGAACCAGCCAGAGTCCATTTCCACTTCGTCCGAAATGCTGACTCTACTCACTATTTTCCCATTATCCGCTATCCGATTGGTGAACAGGGTGAGACTGAACGCGTAGAATTTCAGTTTAAGGGTGCCCTGATGATCTGCGATGAACCGGCCTATATGATGGTCGATAATCGGGTCTATCATTTCAGCAAAAATGTGGACGGCAAAAAGCTACGTCCATTCTTCACCAAGAACCATATTATTATTCCAAAAAATATTGAACAGCAGTACTACGAACGGTTCGTTACCCAGCTTATAGCAGCTTATGACGTATACGCCAAGGGGTTTGAAATCCGGGCAGAAGTCATTGAACCGGTACCCGTACTGACTGTTTCAGAAATGGTTACGTCGAGTCGTACCGTATCTGCAGGGCTGCTCAGCGATGGAACAGACGCTGAGGATGAATCAGGTCAGCGAATCGCTTTCGACCTCTCGTTTCAGTACGGTGATTTTACGTTTCGGTTCGATAGCTTTGGGCCATCGGCCAACGTTAGCTTAGAGAAGAAAGGGGAAGAATACGTTTTCCATAAAATTCGGCGTGACCAGCGTCTGGAACGCCAAAAACTGGCTTTCCTGCGCGAAACGGGCCTCGATTTACGACATGGTCGGCTGGCCATTCCGAAGTCCGAAGCGTTCGCGTGGTTATCAGCGAATAATCAGCCTTTGCATGAAGCTGGTTTTTTACTTCGGCAACATGCCCAGGATTCGAAGCGGTATTTTCTGGGCTATTCGAGCATTAGCGTATCGATCGAAGAAGGTCGTGACTGGTTCGATATTTATGCCAATGTTCGTTTTGGCGAATTTGAGATTCCATTCCTGAAGCTTCGGACACTTATTCTCAACAAAAAACACGAGTTTACTCTACCCAATGGCGAAATAGCGGTCATTCCGGAAGTATGGTTTATAAAATATTCGGAGTTGTTCGGCTTTATGGAACAACCCGATAGCGTAGACCCACGTGACCTGGACCGGCTGGTTCTGCAAAAGCATCACCTCGCCCTGGTGCAGGAACTGGAGCGCGATAATCTCGCGACCACGATCATGAGCCGTAAACTCGAACGTCTGCGCGACTTCGAGGAAATCGAATCATTTGCCCTACCCAAAGGATTCCATGGGACACTAAGACCTTACCAGCAGGCCGGTTATGACTGGATGAACTTCCTGCGGCAGTATCGATTCGGTGGGTGTCTTGCCGATGATATGGGGCTTGGAAAAACCGTTATGACCCTGGCCATGCTTCAGGGACAGAAGGAAGCCGGAGTTGCTAATCCAACTCTATTGGTAATGCCTACCTCCCTGCTCTACAACTGGGAGCTGGAAGCGCAAAAATTTACACCCGATTTGCGGGTTATGGTCTATACTGGCACATATCGGGAGAAGAACACCGCTCAGTTCGATGGTTACGACCTGATTCTGACCTCCTATGGTATTGTCCGGATTGATATTGACTTATTAAGCGATTACCGCTTCAACTACGTGATTCTGGATGAGTCACAGGCGATCAAAAACCCATCGTCGCATATTACCAAAGCCGTAATGCAACTCAATACGGCCCATCGGCTGATTCTGACCGGTACTCCGCTCGAAAACAGTACGATGGATATCTGGACCCAGATGTCATTTATCAATCCCGGGTTGCTGGGTAGTCAATCGTTTTTCCGCAATGAGTTTCAGATACCCATTGAGAAGCGCCACGATGATGCCAAAACCAGTCGGCTTTATAGTTTAATTAAACCGTTTATGCTCCGGCGCAACAAATCGCAGGTAGCCACCGATTTACCCGAAAAAGTAGAAAGTGTCCTCTATTCGGAAATGACGCCCGACCAGGAGAAACAGTATGAAGAAGCAAAGTCATACTACCGAAACTTGATTCTGGAGCGTATTGAGGAAGACGGTATGGCCAAGTCACAAATGGTCGTATTACAGGGCTTGACCAAACTCCGCCAGATTGCAAACCACCCCCGGATGGTTGATGATGAGTATGAAGGCGATTCGGGTAAGCTTTCGGATGTGCTCATACGGCTGGAGAGCGCCATGATCGAGCACCACAAAGTATTGGTGTTCAGTCAGTTTATTAAACACCTGAATGTGGTTCGGCAATACCTGAAAGAGAAAAATATACAGTACGCTTATCTGGATGGCTCTACGCAGGATCGTCAGAGCCAGGTAGCATTATTTCAGACCGACGATTCGGTAAAGCTTTTCCTGATTTCACTGAAAGCGGGCGGTTTAGGGCATAACCTGACAGCCGCCGATTACGTCTTTATTCTGGACCCCTGGTGGAACCCTGCCATTGAGGCTCAGGCAGTTGACCGAGCGCACCGCATTGGTCAGCAGAAGACCGTATTTACGTATAAGTTTATTGCCAAGAACACCGTTGAAGAGAAAATCTTATCGTTGCAACGGGCCAAGCAGCAATTAGCAGGTAGCCTGATTGCTACTGAAGAGAATTTCATGAAATCGCTGACCAAAGAAGATATTATGGTACTGCTGGAATAGCAACGATAGTCAATCTGCGAGTTTTTTGGGAAGATATTGTCTGAAATTAGTTACTATACCGACAATCGATCATTCACCTTCACAAACTCAACGATGAACGTTAAAAGCATTTTCGGCATGATACTAACCTTAATTGGCCTGGGTGGTCTAATATATGGTGGTATCGATTTTACCAAAGGTGGTGTTGCTCAGGCATCCTTTGTTTATCTCATTCTGGGAGGTATCTTTTTTTTCGCCGGCATCAGTCTGATTCGCGGCACAAAAGCATAAAATGGGGTGATGGCAAGAGAAGATTTCCTGCCATCACCCTGTTCTTCACCTAAGGTATACGCCGGTTCTACTGGCATCGCTCAATATCACGTCTACATGTTCCGTTAGGGTCGTGCTGAGCTCATAGCCTTTATAATCGGCAGCAACCGGATAGCGCGGGTAGTTCCGATCGATCAGCACGGCTACCTGTAGTTTTCGTACCGGCACGCCCAGAAACGGTTGCAGACTAAATGCCAGCGTACGGCCCGTATAAAGAACGTCGTCGACAACAACGATAACTTTATCGGTATAGTCACTGGCCGGATGGTCGAGTTGTACGGTCGGTTGGGCAAGTTTCGTCTTATCCAGATCGATCTGAATCAATTCGACCGTAAAGGGCGCAATGACCTGCAATTCATGGGCCAAAGCTTGTGCCAGTACATAACCTTCACCGGCAATACCGGCCATTAAGAGCGCCGTTTCCTCAAAATTGTTTTCATAAATCTGAAAGGCAATCCGACGAATTTTCTGGCGGATTTGCTCGGCATTCAGAATAAGCGTCGGCTGAGCGGTTTTCATAGGGACTGCAAATGCAATTAACGGCGCAAAGATGAGAAAATACCCGTAAGACAACGAAGTAAGTTCAATCAGAAATCAAATTTATCGCGATCAACCCAACTTATTTGGCATAATTTTCGCCAAGGAAGTTCATAAGCTTCTCCTTTTTACCTGCTATGAACTTCCTTACAACCATTGCTTTACTGCTTATTCTCCATACGCTGCCTGAAAAAACAGCAACCGACGCCGAGGTTATTCAAACGGTGCAGACCTCGTTGCGGAAAGGAAACGCCGGACAATTATCCACTCGCTTTGACCGAACCATCGAACTGGTAATCGACGCCGAAAAAGTCGAGTTCCCGTCAGTGCAGGCTACCCATGCCGCCTTAATTCTTCGGTCATTTTTTCGAAAATACCCTCCTCACGGTTTCCAGTTTGTATACCGGGGCGCATCGGACCGACTGCGTTATAGTACAGGCACGTATTCGACAGAAGGCCGTACGTTTACCGTATATGTGCTCATGCATCAGAATGCCGACCATCAATATGTCATCAATGCGCTGCACTTTAGAAAGGAATGATGATTTCCTGCATGCCGGATCCCATGGGGTGTATTGCAGGAAATCCTGCATTATACATCCAAAAGGATATATCATACATGCTAAATCACTGTATCTTTGTGCTTCATTTTGACGCTTGGCCGTTGCCAGTACTATGATTGTTAAGACCAAAAAATACGCATTAGACCAGAAAACGTACATCAATATCGCATTGCGGCAGTGGGTAAGAGATAACTGGAAATGGGCGTTTGTGCCGTTGGGACTTATTCTGTTAAACGTCGTTCTGAGTCTGACAGGAGTTTACCCTAATTACTGGATTTATATCGTTATTGTGTTGCTTACCATTCTGTATGTGCTCTTCTGGGCTGTCCAGATTACGGGTATCGCTCAAATGGAGCAGAGTAAAGCTCTTTTCCAGAAGTATATTTATGAAATTGATAGCCGTCAGATTCTGATGCGCATCAATGTAAAAGAAGGCGGTATTCTGAAATGGGATCAGATTAGTAGTGTAGCGAAAGACAAGGAAGCTTACATTCTGTTTCTCAACAACGCAGAAGCACTTAAAAACGTAAAAGCCAGCTGGATTGCCCGGACTGTCACCAAAGGGTTATCCAAAGCGCAGTTTATTTATCTGCCCTATTCGATTTTTAACAGCGACCACGACCTGAAATTTACCGATGCCGTTATGCGTCGGAAAGGTCTACTGCCCGACACTGCGGTAGCGGAGCCAGTTAAATAAGCGCAGTTAGTACGTTCCTACACACTGAGGCACAAAGAACACAGAGTGATCCGTTGATACGGTTTTCTTTGTGTGCTTTGTGCTTCCGTGTTTAACTTACTTTTCTTTACACTCATGACAAACAGCCGCTCTTTGCGCTGGCTTTTGCTAGTGCTGATTACGGTTCCGGCCCTCAGCCAGCCGAAGAAATCGATCACGCTCGAAGACATCTGGGGTCGTAATGCCGGAACCTTCAGCCAGCGAACGGTGGAAGGTGTCAACTGGATGAAAACCGGTGGCTTCTACACGACGCTTGATGGTGGCCGAATTGTAAAGTTCAGTATCGTTACGGGTTCAGCTGTTGAAACGTTATTCGACGAACGGCAGGCCACCATTCCGGGCTCAGCGAAGCCTGTTGGTATCGAGGGTTATCAGCTCTCGGGCGATGAGCGTAAGTTGCTCATTACAAGCCAGGAAGAACCTATTTACCGTCGATCGAGCAAGGCATTATTTTATGTGTATGATCTGGCGACCAAACAAGTAACATCATTAAGTAAAGGCGGCAAACAGCAGTTTGCTACGTTCTCGCCCGATGGCAAACGTGTGGCTTTCGTTCGGGAGAATAACCTGTTCGTTGTTGATTTGGCGACCGGAAAAGAAACCAAATTAACCAGCGATGGTAAACGTAACGCCATTATCAATGGCGCTGCCGACTGGGTTTATGAAGAAGAGTTCAGTATGGCGCGCGCTTTTGAGTGGTCGCCCGACAGCAAACGTGTCGCCTGGATTCGGTTTGACGAGAGTCGCGTTCCGGAATATGACATGCAGCTTTGGGGCGGTTTGTATCCCGTCGAATACAAGTTTAAGTACCCTAAAGCCGGTGAAGCCAACTCGATTGTATCGGTCTGGATGGCCGACGTTGTCAGTGGAAAGAAAATAAAAGCGCAAACCGGCACCGAAACAGACATTTATCTACCCCGGATTCAATGGACGAAAAATGCAAATCTGCTTTCGGTTCGCCGGATGAATCGCCTGCAAAATAAGCTTGACCTGTTGCATGTTAACGCAACGACCGGTCAGGCAACGAACGTTCTGACAGAAACGCCCGGCACCACAACGATTACCGGGCCAACTTATGTAGACCTGGAGTTTACGGATGACCTGACCTACCTGAAAGACGGCAAATCATTCATCTGGAGTAGTGAACGAAACGGTTACAAGCATTTGTACCTGTATGATATGACCGGTAAACTACTTCGACCAATTACAAGCGGATCGTTCGAAGTAGCTACAGTATCAGGCATAAACGAGACAACTGGCACGATTTTTTACACCTCCACCGAAATAGCTCCGAGCCAGGCCGACGGGTCGGTAAGTTCTCCGCTGGAACGACACCTGTACAGCATCGGCCTGAATGGTCAAAACAAACAACGACTCACGACAGCGGCAGGCACCTATACCGCTAACTTCAGTCCTGACTTCGCCTATTATCTGCTTTATCATACATCGGCGAATGCACCGTTGATGGTTAGCCTTCGTGATACCAAAACCGTCAATACACTACGCGTTCTGGAGTCGAACGATGCGCTAAAAGCACGGCTGGCAACGTATTTGATTTCGCCCAAACAATTTTTTCAGACCAAAGCCGCCGATGGTACACCATTGAACGGCTGGATGATTCGGCCAACGAATTTCGATAGTACAGGTTCAGCCAAAAAATACCCGGTTCTGATGTTTGTCTATGGTGGTCCTGGTTCACAAACGGTTAAAAACGATTGGGATGCGCGTGATTTTTTCTGGTATCAGACACTGGCGCAAAAGGGTTATATCATCGTGTCGGTTGATGGGCGTGGAACTGGGGCACGAGGAACTGCCTTTCGTACGGCCACCTACGGCCAACTTGGTAAACTGGAAACCGAGGATCAGATTGCAACGGCCCGTTACCTTAAAACACTACCGTATATCGATCCAAACCGAGTCGGTATATGGGGATGGAGTTACGGTGGCTATATGACTGCCCTCTGCATGACGCTTGGAGCCGACGTGTTTAAGGCAGGTATCTCAGTGTCTCCCGTTACGAACTGGCGATTCTATGACACAATCTACACCGAGCGTTACCTAAAACGCCCGCAGGACAACGCAGCCGGTTATGACGACAACTCGCCCGTAACCCATGCATCCAAGCTACGCGGCCCCTATCTGCTCGTCCACGGAACGGGCGACGATAATGTGCATTTTCAGAATTCTGTTGAATTTGAAAATGCCTTAATTGCAGCCGGAAAGCAGTTTCAGTCGTTCTATTACCCGAACCGGAATCACGGTATTTATGGTGGCAATACACGATTACATCTGTATCAAATGATGACAGATTTCGTGGAGAAGAATTTATAGTAATGAGCAAGGCGTCTAGGCTTGTTCCATGCGCCTTGCCCATCGCTCACTTTTTGTTAACTTTGATAAAAAGCCTAACGTATGTCTATGCAGGCCATTACGCTGACCATACCACCGAATTTGAATGTCTTTTCGGACGACGAACTGTATGCGTTCTGTTTGGCGAATCCCGAACTGCATATAGAACGCGACGAAACGGGCCACATCATTATCATGCCTCCCACCGGATTAGAAAGTAGTTTTACGAACAATGACCTCCAGACGGAAGTCAGTATCTGGAATAGAAAAACGAAAAGTGGTCGCGTATCAGATTCCAATGGCGGCTATACGTTACCTGATCGGTCGATGCGAGCGCCCGATGTAGGTTGGGTCAGTAAAGAAAGGCTGATGAGCGTATTGCCAGAAGAACTGAAAAAGTTCGCTCATATCTGCCCGGATTTTGTTATCGAGGTCCGTTCCGAGTCGGATAATCTAACTGAATTGCAGGCAAAGATGGACAAATGGCTCCAGAATGGCGTTCGGTTAGGCTGGCTGGTTGATCCGCAATCGAAAACGACAACCATTTATCGCCCGGATCAGGAACCCGAAGAGAAACCATTTACAGAAACGCTTTCAGGGGAGAATGTTTTAGTGGGATTTACCCTGAACGTTCAGGAGGTTTTAACTTATTGAGGGAGTCATGTAACAATAAGGAGAAAGGCGCTGGTAATGCCAGGTCAAATCCTCTTTTTCCCTTTCTTTGATAGGAGAAGTGAACTAGCCTATTGGTTGCTATAGCCTATGCAAAAATCTACCCTATTCCTCTTCCTGCTCGCGATTTCTTCGTTTTCATTTGCTCAGCCAGAAGCAGATACCGTTGCCCGGATCGAGAAAATTTTCAGTCGCTATTTACCTCAGAATCCTGGGTGTCAACTCTCAATCTCCCGAAATGGGCGGGTTATTTTTTCGAAAGCCTGGGGTATGGCCGATCTGGAACATCAGATTCCGCTCACTACAGAATCAATTATTGAATCGGGATCCGTATCAAAGCAGTTTACAGCAGCAGCGATACTGCTACTAGAGCAGCAGGGCAAATTATCGTTAGATGACAACATTCGGAAGTATTTTCCTGAACTGCCTGACTATGGCACTCCGATTACGCTTCGGCGCATGATGCACCACAGCAGTGGCCTGCGCGACTGGGGTAGTGTAGCGGGTATTGCCGGCTGGCCCCGTACGACCAAAACCTATAGCAATGCCGATGCACTGGATATTATCATTCACCAAAAAGCCCTTAACCATAAACCTGGCGACGAGTTTTCATACTGCAATTCCAATTATAACCTGTTCGCCATTCTAGTAGAACGGGTAAGTGGCCTTAGTTTAGCTGATTTTACCAGAAAGTACCTGTTTGAACCGGCCGGTATGACCCACACCCAATGGCGCGACAATTTCAAACGGATTGTCGCAAACCGGGCTGTAGCCTACGATAAAACACCCGATGGGTATGAAACCGACATGCCCAACGAATACGTCTACGGCAATGGTGGCTTATTAACCACAACAGGCGATTTACTGAAATGGAATGAATATTACTGGAATGGTCATTTCGGTACTCCTTCTTTATTGCCCAGGCAACTAACGATTGAAGTTTTTAATAACGGGACAACTTATCCCTACGCTGCTGGCCTATATGTCACGAAAAATAAAGGCCAGGATTACGTTTATCACACTGGTTCGACAGCTAGTTACAGGGCCATTTTAATTCGCTATCCGCAGTCGAATCTGTCCATTGCGTGGTTAAGTAATACCGCCCAGTTTGACGGTGCACCCTATAACGTGGTCAAAGAGGTAGAGAATCTTTTTATCAGCGATCAGGCGTCCAAAAGCGAAGCAGCCAAACCGGACAATCCCGCTTCAACAGCGCGAAAAACGACGAATCCCATCCCCATTGAATCACTACCGGGTTTTGCTGGTGAGTATTATTCAGAAGAAGCGCAAACAACTTTCTCGATTTTTGAAAAAGACGGTAAACTAACTCTCCGTCAGGCACCCGGCGTTGATCTGGTACTGACGCCTACGGATCTGGACACCTTTAAAGCCCCCGCAACTTCCCGAGGCCTGGGTGGTGCAATTCTAACCTTTCAACGCGACAAGAAAAACGTGAATGGTTTTACCGTAACGGTTTCGAGAGCACGGAATGTGTCGTTTCTAAAAAAACGGTGAGTTCAGTCAAGTATCAAACAGTCTGCAAGCTCGACGGATTATAGCCAAACTGCTGTTTAAAGGCGGCCGAAAAGTGAGAGAGATTTTCAAAACCAACCTCCAGATACACGTTCGAGGGTTTTTGCTTTCGTTTAGCGATGAGAAAGTGAGCTTCTTCTAACCGCTTTTGCTGAAGCCATTTTTGCGGTGGACTACCAAATGTTTTCTGAAAATCCCGCTTAAACGTAGCCAGACTACGGCCCGTGAGCCGGGCAAACTGACTGATCGGAACGTTATAGACATAATTCTGGATCATAAACGCTTCCAGATCGATCTTATAGGGCTCGCTGAAGTCAAAGAGGAAATCTTTCAGGTTATAGTCGAACCGTAAAAGCAACTCAATTGCTTCTCTGGTTTTAAGCTCCGACAATGTGCTGGTAAGCCCTTCGGGATGATCAAAGTACGGCAACAGCGAATCAAAATAGCCTTTAAGGAATGGATCGAGTGATAACTGGAGCATGGGAACACCCGTATAATGCCCTGTGGCTTCAATGTGATTTTCGGCACTATACTGACGTAATGTATCCTGGTCCAGAAAGATATTGATGGACTTGAACTGGCCACCGGGAGGTGGAACTTTAAGCGATTTGACCAGCTGGTTCCGCCGGACGAGCCCAATCGTACCCGCCCCGTAAACCTGCGTACCTTTAGCAGTCAGAAAATGGCTTTCGCCCGATAAAATACACCCTAGGGCATGTTCAGGGACGAACTGCTCATTTCCCCGTTTCTTCTCATCGACACAGGAATACAGGATGTTGAGCTGCGCTTGTGTTTTCATCATTAGTTAGCTCCGTTCATTAGTTAACCTGGCTCATGATCACTTTGTCCATCAGGCTATCCGACAACAGGTTTTTCATAAAAATCGCTGGTCGGGCCATATAGCCTGCGATGTACCGAGCTTTGGGCTTGCGGGCTTCAATGGCCTTACGAATCAATTCAGCGATAATAATTGGCTCCGGATTCTTCCCTTCTGTTGCTTTGAATGCGTTGGCAAATTTATTGGCCATCGTCTTATAAGCTGTATGTCCGGAAACCTTCATCAGGCTAGTAAAGGCAATTTCACCCCATTCCGATTTCACCCCGCCGGGTTCAATGACAATCACATCGATACCAAACGGCTTAACTTCGTTGCGAAGGCTATCGCTTAGCCCTTCAAGTGCAAACTTACTGGCATGATACCAGCCACCCAATGGCGTAGCCATCTTTCCCCCGACCGAGGAGATGTTAACGATCTTCCCCGATTGCTGCTCACGCATATAAGGAAGCACTAATTGAATCAATCGGGCAGCACCAAACAGGTTTACATCCAGTTGATAAGTTGCCTCACGAATCGAAACGTCTTCAATAGCTCCGTAAGATCCAAAACCTGCATTGTTGATTAAAACGTCAATTCTGCCTTCGGCGGCAATAAGTTCTGCCACGCCGTTCTTTACAGAATCCTCGTCTGTCACGTCCATCTGAAGCACCTTGACACCCAACTTTCTTATTTTCAGCATCTTATCGACACGTCGGGCTGCTCCGTAAACGATATACCCGTTTTGTACCAACAATTTGGCGGTTTCCATTCCCATTCCGGCCGAGGCCCCGGTAATTAACACGACCTTTTTCATCTCTTTTGTTGATTTACCAGTTACTGGCTGCGTTGTATGTGAGACAAAGGTCGATGAATGAGCCATGCAGTTGGTTTGGTGAGAAGCTCAAGGATTGTTTGGTGAGAAGCTCATGGCCATAAACAGAACTTCCCGAAAGTTCTGAGCTTTCGGGAAGTAAGTAGTGGCAAGTTTAGTTGACCTGCGTTATTATTTATTTTGCCTGATCGGTAAAATCAACGACTGTCACCTCGGCCAGCCAGGGTCCAACAATGGTTCCAAACTTTTTGTGGGCGGGATGAGGCAGATAGGTATCGCGATCTTTCTCGTTATCAAATGTCAGGATAAATGCATGGGTCAGCCCTTTATTGAGCTTCTCAGGGCTGTTGTTGGTCCCCCACTTAAATCCTTTGATTTCCTTGATCTGCGAAGGCAGCGCTTCAAAAGCGGCCACAATCTCGTTTACTTTCTCCGGTGTCGTTTCGGCCTTGAATTTAAACAGTACAATGTGCTGAACGGTAGCATTTGCTTTCATTTTCTTTGCAGGTGGTTCGCCATTTGGCGTGTGAGCATAAGTCTGGGTGATCGATAACAGGGCCAGAGCGATGATGGCAACAATATGTTTCATAAGCGAACAAGTGTTTAGCTGATAAAGAAAATAAAAGTGCCACCCTACTAAGAGTGGCACCTTTTTCTGAACCGGGATTACACAGATTTGAGGATTTACAGGATTTTGCTTTCAGCAAATTGATTAACAAAATCAGATTAATCCCCTCAAACCTGTGTAATCCCGGTTCAGAAACTAAGCTAATTTCGCTTTCAGGTTTTCGTCCAGCGCTTCGAGGAAATCTTCGGTGTTCAGGTAATGCTCACCAGCGGCCAGTTTCGTGCCAGCCGGATAAGCCGACAACGCCAGATCTTTGGTCATTTTACCACTTTCAACCGTTTCAACGCAAACAGCTTCGAGGGCATTTGCGAAATCGATCAGCGGTTGATTGTCGTCTAGCTGACCACGGAAGGCCAATCCACGCGTCCAGGCGTAGATCGACGCAATCGGGTTGGTTGAAGTTTTGTTACCTTTCTGGTACTCGCGGTAGTGACGCGTTACGGTACCGTGGGCTGCTTCGGCTTCCATCGTTTTGCCATCTGGCGTAACGAGTACCGATGTCATCAGACCCAAAGAACCGAAGCCCTGGGCAACCGTATCCGACTGAACGTCGCCGTCGTAGTTTTTACAAGCCCAAACGAAATTACCTTCCCACTTCAGTGCCGATGCGACCATGTCATCGATCAGGCGGTGTTCGTAGTGAACGCCTTTCGCCTTGAATTCGGCATCGTAGATTTCCTGGAAGATATCTTTGAAACGACCGTCGTATTTTTTCAGGATCGTATTTTTGGTCGAGAGGTACAACGGCCAGCCTTTTTGCAGCGCCATGTTGAAGCAGGCTTTAGCAAAACCACGGATCGACTCGTCCAGGTTATACATACCCATGGCAACCCCTGCGCCAGGGAAATTGAATACTTCGTATTCCTGAACCGTTCCGTCTTCACCTTCAAACTTCATGGTCAGTTTACCCTTGCCTGGTACCAGAAAATCGGTAGCACGGTACTGATCACCAAAGGCGTGACGGCCGACAATGATTGGCGCTTTCCAGTTGGTAACTAACCGCGGAACGTTGTTCATAACGATTGGCTCGCGGAAAACCGTACCATCCAGAATATTGCGGATCGTGCCGTTTGGCGACTTCCACATCTGTTTCAGATTGAACTCTTTAACGCGATCTTCGTCGGGTGTGATGGTTGCGCATTTGATACCAACCCCGTATTCTTTAATGGCATTAGCCGCATCAATGGTTACCTGATCATTGGTTTCGTCGCGGTACTCGATACCAAGGTCATAATATTTAATGTCAACATCAACGTAGGGCAGAATCAGCTTGTCTTTGATGAATTTCCAGATGATGCGTGTCATTTCGTCGCCATCCAGCTCCACAACCGGATTCGCCACCTTAATTTTTTCCATTGGACTTGGGTATATAAACGATTGAAAACGATACAAGAATTTGGCTGCTTGCGCCCCGGCGCAAAAGTAGTGAATTAGGCCCAACCGAGAAAACCTAAACCCGTATGATGTCTGATCAGTCAGCTAGAGAAAGTCAGCAGCCGCAGTCTCGCCTGTAAAGGCGAGCAAAATCAGTTGTATTGGGGGTCGTAAACCGGTTAAATCATGAAGCCACCTGACCGATCCTGATTCATCAATTGATGAAGATAATTACCAGCTTTTACATGTAAAAGCTGGTAACATCGCACACTATTAGTAAATTTATTCGCCAATTACCCAATCATACAACATAAAATTTTGAAATACCCATGAAAAACTGTACAAATCTGTTATTTGTGCTGTTATTGCTTCCCGTATTCGTTTTCGGGCAGGCAAAAAAAGCGCCTAAATCCAACGACCGGATCGATAAACTGAAACAGGAGGCTGTTGCCGCTGTTGAGGCTAATGCTGTTATGGCGCAACAGATCAACGATATGTTGTTCAGCTTTTCAGAACTGGGCTTCCAGGAAGAAGAATCGTTCAAATACCTGACTACGCTGCTCGAAAAAGAAGGGTTTACGATCAAGAAAGGCATTTCAGGAATTCCAACGGCCTGGATTGCTACCTGGGGATCAGGAAAGCCGCTTATTGCCGTTGGCTCCGACATTGACTGCATCCCGAAAGCCAGCCAGAAACCCGGTGTTGCCTACAAAGATCCGATTGTCGATGGAGCTCCCGGTCACGGCGAAGGACACAACTCAGGTCAGGCGCTCAACATTGTAGCCGTATTGGCCGTCAAGAAACTGATGGAACGGGAGAAAATTCCGGGTACGCTGATGCTCTGGCCGGGCGTAGCCGAAGAACTCGTCGGTACGAAAGCGTTTTATGTACGCGATGGTTATTTCAAAGATGTCGATGCCTGTATTTTCACCCACGTTGGCAACAACCTTGGCGTTTCGTGGGGTGATAATGGAAATAACGGTCTTGTTTCGGTAAAATTCAATTTTGAAGGACAGGCTGCCCACGCAGCAGGGGCTCCCTGGCGCGGACGCAGTGCCCTGGATGCCGTAGAATTGATGAATATTGGCTGGAACTTCCGGCGCGAACACCTCGAACTGACCCAACGCTCACACTATGTCATTTCGGACGGGGGTGATCAACCCAACGTCGTACCGTCAAAAGCAGCTGTTTGGTATTATTTCCGCGAACGGACCTACCCGAAAATCAAGAAGCTTTATGAAACGGGCGTAAAAATAGCGGAAGGTGCTGCAATGATGACCGATACCAAATTCACCTATGAAATTTTGGGATCGGCCTGGCCAGTGCATACAAACCGTGTTATTGCAGCCGCGGCATACGATAACATCAAAAAAGTTGGTTTGCCAACCTGGTCTCAGGAAGATCAGCTTCTGGCCAGAGCTTCGCAAATTGAGTTGCAGGCACCCAAGACCGAAGGGCTGGCTGTAAAGCTGGATTCAATGGGGATGCCAACATCGTCGGCTCCGGTTGTTATGATGGGCGGTCAGGCCATGACCCCAATGGGCGGTGGATCTGATGATATTGCCGATATTTCGTGGTCGCTGCCAACGATTGTACTGCGCTATCCCAGCAACATTCCGGGTCTGCCCGGCCACCACTGGGCGAATGCCATTTCGATGGCCACGCCTATTGCTCACAAAGGCGTCGTATATGGTGCCAAGGCGGAGGCCATGACCCTGCTGGATTTGCTCCTGAAACCCGAAATCATCAAAGATGCCTGGGCTTATTACAAAGATGAGCAGACGAAAGACATCAAATACGAACCGCTGATTTCGAACAAAGAACAACCGGCTATCTATCTGAATAAGAAGATCATGGCCGAGTTCAAACCAAAGCTCGAGAAGTTTTACTACGACCCAAGCAAGTACAAAAGCTATCTGGAGCAACTGGGCATCACATATCCAACCGTACGTGACGATCAGCGCGAAGCCGTTAAGAAAGTAATGGAAAAAGAGAAATCGACGGCGGCAAAAGTATCTTCCTCGTCGTCGCGCGAATAAACCTGACTAGATCTGGAATGAAACATCCCGGAAGCTCAACGCTTTCGGGATGTTTCATTTTATAGAGGTTATACATCGCTAAAAAGCAACTGATCGCTGATGGTTGACCATCAGCGATCAGTTAATAACACTCAGAATTATTTAAGCACAACCTTGGCGACTACCGGCTGATGGTCTGACGGATAACGTTGCTCTTTGGCATCGGTTAAAACACCATATTTCAATACCGTAAACTGCTTGCTAACAAAAATATAGTCGATTCGTTTATCCATCGGCGCGTCGAACTTAAAGCTATTGAAGGTGCCTTCCGGACCATAGGGCGGCTGAGCCGTAACGTTATGGGCATCGCTCAGCAATGTTTGAAGCGTTTGAACCTGTTCGGTTTCGGGCGTAGAATTCAAATCACCGACCAGAATAACCGGGTCATTTTTAGCGATCTCCTTAATTTTAGCGACCATAAGCTTACCTGATTGCCGACGTGCTTCAACCCCCTGATGATCGAAATGAACGCTGAAGAAGAAAAAGGTCTTCTTCGTTTTCAGGTCGGTAAACTTAGCCCAGGAACAGATTCGATTGCAACAGGTGGCATCCCAGCCTTTGCCCGGTTTATCGGGGTTTTCGCTCAACCAGAAATTTCCCGATTGGCCTATTTTAAACCGATCTTTCCGGTAAAATATGGCCGAGTGTTCGCCCGCTTCCTTACCGTCATCGCGACCTGCTCCAAAAAAAGCATAATCGTTTAGTTCGGCGATGCCATTCAATTGGTCGCGCAAACCTTCCTGCGTCCCGAAAATATCAAATTCATGGAATTGAATTAAGGCTTTTACATTTTCCTTCCGGTTCGGCCATGCGTTTACACCGTCGCCTTTGTTGTTGTAGCGCAGGTTATACGTAGCAACGTTAATGAAATCAGACTGCTGGGCAAACGATCCTTGTGTAGTCAAAATACCACCCAATAAGAGAAAAAAGAGTACGCGCATTTTATATTGGTTTTATAGACTTGCTATGTGAAGAGAGAACCGGTTTATTTCTACCTGAGCGATGATTTTGACCCAAACGGTATTTCGCCATTTGGGTCAACTGGTTACCAGCCTGGATTCTGCCCAATCTTAGGATTCAATAACCGATCGTTTTCCGGAATTGGGTAGAGATAATATTTCTCATCCCATTTTCTTGGAATATTGCTCAGCCATGTCAATTCGCCAGATGTATCGTTTTTCAACCGCTGTGGATTCGCTACGCCGTTCACGGTTTCAGCGACGTTAACGTAGGTAACACCTGGCAGTTGAGTGGCTGGTTTTGTTTTGTAGAAAACCACATCGTTTTTACCATCTTCGTTCAGGTCGAGTGGCTTGTCGAGGGCCGGTACGTAAAATCCATTCCATACCTGATCCATTAACGGCCCGCGATTCCAACGGACAATATCGTAAAAACGGAACCCCTCCAGCGCTAACTCAATGCCCCGCTCCCGCCGAACTTCAAGCAGCACAGGATCAGCGATATCCGGGAAATAGTTAGCCTTCAAATAGGGATCAACCACTGCAGGTTTGGTCGTTAAGCCGCTTGTTATACCAGCCCGTTTCCGGAGTGCGCCAACCGTTTTTGCCCAATCATCATTCGTAAGCGTACCGAGTTCCGTTTTCGCTTCGGCATAGTTCAGCAGAATTTCGGCGTACCGCATGATGGAAATGGAATTATCGTTACGGGTGCCACCATCATAGTAGGTATCATCCAGCGACCACTTAATGGGCATGTAACCCGTGTAGGTATAGGAGAAAACGGGTGGCCCCGGCTCAACGGCTCCTCCATTGATCCGGGTATAGTTGCCCATACGAATGGTTTGTTGCAACCGTTTATCGCGGTTCTTCACTTCGTCCATGAATGTCATGGTCTGATAACCTGGTTTATCCGTAAAAGGGGTTCCATCAATGTTCAGATAGGTATTAACGAACGTCCGGATCAGGCTCACGCGTGAGCCATAAGTCGCGCTCGTCCACCACCAGTTGGCATCGTTATAAACACTCAACGTGGCATCAACCACCGCCGACAGCATGATCTCATTCGCAACTGGTGTTTTATTGATAAACAGTTGCCGATACGATTTATCCGTTCCACCTGCTTCATTCAGACTGAAACCACCTTCTTTAATGACTTTGTCGGCCGCATTGACCGCTTCATTCAGCCACTTATCGGCCGTGCTGCCCAGGTTATAGCTAGTACGGTATTTCCGGAATGTTCCTTCGAACAGACACACCCTCGATTTGAAGCCATACGCAACTGATTTCGTGATCAGGCTACGGGAGTTATCGCTTGTGGTCCGTATGTTCTGCGTGGCAAAATCCAGATCGGCCAAAACCGAATCCATGACCATCGCGCGCGAATCGCGACCGTTATACAACGTCGGGTCGCTGATATCCTGGGGTTTGTTAATCCAGGGAACATCACCAAAACGCTTTACTTTATCGAAATAAAACAAGGCTCTAAAGAACCGGGCTAATCCGATGTAATGCCGCTGTACGTCCGGCGCAATAGCGGGGTTTGGTACATTGGCAATGAAATAATTGATGTTCCGTAAAGCACGCCAATCCCAGCCGGAGCTTTGCCGGGGTCCATAAGCGCCTTCACGCAGAAAATCAGGCACCTGTGTACGAGCCGAATAATCAGCCATTTCATCGGCCCGAATGATGCTGTTGGCCGTTGGAAGAATACTAAAGTCAGGACCAGTCAACGGCGTATAAAATGAATTGGCGTATAATTCCAGTCCTTTTTCGCTACCAAATACGGCAGCCTTTGAGGCCGTCGATTCCGGAACTTGCTCCAGTTCGCTGCATCCTACCAGGAAAAACCCGGCCAGAAAAAGTAAACTATAATATGATTTCATTTTTTGAAGATGTCAAAGTTTATCGAATCGATACCACTACGCAGTTTTGTCTGACGGATCAGAATGTAGCCGACAACCCCAGTGTGAAGCTTTTCAGAATCGGGTAGTTGTTCCCGTTACCGCTGCTATTACTATTCGGATCGCTGTTAGAGGGCGGGTTCAGCACAGCATCGGATCGGCCAATATTCTCGATATCCAGATCTTTTGTAATCTTGTAGAGCGGAGACCAGGTCAGGAGATTTTCGCCCGAAACAAAGATCCGGGCGCTATTCATACCCACTTTCCGGATCAGCAAACGCGGCAGGTTGTAGCCAATCTGAATGTTCTTCATCCGCAGGTATGCAGCGTTCTGAAGGTATTTCGTTTGCTGCTGATACAATTCACCAGCGCTGTTCTGAGCCACATAGCCACGATACCGGGGCAGATAGGCATTCGGGTTATCGGCCGACCAGATGTTGCCCAGTTGCCACTCCGGTAGTTTGTTGTAAGGACGATTATACTGCCCCCAGAAGATACCCGCTTCCGAACCCGGCCACCAATCCTGTTTGCCGACGCCCTGGAAAAACGCCGAGATGAAAAAGTTATTCCAGTCGGCACCCAGCATAACGCCATACGTATAGCGTGGAGTCGAGTTACCGATAATCCGCCGGTCGCCGGGGCTGTCTACTGTATTGTCGCCATTGTTAATGACGCCATCGCCATTCAGGTCACGGAATTTAATATCGCCCGGCAACCACTGTCCTGTGTTTGAGGCTTTAAACAGCGTTTGTTTAGGTGAATTTTTAACGTCTTCTTCGGATGTATAAAAACCGGCCGTTTCGTATCCCCAGATCTCTCCCACTTTCTGACCAGCGTAATAATCCGTCAATCGCCTGTTTGGATTATTGAACTGGTCGATAGTAGCCTGATAGTCAGACATAGTTAGTCGAACTTCATAGTTAAATGGCTTGCTGGCAACCGAGAGCTTATCACGCCAGGTAAGCACCGCTTCCCATCCTTTGGTCGTGAGATCAGCATAGTTACCCTTCGGTACGTCAGTTCCAAATACAGCAGGCAGCGTCATACCCACGGTGAACATGCCGGTTGTTTTCCGAATGTAGGCATCCCCCGTGAAGGTCAGTCGGTTATTCAGCATACCGAGGTCGATCCCTAAATCAGAGGTCGTCGATGTTTCCCAGGTAAGTCCATTTGGAATTACACTAGGCTGCTTTGTATACTGCGGCTTAACGCCATTCAGCACGGCACTCGATTGAGCAATCGAAAATTGTTCCTGGAAAGCGTAGGAGCCAATACTTCCATTCCCCAGAGAACCATAGGAAGCTCTAATTTTGAGGTCAGTAAAGAGCTTCGGCGAAACTTTCCAGAACGGTTCATTCGATACGCGCCAGCCGGCCGAAACCGACGGAAAGAATGCATATCGTTCGCTGGTTGGAAATTTGGACGAACCATCATACCGGCCATTCAACTCAAGCAGATATCGATCTTTAAATCCGTAGTTTAATCGATAAAAGCCACCCAAAATAGCCCATGTTTCCATACCACCACCTGTCGTGATCGACTGACCCAGCGCCAGGTTGATGTCCTGAGCGTTCTCGTAAATAAGGCCATTCCGTACAACTTCCAGCCGTCGGTAATTCGAGTTCTCGTAGTTATAACCGGCCAATATCTTTACGTAATGGCTCGGACTGAATCGGGGCTCATATTCGGCATAGAGGTTGGTAGCCGTATAGAGTGTTTGCCGGTATAAATTCTGAAGGTCGTTGTAATTCGTGCCAACATATTCGATAACGCCCGGTTTGCGGCTATAGGGAACCGGCACACGCGTACGGTATTCGTTGTTGTCAGTCGTCTGGAACGTAAAATTCCCTTTCACCCGGAATTTGTCATCGAAGAACTGAGTAGCAAAATCAGCCGTGTTCCGGAACACACGCCGGTCCATGTTGATCCCATTTTTGCCATACCAGAAATCGCCAACGGTGTAAGCCGCCGAATACGTAAGGGTTCCATCGGGGTTAAACATCGGGGCAACCATATGACCTTCATCGGCAATGTTACGCCAGATACCACCGCCTTCACCAACGTTCAGCGGATTATGGTACTTCATGGACGAGAAGTCGGCATTATTCGAAATCTTGAGCCACGGATAGAGCTGGATCGACCCTTTTGCCCGCAGGCTCAGAATCTTGTAATCGTCGGAATTGTACCGAAACAGGCCATCCTGTGAGTAATAGCGGCCCGTTACATAAAAGTCGGCCTTTCCGCTACTTCCCGAAAACGACAGATTGTGTTCAGTAGCGCTGGTCGTGTTTTTATACAGTTCGCCATACCAATCCGTATTTTCGTAATAGACATACTCACCGGAAGTCGGATCGACAACTGTTTTTGGTAAGCTTGGATCGTTATTCCGGCGTTCCAGCTCCGTCAGATACGCGGGCGAGAACCGAACCGTTTTGTTGATATTCTGGGGTGTCTGCGAATAATCGTTCCAGGCTGTCCAGCCTTCGTTGAACATCTTGGCAAACTGATAGCCATTCGTTACAAACTTCGGAACGGTGGTTGGGCTTTTGATGGAGTGATTAACCGAATACGTTATGCTGGTTCGATCTTTTGTCGGATTCTTCGTTGTGATCAGCACCACACCAAACGCTCCTCTGGCCCCGTAAATAGCCGCCGAAGCCGCGTCCTTCAGGACCGAAACCGTTGCGACATCGTTGGGATTGAGTCGGCTGGGATCGCCTTCTACACCATCGATCAATACAAGCGCATTTCCACCTTGCCCTATCGAAGTAGTTCCTCTGATGTTATACGAAGGCGACTGAGTTGGCTTACCATCACCCATGGTTAAGTTCAGGTTCGGAATTGTACCCTGCAAACCCTGGGAGAGGTTAGGAAGCGATCGGTTTTCGAGTACCTCACTAGTTACCTGATCAACAGCGCCAGTCAGATTAATTTTCTTCTGCGTACCATAACCAACCACAACAACCTCTTCCAGTGATTTAGTATCGGTTTTCAGGGTAACGCTTAAGACCGTTTGATTGCCAACGACCAGTTCCTGCGGCAGATAGCCGACAAAGGAAAAAACCAATGTGGCCGACCCGTCGGGAACGGTGATACGGTATTGCCCTTTCGTGTCGCTATTGGTTCCGCGCTGCTGGCCTTTTACCACAATGCTCACTCCTGGCAGGGGATCGCCTTTTTCGTCGGAAACTGTGCCCGTTACTACCTGATCGGCAAGGGCAGTTGGTAAATGCCGCATTTCGGACAGTTCGTCCGTCAGCGTAGTGCCTGTTGCATATCCGTTGCTGGCTACAGATAATCCCCAGAAAAGTAGTGAGGCTGCAAACTGCGCACGAGGTATCCTACTGGTCTGTAGCACAACCCGTCTTAGAGGTACATCTCTCTTCATAATTGTGAGTTGTTAGAAAATGAAAGAAGTATTAATGTCCTGAGAAGCCCGAACTGTATGAGCCTCGACCCCTCAGAGACAGCCATTATAATCTCTTTAGTGGCGCAAAATTAGGAGCGCTTATGTTACTACAGAGTTAAATGTACCTACATAACATTAAAACAAACTTATTCTACTTATTTGATTTTCTAGATAAGAGGAATTATTTTCAGTCAATACTATCTTCGTATAGTATAATATATTGATTAAAAGTAAGGTCGATAACGAATAGAATAAACCAAAAATGCCCCCAAGCTCCTGAAAAGCTTGGGGGCATTTTTGGTTGGGGATAAGGGTGTTTTATTTCTTTGTCTGATGAGCGTGGCTCACCTCACGGACCATTGTCATCAACCGTTTCCAGCAGCGGCTGATCGTCTTTTTATCGTGCGTTTTCTGTTCTTTAGGGTTCGTAGTAGCGGCAGTAGTAGGTGTCGTTTCCGTTTTAGCAGGGGCCTTGCGTATCAGGACAGGTGCTTTGGCCATTTTCTCCGACTCAGCTTTATCGCGGGAAGGTGCCGTTTCGGTGGTAGTCTTCGCGCTCGCTATCAGCCCTCCCTGCAAGGGAGCCGAACTAGCAAAAGTCGTTACGAACGGACTGGCAGCTACTAATGTAATGGATACGCAGCCTGTTACTTTTCTGATTAAATTAGTTCTCATGAGGTTGTTTAGTAAAAGTTACTCCGGTGTCGTATCAGCAACCTATGCACGCATGACGCATTGTTACAAATATAACAACTAGATTAGTACAATCACCCCATATTTTTGGATTTAAGTAGTAATAAATAAACTCGTTATGTTTTCATCCTATCAACTATAATGCCAAATATTATATTGTTCCTAAAAGGTTAGAAAGAACAGATTTTTCGGTACGCCGAATGAGAAGTACGTTTTCAACTATATTTTGTGTCCAAGAGGCAGGCAAACGCAGGATACTTACCGCTAAAAATGTAATTCGTTGTCGAACCGATACGTCTCTACAGCAATCAATGCCCGAAGGAAACTGTTATCTTTGTGCTATCGTTTGTAATAGACTATGTTCGAGAATCTTCAGGATAAACTTAATAAGGCTATCAAGACCCTGAAAGGGCAGGGCCGCATCACCGAAATTAACGTTGCCGCAACCATTAAAGAAGTGCGTAGGGCGCTTACCGACGCTGACGTAAACTATAAAGTTGCGAAAGACATTACAGACCGTATCCGCGACAAGGCGATCGACCGCAAAGTGCTGATATCCGTCGAACCAGGCCAACTGTTCGTCAAGATCGTACAGGAAGAGCTGACCGAGCTGATGGGTGGCGAAGCGCAGGGCATCAATGTCAAAGGCGATCCGGCGGTGATACTTATTGCGGGTTTACAAGGGTCTGGTAAAACAACATTTTCCGGCAAACTGGCGTCGTACCTGAAAAGACAGGGGCGTAATGTGCTCCTGGTTGCGGCCGACATTTATCGCCCGGCAGCTATCGACCAGCTGAAAGTGCTTGGCGAGCAGGTCGGGGTTGAGGTCTATTCAGAGCCAGAAAATAAAAACGCCGTTCAGATTGCCCAAAATGCAATTATCCAGGCTCGTAAGACCGGCAAAAAAATCGTGATCGTCGATACGGCCGGGCGTCTGGCCGTAGATGAGGCCATGATGAAGGAAATTGAGGCCGTTAAACGGGCCATCACTCCGACTGAAACCTTATTCGTTGTCGATTCGATGACGGGTCAGGATGCGGTTAACACGGCCAAAACCTTCAACGACCGGCTTGACTTCGACGGCGTCGTGCTCACCAAACTCGACGGTGACGCTCGGGGCGGAGCAGCGCTTTCGATCAAAACGGTTGTCAATAAGCCGATTAAATTTATTAGCACGGGCGAGAAAATGGAAGCTCTCGACGTGTTTTACCCTGACCGGATGGCAAGCCGGATTCTGGGTATGGGCGACGTGATATCGCTGGTGGAGCGTGCACAACAGGCATTCGACGAAGAAGAATCGAAACGCATCAACGCCAAGATGCGAAAGAATCAGTTCGATTTCGACGACTTCCTGAGCCAGCTACAGCAGATTAAAAAGATGGGTAACGTCAAAGATCTGCTTGGTATGATTCCGGGAATGGGCAAAATGATCAAGGATCTGGACATCGATAACGATTCATTCAAGCCCATTGAAGCCATCATTAGCTCCATGACGCCTAAAGAACGCCAACGGCCCGACATCATTGATGGAAGCCGGAAGAAACGCATAGCAGCTGGTAGCGGCACGAACATTCAGCAGGTGAACAATCTATTGAAGCAGTTCGATGAAATGCGCAAGATGATGAAGAAAATGAATACCATGCAGGCATCGGGCAAGCTCAATAAAATGATGCGATAGATTTAATGAGTGAAAGAGCGAATGAGTGAAAGACTGGTAGGATAATCTTTCACTCATTCGCTCTTTCACTCATTAATTTAAACCAGAACTGCCCCTCCGTCAACTACCAGTATCTGCCCGGTACTCCATTCCTGCTTCATCAGGTAAAGGTAGGTTTGGGCAATATCGGATCCTTCACCAATCCGCCCCACCGGCAGCGATCGGCCAATTTGATCATACATCGTAACACGATCGGTTTCCGACATATTCTTCCATAGATCTGTTTTGACGACGCCAGGGCATACGGCGTTTACCCGAATCGGGGCGAGTTCCATGGCCATCGCCCGCGTAAATGCGTCCATAGCCCCACAGATACTGGCGCCCAACGACCACCCTTTTTGTGGCCGTAAGCTTACTATCCCCGTTGTAAAAACAATAGACCCACCTGGCAGAATGTGCGGAGCCGCATATTTAGCCGCCATGAAAGCGCCCCAATAACGTAGATTGAAATACTGTTGGGCACTATCGAGGCTAGTCGATGCCAGCTCGCCAAGCTGAAGGGATTCACCGGCCGTAAAGACCAGGTGATCAAACGAACCGACCGAGTCGAAGAATCCGCGCACCTGATCCTCATTGGTTAAATCAACGGCATATCCTTCGGTGCCTTCCGGAAGCTCGGCAACAGCCTGATCGACCCGCTGTTTGTTACTAGAGACAACAACAATTAAAGCGTCTTCCTGTGCGGCTGCCTGAGCCGTTGCAAACCCGATCCCAGATGTTCCTCCCAGCAACAGAATGCGTTTACCAGCCAGGCCTGACCGGCTGTTCATCACGGTATTTTCCTTCGTATTCATTATTCATGCAGTTAATCGAAGGCAAAATTCGGAAGTGCCAAACAGGAACTAGTTAACAAATGGTAAAAAGCGTTAGCGGCTATTTTTACGAATTCGACTCAGCGATTGCTGCGTAATACCCAGATAGGAGGCAATGTCCTGTAGCGAAACCCGCATGGCAATTTCAGGTTGCCGGAGCAAAAACTGTTGATAGCGCGCCGTAGCGTCCTGACCCAGGTAGGCATTACGGGTCTGGATTTTTGTCAAAAGGGTCTGTTGAGTGAGATAACTGATCAGTTCTTTCAGATAGGGTATCTTCTCATATAAGTCCAGCAGACTGCTTTTCGAGATGGCAATCACTTCTGCATCACAGGCGGCCTGGATACTTTCTTTAGCTGGGGTATCGTTTGTGAAACTTTCGAGAATGGTAACCAGCTGATTTTCTTTCAGAAAGAAGTGGGTTACTTCTTTTCCCTGTTCGTTCTGAGCCACAATCCGCACAATGCCCTGGCAAATGAAATACAGCCTATGACTAACGGAACCCTCTTTAAGCAGATACTCATTTTCGGCCAGGATATGGTACGTTAAGGCCGATTCTATCAGCTTACGGTCAGCCTCCGGAATGCTTTTAAAAAGGCTCAGGTATCGAAAAAAAGGCTCAAACATGGCGTAAAAATAACACCTGACATGATCCTACCCTAACGTAGGTTCTGTTTGACAAGCCCCATGCCTTGAAGCCAATCAGTCGTTTTACAGACAGTTACCTTTGTTTCTTAACAGAAAGTTGTTGTTTTGCGGCCATGAAACACGTATTGACCGCACTTTTGCTTAGCGTTACTGCTGCTGCTTTTGGTCAGGCTTCTGTAGCCTACTACCCCTTTAATTCCATTGTGTCGGTGAGTACCAACGCCGATCGCCCTTTCTGGCTCGATGCCCGGTTTCAGACCAATACGGCATTCGAGTCGCTGAGCACCACACTCTGCCCGATGGTAAACGTTGCCCGACGCGAACAGGTGAATTACTATGTGGGGTTCGGTATTCGGGCCAACTTCCTGAACGGGCTCGATAGTCGCGACGTTCTGGAAGGCTATTCATTACACTTTGGTGTTCGGGCCAAAATTCCGTTTATCCCGAATCTTAGGGCTGCTTTTGAGCTTGCTCCTTATTCGCGCAAAGACTTCAAATATGGTATTATGCAAACCTATTTGGGGCTCGCTTACCAGTTTGCTAAAAAACAGAAACAGTAGGCAGTTAGCAGTCTACAGTAAACCTGTAGCTGAAAACTGCCTACTGCAGACTGCTAACCCTCTTTTATTTTTTCTCCGGCGCGTTGTAGGTAAACATGCCGTGTTCGAGCTTATCGGCTCTGTCGAAAAGTTTCAGCGCTTTCTGGTAGGTATCGTCCGATTCGCCGATAACGCGGAAGAACTCATTGTTCTGACCGCCTTTATTGTTTTTCTGATAGATTGTGCGGGCAACGAGTGCCTTAATCTGCGTCCGAATATAGTTTTTCGAGCGATTATACTCTTTCTCGTTAAACTTCACCCCTTCGTCTGTTGCGTCTTTGATGAGTTTGTTCATCTGCTCATCATTGATCGTAACAGTCCGATCGAACTCCGTAAAGGGCAGTTTTTCCAACTTCTTCCGGTTCTCATTCGTATATTCCATCGCGAACTCACGGATGATGTTTTTGCTATACAACTGCACCAGATAGCTTGTCTGCCAGGTTGAATCCCGCGGAATAAAATAATCGGGTGTAATGCCACCACCCCCATAAACAACCCGTCCGCCATCGGTTTTGAACTTCAGCTTTGGATCGTTCTTGATTGAGTCGGCAATGTAGTATTCGCCCCGCTTTGACCGTTGTTCGAGATCTTTCTCGTAATCACCTTCGTGACCCGGCACGTAGGGCTTCTGGATGCTACGACCACTGGGTGTGTAATAGCGTGAGATCGTTAACCGCAGTTCAGAGCCATCAGACAACGTAACGGGCATCTGAACCAGCCCTTTACCGAACGAACGTCGACCTGCTATCAGCGCCCGGTCGTGATCCTGCAAGGCACCCGCCACAATTTCAGAGGCCGATGCGCTGCCTTCATCAACCAGCACAATCATTGGCCCTTCTTCAAACTGTCCGGCAATGCGGGCAAATGTCTGGCGATCATAGCGATTGTCTTTCCCATCCGTATAAACCAGTAATTTGTTGCCTGCAATAAACTCATCAGCGATGCTGGTTGCGCGGTCCATGTAACCACCGGGATTATTACGAAGATCCATCAGCAGTTGGGTCATTCCCTGTCCCTTCAGCGCCGTTAACGCTGTTTTGAACTCATCGTACGTTGTTTCGGAAAACCGATTGACCTTAATGTAGCCGGTTTTATTGTCGATCATATAGGCGGCATCGACCGAGTAGGTCGGAATCCGATCGCGGGTAATGGTAAAGACCTTAGGCTCTTTTTCATTTTTGCGCAGAATGGTTAATTTGACATCCGTGCCCCGTTTTCCACGCAATGCTTTAAATACGGCACTGTTTTCGATCTTCTTCCCGGCCAGAGGTGTATCATCTACTTTAATGATCTTATCGCCACTCAGAATTCCGGCCGTTTCTGATGGTCCACCGGCCAGCGGTGTTACAACATAGACCGTGTCCTTGAAAATATTGAACTCGACCCCTATGCCATCGAAACCGCCTTCCAGTTGCGACCGGGCAGCAACCGCGTCCTGCGGGTTCATGTAGGCCGTGTGCGGATCAAGCTTTTCGAGCATCTTCTCAATGGAGAAATCGACCAGCTCGTCGGTATTAACCGTATCGACATAGTTGTTCTCGATCAGTTGAAGGATTTCCCGGTATTTGGTATAGCCTCGCCCAATGGTATTCAGGCTCTTCGAACCACCAAAAAACGTGGCTCCGATGAGCATTCCCCCAGCCAGTGTAATACCCAACAGCATGGGTAAACGGACCGTTGCCTTACTGTTTTGAATCTCTGAACGGGTCGGCTTTTGCCCCGTCGTATCTTTATTGAAGCTCTCTCCTGACTCCATTCGTTCGTCCCCTTCTTAACACATAGTATATACCCCTAAACGTATTCAATATAGCGAAATGTTTGCCAGATGCGCTTATATGGTATAAAAAAATACCCAACGTTAAAAAACTGTTGATTTCTGCACGAATTAACGAACAAAACAGGCGTAACCGTCCAATTCACAGTCGCTTAAAAAACTTCTTAGGACTGGGTTTAATGATGATACATTGGGCGTTACCTCCAGTTCTGGCAAGCCCTGATTAATGCAAACTTTCACTTACGATTTGCCATTGGGCAACCACTGAGGAACAAAGAACTTATTCTTTTAACGGATAAAGGTTGACGTTTAAAAGCCTGTATCCTTTGCCCCCTGTGGTTTGCTTAACATTGCCAGTTACTTAATAACTACTAAGCTGTTTCCTTCTTCAGTCGATCGCGTAACTGAAACAGCTCGTCGCGTAGGCGGGCAGCCTCCAGAAAGTCGAGATCTTTGGCCGCACGCTCCATTTTGGACTGGGTTTCGTTTATGACTTTTTCCAGATCGCCTTTGCCCATGTATCGCACCACAGGATCAGCAGCAATTCGGATTTCTTCGGGCTCCACATAGAAATGCTTGACCTTCGAGTCGGCAACTTTGGTCTGCCCCATGATAGACTCACGGGATTTAAGTACCGTTGTTGGCGTAATATTATTGTCGGTATTGTATTCCATCTGAATAGCCCGGCGTCGATCGGTTTCCTCGATGGCCTTTTGCATGGACCCCGTAATTCGATCGGCATACATAATCACCTTCCCGTTGGAGTTCCTTGCAGCCCGTCCGATAGTCTGGATCAGCGATCGGATGTCACGAAGGAAGCCTTCCTTGTCAGCATCCATGATGGCTACCAACGATACTTCCGGCAAATCAAGTCCTTCCCGCAAGAGGTTGACCCCCACCAGTACATCAAAGTTTCCGAGTCGCAGATCACGCAGAATTTCGACCCGATCGAGGGTTTTTACTTCGGAGTGAATGTAACGCGTTTTAATGCCAACCCGGTCGAGGTATTTGGTCAGCTCCTCAGCCATTCGCTTGGTTAAGGTTGTTACCAGTACCCGCTCCTTGTTTTTGATACGACTATCGATGGATTCAAGCAAATCGTCGATCTGGTTCAGGCTCGGTCGTACTTCTATTTCAGGATCAAGCAGACCCGTTGGCCGGATAAGTTGCTCGACAACAACGCCTTCGCTCTTCCGTAGCTCATAATCGGATGGAGTTGCCGATACATAAATTGTTTGCCCCGATAGATCTTCAAACTCCTGAAAAGTGAGCGGTCGGTTATCCATAGCCGAGGGCAACCGAAATCCATAATCGACAAGGGCCGTTTTGCGGGAACGGTCACCACCCCACATCGCCCGAATCTGCGGAATCGTAACGTGACTCTCATCGACGACCATTAGGTAATCGTCGGGGAAGTAATCAAGCAGACAGAACGGTCGTTGCCCTGGCTGGCGACGGTCGAAATAACGGGAATAGTTTTCGATACCGGAGCAGTAGCCCAGTTCGCGCATCATTTCCAGATCAAACTCCGTACGCTCGCGAATACGGGTCGCTTCCTGTTCCCGAAACTCCGACTCGAAGTAGCGAATTTGCGCTACCAGATCATCCTGAATTTCGTACATAGCGCTGTTGAGCGTATCGCGACCCGTTACAAAAAGGTTCGCGGGAAAGATGGTAACCAGCCGTTCTTCCGAGATTTTTTTGCCCGTTGAAGGGTCGATTCGCTGAATGGTTTCGATCTCGTCGCCGAAGAAAATAACCCGATACGCAAAGTCGGCATAGGCAACGTATAGGTCAACGGTATCGCCTTTGACGCGAAAGTTTCCCCGTTGGAAATCACCTTCGGTTCGGCTGTACAGAATCCCAACCAGTTGATGCAGAAACTGGTTACGGCTCATCTGTTCGCCAACGCCAATGCGCACAACATTCCGCTTAAACTCTTCGGGATTACCCATACCATAGATGCACGACACCGATGCGACGACAATCACGTCGCGCCGACCGCTCATCAGCGCCGATGTAGCTGACAGCCGCAGTTTATCGATCTCTTCATTAATAGCAAGATCTTTCTCGATGTAGGTGTTGGTTGTGGCAATAAACGCTTCCGGCTGGTAGTAGTCGTAATAGCTGATAAAATACTCGACAGCGTTGTCGGGAAAGAACTGCTTAAACTCGCCGTATAGTTGTGCTGCCAGCGTTTTATTGTGACTCAGCACCAGGGTTGGCCGGTCGGTTTGGGCGATGAGGTTAGCGACAGTGAATGTCTTTCCGCTTCCGGTTACACCGAGTAATACCTGCGATGGTTCCCCTTCTCTTATACCTTTGACCAGTTGTTCGATAGCCTTTGGCTGATCGCCGGTAGGCTGAAATTCTGAGGTTAATTTAAAGCTCATTAGCGTTGATAGTAATCTGGCTAATTTACGAAGATTTGGGCTGGATTGCAAGGAGGAATCAAACATCATTCTCTTTCTGAATTGCCACCCAATCCAACTTGCTTTTCGTTGCGTGATTGCGTTTCTACAGACCCATCCCAGACAATACTATCGATACAGGGAACTTGTTCAATCCATGAACTCTATGTCTTCTCCAAACCCGTTTGCTCCTCAAACGATACAGCTCCTGAAGCATGAATCTATTGTCGTTCGTTTACTGGAAGCAGCCGACGCCCCGAAGCTTATTGCGTATTTCGACGGCTTATCCGCTTCGACTAAAGGCTACTTTGCGCCACATCCTTTCGATCCAGCAACCGTCAATACCATCTGCGCTACGTTGAATCCGAATGAATGCGTCCGGCTCATTGCCACCTCAACCGCCAACCAGGCCATTATCACCTATGTGCTCTTACAGGCTGGAGCTATACCTTCAGATACGGACCGATACAACAGTTTAGGTATTGACATAAATCCAGCGACAGACTGTTCACTGGCCCCTTCAATCGCCGATGCCTATCAGAGCCAGGGATTGGGTGGATACCTTATGGAGAAAATTATCGCGATTGCGCGAACGATGGCAAAAAAAAGAATTATTCTCTGGGGCGGAGTTCAGGCAGGAAATAGCCGGGCCGTTCGGTATTATCGAAAATATGGCTTCGCTGAGATTGGGACTTTTGAGCACAACGGCCCCAATTACGACATGTGCCTTACACTGGAATAGCCTTATGTACTTTGTCTGGTTAACCGCTAGTGGCCACCGGAGGATACATCGACCAGCTTATCAGCGACACCAGTTCTGGCCTGCATCCGACGGAAGATGGTTAGCAATACCAACAACAATCCGATGGGCACGAGTGAGAAATAGAATGCCGTCTGTCCGCCATAAGCCTCAAACACATGGCCCGTTATGATGGACCCGGTTGTTCCGCCAAGCGCTGAGAAAATGACGATCAGGCCGGCCATCGGGCCATGCTGACGCAAAGGCAGGCTACTCAGAATGGCCGAGTTTATAGCCGGATAAATGGGAGCAATGAGTAAACCGATCATCGGAAAAATGAATGCGGCAATGGGTGCATCGCCCCAGCCCGTCACCGCTTTGTCGCCAACTGAACTCGCCAGTGGCAAAGCCAGCAACACCAAACCCGCAGCCACAACCAGGCAACCGATCAATAGCCAATACCACGACAACCGACGCAGCAGCAGTCCTGCCAGGAAACGCCCGGCCGCTGTCGATGCCGCCAGTATGCTCGCCATCTGAATACTGAGTGAGATCGGCAATTTTAGAATTTTGCTGTTAAAAGTGGGCAGCCAGCTCATGATTCCCTGTTCCATCAGTACGTAAATGAAAGCGGTCATGACAAACACCAGAACGACCGGCGTTATGGCGAGTTTAAACATATCGCCCAGATCGTCAGCCAGTGATTTACTAGCCTCATGACGAACACTCGATTCATCAACCGGTGTGCTGAGTAGTAACAGAAAAGCAATCAGCGAGATAACCGCCAGCATGTAATAAACCGATAGCCAGGCTGTCGATTGCGGGTTTGTATCATCGACGAACGCGCTGAACATAAAGTATCCCGACAAAACGCCAATCATAAAAAACGATTCGAGGAAATTCATGAAACTGGCGTGCTCGTTCGAATCCTTTGTAATGAGGCCAATTGTTGCAAAGATCGAGACTTTAATAAGGGCAAAACTGGCCCCTGTAGCGGCAAAAAGCAGTTTGGTTGTCCAGAAACCTGGCACTTGCGGCATGAGCAGGCAGGCGAGTGTCACCACTCCCAACGCAATCAGCATAGCTCGTTTGTAACCAATGCGGGTGCTATAGGAAGCAATGATAAAGGAGACAAAAGCAATCGTAAGATCTTTGAAGGCTTCGAGCACGCTAGCCGAGGAAGCCGATACGCCATAATTGTTCTGTACTTGCAGGATAACGGTTCCAACGCTGTTTAGCAGAATTGCAAAAACAAAATAGTTAAGCAGCAGGGACAATTTGATGCGCCAATAGTTCATAAGAAACGGTGGTTGCCAGTTCAGAAAGGATAAACTTACGGATTTTCTTTTCTTGTCACAGTTATACTATTTCTTTTGTTCAGAATAGTTGTTTAAAGCCGTAGAACGGTTATGAGCAACCGTTCTGGTCTGTGACAAACCACCGTTACTTAGTTGTTTCACCGAAAAATCGTTTTCTTACCTTGGCAAATCAACCGCATCTTCTGTCGCCCGATCAGCTTTTTGGTGATTTATTCCGCGACGTACAGCTAAGTCATATTTTTGCTGACTCCAAAACATTCGTCGATTGTATTCCCAAGTTGCCTCCTGCATCACTCATTGAATTATATCATACCGAAAAAACGAAGCCTGATTTCGATCTGGAAACGTTTGTGCGAACGAATTTCGTCGTCCCGGAAAAAATAGCCAGTGATTACGTCAGTGATACAACCATCCCGACGGCAGAACACATCAATCGCCTGTGGGATCGGCTCACACGCCCAACTGATGAAGTTATCGAAGGAAGCTCACGGGTAGCCTTGCCGCATCCCTATGTTGTGCCGGGTGGTCGATTCCGGGAAATTTTCTATTGGGATAGTTACTTCACCATGTTGGGTCTGCAAGAATCAGGGAGAGTCGACCTGATTCGGGATATGATTGATAATTTCGCCTACCTGATCGATACATTTGGCTTTATACCCAATGGAAACCGAACCTATTTTTTAAGCCGGTCGCAGCCCCCCTATTTCGCCCTGATGGTGCATTTACTGTCCGAAATTGACGGTAAAGAGATTCTGGTAAAATATCAACCGCAGTTGCAGCGGGAATATGATTTCTGGATGGCAGGTCAGTGGAAGTTTCCCGGTGATGATACCATCCATCAGCGGCTGGTTAAAATGGGCGACTATACCTATCTAAACCGTTACTGGGATAATACGCCCACTCCGCGCCCTGAAGCATACCGGCAGGAAATTGAACTGACCGAAGAAGCCAATTCGCTAGGCGTTATTCCGGAAGCGCTCTATAATCACATTCGGGCGGCCTGCGAATCGGGTTGGGATTTCAGCAGCCGATGGTTCTCCGACCAGAAAACAATGGCCCTGATCCATACCGCCGACGTGATTCCGGTCGATCTGAATTGCCTGCTGTATTGGCTTGAGGTGATGTTGCACGATTCTGCCCTACAGATGGGCTCCTGGAAACTAGCCTATGACGACTTTGACCCTCGGCTTACTGATCGCAGGAAAGCCATCCTGAGCACTTTCTGGAATGAAGAAACTGGATTTTTCCATGATTATGATGCCGTTACCAGTCAACAAACAACGGCCCTAACACTGGCCGGGGTTTTTCCGCTTTTCTTTAAACTCGCTACTCCTGAGCAGGCCAGCCGAGTTCATGACCGACTCAAAGCTGATTTTCTGCAGGCAGGTGGCTGGGTAACAACGTTCAATCATACAGGCCAGCAATGGGATTGGCCCAATGGCTGGGCTCCTCTGCAATGGATCGTTTATCGCGGCTTACAGAACTACGGGTTCGTAGAGACCGCACAGGAAGGGCGCGATCGCTGGCTTGCCCTGAACGATAAAGTTTTTAAGACAACGGGCAAGATGATGGAAAAATATAATGTGGTCGATGCAGCCATCACCACGGGCGGGGGCGAATACCCAAACCAGGATGGCTTCGGCTGGACCAATGGCGTGTATCTCAGGCTTTTAAGAGACGTCAATACGATTTAATTGATCGGTCTATTCTAAAAGCGTAAACATGGCATTGAATTTGTAAGCATAAGCCTACAGAAGGCATATACCAAATTCATTTATAGCCCATTACGCCATGAAAAAGCTCTGCTTGACCGTTTTAGCGGCTGGTATGACCACCGTTTCGTTTTGTCAAAAAACGTTTATCTTATCACATCAGGATAAAAAAGGATTCTTTGCTATATCTGCCGGAGCCAGCCTGCCTATAGGCCAGTTCGGCAGCTGTTCGCCAACTGATAATCAGGCCAGTATGGCCGGACATGGTTTAGCCGTAAACATCTCGGCAGGTTACCGCTTTGTTGGTCGTGTCGGTTTAATGATAAAAGGAGAACAGCATCGGAATGCATTACAAACCGATGCGCTGTTAGCGACCGTTTACCGCAGCGAAAACGACGTGTGGACGGCTAAAGCCGATAATTGGTCCGTTACAACGGTGATGGGTGGCCCTTATATTAACATTCCATTTGGGCGGTTTTCTGTCGATGCACGGGTATTAGCTGGGCGCGCCCGGGCTGTTCTGCCCAGTACGTCGATTGTCGGTAACTTTGGCAATGTTGATATGTCGGTGCAAACCACAGGCTCTGAAAGCATGGCGACTGCCTTTGGCGGTGGCTTGAGCCTCAATTACCGATTAGGCCGGAGTTTCTCGCTGAAACTCAATGGTGATTATACCCAGGCCCTCTTTACGTTTGATAACCTGATTTCGAAGGCCAGGAGCAACAATGGGCAATCAGAAAGCTCGCATTACAGCGCCGATCGTACGGTTGGTGTAGTTAGTGCCTCGGCTGGCGTAGTACTGTTATTTGGTAACAGCCATCGTCCGTTCTGACGACCGTTAGTTGAGACCCACAACGGTTTATCCGTATCTTCTTGCAACCCAGTGAGTGGTGCGGTAGTTTAGCAGCCATAAACGTCTTATGCTATGACACCGGTCCGCAAACATGCCGTTCTTCGGCGCGTTAAAGATATTACCCTTAGTGCCACGCTTAGTCTGGCTTTGCTCAACGGTGCGGCTTTATTACAAAGCTGCGGTAATAACCGGTCCGACGAGGATGAAACCGAGCAAACCGAGACCAGCTTCCGGCGTGGAGTTCGAACCTATATTACAGAAACAGCTCCCGGCAATTTTAAAATTACCGACGAAGTTCAGGCCGAGCCCGGTCAGGCCGGAGCCATTGTGAGCTATTTCGATGGTCACCGCGACACGCTGAGTGTTGAAGCGGCAAAAAAACTGGTCGAAACCGATCAATCGACTCGCACGTATCTGCACAATCCAGGATCTTATGGAGCTTATCACCACAACGGATTAGCGAACGCCCTGCTCTGGGGAAGTCTGGGCTACATGCTTGGTCGTTCTACGGCCCCGCAGTACCGCGCCGATGAACGTCGATATGGGTCAGGTATTTATGCAAATCCTTCGACCTACGATCGGTCGCAGCAACTTCGCGAGAACGTCCGCACTTCCCGTGTTGTTCGTACCACGCGCCCATCGGGTGGACGCAGTGGCTTTTTCGGTGGTCGGAGCCGGAGTTCTTCGTCTTAATCGAGTTGTGTTCCTGAACCAGTTACTCAATTCTACCCAGCAGATGGGCTTTTCTTCACAGTATGGTTGATGGAGCAAGGCTACTTTTTGCTTATTTTTACGGCTGAACCGAATTAGTCACTATGTCGGCTACCAATCCTTCCGCCGTCTATTTCCCCGGATTTAACGGAGTTCGTTTTCTTGCAGCCTCGTCGGTGGTGTTTCACCACATCGAGCAGTTTAAAACGATTTTCGGCTATACCGATACGTTTACCAATACCAACGAGCACCCGGTTGTTTATCAGGCGGGTCGATTGGGAGTTGCTTTGTTCTTCGTATTGAGTGGGTTCCTGATCACCTACCTGCTTTTGGCAGAGAAGCAGTCATCGGGCCGAATACATATCGGCAATTTCTACGTCCGACGCATTTTGCGGATATGGCCGCTCTACTTCTGGATCATCGGGCTCAGCTTTTTTGTATTTCCGCATATTCCGGCCTTTCATATTCCCGGCGTATCCGACTATGCCTACGATCATTTCTGGCCAAAGCTGGCCTTTTTCGGGATCGTCATGCCCAATATTGCCCTGACACTCTATCACGAAATGCCTTTGTGTTCGCATACGTGGTCAATTGGTGTCGAGGAACAGTTCTATCTCATCTGGCCGTGGTTGATTGGTAGTCTTCACCCCCGCCGAACGCTACTGGTTCTGGCCAGTATTGCGCTGGTTTTGGCTGGTTCCTTCTTCTGGCTTCGCTACGGCCCTGGTTCAACGGCTCCGGAAGCGGGCACAACGATGCTTATGGTATCCGATTTCCTGGCTCACTTCCGCATCGGTACCATGGCAATTGGTGGCATTGGGGCTTATCTGGTTTTCAAAAAGCATCCTATTCTCAACGTCCTTTATAGCAAACCTGTCCAATGGGTGGTTTATGCCGTATTGGCAACGATGCTCGCCATGGGCGTTCGGATTCCGGGGCTGAATTATGAAGGTTACGCGCTGTTCTTCGCTTTTTTACTGATGAACCTGGCGGCTAATCCGAACTCTGTGATCAATCTGGAAAACCCGTTGTGCAATTTCATGGGCAAGATTTCGTACGGATTATACATGTACCACCCCATTGCAATTGTTCTATGCCTGTATATTATTCGCCAGTTTCTGCCGTATAGTCTTGGCTTTTCTATCCTTCTATACATAACCAGTTATGCTTTGACAACGCTGTTGGCCTGGCTCTCGTATGAATATTTTGAGAAGCAGTTCCTGAAACTGAAAGACCGTTTTGCTCCCGGCGATAAGCCGGTTAAGCGAGAGCAGTTGGCGGTTGGCAGTAGATAGCCATGCATATCTTTCATTTTACAAAATCCTTTCCTAAAGCATCTCGTTATTCGTTAATAAATCAGAGACAGCTTGCAAGCTGTCTCTGTCTGTTTAGCATTAGGTGAAGATTATCGAAAACGACAATACCTAGTGCTCGGCCAAGTTAAACCAATAAGGTTTTTGAAACCTTATTGGTTTGTAATCACTGCCAACTGAAGACTGCATATTATTTTCCCGGTCGTTTCATAAACCACGGCCTGGTTTGCTCTAATTGACCAGCTAATCGAAATAAAGTAGCTTCGTCACCAAGTTTGGCGGCAAACATGACACCGATCGGCAACCCATCTGGCGACCAATGCAATGGCACAGACATTGACGGCTGGCCTGTCATGTTTGTTATAACCGTAAACGAAATGTAGCCTAACGATCGCTCGGCCAGATCCTCAACCGTTTTGCTGCCATTCAGGTATTTCAATGCACCCAGCGAATCGACCAGCTTGAGTAACCGTTGCTCTGATGCGGTGTTCTGAAATGTACCGATCGCAATGGGTGGACACGGCAAAGTCGGTGTCAGCAATAGATCATAGGTCTCGTGTAATTGCCCCATGCTGCGATTAAGGGTATTCCAGCGCCGTTTCTGGTAAGCGGCATCAGCCGCCGTGAAACCTTCCGCCAGCCTGGCCTGCGCCCATGTATTCAGTTCAACATCTTCGCGTCGAACCGGGCGGCCAAGGTAGTTTCCCAATTCGCGCAGCGTAGCTGCGGTTTCGCCCAGCACGTTCACAAAAAAAGCCTCTGTTATAATTGTTTTTTCGTAGGGTAAGGGTACTTCTTCAACTGCATGCCCCAGGCTTTCCAGCAATCGGGCTGCTTCCTGAACAGCTTTTACACATTCAGGGTCAACTGGCTGCGACGCAATCAGAGTTTGCGTCGAGAAGGCAATCCTAAGCGGCCCTGGCTCGCGTCCTACTTCTTCTAGGAAAGGTCGTTCGGGTGGAGTAATGCCATACGGGTCGCCCGCAAACGGCTGATACGCAGGCCCGCCAGCCACAACGTCCAGCAATCCGGCACTATCACGAACGCTACGCGTTACTGAATGTCCAATTACGGCTCCATTCCATAGCTCTCCAAAGCGCGGCCCCATTGTAACGCGCCCTCGCGAAGGTTTCAGGCCGAACAAACCACAGCATGATGCAGGAATCCGGATTGACCCGCCCCCATCAGAAGCCGTAGCCGCCGGTACAATGCCAGCGGCTACAGCCACTGCCGAACCACCACTCGAACCGCCCGGCGAGTGTGTCGGTTTCCACGGATTTCGGGCCGGGCCGTATAATTGCGATTCGGTGTAGGGTGTCAGGCCAAATTCGGGCGTATTGGTTTTACCGAACAAAACCAAACCAGCTTCCTTTAGCCGCCGAACTACTTCGCTATCAATTGTAGACACGAAATTCTGGTAACCTCTGGACCCCAGCTTCATAGGTGTTCCGGCCCAATCGAATTCCAGATCTTTCAGCAAAAATGGCACCCCTCGAAACGGCCCCGATTCGGGCAATTGTGCTGCCATTTCACGCCCTTTCTCGTATAAAGGAGTGACAATCGCGTTAAGTTGCGGATTAACCTCTTCGGCACGCGCAATAGCCGTTTCGAGAAGTTCAGCGGGCGTCACTTCGCCAGAACGAACGAGTTCGGCAAGGGCTGTCGCATCGTATTTGACGTACTCGTCAAAGGCAAGAACAGGAGTTGAAGAGGTTTGCATGTCAGGTTCAGGAAACAAGTAGGTGGTTTTGCTCTTTGACAATGGGCTACTTAGCCACAACATTTTTACCTAACTTTTCTTTGGGAATCAGTCCTTCATGCGGTAGTTCGGTCAGTAATCCGCCAAACCAGCGCGCCCGTTGCTGGCCAGCCGCCAGATCATCCAGTTCCAACAAGCGAATACCGCCAACAGAATCAGGGCCAGGTTCTTCATAGGTTATTGCCAGCCCAACCCAGTGCAGGTATTCATTAAGTTTCGATTCGAGAGGCTGGTTTCCAAAAATACATAAGTCGTAATACCAGTCCAGCGATTCGCCCGCTACCGACTCAGTAACCGCGCGGTAATCATCCAGTGTATAGCCGATAAATGGCTTTCCAAAACGTTGCCACATGATTCGCATCACATCATCCAGCGAACGGGCATGATCAGTCACTTTCCGAATGTGTAAATCCAGGATTAAGGCCGAAATAGCTCCTTTATGATACACCGAGACCTTGCGATCGGGCACTCCTTTATCGTAACCGTCCAGCCACAGATCCCATGACGATTCGACCAGTGACTGAAAGGCCCGGCCATTGTTTTCAAAGTGTCGTTTGAACAACACCTGTAGCTCTTTTAAGTACGCTTCATCATCAAAAACTCCAGACTGACGCAGCATTAAATCACCATAGTAGGTAGTCACGCCTTCAGCCACAAAGCAGGTTTGAAAGTAATTTTCCTTCGTGAAATCATACGGTAACAGTTCAATCGGGCGAATCCGAATGATATTCCAGGCATGAAACAACTCGTGCGACGACACGCCCAGCAGGTCCTGATACAATCCTTCGCCTTCGTCGTTAGGGCCCAGCACGAGCACGGTCGAGTTACGATGTTCGACGCCATGGTAGTAAGGCGTCGGTAAAACAAGCGTCAGAAAATGATACTCACGTTCGGGGAATTCGCCATAAAGCGCTAGCTGCTTCTCCGAGAATCGGCTAAAATCAGCCACGATCCGGTCGGCATTGAACGTTGGATCGCCATCCGTTCGACGACCGCCCTGAATCCAGACATGAAACGAAATGCCTTCCAGCTGGTATTGAACATGCTGTATGATGGGTGCAGCGATCAGCGGACAATCGACCAGTTCGTAGAAATCAGACGCCTGTAATGTCTTTGCATCTACCTGTTCTAATCCACAAGCCACCATCCAGCCCTCTGGAATAGCCAGCTCAAGGGCACAAGGCTCATTGATGTAGCCTTGTGCATACAGACAAAGATTTACCGGATTAACATAGAGGAGCGTATCGCTGATAAAGCTACTACCTGCATTAAGTAAATTAGGCGTTGGCAGGAGCGAATAATAGTTATATCGAGCTGTCAGTTTGGTAGCTCCCCTGGTTTCAACGAGCCATCGATCTTTAGTGATTTTCCGAAAAGGCAACGGTTGGCCGTTTTGATCGACAATGTCGAAACGCTGAATATTTTTGGCAAACTGCTGCAATTCATATCGTCCGGGTCGCCAGGCAGGCAGTTGCAACTCAATTTCCGACGGATTTTGATTAAGTACCAGGTGGGCTTCAACGGCGATGTAATGGGGTATTTCAGGATCAGCAGACAGGCGATAATGCATTGGCGAGTGTGTAGTTGGTCGTTCAGGTAAGCTGTAAATGGCGGCAAGGATAAGTATCGTAAATGGCAATTGTACCTTATCCTGATAACCAATTTACCACAATTACCCAATTAACCACTTCCCTAATCAGTAACTCGCTTAAAGTTAAAACGTTTTTCAAAAAACGGGCTTGGTAAACTGCCTCTATTCTCCTATCTTTGCGGACTCATTTGGAAAAACAAGGGTTTTAGGGAAGATATATCATGAAAAGAACGTACCAACCATCGAACCGGAAGCGGAAAAACAAGCATGGCTTCCGCGAGCGGATGTCAACCGCCAATGGCCGTAAGGTGTTGGCCGCCCGCCGGGCAAAAGGTCGTCACAAACTAACCGTTTCTGACGAGAAAAAAGGCGAACGCTTTAAAATTTAATAGTCTTCAATCTACAGCTAGCTAATGCATAAATGGCTGTAGACTGAATACTATAAACTGAACTATGCAGCAAACCTTTACCAAATCGGAGCGGCTTTGCAGCAAAAAAGTTCTGGGTGAGTTATTTAAAAAGGGTAGTACGACCGGGTCAAGTCAGACTGTACGGACGTTCTACCTTTTTCCGTTTCGGGTGCTTTATCTGCCCCAGCCCGAAGCCCAGTTAATCGATGAGCCCCCTTTACCAGCCATCGTCATCACGGTTCCCAAACGAACGTTTAAACGCGCCGTTGACCGCAACCTCATCCGTCGGCGCGTTCGTGAGGCCTACCGGCTAAACAAACATCTTTTCAAGGCCGATCAACCTTCACCTGCTTCCATTGCTTTTTTGTATACCGCTAAGCAGATAATTTCGTTTGAAGAAATAGAAAAAGGCATGAAATTGGCTTTTAAAAAAATGTAACCTGAACGGTTCGCCTGGCAGCCACCCATGAACTTACCCCTTTCCAAACTTCGCTGGATTGTTTTATTCGTTGGGCTGACTCTAGCAGTAATTGGCCTGGAGATAACTATTGTGCGATCGGCTGCATTTGGTCAAGGGCACGACTGGATAGCGATGGGGGTTATAGTCGATCTGGCTTTGGGCATTCCAACGCTCTACTACTTCCTGATTATTCGTCGATTAACGGTTCCGGCTCGTAGCCTGCTTGGTATTATTGGCCTATCGCTAACCCTGACTGCTCTTATCCTTCCCACAAATCATCAGCAATTGGTCGGATCATTGAGGTGGACATTCGTGATTCTTGAGGTTGGGTTTCTTGGTTATGCCCTTATTCGTGTCAATCAGATTATCCGGCATTACAGGCAGTTGACTACAAAGGCGGTCGATTTTACCGCTAATCTTCTTAAAAGTCTCGATGTAACGCTGGGGCATTCCCGATTTAATCGTATTTTGGTAAGCGAACTGTCATTGCTACGCTATGGCCTGGCTGGCTGGCTGGTTCCTGTTGAAAAAGCAGAATCTGATGTGGCCTTCACATCGCATCATAAATCGGGTCAGGCTACGTTAACGGTCGGGCTTGTTCTGATTGGTTTAATCGAAACGCTGGTCGTACATCTGCTGGTGAATCGATGGAATCCGACAATAGCCTGGTTTGCAACGGTAGCGGGTTTTTATGGTCTTTTATTTTTCGTGGCCGATCTGATGGCAACCATCAAACGGCCAGTGCTGATACAAACCAACCGAATTGTGCTTCGATTTGGCCTTCGGGGATACGGCGTAATTGATCGCCAAAACGTTGAACAGATAAGAGCGATAAACAATAAACCGGAGCGCAACGCCAACACCATGAATGGCGCGTTCCTTACGGCACCGAATGTGCTTATTACCGTACAGGAACCCGTAACAATGAGAGGACCGATGGGCATTCAACGATCCGTATGTCGAATTGCCTTATTTATTGATGATAAAGAGAAATTTATTCACGAATTGACGGCCTGAACTGGCTTCCTAATGCCCGATGGTTATGAAAAAACAGTGGAAATCCCTTGCCCTGGCTGGTGCCCTGGCCGGAAGTTTATCGCTGGTTGCGATGAAAACCGACGATCGTTTCTTCGAGATCGCACGCAACCTCGACATATACGCTACCTTGTTCAAAGAACTGAACATGTATTATGTTGATGAGATAAACCCGAATCGGATGGTCAAAACCAGCATCGACGCCATGCTGAAGGCGCTCGATCCATATACAAACTTCTTTGCCGAAGACGAAATTGAGGACTACATGACCATGACCACGGGTCGTTATAATGGTATTGGTGCCTTGATTGGCCAGCGGCAGAATAAGAGTATTGTGCTCATGGTTTATGAAGGAACTCCGGCCGAAAAATCGGGGCTACAAATCGGTGATGAGATTCTGAAGATCGATGGCGTGGATATAAAAACCCGCAAAGATACCGATACTGGTAAGCTCCTTAAAGGTCAGACAAATACGAACGTTAAACTGACAGTTCAACGCTACGGACAAAAAGGTCCGCTTGACCTGACCGTTAGCCGCGACGTCGTGAAAATGACCAATGTGCCTTACTACGGCATGATCTCAGAGGACGTTGGCTATATAGATCTCAAGGATTTTACGGCAACGGCTTCGCGCGAAGTTCGTACTGCTTTCCAGGAATTGAAGGGAAAGGGAATGAAAAAGCTCGTTCTCGACGTTCGTGAAAATCCGGGTGGGTTGCTGAACATGGCCATCGACATCTGCAATATCTTTATTCCGAAAGACTCAGAAGTTGTTACAACCAAAGGAAAAGTAACGGAATGGAATAAGACCTACACGGCTCTAAACCCGCCTTTAGATCTCGAAATTCCGATCGTTGTGCTTACAAACAGCCATAGCGCATCAGCGGCCGAGATTGTGTCGGGCGTCATTCAGGACTACGACCGGGGCGTCCTGATCGGTCAGCGTACGTATGGCAAAGGCCTGGTACAAACCACTCGTGAGCTTTCGTTTAACACTAAACTTAAGATTACAACAGCCAAGTATTACATTCCGAGCGGACGTTGCATTCAGGCCATCGATTACAGCCACCGCAATCCCGATGGCAGTGTCGGCAAAATAGCGGATTCGCTCAAAACGGCATTCAAAACCAAAGCCGGACGGGTTGTATACGATGGTGGTGGCGTTTTACCCGATGTCGTGATTGAAGCCCAGACACCAACGCCCATTGCGCTGAGCCTGACGAACAAGGGGTTGATTTTCGATTATGCCGTAAAATACCGTCATGAGCATCCGACCATTAAACCCGCCCGCGAATTTCACCTGACTGATGCTGAATACCAGGAATTTGTCAAATGGGCCAGCAATCAAGAGTACGATTATACGACGCAGGTTGAAAAAGATTTAGGTACGCTGGAAGCATCAGCCAAGAAAGAAAAGTATTTCGATCAGATTCAGGATCAGTTAAAAGCTCTGAAAACAAAAGTTTCGCACAGCAAAGACGCCGATATGATGACCTTCAAAACCGAAGTCCAGACCTTACTGGAGCAGGAAATTGCGGGGCATTACTACCTCCAGAAAGGTCTTAAAGAAGCATCTTTTGCTACTGACCCCGAACTAAAAGCAGCGCTCGATCTCTTTAAAGACATGGGTCGGTATACAGCGACACTAAAAGGAGCCAAATAATAATCCATCAATAATGAAGCGTGTAACGTGAAGACCAAAGCCTGATTGGTATTAATCTTCACGTTACACGCTTCATTATTCTTTGCTATGCTTATTCTCTCGCTTGATACGTCTACAGCAGCCTGTTCGGTAGCGCTGCACAAAGACGGTACACTAGTAGGCTGTTACGAGCTATTTACGGAACGTACGTCGGCCGCTATGCTCACGACGCTACTTGACAATGTCGTGCAGCACAGCGGTTTTACACTTAGCCAACTAGATGCCATTGCCGTTGCTAAAGGGCCGGGATCCTATACAGGCTTGCGAATTGGCATTTCAACCGCCAAGGGCCTTTGCTTTGCGCTTGACAAACCGCTTCTGGCCATAAATACACTAGCCGGCATGACCGAACAGATTCGGGCGCATTATCCGGCGAACTACCTTCTCTGTCCCATGATCGATGCTCGTCGAATGGAGGTTTACTGTGCGTTGTTTGAGGCCTCTGGTCAGGAAGTAAGCCCGACTTCGGCACAGATTATCGATGAACAATCATTCAGCGACTGGCTGGCAAAAAATACGGTTGTGTTTTTTGGCGATGGAGCCGAAAAATGCCGGGCAGTACTTGCCCATACTCCTGCTGCCATTTTCCCGGAGCAGCTAATTATTCCCTCCGCCCGGACAATCGGCAAACTAGCGACGGGTGCCTTTGAGGCTCGGCAGTTCGAGGATGTTGTCACTTTCGAACCTTTTTATTTGAAAGATTTTATGACAAATAAGCCGAAAAAGGCCATTCTTTAAACCAGGTATTCTTTTGATAACCTGAAGTTAATTCATGATTGAGGTCAATTTTGTGGGAATCTGACGTTTTTCTCCTTATTTCGCCCCGGCAACCGTCCCCATTCCGCTCTCGTGCAGATTATCGTTGATGTTGGTAATACCGACGCCGTTTTCGGACTTTACAATCAAACTGGCTGGCAAAACATCTGGCGAACTCCCGCCCGACGCGATGAATCAGCGGCTTCCTATGAAGCACGACTCCGCTTATGGCTCTTGGAAGCCAATGTACTGCTGAGTTCTATTGAGACCACCGTTCTTAGTAGCGTAGTTCCCGATTTAACGCCAACAATCAGAACTATGCTAGCCGAGCTATTTGGGTTAGAGCCCATTGTGGTTGGTCCGGGCGTATATCCCCTACTCCCCCTTGAGATTTTAAGACCCCACGAAATAGGAGCCGATTTAGTAGCCAACGCGCTGGCTGCCTATACGCGCTATCACCAGAATTGTGTTGTGGTCGATTTTGGCACAGCACTGACCTTCACGACTGTTTCAGGTGAGGGAAAGATCATTGGGGTTGCCATTGCTCCGGGTCTCAAAACCGCCATTCGGTCTTTATTTGCCAATACGGCTCAACTACCGGAAGTCCCAATCGAAGTACCCTCATCGGCATTGGGCACCAGCACGACGCATGCCATTCAGGCGGGTGTGGTGTTAGGTTATGAAGGCCTTGTTCGCTCGCTACTTGATCGCATTCGGATCGAGCTTAATGGCGACTGTATGGCCGTTGCTACTGGCGGATTATCGGGCCGGATTCCGTCACTACGGGATGCCTTCGCCGAAATTATTCCATCTCTTACGCTGGATGGTGTGCGCCTGATTGGCGAAACTGTGACGGATTCAATCAAATAAGCAACTATTTTATGTATTGAATTTACTCAACGGCAGATGCCGTTGGCATAGGTTATTTGTGGCTTTATGTGCTGGCCTGTCGATTTTTGTCAAAAAAAATTATGTACGGTACGCCGTTCTACAACTTTACTAAACAACAAAATATCCTTCTAATATCCAGTTATTTACCTCTAAATTAAGCAGTTTTTAAGAGTAGAGGCAAATTTAATATAATTTAAAAAATACAAAAAAATAATCAATTAGTACCATTGAATAACTATTGCTAGTAAATCGCTTCCTATACCTCCAATTTCCCGTTCACCAACGGTCAGATTCGGCAATATTATCCGGGTCATGACGACGAGTGATTATGAAAAAGGGGATATTATTAACAATTCTTTGGTTAAGCTTTGTGGGAGGCAAGGCAATGGCTAAAACGCTGTGGAATCGTGGCGAATTATCACTGGCTAATGGTACCGTTCTGACAGGTGATCTAAGTTATAATTGGAAGGCAGAAATTGTCCAGTTTCAGGAAGGAAATACGATAAAGGCTTTCTCAGCTTTTCAAGTTAAGGAATTCAAGTATTTTGATACGCAGTTTAACGTTCTGCGTAAGTTTATAGCCGTCGATTATCCCTTAAAGCAGTCGTTCAAGAGGGTTCTGTTTCTGGAGGAATTCGGGATTGGACCAATGATGATCTATCGCCGGTTGCGTCATGCTCATGATCCGATTAAAATCGGTAACCCAAGTGCTTTCGGCGTGGATGATCAGACGATCAAACGGCTTGATAACTTCACGTACTATATTTTTGAAGGCGACAAAATAACGAATCTGGACGACTTCGCTCAATCGTTGTGGCCCCGCATGAAAACCGAATTTTCGGATGAGCTTAGTCACTATTCCGAGACGCTGCACATGGATATGGGCTCTACCCTTGCCCGCTTACTGCTCATTACTCAATATAACCAATTGAAAGTTCGTGCTGGCCACGTAACCCAAGTTCTATTAGAGTCCCACTCCGAGTCAGTTAGCCTCTAACAAGACAAAGGTCATTCTCTTTCTTACCTTACTAATATTTCCTATTTTCGAATAAAGCTTTACTAAAATTTCGATAAATAATGCAAAAAAGGCACCTTTATATGGGGTGCTTTTTTGCATTATTCCAAGTCAATAAAATAATTACAAAAAATCGATAGCCATAAAATAAATGTTCATACACGATTCATTTTAAGCTAAAAAGAAAATAATCCAATAGCAGTCCATTTTTCCCTTATCAATTCTATTCAATCTTAACATAATCAAAATCAAGCCAATAGGATAATTTTTTCGCTACTAAGCAGGCATCTATCTGTTTGTTAACTTGCCTAAAGAGTCAATACATTATCCTACCTCAGATCGATGTATGCCTCAATAGGTGTCTTATCCAACAAACAATAGTCGGTTATGAAAAACGTATATCTATTTAGCAAAATAGTACTAATTATAGTTTTCTTTTCGCCTTCCAAATCGTCGGCCTTACCAGCCTCCGTTTGGCATAAGGGGCAGATGACACTCTTTAATAAAGTTACACTGGAAGGAGAGTTATCGTATAACTGGAAAACAGAGATCGTATTATTGCGTCAGTCAGACGGCCGCGTCCGTGCCTTCTCGGCTACCCAGGTCCAACAATTTGGCTGGTTTGATTATTCGTTTCATAAGCAACGGAACTTTCTCGTTCTGCCGACTTTAGTCAATAAGCAGACGAAATCCGCTTTTTTTGAAATCTATATGGATGGTTCATTGGCCGTGGTTCGTCGACTACGAAAGTCGCATGGTCTATTTAAGCGCATGTTCAACCATCCGGCCTATTACAATGATCAACCGTCGCTCGCCCAAACCACCGACTTTTTCGACTACTTTGTCTACGATGCTGGTCAGTTGAGAGCATTTGACCGATTCAATCTGGACATCTATGAGCCGCTGTTAACCGCTTATGACGAGGAGATGCGGCAGTACATTACAAGCCATAACATCAATGACCACACACTGCTTGGTCGACTGGTACTGATCGATCACTACAATTTTTTAGTACAACACGATCCAAAAACGGCCTCAGCCAGAGGAGCTGGCTACACGCAGGAACCTGCTTCTGTTAGCTATCCATAGGCATCTCTGGCCCGTTATCCGGTGTGTCTTTCGGGCGTTTTTTCCGTTTTCGAAGGGCGTCATTCAGCAGGAATTCAATCTGCCCGTTCACGCTCCGAAATTCTTCCTGTGCCCAACGCTCCAGTTCCTTCAGGGTTTCAGGCTGAATGCGTAATACAAAAGCTTTTTTTTCTGCCGCCATAATCTAGTAGACACAGTAAGAGTGGGCAGCAGGCAGTTAGTTGACAGCGTGAATCCTATCCGTGAGCTGCCTGCTCTTTACTGATAAAGCGTGCCTGCATTCACAACAGGGCTAACTGATTTTTCACCACATAATACCACGAGCAGGTTGCTCACCATAGCGGCTTTACGTTCTTCGTCCAGTTCAACGACCCCCTTCTCAGCCAGTCGCGTCAAGGCCATTTCAACCATGCCGACTGCCCCCTCAACTATCTGTTTTCTGGCCGATACAACGGCCGTAGCTTGCTGACGTTGTAGCATCGCACCCGCAATTTCGGGTGCATACGCCAGGTGACTAATGCGTGCTTCCATAACCCGAACACCCGCCTGACTCAATCGCTCATCCAGTTCCTGCTCCAGAAATTTGTTAATCTGACCCGTATTGTCTCGCAACGTAACCGCTTCGTGTTCGTCTTCTATGTTATCATACGCGTGTGAACTCGCCAAAAACCGTACGGCCGCTTCGGACTGGATCTGCACGAAATTTACGTAGTTATCCACATCAAATAATGCCCTTGCTGTATCGGATACCTGCCAGACAACGACAGCCGCAATTTCGATCGGATTTCCCATTTTATCGTTTACTTTCAGGGTCTGCCCGTTCAGGTTCCGGGCGCGCAGGCTAATCTTCTGTTTGCTGTATAACGGATTCACCCATTGCAGGCCCGTTTGCTTGATGGTTCCAACATAATCGCCGAAGAAGGTAGCCGCCAGTCCTTCATTGGGATAAATAATCATAATCCCTTTCAGGATAAAAGCGCCAAGCAAAGACATAAATCCCCCCAGGATGGGGCTGTAAGCAAACAGAAAGACGGCTAATCCAAAACAGCCCAAACCCAGTAGTAAAAACAGATAACCCGAAATCGATGTAAGCTTTTTCTCTTGCATAACCGTAAAATCTAAGGCCAGGAAATGATATCATTTTGATAGTACAATAGTAGCTTGTTTTTCGTTGATTTTCAGTCACTTTTTGTACGAACGGTTGCGTTGATGGATAGACATCACTAAAATGACGGCCAGCAATTCAATCAATAAGTGGCCTGACTACAAGCGCCTGACTCACAAGCAAATTTGTGGCGAAACGTTGTAGATTAACCGAATAAAATGGGGTAGAATAATAGAAGAGTGCCTACCTGATAGCCAGTCAACATAAAACAGCTATAACAAAGGCCATAGGGCCACATCCAGACCCAAAAGATCATGGCTTTCCGAGCTACTTTTAGCCTCTACGTAAGCTACAGCAATTGGAGTGCTTCCTGATTTATACCAATCTTATAAACAGGGGTTTCCTCGTACCGGGAAGCCAAAATAAGCTGGGTATTCTCCATATGAGGAGTAAATAAGTCCCGAAGCAGGTCTGGTGAATTATTGTCTTTTGATAAGTGAGACAGCAGGACATGGCTCATAAACGAAGGTTTATGATTTTTAAATAAATCCAGTGCCTGCTGATTAGAGAGATGCCCTTTATCCCCCCGAACTCTACTTTTTAGATAGTAGGGATAGCTTCCTTTCTCCAGTAACTCATCATCATAATTAGCCTCCAGAAAGGCGGCATGACATTGGCTAAAGTGGTTGATAACGTGTTCGCAAGGCGCGCCAATATCGGTGAGTACCCCTATATTGATACCTTTATACGCAACAAGAAAGCTATGCGGATCGGAGGCATCGTGCTGCTTGGGAAAAGCAGTGACGCAAAGTTCGCCAATCCAGACGGGTTCATACCCCCGTAAGGGTTTAACAGGAAAATCGCGTTGGGGTATTCTTGAATTGTTGAGCGTGCGGGGGGTAATGAAAACAGGCAATTGATATTTCTTGGCCAGTTGCGCAACTCCGCGGATATGGTCGGTATGTTCGTGGGAAATAAAAATGGCCTTCACGGTATGCATGGACAAGCCAAGGCGCAGCATTCGCCTTTCAGTCTCCCGACAGGAAATTCCGGCATCGATTAAAACAGCCTCCTGCTCGTTTCCAACATAATAGCAGTTTCCATTGCTGCCCGAATTTAAGGAGGTAATAAACAATTGCATAGTACTACAAAGAAACAGCTTTTTAGGGATTGTTTCTACTGGCATTTATGACGAAAACAGGAGTTTGCTGAGAATCAGCGGCAATCATTGACGCTTGGTTGTTGCCTTGAGAATAAACTCAACGATCGGTGTTGGATTGGGTAGGCTATGCGGATGATGGCCGATGCCCGGTTTGTGAATTACCTGAATGTCACCTCCACTCTCCCTGACTTTCTGCTCAAAAGGCGCTGTATTCTCACTCAACAGAACCAAATCGTCAGCGTCGCCCACAACATGCAAGAGTGGATAATGGCCTTTTACTATATCGGCAACCTTATCCATCGGATTTCCTTTAAAGGCCATTGCCTGCTCATCAGTTGTTAGCCCAAAATCTTTTTTAAAAATCTCCCAATCGCTCGGACTACCCTTGCCCTGCCCTTTTCCTCCCGGCCAGCTTTTCAGATCGAGCACGGGTGCATCGACGTAGACGCAAGCTACCTTCTCGGGATTTTCGGCGGCCCAGTTATACGCATAAACACCCCCACGACTCAATCCTTCCAGCGCTACTTTTTTAGCTAATCCCGCTTGTTGGGCAAATGCATAAAAATGATTCCAGATAGTCACCGCCTGAGCATTACCGAATAGCTCGGCCACATCGCAGTAGACAACATGAAACCCACGATCCAAGAGCGCAATATCCGTTTGTGGTTCATGCCCCCAGAATCGGGCGCGCCAGATCCAGGGCAGATCTTTCGCTGGTCGTCGTGGTTTAACGACTTTACAGGCTCTTCCTTCAAAGGAAAAATCAGCGCAGTCGTATCCATAGAATGAGGAAACGGTGTACGCTGCCTTTATTTTCGGAAAGAAATCGAAGCCATTTTCTTCCTGCGCATTTATGGTTTCGTATAATCGTTTGGCAATAATTGTTGCGCCCGACGAGTTGGGGTGCAGTTTATCCGGAAATAGCTCCGGGTGATCGACAAAAAGGGAATGCAAATCAATCAGCTCACATTTCTCCTCGAAGGCAATCTGGCGAATTCGGGGCATGATCAGCTTGATTATGGCCTGATCGGTTTGTCGGGTCGTATCAGTCAGAAACGACGCCACCGGTAGTAACAATACGATACGTGGATTGGTCGGCAGCACCTTAAATGACCGAATCAGGGTTTTGTAATCTGTGGCGAAGCTATCGATCTGCAAACGGTAGGGCAACCGACTATCATTTGTTCCGAGCTTGATAAAAACCAGATCAGGACTACTCTCTAAGGCTTCTTTATAGGCAGGAGTCGCCATGTATGAATTTCCCGGCTGGCGAAGTACTGTCCTGCCGCTCACGCCAAAATTCAACACGTCATAGCTGCTGCCTAACAGATTCTGCAATTGGCTGGGATACGAATTTTGTTCCCGATTCTCAATTCCGCTCCCGTAGGTGATGCTATTGCCCACGCAGGCAATCCGTATTTTTTTCTGAGCAACCGCTACAGAATATGACAACACAAAGCAACTTACAACTACGATCAGTCGCGAAAAATGAGAAGTCATAAATCAGAAGGTATATGTATGCACAAGGACGCTATGCGTCTTTCTTACCCAATCAGTCGTTATTCTTATTTATCTAGGCATCTAATTGGGCTTCTGCCGGTCAAAATACTGCCGCATGAACAGCAATTGGTAGTTGACTGCATTGTTCCAGTAGGCCCAGTTATGACCGCCGGGCCGGGTAATGTAATCATGAGCGATGTTGCGTTCCAGAAGCTTCTCGTGAAGGTTGTTATTGACGCGAAAGAAAAAATCCTCACTTCCACAATCAATAATCAACGATAGAGCGCCCGGTGTAAGCAAATGAAGCAGGTTAATGACCGTATTTTGTTCCCAACGTTCCGGAAACTGGGCATACGTTCCCAACCGTTTGGCCATATCCCAATTATTAGGAAATGGCCGGATGTCGACACCGCCACTCATGCTTCCGGCCGCCCCGAAAGCAGTCTGGTGCCGGAATGCCAGGTATAAAGCGCCATGTCCGCCCATGCTTAGCCCCGTAATGGCCCGGCCCGACCGATCTTTAATTGTTTTGTAATGGCTATCGACCCACGCTACCAGTTCACTGGCTACGTAGGTTTCGTACCGGAAGGAAGGGTCGGCAGGGCTATCGTAATACCAGCTGCCAATATTACCATCAGGACACACAATAATCATCTGGTGCAGATCGGCGGCATTGCGAATAGCAGATGCTTTTTTGACCCAGTCACTGTAATTCCCGCCATAGCCGTGTAGCAGGTATAAAACAGGCAGTTCCTTATCATTTGTATAGGTATCCGGGGTCATAATAACGGCCTTGATCGACTTCTTCATCGAAGCACTATAGGTTTCTACCGTGTCAATTTTAGCCGCCTGTACTGATTGATTGACTAAAAACAGAATTCCGAAAGCCAGCAACGTACGCAGATAATGCATTGTGTTAAGGTTTACAAAATGAGTTGCTAAATTAAGCCAGAGATGGCATAGCAAGGAGCAGTGATTTTCGTAAAAAGTGATTCGTCCCGATCAATTTCCCGAAAGTTCACCGTCCCGGCTTTATAGTTTACGCTAACGCGAAAACACATAAAGCCCCTTTCGACTATAGTCTATTCAACCTTATACCTGTAAACGCCAATCCTTTTCACTATTTTTGCGCCCTCAAATAGTGGTCGGTTCTTTCCTTAGGCCGACCGACACATTGACTATCATGCTACTGAGCGAACAAGAAATAAACCGCCGACAAAAACGCGAAGAATTAATACGGATGGGTATCGATCCCTATCCTGCTGCATTATTCGATGTAACAACGACCATTGCCGATATCCGCGCTGCTTTCGACAAGGGCCCAGGAACTGAGATTGCCCCCGAAATGGACCTGTCTGGCGACGAACGCTGGGGAAACGTTCAGCTGGCTGGTCGGCTGATGGGTTTTCGCATTATGGGAAGCGCATCCTTCGCCGAAATTCAGGATTCTACCGGACGGCTTCAGTTTTATTTCCGGCGTGATGACATTTGCCCTGGCGAAGACAAAACGCAGTATAACACGGTATTTAAGAAACTGCTTGACATCGGCGATATTATTGGTGTTCGTGGGCATGTTTTCTCGACCAAAACCGGCGAACTGTCGGTTTACGTGAATGAGTTCAAGGTCTTGAATAAGTCGCTGCGGCCCCTCCCCGTAGTGAAAGAAGTGGTGAACGAGAAAGGCGAAAAGGAAACCTTTGATGCTTTTACGGACGCTGAACAACGCTACCGGCAGCGCTACGTTGATCTGATCGTGAACCCGCATGTGCGCGATGTGTTCGTGAAGCGAACCAAGCTGGTCAATTCAATTCGTCAGTTCCTGAGCCAGAAAGGTTATCTGGAGGTCGAAACACCGATTCTTCAACCAATTCATGGTGGAGCAGCGGCACGGCCATTCCGTACGCATCACAACTCGCTCGACATGACGCTTTATATGCGGATTGCCAACGAGTTGTACCTGAAACGACTCATTGTAGGCGGCTATGATGGGGTATTCGAGTTTGCCAAAGATTTCAGGAATGAGGGGATGGACCGAACTCATAATCCTGAATTTACGCAGGTGGAGTTTTACGTTGCCTATAAAGATTATCTCTGGATGATGGACACCATCGAGGAAATGGTCGAAAAAGTGGCGTTAGACGTGGCCGGAACGACGAAAGTGACCGTTGGCGACAACGTTATCGACTTCAAACGCCCCTGGAAACGCCTGACTATGTTCGAAGCCATTCAGGAATATACGGGTGTTGACGTGTCGGACATGGAAGAAGCGGAACTCCGGCAGGTAGCCGAAGGTCGCGGAATCAAGGTCGACAGCACAATGGGCAAATCGAAATTGATCGATGAACTCTTTGGTGACGCCTGCGAACCCAATCTGATTCAGCCGACATTCATTACCGACTACCCGGTTGAAATGTCGCCCCTTACCAAAAAGCACCGGAGCAAGCCAGGACTGGTCGAACGTTTCGAAGCTATCTGTAATGGGAAAGAGATTGCCAACGCCTATTCTGAGCTAAACGACCCGCTTGATCAGCGCGAACGCTTCGAAGAGCAACTGCGGCTGGCCGAACGGGGCGATGAGGAGGCAATGGCACTGGACGAAGATTTTCTGCGGGCTCTTGAATACGGAATGCCGCCAACGGCGGGCGTTGGCCTGGGCATCGATCGGCTAACGATGATCATGACCAACCAACCCTCCATTCAGGACGTACTCTTTTTCCCACAGATGCGCCCCGAAAAGAAACTGGAGCAATCGGATGAGAGTGACTTTGTGGCGGCTGGCGTTCCGGCAGAATGGATACCAGCTGTGCAAAAGCTTGGTTTTCTGACCGTTGAGCAACTCCGCACCGCTAACCCCAATAAACTCTTTAACGATTTGGGGGGTGTACGCAAAAAGCTCAAACTGGAAGTTCCGATGCCCAATATCGCCGACGTTCGTAGTTGGACGGGGCAATAAGGGCAAACCGGCACTACCAGAGTTATAGATAAGCCTTTTGCTGAGAAGCGTGCCACGGTTTTTATGAGTTCGATTAAGAACCGTGGCACGCTTCTCAGCAAAAGGACTCATTGAAAAACCCCGCTCAGATATTGGGCGGGGTTTGTTATTCCGTGGTCAGAGGAGAAGGTTTAATAATCTGACTCAATTTTTTTCACTTTTACAGCGTTGAGGCCTTTTTTGCCATCAACAACTTCGAACTGCACCCGGTCCTTTTCGCGGATGGTGATACCATTGAGACCCGTAATGTGGACAAAAATGTCACGATTGGAATCATCCTCAACGATAAACCCGTAGCCTTTGCTTTCGTTGAAAAACTTTACTACACCTGTTTGCATAAAACTAAAAAAAATTAAACTAATTAAACATACAAAGGGACAGAGAGTAACAAAGGACGCGAAACAGGCACCAAAGCATACAGCAGAGATAATACTTGGCTGAAACTCAACGGACTTTGTTGACAATAGCAAGCCAGTAGTTTAAATAACCACTGCCCACGCTACAACACAAAGTAAATAAATTTGTTCCAAATTCAAGGCGAAAAGCACCTATTTTTAGGTAGTTTTACCCGATATATTGCGTTTTTCTGTGTAAACGGCAAACAATCTATTGATTTCGTTCGTTAGCTTTGTTATAGCAGTATTAGCGTATAAACTTTTAGAGCCATACGCCAGCTGAAATAGTATGGATAAACTTAGGTATTTTGTCGAGAAACAGGCATTTGGGGTCTGCTCGTTACTGGGAGAGAAAATGAACATCTCGGCCAGCAGCATCCGGCTGTACTTTATCTACACCTCGTTTCTAACGTTAGGATCGCCCGTTGTCCTTTATTTAATTCTGGCCTTCTGGATGGAAATGAACAAGCATCTTCGCCGGCATGCTCATCCAACCATCTGGGAACTGTAAATTACTGAGTAGTTTCAGTTTCCCGGAACTAACCTAACGATTGTCAGTTTTGAGAAACTGACGACACATCGCGCATCTCCTTAAATAGCCTCTCCCCTTTCATAAAGTAGGACCAGACAATGCTGTGCGGATACAGAACAGCATCGGCTTTCTGTTGCTGCAGCAAAACTTTGCGTTGCCTGTGTAACTCCGGCAAATGGCGATAAAAAGCAAAGTGCGCCCGGATAATCGCCAACACATCGCGCCATTGCCCTACTTTCAGGAAAAGCAGCGACGACACGCCATCCAATACGAGCCGTAGTAGAAATTTTCCCCACAACCAGCCATCGGCAGGCCAGTTCTTATACAACATGAACAGGCTGTTTCGGTAATTCAGGTAGGTTTTTTGGGGATTCGATTTATGGAGCGTACCACCACCCACATGATAAACTGTCGATTGGCCACATGCCCAAACCTGGTAACCAAGCCGCTGCAATCGCCAGCATAGGTCTATTTCTTCCATGTGGGCAAAGAACGATGCATCGAAACCGCCAACCTGATGAAATAAATCGGCACGTACGAACAGACAGGCGCCCGTTGCCCAGAAAACCTGCCGATTATCGTCGTATTGCCCATGATCGGTTTCGAATGTAGCAAAAATACGCCCCCGGCAAAAAACATAACCAAGCCAGTCGACAAAGCCACCAGCCGCGCCCGCATGTTCGAACTGGTCGCGCTGGCTATACGAACGGATTTTGGGCTGACACGCTGCTATCTGTGGATTTGCCTCCAATAGTGATAATATGGGCGAGATCCAGCCGGGTGTTACTTCAATATCTGAATTGGGGAGAACATAGTACCTGGCTCCACCGTAGTGAGTCCGAATGTACTCAAGGGCCATATTGTAACCACCGGCATAGCCACCGTTATAAGGTAGTTCAATCAGACGAACATTGGGGAAAGTAGCCCGAACATAGGCTACGGAATGATCTGTCGAGGCACTATCGGCGACATAAACCGGGTACCCTTCAGCATAGGAAAGTACTATCGGAAGAAACTTGGCTAAGAAAGATTGACCGTTATAATTAAGAATGACAATTGCGAGGGTATCCAAAATTAATTTGCAGTTTGCAGTTTGCAGTTTTACAGTTGCAGGAAGTAAACCGACTGTAAACTGCAAACTTAAACACTTTACCCCATTAGCCCGTCCAGGTTGAGGCCGGGAATATTTGGTAATAGTCCTTCAGTAGCTTTTCGGAGGTGTTCACGAGCTTTGACTTCGACATTGGCCATTGCCTTATTGGTGGCAGCTACGATCAAATCCTGTAACATTTCCCGGTCTTCGGCCGGAGATTTGATCAGATCAGGGTCTATCTCAATTTTCAGAACATTTTTTAAGCCATTGACCGTGACTTTAACCAGCCCTGCCCCCGACTCGCCCGTTTCGGTAACGGCGCTAAGGCTCTGCTGAGCATCCTGCATCCGAGACTGCACTTCCTTCATTTTTCCGAACATATCCATCATAGCGGTATCTTTTAAGGGATTCTGGGCGTTTACATTTTGACGTCGAACAGCAAAAATCAGTCATCTGCCGTTGTCTAACGTACTAATAACAACGCACCGTTACGGACAGTTTTCTGATCGGTAAAATCTATTACTTCAACCCGGTACATATACTGCCCGGCATTGGCGGGTTGCCCGTTAATCGTGCCATCCCAACCCTGGTTTCGATCGGTCGTTGTAAAGATTACTTCACCCCATCGACTGAAAATTGTCAGCCTGAATTTATCAAAGAAAGTTCCCCTTATCAGAAACGTATCATTAACTCCATCGCCATTTGGTGTAAAGGCATCGGGCGCAAAGATTTTAGGGTCGCGCCTTAATGTAAAGAAATTCGAATAACTAATCACCCCATCAGCCGATTGGGCAACGACCCGGTATTGCTGCGATTGCAGATTTGGATCGTTCGGGTCAGGTTCATAATGTGTATTACCGCCAAGTATGATTGTCTTGCTTATGTTATTGACAGAATCGACTACTTCAAGCGAATAACTGGCTACGTTGCCCGGAGAAAAGGGCGAGCCGGTTGTCCAGTCAAGACCCGTTGGCGACTGCGACGATAAAAAGACCGAACAAACAGTTTCCGACGGAGCCGATACCTGCCCACAGTTATTCTGATAAGTCAGCTGATAACAATAGGAACCTGCCGACGCATCGGCGCTCTCGTCAGTAAATGTGTTTTTAGATGTTGTTCCAACGACCTGAAACGGACCTGACGGGCTACTTGCCCGGCTTATTGTCATTGTATAACTAGTCGATGTATTGGTCGTAGGCAAGGCCGCAATTAAAAAGGGATGGTTATTTTGAACGGTAACTAAAATATCACCAAAATTTCCTGGCTTTTCGGTATTCGTTCCTGTTACGCAGGCTTGCGCCGATTTAATAATGGTCTGGCCAACCGTTGCTTCCAGCGAATAGCAATATTGTACTCCGCATTCTATTTTATTATTATCTGTATAAGCGGTGGTGGTCCTATTAGGAACAGTACCCGCCTGCCCACTACCCTTATAAATTCGATAGGCCCGGAAGGTGTTTGAAGCAGATGTAGAGCCTGCGTAAGCCTGCCAGGAAAGATCATTTTGTTTGTTACCCGCTTTCGCTTCCAGCACCAGGCTACATACCTGTTCAGATTTAATGCCAACCGAATTATCGCAGGCATCCTGATACTGCAATTGAAAACATTGAACCTGTTTGGCATCCGTCTGGACAGTAAACGTGCCCGAGCCGGTACCCGTTTGCCCGCTTGCCGTAAAGATACCGGAAGCATCTTTTTGCAACAATTGAACAGGTATGGTAGCATCAGACTGATATTTTAGTGATATGGAGTTATCACTCTTTACCGTTAATTCATTGATAATGGGCGCCGACGGAGTAGATACGGGCCGTATCAGAGCACTTTCCACGGGTGGTTGACACGCAACTGGGGCATTATAAAGCCCCTGCACAGTTACTGTATACGACGATCCAGCTCCAGTATAGGTATGAGTCGGCTGGGCAGCCATCTCGGCCCGTGTTTTTTGTTCCCGTACACCGTCACCCCAGTATACTTCATATTTGTCGTATTGCCCAAGCGTAGCCTGATCAGGCACGATAACGGCTTTCCGCCCGGAGCATAGTTTAACTGTAAACTTAACTGGGTCAACGGCTAATACCGTAACGACTTTACAGGCAATTGATCCTGAGCCAGCACTGCCAACCTGTATAATCGTGTAGGAACCTGGTTTCGTATAGCCGGAATAAGTAACCAGATTTGTAGGAGTCAGTGGTATACCTTTTCCGCTGTACTCATAATTATATCCGGCATTGACAACATTCGGCTGTACGGCTGTTATTCTAACCGTCTCCCCAAGACAGATCCTGTCTTTTTCCAGCGTGAATCCACCTTCGGCTGTTCCTTTTCGGTCTACACAGTAGTTATTGTTAGGGTCCTGCGCCTGTGCCACTAAACCTATAACCAAAAACAAGCCGGTCCAGAAAGCGGATAGCCATCTGGCTTTCACCCCAATTTCAATCGGCCACATTCGTAAAATTCGCACAAGGGTAAAGTTTTTTTCAATGATGAAATAAGACGGTTTCTATTCCTAAAAACGCCATAACGGACATTTTCGCGTCCAGCGAAACGTATCTTTCCCAAAAACAGTTTTGAGTATAAAAGTAAGTAGTTTTGGGCATTCAATAGACTAAAAAATCCAGAACTATAAACGCATAAGCTAAAAGTTGGCACAGTTCCGCCTACACGCATCGACCAAACCAATGAGCAATAATAATACCAACATTACCGGAACCGAATCAGGGAATCAGCCCGAACTGGATGCTATTCGACTGGATCGTATTGAAGATGCTATCGCTGATATTAAGGCGGGCAAAATCGTATTGGTAGTGGACGACGAAGATCGCGAGAATGAAGGCGATATGATTTGCGCGGCCGAAATGATCACGCCTGAAATGGTCAATTTCATGGTTCGTGAAGGTCGTGGCCTTATGTGCGCTCCTCTTACTCAGGAGCGTTGCGATGAACTTGGATTAGACATGATGGTGACCAGCAACACCTCTGTTCATACGACCCCCTTCACCGTTTCTGTCGATTTGCTGGGTAATGGCTGTACGACTGGCATCTCGGCTTCCGATCGCGCCAAGACCATCCGGGCGCTGGTTGATCCCGCCACTACGCCCGAAGATCTGGGCCGACCAGGGCACATTTTTCCGTTGCGCTCGGCCGAAGGAGGAGTCATTCGCCGGGCAGGTCATACCGAAGCCGCCATCGATCTGGCCCGGCTGGCAGGGCTGGCACCCGCAGGCGTTCTGATCGAAGTTTTGAACGAAGACGGCACTATGGCCCGTCTGCCGCAATTGCGCGTTATGGCCGATCGTTTTGGCATGAAACTGGTTAGTATTCAGGATTTAATTGAATACCGGCTGCGAACCGAGACCCTGATTCGGCGCGAAATTGGCGTGGATATGCCTACGGAATGGGGCCACTTCGATCTGATTGCCTATAAACAAAGCAATACGGGTGACACACACCTTGCCCTGGTAAAAGGCACCTGGGAGCCCAACGAACCCGTTCTGGTACGTGTCCACTCTTCCTGCGTTACGGGCGATATTTTTGGTTCATGCCGCTGCGACTGTGGTCAGCAACTTCACGCAGCCATGGAAATGGTTGAAGCGGAAGGCAAGGGCGTTGTGGTCTATATGTTTCAGGAAGGCCGGGGAATTGGTCTGCTCAATAAGCTCAAGGCCTATAAACTACAGGAAATGGGCCGCGATACTGTTGAGGCTAACCTTGAACTTGGTCTGCCAATGGATTCCCGCGATTACGGCGTTGGTGCTCAGATACTTCGCGATCTGGGCATCCGGAAACTCCGGCTCATCTCGAATAATCCTAAAAAACGGGCAGGCTTAATGGGTTATGGTCTGGAGATCGTTGACACCGTTCCGATCGAAATTCCATCCAATCCCTACAACGAGCGGTATCTACGCACCAAGCGTGACAAGATGGGCCACACGATCATGAATGAGCCCATTAATGAAGAACAATAAGTAGTGTTCGGATTTCAGTAAGCAGTTCATTGTAGGCTACTTACTGAAATCCGCATACTGTTTATCTGAACCCGCCTGTGTCATAGAAACTCCGACGGCGGCTTAGTTTGAGTTCCTGAAGAATGGCAGACCGCACCCGCAGGTCAAACGAGTAGTTACCCGACCGAATATTACTGCCCGAATAAGGAGTCCAGTTAAAGGCCATTTCCCAGCAATGCAGATCACGATTAATGCCAATGGTTGTCAGCGTCGGGCTGTTGAACTGGAAATCATAACCGGTGTTGAATGTAATTTTCCATTTAGGCGTCAGACTTAAATCTCCCGTTAGGGTAAGGGCCTGAATCACCTGCGAAATTTCGGGCGTCAGCTTGGTTAGCCCAAAGGTATAGCTGATATTGAGCGACCAGGGAATCGTAAAATCAACGTATAATTCAGGGTTGTTATTGATTGACTTTAGGGTCGCGTCAGTAGCATTCGGGCTGGTTTTCTTTTTGTCGGCTTGCTTGGGAGCCAGGCGCGTACTCACATAGGCCTGGAGGTTGGTCAGCCGTGCCAGGCCCTGTCCATCCTGAAAGGCATACAGATTTGGCACACGAGCGAACTGCTGATCGCTGTAGCCAATTGTTCGCAGAAGGAGTTGCGAATAGGTATCGGGCGGAATCGCCGTTGAACCCGATGTAGCGGCTAACAGTGCATAATAGGCCGTTCCGCCGTAAGGGCGCGATGCGTAGGGATCGAACGTAGACGAGAAGTTAAAGCTAACATTCTTGAAAATCTGCGTATTGGCGCTGATTGAAATGGGCGACAGTTTATAATCGGGCGCGAGCAGATTATAGCTCCCGTTGATACTGATGTTATCAAAAATTGGAATCTTCTTAAAGTCCTGCCCCGCCGAATCACCCCGCGTTCGCACCTTCATCTCCAGCTGGTTCACGATGCCAAACGTAATAAAGGCCGATTCGGTGCTACTGCTGGAACCGCTACCGCCCAACCCACGAAATACCGATAGCGTCCGGCGGTATTCGGGCAGACTCGCGAGACTTCCTTCGCCGGATAAAACCTGAAACTGGCCAAATGATGGATTGGTAAAGTCAGGAACATAGCTGAAAGAAATGGAAGGCGCTACCGTATGACGAATGGCTTCAATACGCTTTCCCCGGATGAAATACGTGCCATAGAAGCGCGTGTTCATACTCACGTTAGCCGAAAAATTATAGGACGGGAAGAAACCCCGCATCGTGTCGATCCGAACCTTATTCCGATCCGATAAATACAGCCCCGTAGCTGGGTCGATTGCTACTGTGTTTTGGTAACCTAAATACGTGTACTTGAGCTTCTTGGTATAAATGCTACCCTGTAATGAAAACCCTGGCGTGAGGTTTATGTAGCGAAGAAGTTTAAAGTTCGGTAATGAAATAGGAATGCTGTAATTAGCCTGAATGGTACGATTTTGCCAGATCCGGTTCAGGTTCTGCATGTTAAATGCAATCAGGTTCGGATCGGGTTCTGGTACGCCATTTCGGATAGCCGTTGCCCGCGCAATACTGTCCAATGCCCGCTGGACACTGCTGATTGTTCTTAGGTCTGTAACAACGGGAAAGCCCAAACCACTGGTATCGACCTGCGTGCGGATGGTGTTACTGATACCGATGGAACCGCTAACGTCTAGTCCAACGCGGAAGCTTTCATACCAACGCCCTGTTCCCCCTTTAAGTGCAAAGGGCGCAATCTGATTGATACCGAAGTTGAAATCCGAAGACACATCCGTTTTACCATTTTCACGAATGAGCGTTTGTGGGTTTACCTGCCCAAACTGCTGGTTTACCCGGATGTTAGCGCCCGCCCGTGCATACTGCCCGAACTGGCGGCTATACTGCACCGACGACCCCGCCACGTTGGAGATATAAGCGTTGCTGCCTGTGCCGGAGTTAAATTGGTTATAGCTGTTGCTACTGACGTTAACATTGGCCGAAAAGCTCCCTCGCCCCCGAGGCACAGGTGAGTGCGACCATGTAAACGAGAAGTCATTCCGGGGCGTCTGAGAGGTATCCACCCGGTCGCCGGAGCGGTTGCGATTAAAGGCCAGGTTCACACTACCGCTGTACCGATAGCGCTTGTTATAGGCTGATGCAACCCCCAGTCCCCAGCTTCCTCTCGAATAAATCTGCCCTTTGAACTGTAGCCCAAGATTTTCACTGACGGCCCAGTAATATCCCCCATCCCGAAGATAATACCCGCGTCCATTCGGTTCTTCGCCATAGGTTGGCACCAGGATACCGGATACGCCAATGTCTTTTTTCTTTGGAAACGGAAAGAAACCAAACGGGAGGCCAAGCGGCAACGGTATCTGATTAATGACCAGATTAAATGGCCCCGCCACTACCTGTTTGTTGTGAACGACCTTTAATTTGCTGGCATTGATGTGAAAGTGCGGTGTCTCCAGATTACAGGTCGTGTAAATCGCTTTACCGATGTACAGATTATCTTCAGCATCTTTCTTTACGTTCTGCCCGCGAACATTCCCTTCGCCCTGCTGCGTAATGACGCCCTGTATCTTCCCTTTTTTGGATTTGAAATTATAGCGGATCTCTTTGGTGTCATATTTCCCTTCGCCATCCTGAAAAACAGGTCGGCCAATCCATTTTTTTGACGTTGAATCATACCGACCTTTAGCGTATACCTCGTTAGTAATATAATTCAGACGTATATATTCTGCCTTGAGGGAGATATCGCCATAAATAACGCTGGCTTCCCCAAACAATTCGACTGTTTGTCCATCTGCAGCATAGATCGTTGAATCTTTGGCCTGATACTTGACAGTGGTTGCAAAAGAGTCAGCACTTTTGAGCGAGTCGGCTTTGGCAGTGTCACCGGCAGCAATCCGGGCAGAGTCAGGCGCAATAACCGTGTTGCTCTGCGGACGAACAATATTGGGTGATACAATGCCCGGACGGATCTGGGTTTTACCGACCGGAACCGTTTGCGAACGAGGAATGGTTGCGATTGCCGTCTTGCTGGCTGGCGTTGTGGTGGTGCTGGTTGGTGAAACGGACGTAGGATTGTTGGCCGATGAGCGCGCTGCGGGCGTACTTCCTGTTGGCCCAACAGTGGGTGTATCAGCAGGGCGCTGCACAGACGTAGTAACTGGTGGTATTACTTGCTGACTTCCGACAGATTGCGACCGAACGGCTGGAGTCGTTTTAATCGATCGGGACCGTAGGCTATCTTTTTTAACGGCTACACGATTTGGTTGACGACCTTTGAGTGTATCGCGCACTAGTTTGGTCGATCGGGTTGCGCGGTTAATTGGATTAGACGATGAAGTATTCGCCTGAGGTTTAGTAGCTTGCGTAGAAGCGGACCGTGACAAACCAGCCCCCAGCCGATTTAGAACAGCCGATGGTGGGTTCAATGCACGGTTCAAATTACTTGCTTTGATCGCGTCTGTTGTCGTGGTGGCTGCCAGAGGTCGCGTTGATTTAACCGATGGAGAAACCAGCTTCCGTTTTGTCGCAGCAGGGCCTGTGGGTATAGTGTCTTTAACCGATCGCTTAAGCGTCGGCTGGCTCTGCCCCAGTGCGCTGAACGACAGGACTGTCCAAAGGAAGCAGATTACAACTCGTATGAGCGGGGACCGTAAAATAAAGTGTCCTTTTTTGAGTTTTATCAAAAAAATTATATTTGCCATAGCGGTACTAAACCCATGGCTTACAAAGGTATTCACGAACAGTTATCCCGCTATCGCCTTGAAACGTTTTCAGCTGTTAAAAATTATTAAATCAACACGTGTTCGGTTCACGTTCCCGGCTCCCGGAAAAGTGACAACATTACTGTTGGTAGCCCTGCCATTGCTGGCACTCACTGTACTTCCTGCTCCCACTGCTTTAATGCAGGATCTGAATCAGGATACAGCTCGTCGGGCTGGTACCCAAGAACCCGAAGTTTCTGCCAATGCTCCCAACCAAGTTCGTACAATTGTACTTGACGCGGGGCACGGCGGCAAAGATCCGGGTACTCATGGTCGTTACGCCAAAGAAAAAACGATCAACTTAAATTTGATTCTGCAATTAGGGCGTAAAATTAAGGATAAGTATCCAAACGTACGGGTCATTTATACGCGGACTTCGGACCATTTCGTCGATTTATACGAACGGGGTGCCATTGCAAACCGCAATCGGGCCGATTTATTTATTTCCATTCACTGCAACGCCAGCCCGTCCAGCAGCCGGGTCTATGGCACCGAAACCTATACATTGGGTCTGCATAGAACCCAAAGTAACCTCGACGTGGCACGGCGCGAAAATGCCGTAATTCTACAGGAAAAGAATTACCAGCAAACTTATAAGGGCTTTAATCCGAACTCGCCCTTAGCAACCATTATGCTGGCTAATTATCAACACGCATTTATAGCCAGCAGCATAAATTTTGCCGAAAAGCTGGAGCGTAGTTTCCGCCAGAATGCCAGCCGGAAGAGTAATGGGGTTAAACAGGCAGGTTTTATTGTGCTCTGGAAAACTACAATGCCCAGCGTTCTGATCGAAAGTGGTTATTTGACCAATCCAGATGAGGAAGATTACCTACGGTCAGAAGAAGGTCAGGAAGAAATTACCACTGCCATCTGTAAAGCCTTTGCTCAATATAAGCAGGAGATTGAAGCGGAGGGGTAAGGTTATAACAAGCCCTTGACAGCTTCAATGGGGAGTGTACAATCTACACGAATTAATTGATTATCAACACCACTCACTGCTCGCTGTAGACCATCTACAGAAGGCTACTAATTACCTACTTTCAACCGTTCATGGAAAATCCCATCTTCGCGGGACAAACGGCCGCTAAAGTTGGTTATACCTTCAATCAAATTGATTGGCGAGGCCCAAAGGGTTGTTCTCCTTCTCACACGCATGAAAATTTCTAAGGAAGTAAAGGTTGGTTTGCTTGCCGTCATCTCCCTGATGATGCTCTATTTCGGATTCGAATTTTTGAAAGGTTCTGACTTTTTCTCTACTACCCGCAAGTATCAGGTCATTTACGATAATATTGATGGGCTAACAGCATCCAACCCAGTACGTATCAATGGGTTATCGGTTGGTCAGGTTAAGCGCATCGAGATTTTACAGGAACAGGGCAACAAATTGCTTGTCACTCTTGAGCTTCGAAATGACATTCGTGTGACGAAAGGGTCAAAAGCCATTCTGGCCGATGATGGTTTGCTGGGCGGGAAAAATATCATGCTCAGCATAAATCCCGGAGCGCCGGAAATAGAAGATGGTGGCAAACTGGTTGCAGCTAAAGAATCGGGACTTTCCTCGCTAATCCGGGAAAAAACATTACCCGTATTAAACAACGTTGATTCGCTGACCTACCAGTTAAACCGGGTGGTGGCTCAGTTCGACCAAACGGGTGTTGTGCTTAATCAAACGCTAAAAAGCGCTAATGCTGCGGTTGGCGCGCTTGGCCTGACTGTTGCCGAGAACCGTGCTGGTTTACAGGCAACGCTGGCAAACGTTAACCGATTGTCGGCATCACTGATCGAAACCGAGAAGCAACTCAAGCCTATTCTGGCCAAAGCCGACACATTTGCCGATTCGCTTCAGGGGCTTCAATTGAAGCAAACACTCGTCAGTGTCAACAAAACGATCGAAAATCTGCAACATATTCTGGGTGACATTACTAGCGGACGCGGTTCTTTAGGTAAATTAACATCCGATGAAGCGCTCTACAGTAACGTCAACAAAACTACGGCCAGCCTGGAAAAACTCCTGACCGACCTGCGTGAGAATCCCAAACGATACGTGCATTTCTCGCTCTTTGGCCGGAAAGACAAGGCTATCACTACACCAACTGGTAGCACGACAATAACTACGTCGACGGTCGTTCCAACTCCTGCCGATTCAACTACTAAGTAGCCAAGCAGGCTTGCCAGTCTGCCGATGTTGTCACTTGTATCCGCATTGGGATTAAAACGCATACACGTCAGTCAGTAAGAATTTTCGTATGCTTGCATTTACGAACTGAATTTTCGTGTGATTCTCCAAACTGTTCGCGCGTGAGACCACAGCGGTATGCTTACGTCTCTACAAAAATGACTATTCCATGCAAGCCTTCATCGACGAACTAAACCAGCGCACAGCCCAGACCCAACTGGGTGGCGGCCAGAAAAAAATTGACGATCAGCACCGTAAAGGCAAACTAACCGCCCGTGAACGCATCGCTTATCTGATCGATGATGATCGTCCTTTTGTTGAAATTGGGCTGTTCACGGGCGAAGGTATGTATACAGAACACGGTGGCTGTCCATCGGGCGGTGTCGTAGTCGGTATTGGTTATGTTTCCGGACGGCAGTGTGTCATCGTGGCAAATGATGCCACTGTAAAAGCAGGGGCCTGGTTTCCGATTACGGCCAAAAAGAACCTCAGGGCACAGGAAATCGCGATGGAGAACCATCTGCCGATTATTTACCTTGTCGATAGCGCTGGCGTATACCTCCCCTTGCAGGATGAAGTCTTCGCTGATAAAGAACATTTCGGCCGTACATTCCGCAACAATGCGCACCTCTCGGCCATGGGCATTCTACAGGTAGCTGCCATAATGGGTAGCTGTGTAGCTGGTGGAGCGTACCTGCCCATTATGTCTGACGAAGCGCTTATTGTGGAAGGGACCGGCTCCATTTTTCTGGCTGGCCCGTATCTAGTGAAAGCCTCTATTGGGGAAGATGTAGATGCCGAAACCCTTGGTGGGGCAACAACTCATACTGACATCTCTGGCGTAGTCGATAACAAATACCCCGATGACAAAAGCTGTCTGGATGCGATCAAGCGAATCTTCGATAAAATTGGCCATCACGAAACTGCTGGTTTTGATCGTATAGCGCCAGTCCCGCCCACCAAAAATCCGGATAATATTTATGAGATTCTGCCCATCGATCGTGTAAAACCCTACGATATGCAGGAAATTGTGGATAGACTTGTGGATAACTCGGCCTTCGACGCGTATAAACCGGGTTATGGTCAGTCACTGATTTGCGGCTATGCCCGAATCGATGGGTGGGCCGTTGGCATTGTCGCCAATCAACGCAAGGTTGTGAAGGCCAAAGGTCGGACCGGACAGCCAACCGAAATGCAGATGGGCGGTGTCATTTATGGCGATGCGGCCGACAAAGCCGCCCGATTTATTATGAACTGTAACCAGAAACGGATTCCACTTGTGTTTTTGCAGGACGTGTCGGGCTTTATGGTTGGTAGCCGGGCCGAACAGGGTGGCATTATTAAAGATGGTGCCAAGATGGTTAGCGCAATGGCCAATTCAGTCGTCCCTAAATTTACGGTTGTTATAGGTAACTCCTATGGCGCGGGCAATTATGCCATGTGCGGAAAGGCGTATGACCCCCGCCTGATGCTGGCCTGGCCAACGGCCCAGATGGCCGTCATGAGTGGGGCTTCTGCGGCAAAAACACTCCTCCAGATTCAGGTAGCAGCTCAAAAAGCCAAAGGACAACCCATGACGCCTGAGGACGAACAGGCGCAATTGAAAAAAATTACGGATCAGTATAACGCACAGCTCTCGCCGTATTACGCAGCGGCCCGACTCTGGGTCGACGCAGTCATCGATCCTCTTCAAACCCGGCAAATCCTGTCGGAAGGAATTGCAGCCGCCAATCACGCACCGATTACGAAGGCATTTTCAGTAGGCGTGATTCAGACATAGTTTTTGGGTATTCCCTGAAAATCGACAAACCGAATACGAAAAACGCTACTTTGCAGCTCGGGCCGATTTCACCTCTTCGGCGGTTATCGCACTGGCTTTATTGCCGAAATTACTGCGAACATAGGTGAGCACATCGGCAATCTGATCGTCGGTTAAAAAGTCATGCGCAGGCATAGCATTATCGTAGGCATCGCCTTCAACTTCCTGCCCCTGTAGACCTTTCAGTATCACATTGATGAGCCGGGTTTTATCGCCATTAACCCAATCCGTTCCACGAAGCGGAGGATTCAGGTTAGGAACTCCCGACCCATTGGCCTGATGGCAGGTCAGACAGTTTTGTTCGTAAATAAGTTGTCCCGGTAATTTGGCAGGTGCAGCCGCAGGTTTAGGTGATGCCTTAGCCGCTGGCTTTTTAGTTTGCGCAACGGCAATAGTGGTCGACAGACAAACAAGAAAAATTAGTAGTTTCATAGAGTCAGGTTGTTAAAATATTCCGGATTAGGGCGTTCGGCAACTAACGACGACAAGGAGAGATCATGTATCAGCGATTGAACACCTAAACTGGTATTATTTCCGCCATTTCAGCGTATTCAACAAATGGACGATGTCCTTGCGAATGTACTGAATAACGGGTTGTAGTGAATCGTTTTCGGTGGCGGTATTGAAGTATAGCGCACCCCGCAGAAAATTGGTCGTCGAGTCGGTTGTCACAAATTGAACCTGGCTCGGCACCTCCCCCGACAGATCAATGATGCTGGCCTCTAAACCCGACTTCATCCGAATTTTCTTCTCTTCAATGGCGTATGCCTTAATGTTATGCCGGGCTGCCAGTTTATACGCATCTTCCAGCATGGCACGCAACCGATTGATGTCGTTTCGAACGGGCTTATAGGTCAGTTGAACGCTGGCATGATAAGCCGGATAATTAATAAAAATCCAGTGAGGCTCCGAACGGGCAAACGTGTCGGGCAGAATTCGGGCAATTTTATTGTACTCGAACTGATAGGGATGCGTTGGCTCAAGGAGTTGATAACTCGGTTCGGGCAGATCGAAACGCGGATAGCCCTTGGGCTTAGGCGTGTAATTATCGGATGAATTACTACCGCAGGCAGCAGTAAACAAACCCGTGAGCAGAATAAGAACGTATTTTACCACAGTTTTTGTCATGCCGCCGAAGGAAGCATCTCCGGTAGCTGGACTGTATGAGTACGGGAAGATGCTTCCTTCGGCACCGGGCTGGTGTTCCAGCATGACAACAACAACGAAAAAGCCCGGCGATTTGGTGCAGGGCTTTTTAACTATGTACAAAAACGCTCGATCAGGCGTTTACATCTTCTAATTCTTCCTGTCGCACCGGCTGCCCCAGCAGTGTAGCGAAGCGGTTGATGTTGAACGTTGGTTCAAACCAGACTTCCCCCATAACCGGATGCTTAACCGGCACTTCAGGGTTCTGAATCTCATTCAGCAATACGCCCGTATCACCGGTTGTATGGCGCTTAACCTGCCGGATCGTATACAGCTGATCGCGCTTGGGTGTCTGAATACCAAACTCAGCGTAGAACGCCAGTACAGGCGCGGGGAAATTATCGTTTGTGCAAATGACTTCCATCTGGACGGCGATTTATTGGATTTTACTGATTAACATGATTTTGCCAAAAAATGTCTTAGCTAAGCAAAATAACAACTATTTTTTTCGTCTAACCCTGTAAATCAGGCAAATCGAACGAATACGACCCGCATCAGCTGCTCGATCCGGTTAGTCTTCAAACAAATTTCCCAATTGGCCTAATACGGAACCGCCTTCTTTGTGAGCCTGTCCACCATTAGGTGCTAATCGCTGAACGAGTTTAGAAATTGGCATCGACTGAATCCAGACCTTACCCGTTCCGCGAAGCGTTGCCAGGAATAGCCCTTCCCCACCGAAAATCATGCTTTTCAGCCCACCCGACCGCTGAATATCAAAATTAATACTGGGTTCAAATCCGACGACACAACCAGTATCGACCCGAAGCGTTTCATTGTTCAGCGTCCGTTCGATAACTACGCCCCCTGCATGGATAAACACCATACCGTCGCCCTGAAGTTTTTCCAGAATAAATCCTTCCCCGCCAAAAAAACCGGCTCCTAACCGCTGGTTAAACTGAATGCTCAATTTCGTACCCAGTGCCGCACACAGGAAGGCATCTTTCTGAACAATAAGCGTATTGCCGAAAATATTAGCCAGGTTAACCGGCATTACTGTACCCGGATAAGGAGCCGCAAAAGCCGCCTTACGTTTGCCTACACCCCGGTTGGTGAAGTGCGTCATGAACAGCGATTCGCCCGTAATCATGCGCGTACCAGCCTGAAGCAGTTTGCCCATAAAGCCCTGATTCGGCTGGGAACCATCGCCCATTTTGGTCTCAAACTCAATGCCGTCTTCCATAAACAGCATGGAGCCCGCTTCGGCAATAACGGTTTCGTTAGGGTCCAGTTCAATTTCTACAATCTGGATGTCTTCACCAATGATTTTGTAGTCGATCTCGTGAGAGTACATACTGAGAGCGGTTATGGTTGTCGTATAGTCACCGATTGCCGGTGCAGTTATTTATGGACGAAAACTACGGAAAGACGGTCATTTTACAGTCGTTTATTCGTATAAACGGCACAAAAAATGCCCGACCGGGCGTTTTTGCGGGTCGGGCCGTTAGCGTTGATTGATATCGTCGGGCAGATCGTTATCGGTCTCATCGAAGAGTCGTTCATCGTCCGGATCATCATCTGTTTCGTCCGGCTCCGGCTCACCTTTGAGATTAAGATCCGTTCGATGGCGCAGTTTCTTATCGTCAACCGTCTTATTCAGAAACTGGTTGATTTTGTCGATATCAAAACTCGTTGTGATTTCACCAAACGAGTTAATCTGAATATCGAAGCCTTCGAGTTCTTTATGAACGCGTGGCTTATCGTTTTCGTCAGGGTTCGTTTTCTTCTTTGCCATGAGTGTTCTATCGAGATACAAACCTATAAGGTCTTTGAGGCCTTATAGGTTTTAAAAATCATTAACTAACAGTGGTCTTCAGCGTGTTCAATGCCTGTTCCAGCCGCTTAATCGTTTCGTCTTTACCAATGATTTCCATGGTAAGCATCAGGTCAGGACCGGCGCCAGAGCCTGTAAGAGCTAAACGCATTGCCTGCATAATTTTACCTTGTTTGATACCAGCCTGCTGCATCGCATCGCCCAGTGTGTGTTTGATGTTATCGGCAATGAACTCACCGTCGAAGGTCTGCAACGCATCGCGGAAGGCTGTTACAGCCCGGATTGCATCGTCGTTCCATTTGGCAGCGGCAATCGCTTCATCATAGCTCGTTGGCGCATTGAAAATCGTTCCGGCTTCAGTAAAGATTTCGTGGGCAAAATTGACACGTCCTTTCAGTAACGCGACAATCTTTTTGGCTTTCTCCAGCGAGCAGCTAAACCCGGCCGTTTCGGCCTGTTGCTTAACAGTTGGAGCCAGTTCTGCATCTGGCCGTTGCCGAACATACTGGTGATTGAACCATTGTGCTTTCTGGATATCGAAACGCGCACCGGCTTTGTGAACCTGCCCAATATCGAAACTCGCAATCAGCTCATCCATCGTAAAGAGTTCCTGTTCGGTGCCCGGATTCCAGCCCAGCAAGGCCAGGAAGTTGACCGTCGCTTCGGGCAGATAACCCTCTTCGCGGAATCCTTTAGCAACCTGACCCGAAAAAGGGTCGGTCCACTGCAACGGAAAGATGGGAAAACCGCCTAAATCGGCATCGCGCTTACTAAGTTTGCCATTGCCTTCGGGCTTAAGCAGCAACGGCAGGTGGGCAAACTGCGGCATGGTATCCTCCCAGCCCAAATACCGATACAAGAGCACATGCAACGGAGCCGATGGCAACCATTCTTCACCCCGGATTACATGCGTAATACCCATCAGGTGATCGTCTACAATGTTGGCCAGGTGATAGGTCGGCAAACCGTCCGATTTTAGCAGAACTTTATCATCGATAGCCGACGAATGCACATTGACCCAACCCCGAATAAGGTCATTCAGTCGGACCTCCTCTTTGCGTGGCGTTTTTAGCCGAATAACATACGGATCGCCCGCACCTATACGTGCCTGAACCTCATCGAACTTCATAGTCAGTGAGTTCCGCATCTGCATCCGGGTAATAGCGTTGTATTGAGCGGCTGGCGCATTGGCTTCCTCAAGCCGTTTGCGCATCGCATCGAGTTCATCAGCCGTATCAAAGGCATAGTAGGCTTTCCCTTCGTCAACTAATCGCTGAGCTTCTTTCTGGTAAATGTCTCTACGCTCCGACTGGCGGTAAGGCGCATGAGGCCCGCCCGTTCCCTGCCCTTCGTCGATCTCGATACCAACCCAGCGAAGGGCTTCCAGAATATAGTCTTCGGCACCCGGCACAAAGCGATTCTGATCGGTATCTTCGATACGAAGGAGCATTTTGCCGCCCATTTTCCGGGCGAACAGGTAATTATAAAGCGCAGTACGCACCCCGCCAATATGCAGCGGGCCGGTAGGACTGGGTGCGAAACGAACGCGAACAGTGTTTTGCATGGGAGTAATAATTAGTAAATGAGTGAATGGGTGAATGAGTAAATGAGTGAATAGCTTAGGCGCACCACATACGCTAACCAGGCTATTCACTCATTCACTCATTTACTCAGTCGCCCATTCACTCATTGCACAGCTATTACTGAAATTTCAACATTTACATCTTTTGGCAAACGAGCCACTTCAACGGTTTCGCGGGCGGGTGGTTCGCTGGTAAAGAACCGGCCATATACTTCATTGATAGCCGCGAAATTGTTCATGTCTTTGACAAAAATACTAGACTTGACAACGTTAACATAGTCCATTCCAGCAGCTCTCAGAATGGCTCCGATGTTTTCCATTACTTTCTGCGTTTCAGCCTGGATGTCGCCAAGTGGAGCTAATTCAATGGCTACCTGCCCAGAAACGAATAGCATATCCTTCACCTTTACGGCCTGACTATAAGGCCCGATCGGCGCGGGAGCCTGTTCCGTATAAACAATTTGTTTGCTCATGGTTTTATTAGTGTTTAGTGACTGGTGATTAGTGGTTGGCTGGCATTTACGCCAGACGACTAATCTCCAATCACTAATTTCGTTCGCAAGTTACCACCAAACCCTCGTATGGCCGAGAATCACCTTATTATCTTCGTTAAAAACCCCATTGCCGGTCAGGTCAAAACGCGCATTGCCCGAACCGTTGGCGATGAACGGGCCGTACAAGTATATCGGCACCTGCTTCGGCATACTCAGAACATTACGCAGGGGTTACCGTATCATAAAGTTGTATACTACGGCGATTTCATAAACCCGAGCGACGGTTGGGATCGTTACGAGAAACGACTTCAGACTGGTGATGACCTGGGCCAACGTATGCTGAACGCTTTCCGAGAACAGATTAGCGAGGGTTCTTCCGGCGACCGAATTGTCATTATTGGCAGCGATTGCCTCGATATTACTTCAGATCATATCCAACTGGCTTTCGACGCGCTGAACGTAGCCGACGTTGTGATTGGCCCGGCGACCGATGGTGGTTATTATTTATTGGGTATGAAGCAATTGTTTCCTTTTTTGTTCGAAAATATGCCCTGGAGCCAGCCTGAACTTCGGCAACTGACCGAATTAGCTATTTTGCAAAACAGTCTGACCTTCGAGTTATTAGCCGAATTAACAGATATTGACGAGTGGGGAGATTATGAACGTGCCATCAAATGACGACCTGGAAAGATTTTTTAGTTAGTGCCTCAACCGACGCTGAAGCTCAGTTCGACCGCCTTAAAAACCGTCTTTTCAGCCGACTCGACGCAAAAAAACCGTATAAAATTGTTTATTACCGTGGCTTTGGCAGTCCAACGGCCGTTTGGATCACTGGACGTGTTTTGCGAGAACGCGATCTAAGCACCCCCAGCGACAATGATACATTCTGGCAAAATTTGCTGGCTACGTACCAACGGTTCGAAAGCGACGAAGTGCCGGGCGTAACGGTACGTGTGGACGCATTTGGCAAATCGAATACGGCCGTAACGGATAAAGAAGGTTATTTTGAAATGACGATTAACCCACCAGACAATCTGCCGCCTGGTCGTGCCTGGTTTCCCGTTCGGTATTCGCTGGATGCTATTGTGCAACCAACTGGCGAACCGGTGATTAAAGATGGCTACCTGATGATTTCGCCCCTTTACAGCCAGTTTGGGATCATTTCTGATATCGATGATACGGTGCTCGTAACGGGAGCAACCAGTCTTCTGCAAACGGCCCGGCTTACGTTTCTTGGGAACGCTTACACACGCCTGCCCTTTGCGGGAGTAGCCGCGTTTTATCGGGCATTACAGAGCGGGCCTGTCACGACATTGTTTAATCCGATCTATTTTGTATCGAGCAGCCCGTGGAATTTATATGATCTCCTTATCGACTTCTTCCGGATTCAGGGCATTCCCAAAGGTCCGATTTTGCTGCGCGACCTGAGTTTTAGCCCAGCTATACTTTCGTCGCAATCCCATCACACCCACAAACTGGCCATGATCAGAAAAGTGCTGGATGTGAATCCGCAATTGCCGTTTGTACTGATCGGTGATAGTGGCCAGCAGGACCCCGAAATTTATACGCAGGTAGTTCGCGAGAATCCCGGCCGAATACGGGCAATCTACATTCGCGATGTTTCGGAAGACCGGCGCGACGAAGACGTTCGTGAACTTATCCGGACGGCAGAAGCATTCGATGTACCGATGCTACTGGTTCCCGATACGGTTGAAGCCGCTGAACATGCGGCTTCGCTGGGATTGATCGACCCGGATACCATTCCAGAAATCCGGGCCGACAGGCGTGCTGATAAGGAATAACCAGGAATTAAGCGTGAAACGTGTCGAATAAATTATTCACGCTTTTCACGCTTAATTCGTCACTTACATCATGCTACACCCCGACCACCATATTTTTCATCTTCTCCATTGACGTCTTAGCGACCGTCATGGCCTCCTGCGCGTAGTAGTTTTTATTGAACACTTCCAGCGAAAGGATGATCGATTTGTTAGGATCTTTAATTCGTTTCAGGGTCTCTTTAATCGGCGCAACACCATCGCCGGGGTATACCCGATCGGCATCGGTAATGACCTGACGAGTCATGTTGGCAGGATAATCATTGACGTGAAAGACCTCAATGGCTGGCTTACCAATTAGGGGAAGGCTATCGAGACTGGAACCACCTTTAAAAATATGGTAAATGTCAAGCAAAAGCCGGGCCGACGGATGGCCCGTTTCAAGAGCCACATACATGACTTCACTTACGCGGCTAAGGTTTTTCGAGAAGCCCCACATTTCCAGTTGTGGAACGACACCTGTTTTGTCGCCTAGTTCGAGGATAGCCCGATAGCGTTCAGCGGCTTTTTTCAGGTCAATGATGGGTGCTTCGGCCGTTTGGGCACCGATCGACGGCGTTGCTACCCGCTTGCAGCCAATCTGAGCCAGCAGTTCCATTTCACTCTTCATCTGGTCGAGACCTTTGGCGCGGGCAGCATCGTCATCAATAATCCAGGGCGCAAATCCAATCGCGTTTTCGACCCGAATCCCCAGATCGGACAACACTTTACGGGCATCGGCCACGGTTCCACCCGATTTAATATATTGCTGCAACGACTCAATCCAGATTTCAACATGCTGAAAGCCTGCTTTTGATGCAGTTTCCAACTCTTTGACAAAGCCAAGCTTATGCCCACGAAGGGTGCTCATATTCAGGCAGAGTGTGAAAGGTGGAGGAGTGGCCGCAGGTACAGCCGATGTAAGTTCAGACTGCGAGGATGCCAAAGCAGGTGAAAAGGACGCGCCAGCAGCAGCGGTCAACGTTGCCATTAGTTGGCGACGAGTCACGGATTGGGACATAAACGTTGGAAATCGTGCAGGTTATTTTTAGATGTCATGGTAAACCGCAACTCAGTTTACCATGACATCTAAACCAGAAAAGTGCCCGAACCTACTGTTTACAGAAGCGGTTCGTTTACCTGCGTATCAAAGACGCCCGTTAGAACACGACCATTTCGTTTCACCTGCACCCAGATCCGATAATGTCCGGCACGCGGGAAAGCGTAGGGAAACTCAACCATGTTGTTGGTTTTCATCGCATGGCTCATGGCCGGCATGGCTGTCATCAACAACGTATTCTTTTCGGCCTCGGGCAGCGAATTTAATTTGGTAACGTAGGTATCGATACTATCCCGGAACTTAGCCGCATCAGGGTAATGAAATGTACGGGCAGTATCTGCAATACGACCTACCAGTGAGCCTTCGGCTGCCATTGAATAGGTCCCGACCGGATGCAGATGGATATAAACGGTTCCATCCGAGCGCAGGATAGCCGCATGGCCACCCATTCCCAGATACGGTTCTAATGGGGCCGCTTTCCCCTGTGCATCAGCGACTGCAAATTTCAGATTATACAATTTTCCAGCTTCCAGATCCGGCGACGCTTTGTCCATCCAGAGCATACTGGAACCATCCTCCAGTTTCATGCTGGCACCAGGTTTGCCACACACAACCATATCGTTATCCAGATGCGGCATGTTCACAGCATTGGCTTTTACGCCCATCGGTTCCGTTACGAGCCAGCTGTCATCACGATCCGTCGGTTTGGCATTTGCAGCAACTTCGGGGCTAATTTTTAACGAAGGTATTTCTACCGTATCGGTCAGAGTTTCGGCAAAACCACTGCGATACACGACATCCGCATAAAGCAGGTATTTACCCCCCGGCAAAGGCGGGAGTGCCACGTTATAGTGTAATGTATCCTGCCGAATCGGATGTAAGTGCGCGAACGCATCCAGCCCCGGCATTCTGACTAAAAAGGCGTGCATGAGCTTCCCATGATCAGGAAGGATATAACTCAGTGTCCGCCGACGCCCGTTTTTTTTAAAATCGGTTGTATCAATCTGAATCGTCAGCTGACGCTGGCCATTTGCCACGTTCACGGATGCATGAATTGGCAAAGGCTGATATAGTTGTTGTGTTCGGTATTGTTCCGATGTGCTGTTCCACCACGACCGCCATCCGGCCAAAATCAGCACTAACACAACTAAGCCAATGCTCATTCCGAGCAGTCGCCGTCGCCGAAGTGCTGCACCAATTGACTGATCAGGAGCCACAATTCCGTCGGCATTACTGGCTCCAATAATTGTAATCAGCATGACAACCAGCAACAAACCCATAGCGGCCAGTCCCCAGCCCGTTCCGGCGGGCATATCACGCAGAGCGGTGGCCAGTGCCATCACGGGCACAACAACTTGTTGCTTTCCGTCGGGTCCATCGATGCTTAGTTCAACGCTCGACGAGCCCGATGCCATTAACCACAGGTCAGCTTCATATCGGTTGTCGCCTACTGGTGTCAGCACATCGTGGGTTGGCGCACCTTTATCGCCCGAACGGAAATAAATTGGCCGTGCACCAATACTACTGACGCGCCCCTGTTCAACAAATACCGTAACCTTAGCCGTTCCGGGCACCACATCGGGTGGATTGACCTGAATCAATAACTGATATTTACCGGCCTGTTTTTGCACAATCACGCCCGAACTACCCACATGAGCCGTTGCCGTCAGTGAATAAGTCAATGAGTTGATGAGTGCACACAGAAACACAAACCACTTTAATTGATAGTAAACTCTACTTGTATCCTTAGTCATACCCATTTCTGTTTGAATGCATCTCATCTCGCTACCCGTTTCATCCAGTTCCCCCAAAGTAGACCAACACGGGCCGACAGCGTGGCATATAGTAAAGCCTTACCGAAACTAATCCAGAAATCAGTAGCCGACTCGATGTTCCAGGGGGCAAAAGCATAACGGTATTCCCAATCAGGGGGACTATCGTATGACCAGGAATTAGACAGAAAAAAGCCGTTGTGGGCAAAAGGTGAGGTGAGCAAAAAATCGCCAAATGGCCACTGAACGGCCAGTAGTACGACCATAAATACTACAGCATATAAAAGAGCCAGCACCCAATCATTCAGTTTTCGTTTTCCATTGGCGGGTAGCTCAACCCGGTGCATCAACCAGTCGAGAGCCAGCGCCGGGATAATTAAGACCACCGGAAACAGAAACGGCTGATAATGGGTGATCGGGTTGAGAACGGGACCAAGCCGTGGGGTAGCCGGAAAGTAGGGCAGAATCCAGCTTGGTACTAGCATACCAATCATGTAGATACCTGTAATAGCCGTAATTGGCCAGCGAAGCATGGAACCGCGCCCTACGGCCAGCAGGTAAAATGGGAAGATGATGGCAGCAGTAATATAGTAGCTGGAATGGTGCGATTCGCGCATTCCCATTGACTCGGAAAGCAACGTATATAGCATCATCAGCAGCAACCCTGCTGAAATTGCGAACAACCATTTCAGCAGCAAAAGCCGCCGATTACCGCCAGTAATCTCACTTACGGTTTGGTTTCGATATTGATTCTGTAAAGCCAATACACCAACCATTGCCCCAAACTGCACAGTCATGATCCCAATGGCCAGAATTGTATGGGGTGGGGTTAGTATCTGAACATCAAGCCCATACGTATTATGCCACCAGTCGTCAAATGGTGCTGATGTCAACATAGCCAATGCACCCCAAACGCAGAACATGGCCCCCAATGGTCCATAGAAAACGCCCCAGAAAGGAACTGCCTGAGCCCGGCCCGGATGATTTTTAGTGAATGTTAATTTCAGGATCTGGTAGGCTGAAAACAGGCCGGAGACCACCGCTCCTACGTAAATTACAACATGTGGTGGCGCAAACAAACCATCGCGGCCAATACTCATGTGCCACATAATGTCCCACAACAGGCCCATCATTACACAGAACGACGAGAAAACAACAGCATAAATGTAGTTGGACGTCCAATTAGTAGGTAAGCGGCCTAAGCGCTCATTCGGGTGCATAAACGGGAAGTTATGTGTTTGGATACGGATGCAGAAAAATACAAAAGGTTGTCATTTATACCTACAAATAGTCCTAATGAAGTGATGTTATCATTAACCTACGGCTCTTATAAATCAAGCAAATACATTTATATACTCATCTTTAAGAGTTAGGTAATCTAAAAATTATTATACCGATCGATAATTTTCGACTGACCAAACGGGATACCGATTCGTTTATTTATAGCGTTATTTGCACAAAAGTTACGTCTTTCTGTTTCATCGTTATGCTTCGTTTTGATTCACCGGTACGCTCTTCGGCACTCGCAGCTAAAGCACTTCTTGTGGGTATTTGCCTGTTCATGAGCGCATGCGTGCCCGATTTTCTGCTATCAAATCCGGATTGGGTTGTTATTGAAGAAGGTGAGCATGAGCCAATGCCCAAACGTAAGGTAGGTTTGCTAGTCAGTCCGGGTCAGATAACGGCTGAAGTTACCTTCGATAGTAGCTGTATTTACGATATTGGGGCTGTTGATGCCGACGACTGGAACAAAGTTATTGGTTTAGGGTTCGTTGGCTCAAAAGATCAGTCGCTCGATGGTGTACCACCCCATCAGGTCGATGGTGCACGGGTAGGCTGGCGATGGAATCCCAAAACCAGCCGTATCGATCTGGGTGCTTATGTGTATGTGGAAGGCAAACGAATTGATTTTAAAATAGCCGAAACCGCCATCAACCAACCCACCCGGATGACCATAAAGATTGATTACGACCGGAAGGTTTATCAGATTCTCGGTGGTACGCCCATTCCGTTTACGCACGATAAATCATTTGCCTACAGCACCGGCCTTTATTTCGGTGGTAACCAGCCCGCACCACACCGAATTCGGGTAAAGATTGTGGATTAGTGGCTTTTCCCAGAAATAGCAGGCCAGCATATCAAGTGAAATGCGCCCGTATCGATAGGCCTTTTCTGCATGACTATTTCTCCCTTTGACCTGATCTTACTGCTGGGTGCCCTTCAAGGATTTATTCTGGCAACGCTCCTGTGGGTTAACCGAAAGGGTCGTCAATTATCGAATCGACTGCTGGCGACACTCATTGCTTCACTATCGCTGATGAGCTTTGCGGTGGGTGTACCCGTTTCCAGTCGATGGTTGAGCCTGGCCATAGAGATCCTCCCCTTCTTTCTGGCCATGCCCATCGGGCCACTTATCTATTTCTATACAAAATCGGTTCTTGACCCCGCTTTTCGATTGAGCAAATCGGAACGACGGCATTTTTACTCAGTTATTCTGGATCTGGGGGCGCCACTGATGGGTTGGGTATTTATTGGCGGTCTACTCCTGGGTTTCTTTCCTCAAAAAGAAGGACCGACCTGGGGGTATGTCATGGACGAATACAATACCTATGTCGATATTCCACGCTGGATTTCGGTCACCATCTACTTATTTCTGACCAAACGCCTGCTGAATCGCCAATCATCGCCTTCGCAGGATTCAGATACCGTCCAGCAGCGTTTACGCTGGCTTCGTCAGTTCATCAACGCCTTTCTGCTCTTTCAGTCAATCTGGCTATTGTTCATGATCCCGTATATCGTACCGGGCTGGCGAGGCCCGTTGCTTGATCAGTTAGGCTGGTATCCGGTTTATGTTCCCATCGCTATCCTGATTTATTGGCTGGGGCTGAAAGGTTACCTGAACACCCGGTCGGAGGCCATCAGTAAACTCCCCCCGAAATCAGTCAGTTCGTCCGATTTACCGGGTGAAACAATTAGTCAGGTAATCGGTCTGCTGTCGACAGCCATGCACACAGAGCGTCTTTTTTTAGATCCCGAGTTGACCGTCGAAAAATTGGGTCAGCATACCCGATTACACCCCAAGATCATATCGGCTGTACTGAACCAACACGTAGGAAAAAATTTCAACAGCTTTATTAACGAACACCGTGTCAATGAAGTGAAACAGCGGCTAACTGATCCGGCCTACGAATACCTTACACTGACTGGCATTGCGTTCGAGTGCGGTTTTAATTCGCAGGCTACCTTTCAACGAACATTTAAGCAACTTGCGGGTATGTCGCCGGGTGAATACGTCGCCCAACAGAAGAAAGCATCTCTCAAATCGGGATTTGAGTAGATAAGCACGTCGGTTTTAGGCTGTTTTGGTCAAAAAACAACCTACAATGAAGCTCATTTTCGGTTTTCTTATTGTCCTGTGTTCGTTCACACTCAGCGCTCAACCGGGTATTGATACCTTAAAAACCAAGGTTCTACAACCCGTCGATATGCAGGCCGACTTCCGGTATTTGCGCCGACTTCTGGAAGAAACACATCCGGGGTTGTACCGCTATACGTCTAAACCCATCATGCAGGCTAAACTGGACAGTATTGCCGCGACATTGACAAACCCACTCCCTTTCTACGAGTTTTATAAGACCATTGAAGCGCTTATTGCCGACATTCGCTGTGCCCATACGCATTCCCTCCCGACCAAAAACTGGCAAAAACTGTTTGTCAGCCATTGGAAAACACTTCCTTTCTTTCTGTTTCCCGTGCAAAATCATTCCTACGTTCTGTTCAATGGTACAACCGACCAGCGCATCAAACCAGGTTTCGATTTGCTGCGTATCAACGGGCAATCGATGGACAGTATCAGGCAGGTATTTTATCGCCATCACTGGGCTGATGGCTATAATCAAACATCGAAACAGGCAGCCTTTCAAGGCCAGCTTTTCGCCTTGTTTTATTACTGGTTCATTGACCAGCCGGATACGTTTCGGCTAACATTCAGGAGTCTGACGGGCGATTCGATACAGGTCGATGTGCCCGCGCAAACCTTTTCGGGTTCTATGTCAGCCTATAAGAAAAACCCGGTCAACACACAGATGCTGGCCTGGTATGGCAAAAATCAATCGAAACACCCCTGGCGTTTATCGTTTCTGAAGGATACGACCCAAACTGCCTATTTGCGAATCGACAGCTTCGGTGGCAAAGGAGCCAACAGCAGCGAAACGGCAGCAGCCCGGTTCAGAACATTTATGGATGAGAGTCTGGCGAAAATCGAGAAGAAGAAAGCGCGCCATTTGATTATTGACCTCAGGAGCAATCCGGGTGGGTGGGATATTCAGGGCGTAGAACTGTTCACGTATCTGATGAAGTCGGACTCGGCTGTTCGTTATTATGCTCAGCAGCACACCGTTACCGACAGATCCGAGTTTCTGAAATTTTCGGACCTGTCAGCTGATGATCTAAAAAATGTCAAAAATGAACTGATCCCCGAAAAAGACGGTACGTTCACCGTCAAGGAAGACGATAACAGCCGGGAACTGAAACTCCAGTATCCCAAGCCAAATCGATTTAAGGGTCAGGTCTATATGCTGATGAATGGACGCAGCGGCTCAACAACCTCCGAATTTTTGGCCGTAGCGCATGCAAACCGAATCGGCACCTTTGTGGGTGAAGAATCTGGCGGAGCTTATGAAGGCGGTAATGGGGGGAGTTTTGTTCACCTTGAGCTCCCCCATTCCAGGATTTACGTAGGTACGCCCTTGGTCTATTACAATAACGCCGTTGGAAAGCCCACTCAAACCGGACGCGGCACGATGCCGGATTATGACGTTCCGATCAGCATTGATACTATTTTAAATCACACCGATAACCAGCTTGAGTTTATCAAGAAACTCATTCGGGACAGCATGGGAGACCTGTAAGGTTTTGAAAACCTTATAGGTCTGTTCCGAACAGCCTATTTTAAACTCTGCTCTGGTTTTATTCGTTAGGTAATGACCGATTTCCTGTTTTCATATGGCGCATTACCAACTTCTTCACGACTGGGCTGTTTCACCCGCCGAAGCCATTGCGCTTCAACAGCAACTGCGCTCGCAGATTCGCATTGAGCCATTGGCCGAACCGCCCAAAACCATTGCAGGCTGCGACATCTCATTCAATAAATTTGAAGAAACGGTTTATGCCGGAATCGTAGTACTCCGACTCGATACGCTCGAAACAATCGAAGAAACGGGTGTGATCAGCACAGCGCCGTTTCCTTATATTCCAGGCTTGCTTTCGTTTCGCGAGATTCCATCGCTGTTGCAGGCCTGGGCGCGACTAAAAACCGAACCCGATGTGGTCATGTTCGATGGTCACGGTACGGCCCATCCGCGACGGATCGGCATTGCTTCTCATGCCGGACTTTTTCTGAACCGCCCGACGTTTGGTTGTGGTAAATCGGTGCTCGTTGGCAAGTATAACGACCCAGCCCCCGAACGCGGCTCATGGTCACCCATGACGCATTATGGTGATGTAATTGGCGCAGCCCTACGGACAAAAAACAAAGTCAATCCGGTGTATGTCTCGCCAGGTCATTTGATCGATCTCGAAACGGCCATTTCGCTCACACTCAATTGCGACGGTGGCTACCGGATTCCCGAACCTACCCGCAGGGCACACAATCTGGTCAATGCACTTCGGAAGGGCGAACGGCCCGATCTATCAGTCTAATAACTATGTTCCTCCAGTTTCACTTTTCCACGGAATGTCCAGAACATAAACACGGTGTACATGCCAACCAACGGCATACCGATGAAGGCAAACAGCAGCATTGTCCGCAGGGAGCCATCCGATGACGCGGCTTCGTAGATGCTAATGTGGCCTTTAGGATCAATGTTCGACAGTACAAGGTTGGGATAGAGTCCCATTGCAAACAGGATCAGCAGCAACGCCGTCGTGACGGATGACGATACAAAACCACGCCGATATTGCCGCTTTTCGATACTTCGGCGGATATTCAACACAATGAGCACAGCCCCAATCGGCAAGACAAATAATTCCGGATAATCTTTGAAGATGGCGGTCATGTGCGGCACGTAAATCAGCGTTGCCAGTGAGGTCGCCATGAAGCACAGAATAAAAAACTTACTGGTATTGTTGGCAATAATCGTCAACCGGGCAAAGATTCGGTCTTCGGTTTTCATGATCAGATACATAGCCCCGTGCATCATAAACAACGACAGCACCGTGATAGCAACCAGCAAGGCATACGGGTTGAAGAAATCACGCAGACGGCCAACAAATTCGTGGTTGGCATTCAGCGGAATACCCTGAATGAGGTTCCCCAGAATCAGACCCAACAGCATCGAAATGGCAATACTGGACACACAAAAACTTATATCCCAGAGCTTTCGCCACCACTTCATTTTTTCTTTACTCCGAAACTCGATCGAAATTGCCCGGAAAATAATGGCGACTAAAAACAGGATGAAGGGCAGATAAAATACCGACAGAATTGTGCCGTATACGAGCGGGAAAGCTGCAAACAACGAGCCAGCCCCAATCACGAGCCAGACTTCATTTCCGTCCCAAACCGGCCCAATGGCATTGAGCGCAATCCGGCGACTTTCTTCTTTACGGAAAAACAGGTGTAAAGCGCCGGCTCCAAGGTCGAACCCGTCTAAAATGCCGTAGCCACTAATCAGCGCCCCAATCAGCAAAAACCACCACGTAGGAAGATCAATACCAAGAACAGTATCCATAAGTAATGAGTGAATGGCGAATGAGTGAACGAGTGAAAGATCGATCCGTGTCTGGTTCGCTCATTCGCCCGTACACTCATCCACTCTTTAGTTAAATACCGGATTCATGCGCGACGAAGGTTCCTCCTGATCGGAGTCTATCACATCGGGGCCGTGCTGTATTTTCTTGTTCAGCAAGTACAGAAACAGGCCAAACAGCATCACATAAATGAATGTAAATAGAATTAATGAGGCCAGAACATGCTCTGCTTTAACCGCCTGCGACAGTGCATTTGACGTTCTGAGCAGGCCATAGACAACCCACGGTTGCCGACCGACCTCCGCCGTATACCAGCCAACCTGGTTGGCAATCTGCGGCAGCAACACCGAGAACACAAAAACGACCATCAGCCAACGGGTTTCAAACAGTTTTTTTCGGTAAAGCATGAACAAACTGAACAGGGTTAGCCCGATTAGCGTCATGCCGATGGCAATCATCAGGTGGTAGGTTTGAAAAACGAAGTTGACAGCCGTCGGGCGGTCTTCCGGTTTAATGCTATTCAGGCCAGCAATTGGCGCTTTCGAATCCTGATGCACCAAAAACGACAAACCGCCGGGGATTTTAATACCTGTCGTTTTCTGATCTTTGGCATTGACCCAACCCACCAGGTACATATCGGCAGGCGCTAACTTGTCAAAGTGGCCTTCCATGGCAGCGAGTTTCGCTGGCTGGTATTTCGTGACCACTTCTGCCGACTTACTACCGGTGAACAATTGTGCCAGCGATGATACAGCCGCGACCCACAACGCGATCCGAAACGCAGCCTGCGCATGAACGATATACTGTTTTTTAAGAATATACCAGGCACTAACGCTCAGTACCAGAAATGACCCGGCCAGCAAGGCACCGATCAATACATGCGAATACCGCTCAATCGACGAAGGATTAAAAACCATCGCCCAGAAATCGGTTACAATAGCGCGGGCCTGCATGCCTTTCCCTTCAATACGATAACCCGACGGCGTTTGCTGCCATGAGTTCGCGACTACAATCCAGAGGGCCGAAAAAATAGAACCCAGCGCAACGAGTACCGTTGCCATGAAGTGTACCCGTGGGCTCACTTTATTCCAGCCAAACAGCAGAATACCCAGGAAAGCCGACTCCAGCGCAAACGCAAAAATACCCTCGGCTGCCAGCGCCGATCCAAAAATATCACCGACATAGCGCGAGTAGGTGGCCCAGTTCGTGCCAAACTCAAACTCCATAACAATGCCGGTGGCAACGCCAATACCGAAAATGAGTGCAAAAATTTTGACCCAGAAACGGGTCAGTTCTTCGTAAACTTTGTTTTTCGTTTTTAGATACAGTCCTTCCATCACTACAAGGCAAACGCCTAGACCAATGCTAAGGGGCGGGTAGATGTAATGGAATGCGATGGTGAAAGCGAACTGAATCCGGGAGAGTAATTCTACGTTGTCCATAACCAGAACGATAGCGGGGACAGATCGCCGAGGTCGCAGACAAGCAATGCGATAAGGGGCGAACAGGGCGAGAAAACTATCGCCCGAAAGGTACAACCGGATGCTGATACAGCGGATGTTTATCGAGTATATTTTACCAGAAAACTAAGGCATCGTTTATTCTTGCTGCCTATTTATGGCAATATAATGGCTCAACTGGTCGAAAAACCGGCTATTGTCTGAATAAAAACTTCCTTGATTCTTACTGCTTTTTACCAAACTTAAGCGTCGTCTTACCGCCCGTAATGCGGCCATTGTCGTATTGATAAGAAGATTCAACACGCTGGCTTTTTGGCTTTTCAATACCTAATGCAGGGGTCTGGCCAGATGTAGCAGTCGAACTACCTACGTTAAGCTGGCTCTGGAAACGACCATTTTCTTTATATTTCGCCAAACCAGATGAATTTTTCGATTCTTTCGGCTGAACTTTTGCCGAATCGACCTGCTGAGCAAAACTACCATACGAAAGTAGCAGTGCAAAAAAGAGGAAATTCGCCTTCATACGTGTAAAGGTTTATAAGCAATAGATCCAGTAAATTTATGTCTATAAAACCCTATTCACCCGGCAGAAGTTTAAAACTTGCTGTGTACTCCTATTTATCGTAATTGCTTGTGCAACCTGCCGAACCTCGTTCCTTTCAGCACCAGATTAAAAATTACGTCATTGCGTTTTATCAGACGCAACGGAAGGCGTTTGTCATAATCATTACACTACTCGTTGCGCTCTACGTACTAACCGTGCCTGATCAGGCCGACGACATGGTCAATGCGGTCACCGACGAAGGTGTCTTTAGCCGTCTGTTTCAATATATTCTGCTCAGCACGTTCCTCTGGAGCTGGATGGTTTATGGCTGCACGCGCATGATTCTGCATATTTCGCCTGTTGGCCTGCGGCTTAACAAAGAATGCGACATCCTGCTACGATGGTTGCCTAAACTGGGCGGTATGATTCCAGCGTTGATTCTGGCTTATTCTTTCTGGAAACCCAACCACTGGCAGCCTTACCTCCTGGTGTTCCAAAGCGGCCTCATGCTCGGCCTATTTCTGCTGGTCGAGCAACACGTACCGGTTTTTGCCTTACCTGTTCACTGGAAATTTTCGGAACGCTATACCAACTTCACGCAGAATATTCGCGCACTTTGGCGGAATCCGCTCGGGCGGGTAGTCGTTACTGGTGGGCTCGTGTTCAGTATTGTACTGACTCTTGTGTTCAGCCTGCCCGTCGAATGGGGAATTGCCCGAAGCTTTCGTCCTACAGCCATCATTATTTTCGGAATTACACTCTACACGTTTGCAGGAAGTCTGGTGGTGTATTTCAACGATTACCGGTACCGTCCGCTCATGTTGATGGTATTTGTCTATCTGATCGTGATTAGTGCGTTTAACGATAACACTACCGTTCGACAGGCCACCGGCTCATCAATACCTCTGATTTCGCAACGCCCAACGGTGGAAGCACACTTTGCCCACTGGGTAGCCGCCCGCAGGCAGGAAGAAGGTGACACGATTCCACTAGTACTGGTTGCAGCCGAAGGTGGAGGCATCCGCGCACTGAACTGGACGGCCGAAACACTCATCCGGCTCGACTCTATTATTCCGGGCTTCAGTCGGCATGTATATGCTCTGAGTGGCGTGTCGGGCGGGGGCGTTGGAACGGTTTTTTACACCGCTTTCCTGCGCGATGTTGCCGAAGCTGACCGAAATAATCGATTCCAGCAATTCAGAAAAGTAATTCGAGACGATTATTTATCCGGCGTATCGGCGGCTCTGTTATTTCCGGAGTCCATACAACGGCTTGTGCCTTTCCCCCTACCGACTCTCGAACGCGCCAAATGGCTGGAAGACTCCTGGTCTGGCTCCTACCGCGATAACCTGGGCCTACGTACCCTCGACTCTTCACTGACTCAATTGTATTACACGTCCAGTGGCTACAATTATAACTTACCTTCTCTACTGCTAAACGGAACCCTCGCCGAGTCGGGCCAGAAAATCATTACCTCAAATCTGCAACTCGATCCGCATTATTTCAAGAATGTGGTGTCAACACTGGATATACTTGGATCGGATGTGCCGCTCAAAACGGCGGCCTCGTTATGTAGTCGCTTTCCGGTGGTAACCAATGGCGGGCTGGTTCAGAAAGATACGCTCGTGGCTAATGGCCAAAAACAGCGGTATGGGGGCCACGTGGTCGATGGCGGTTATTTTGACAATTCGGGCGTCGAAACCTGCATTCAGTTGCTAAATAACCTAGTACCTTCCATTCGACGGCTGGATACGGCCGAACGTGTCACCATCATTCCTTACATTCTCTTTATTCAGAACAGCAATACGATTGGCAGTCTACCACAGAAGCGGTCCATATTGCAGGAAATACAGATTCCATTACTGGCTTTTTTCAATGCCTGGGACAACGGTTCTACCACCCGCGACAATATGTTCAATTCCTTTATGGATCGTTTTACCAATCCCCGAACAAATTATCTCACCCTCCGACTGGCTTATAACGATAAATATCCGTTGGGTTGGTTCCTCTCCGACAGCGTTGCCCGTAGCATTAGCCAACAGGCAAAAGACTCAATCAGCCTGAAAAATAAAGAGTTGGTACGGCTAAAGAGTGCATTCGGTCGGCTAGGTGTGAAACGCGTAATGAACTAAGTATTCGACTACTTTTCAGGCGATTCGTTTCCAGTTTCTGCAGGATTCCATAGTCCAGACCTTTGAGAAATGGCCTATGGAATCCTGCCCCTATTCTGCAAAAATCCAACCTTGTTGTACATTCGCCCCCAAACAAATTTCTTTCAACATGAACCTTCGCATTAACGGCCGTATCTGGCTTGAAACAGCCTCTACCGACGGCACCGAACGGTTTATGGGTATTGGTCGACTGGAATTGCTCGGCCATATTCAGCGTACTGGCTCGATCAATCAGGCGGCTAAAGCCATGAACATGTCTTACAAACGGGCCTGGGAGCTGGTCCATTCGATGAATACGCAGGCCGATACACCACTCGTAACGACCCAGACCGGGGGCGAAAAAGGGGGCGGAACCATCATAACAGCTGAGGGCGAAAAATACCTCAGTCATTACCGGGCTTTGCACGAACGGTTCGAGAAATTTCTGGCCGATGAGTTGGCCAATCTTCCGGCTTAATCCCTGCCAGATAGCCTATTCGCAACAAAACGGCATCGTTATTTTCGAATAAACAGAACGATCGTTATCTTTCGGAGGAAAGAACGACGTTCATGAAACACCTGTTCCTGCTGTTTTTTTTAATAAGTCCTGCCCTATTAGCGGCTACCCTGCCCGACAGTACCATCAATCCAACCGATTCGCTGCGCAAAATTCAGCTAAGTGAAATCGTTGTTACGGCTTCCCGCATTTCCGAAAATGTGTTAAAATCGCCCGTTAGCATTGAAGTACTCGATGCGCGACAAATTCGACTTTCGGCTCAGCCTTCGTATTTTGACGCCATCGAAAACCTTAAAGGTGTTCAGTTACTGACACCCAGCCTTGGTTTCAAGGTATATAACACACGTGGTTTCGCAAACCCAACCAATGTTCGGTTTGTTCAATTGGTCGATGGAATGGATAACCAGGCCCCACACATTGGTGGGCCCATTGCCAATGCGCTGGCTCCGTCGGATCTGGATATTCAGCGGGTCGAGATTGTGCCGGGAGCGGCTTCGGCGCTTTACGGTCTGAATGCACTGAATGGATTGGCACAACTCATTACGAAAGATCCGTTTTCGTCAACCGGGCTAAGTATTAGTCAAAAAACCGGGGTTAACCATGTCAGCGATCCGCTCAGTTCCGCAAAAGTATTTAGCGAAACTAGTTTACGTTATGCCAAGACGATTGGCTCCCGGCTGGCTTTTAAAGTGAACCTGACCTATCAGCGTGGCTACGACTGGATTGCCCACGATGCGTCGGATCTGAACCCGAATACCAACACCTCACTTGGCCTAACCGGCACCAATAATCCGGGCAGTGATCTGGTCAATAATTACGGAGACGAATCGGCCAACCGCCGTACGTTGACCATTGATGGTAAAAAATATGTGGTTTCGCGTACCGGCTATTTTGAAAATGAAACGACCGATCTGAGCCTGAATAATCTTCGGGGCGATGTAGCTGTTTTCTGGCGAATCCGGCCCACGCTGACAGTGTCGTACCGGTACAAAGCCGCTACACTCGATAATGTCTACCAGCGCACCAATCGATTCCGGCTCGACAATTATTTGCTCGATCAGCATGGCCTGACGCTCGAATCGCCATCCATTCAAATTCGGGCCTACCGAACCCGCGAAAACACCGGCGATTCCTACAACATCCGCTCAATGGCCGAGAATATTGACAAGTCGTTTAAGTCAGATAACCAGTGGTTTGCCGATTTTACGACTCAATTTACCAATAGTATCTCAGCGGGACAGGCGGTTACGCAGGCGCTACAGAACGCTCGAAAACTTGCCGATTTTGGCCGGCCACAACCGGGTTCAGAAGCGTTCAATAATCAGGTAGCCAAGCTCCGTGACATTAACAATTGGGACATTGGTGCGGCTCTGCGCGTAAAATCGTGGATGTATCATGTAGAAGGGCAGGTAGAGCCGACGCGCGTTTTTTGGTCAGGCTTTCGGCAGAAAACCGGAATCGACCTGCTGGCTGGATTCGATTACAGGCAATACGTTGTATTCCCAGACGGCAACTACTTCATCAATCCTGACCGAACTGACCATAACCTCATTTACGACAAAACGGGTGGCTTCATTCAGGCATCACGGTCGTTTTTCAGCGATCGGCTGAGCCTTCGTGGGTCGTTGCGCGTGGATAAAAACCGCTATTTCGATCCACGTGTAAATCCCAGACTATCACTTGTGTTTTCGCCAACCGAAAATCATAATTTTCGGGCGTCCTATCAAACAGGATACCGATTCCCGTCGTTGTTTGAGGCCTTTTCCAACGTCAATTCAGGTGGTGTGAAACGCGTGGGCGGTCTAAAAATCATGTCGCAGGGCATTTTTGAAAACTCCTATTTCCGCACGTCTATCGACGCGTTTCAGGCTGCGATCAACACCGATGTCAACACCAACAAGTTAACGACTGATCAGGCCATTCAGAAAAACAAAGGTCTTCTGAAGCCCAATACGTATACCTACCTGAAACCCGAGCAGGTCAACAGTATCGAAGTGGGGTATAAAGGGTTATTTTTTACCAAGAAGCTGTATGTAGACATCGACTTTTACTATAATGTCTACCGGAATTTCATTGCGCAGGTTGAAGCCAATATCCCCAGAGGCACCAATCCGGACTCACTCGCCTATTACCTGGCCGACCGCAACCAGCAGGATCGATACCGACTCTGGACCAATTCTAAAACAACGGTCTATAACTACGGTTCCAGCCTGGGCATCCGGTATTCGGCGGGCCGCAACTGGGTGCTTTCGGGTAATGCATCCCTGGCGCGGCTCGACCGGACCGATCAGGGCGATGGCCTGGAAGAAGCCTTTAACACACCGAAATGGATAACTAATTTAGGCGTATCAAATACCGACATCTGGCAAGGCGTTGGCTTTTCGGTCAATTATAAATACCAGAGTTCATTTCTATGGCAGTCGTCGCTGGCAACGGGTACGGTTCCGGCTATCAATACCTTCGATGCCCAGGTCAGCTATGCATTACCCAACCGAACTTTCGGATCGCTTTCCTTTAAAATTGGTGCTACCAATCTCTTAAACCGACCGTACACTACGTTTACCGCTGGCCCTGCTGTGGGTGGTTTTTATTACACAACCGTGGTACTAAACTTGCCGGAATGAACCTTCTGTCATCCGACTATCATTGCCCAAAATTTATGACAATCCAGAAATGGCAAAGTGATTATTGAAACGATAAACACGTAATTCTCACCAAACGAAAAGCGGTTAAGGGTATGCATTGTACACCCTTAACCGCTTTTGTCTTTCTATGCCTACCTATTTCTTCGCCGTGTACATAACACGCCAAACTTTGCCCTTCACCGAATCAGAAATATAAAGCGATCCATCCGGGCCCTGAGCCAGACCAACCGGACGGGCTTTCGCATCACCTGGACTAGCCAGGTCGAGTTTACCGGCGTTAACATCGGTGCCAGGTTTACCTAGTTCGGCTACCCCCGCGAAATTCTCGGCAAATACTTCATATTTACCCGACGGGCGACCATCCTTCCCAAAAGGAATAAAGGCAACAAAGTAGCCACCCTGCTTGAGTGGAGCCCGGTTCCAGGAGCCATGAAAACAGACAAATGCACCGTTTTTGTAACGTGCCGGAAATTGACTACCCGTGTAGAACAGCAAGTCATTGGGTGCCCAATGCCCAGGAAACGCCATAATTGGCTTATCTTTTCCAGCACAACGGTCTATTTTCGAGCCATCACCGCCGTATTCGGGCGCTAAAAATTTCTGATTTTTATAATGATCGTTGTAACAATAAGGCCAGCCAAAATCAGACCCTTCCTTAACCATCAGAAACTCTTCGGATGGCAGTTCTGCGCTCACTTCATCAGTAAACACACCACCCCAGTTGTTGAGGTTGTCGCGGCCATGTTGGAGTGCATAGAGCGTGTTTGTTGCCGTGTTCCAGTCGAGGGCAACGGCATTCCGAATACCGGTTGCATACCGTTTGCCATCTGCTTTGTGCTGATTGAGCTTGTTGGCATCGAACTGCCAGATTCCGCCGTATTCTTCCAGAATCGGGCAGGGGTCCATTCCTTTCGATCCTTTTTGCCGGTCTTTCTCCTGACACGCGTTGGAGGGTGCGCCAAAATTCACAAATAACTTACCGTCTGGACTGATAGCCAATGATTTACTGGCATGTTGACGCTGGAGAGTCAATCCCGAAACGATCGGTTCGGCGGGTGACGTTTCCATTACTTTACCATTGGTCAGTTTATAGCGATAAACCGACGTATCGGATGACGCATAAACATAGCCGTTATAAATAGCCATGCCAGTGCCCGTGTTGTTGCCGAGCATGACAGTCTGATCGGCGCGACCATCGCCATTATTATCGCTCAGCTCAACAATCCCTTTCCCATCATTGAGTTTCTCTAATTTCACGAATACGGTACCAGCCTGATCGACAGCGATATGGCGGGCTTTACCAAGATTATCGGCAAATACGAGACCCTGGAAACCACTGGCAAGTTTAATACCACCGTTGTCGGGGTCCGGGGCAGGCAGGGTTACCGCGTTATGGAGCGATTTCGGATTTCCCGGTTTGACAGGAGACCCGTCATGTCGACCGGTAAAAGCAACAGTTGCGGTCATGGCCAGCAACAGTAACGTTGATTTCATGCTAGTAATTTGATTGTAGGAAGTGTTATCATGCGTGTAACGACTCGTTGTTCACAAAAGTTTTTGGCTTAAAAACCATTGGATGACTAATTTGCGACATGAGTAACGAACCACTAACCTGGTCTGATTTCGAAAAAGTTGAAATCCGTACTGGTACCATTATTTCGGTAGAAGCTTTTCCGCAGGCTCGCAAACCAGCCTACAAACTTATCATTGATTTTGGTGATTTTGGTACCAGACGTACATCCGCTCAAGTTACTAAACTGTATCAGATGGACGACCTGATTGGTAAGCAGGTCGTGGCTGTTGTTAACTTTCCTCCGAAACAAATCGCGACGTTCATGAGCGAGTGTCTGGTGCTGGGAGCCGTAGCCGATGATGGCACCGTTACGCTCCTGCAAACCGAACGTCCCACGACTAATGGCCAGCGTATTGGCTAATACCTGACTCGAACAACTAAACTGGTTGACCACCTGCAACATCCACTTAATTACGTATACCTGTCATTTAAGGGTATATAACTCCCGTTAGTCGTTCAGCAGTTTGCCAAAGATGAGCTGCGAGGGTAGCATTCAGCGCAACTACATCTATTTCGGTCTTTGCCGGATAACCTCTCAAACCACCATCCTGATCGGGCCCATAAAGGCTGGCCCCTTCAACCTCTGACGATACGGCAGCATACAGGCTGGGCAAGGCTCCCTGCGCCGTTTCCATGAGGGCGCCAAGTCGCTGGGTTGCTGCTTCTATGGCTGTCTTCTCCATATTGCGAGAAAGGTCGGTCTGGGTTACGCCGGGATGGGCAGCTACTGACAGTATTCTGTCATGAGCCGTTGTAATCCTTTTCTGAAGTTCAATGGTAAACAGTAAATCAGCCAGTTTACTCTGGCTGTATTCACGCATGGCATCATATCCTTTTTCTGATCGCAGGTTATCAAAATCGATCGTTCCATAGCGATAGGCAAGACTGGTAAGCGTTACTACCCGAGCATTGAGGGTCTGTTTTAATAAGGGATACAGATAGCCCGTCAGCGCAAAATGCCCTAAAAAATTCACCCCGAATTGCAGTTCAAAGCCATCGTTAGTTACCGATGCCGGAGGTACCATAACCCCGGCGTTGTTGATGAGTACATCAAGCCGGGAATGATGTTGCAAAAAATGGTCGGCAAACGGCTTTACTGAAGCCAGACTAGCCAAATCGACTACCCCCACTTCCAGCGTGCCATCCCCAGCATGTGTGTTTAGGCTGGCAATGGCCTTTTGGGCTTTATTCTCATCCCGACAGGCAACCAGTACATGCGCCCCAGCCTGATAGAAGGCCAGAGCTGTTTCATACCCAATACCGGTATTCGCACCGGTAACAATGACCGTTTTACCGCTCTGATTTCTGATGTTTTCTTTTGTCCACATACTATTTTTATTTCAGGGCAAAGTTCCAGCGAAGTAAAAGCAGTATGGTAACACATTCCAATGGAAAACCTATACAATTCAAACAGGCATTTTCCGATAAGTGGCCGGTGTATGACCCGTCTGTTTCTTAAAAAATCGATTGAAATACGTAGCATATTCAAAGCCCAGACAAAAAGCAATATCAGCAACAGGCCAGTCAGTATAGTGCAACAGCATTCGGGCTTCATTGGCTACCCGCCCCTGTATGTGCTGAATGGTGGGCTTGCCGGTAACTTGCTGAATGCTGTGATTCAAGTGATTGACGTGCACATGAAGGGCGTTGGCGTAATCTGCCGGTGATTTCAAGTCCATTCGTTGCCCGGAAGAATGAATTGGGAATTGCGCCTGCATTAATTTGAAAAACTGATCCGTCAGTCGTTCGGCAGCCAGATTGTACACGGGCGACCTGTTGGCCTGGAGCTTCAGTGCTTCGTGCAGGATCAGGCTCACATAATTCCGCATGACATCTTCTTTGTAGGCATAGTCAGAAACGGCTTCATGGCTTAATTTCTCAAACAGCGCGGTCAGTTCGTTCCCTAACTCTTCATTGACGGGATAGGCTGGTACTACATTGGCGCTGAAGAGGGCTGATCGCGCCAGCGTACCTAATTGCTCTTTGTTATGAAAAAACTCTTCGGTAAAAAGACACGTATAGCCCGAATGGACAGCTGACGTGGGTTGCCAGGAGTACGAAAGCAGTGGATTGAAAAACAGCAGATACGGACCATCAACATCCACCCTGGTTCCGCTAAAGTACATGATCCCGGTTCCCCTGGTTATAAACGATATTTTGTAATAATCGCGTCGGTTGTAGGACACCGTTTTGTATTCATCCGACTCAATTTTTACAATGCGTATCGGGCTAATCGGTAAACCTATTAACTGGCTGGTATCCATTCGTGTTGGTTGATGCATAAATTGCACAAATCAAAGTGAACTTAAACGCTCTTTACGGATAAGTCGGACAAAGCAGGTTCCATATTAACCTGCTTTGTTCGACTTATTGACACTTCTTCAAAGATACTTTTGATCTGGCTAATCTAATATATACCAATCGGTATATATTAGAACAAAAAAAGCCACTTTATGCTTTTAGGTGATCGGTGCTGCTGGCAATTTCCTCCCACTCGGCCACTTCTTTTTCCATCCGCTCCGTTTTACTTCTGAAAGAAGCCACGGCATCCTTTCCTACAGGCAAGTGAAGCGGTGGATTTTCGCTTTCTGCTAACTGGATAATAACCTGAGCTAATTTGGCAGGATCGCCCGGCTGATTTCCATCCAGATGCCCGATTGTCACTCTCATTTTCCCTACGGTATCCTGATAAGCATCCAACACAATTTCGGAGGCATTGTAGGAATCACTGGAGGCAAACTGAGTACTGAAAAGTCCCGGCGCTACAGCCGTAACATGGATACCTAACGGCTTGACTTCAAGTGCCAATCCTTCGGAAATGCCTTCTACGGCAAATTTGGTAGATCCATAGATACCGAAGCCTGGGGCTAAAGCACCATAACCAAAAAGCGAAGAAATATTGATAATATGACCTGCTTGGGCATTACGCATGTAGGGCAAAACGGCTCTGGTAACGTTCAGCAGCCCAAAAACGTTGGTATCATACTGCTTTTTGACTTCTGCATCCGTTATCTCTTCTGTTGCGCCCAACAGCCCATAGCCGGCATTGTTGACCAGAATATCAATTTTGCCAAACCGGGCAATAGCATGTTGAACTCCTGCTTTTACCTGACTTTCTTTGGTCACGTCCAGCACGACAACCAGAAGGTTGCTATTGTTATTCAGCGTGGCTGCAAGTTGTTCGGGATTTTTTCGAACGGTGGCTACTACTTTGTCTCCCGAATTCAGGGCAGTTTTTGCGATATCGAAGCCAAAACCGCGCGAAGCTCCCGTAATAAACCATACTTTCTGAGTTTTCATGGCATTTAACATTTAACTGGTTGATAAAATAAAGCTAATCGGAAAATGACCGATCGGTCATTTTCCGATTAAAAAAAATTACACTTCTTTCTCCTCAATCTCTTTTTTTAATGAGCGGGCAATAACCTTCATCGCCTTGTTGTTACCTGCAATGCGCGACATCATGATTCCGCCTTCTACCAGGGCAAATAGTTTGGTGGCAAATTCCCCAGGCTCCCAATCCGATTTGAACTCGCCCGAGGTAATTCCCGCCTGAATAATGCCTTCAATAATATGCTGAGCTCCTTCAATGACTGCATTAACTTTTTTTCGGATCACCTCATCTGTATCGTCGGCTTCCATACCAAAATTGAGCATAGGGCAGCCGCCTTCAAGTGGTGGATCAAGTGGGTCAATAAATGTATCGATGTAAGCGAATAGCTTTGCTTTTGCTGTCTGGTGTTTATTCAACCCGGTTGCAACTACATCCAACAGTTGCGCCAGCTGATAATCAACTACAGCATAAGAAAGCTCCTTTTTGCTTTCAAAGTGCACGTATAAGCTTCCCTTCGCCAACTTTGTGACGTCCAGTATGTCACTCATCGACGTGCCTGCAATACCCTTGGTATTGAAAATCGGAGCAGATTTACTGATAATTAATTGCCGGGTTCGCTCTGCTTTAGTCATATCGCCTAATTAACGACACAAATAAAACTGACCGATCGGTCATTTCCAAGAAATTTTACAAAATAAATTTTTTACTAACAGAAAGTCGTATCAGTAAGGTTGGTTATTGGGTCGATGGGTAGAAGTAGAAACAGGAAAACTATGAGTAACACCGATTCTATGATACAGGCTCTTGATCGGAACAATTGGCTTCGTAATTTACCGGCCCTGCTGCTCAATAAACTTTTATGGCTATAATGAAGTCTTTGTGTAAAGAAGCCAATATGACCGTAAAAAAAATCATTTTTAATTCCATGCCCTGTTTCCGTTTTACTTGTATGAAAACCCTTCTACTGATCGCTTTTTTTATTTTATCACTCAATAGTCTTACCTACGCCCAACGCGCCGACGATACATCGCACTATCGTACAGCTCCCATTCCAGCGCACCTGTTGCCTATCGAGCGCACGGCTGCCTCATCATTTGGTAGTGTCTATTTCTACGGGGGCAAACGGCTTTCTTCGCCCTTCGCGCTTGAAGTGCCTTTTTATGAGCTCAATGATCCGACAGTCAACCACCATTTTCGCGCATTCCGAACGTTAACGACCATCAGCCGGCTCACTTCATTAGCCACGCTCGCCTATGTAATTTTCAATAAAAACGGGCGTAATAGCACCTACTGGATCGTTTATGGCTCGTCTATTGGTGCTTCACTTACCTTAGCGATCATTGGAAATGGTCACGTCAACAAGGCCGTAACGCGTTATAACGAAATGCTTCGACAACCGCGTGTGGGCATGTCCATTGCACCAATTCCGCTAACGGGCCGGCAAGCCATTGGGGTGGGCGTTGCCTATCGGTTCTGAAAGCGTAATCAGTAGGAATCAATCCTGAAATGTCTGTGTTGAATTCTAACGAATCATCCTGTTTACTATGAAATGACATTTCCGTTTCGCTCAACGCAACAACCACCGATAGAATCATACTTTCAGGAGCATTTTTCGGATGAAAGCCTGAAACGAGAAGCCCAGCGGGCGGGCGTCTTATCGGCTTTGTTTCTGTTTAGTACGGTCATGCTGGCTCTTTTACAGCCATTTCTGCGGGCCGATAACCTGATGTATCTTCCCGGCCCAATTATGCTCACAGTTGCCCCTTATCTGGTGGGTATGGGTATTTATGAGTGGGGTATTCGCCGGTTATTCAGGCAACAGCTGGAGCGCCATCAGGACTTACCTACATTTTTTAAGTTTGCCAATGCTACGTTCGAGATTACGTCCATTTCATTCATTCTGTTGATTGTATCGCGTCATCTTGGCGATCCGCTGCTGGTGTTGAACAGCCCGCTGGCCTATATCTATCTGTTTTTTATCATTCTCTCTACCCTACGGCTTAACTTATGGCTGTCGGCCTATACGGGTTTCATTGCCGGGGCTGAATTTATCGGCGTTTACTTCCTGATTGCCAAGCCCGGACTAGTCGAGCCTTATCTGGAAATAGATATGTTCCTGCATTTACCGCTGATGTTTATTGCCAAAGGAGGACTTCTCATTCTGGCAGGGATGGCCGCCGGTTATGTGTCCCGACAAATCCGTCAAAGCATTACCGATACCATTCGCGCAACCGAAACAGAGCAGCAAGCCGTAACACTCTTTGGTCAGCAGGTATCGCCCGAAATTGCCCGCGCGGTACTGGAGCAAAAAGGAAACTACCAGAGTCATCGGATGCGGGTTGCGGTCATGTTTCTGGACATCCGCGATTTCACCAAATACGCCAGCCACGAAACCCCCGAGGATGTAATGGCCTATCAAAATACGTTCTTCGGTATTATCATCCGTATCGTCGAACAGTATGGTGGCGTTGTCAATCAGTTTCTGGGCGATGGCTGCATGATCACATTCGGGGCGCCAGTCGAAGTCGACAATCCAGCCGAGGTGGCCGTTGAAGCTGGGTTCACCATTTTAAAAGAAATCCGCAAAGCCGTTAATGATGAGTTAATGATCCCAACAACCATCGGGATTGGCATACACCTCGGCGATGCGGTAGTCGGTAATATTGGCACCGAAACCCGTCAGCAATACTCCGTAACGGGCAATGTCGTAATTCTGGCTGCCCGCATTGAGCAGTTAAATAAACCCTTTCATACCCAGTTTCTGGTTTCGCGGGAAGTGTATGAATCACTGACAAACCCGCCCGAAACAGTTCGTGCTCTCGGCCCAACAGTCATTAAAGGTGTCGATGAAGAAATTGAATTGTATCAGTTGTTTTAGCAATTCTGTTCTTAAAAGAAAAATCCTACCCGAAGCATGGGGATACGATCTTCGCGGGAGACTGCATAGAGCAATGAAATAACCGCTGTATTGTAGGGCGATAACCACAGACCGCCACCGTAACCATGATGCCAGACGTTTGACTTTTCGCCATCGACCCATACCCGTCCAACATCATTAAAAGCGAGAATCCCCGCATAGGCCGGAAACAGGTAGGTTTTAATCGTAAACAGGCGCATTCGCAGATCCAGGTTGTGGTAGAATGCATTCTCGCCCGCAAAGCGCGTACGCCGAAAACCCCGCAGATTCGTCAGACCGCCGAGCGTGCTGGCCTGGAAAAACTCATAATTATCGTTTAAATTCAGGCTGGTTCCTACGCGCGTTGCAATGGTCAGAATGGCCGGTAACCGAATACTGGCATAAAACGAGAGATCCGACTGTACTTGCGAAAATGATTTCGATTGATCATTCAACCCACGGTAAGCCGTCAGCGATGTTCGCCATAGTAGCCCACGGGTTGTTAGCAACGGATTATTGCGGGTATCGACCGTAAAACCAGCCTTCAGCCCACCGTATAGAAATGAGTTGAAGAGTCGTTGACCATCTGGAATACTCGCAGCATAGTCCTGAATAAACTTCTTCTGGCCTTCTTCCACTTCAATCCGCTCGACCGATGGGCCGTAGTAAAATGTAGCTTTCCCTAATTTATGCTGTAAAAGAGCATTTACACTCCAGTTCTCGAATCGGACCCGGTAATAATTTACGCCCAATTCTTTATTGAATACCGTTTCATTGCCGATGCCAAAGAAGTTCTGGACAAAATTCGGGGCTTTTATGTCGGCATTGAGCAGCAAATCAGCCTTTCCCAGTAAGTCTGTAAATGTTCCGTCGTAATGAAAATTGTAGGCTTCGGTTGCAAACGCATGGCTGACCATTATTCGGTGTTGCTGAGCGAAGGGCTCCTTGCGAAAGCCCTGTGTCCGACGCAAAATACCTCCGCCAATAAACAGACCATCATCGGGGTTAGCCTGTACGGTGACCAGTGGCATGGTAAGGTTATACCGGAATGCCGTGCGGTCGTATTTATTGACATCTTTATTATCCGACAAGCGGTTACGCGTTTCCGACCCTCCCGAAATGGTGGTATTCTTGCGTAGATCATACACCCACGTTCTGCGCGACAGCCCCCGAACCGATGAACTATCCGTTATGACATCATCGCCCTTGCCGCCGATAATCCGGATCAGACTGCCTTCTGGGGCCGTCCCGTGAAGTACAAACCTGTCGTCGCCACCCAGCCCATACAACCGCACCTCCTGCGTTTCGGCCGGATCAAATCGGCGCTTATACAGTTCCTGGGTTGGTTCTTTGTCTTTATTGAGTTTATAAACAACCACCTCCGTCTGGCCGTCAGGTAACCGGGTCAGATCGAAGAGTTCGTCCTTATCGCTACCCACCACATCAACGGCTTTGGCCAGAAAACGGTATTGTTCGTCGGCATAGCGCAGTAGATCCGCACGGCGCTGACGCAGTTTAGCCGCTATCGTTTCGGCGGTCAGGCTTCGCGCTGGCTCAGGTAACTGACGCAGGGCTTTATTAATGGCCTCATCGGTCAGGCTTCGTTGCAGTGAATCGGCCACCGCCAGCCAGTCGGCGCGGCTTGGTTCGGTCAGAAACGAGCGGTCGAAAAAGCGGGCGTTGGTATTGAACCCAGGCACATACCGGATTTTATAATCAAATCCCTGTATTTTAGGCAGTAACCACCGTCGGCTGACGATTTTCGGCAGAATACCTTCATTGACAAAAAACGCCTGATCGCGGTCGCGCGGAACTGGCTTAAAGCGTAACCCTTTACTCGATTTAAAACTGGCCCACCGCCACTGATCGTCATGCCGGTCCCAATCACCAACCAACATATCGAACAGCCGCGCCCTCAGCACGGATCGCTGATCTACGCGGTTGTCGTTATCGTCCTGTAGTTTCTCAAGCAGTTTGGGGGTGCTATAAAGCTTTGATGTATTCCCGAACAGGCCCGTTCCTTTGTAATCACCGTCGGCCCGTTCTTCGAGCAACATCAGCATGTTGGCAAACGTATGTTGGTAATCGCGCAAGGCCGTATCATCGGGCATCACGACTACCTGCGGGTTTGTATGATAGACGCCAGCAGTCTCAGCCAGTGGCGCTATGGCCAACGCGGCAAACGGATGCGAAGCCGAGATCTGATCCTGTACGATATCGTTGGCAAGACCACTCCGCAATGCTTCCGGAATCGCTTTCTCCGGGTATTTTTCGATGGATCGGATTGCAAATTCATGCTTCTTTGGATCAACAAGCCGCAACGACAACGTCTGGAAACCGCCACCCCGCTCAGTAGGCACCAGGCCCGCCTTCTGCATATTCAGCACAGGAACGGTCAGGGGATTCGTCCATACATCGCGGTAATTGGCACCGAACCAGAAACGCTTGCCCGATCCGGCGGCATAGCCAGCGCCCGGCACAGTCCGCAAACTATCCGGTTGTTTCTGCGTCTTTTCGGCCAGATTCGGAATTGGGTCCGGGCGGAGCTGGATCGTTGTCTGATACAATAGTTCGCCCGTCGGCTGCTGATCGCTCGGGGCAAAAAACGAAATGGTCATCTGGTTGCCAATACCGAAATCCAGCCGCGCAAATCCCTGCTTTTCAAGTGCAAATAATGACTCGGCTTTTTTGGCAACCGCCGTATGTTTTGATCCACTGCCACTGGTCAGATAATTCAGGCTATCACGACGGATCAGTTGCAGGTTATGATCGTGGCCGTTGGTATAAATCAGGTTGCGGTATTTCTTAAAAAGAGCAACCATACCATTCCGCATCTCGCGGTATACGGGGTTGGGCAAGTCCTGTAAGCTTCCAAACACCGACCGATAGATCGGGTAGATCGAACCAATAACTGGCAGCGGAACGTACAGCCATTTACGAATGTCTGTCAATGGAAACAGGTGGTCTTTGAGCGTAAAATGCCCTCCATGCTCACCGTGGCTATACATCGGGTGGTGGCCCGCTACCACGACGCGCCGATGCCGGTTACGGTACAGAATATCGTCCAGTTGGGTCAGAAATTCAGGAAGGCTTTTGGCTCCGCAATCTGACTCTTCACCAGGCCTGTCCCACGGGTGCAGCCAGTACTGGGTGTCCATCAGCACCAGCGTCAACGAATCGGACAAAGGCACCTCAACCGGCCCAGGACACCCGTCATTCGGAAAAAAGACATCGTCCCGGCCGGTATATTGACGCACAAAATCCTGCTGATTTTTAATTCGTTGCCATCCTTCCCGTCCACTTTTGTCCCAGTCATGATTACCGGGAATGGCAAAAACCCGCCCAGTAAACGCAGTCCGCAAATCGAGTTGATCACGCATCCGGCGTTCAGCGTCTGCCCGGTTCGGATTATCGGCATCAGGCAATCCGAACTGGTAAATATTGTCGCCCAGCAGAATCAGGGAACTGTTCGGTCCGGCCTTTTGGAGCTGAGCACGCAAGGCGTTCAATACGGGATCCCGACCGTCGGGCAGGGGCGCTCCGGCATCACCCAGCAGAAAGATACTGTACGAAGTCTGTGCCTGGCTGGGTATTCCAACGCTAACAAGAGAAACGACTATAAACAGAGAAATCAGTATGTAAAGAGATCTCATACAAAGAGGAAATTTATCAGGTGTATCATCGAACCTGTCGGGCAGATCCATAACGAATCAAACAATCTACTAAAATTCACATTGAGGGTCAGGGCGATACAGGCGAACAAAATTAACATGGGACTCGTAACGGAATCCGTTTTTTATTCGTTACCTTGTAGCTTACCGGCAAGTATAGTTAAACAAACCGTATGATCGCACAGGAAACCACGTTGCTTCATCAAACCCGGATTTACGCCGAAACGTTGCTAAAGCAGCTCACATTAGATTATACCTATCATAACCTGAGTCATACGCAGGCCGTGGTAGCATTTGCCAATGAAATTGCAGACCACGAAGGACTATCGGACACGGATCGCGAAACGGTGCTGATCGCGGCCTGGTTACATGACACCGGCTATAAGGAAGGCTGTGACAATCACGAAGACAATGGCATTGATCTTGCACGCCCTTTTTTGAAAGAACACGGCCTGCCTAGCAAGCGGATTGAGGAAGTAATCACCTGCATTGAAGCCACTAAAATGCCGCAGTCGCCCAATGGTCATCGGCTGGCCGAGGTGCTTTGCGACGCGGATCTGGGCCATCTGTCAACCGACGATTTTGTTGAACGCAGCGAGCAGCTACGGCAGGAACTAAAACATACCGGCAATAAAATCAGCAAGAAGAAATGGCGTAAAAAGACGGCTGGTTTTCTTGAAAGTCACCAGTATTTTACGCATTACGGCAAAACCGTACTGGGCCCTCGCCAGGCGACTAACCTCCAGCTTCTCCGTCAGCAAATAGCCGATGACGGTGACGATGATGAGGACGATAAGCACGGCAAACCGGACAAGCATGATAAACACGACAAAAACGAAAAGCATGCTAAACAGGAGAAGCAGGACAAACATGACAAACAGGAAGAGATTCTGAATCAATTGTTTGATGCTCCGGCGGCCGGTTCTTCGGCTAAAGCCAAAAAACCAGAGCGCGGAGTCGAAACCATGTTTCGGTTAACATCGCAGAACCATTTTCAATTGAGTGCCATGGCCGATACAAAGGCCAATATCATGATCTCGATCAACACCATCGTCATCTCGCTGGTGGTGAGTATCCTGATCCGGAAACTTGAAGAATGGCCCGCATTAACGATTCCAACCGTTCTTTTCACGATAACCAGCGTCATTGCCACCGTACTGGCGGTGCTGGCTACCCGTCCGAATGTTACGAGTGGTGTTTTCAATCGGGAGGATATTGAAAACAAAACCTCTAATCTGCTGTTTTTTGGCAATTTCTATCGTATGGATCTTGCCGATTACGAATGGGGCATGCGCCGGATGATGGATGACGCTGATTTTCTGTATTCGAGCATGATCCGCGACATTTACTTCCTGGGAAAAGTGCTGGGTCGGAAATATAAGCTCCTGCGCTGGTCCTACTCGGTGTTCATGTTCGGACTGGTTGTATCTGTGCTCGCCTTCGGTGTTGCCGCTTACATGAGCCGCTAATCCAGGTAGTGAACCCGTTCTTGAGCGGCATCTTATCGAAAACAATCATTTGTATAAGCCTTAATCGTCGAAATATTCATTGGCAATCAAGGCACTTAAAAGCGCAAACTAGGCTGGTTTGCGCTTTTTTATTAGCTTCGTTGATTCAATCATCAAACTCATGCAGACAAAGTCTTTACTTCCTCTTCTTCTCGTATTCGTTCTTGTTTCCCCTCTATTAAAAGCTCAAACTATCCTAAATCGTGACGCTCAGATTGCCGATTTGGTCAGTCAGGTTTCGGCCGACAGCCTGCGGGCGCATATCAATGGGCTGGTTAGTTTCGGTACTCGTCATACGTTGAGTGTACCTGCCAATGCAACCGACCAACCTGCCAAAAAGGGGCTGGGAGCAGCCCGGCAATGGATTCTGGGTAAGTTCAATCAATACGCCAAACAATCGGGTGGGCGTTTAACGGCCACTCTGGATACCTGGACACTACAACCCGATGGCCGTCGTGTTGACAAGCCCGCCAATATGGGCAATGTGATGGCCACTCTTAAAGGAACTGACCCGACCGATGATCGCATCTTTATTGTACAGGGCCACATGGACAGCCGTGTCACAAACGTCATGAATCGGGAATCTGACGCACCGGGCGCCAACGACGATGGATCAGGAACTGCTGCTGTGATCGAACTGTGCCGGGTGATGAGCAAATCGTCGTTTCCGGCTACGATCATTTTCGTCACGCTAACGGGCGAAGAACAGGGCTTATTAGGTGCCGAACATCTTTCAGAGCGAGCCATTAAAGAAAAATGGAATGTTGAAGCGGTGCTCAACAACGACATTATGGGGAGCAACAACAGCAGCGACACCCGCATCATCGATAACACGCGGCTCCGGGTTTTCAGCGAAGGCTTACCCGGTGTTTTGCTGAAAGATACGACCGGACGCATTGGGCAAATCCGTCAGTTTGGCAATGAAAACGACGGAAAAGCCCGTACACTTGCGCGTTACCTGAAAGAAATTGGCGAACGCTACGTCGAAAATCTGGAGGTTGTGATGGTCTACCGCAACGACCGCTATCTGCGCGGGGGCGATCATACGCCCTACGTACAACGCGGTATTGCTGCCGTTCGATTGACCGAGATGAACGAAAACTACGAGCATCAGCATCAGGATCTACGAACTGAAAACGCCGGAACGCCAGCCGCCATTGAATACGGCGACTATCCCAAATTCATGGACTTCGAATACCTTCGCAAAAACACGTCTGTTAATCTGGCTACTTTAGCCAACCTGGCAAAATCGCCAACGGTACCGCAAAAAGTGACTGTTGACGTTCGCAATCTGACCAACTCGACGGTGCTCTACTGGCAGGCACCTCAATCGGGCAAGGTAAAGGGCTACTTTGTGCTCATGCGCGAAACCTACTGGCCATTCTGGCAGAAGAAATTCTTCACCACCAAACTCGGCATGACGCTGCCTTACTCGAAAGACAATTATTACTTTGCCGTACAGGCGGTTAGCGAAGATGGCAACGAAAGTTTACCGGTGCTGCCCGTCCCGAATTTACGGTAAACTCCAGTGCCCGTTACCTCAGCCCACTTGATCACTCATGTCTACCTTATCGAAGCGGAAGTTTTTGAAAAGCATGATCGGGGCAACCAGCCTGCCGATGATGCCATGGCCTGACCTGACAGATCTGGTGGGCCAGGTGTCGCATGTTTCTGCCACAGAACTGGCACAGCAGGAAGACTTCTGGACAAAGGTCCGGGCTTCATTTCCGGTCACAACGGACTTCATCCAACTCGAAAACGGCTACTATTCGCTGGCAGCTCAACCGGTGCTGGATAACTACCTTCAGCACATTCAGCAGGTCAATGCCGTATCGTCCTATTACATGCGTACGCGCCAGTTCAACGACAAACGGGAATCGCAGGCACAATTGGCCCGGTTGCTGGGTTGCTCGGCCGACGAACTGATCATTACCCGCAACACCACCGAATCACTGGATACGGTCATTGCGGGGCTGAACTGGAAAGCGGGCGACGAAGCGGTGATGGCCGAGCAGGATTATGGAGCCATGCTCGATATGTTTCGGCTTCAGGCCCGGCGGCACGGTACGGTCAACCGGTTGGTGTCGTTACCCAATCACCCTCAATCCGATGCGGAGATTGTCAGCTTATACGAGAACGCGATTACACCGAAAACCCGATTGTTGATGGTTTGCCATATGGTGAACATTACCGGCCAGATTCTGCCGATTCGCCAGATTGTCGACATGGCGCATAAGCATAACGTAGAGGTGTTAGTTGATGGCGCTCACGCATTCGGGCATCTGGCCTTTACGATGGCCGATCTTGGCGGCTGCGATTACTACGCCAGCAGCCTGCATAAATGGCTCGGCACGCCCCTCGGCGCGGGTATTCTCTATGTCCGCAAGGATAAGATTCCGGCGCTCTGGCCCTTATTTGCCGATAGCAGCGTTCCCGATGATGACATTCGGAAGCTGAACCATACCGGAACCCACCCGGTTGCAACGGATCTGGCCATTCAGGATGCGATCCGGTTTCATGAAGGAATCGGGATTGAGCGCAAAGAAGCCCGGCTTCGCTACCTGCAACGTTACTGGACCGATCAGGTACGACACCATCCAAACATCATTCTGAACACGCCCGAAGCACCTGCCCGTTCCTGCGCGATCGCTAACGTAGGTATAACTGGGAAAAAGCCAGCGGAGTTGGCCAAGCTCCTGTTCGACAAGTATAAAATCTTTACGGTTGCCATTGAAAGCCCAACTGTACGAGGGGTACGCGTTACGCCACATCTTTATACAACCACATCAGAATTAGCTACCTTCGTAAGGGCGTTGAAGGAACTAGCCGGTTGACTATCAGTCTATTTACTATAAGTAAACTATTTTTTTACAAATTCTCACCAAAGCATAGCATCAAAAAGTCCAATTTCAGCGTACTGAACATAGTGCCCTATTCGTTTTTTTCGTAGTTTACGCTCACTTGTCTCATTTCATGCTCTGACTCTAAAAATCTAATTCTTTATGAAACGTTACGTCTATTTATTCTGCTTGGTAATCTCTCTTGCCGGATTAATCTCCTGTAGCAAAAGTAGTGATCCGACACCACCGCCAGCTGCTGTTGGTCGATGGGAATTAAATCGTGGGATAGCAAGCAGTTTCCCTGCCTCTTTAAGTATCAATGGTGCAGCTATAGACTTGTACTATTTAAACTCAGAGGGTTCTACTTTAGATGTATATGCAGACAATACATTTAATGAAAATTATCGTCAAGTTGGCGTAAGTGATGGAGAAGGGACTTGGGACTTTACAAATAACACATTGACTTTGAAGTACAATTCGGGTGGGCAGGACGCCTATACATATGCTAAAACCAAAAATATCGAAGAGCTTACGCAAGTCACACCTTTAACTTATACCCTTCCAACATCTAGCACCTCGACGGCTAGTGGTAAGATTCAATGGGTATATCGAAAGTGATCGATTTTACTTCTTACTTTATCAAAGCCGGTGGGTACCCACCGGCTTTTTTCGTAATTTGTAGCCTTCTTTCCTGTTTAACATGACCATGACAAACCGCCCTCTACTTGTCTCCCTGTTTGCTCTTGCCAGCCTTAGCTGTTTCGCGCAGACAGCACCTAAAAAACGACCGATCGCCCCAAAAGATATTTATCGGCTTCAAACCATCAGCGATCCGCAACTATCGCCCGATGGAAAATGGATAACTTACGGCTTATCGACGGTCGATACCACGAAAGACAAACGGAACTCTGATTTGTGGATGGTGAGTTGGGATGGTAAAGAATCCGTTCAGCTTACGAATAGTCCGGATGGCGAGTCGAAAGCCCGCTTTAGCCCCGATGGAAAATACATTTCGTTTGTATCGGCGCGGCAGGGAGCTACCAAAGGCCAGATCTGGCTCATGGATCGCAGGGGCGGTGAAGCGAAAAAATTAACTGACCTGAAAACCGACCTCGAAGACTATGTCTGGTCGCCCGATAGCAAGAAGATCGCGCTCGTCCTGCGTGACCCCGACTATGCCGATTCGGCTAAAACAAAGGTCCGAAAGCCATACGTTCTCGATCGCTACCATTTCAAGGCCGATATTAAAGGCTATCTGGAGAAAGGGTCGGTTCATTTGTATGTCTACGATGTAGCCGACAAAAAACTGGATACGCTGACAACCGGCATTTTCGACGAAACCTCGCCCGTCTGGTCGCCGGATGGATCACAACTGGCGTTTGTGAGCAACCGTAGCGAAGACCCTGATCGGAATCAGAACACCGATATCTATGTCATCGATGCGCACAAGGGAGCCAGTATGAAGCAACTGACCAACTGGTCTGGTTCCGACAACAACCCGGTCTGGAGTCCCGACGGCAAGCGAATTGCTTATTTACGGTCAACCGCTTCGGGCAATTTCCTGATGTATGACCAACCCGTACTGGCGGTCATGAATCGGGACGGGGGCGAGCCAACGTTATTGTCGAAAGCACTGGATCGCCCCGTTCGGAATCCGCGCTGGGCGAAAGACGGCCAAACGATCGGTGTACTGGTTCAGGATGATCGCCAAACCTACGTTGGCAACTATGCCCTGGCAGACGGCAAATTCACTAAAATAGTAGCAGGCAATCGATCATTCAGTGAGTTAGAATCTGTAACGGCTGGAAACTGGCTGACTCAACTAAGCGATCCGCAAACACCAGCTGAATTATATGCCATCGAAAACGGAACACCCCGCCGGTTAACGCACGTACACGACGCGTTCCTGGCTCCGCTCGAACTGGCCACTGTCGAAGGGTTTACCTCAAAGAGTAAAGACGGAGCGCAGGTATCGAACATCCTGCTTAAGCCCGCCAACACGCCCGCCAACAAAAAACTACCAACCGTATTTTACATCCACGGTGGCCCCGTTTCGCAGGATGAATTCTCGTTCGATCTGACGCGCCAGTTACTGTCGGCGGGTGGTTATGCCGTTGTGGCGGTCAACTACCGGGGCAGCAATGGTCGTGGCCTCGACTACACAAAGGCGATCTACGCCGACTGGGGCAACAAAGAAGTGCTGGATATTCTGGGAGCGGCCGATTATGTCGTTGAAAAAGGCATTGCCGACCCCGACCGCCTGGGCATTGGCGGCTGGAGCTACGGTGGTATTCTGACCAACTATACCATTGCCACCGACACCCGGTTCAAGGCCGCAGCCAGCGGAGCCGGTAGTTCGTTACAGTTATCGATGTACGGTGTCGATCAGTACACCAATCAATACGAGAATGAATTGGGAGCGCCCTGGAAAAACACCGACAAATGGTTAAAACTCTCGTACCCATTCCTGAAAGCCGACCGGATTAAAACGCCAACGATGTTTATGGCCGGTGAAAAAGATTTCAATGTGCCTGCTGTAGGTAGTGAGCAGATGTTTCAGGCCCTTCGGTCGTTGGGTATACCCACCCAGTTGATTATTTACCCAGGTCAGTTTCATGGCATCACAGTGCCCAGCTATCAGAAAGATCGCGTTGATCGGTATTTACAATGGTTTGATAAGTATCTGAAACCTAAAACGCTGTAGGTGCCGGTTATCCCGAAACCGTTTAATCTTTTTTTACGCTTAATTCTCCATTTTCAGTCCCGGTGGAGAACCGCAAAAACCTAACCCAGACGAACCAGTTTCTTAAAGTAGAAGCAAGCAGTTTTCCAGTACAGGCAAGCGGTAATATGCTGAATTTCAGCAAGAGTGCTTACTACTTGTATCGAACTGGACCAACATTCACTCAGTAAGATAGCGATCTAGCCATGACGATAGCCATCGACACAATCCTTTTGCGGGGCCGCAACTCGCGACGCTAGGGCAGCCGTTGAGTGCTGAAATTGCTGAAAGAACAGAATAAAGACACGTTTTTCGCAACACTCATTTCTAAAGGCAGCAATCATTTATTTAGCTTAATTTTACACGTATTAAACGCCCGTTAGTGGACGACTGTCCTGGCTAAACGCTGCCTTTCCCGAGACAGTTGTCTAAATTTGCTTATATGAAACCCTATATCTTAGTGCTGTTGCTGGGCGCGATGATCGCAGTGTCTTGCCAGTCCGGGGATCAATCCCCCTGTACACAAACCACTGTTACGACGAAAGCACCTCAAGAAGAAGTCGCTGCCCTCAAAAAATTGATTGACAGCCATAAGATTTCGGCTCTTCTGGATGAACGAGGTTTCTATTACCACATTCAGTCGCCTGGTTCTGGTGCGAAACCAACGGTGTGTTCGACTGTAACCGTCAATTATACGGGCACACTCACCAGCGGAACAACCTTCGATAGCGGATCAGGAGTGCGCTTTGGCCTTGATCAGCTCATTGTAGGCTGGCAGGAAGGCATTCCCTTAATTACACCTGGCGGTTCTATCATCTTATACCTGCCACCCAGCCTGGCTTATGGTCCCCAGGCTCAGGAAGGCATTCCCGCTAATTCCATTTTGATCTTTAAAATTGATCTGCTGAAAGCAGAGTAAGGATAGAACGTTATGACGGCCGGCATACTATCAGAAAGCTAAAGGTGCTCGATAAGCCAGTGCTTTGGCCAGTTTTGAATTCAATTCATACATGTATTTGCGAATCAACTTCACTTGAATAATCAGTATATGAACTTATTGATTTTACCGAACGTTCGGCATTTATAAGGTCAAAATAGATGACATGGCAACTGTAAAAGTAGAAACCGATGTGGTCATCGAGCGACTAATGGAAGTATTCCGATCGGTTGGATACGATGGTGCCAGTATGGCCCAACTGGCCGACGCCACCGGTTTGCAGAAAGCCAGTCTGTATCATCGCTTTCCGGGAGGGAAACAGGAAATGGCAATGGCCGTTCTTGACCAGGTATCCGAATGGAATCAACGACAGCTAGTGGATGTGCTATACTCCTCCGCTCCACCCAAAACCCGGCTTATAACAGCGCTCCGTTCAATTAGCCAGCTCTATGATGGTGGGCGATTAGCTTGTATCCTTCGGGCTTTGTCACATGGTACGGCTGCTGATTTATTCCGCCAGCCGATTGCCGCCATTTTTACCAAATGGGTAGATGCCTTTGCGCATCTGGCTCAGGATTTGGGCTTTGATCAGCAGACATCCAGGCATTTGGGCGGATCGACCTTGGTTCGAATTCAGGGCTCGTTAATTCTCGCACAGACCCTCAATCAGCCAACTCTATTTGAGCAGGCATTACACGACATAGAAACTGATTTTCTCATTAACTAACGAATCGAGCAGGGAAAAGAGCACCCAAGGTAACCTAGCAGACTGCTTCATTCATTTCACTTAGCGGATACCAGAATCCAATCCGCCTATTCTCTTTATGAATCATGACCGCGATCAACGACTTAGATGATGTCCCCTTTGTCAACGAAGAATGTGGTGACACGATGTGGGATGAAACTATTCTCAACCAGATTTACACACCTATGACTACCCAACGATTACCCCTTCCACCCTTTACCCTGGAAACGGCCCGTCAGAAAGTACAGATGGCCGAAGATGCCTGGAATAGCAAAGATCCTGAGCGGGTCAGCCTGGCCTATACGCTGAATACCGAATGGCGGAACCGAACCGAGTTTATCAACGGGCGTGAGGAGGTTAAAGCTTTTCTGACTCGAAAGTGGACTACCGAATTGGATTATCGGCTCAAAAAAGAACTGTGGGGCTTTCGGGAAAACCGGATGGCCGTGCGCTTTGAGTACGAATGGCACGATGAAACTGGTCAGTGGTATCGTAGTTACGGCAATGAACTGTGGGAATTTGATCAGAACGGTTTGATGGCCAAACGCTATGCAAGCATCAATGATGCCCCCATTACCGAACAGGAACGGAGAATTTTTTAACGTAAAAGCCAGTCTGTGTTGTAAAAGGCCAGACTGACTTCAACATATTTCTCAGTCAGAAAATGGCAACAAACTATGCCTCTTTGGCTTTTACCGATGCCATTAAGGCCTTGCAGGAACGGGCCGGTAGCCGCCAGGTTTATGCCCGTGTTGAGCAACAGTCGACATTCAACGGGCTAATGCAACGCGAAATCAACTTTATTCAGGAGCGCGATAGCTTCTATTTAGCCAGTATCGGAGAAAATGGCTTTCCTTATATCCAACATCGGGGCGGCCCCAAAGGATTCCTCCGAGTTCTTGATTCACAAACAATTGGTTTCACCGATTATCGAGGCAATAAGCAATACATTTCGGCTGGCAATATTCTGACACATCCACAGGTATCGCTGATCCTCATGGATTATGCCCGGCGAACTCGCTTGAAAATCTATGCCGAAGCTGAAATCATTGAGCTAGCTGATCGTCCCGACCTGTTGAGTCAACTCGACTCGACGGATTCGGAGCATACGTCCGAACGCATGGTATTACTGCATGTTCGGGCTTATGACTGGAATTGTCCCCAATACATAACCCCACGGTATACTATAGATGAAATCAACGAGGTCTTAGTACCATTAAAGGAATATATCGCGCAGTTAGAAGCAAAAGTAGAGGTGCTAAGCAAAGAGAAAAACCAGACGAATAGATAAGTATAAGAACGAAGATTTATTAACAAACTCCCTTTAGACAGGCAGTTAACTTTCCTTTTCACTACTGCCATAAGATGTTAAGGTAATAACTGGTGTTTGACAGACCATTTTCCGCCATCAGGAAGTAGGCATATTGGTCCACTAACTGATATGAATCAATAAAAGTAAAGCACCAAAGACAATCTTCTCCCAATTTAAGTGCCTGTATTTAGGAGGCTTATAGGTTTGTTCGGGCATTAAACAAAAAGCCCTGTCAATCAATCCGTTGACAGGGTTTTCCTAACCTAACCTATGAGATGAGAAAATAACGTTGCTGTGGCTAGCCATCAGCTACGATACAAAGATAACGCACGCACCAGCATGTATTTAAGAGCAAAAACCCTGTTTTTGCATAGAGCAATACAAATAGGCAGAAGCCCGTAATTTACTACGTAGAAATACCTGATTAAGCTAGGATAGAGCCGTATAATACACAAATCCCCTGCATTTAATTGACAAGCCCAGCGTTTAGTAATAGTTTTCGGCAGTTAATTTCTTCTTTATTTGACAATAGTATGGCTGCTATTTTTACTGAAAACGCTGGCCGTTTTCTTACTCCCTACGAAACCAAGTCGATGACGAGTGCTTACCGTGATCGTAAATTAGCTGTCGGTTTAGCTAAAGACGATTATGTTCGTTCAGAATATTTCGGTATCAATCAGATAAAACAACTCTTAAACCACCCCGATTGCGTTGGCATTCGTGTTCATCATGCCAAACGGTGGGAAGATATCGATGGGAAACCAACAGAGGAAGGCATTGGTCAGCTTAAACCTCGTGTATTATTAACTGCCGTTGATGCCAAAGGAAAGGATATTACCATTCAAAACAGTACGAGTGGTTTGAAAGACGGCCCAGAAGATGGCGATACCTTAGGAGACGGCCTGCCCTGCCCGAGACATTGCGCTGATACTAATTAAATTAGTCAAAATGATGCTGGAAAGGCTACTGCTACTATTTGAGAAATATCCTTTGGATTTTATCTCAGATCTTAGCAGTATCCTACCCATTATTATAGGTATAATTAACTATAAATTTTTAAGTAATAATTTAAGAATTATCTTATTATTTTTCAGTATGTATCTTATTGGAGATACGTATATGATCTGGCTTGGCCTGATCAAGAAAAATAATCTTTTTGTTCTGAATATATATCCTATTGGGGGAATATTACTTTTAACAACTGCCTATATTTCTGCGTTTAAAACGTCCTCGGCCAAACGATTAATTATAGGATTATCTATACTTTTTTCTATTATTTGTTTAGCTTACTTTAAATTTCTGGAAATATCAGCAGTTGAATTATTCGCGTATAGAGCCTATATAATCATATTGGTATTAATGTATTTCAACAAAACCTTGGCCGACATGCGAATAAAGAACATACTGATTCACAGCCTATTCTGGGTAAGTTCTGGCATAATTATTTATGCAACAGGTACTTTTTTTATTTCTATTTTTAGTGAAATTATTTTTAATCCTACTCTAATTGATGATCGAACATTTGATACATATTGGAATCTTAACAATGTATTATTTATTCTGCTCGTCGTTCTTTCGTCGATCGGTATATGGTTCAGTAAATATGAACGTGAAAACTTATTATAAATAAACATCCGACAAGTAATTATATTCATTATAAATAAATCCTTCTTTTTACCATTCGCTCAATGTTAATTATTATTTTTTGAAATCTAGGCCAATTTAGTCAACTTTACTTTATTTGGCTACGGCCATAATTAGACACAACATCGATGAACTCTGGTTTTGTTATTGCCGTTGGTACAGCCGTGCTGTTGATGATGGCAGTGTTCATCATCATCTTCGTGGCCTATTACCAGCAAAAACAGGCAAAGCAGCAACTGGCCCTTAAAGAATTGCAGGAGCAACACCGGCGAGAACTGATGACTGCAACCTTCCGGGGGCAGGAGGAAGAGCGCAGGCGACTTGCCGAAGACCTGCATGATGGTATTGGCACCATGCTTTCGGTAACGAAAATGAGCCTGAATCAGTTAGAGCGGCAGTTAGATGAAGATAATATTCGAATAAATCTTCATGTCCAGAAAACCCGCTCGATGATCGACGAAACAATGACGAATGTCCGTCGGATCAGCCGCGACCTGGTACCCACAACACTCGAACGCTTTGGCTTGTTGCCAGCACTCGAAGAATTAGCCGACCGTGCCAATGATAGTGAATTAAAGGTGCAGTTGGATTGCCCCGAAAATATGGGACATCTTTCGGCATCCATTGATTTAATGCTGTACCGAATTGCCCAGGAGTTGGTTAACAATGCGATACGTCACGCCCGCGCCCGCCACATAACCATTCAGTTACAGTGCATTACCGATGCGGTTCGACTATCGGTCATGGATGATGGTGTAGGATTTGACTTTGATGCCGTTACCGAAAGTAAACAGGGAGGTCTTGGATTACGTAATATTGAAAGTCGGTTAAGCGTAGTCGATGGTCACGTAACCTTCGATGTAGCCCCTGGAAGAGGTTCGCAAATTCATGTACAAATCCATTTACAAGCTCCTCAGCCAGTGGCTTTATTAGGTTAATTTGCTTGTCTGTTCAGTTGTTCGTTTGTTTGCTTAATTTTTTACTATTCGGTTGTTTGCCTTGCACCCGAATAAGACGACCAACAGATCAACAAAGTACTGAACAGAACCTTACCTCCCACTCTCATGCGAAAAATCAAACTGGCACTCTGCGACGACCACACCCTATTTCGAGTCGGTATGGCCACCATTCTGGGGCAGATTCATGATTTTGAGTTGCTACTTGAAGCAAGTAACGGACAGGAGCTAATCGAAAGAATTCCCCGCAAAACGCCGGATGTTGTACTGCTCGATCTGCAAATGCCAGTCATGGACGGAACCGCCACGGCCGACTATCTCCGCGAGAATTACCCGCTTATCAAAATCGTTGTCCTGACCATGCACGACGAAGACCGAATGGTACTTCATTTGCTTGAAAAAGGCGTTAGTGGTTATTTGCTCAAAGATGCCGAAGCGGGCGAGGTTGAAAAAGCGATTCGGAAGGTAATGGACGAAGGTGTTTATCTAAATGAGTTTGTCTCCAAAGCGATGCTTCGCAAAATGACAAACAAAACGACGGTCACGAAGCCCGCGAATTCGTTTTACAACAGCAAAATCCTGCTTTCTGAACGGGAGAAGGAAGTCTTGATGTTGATTTGCGAAGGACTTTCGACCAATGAGATAAGCGAAAAAATCTTCCTTAGCCCACGTACTGTTGAAGGACACCGTTTACGCATTCTCGAAAAAACCGGCACGAAAAATACCGCCGGAATGGTCGCCTATGCGTTTAAGAATAGTTTGGTGTAAGTCGTAGCGTCGTAAAGTTGATAAGCATACTAGTCAAGACTACAATTCCATTTTACGACGCTACGACGTTATAATTTACTCATAAACTTCCCGTCTTGCCACCATCTACCGGAACATTGATCCCGTTAATCGATGCCGCGGCCGGTGTACACAGGAATGCTACCGCAGCCGCAACCTCCTCGGCCGTAGCGAAACGTCCCGTCGGAATTTCGCTTTCCATTTGAGCAGATACCTCCTCTTCAGTTTTCCCGGATGCCCCTGAGCGCATCGATAACACGGCATCCAGACGAGCTGTACGTGTGTACCCAGGCAGTACATTATTGACCGTGATACCAAAGCGGGCGATTTCCAGCGACAGTGTTTTAGCCCATTGCGCAACCGCTCCCCGAATGGTATTCGATACCCCCAGGCCCACAATGGGCTGTTTAACGGAGGTGGAAATAATATTCACAATTCGTCCATAACCGGCTCGTTTCATGGCCGGTACGATAGCCTGAACCAGGGCCTGATTATTGAGCAGATGGTTATGAAACGTCTGCACAAACTCTTCAGGTTTGGCATCAATCAGCGGACCACCCGCTGGACCGCCTGTGTTATTAATGAGAATATGGAGATCCGGAAACTGGGCCAGGTGCTGCGTAATAGCTGTAGTTACAACGCCTGGTTGACTAAAATCGGCGACCAGGTAACGATGGACTTGCCCTTTAGTCATGTCTAAATCGGCTAACGTGGCTTTAAGCGCATCTTCGTTTCGGGCCATTAGAACAATGTTTGCTCCCAGTAAAGCCAATTCAATGGCCGAAGCTCGGCCAATGCCCTGTGTGCTACCACCTACAAGGGCAGTTTTTCCGGTTAAATCAAGATTCATTGCGTTTGATTAGTTATATCTACCTGCCGGTATGAGGTTAAACCTTTTACGACTTACTTGCGTATGTATCCGTAAACAAACGAAAAATTCATGACACGTTGCATCCTAAAAGGAATGACTATTGGCCTACTCGGTCTTACCCTGGCTGGGCTGGCAGCGTTTACTCCTCCTACCGATATAGCTACCAGTTCTGCGCTGCCAACGAGCGCTCCAGTTGATCATAGCAGTTATGACCGGCTTCTAAAAAAATACGTCAATGAAAAAGGGCTTGTCAATTATAAAGGTTTTAAGGCGGATGAGAAAGAGTTGAAAAAATACCTTGATGTAATCAGTAACAACCCTCCGACCGACAAGTGGAGCAAAAACGACCAAATGGCTTACTGGATAAACGCCTACAATGCGTATACCATTCTGTTGATCCTAAACCATTACCCGGTTGCCAGTATTAAAGACATTGGCTCCAAGATCAAGATTCCCTTCGTAACGACACCCTGGGCCAGTAAATTTTTTAAAATTGGTGGCGAGGAGATGAGTCTCGACAATATCGAACATGGCACGCTGCGTAAGAAATTCAACGAACCACGTATTCATTTCGCGCTAGTGTGTGCGGCCCGGTCGTGCCCCCGTCTGCGTAATGAAGCTTATGAGGGCAATAAGCTGATTGCCCAACTCGATGATCAGGGTAGCGATTTTCTGAATAATCCGGCAAAAAATGCCATTACTCCCCAAAAGGCCAGCCTGTCGAAATACTTCGATTGGTATAAAGGAGACTGGAATGAAAACAACAGATCAATTGAGTACTGGGTAAATCAGTATTCAAAAACGAAAATCAATAAGGACACTCCAATTTCATTTCTGGATTACAACTGGGCGCTGAACGAACAGTAGTCATTGGGTAGGTTTATAGCAGGCCATATGGCTAGTTTATGGAACAGGAGCGGAACTGTATTTTTCCGATATTGTTACTGTCTACTATAACCCTGCCTATTGTAAACGGATATGGCCAAACGTATTTTATACTGGTTTCGTAACGATCTCCGCCTGCACGATAACGAAGGATTCGCCCGTGCTCTCGAAACGGCCGACGAAGTGCTTCCCGTATTTGTGTTCGAACCACGCTGGTTTGAGGAATTGCCTGAGCTTGGCTTTCGAAAAACCGGCATCTTTCGTGCTCAGTTTATGCTTGAGGCCGTAGCCGATCTACGCAGGTCGCTACAGGCTAAAGGCGCTGACCTGATCATTCGGGTCGGTCATTCCGCAAAAATTCTGGCTCAGTTGGCCGAAGACAGCGAGGCCGAAGCCGTTTACGCCAGCAAGGAGGTCACTGAAGACGAGACGGATACTGAATCGGATCTGAGTAAACGGCTCAAACCGCTTAACATTGATCTTGATTTGTTTTGGGTATCAACGCTTTACCATGTCCGTGATCTACCCTTCTGGGTTTCGCGTTTACCCACAACCTTCACCCAGTTTCGCCACGAAGTAGAGGCCCACTCCGACGTAAGAAAGCCTATTGCTACCCCAAAAACCATTCGATTCGTTGCTGGCATTCCTTCAGAAGAGTTCCCTTCGCTAGCGACATTTGGCTTTTCTGCCAAACAGATTGAGGAGTCAAACCGAACAGGATCGCTCTTTAAAGGAGGTGAAACAGCGGGGCTGGAACGACTCCAACGCTACGTCTGGGAAGATGAGTTGATCAAGACCTACAAAGAGACTCGTAATAGCCTGTTAGGCGAATCTTATTCCTCCAGATTTTCGGCCTGGCTATCGCTCGGCTGTCTGTCGCCCAGACTTATCTATCAGGAAATCAAGCGCTACGAAGCCGAACGGGTTAAAAACGAATCAACTTATTGGCTCATTTTTGAGCTAATCTGGCGTGATTACTTTCGCTTTGTTGCGCTTCGCTACGGAACCCGGCTCTTTAAGCCAAGCGGTATTCAGCAAAATTTAACCAAAACATGGCTTCGCGATTCTGATCGGTTCAGGCGCTGGGCTGACGGCAAAACCGGTATTCCGTTTATCGATGCAAACATGCGCGAGCTGAATGCAACAGGATTCATGTCTAACCGAGGGCGGCAAAACGTCAGTAGTTTTCTGGCCAATGACCTGGGTATCGTTTGGACGTGGGGAGCGTCTTATTTCGAAAGTTTACTTATTGATTACGACCCCTGTAGCAATTGGGGGAATTGGAATTATATTGCTGGCGTTGGCAATGATCCTCGAGAAAACCGCCACTTCAACATCTATAGTCAGGCAATGCACTATGATAAACACGGCGATTACGTTAAATGCTGGCTTCCGGAACTAGCGGCAGTTCCGGCGGACACGATTCACACGGTTTATACCTTATCATCGGCTGAACAAGCGCAATATGGCGTTGTTCTGGGCAGTACTTACCCCCTACCAGTCATCAACCCAAACAAGTGGACAATCGAGGAAAAAAACCGTTGACGTAGTTTTAAGGTTACAATTTAACGAGTTTTGTTCAACTTTAACTCAGTAACAACTTTTCCCATCTTAACAGACCATGTCAAGAACATTAATTATTGTGGTGGTTATTGCCCTGATTTTGGGCATGTATGGTTGTAGTTCCTACAACGGCCTTGTTCAAAATGACACCAATGTACAGGAAAAATGGTCGCAGGTGCAGACGCAATACCAGCGTCGGGCCGATCTCATACCAAACCTTGTCCGGACGGTTCAGGGAGCCGCAAACTTCGAAAAGAGCACACTAACGGCAGTTATTCAGGCACGGGCAAACGCAACCGGTATGAAACTCGATGCCAGCCAGTTGACGCCAGAAAATATCCAGAAATTCCAGGCCGCACAGGATCAGCTTAGCGGTTCGTTATCGCGGCTGCTGGCGGTAGCAGAAAGCTACCCGAATCTGAAAGCCAACCAGAATTTTTCTGAGCTACAGGCTCAACTGGAAGGTACGGAAAACCGGATCGCTGTTTCGAGAAACGATTTCAACGGAGCCGTTAAGACTTACAATCAATCCGTACGGTCGTTCCCGAATAATATCTTCGCCGGTATTTTCGGATTCCCCGTTAAAGGGTTCTTCGAAGCTTCGCAAGCAGCACAAAGCGCCCCAACGGTGCAGTTTTAATGAGCAGTGGCATGATGGCGTGAGCATGGAAAAGCTTTACTCTGTGCTCATGCCTATATGCTCCAGGCCCCATGCCCATGCAAACGAATCCATTTACTCCTGAGGATCAGCAACGTATTGTTAACGCCATCCGGGAAGCCGAAAAGGCAACATCGGGTGAAATCCGGGTACACGTTGAGCCGCACTGTGCTACTGCCGACCCTGTTCAGCGCGCTATTGCCGTATTTGCCCAATTGGGTATGCACCAGACTAAAGAACAAAACGGGGTCCTATTTTATCTGGCCCACGCTGACCGAAAGTTTGCGGTGGTAGGCGATAAAGGAATCAATGACAAAGTCCCTGCCGATTTCTGGGAAAGTACGAAAGACCTGATTCGAAGCCATTTTGCTAGCGGGCATTATGTTGAAGGATTGAGCCGGGGAATTGAAAAAGCTGGACAACAGTTAAAGCAGTACTTTCCATATGACGGCGAAACCGATACCAACGAACTCGCCGATGAAATTTCGTTTGATTGACACATCCGTGAACATACCCACCCTTCAATACCGATCGATTCAGTTCATTGGCCTGGTAATCCTGCTGTTTTGCCTGGCGTTACCGGGTAATCTGCTGGCGCAGGATACGGCAACTGATGAGGCTAACACGGCCATTCCCAATAAACCAAATCCGCCACGGCTGGTTAATGACTTTGCTGGTATTTTGAGCAGTAACGAACGGGCTCAGCTAGAGCAGAAACTGCGCACCTATAATGACTCGACATCGACGCAGATCACCATTGTTATTGTTAAAACAACTGAACCTTATCCGATTGGCGACTTTGCGTTTCAGGTAGGTCGTAAGTGGGGCGTTGGTCAGCAGGGCAAAAACAACGGGCTGGTGATTGCCTGGGCAACCCAAACCCGCAAAGTCTTCATTGCACCCGGATATGGCCTTGAAGGCGCTATTCCCGACGCTATTGCCAAACGAATTATTACCAATACGATTGCCCCGGCCTTTAAACAGGAACAGTATTACCAGGGGTTAGATGCTGCAACAACCGAAATCATCAAGCGCGCGAGTGGTGAATATGACGCCGAACCGAAGCAGTCTGATGGGGATGGCTGGGGTGAATTCCTTATTTGGGCCGTTATCATCTTCGTGATTATCCTCGTTATTTCTCGTCGGAGTGGCGGAGGCAGTAACCGTAATCGCGGTGGCGGCTTTTTCCCACCGGTCTTTTTCCCAACTTCAGGCTGGGGTAGTTCGGGGGGTGGATGGAGCAGCGGTGGCAGCGGAGGTGGTAGTGACTTCGGTGGTTTTGGCGGTGGTAGTTTTGGTGGTGGTGGTGCCGGAGGAGACTACTAGCGTCGTGTCCCGGTCCTTAACGTGATTAGGGGAAATAAATCTAGCCAACTGACCTTACTAATCCTGTCTCTTTAATTGCCTTTTTTCCCAAGTGGGGCTGCGAGATAAGTAGCCCCAACCAAGGCAGCCAGCAATAAAATTCCAACGATTTCAAAAGGGACAACATACTCTGTCATGAGTTGCTTGCCGATCGTGCCAATCGTTGTCTGCCAGCCTACAGGACGCTCCAGTAAGGTAAAATTAGCGCGGGCCAATAACGTATAGAGAGCAACAAATAGCAGTCCAGCGGTCACGAGTGCTATTAACCATGAATAGGCACCGGCCCGATTCAAGGCTGGTATGCGGTTTGATGACTGGCTGTTTGTCTCGGTTGGGGATACTGCTTTATGGGTAAGCATGACGCCAAAAATCACCAATACCAATACCCCCCCAACATAAATCATGATCTGTGCTACAGCCAGAAAATCGGCACTCGCTAACACAAAGATCCCAGCAACACCCAACAAGGTCAATAATAGAAAAAAGGCGGCATAGAGAACGTTACGGGTTAATAGGACCGCTAGTGCCCCGCCTAATGTCAGAGCAGAAAATCCATAAAAAGCTATCTGAATCACTAATTCGTCGGAATTTTTCTGGTTAAGCTGATTTTCCATCGTCGTTCGACGGTGGGGTTGATGGTGGTGCTTTGGGTTTCATCGTTGGCCGAAAAACAGGTTTGGGCTTGGGCGTTTCAGTAACTGGAGTGCTATCCGCAGTCGCTGTCGTTTTTTCTCCTTCCTCCGGCTCAGCAGCTGGCTGACTGGGTTTCGGTTTCATCGTCGGTCGGAAAACGGGCTTAGGCTTTTGGGTAGCTGGCTCTGGCATTTCGGGAGTTTCGTCAACTGGTTTATCGATAGCCGGTTGGTTCTCGGGACCAATTGGAGCCGCTCCAGACTGAGCCGTTTTGGGCTTCATCGTCGGGCGGAAAACCGGGCGAGGTTTGGCTTCAGTAATTGGTTCTTCGCTGGTCGGTTGAGGCTCAGAAGTTGTTGCCGAATCATCCGTTACCGGCTTGGGTGGTTTCATGGTTGGCCGAAAGACCGGTTTAGGTTTGGGCGGCTCTCCCGACTCCAGTAAATCTGACTTTTCAGCCGAATCGGTAGTGGTGGATTTAGCCGGTTTCATTGTCGGGCGGAAGCCACCGGAAGCCACCTTTGGCTTCGGTGCAGTTTCCGTCGATTCCTGTGCAGTTGTAGATTCCTTTGTGGGTTCATCACTATCCGCTTCTTCCGGAACACCAGTTGTAGGGCCTGCTGGCCTTTTAGCGGGGCGGAATACAGGATGTTTCATTGACTCAAGGCCTCCCTGTGCAATATGCTGCATTTCATCGGGTGTAGCATCGGTTAATGGATGGTCCATAGATGCCCCCGAAGCATTGGCAGGCTCAGAAGATGGCGGAGTAGCTATTGGTTTAGGAGTTGGCCGAAATGCTGGTTTAGGTTTGTTGGCCGGTTGAGCGGTTGATGGTTGAGACGCGGCTTTTGCCACAGCCTGAGCGGCTTTCTGTTCTTCTTTTTCCCGTAGAAACAGTTCGTATAAATTCCGCTTCTCGTCTGCTTCTTCCGTTGTCAGATTGGCAAACTCATAGGTTAACTTTCCAAGCTCAAACTCACTATAATCAAACTTTTTGTCCATTGTCAGGCATTCGGTCGGGCAAACAACCGTGCAAAGGCCGCAATAGCAGCATTTGGCCATATCGATATCGAATGTGGCAGCATACAGCCGAATCGGTGAACCATCTGATGCCCGGCCAACCTCTTCCGTTGCTTTGATGGCGTCGATCGTGATGCAATCGACGGGACAGACTTTAGCGCACTTGTCGCAGACAATACAATCATCGATTTCATTACGGAGTCGATAGCGGCCATTGTCGGGAATGGGAAGCTGCTCGTGGGGGTATTGAAGCGTAACAAGACCATTTTGCTGGTCAAAATAAGTAGCCTCTGCAATACCCTCGGCCGTTCGGCGATGCGTTGCATTACGTATGTGCCTGAACGTTAGACTCAGACCCTTGAGCGTAGTTCGGATACCCGCTTTTATATCGTTGAAATAAGCCATTTTTAAAGAGCGAAAGCCGGCATCCTGGCCGATCATTCATTCGCTAGATAGGCGGAAACCGATCCGGTTCGCACTCACTCATAATTGCATAAGCCACGTCAATGATATCATCAACGTTCGGTTTTGAAAAATAATCGCCATCTGACCCATACGGTGGTCGGTGTGCTTTTGCCGAAATTGTTCTGGGCACAGAGTCCAGGTAGCGATAGGCGTTTTGCCCCTCCACGACCTGTTGCATCATGTAGGCCGATGCACCACCAGGCACATCTTCATCGGCAAATATAACCCGGTTGGTCTTCTTTATGGAGTCGACAATGGAATGATGAACATCAAATGGCAACAAGGTTTGTACGTCGATCACCTCAATACTTACCCCCATTTCGGCTAGCTGCCCGGCGGCCTCCAGCACAATACGGCACATTGAACCGTAGGTAACCACGGTAACGTCAGTACCACTTCGTAATACATCCGGTACCCCCAGCGGCACACAGAATTCAGCCAGATTATCGGGGACTTTTTCTTTGAGCCGATAGCCATTCAGGCATTCGATTAGCAGTGCCGGATCGTCGCCTTTGATGAGTGTATTGTAAAAACCGGCGGCTTGCGTCATATTGCGAGGCACCAGTACATGAATACCACGCAGGCTACCGAGCATGGCACCCAGTGGTGATCCGGAATGCCAGATTCCTTCCAGCCTATGTCCACGAGTCCGGATAATGAGCGGAGCCTTTTGACCACCCTTTGTTCGGTAAAGCAGCGTTGCCAGATCGTCTGTGAGCGTTGCCAGCGCATAGAAAATATAATCGAAGTACTGAATTTCGACGATAGGCCGTAAACCACGCATGGCAAGGCCAATACCCTGTCCGATGATGGTCGTTTCACGAATGCCCGTATCGGTAATCCGAACTTCACCGAATTTTTCCTGTAAACCGGCGAAGCCCTGATTGACGTCGCCAATCAGGCCAACATCTTCGCCAAGAGCCACTACGCGCGCATCCCGTTCAAACAGACTCTCAAAATACCGCTGCATCAGAATATAACCGTCCACTCCTATCGAATCGTCGGTATAATGCGCTGGTAGGGGTTCTACCAGCATGGGCGACTCAGGTGAATGACTATATAAATAAGAATTGTAACGGTCGGCATTCTCCTCCTTTGTTCGCTCTAACCAGGCTTTCAGATGAGAACGGGAAGCGCCCGTATCATTTCGAAGCAATCGTTGCGCCTTTCGAATAGCGGCAACAGCATCCCGGCGAAGGGGATTAACGGTTTTGCGTAGCTCCTCCCGAATGGCCATCAATTCAGCTGACTTCGGATTATGGCGCGCAACTTGTTGTAATAATACAATGGCCGAATCGAAATCTCCTTTCATCGACTGTTCAAAGGCATGCCAGGAATCGGTACGCGCTTTTTTAGCTGTCTGCCGGGCCTCTACTTCAATAGCTTCGAGCTCGTCGTGAGATGCATAGCCGTTTTTAAGAATCCACTGGCGGAACGTTCGATTACAGTCGTGTTCGGTTTCCCACGATAACCGTTCTTTTGATTTATAGCGTTCGTGTGATCCGGATGATGAATGACCCTGAGGCTGAGTAAGTTCCTGTACATGAACCAGTACCGGAACATGTTCTTCCCGGCAAATCCGGGCAGCCTGCTGGTAGGTTTCCAGCAAGGCAACGTAATCCCAGCCTTTTACGGTAAAAATTTCGATGCCTTTTTCATCCTGACTTTCACGCTGAAAACCAGCTAACGCTTTTGAAATACTGCCCTTGGTTGTCTGGTATTCGACGGGTACCGAAATGCCATAGCCATCATCCCAGACCGACATCAATAACGGCACCTGCAATACGCCAGCCGCATTCATGGTTTCCCAGAACATTCCCTGCGACGTAGAAGCATCGCCGATCGTGGCAAATACGACCTCATCGCCGTTATGCGAAAAATTTGTCAGGTTATGCAGGGCATCGTTATTCCGGAAAAGTTTGGATGCATAAGCCAGGCCGAGCGACCGTGGAATCTGGCCTGCTGTTGGGGCAATGTCGCAAACCGAATTAAACAATTCCGTTTGATTACGCCACAACCCCTGTTCGTCGAGCCAGCGCGTAGCAAAATGGCCATTCATAGACCGGCCCGCCGTGCTGGGTTCTGCCTCGATATCGGTATGAGCATATAACTGGGCGAAAAATTCCGTCCAGCGAAGCTCACCCAGTGCGGCCACAAAGGTTTGGTCGCGATAATAACCCGATCGAAAATCACCCTGACGAAAAGCACTGGCGGCTGCGAGCTGCGCCAATTCCTTGCCATCGCCGAAGATTCCGAATTTCGCCCGACCGCCCATAACATCACGACGGCCCAATAAGCTTACCTGGCGGCTTTCGCAAGCCATTCGATAATCAGATAGGATTTTTTCGCGAGTCAGAATATCAGTCGAGCGGAGTTGTTCGTTTGCTATCACAGCAGAGCTACGGGTTGAAAGCGTCCAACATTTAGTTTTTTAGATGAAGTGGGTGACCTGGGTCATCCAAGCGTCATGAGAAAGTAAATTTAAAGCAAAACAAGCCAGCTTTCAAAAAAACGATTTTTTCTGTTTCTTTGTTAAGTCAACAACAAGCAGTTAGCCTTTGGCAGACTCTTTGCTCTGGAATTGATTAGTAAGTATCTTACTTAAACAACCAAACCATAATTCCGTTTAGTCCAATGAAAAAGTTTTTTTCACTTTTCGTAGCTTTATTTGTGTTCGTCGCAGTTGGCTACGCGCAGAAGGGAGTCCTGAAATTCGCCAAAGAAACTCATGACTTCGGTAAAGTTGAACAAGGCAAACCAGTTACCTACGTGTTTGAGTTCAAAAACGCTGGTACTGATCCTGTCGTTATCAACGATGCTACCGCTTCTTGTGGCTGCACCAAGCCGAGCTGGACCCGCGAACCAGTAATGCCGGGCAAAACGGGTAGTGTATCGGCTACGTTCAATGCCGCTGCTGCCGGGCCGTTCAACAAATCGGTAACGGTAACCAGCAACGCAGAAGGTGGCCAGACAGTTCTTTATCTGAAAGGTGAAGTCGTTGCCCAGAAAGACGCTCAGACAGTAGCAACGCCTGCTGTCGCTCCAGTTGGCAAAGACAAGAAAAAATCACGCTAACACGCTGAAGGGTTAATAGTGTGGTCAAGAAAGGCATCTGGTTGTTTACCGGATGCTTTTTTTGTGCCCTCTTCTTTTGTTTATCCTAGCCCGCAGCCAACTGCCAGACCCTGTTTCCATTCCTGTATAACTCCTTGGTTTCCTTGCCTTAATCATCTACTTTTAGCCTGTTCTTCAAGTAGATCCATTCTCATGACTCCGCCCCAGCGCCGATAAATTTGGCTGATTGCTTCACTCTTTACAGGAGTCATTTTATGCAGCTCTTTTCTTTTCGGGAAGCCCTTAACCGGCACTATTTTCAATAGTATGCCACCAGTCAGTACTTGTCTTAATCTACCCAATAATCATGTTCTTTTTTATTCTGGGCATCTTCGCGCTTATTGCCGGGTTTGCCATCAATACGCCTGCGCTAACATTTTCGCGCTTTGCCCGCCCACTCAAGGTGGCCGGTATTATTTTAATCGTGCTTGGTCTGCTTACATCGAGCATCCGTCAGATTGACGCTGGTCAGGTCGGTGTCATCTCGCTGTTTGGTAATGTAAGCGATCGTACACTGAATTCGGGATTGAGTTTTGTCAATCCGGTCGCTACTGTTACAGAATTTGACATTAAAACACAGAATTACACCATGTCGGCAACAAACGATGAAGGTGCAAAACAAGGTGATGATGCCATTCGTGTCTTAACGGCTGATGGGCTGGAAGTAGTTATTGATCTGACAGTTCTGTATCGGTTAGTACCCGCCAATGCGCCAAAGATTTACAGTGAGATTGGTACCGATTATATGGACAAAATTGTTCGGCCAATCACACGTACCCGTATTCGCGACAACGCCGTTTATTATGATGCGGTGGCCTTGTATTCGACCCGGCGCGATGAGTTTCAAACCCGTATTTACAAAACAATTGAGGTAGATTTCAGAAAACGGGGACTCATGCTGGAACAGTTGCTAATTCGTAATATTGACCTGCCTACTTCCGTCAAAAAAACCATCGAGTCAAAAATCAATGCCGAGCAGGATGCCCAGAAAATGCAGTTCGTACTTCAGAAAGAACGGCAGGAAGCTGAACGAAAACGCGTTGAAGCACAGGGTATAGCCGACTATCAGAAAATTCTTTCGACAGGGCTATCCGACAAGCAATTGCAGTATGAACAGATAAAGGCCCAGCGTGAACTGGCGGCATCGCCTAATGCCAAAATCGTGATTATGGGCGGCCGGGGCAATGTTCCCCTAATTCTGAACGATAACTAATTGACGATCAGCTTTAATATCCTCTCCGAGAGGATATTAAAGCTGATCGTCATGTGGATAGAACAGCCACAGCTCTACTTGGTCAATTCATAGCGCGTATTAACACCACCCGTTTTAAGGTTTTGAGACAGCCGATTCAAGTTAAGGGCGGTTTCGCTCGCGTCGCTGTCGACGGTATACTCAATAGTGCCATTACTCCCTGAGGGCTGAGGATTCAGATCGCTAAGCGTCAATTTCGTATTATCAGCCGACAGGGTCCATGTTCCCACAAATGTGTTGTTGTCAACTTCAGTGAGTCGAACGGTCTTTTCCTGAGTGAGGTCGAGTTTGAATTGGCCATAACCCGGTTTAGGATTGCTTGACGCTCCTTTTGTATAGACGGTTGTGCTGTTTTCTTTGACAATATTGACCGTCCATACTTGCCGAATACGTTCTGAAAGTGACTTTTCAGGTTCTTTCGTACCGCAGCCAAATAGGCTGACAACCAATATACTTAGTAAAAGCATGTATGTTTTCATTAGGAAAATGGGGTAGATAGTCAGTTTTTGAGTACTTTTTCACTTGCTGTTTTGTCATTAGCCTTTACCTGTATGATGTATAACCCAGCAGGCAGGTCAGCTAGCCTAAAAGTGGCTTCATGAAAACGTGTGGACTTGTTCGACTCCCATTGCCGTACTTCTTTACCTGCCGTACTGAGTAATCGCACCATCGCGGGAGCGGGCTTATCAAGTACGAGCTTAATGGTACATTCTTCCGATATGGGATTAGGCGATACAGTTAGCCCAATGCCATCGGCGTCGGGTTCGATACCCGTAATGAGTGAAACCGTCACCTTCACGCTGGCACTAGCCGTACAGCTCTCGGTATTTGTCACTTTAACTACATAGTCGCCCGACATACCGGCTTTTGCATTCGCAATGGAAGGATTCTGTACACTCGATGAATAGTTATTAGGCCCCTGCCAGAGATAAGTCCCGCCCCCGGTAGCCGACAGTTGAATAGTCTGGGTTTCGTAATAATTACCACTACTGCTAGCCGATGCCGTTGCGGTCGGCACTGGTTTGATAGAAATTGTCAATGGAGTCGATGGCTTGCTAGTCCGACCTCCATCTTCACAAACCGCGGTGTAACTCGTCGCTGCTGTCGGTTTTACCGTAATCGTTAGTCCGGTCTGACTGGTTGACCACCTTACGGTACCAGTACACTCACTAGCAGTCAGAATTACTTCCCCGCCGGGGCAAATACTTAACACATTGGCAGCTAATTTGGGCGGCAATACAGTATCTCGGGCTACTTCCAGTGTATATGGATTATAGCTATATGCATTACTGTTTCGTTCGACACGAATATAGTAGACTCCGGGGTCGTAGGCATTTCGATTGACTACCAGGCTTTTTTCATTATTACTGAATGCCTGTAGAATTTGGCTCTGGGACGCATTATAGATACGGACTGTCGAACTAACCTGCGCCGGAATATCCAACATTTTAACAATTAATGTAGTCCGCGTATCAACTGTGAATTTGAAAAAATCGACATCTTCAGCGTCAGCCAACGTAGCCTTAATGGGCTTTGCAATTGAAATCGACTTAGCTTCTGTGAACGTGTTGTTACATTCATATGCATCTGTAGTATCATGCAGCACCACTAAATCAAAAAGATCATAACTATAATTTGTGTAGTTGTTTCGACTTATCACCACATAATATGTACCTACACCACAAACACTTTTGTCCATGTAAGCATTTTGGCCTGAATTGCCTGATACACGCCTGATTTCACGATTAGCAGGGTCGAAAATTTGCATATAGACCCCAAACTCCTTAGGTATATTCTCGGCAGCTACGTATAGGAGTCCAGGTTTTGTTACATTGATTTTAAAGTAGTCAGCGTCATCTTCGTCGGCCATTTGAATTTTCAATTTCTGGCCACTTTTTATTTCTTTCGCTGTTGTAAATGCGTTGTTGCACTCATACACATCTGCGGTGTCAATACCAATGCGAAAGTCGAATAGTTTTGGGCTATACGTTGTGTAGTTATTTCGAGCGACTACAACATAATATATTCCTGGATCACAGATAGTATAATCAATGTATCCATTCGCGCCATTACCGGAAGACCATTGTTCTAAAGACTGCGTAGCACTATTATAGATCTGCAAATAGGTGCCAAACTCAGTGGGAATATTTTCGGTTGCGGCATATAGGATACCTGGCTTTTTGATGTCAATCTTAAAGTAATCAACATCTTCAGCATCATTTAAAGCAATCCTAAGCTTATCGCCGTTTTTGACCGGTGTAGCCGTCTGGAACGTATTGTTACATTCATATACATCCGTGACATCAAGCGTAGCCTTTAACGTAAATGTCTCCTTGCTGGAGCTATAATTGCCAGCCACAACCACATAATATGTACCTGGAGCACATACCTGAGCATCGGCATAGGAGCTAAAGCCATAACCTCTAGACCCTTCACTTGCTAGCCTGACCGTACTGGCGTTGAATATTTCAATAGCAATGTTTATATCCTTTGGTACTTTTTCGACGGCTACATTCAGGACTCCTGGTGTCGATATGGTTACTTTAAAATAATCAATATCGCCCGAAGGCAAAGAAGCCTGAATTTCATTGTCCAACGCGATAGAATTGGCTTGCGTAAATGAGTTGTTAGGCTCCGTTTCGGTCGTTTGGCCCCAGCCTGGCTGGTAGGCAAGGCTCAATAGCCCAATGAGTAGAGTGAAAAGTCGATTCATACAAAAATGCTATGGATAGAAGTTGTAAGTAAACATTCCTACAGAAAAAATAGCCGAATCCGATCAGGCCAGGTGAGTTTTCAGGCACATAACCGGCTATCGTTCGCCCAGAAAGTACGTGACTGATAGGCCAAACGTGCTGTTTTTAAGCTTTCCCCTAGAGCTGGGGTTGATATTGGCTAAGCCCACATTATAGAACAGGTTAAGCATCAGATTCTTTTCGGTCAGTTCATAACCGCCCAACAGACGCAGTCCGGCATCGAGTGCTTTCACGTCCGTACCCACTTCAATCCGTTCATCATCATCCATGCCACCCAGTAAAAAGCCTAAGTAAGGTCCAATACCGCCAACCAGCTTGCCATTACCTACCTCGTATTTATAGACGGCCTGAATGGGTACTTCGAGATAAGTCAGGCTCGTTCTGTATTTGTCAAAACCATCACTTAGGGTTCCTCCTTTAAAACTGAACAGTAACTCTGGCCGAATGAAGAAGTTGTCGTTAACGGTATATTCGGCAACACCACCCACGTGAACACCAAATAAACCACTGGTATTGACGCTGAGGCCGGATGCACTTACCTGTAACTTAGATGTTTGCAGGCCGCCGGTCAGCCCAAAACGAAGCTGAGCATAAGTCGACAGGTGAAAGCAGATCAGCGATGTGGTTAGAAGCAGTATTTTTTTCATTTGATCGATTGGTTTGAAGGTAAAAACGGGGTGGATTAACGCGTATAGCGGGGTTTCACTTTCCAGATATTATAATTTTTATCCGCATTGGAATAGAAATACACGGTGCCATCCGGCCCAAAGCAGGGGTCGCCCTCATCCGTATCGCCCTGCGTAAGCTGAATCAGATCGGTACCTTCCACTTTCATGACATAGAGGTGGTGATTTCTCTTTTTTGGATTTTCGCGGTTACTGACGAAAGCGATGTATTTCCCATCCGTCGAGAAAGCGCCATCCTTGTTATTGTAGTCGCCATTGGTGAGCTGGGCTTTCTGGCCTGTTTTAAGGTCCATCGTAAACACCTGCACAACTTTGCCAACTCGGGCGTTGTAAATAATTTTTGTATTATCATTCGGATTAAGCGCCAGGTGTCCACCTTCGGTTAAGACCGTGAAATTGCCGCCTTTCGCATCCATTGAGCAGATCATCCGGCTTCGTCCCATAATCGTTGTGAAGTAAATTTTGCTCATGTCCCGCGTGATAACAGGCTCAGCATCATCTTCTCCCATTTCGCCCTGCGACACATAGTTCAGGCCAACACCGGCCAGGCTGGAACGAACAATGACCGCACGCACCGGTTTGACGTAAGAGAAAAGAATACCGGAATTGTTTGGCATCCAGGTCGGATAAGCCGCATCGGTAACCAGTGGGTTCGTAACCGGGGAGCCAATTTCCTTCTTGATAATCCGGAGTTTTTTATCCGTCTTGGCCATCAGATTGCCGGTCTCCGAGAGTGTGAAATAGGTGGTCTTTTCCAGGCTATTATACAGCAGCAGTTTTCCATCAGGGCTAATGCGCGGATAAAATTCCTGCCCGGCATCAACGGTTTCCCGGATGAGCCCTTCCGCATTACCCGTTGGTGCTATTACCATCGACGATTTTTGCGCGTATACGATTCCAGAGAATGAGCCCAGAATCAGGAAAATCAATAGTGCCTTTCGGATGTTCATGACAAGTAAAATCAAGTAAATTGAGAAAAATGGCCCCACGTCACCATAGCCTTTATGGCTGTGGGGCTTTTATGGTGTGGTAGAAACGGAAAGCGTTGCAACAAGAGCGATTCAATTCATTTTCAGGCTGGCCTTGCCCGTTTCCAGGCTCACGACATCAAATTTGATTGCCGGATTTTTGCTGAGTTGATCAACCAGCTCATCGGTTGTGCCCAGGTGTTCAATATGAAGCACACCATCGCTGCCTTTCAGGTTTTTCTGGACAGCTTTTACTTTGGAGTTTTTCTTCAGGAACTCGGCCACCGCGGTAAGTTTCGCGTAACTGGTATTGGCAATATCGATATCGGTCACAGCCGCTGCTGGTACGGAAGCAATGGCAGCCGGGCTTGCCGTAGATTTACCACCACCGCCAGCGCTTGCAAACTGCACGTTCATGGAACACAACCGTTCGAGCAGATACTGTGTCATGTTCTCGGATGCATTCCGAATCGCAATTTTATTGGCAATCGCTTCAGACACATCAATACCACCACCTGCCACAGCATTCGTCGCCAGAATCGACCCGTCTTCAGTAGCGATGGCCCGAATTTCGAGCCGGGCCCGGCAAGAAACCATTCCTCCCTGCGAGTTGGTACGTTCTGAAATCGTTTGCCCTGTAACGATGATGTTAGCACCCATTTTCAGACCGAGCGATGCCATAGCTGCCAGATCAGCTGACGAGTCAGCGACCTGTCGCATCTTTCCGTAGATTTTGGGATCAACGACGCGGAAACCCGCTTCGACAAACTGGCGAATTAACTCTGTCTCGGTAGCCGATTGCTCGATCACGACGGGTTTAAACACCGCCGACGAGGCTGTCTGCCGACTGGCTGGTTCTTCTTTTTTCGCGTCCCGATTGCGGCCACCAAATATTCCCTTAACCACCTCACTCGCCAGGCCTACATTCGCTTCCCGTTCCCGGAGTGCTATTTCGCGCTCACGCCGATTCAGATCCGTCGTCGTATTGTCGCGGGCGGTACCGGCAGTCGTCGCTTCTGTTACCAGAATAATCACTTTAGGTGAGCCATTTCGGAGCATCTGACAGTTTTGGGCCGTGTACCGTTTGATTTCCTTCGGTTTCATCGGCTCAGGCATTTCAATCTGATCTTTGGCATCCGACATGACCTCAACAGCCTTGATAATGGCCTTCTGGACAGCATCCTGCACAGCACGGTTCTCGGTAGAGCCCCCAATTGCCAGGCCATTCGCTCCACCGAGTTTCATACCCCGAAAACCCGACGAATTACCTTTCATGTTGATGTCGCGACTGAAAAGCAGTTCGCCTGTTTGTGGATTGAGCAGCTTCAGCGTAAATCCTAGCGTTGCCGTATTGCCGCCAAAATTGAAGCCGCCAACCTGTGTCGATTTATTCCCTTCGGTAAAGTCAGTCACTTCGCCTGTCACAACTAGCTGTGCTCCAACCATTTTACCAGCCTGTGGACCAGAGCCATCCGTAAAACCGTCCTGACCAAAAGCCATTTCACCCGTAGCATCACCCACATTGCGGTTCATTTCCATAACTCGGAAGCAGTTGGTCTGCTGAATAGCCGAGGTCAGCATCGTGGCTAACTCATCGCCAAATGTTGAATTAGCCTGGGCCGATTTGGTCGATACATTAAAGCGGGCCACTTTCACCACCACCCGTTTGTCGCGGGCAAGTCCTTTGCATTTTTCAGCGACTTTTTCGAGCGTAATCTCAGGTGTTTTCTGAGCGGCTAAAGGGCTGGTCAGCAGCATCAGAAGCGGGAGTACCAGCCAACCATTGCGTATTAGTTTTACCATAAAATATAGTCTTTGATTGTGAGTAGGTTATCGGTGGCCAGCTCTCCGAGAGAATCTGCTAACTGGCTTTTAATTCTTTATGCCTGCCAGCTGACCGAGGTAACAGTGAATTGTAGAAGTATTTTTAACGAAGCGAAAATCAGATGATCCATCGAGCGGAGAGGCACAAAAAAAGTAGGGCTTAGTATCTGACTGTCAAGAGTATATCTTAACAATCAGACACTAAGCCCTACTTTCAAAAATTGTCAGTTTAGTAAACCAACGTCCGGTATAATGGCGAAATCTTACTCAGAAACCAATACTTTACAGGTTCTCACCAGCGGGTAAAATTGTATTGAAGGGTGACGTCTAAATTGTGTGATTTTGTTTTAGGTTGCGGATCGGTATTGAGCTGAATATTCTGACACTCATAGCTTACTGCAAGTTTGTAGGCACCCGCCCGAATAGTTTTTCTAAGCAATTCGATGCCTATTGTTACACGTGGACTAACGGATACTTGAAGCGTCGGGACATTAGCCGGGGCTACAGTCGTAGCCGTATTAGTATAGTCGATGCCCAACGGCAGTCTCAAAGTTGGTCCTGCACTCGCAAAGAAACCAATCCGGTTAGCAACAAATTGATTGCTTTTTCGGCCCAACGGACTCCAGGTAACCTTCGGGAAGATTGTCAAATAGCGCAAATCCAGTGTTTCGATCAGCCGCTTTGAGCTACCATCGCCAAACATTGTACCATACCGCTGGCTCGAGAAAGCTACATCTGCTTCATAACGCACGGGGCTATGCCACTTAAAACGGCTAATATTCAGGCCAGCATACCAGTTTTTCGTATCAGGAAACGAATAAAGCAGACCAGCTACCGGTAGCCCATTTGACGTAAACACAGGCTTTCCTGCTACTGTCATGCCTACCACGAATCCCAGATCCCAAATAGTACGTTCGGGTTGTAGTTCAACATAGGCGGCATTGGCTGCATCAGAAAAGTAATGGGCTCTGGCAAGGGTTACACGCTTAGCCTGGAGTTTATCCCAAAACTGCGTCATTGCCTTAAGCCGATCCCCAAAAAAAGGATGCGATGCTGACTCGACAGATGAGTCATGGGAGCGGTCTGATTTGTTTCTAGTCGTGGTTCGCCTTTGGCTTTCCCGTTCCGATGAACGAACGAAGATGCTATCGAAACTAGTGATAAAACTCCTGAACGAAAACCGGTCATTACTATTCATAAGCAGCCATACAGCAAAAAAATCGGCTTCTATTTCTTTGGCCTGCTGATTAGCCTTAACATGCCTCTCGGATGCTTTTTGTTTTGCATTTTGCCCCTTCACAGCCTTATCGCCCTCACCAGATTTTGGTTCTTTCTCAAATGCTATTTGGGCCGGATTGATCGGGCTACTACCATCCAGATGACCCAACACATGGTGGCCAACTTCGTGTGCTAGTACATGCCAATCTACCCAGGTCAATTTATTCTTTTCTTTGGAGATTCGGTTTAGGTACTCATTGTTGTAAGTGATCAATCGCTCTTCGCCATTTGCCGTCGAGGTACAAAGCAAGGCGCTTGGGTAGGGACAATCAGTCTCTATAACTTTAATCTTACCCTTAAACCGAATCTGGGGTGCATACTTTTTAATATCGACCAACATCTGGCTGACCAGTTGTATGGCCTTTTCTTCATTTATCAGATAACCCTGCCTCTTTTTAACAGGAATATCTTCACAGTCACAGCGGTCACCATCACGCAGCAACTGCGCCTTGACTGGCGTAGCTAGAAAGAGAGTTCCAACTAGCCCGGTCAGGGCGAGAATGGAAGCGATTGAGGAGCTTGAGTACATTCGAGGAGTGGTAGAAGCGGTTTATTAAGCCTACTGACATACAATATCTGTTTCTCCGAATTAAAACGCAACCCCACCGACTGCCACTGGGCAGTATCCTGAGGATTTTTCAGAAAAACAGTCAATGTGTCACGGCAGAATGTATAGGCTTGTGGTATCTTTTGTTGCTGATTCTGCTTCCATTGTATCCATATTGAACCACCGTAGTCATCATATCCCATCGTCGAGTTGTCTGTCAACAAACGAACATCCCGTTTCTCTGATTTAACGATTTGTGGCGTACTGCCTGGCTGAGTGAAAAGATTTCTTAACCAGTCTCCTTCACCTACCCACACACCTACAAGTAGCACTGAAACACAGGCAGCCATGGCATAGGCATATGGATGGCGCCATACAGTAGCCAGAACGGTAGAGCGTTTGCGGGCTTTAGCGCGTGCTTTACCGGCAGCTTCCCATAACTCCTGATTAGCATCCTGCCTGAATACATCGGTCAACATGGTATGCGTATTGACATCGTCGTAAAAGGAGGGATCAGTCCGCAGCAATTCCTGATATTGCTGATTCTCCTCTTCAGTCAGTGTACCCCGCTGGCGTTTTTCGATAAGTCGTCGACGTTGAGATGGTGTCATCGGGGGTATGGTATTAGTTGTTGTTTTTTATAAGCGTCCTGAGCCATCTTTTTTAATCGCTCCATGCATTTCTGGTACCTGCTTTCCAGGGTTTTGGCCGATCCGCCAAATTCGATAGCCAGCGTCTTGAACGGTACTGGCTGGCTAAACCCATCGTTGTAATGTCTCGTAATAAGGTCGCGGCACGTTTCGCATAACAGTTTCAAACACGAACGCATGATATTTCGTAGCTCTTCCAGATGATCGGATGCATCGAAAGCAAACGCATCATCAGTATCCTCCAAATCGTCGGCCTCATGCGGATCATCGTCATAAGGCGTGTATTCAGTACTGGCGTTTTTACTGGTCAGTTCGTCTTCATTACTATCCTGTTTCTGCGCGGCCAGAAGCTTGCTGATAGCGGCACTTCGCTTAACGAAACCAGTCAGATAACTCGTCAGTCTGGCGTCCAGATAAAACGTTTCCGGATCGGCCCGGTAACGCTGGCATTTGTTGATGAACTCCAGTTTCACCTTGCTGACAATATCGTTGATGCCTTCGATGAGTTCCGGCCCCATTCCTTCTGCCCGATCGGCCACCTGCGCCGTTACCCAGTGCTTTACTTTACTCAGGCTCTCTTCAATGAAACCGGCCTCGCTGGATTTATGGAATAAATATACCCGCAGTGCGATCTGTTCGAGTAAGTACTCCCGAAAAAGATTGATTCGCAGCTGAACACGCCCATTACGAAGCCAGAATAAAGGGGTTGTGTGGATAGGCTGATTCTGTTTTTCCAGATAGGCCAGAAAGGAGCGCAATGTTCGGTAGACCACCTCCTGTTGATCGGTCGGAGTTAGCAGGAGCGCCAACTTCTGGGCATGGCTGGGTTTCTGACGTTCACGAAGCTGGGTAATCCACCGCCGAATGTCCGTCTGCCGCTGCCCGCTGTTCTGGGCCATTTCCACAAAGGGAATATCCTTGATCTGGACTTTCCAGCGGCAGGCATCAATCAGATCATCCAGAACGGTCTTATAGTGTTCTATAAAATACGTATCCGTAATGGTCAGCGTACCGATCAGACCACAAAGCTCGAAAAGGATCGTTTGCTGTAGGGGTTCATTGGCGCGTTCGGCTTTTGACAGACGACGATCGATCAGCGGATCGAAGACCTCGCCAACCTGTTCGGCGAAGTTTTGCTTCGATTCGGCATCGAACAGCAGTCGGCTCTGCTCGATCAGACGGGCAATGTCTCTTTTACGATTCGGGAAAAAAGAAAATGTGGACATGTTCACCGATGAAGATCAAAAAACATTAGCTGAGCCACTGTGCCCATTTGATTTGCCACCAGATTTTCCAGCGGTCAACCGTTTTGATCGGATACTCACAATCGATACACTGCGTAAATTGGGCATATACGCGCTCTGCCTTATCAGGTTCACCGCTTTTCAGATAGGCGACGGCCAGATGCCATTGGGCTGCTTCGCGGAAATAGGGCCGAATATCCGATGATCTCAGCACCTGTTCGAAGTTTTTCACAGCCAGCGCATACTGGCCTTCGGTCAGGTGAGCCTGTCCGTCAAAAAACTGATTGAAGGCCCGTTTCTGAACCACGGCGACGGTGCTACTATCGTCGGCCAGGCTGCGGGTTACGTTGATGTCGTTTTCGGAGTCGGGAAAGACCACCGGCACAACCGACAGGTATAGAATTAGCATGAAGCCCGCACTGACAACCCCCGACAGCGAACGGCGGACTAACCGAATGCGCTGCGTTCGCTGGCGGCTTTGCTGTTGAAGTTGTTTCAGCGTGGCCACGGCCCGCTGTTCCAGAAAAGCTTCCTTCATTAGTTCGTGTGTGCGTTTAAGGAGAATTACTTCATTATCGAAGTCGGGGTCGGTTTGCCTTTCGGCCTCAACCTCAGCCCTTTCGTCGCTGGTCATCTGACCGCTCAGATAACGCTCTATCCACTCGTGCTCCTGTTGTTTATCAGTTGGTCTTTTCATGATGTCATTAGTTTCCTCAGCGCAAGCACGCATCGGTACTTTTTGGTTTTGGCGTTGTCTTCCGTTCCCAATCCAAACTCTTCGGCTATCTGTTTCATCGACTTCTTATCGAAGTAAAATGCCTTCAATAGCTCCTGGCACATGTCGCCCAGCCGCCCGAAGATGGCCCGTGCCGATCTCACTTCCTCATCGCTCATAAGCTCCTGCTCGGGACTGGGCGCATCCGGTTGCTCATCACTCTGCTGCTGGCCGTAGCGGTCGTTGCGTTTGTTCTGGGCGGCCCGCCTGCGCAGCTCTTTCAGCCACATCAGATGCGCGATTTCGTAAATGTAGGTCGTCACGCGGGTGTTCTGACGGAGCTGGAATTTACCATCCCAGGTGTTTTGCAGAAATACCACGATTACCTCCTGAAACAAATCCTCGGCATCGGCATCAGAGCCTTTGTTGCGGGTTACCATCCGCGTCACGCTTCGCTGACACTGATCATAGAGGAAGCATACGATGGCTTCCACTACGGGGGCATTCTTCGTGAGTAAACCGTCAAAAATCTGCTGGTCTGTAAAGGTTCTCTGCATGAGGAAGGATAAAAGCTTCTTTGTGTCTTTATGCCGCCCAATGCCGACGAGGTAACACACTTAAAAAAAAATTAAAAATTTTTGAGCACGCATCAGGAAAAGTGAAAAGCCAGGACGTGAAGCTGTGAATCCGGGGGGATTCGGTTTCCCAAACTTCAAATCCTGCTTTCTTATGCGTACCAACCTTAAAAATCTGTTGGTCCTCTTCGCTCTGGCGACCACCTTTACCCTGGCTTCCTGCCAGTCGGAGCCTGTTGAACCTCAAGCCGCTCCGGTTAAAAAAACCACCGAAGCCCATCCTACCCTCGCTGATGACGAGGCCGACCAACCGCCCAAAAATGGTAACAATGGTGGAGACGGAAATTAAGCTTGCTTCTCTTATAAAAATGAGCCTCCAAAGGGCTCATTTTTATAAGAGAAGCAAGCTTACGATCAGAAAAAGCCTAATTTTAAGCGTTTTACCAATTATTCAACCCATGCGTACCAACCTTAAAAATCTGCTGGTCCTGTTCGCCCTGACGACCACCTTTACCCTGGCTTCCTGCCAGTCGGAGTCCGTTGACCCTCAAGCCGCTCCGGTTAAAAAAACCACCGAAGCCCATCCCACCCTCGCCGATGACGAGGCCGATCAGCCACCTAAGACTGGCTGGCCGAATTGATTTTGCCATAAAAATGAGCCTCAAACGGGGCTCATTTTTAGTTATAGGCTCTGCTCAGCGTACAACCCTTATAGATTTAGGCCACCTGCTCCTTTTCTCTTAAAGTACGTACCAATCGTTTTCGCTGCCAGAACACAAGCAGACCAATGCCCACAACAAGAAGCAGCCACCAAACGGCCATTGATTGATCCCCATCCGGCATCACCGGATCATAGTTGCCAAGCAAAGTATAATTGGCCCAGTAATAGGGATGATCGTATTTAGGGAATATCGGCGATTCGAAAAAATCGAGTCGGGCCTGCTGTAACGCCCGATCGGTAGACATGCCCTCCTCCAAATAATGGTGGAGCCGAATGGTCAGAAAAGACGTGGTTTCGTCATTGGCTTTCCAGAGTGTCGTGACAACTGATGGGCACCCCGCATACGCAAACGCCCGCGCCAGTGACAGAATTCCTTCCCCTTTCCTGATCTGGCCCGACCCGGTTTCGCAGGCCCCCAGTACAGCCAGTCCCGTGGATGACAGCGACAGATTATAGATGTCGTCGGTATAAAGTTTATCCGTTTCGCCGGGATAAAACGCGATGTAGGAGTTGGCCGGATCGGCGTCGTCGGTTTTGGCATGCGTAGCAAAGTATATAACCGGCCGATCGAAACTTGTTTGCAGAAAATTCGGCAAATTGGCTTCAGGGCCAATCAGCACATCGCCACCAATGCTACGGGCTTCGGCTTCGCTCGATGCAAGTGTCTGCGCTGTACCCTGGCGGTTGACGGTTGATTCAAGTGCCTCAGCCCGCGCAAATGGGGCCATCACCAGCACGGGGTTGGTACTGGCAGAACGTTGGTGTACATCGAAAAACGACTGGGCCGAAAAGGCATAGGCAATAGCTACATGGCGGGTCAGGTAATCCCGCGACTGCCTGCCCGTTTCAAGCACTTCGAATGGCAAAAAATTAAAGCTCCAGTCGCGGCTGATAACGAGCCGTGTTTTGCCCGCCAGCTGCTTCCGAATCGGCTCGATGCAGGCGGCATACAACCCTGCGGCATAGGCCGTTCCGTTGTATCGTCCCAGCACGGGGTCATGGTAAAGTTCCTGACTCAATTTTACCAACTGCTCATCGAAACGAGCCGCATCGATGGGCTGACGAATAACATCAATGGCCCCATCGGTAACCACCAGGATAAATAGTGAAGCCCCCCGCCGAACATAGGCAATGTAGGCAGCCTGATGGCCCAGTTGCTGCTGTAGGGCTCGGCTACTCATGGCCACATCCTGATAGTTGAGCCGGTAATAGGCCGGATAATCCTGGCGGAACGTTTCCATGAGCTGGTGCCACTGGAGCTGGCAAGCCGTAAGTTCAGTACTCGCGGCCGTATCGCTTACCGAACGTTTTTTCAGCTCACTGATCCGTTTTTTCAGGCGTTGCTCCCGTTCGAGCATGGGGCCCGGTATAGTCTGGGGTTTTATGGTATTCAACAGGAAGGCTTCGCGCAGACTACTGGCCTGCGCCTGCTCGAAAAGCTGAAACAGGGCCTCTCGCAACGCTGTGCCTGGCTGATGCTGGTACGCTTCGAATGTAGCCGCTATGGCATCGGGCACAAGCGCGTGCTGGCGGTCTGAAAAAATAACCTGCGACTGATCGGTATCGATTCCATGCCGAATGCGCTGCTGAAGTCTGACACAATAGCGGTAGGTGTCAACCGATGCGTTCAGGTAAGTATTTTTGTGCGTGGCGTCATACTGTTTTTTCAGAGCAGCCGCTTTATGGGTAGCGGCCAGTAGTAAAGTGGCTTCATCAGAAGCAGTTTCAGCCGAAGGGTTTCGCCAATTATTCGTCAATCCGGTTGTATCGCGGCAAACGGCCCGAATAGCAGCCTGATAGGACCTTAGAGCCCGTTCGGGCTCATTCCGCGCTTCATAGAGTTTCCCCTTTTCTAGCAACACCTGAGCCAATAAAGAGCCTTGATTACCTATGTATTGATAGTGCAAGCGAGTTGCCTGATCGATAAAGTGATCGGATGTCGACAATTGGTTAACTGCTCGATAGCAGTTGCTCATCATGCGCCAAAGATGGATTTGATCTGATAAATAATCTGTTGTTTTTTTCCCCAGACGTAATTCAAATATCAATCGTTCTGATTGATCAAAATAGCTTATAGCTTCAGAGTAACGCTTTAATCCATATAAAGCCCAACCAATACCTGATAAATTTCCACATTTACGAATATCTCTTTTTCGATAAAATTTATTGGCTAATAATCTATGTGCTAATGCTTCCTTAACAACACCCATTGCACTGTAACACCCCGCTAGATTACTTTCTATATAAGAAATTTCCTCCGACAGATTATACTTTATGGCTAACTCTCGTGACTTAGCTAAATACGAGAGGCTTCTAGTGTAATTGCCCATTTTAAAAAACCAACTCCCCTGGTTGTTAAAATGGTAAAGCACATAAAGCGCAATCTGTGCTTCAATGCGTGGATTTTGTGCTAACAATGCATTGGCTTTGTGGAAATAATAGAGTGCCGAATCATTCCGGTATAGGGCTATATAATACGTCCCTAAGCTCGAAAAGAGCTTAAAACGAACCGAGTCAGGGGCTGTTTTCAATGGATTAATGTAGCGCAGCCCGAGCAGGCAACGGTCGGTAGCCTTACGGGTATGGTTCTTCATGTAATCCATGCTGCTGAGGTCAACGCAGAGGTTGGCTGCCCGTACGGGGTCGCTATGCTGCACCAGCCCAAAGGCTTTTTCGTACCAGATTATGGCTTTCTCATATTTCCCCTCGCCATAAAGCGACTCGGCCCGCTGGCGGTATTTATCAGACAGGGCCGCCTGCGCCCACGTAAGTCTGGGCACCCAAAGGAGCAGAAGCAACAGCCAGCAGGCAGATCGGCAGTTCACGGAACAGAAGAAGGCTAACTAAGAGGAAGGTAATTCAGGTTATTTGTAATCCACGACTACCGTATAGGCACCGGTATTGTCGGTTAAATTGAGATCATTGACCCCAAATGTAAAATCAGCATATTGTGTTTCAGGCGTAGAAAAACTGCACTCCTTACTACAATAATGCCAGTTCGCTTCATTGTTGAGTTTGTACATTAAGGAAGCATGGAGAAACTCTGGTACAATGCTATATTGAGGAATTGGAAAGCCAAAAAGCCCATCTTTCCCATCTGGCCCCGAAATACCAACAAATGAACCTACAGTTATGAGTCCAGTAGCTTTTACCGAAATGATACCTTGCTTATCTAACCTGACCGTTTTAGTAATTGGTCCATTTACTTGCAGCGTAAAGGGCATATAACTCACAGTAAGGTCTTTGCAAGTAGTTGTATACAGTTTATTGATCGCTGCGGAATCTGCTTTTGAAGCACGAATCGATTGCCCGACAAATAGCGTCGACATCAGCGAACTCGATTCGGCAGAAGTAGCCATTCCCAGAAAGAGACCCGCATGGTAAGCAATGGCCTTGGTCAATGCCGTTTCGCTCCAGTCGTAGGTGTCGCTTAATAAAATGGTGTAGGTTCCGTTACTTTCTCTACGAAGCCCGCCTGTCACGGTTGCTGCCCCTCTTACCAAACCTACCGTTGATGTAGCCGTCTGATTGGGTATTTCTGATGGATCGACAAACTTAACCGCCAGCACGGATCGGTTCGGTAATTCCAGAAAGCCGAGATTGGGATTTACTTTTTGCCACAGATCAAACCCAGCCCGAATGGCCGCCCGTTGGCCGTCGTTGTTGAGTCTTTTAAAGGTATTAACAATGTTATACCGAAATGCGCAGTCGGTAGTTACCCGGCGAGCCATGTCATTCTGGTCGGCGCTCACGTAGACCAATCTGGAGGCTGTCGGCGGAATGTCCTCGCATTGCCAGAACAGGCCAACCAGTAAAATAAGAGAAAGTGTTACTGTTTGTGTAGATAGTTTTCGCATAAAAGAGGTCATCGGAGCAAGTTGTCGCCCTACGATTCAGCAAGTTATTGAATGCCATTGGGCATCAATAATTACGGCTAACGCCTATTTATTAAACGTACCTTATTTTATTAAGCGTTGGATATCCGCCGGGTTTTGCTATCGATCTATACTTCTCTACCGATTCTGTTGCGTAGTCTGCTAGAACAGACAACTGCTTCGCCCGGCGTTTATGCAGGGCGCTATGTTCTGGATGATTGATGGAGAAGCCTTTTTTCGTGAGCTGCCGAAAAGGTACTGTCAACGCTATCGACCAGCAGCGAATCCATTCAGGCAATAGGGTGATTGCCTTACAGGAAAATAGCTTAGCGTCTAAACACACTAATTATGTTTAGGGGCGGTCAAGGCCATTAACCAGGCTTTACAGGTTTCGGGCCATGTATTGAGTGATCCGAATTTTGCGGTGCGAAGCCCGTAGCCATGACCACCTTTGGGGTAAAGGTGCATTTCAACCGGAATATTATTTTTCAGGCAGGCGAGGTAATAATTAATGCTGTTTTCAACCGGAACGGCCTTATCATCTTCCGAGTGAACCAGAAACGTTGGTGGCGTCTGGCTGCTGACCTGTAGCTCGTTCGAATAGTAAGCAATCATCTCAGGCGAGGTATTCAACTTCCCTAATAATTTATCCCGCGAACCGACGTGCGCTTTATCACCGAAGGTTACCACCGGATACAGGAGAATAGCGAAATTCGGCTTGGACTGCTCACTGGCCTTAGGTCCCCGATGATAGTGGGTAGCAAGTGTTGCTGCCAGGTGTCCACCCGCGGAGAAGCCCATTACGCCAATTTTATTAGGATCAATGCCATATTTGGCCGCATTTTGCCGAATCAGCAGCATACCCTGCATCGCGTCCAGCAGCGGAACTTCCTGCTGATTGGTCATGATTTTCTCATTAGGCAGACGGTATTTCAACACGAAAGCCGTCACGCCCATCTCATTGAACCACTTGGCCACATCGACCCCCTCATGTCCTGACGCCAGGATCGAGTAACCACCACCGGGGCAAATCATTACGGCAGCACCTGTTTCTTTCCCTTTGGCGGGTAAATAAGCAGTAAGTGTTGGCACCGACACGTTACTAATACGCATAATGCCATCACTACCGGGTTCAGCTTTTTCGTCAATCTGCACGCCAGCAATGGCATTGGGGATGGCATTATCGGGCCATAATTTCAGGATTTCCTGCGAGCGGGCAGTTTGCGTAAGGAGCATAGTCAAAAGCGTCGTAACAAATAAGGCGCGCATAAAAGGCAACGGGTTAACAATGAGCAGACATTCATGAGTACAGAAAAGCCGACCGGGTGATCGGCTCTACTCATATTTCGGCTTCTGCGTCATCAGTTACCTCTGAATTTTTGCCCCCCCCATGCAACACGTCAATGAGTTCTTTGACCCGATAGACCGTTTTATTGTACTTATTACCGAGCATGATAATGACGTATTCATCTTTGGGGCTAAACCAGAACATGGTATTATAGCCCTTCCACCAGCCTGAATGATAGATAAATTCAGGTTGGTTGCTGTCGTTCAACATCATTCGGAACCCATATCCATAGTTCTTCGCGCCTTTCCGTTCGAAGCTTCTGGGTATAAATGCCTCTTTCAGTGTCTTTTTCTGCAACACACAATCCCCGTTAAGCGCCCGATACCAACGGAATAAATCGCCAATTGTCGAATAGATCCCTTTATCTCCTACTACATCGTCGTAATAATCTTTAGGTATTCGCCTATTCCACTGGTAACCTGCGGTCCGGTGGTAATTTAGTGAGTCGTTTTTAGTCGTAGCAACAAAGGTCTGGTGCATGCCCAGAGGCTCAAAAATTGCCGAATGAATATAGGCTTCATAGCTCTTGCCCGTCACTTTTTCGATTATGGACGCCAGAACCATGTAGTTTGTATTGCTGTAACTAAAGCCTCTCCCCGGTACGTTATAGGCGTGCGGTGTTGGTTTGACCGTTGCAAACCAGTGCATAATGGTCGCATTGGTCGGGTATGGCTTCTCTTTTTTGTAGAAATTCACCTTCATACTATCGTCGAAGGCATATTGATAATTGGGCAAGCCGCTTCGATGGCTCAGCAACTGACGAATCGTAATGCCATGATAGGGGAATTCCGGGTAAAATTTCTGAATGGTATCCTCAAAATTAAGCTTACCGAGCTCAATTAATTTAAGGGTTCCAACGGCAGTAAAGGTTTTGGAGAGGGATGCCAGCTGGAATTTAGAGTCTTCGACCAGTGTATCTCGGGCACCTCGTTCAAAATGGCCCAGGCCAAAGCAATGTTTGTAGAGAACCATGCCTTTCTGAGCCACCAGCACATTCCCATTCAACCCCTCGCGAACTTTCTGCTGAAAAATACGCTCAATCTGCTGCGCTTTTTCATCGGCATTAATCTGCTGGCGAATCGTTGTTTGCTGGTTGGAAGTTAGTACTTGCTCATCGGCACACGTGCGCAGGGCATTCGCTGACTTATCCAATTGCTTCTGTGTACTCTGGCCACAGGAAAGAATAAGGTTTAGCAGGACTAATACACTTATTGTACTCCAGATTTTGTTCATCCGCACCATCCTCACACACATGTTTTACGCTTACTCTACTTATTATTTATGCACAAAAATAAACCTAGCAACCTTACAGATAATACCCGTTCGTTCGAAATTAGCTAAAAAAACTGACGATCTGAAGTAGTTACTATTAGCTATTACCAACGGTAGTTCGGCGTTTCACGTGCTGAGCGTCTCTTCGGATTTGTAACTGGTTTAGTTCGTGATGGTTGACTGCCCAGAAAACCCGTTTTCTTCAGTCCCAGATAAGCGCCAACACTTCCTGGCAGTAATTTTCCGGCGTCGGCCGCAATCGATCCGTTAATAACGGCACCCCCCAAAATATTGATGGGTACCCCTAAAGTTACTAAACCCGAAAACTGTCGGGGAAGATTAACAAACGGTATGTCGTACGTTCCGGCATTAATACTGTAGGATAGCCGTGTAGTTAAGTCAATTGCATTAAACAACAAAGCACTAAGACCGACATGAAACACGCTAACCCGGTTATTGGCAATAGCGCTACTAAACGTAGATAAATCCGGATTAATTTCAGTTCTAGGCATCAAAAAGGGTGTACCTATTGTACGGCCAAAGTAGGTCCAGCCGTCAACAAACTGGCTGTGATTGAAATAATTATCACGTCCACGGCGCTCAGGATCGTCGATGACGAACTCGGATCCACCCTGACTACCAGTGAAAAGGTATTCAAATGTAAATTGCCGCAGAAAAAATGCGGATCCGGTTGGCTCAGTCAGGTTCTTGATCCGTAACCCATTGAGCCCATCCTGGATGTTTGTTCCATAAAACAACGATCCGTCATCGTACAGAAACTGTCTGTAGACGTAGAGATTCCAGGAATTGAAGTCAACATCGGCGGCTAAATCGAGCGAGCCCAAATGATTGCCGATGCGGTTATCTTCAAATGAGGTAAGGTTATTATCATTGGCGAAATCATTGCCCCTCGTCCCTAAAATTACGTTCGGGTAGTACCGTAAACTCGATGGCAATTTTCCATCTACGGCAACAACAGGACCCAATACTTTAGGATCAGCATACCCCCCCCAGATAACCTGGTGATTAAATCCGCTGTATAGACGAACCCGCCAGGATGGTTTACCCAATCGCAAATAGAAATATTTATGATGTAAGTAAGAACCTTTCACCAGGCGATCAGAATTTTCGAACCAGCCGTGTGCCCAGGCACCTAACACAGATATGACCCCTTTTGTAAATGGAATCGGCGTAAAGGTTGGTAACCCAATCTGGATTTTAGGAATCGGAAGCGCATTTCCTGACCAGGCATAAGCCCCCGTTGTCAGGAGCGTATCAACCAGCCCAACGATTTCTTTTCGGCGACCGGCATAAAATTCAAACGCCCCTAATCGGCCTTTGATGTATGCTTCCGGGAGTAAAAACTGGCTGTTTTGTCCAGCATTAGCCACAACATTTAAACCGTAACCCCAATCTGATTTATGACGGTAACCTGTGCTGTCTGTTGGCTGGTAATCGGAATGCAGGTTGACATTCAGACGCAGGAATGGAGTAGTCAGTGGCACTGTACCATATTGATTGGCACGCAACCAGAAAGGCGTTTGATCAGATGAAGCCATTCCTCCTACTTCAGCCGAATACTGATTCATTCGTTGTCCGTACGATGTACTAGAACATCCCCCCAGAAAACAAAGCCAACAAAAAACGAAAAAGGAAATTCTCATAAAGAGAGAAAAAAGATGGACTAGTACCGGCCGCTTTAGCAGCTACTTACCACGGCCCTGTACCATCACCCGAACTGTTTGGGCAATTATCCACATATCAAACAGGAAAGACCGACGCTCAGGATAGAGTAGATCATATCGTAAACGCTGCACCATTTCTTCAATATTAGCAGCATAGCCAAATTTGATTTGGCCAATTGATGTAATCCCCGGCTTAACTTTAAGTAATGAGCGGTATTCAGGAGCTACCTCAACAATCTGGTCAATGAAGAACTGTCGCTCCGGACGTGGCCCAACAACAGACATATCTCCTTTGAGTACGTTAAAAAATTGAGGTAATTCATCCAGTCTGGTCTGACGCATAAACCATCCCCAAGATGTAATACGACCATCACGATTACCCGCTGACAGCACGGGGCCATTGGTTTCCGCGTTAATGTACATACTACGGAATTTATAGATACGAAACGGTTTCCCATTACGTCCAATACGCTCCTGTGCATAAAGCACTGGCCCTTCTGAAGTAAGGCGGGTTATAAGCGCCATTAGTAAAAAAACAGGAGCCCCAAAAAGCAGTACGCCAAGTGAGAAAGCGATATCAAAACCCCGCTTAAGTGTATTAACCTGAAAATCAGCGAGCATCTGCGACGACAGATTCAGCACTGGCAGAATATCATGGTACTCAACAGAAGCACCTCTTGCCAGAAATCCTCTAAAGTCAACTAAAAGCTTTACCTGATAGTCAACTTCTTCAGCATCGTCTACAATATCCTTTAGGCGGCCATTATCAATGTAAGGCATACAGCAATAGACACAGTCGATTTGATTAATTCGAACATAATCAAGAAGTTGATCGTAACCCCCTCTTAGCAACGTAGCGGTATCGGTTGTGGGTTCATCAAAATAGCCGTAGAAATGGAATCCCATTTCAGGATGAGCGTCATAAAAACCGCGAATTGTAGTTGCCAATTTGCCGTATCCTACTACAATATATTTGCGGTTATTGTACCCTCTGGCACGATATTCCTTTAAAAAAATCAACCCCCCGATCCGAAAGGCTATTCCCAAGCTAGCAAATATTCCATAAGTAATGGCTAAATGCTCTCGTGAATAATAATACCCTTTAACAGCAACCCAATATAAGGCAATGACAGCCATATGAACGGCCATCAGAACAAACATTTTTTTGATTAAATGGTCAGCCTTAAAAAGCTGGCGCGGGAAAATGTAGGGTTTAAATAATAGAATCTCTACTAACCAGATCAAATTAAAAACCCACCATAATGTAGCGTAAGGTGGTTCAAAAACGGGATCAATCGTTCCAAACTTTATTCCATACGCACCAATAAAAGCCGCATTCAGGCTCAGGAAATCAACTATCACATGGAGCGGAAAGAATAATATGGAATAACGATGCCTCATATTAATTGATTTAGTGTGCGGACTAGTACTACTACTTATTTACACTTGTAGGGCTAATATAATGCCTGAAATTGGCGTCATTTCTTAAAATTATCCTACGGTTCATCACAATGCCCCGCAATGTAGTGATTTTTATCCTATTTGTTGACATGATCTGTTGATAGGTTTAATATGCAGTGTATTATTCTATCGGGCCTGCCAGTTTTTCTTCAGGCTAATATATCCCCCTATTCCATTCTGATACAATGTTCCAGCATCTGTAGCAATACTACCGGTTAGGTGAATACCCCCTAAAAGATCTAAAGGAGCCACTATACTTGCATATCCTGAAAACTGGTTTCGAATCGTTGGAAAAGGATTGTCATAAGTGCCAAAGTTTCGGCTAAATGACAACTTCACCTGATAGGAAATAGGGCTCGTCAGCAGACTTCCCTGTATCGGTAGACTTCCAGCCATTCCTACATGAAAGACATATAATCTATTATTTCTGGTAAATGTCCCATATGGATACTGGTCTTGTGCGCCGAGGGCAGGGGCAATAAAAGGGGTGCCAATCGTATGTTGGCGATAAGCCCAGCCATCCCGATATTGTTGATGATTAAAATAATCATCTTTCCCTCGTTTATCAGGATTATCAATAATAAATTCAGGACCACCCTGACTGGTTGTATTGAGAAACTCAAACAAAAAATCCCGCACAATTGCATTTGGATCATTCCGACGTAAACGGATGCCATTCAAACCATCGGCGATATTAATTAAATAAAACAGGGAGCCGTCTTCGTATAAATTCTGTCTGTACATATACAAGGTATGACGCACCAAATCGAACTCAGCGGCCAGATCGATCGAGCCAAGGTGATTACCCACCCGATTTGTCAAATCAAAAAAGGTATATTGCTGCGTATCTGTACGGCCCGAATTAATTGTACTCACTACATACAGATAGTTAATTAAACCATTCGGCAGTTTACCACCAACCGGAATAGTTCCTGGAATGCCTGTAGGATCTGTTGCATGTCCCCCCCAAACGGCCTGATGGTTGAGTCCCCCATATACACGCACAGGATCCCGCTCCCGCCCTACACGTAGGTACAAAGACTTTTGGTGTAGCATGGTGTTTTGAATATAACCCTGGGCATCCAGATAACCATGCGCAAACGTACCCTGGACGGCGACCCAACCTTTTGTAAAGCCAATAGGCGTGAAAACGGGAATAGATATCTGGATTTTAGGAACAGGCATGGCGTTTCCTGACCAGGCATACGAACCTGTTGACAATGTCGAATCCGCCAGGCCGAATTTTTCCCGCTGCCGACCGACATAAAGCTCGAAAATACCGCGACGCACTTTTACATAGGCTTCAGGCAATAACACATTATGTTCGTAGGACAATTGATTTTGGGTCGTATTAACGACTACATTAAGACCATAAGCAAAATCATACCTTGAATCATGCCACCTTCCTGTACTATGTTGAGTGGAATCGTAACCACTGTAGACACCAGCCCGAAACGTCGCCAAAGGGGATCTGTTGGGGACAATACCATACTGATTCGCTCTTAACCAAAATGGAGTTTCTGTTGAGGAAGCCACATAGGTTCCTATTTCAGCAGTGTAATAATTAGGTTGACGGATTGATTGAGCCTGCGCGGAAGAAGCAAAACCGGTGAGTATACCAACAAAGTAGTGTAAGAAACCTGACCTTAAACAATTATGCATTGATTGTCGGGTAGAGTGAGAAAATAAACTCACAATAATAATGCCTGAAGTTCGTCTTTATTGCTAACCCGCTTACTTTTTGAGTTTACGTGTTCAGACTTTCTGTTTAGATTTATACATCGTACTAAATAATGGATCTAAATATTCATAAAAAAGGCCTGTGCAGTAAACACAGGCCTTTTTTATGAATGAAGTAATTCCCTATTATTTCTTTACGATACGAGTAGTCACTTTTTGCTGATTAGCTTCAATAATGGGTATGTATATACCTGCTTCCAAAGCTGAAGGTTTCCATTCCAGTTGATGCTTACCAGCTGATTGGTTCTCTCCCTGTATTAACTGGCCGACTATCTTACCCTGCGCATCGATAACCCACAAGTTGACAACGCCATCGGCTGGAAGATAGTAATCGATTCTTGTTGAATGCTCAAATGGATTCGGGTATGCCTTCAATTGCAATAAAAGTTCCCCTTTACTAGTAACGGGCTGAATATTAGCGGTAAAAGTGCTTCCCGACTTGGCTTCAAAACCAGCCATCAATGTAATAGAACGACCCGCTTTATAGTCGACAGTACTGGCCAGACCTATCGTATTTGTGGCTTCTATAGTTTCAACCGCTTGTTGAAGGTATTGGCCGGCCTTTTCATAGCTCAGTTGAATCCGAAGATTTTTCGGTGGATTCTGCGCCTGACTAGTCAGGGCAAGACAGCAGCCCGCTAGTATAGTTAATAGCTTCATATTACTTACGGGCTTTAGAGTGGAGTTTATTGATGCGATTCTCTAGTTGAGTGCTCTTCTGTTTTAACGCATCATTCTGTTTTTTCAACTCAATTACATAAAGTGTAAGCTCTTCTACTTTCTCAAGGAGTTTCGCCTGCATTTGCCCAACGTCTACACCCTCTTTAACAACTTCATCCGCGGAAGGCACGCCTGGTAAATGTTTCGCCTGGTGAATATAAGACTCTACTTCTGCTAAGCTTTTCAGCCGATAACCCTGTTCAAAAACCCGGTCAGACCAGTCATTGGTACTCTTAACAGCTACTTTTACTTTCTCGGTCAACACTCCATCGGCTACATACAACCGATAGCCGACTGGTGTCTTGCTTACTCCAGGACCGATCACAACACCACCTGTATTCGTATTCTGGATGTTATCTCCGGCTACTTTCCAACTAGCATCTGCATCCTCTGCACCAACGCGAGCCGAGCTATTAAGGCTACCTAAAACTACATCACCCTGAGCATTAACGGTTAAGAACTTCGTTTGGTTAAGGGCAGTAGCCGGTGATCCGGAGGTCAGGTTCGTAAACCGTAACCCACTATTCCCAGCCGTTCCCTGGGTAATTTCCAATTTATTGGCTGGGGCCGTATTACCGATACCAACATTGATAGCATTAGCCCCTGTTCCACCAAGCACAAGTGAATTACTCTGGGTAACAATTGCATTAGCTCCAATAGCTGCTGAATTATTAACTACAGTTCCAGCGGCATTCACACCTGCCCCATAGCCTATAAAAACATTATTAGTACCTGATACATTGCCTGTAGAGCCCGCATTTTGGCCCAAGTAAGTATTCTGCCCACCTGTAGTATTACCAAAACCTGCTGCACCACCCAGAAATGTATTACCATTACCAGTAGTAGTATTTTGTCCTGCTCGTATACCTACAAAAGCATTACCTATGCCGGTAGTGGTATAATATCCTGCAAATGAACCTATGAAAGCATTCCCCGTTCCCGTTGTATTGAAAGTACCCGCGGCATGCCCGATAAAAGCGTTACTTGAACCGGTAGTATTCGTATATCCTGCGTAAGTGCCAATAAAAGAATTATCAGCGCCTGTTGTATTGGCTTGACCTGCATTATTACCAATGAAAGAATTATTAGCTCCTGTAGTATTAGCTTGGCCTGCCGCAAAACCAATAAATGAATTCGAATATCCTGTCGTATTAGAAAGACCTGTCTGGTAACCAATAAAGGCATTGTAGGTACCAGTTGTATTTGACAAACCAGACTTATAGCCAATAAAAGCATTATTGGATCCCGTTGTATTGTTTTGTCCTGTGTTTAAACCAACGAAAACATTTCCCGTTCCTTCACTATTACTTGCTCCTGAAAGTGACCCTATAAATACATTTTCCTTACCAATGGTATTCGAAGATCCCGCATCCGAACCTATAAAAGTGTTATCATTGCCACTAGTATTAGCATATCCCGCTCCGGTACCTAGAAATGCATTATTATTTCCTGTTGAGTTAAAAAAGCCGGCTCTATTACCTAGAAATGCATTGTTGTATCCAGTGCTGTTCGTATAACCAGCGGAAGAACCCAGAAATGTATTGTTGTTACCTGATGTGTTATTAAAGCCTGAACTAAACCCTACAAATGAGTTACTTTGACCTGATCCGTTTTGGTTACCGGCTAAAGCGCCCATAAATACATTCTGTGTACCAGCCATATTTTGAATGCCAGTTCCCCGCCCAACAAACAGATTACTTGCGCCACTCATATTGAGATTACCAGCACCTACTCCAACAAGAGTATTATCAGAACCTGGTGTAGCCGAAGATGGAGTTGTTGCAACGTAATTTGTTTGGCCATAAGACTCTACAGTCATCAAATAAAATGACAGTAAGATGCCAAGTAAAAACTTTCTCATATTCCTAAAAGTTTAGCAAGTAAATCACAAGTGTACAATTAATAATAATAACCTACAAAAGTCAAGATAAATCCTGAACATTAAAGCAAACCATGTGATGTTTGTGTATAATAAACACTTTTAACAACAATCCGTTTAGTAACACTAAGGTAAGCAACATAACCTTAAAAATGTTATTTTAACTTGAATTAAATGGCAATAAATGTTAAAGATGCTCCTTTTAACGCTAAAGGAGACGGATCAGTCGATGATTCGGCAGCCATCCAGCAAGCTGTCAATTTTGCTAAATCACTGAGCTTCAACACTGGAACTCCTTATCGGGCAACTGTCTACTTTCCCGCCGGCTATTATTTGATAGGCACATCTATTAATTTAACCAATACCTCTGGAATATGGCTGAAGGGTGATGGTGGCTCATATTTAAATACTAATATAATCGGTAATACAGGAAGTAGACCCATGTTCGACTTTACTGGTTCGTCTAATTCCGGCTGCGAAAGCTTCTCATTTATTTCTTCGAATGGAGCTACAGCTACCAATCCATCTGCTCTAGGAATTCAGTTTGCACGCACCACTAATGGCGGCTTAAACTGTGGAATAAGGAATTGCTATTGTCAATTGAACGATTTACCATCAGCTAACGGTGGTTTAGGATCTCTTGGGCTCCTAAATATTCGCAGCGAAGAATTTTTCATTCATGAATGTCTTATAAGGGCCAATACTCCTCTCCTATTAAGTTATACATCAAATATTGTCACAACGAATATAAACTATACCGCTTCCAGTGCCTACCAAACTCTAGCAACAGGGACTGGATCAATGGGAGTGGTTAATATTAACGCTACTTCATTACAATCCCTTGAAAAACGCCAACCAGGAATGATTCTAATTGGCACAAATAGCGTTAACTTTCAGGGATATATAAGTCGGATTACAGCAAGCACAGGTACTAATGAAACAGCCGTACTATGTCTTATTTCAACGATCAATTTGAAAATACATGCAACTGTAGAATCCTTTTCACGTGTACTACAGGTACTTAATAGCGGATTTGAAAATTGTACGCTTGAAATTGTAGCAGCTAATGCGACAACCCCTAGTACAGAATTAATCGATGTAACGAACTCTATAGTAGCTGGCCTAAAAGCATATATATCCCAACCTAATGGCTCGGAACGAAACCGCTTAATTATATATCATGCACCAAGCGGTGGAGGAACACAGCAAGCAGCAGGGTACATAATTAATAGCGAAATAAATTGTCTGACTGTTCCAAATAATACCTATATAATATCAGCGAACTTATTAAAAAGGGCAACTAACGTGGTTTTTAATACATCAAATCCATTTGAAAAACGTAATGGTCGCTTAAAATTACTTACAAATAATATTATTGTTTCAGGCGTAATTGGTTCATTAAATCAAATAAACATACTTCAATTTCAAGAGGCCAGACAAGCTACATTAAGTAATAACAGTGGTTTTTATAGAGTGTGGATTGATGGTGTGATTAAAGCAGGGGGATATGGATCTGGAAAGGCAGCGGCTTTATGCTTTCAAGCCCAAATTGTAGTTAACCAACGTTATGATGGTGTACTCGATCCTCAATCTGTAACAATTATTACACTAGATCATAGTGTAACAGATCCGACTTATTTAAATATCACAGGTATATTAGTTAATCTTACATTAAACAATAACATTGGAACAGTGACACTCATTCCAAAAATATCAGGCAGTGGTACGGGAGAGCCAATATACTATGAAGGGTATAGCGAACTACAAAGTGATTTTTTCATAAACGACCCTATACCATTGACTTAATATCTATTTCCAAAAAGAGCGATGCATACTTAACTTTCTATTTAAAAAAATAGGAAAGTAATTAAAAAGTTTTCCTGCCCGATAACCGACCAGCTTGGCAACAGTTCTTACATATTGCATTGGCAGTAATCGTTTCTTATTCATTTGAATTAAATAATTACTTTCATCTAGAACATACCGAAAGCCTTCTGCTTCAGCTTTTCTAAATGCTTTTAGAATTTCTCGTTGTTGCTGATGAAAAACCCCTATATCAAAATAACGTCGAAATTCTTCAGGAATTGAATAGGTGTGAGAATGATAAACTTGAGCTTCGGCACAATAGACTAACGAATAACCATCTAAAATAAAACGTGCTGCCACAGTTACATCTTCCCCCAAGATTGTATTTTTAGGAAAGCCACCAATCTGTTTTAGCAAAGTCTTTTTATAAACTGCAAACGAATTTGAACAAGAGCAAGTCTTAATACCAAGTTGCGGTATCATCGATTTGCTCTTCACTAAACTTTGTTCAGGATAATTAATATATCTAGCAAAACGGCCAAATATATCAGTCTCAGGATAAGGCAATTGTCTACCATAAGCCATAGCCGAATTTGCATCATTTTGAAGTCCTTTCACTAACGCTTCCAAAGTTGTATCAGATGCCGGCAAAGCATCCTGGGTTAAAAAAACTACAATTTCATACTTTGATAATTCGACTCCTAGATTTCGTGTAGTACCATGATTAAAGCTAGATTTGGGAACCGTTATAAAAGGAATGGCTGCTTTTGAAAGTAATAAACACGTATCATCTGTTGATTCTGAATCAAGAATGATTAACTCATATTGTATAGTTTGTGTGCTCAATGCTAAAAGTAATTTTGGTAAATATTGAGCAGCATTAAAGGTCGGAATTACTACTGAGATCATGTTAAAAAGACAAGAATAAAATTTATTTAAACCATCTTACCAATAAATTGACAAGCAAAAGTAAGCGATTGAATGTTCGAACAATAAAACTATACTGCGAAGCTTCTCCAGTAGGAGAAGCATTATTGCCATGCCTAACATACTTCATTAAAGGTCGATCAATAAATCCAACGCTGCCTCGTAGTTCAACAAGTAAACCAATCCACCAGTCGTGCATATGTATAGATTTAGGAAATGGTAATGCATACTTCAATACATCACGCCTAAACGCCATACAGCATCCCATATAAGAATTTTTATATATATTATAAAAAAAGCCAGCCCTACTATTTCTGAAATAAAAAAAAGAAGGAATTAGTACTTCTAAATTTTCATTTACTACCTCACAATCACTTAATACTAAATCGTACTTTTTAAGTTCGTTTTTCATTACTTCAATTTTATTGACAAACCACACATCATCCTGATCGCACAAAAATATAAAGTCGCCATTAGCGTTATTCAATGCACTTTCAAAATTTGCTATTGGCCCTTTACCTTTCATATTCTTAATAAGTTTAATTCTAGAATCTTGAATCGAACTTATTAATTGAAGAGTATTATCGGTTGAGTTATCGTCCGAAATAATTATTTCGTCTTCATCTAACAGTTGTGGCAAAATTGACTCAATTTGTCGAACAATATACTTAGCTCCATTATAGGTTGCTAAACAGATACTTATCATAAACCATTAATATTTTCTTCAACAATTAAAGAGTTAAAGTTAACTTAAGAAAAAATATTTAGTAGTTTATAATGTAAAAAATATTTAATTTTAATTGCATTAGAAACAACAAGTTTCAAAATAAAATTATAATATTTATCATGAATTAAATCCAATTCTTGAAGTGTATTATCGACCTCCGAACTAAGACCATGTAAATTGCATTCTGATACCACAATATCTAATTTTTTCCTCCTCATCCGAGCCAAATATATTAATAGATTAAGTTCATAGTCAGCCATAATTTTAATAGAAATATCATATCTAAATGTTTCAAAAATTTTTCTATTGTAAAATGCCCCTTGATGGTGTACAGTATTATTCAATAAGGTTTTGACATTAAAAGTCGAGTTATATTTTTTACCATTCGTAAATATAACGTTACCAAATATTAAATCCATTGAGTCATCTAAATATTTGTTAACTTCATTAAGTATGTTGGGCTCTAGTCGATCATCAGCTCCTAAAAATAGTATCCATCTACCTTCAGCTTTTTCTATACCTTTATTCATAGCATCATAAATACCTTTATCTTGCTCACTTATCCAATATTTAATATCTTTCTCATATTTTTTTATGTAATCTACTGTCCCATCATTACTTCTACCATCAATTATTATGTATTCAAAAAGTGTTCTATCTTGCAATAAAACACTTTTTATTGTTTGTTCTAAGGTTTTAATAGCATTGTAACTAACAGTAATGATTGAAAAGGGTGGAGAAGGCATTATCCTGTCCATTTTAATTATATCAGAATTACTACTATAATAAAAGTAAACATTTTTTTTTATATTTGTATTCTACTGCTAACAAATGTTTTTATTGGCGCATCGTTAAAATGAATTTAAGTGGTTACGAAAATTACATAAAACAAAGATAATCAACCACTTAAGAAAATAAATAACTCTATATGGACTCATATAACCCCTTAATTAGTATTATTATTGCTGTTTACAATGGCGCTAAATACTTAGAGGGTGCTATTAAGAGTATAATCGACCAAGAATACGAAAATTATGAAATAATTGTGATTGATGCGGGTTCAACTGATAATACAAACGATATTATTAACCTTTACAGAGAGCATATTTTCTATACAATTAGTGAAAAAGATAATGGTATTTATGACGCCTGGAATAAAGGGCTTAAAGCCTCAACTGGAACTTGGATTGCTTTTTTAGGCTCAGATGATTTATATTATCCGCATGCATTGAAATCTTACGTTAGCTACATTGCTACTCATATAAATAAAGATCGCCTGGAGTTTATTTCGTCAAAAATTGATCTTGTTGATAATAATTTAATAAGGCTAGAAACTGTTGGCAAAGAATGGGAATGGGATCTGTTTAAACATAAAATGATTACTTGGCATGTGGGTTGTTTTCATTCTAGAGCCTTATTTAACAAATATGGCTTCTTTGATGATACTTTCAAAATATCTGGAGATTATGAATTTTTATTGCGTCCTAAAAATTCATTAAATGCAGCATATTTACCAGTTAGTACTGTGATGATGCGGCATGGTGGCGTAAGTACTACATTATTATTTAAAGCAATCGATGAAACATATAGAGCTAAAGTTAAAAATGGGATAATATCTCCTTTAATTGCTCCAATTTTTATCTATAATAATAAGATAAAGCTTTTTGTTAAAATGCAATTTGTTAAGTACGGATTTATAGATAAACTGTAATAATCATTTGATCCTTATTATACTTATTACTCTATTGGGATTTCGGCAATACTTTTTCTTTATTTAGCATATTGAACACAGAATAAGTACGATTCTGAATTCCTATACTATCTAAATGATAGACGGTATCATAAAAATATTTATCTTGAATAACTGAAGTCACCACACTACCCAAAATCGGGCATCTTAAATATTTTCTATATTGAAGTTCTAAATTTTGTAATGTATGTATATTTTTTTTATATGCTGATTGCTGGTAAGCAGGGAATATAAAAAACGTACGCGCTCCTTTTTTATTACAAATTTTTATAAAAGAGTTAATTGAGTTTATTTCGTTTGAATAATCAATATTAGCAAACTTTACACTCCCACCAACTAAGTTTGGTTTAGGCTCATTATATGGAATAATTAAGTCTCCTTCAAAATTAAAAGCTTCACGATAATAATGTGGGTCTTTGTCTCGACCAATAAGTTTATAAAAAGTGCTACTGATACATAATTGTAATTTTGAAACAAAGAGTCTTATTTGATCCAAAATATCCAAATCTAAAAACTCCTCGCTATTTGGATTAATAGATATTAATTGTGCTAATAGTTTCTTATTACCACCCGCCAAAAAATGCTCAATTGATAAAACTACTATATCTCCAGGTCTTATGCAGTTCTTAGCTTCATTAAGTATAAAGTCGAGCCCCAAACCAGCATGAAGTCCCATATTAACAACATTATAGCCTGTTTTTCGACTTAAAAGTGGGCTATTTAAACCTAGCGCCAAATTTGATCCACCCACAAAAATAAGTCTCGGAGATTTAACTTTTCGCAATCTGTATTCTTTATCCAGCGAGGCCGCAACATAACTTGATGAGTTTCGTGAATAATAAGCTAATACAGCAATTATTATCCAGATAGTGCCTACACAATAAATAATTATGATCAGCAATCTTTTGGCAAGTTCAATGAGTTTGTTCATTAGAATTGAAAATATATAAACTGTTCTTCCAAATCAAACATGCCAAACAATAAAATACACATAATTAAAGCGCAATAGATTAATGTACGCATCATCATCGGCTGATGATTTAACCATTTGTTTATAGAAATCTGCATTTGTATTTTTTCAACTAGTAGTAGTACAGAAAGTGCCAAGAAACCAATTAAATAATCATATAATGTAGACCCTAAAATACCTGGTTTCAGATTATTAATACTGGGCACAAAATTTGTTGTCAAATTTGAAATAATATAATAGGCATCATGCAAATCTTTTGCTCTAAAAAAAATCCATGCGAAGCAAGTTAGCATAAAGGTGCTACAAAGACTTAATTTCGAGATTAATAATTTTTTGTTATGTAATCCAATAAAATTATAAAATTTGATACGTACCGAGTCTGTAGAATTCTCTACAATCAAATAAATTCCATTTAAACTACCCCAAATTACGTAGGTCCAATTGGCGCCATGCCATAAGCCACTAATTAAAAATGTAATAAACAGATTTAAATACCAACGAAATTTTGATACCCTATTGCCGCCTAATGGTATATAAAGGTAATCACGAAACCACGTCGATAATGAGATATGCCATCTTTTCCAAAATTCCGAAATCGATTTAGAAAAGTAAGGAGTATTAAAATTTGTCATTAATCGAAATCCTATTGTTCTAGCTGTCCCCAGAGCAATATCAGAGTAACCTGAGAAATCGCAATAAATTTGAAAAGCGAATAGAACAGTCGCAAAAATGAGTGGAGCACCCTCAAATTGTTTGGGGTTATTGTAAACTGTATTGACAATTACACTTAATCTATCCGCAATAACTACTTTTTTAAAAAGACCCCAAGCTATCAGCTTTAAACCATCAGTTATATTTTTATTATTGAAACTATGTTTTTCATAAAATTGGTGTAAAACATTTTGTGGTCTCTCAATTGGTCCAGCAACTAATTGTGGATAAAACATTACGTATAATGCATAAATACCAAAGTGTTTTTCTGCAACTTGATTCTTTCTGTACACTTCAATTGTATAACTCATAGCTTGAAATGTGTGAAAAGATAAACCTATTGGTAAAAGTATTTTTAGCATCGGGAAAGGAGTAGCATGCCCTAAATTGCCTAAAAGTTCATTCAGATTGTCATTTAAAAAATTGTAATACTTAAATATAGCCAGTACACTAATGTTTGCTATCAAGCTCGCAATAAGAAATATTTTTCTTAAAGGACCTTTTGTTCTCTCAATATAAATACCAGCAAAAAAATCAATAACAATTGTAAATCCTAATATCAAAATATAAACTGGAACAAATGCCATATAGAAATAGCAACTACCAGACAATAACAATATCCACCTAAAACGGTATGGTAATAAGTAGTATGTTACAGTTATTATAATAAAAAATACAGCAAAATGTAATGAATTAAATAGCATTTTGTTTTCCTATTGCGTTTAAACCGGCTTTCATTTAAATTAAATAAGGCATCAATTTTGGCCGATTTGTTTTAAAATGGCCACGCGTATTAAGTATTTTGTTTAAGCCTGGAATAATCTTTGCCTTTTTACTCTATTCCAAATCCTTCGTAAAATTAGCTTTTTTTCTAAGAACATTTCGAGAATTTAACTATACATGCACAAATTAATATTTATACATGTATAGTTAAATTCTCGAAAATCCAGACCCTTGTATACTTTGTGTTTTAGCTTATATAATCAAATCTATCGTTTATGGAGCATAATCGTACCGAGCCTAGAGCTTTCATTCCTTATTTATTATCCCAACAGCTACGTCATAGTTCACTTACTCTTGCATTAAGTTAGCACTGATTAATTCGTGAGCGAGGTTGTTAAAATCATTTCTTTGTCCGTAATAGGTATAAACTTCCCGTTCATGAACTCCTGCTCTTATGCTGTATTGAAAGTTCATGTAATGTAACAACCATAAATTGTTCAGTATCTGCTACTCAAAGTGGGGTGGGCTTGTCTAACCTTGAAAAGTATCTTCTTAAAGTCAGGGCTAATTTAGAGAAGCTGAATCCCTATATACTTAGAATGTGTTTGGGAATTAAGAAAGGTTGAGAGTCGTGCCAACTTTGTAGTCGCCAAACGACAAAGTCATGACCAAACAGTTCTCAAAACTGACCGACCCCCAATGGGCCGCAATTTCACCTTTTTTCAAGCTTAAACGCAAGCGAAAACACGATCTACGCCAAATGGTGAACATCATTTTATGGCTTCTGCGAACCGGTTGCGAATGGCGTAATCTGCCTGAAGAGTGGCCAAACTGGCAAACTGTCTACTATTATTTTGATCAGTGGAAGCAAGACGGCACCTTCGAGCGAATTAATGTAGCCCTTAATCAACTGGATCGTAAACGCGTCATGAAACAAGCTCACCCTTCCGTTTTATGTGTTGATTCACAAAGCGTTAAGTTAAATCCAATGATCTGCGAACACCGTGGTACTGATGCCACCAATAAACACGTCAACGGCCGTAAGCGCCAGTTCGTGGTTGATACCCAAGGCCGACTCTGGGTAGCGGCTGTTCATGCCGCTAATCAAGCCGATGGCCCCGTTGCGGTTTCGTTGATTGGTGATATCCTTTGGCGAGCCGGTGAACGTTTAGAGAAAATCTATGGCGACCAGTCCTATAATGGCGTTTTTGCTAAAGCACTAGCCGATTGGAGCATTAATTTTGAGAAGGCATCTCGGCCCGAATCGGTCCAAGGTTTTGTGCCCGTGGCCAAGCGCTGGGTCGTCGAACCGGTCCGCCGGCGCGGCAGTATTGCTTGGACCAATTACTTCCGTCGTATCGTCAAAGATTACGAGTATACGCTATTATCTTCGGTGAGCTGGTTGTACTTAGCTAATATTCAACTGATGCTTCAGCGAATCTAACTTCACTGCCAAAGATAATTCCCCAACACGTTCTTAATTGCTTATTTAACTTTTACAATTGGTTCTAGTACTGCTTAGGTCCGGTTGCACATGGTTTTCCGGTAGCAGTTTAGACTGGACAATATGTGAACTACATCATCAAGAAGCCGTTTGTTATAGGAGTAACCCTTATTTAATAGGGCGACCTGGTTGTTAAAGAAAGCTGGCTTAAAACACTATAAACCATACTAATGGCTTGTCAATATTATTCTTTGGTATCTCACGCTTCACAAATTCAAATAAAGCCCAGACTAAAAAATGAGTGATAATGTATATTGATGAATCGACCAGTTACTTACAGCCACTGTCAGCTCATTTTTGGGCTCCTTGTAGTAGCCGCCAGTGATTGTTGGGCAAGCAGGACAAGCCTTATTGCGTTATTAGCTTTTAATGTGTGATGGTATTTGGTCGGCTAGGGCTAGGCCTTATTTTTTAGCAATAACATCGTCTGGTACGCAAATAAGGTGGGTATAAGCAACCGAATGTAGAATTTACGTTTAATTTTGGACTGGTAACCATTCCCCTCAATCCTATTTCATTGCTCAATCCAATAATGGCTGGCTCGCCAATTGGAATTAGTTTTATGGAATAGACCAAGCTGGAACTCCAGAAACCATTTTAAGTATTTGCCCATTAGTGCCCTTTGGTATACGAGTCCATTTTGTACCATCGTAATAAAGTAAATCTCCTGCAACAGGAGTCTTGTCTTCAATTGAAACGAACGATTTAATATTGATTATACCATTTTTTTCTGGCGCATTAACAGCATAGGGCGATGCAATATTCGTAAACGTATTGTGAGCAATTTCATTATTAAGATTGTTTTCACTGGGCATCGATATTGCATTTAATTGCGTCACATTTATACTATAAAATGAATTACCAACAATAGCAGAACCTTGTAGCCCAGAACTGTTTGCAATATCTATTAACTTATTATTCTTATTCGCAGCACTTGAATAAATGCTATTCCCAATTATTGAAACTCCATAAATTACTCCGGGTTGGTTTGCCTTTATAAAATATCCATCTGTATTATATCCAGCGTTACTACTGATACTGCATCCGAACAAATGAATAGGCAAATTTGCAAAATTACGAACATTTGTATATTCATTACCTGTTACAGATAAGGATGTAATTATATCTGCGCCGTAGCCGTTTATGAACGTAGTTGAATGGTTTGAATTGATACTATTTGATACCCTATTGTTCGATACAGTTATTCCTTTACCACTATAAAGACGGATAATATCAAGTGAAACCTCAAAAAATGTATTGTTCATAATACTTACATCTACAACGGGCGGCTGGCTTGTTTTTCCAATTGCTATCGCTTGAAATGGCACTACATCAAAGGTGCAGCCTGATATTTGAATGTCTCCACCTTTTGTAATCCAAATAGCCAAATTTTCTGGTGTTTGAAACCAACAGTTTCGAATGTAATTAGAATTGCCATTTCCCGTACCAATAATAATTTGTGAGACTGTCGGACTTTGTTTTGCAGAACCTGATTTAAAAATAATATCCTCAATGACAGTTGCATTAGATACTTTATCGCTTCCAGCATCAAGGCTAATCATTGAAATTCCCGTTACACCTTGTATCAATTGTGTTCCAGCATAAGCCCCACCGGCACTGCCTTGAAGCTTTATTGTACCAGAAATATGAATAGTATGGTTTATTTTATAAGTACCAAGTGGTAGATAAACCGTCAGATCTCTACCTTTCCATTTAGAGCTAAAGGCGCCATCCTTTGCTGGATCCTGAAGTTCTGTAGCAAAATTAATAGCCGCTTGAATTGCTGGTGAATCATCCGTATTAGAACCATCTCCTTTAGCTCCAAACCATCTTACTGATATAGCACCTTCTATTACGCGTTTGTAACGCAGTTTTGAACGCGTCACTAGTACAGTACCTGTATTATCAGGCGTAGTAATATCATTAGTATCTAGTATGAAAATCCCTTGTTTACCACTGTCGGTTATATTTACGGTTGCAGGTGCTGAAGCATTGGTTAAAATAGATTCTCTAAGTTTTGCAATACTCTGATACGTAGTTAAGTTATTTGCCTTGGGGTCTATTTTCAAGGGCACTTCTTTACCTGCTTTCGTTTTTATATACCAATAACCGTCAGGTTTTGGAGAAAGAGACTCTTTACTGATCTCAGTAGATTCTCTGGGTAAATTAGTAGTTTTTTTCTGCCCTTGACAAAATAAAGTGACTAACATTAAAGTAAAGAATAATGAGATTTTCATCAGCAGTCAGGTATAATTTATATAAGTTTAAATTAAAATCAGTATTGAGACAAATACCGAGGAATATAATTTGTATCTGGGTGTACCAAACTTAACGAACGTCCGATTTTCAATCTTTAATGCTCCAATATATTGAAGACCCAAACACTCAACTTTTTTCATTGCTCATAAGCTCATTGGGTTTTATAACTCGATTGTTTATTGCTTGGTCAAATAAGGGGTATGATGAACCCTTTATTTCAAAACACTCCAGTTAAACAGAGGGAGGTCAAAATTAAATGTAAATTTTCTAATAGGATATATGAAAATAAAATAAATAAATAAACATGCACACAATTGTAAAATAAAAAATTCGGCATCAACAACGAGCTGAAATGTCAAAAGCCCTAGAACAAACGACAAAGGCTGGCTACTAATATATTTTTTTGAAATTTTGTTACCCCGTAAGAAAGCAACAATAAAACTAATTAATATAGTATAAGGAATAACAAAAAGCTTTCCAATTAAAATTACCTGCAGAGGTAGAATAAAATTAGGCCCAACAGAAATAGGAGATATTATTCCTTTTTCTAGCTCATAGAGTTTCCATCCTATTGATTGCGTATCAATTGGTATAATTTGTTTTATAAAAATCCCAAAAACGGCTTTTATATATTCGCCAATTCCCGTTTTAATGTGAACTGCTGCATTATTGGAAAGATACATTTCTAAACCATCACCTGCACTAAGTACACGATTTGCCATATGCATGCTACTTTCTGCCAGCGATACTTCACTGTTATAAACAGACGTCACTAAAACGCTATTCAATATGGATAGCGCAAGAAAACTTATTCCGTACCAATTTAAATTATTTACCGTCTTGTTAGAATATAAGGGTTTAAAATAATATATAAAATACCCATATGCCTCAACTAGACCAAGCAACGATGACCTACCACCAGCTATTATATCTAAAACACTATTTATGATTAATACTGAAATAAGGTAATATCTCCACTCTTTTTTTGTTTTTAGTAATACAAAAGTATAGTAAATAAAAAAAGGCCTAGCTCCAATTTGCAATATATATTGCCAGAAACTACGACCTTGCCATTGCATAAATTTATAAAAGAACCAGTGTGTAATTGATGGATTTTCTATTGCATACAGAATAAATTCATATCGACTAAGTATATTTAATACTATACAAACAAAAAAAATAACGACGTTTTTCTTGTTATTCAATCCACTCTCTAAAGTTGAAATACTCCTTGATGGATTACCTAAGAATACATACAAACCAGTAATATATATAATATACGATAAAAAAAAGGTGAGTCCATCAAGGTTCACAGATTTTTCAAAAAAATATCCCGTGAGTAACGCTAAACCGCTAGCGCACCAGATTATATTAGATACAAGTGGATCAATTATTGAAGTAATCCTTCTCCTTAATAGTACAAATAGTACAAAAGAGAAGAAAAGAAAGGACAATACCATTATAACAATATCGTACTTCTCGTAATAATACATGAAATAATGTTTTAAAGTTAAAAGCTCATTTTAATATTACTGCTTATGTTTTTCATTTTTATAATAACATTCACAAATCTGATCTTTTTTGTTCTTTAACTAACATAACTAACTAATTTTTTAAGTTAGTTGATTATATAGATTTAGGGTTTCATTAACTGTTCGTTGCCAAGAGAAATGAGTTAACTGATGTGTTCCCCGATGAGTCAGTTCATATCTAAGGCTATCATTTAATAGTATATTCTCAACTGCATTAACAATAGAATCTGGATCTGTAGGATCAATATATAAAGCACCATCACCAGCTACTTCAGGTAATGAACTATTATTACTTACAATACAAGGACATCTGCATGAAAAAGCTTCTAGAACTGGAATACCGAACCCTTCATATAAGGAAGGGAATATAAATGCAGTTGCATCTTTATATAGTTTTTTTAGGATAATGTCATTTATAGGCCTAAACTGAACTAGCTCATTTACTGACAGATCATTAATAAGGTTCTTTTCTTCCTGTGTAAAACTCCCACCACCAGCACATACTAACTTAATCTTATACTTAACTAATATGTGAGCAACTGAACGCAAAAATGGAATAAAGTTTTTGTAACCAAATCTATTCCCAACATACAATAAATATGGTCCATCAACAATCGAAGTTACCTTACTTGTATCAGACTCATCTATAGCAAATGAGCTTCCTAAATAAATAACTGTGATTTTTTCAGGAGCTATACCAAGCAATTCAATCATATCACGCTTAGTACTCTCCGATATGGCAATTAGATGAGTAGAACTTTGTGCTATTTTCTTTTTTTGAGGAATAATCAATTTATCTGCAGAGAGTTCAATGAATTGATCTGAAAGGCGCTCATAAATCATATCATAAAAAGTAGTAACCATTGGAATGGCGCCAACTTTTTTACTTAAAAAAGAATCAAAGTATGTGCTGTGGTAGATATCGTATTTCCCCGGTTTAAAATCCCAAAAATTATATAATTTATTTGGTATATGAAGTGCTTTACTAAACTTCGTTTTAAAAGGATACGAATTCATAGGCAAATTGTATTCCTGCAAATGCGCATTATTTGACCAAAAGAGAGACAAATGCGCTTTATTGTTTACGCTCTTATTGATACCAGTGATAAGCTCACAAATATATCTAGATATTCCTCCATACTGTTGTAAAGCAAAAGCCTGGTAATCAAAGAAAATATTCATTTAATAAAAATGGTTACTTAAAATATTTTTTTGAGAAAATTATATAACTAACTACAACTTGACGTTATCAATCTTTTCAAGAAAACTTTAATATGAGCAAGAGATATGCTTTAATATGTGCTTTACTTGCCTTACAACAATAGGCCAATAGTAAAGCAAGAATTTCAATCTAAAATAGTTTTTGAAGGTGGCATAAGATTCTCTCTTAATCGTTTTTGCACCGATAAAAAATCTTTTTGTAGAAAAGTATCTCGTTCTCCTGAGATAGTATTATACCAGCGTCCCCAACGTGGATGCGTGATAATTTTAAATAAACTATTATTAATTTTTTTACGGCTAAACAGATGAACATCCTGTTCGTTCCAATTATAATTTAGATTAAAACGATCAGCTAAAGCCTGTAACGATTTTCTACTATATAATGCTATATGCTGCCCAGTTTCAGGAGTAAAATACCACCATGAATCAGGCGAAACATCTCCATGGGGCTGCACCATTGTAGAGAATAATATTGTATCACTCAGAGCAAGCATTTTTTCTAATTCGGCAACAGGATCAATCAAATGCTCGAACACTTCGAAGGCTGTTAATACTTCAGCCTTAAAGGGGGGAATATCTACAATATCAAATGATTCTGCATAGAGATTTTCACAATGAATATCCTGTCTATAATAATCAAACCCTCTATCCCGCATCATACGCACCAGCATACCATATCCTCCTCCATAATCAATAAAGCGTCCATTCGGATCAAACCATTTATTGATTACTGATTTAACGATAGGGGCCATTGCCTCATTGCGAATTATTAAACCAATATCTAACTTGGTAATTGCTGAGCTATAAGCTTCATCTAACCAGTATGGGGGCTCAGTAAAAATAAACATACAACTCCTACACCTTAAATACTGTATATCATATTTGCCAAGAACTTTGGCTGTACAGTAAGGAGAGGCAGCGGATTCGCAAATAGGGCAAGACATACTCATAAGAAAATTTAAATTATTTATCCCAAATACCTTTCGCGGTGCCAGACATAAGTTTTCTTACTTGCAGACCACCTATTAGTGAACAAAAAAGTAAAGATAAACTAGTTGCCAAAATTACCCCTGAAGCTCCCATGTTTAACTTTTTTCCAAGCAAAATAGCTAAAGGAATATTGATAACTGCTGAAAATAAAGCATAGTAAAGTTGAAGTTGTACTTTCCCCAACCCATTAACAACAGCTGCTATGATACTATTCCATGAGCTCACCAATATAAACACTCCCATGCAAATATTCAGTTCCATTGGAACCATTACGCGATCACCTACCCATAGTGAATAAACATAATCAGCGGCAATTACCATTAATACTACTATGGCGGCTAGGCCTATCCATAACTTCTGAAGGTAACGATGTGATTTCTGCATCCATGAAGTATCAAATCTTACTGCAGCTTCTGTAAATGCTGACCAATAGGGGGTAATGGCAATCGCAAATAATGTACTTGCCGCATTAAAATATCTAAATGCCACATTATAAGTAGTTACCTCTGATGGTCCAAATAATTGTGTGATAATGAGGTTATCCGTGTAGAAAAGTACAATCACAGATATCTGAATAAAAAAAAATTTATAGCCTAATGATAATAAGCTCCTCGCATGCTTAATTCTAACTAAACTTAACGACGGTTTATACGCTTTCAATTGGTTTTTGTATAAAAAATACCCGCTTATTAATAATACTATTATAGGACTTGAAACAGTAATGATTGCCAAGTATATTAGATTTCCGTGAGTTAATTTTGATAAGGTATATGTCCCAGTAAGTATTAATATATTTGATAATAAATTAATAAATCCTACACGGCCTGATTCTTGAAGCGCCAGTAAAACGTAAGTGAGTATGTCTAGAACCAACTTTATCGCCATAGCAACAAACGTTGTCATTATAACTAGTTGAAGTGGCTCTGTTTTTATATGTGTGTTAAAAATTTTCTGCCATGGTACAAACTGAAAAAAGATTAAAAATAACAAAATAAGTCCTAATTGAATTAAACCAAAAATCAAATAAGATGTACTCACATAGGCTCTCGCTAAAATTTTATCATCTTTTGTAACAGCTTCAGAAAATTTATTGCGCAATCCATTTCCAATACCAATATCAAGAAATGATAACATTGTCACGATTGAGCTAATTGTCAACCATGTACCGTAAGTCTCTTTAGATAAGTAATCGATTGTTATTGGTACTAATAATAATGAAATAAGCATACCGCCACCTTTAACACCCAATCCCCAGATAGTATTTAAATGAGCCTTTCGAGTGCGCGGATGAGTGTTTCGTATCTGTTCGCGAACATATTGAAGTGAAATACTTTTCATTAAGGCAATTAGTTATTTCTATCTAACTTTTTTAACCATTCTTCAACCATTATTTGGCCAATTGTCTCCATTGAATAATTTGCGACCCAATTTAATTCTTTAGCAGCTTTAGTTGGATTAGCATGTCCTTCTTCAATATCTGTTGGACGAAAAAACGAATTATCTATCCGAACATGATCTTGCCAGCTGAGGCCTACCGTCTTAAATACCACGTTTATAAAATCACTTAATTTACAAGTTTTACCTGTAGCAATAACATAATCGTCAGGTTGCTCTTGTTGTAGCATTAACCACATAGCTTCCACATAATCGGGCGCCCACCCCCAATCACGAGCAATATTTATATTACCTAGAGTCAGAGTTTCGCTACTACCCTTTGCAATACGGCAGGCTGCCGCAACAATTTTTTGTGTAACAAAACGCTCTGGTCGTAAAGGAGATTCATGGTTAAAAAGAATTCCTGTGCATGCCTTTAACCGATAAGCTTCGCGATAGTTAGCCACCTGCCAAAAAGCAGCAGCTTTAGCTACTCCATATGGACTACGTGGCCGAAAGGGAGTTGTCTCATTGGCGGCTTCGCTACCAGTATCGCCAAAACATTCACTAGAACCTGCATTATAAAATTGTATTGGCTGGCCGGTAAAGCGAATAGCCTCCAGTAAGTTAAGTGTCCCAATACTAATACTTTCCAATGTCTCAACTGGTTGTTCAAATGATAATCCAACCGAGCTTTGGCCTGCTAAATTGTAAACTTCATCCGGCTTTGTTCGCTGTAAAGTTTGTAATACAGATCTAAAATCATTAATACTTATTGAAACAGTTTCAACATCTTGCCTTATTCCTAGATGGTTTAGGTTTCCAAATGAAGACATTTGGGCATCACGAGAACCCCCAAATACTTTATACCCCTTGCTTAACAAGAGCTTTGCCAGATATGCTCCATCCTGACCTGATATTCCACATATTAGCGCAGTCTTCACTTCACAATTAATTAGCTGACTTAAAAATAAACGTTCGTATCACACAAAAGATAGTTCCAAAAACACTACCCAAAACGACAAAACTGAGTATAGTTAATATACGGTTAGGCCCGCTCTTCTTCAAAGGTATTTGCGCTGGCTCTAAAATTTTAAAAACTGGCGACTGCTCTTCTACCTTAATTTTGGCTTGTTCAAGCTGTTTGGAAAGATCCCCATATACATTTTGTGCCAGCAAAAAATCGGATTGTAATTTCTGCTCTTCAATCTTTGCCGTATTCAAAAATAAACCTCGATTTTTATCTCTGTAATTCGACAAAGCATATTCAGCTACTTGGTATCTCTTTTTTGTATCTTCTACTTGATGAGTGAGAAAGCGAACTTGATTTCTAGCTTTCTCCGTTCGATAACTCGTTATATAATTTGTTAAATATTCCAGTGACAACCGGGCTACAGTTGCTGCTACAACTGGATCAGGCAGGGTCGAGGAAACAGTAATTAAGCCCGTTTTCTTATCAAATGTAGCCGACACCGATTTATGTACCTGCCTAACGAGCACTTCCTGAAACTTAGTAATTTCTAGCGTCTTGCTTCTATGGTTAGGATCAAGTACTGGGCTAGTATCTTCATTAGCCTTTGAACCAAATAAATTACTTATCAGTGTTCGTCCGCTTTTTTCTTTAAGAAATGATTCTAGTGTGGTCTCTTTCGTTAATAGCTGCGAATAAACAGGTTGCTTTAAGAGATAAAGAGCAAACGGTACACTATGTAATACATCTGGATATATATCAGGCCTAATGGCATCCATTCCTCCACCTGCGACACCCCCAATATCAATTCCAGCAAGGCCAGCCAATGAACCTAATCCATTTAGCCCACCACCTTTCGATTCCATTTCTGGTAAAACTCTGACTTGAGCGCTATATTGATTTTCTATCGAAAAAGCATATACTAAGCCCAAAACAAATCCCACCAGCGTAAACACAAGAATTCGCCAACGATTTCTTTTTAAAAACCGCACAATATTGCTTAGCCGAATTTCGATTTCGTCCTCATCATTGGTTTCCTTTCTTTTTGTCTCTGTAACTGACATGATTAATTTTGTAGAAGAAAGTAATTAACGAAGTAGAACATTAACTAAAGCAATCGATACTGTTGCTAATAAAGAGAATATTCCTATGCGCTCTGCCGAAGTTAACCTATTTGTATCTAAGGGCTTAAAGGGGATGATCACCGTTGAGCCAGGCTCAATAGTTGGTCTAGACGAAAAAAACAGAAATCGGTGTGTTCGATCTTTCCGACCATTTGGATACACTACATATCCTTTGCTTTTCCGGGCATTTTCAGTATATCCTCCTGCTTCACTAATGTAGTCTTCAAATTTATAATCACCCTTAAAACTGACTGATGAAGGGTTTAAAACACCACCTTGAACAGATACAATTTCTGATCGGCGGGGTATGAATAAGGTATCGCCATTCTGAAGCAGCAGGTTCTCTTCAGAGCCAGGATCGTTAAGAATATTTCGCAGGTCATTTCCGACTACTTGGCCCATCCGCCGAAGTTGGGCACCAGCAATGTAGGCTTCGGGCTTTAATCCACCCACCCGTTTTATCAGATCGCTAATACGCTCCTCTCGATTATAGATAGCATAATTACCGGGTTGCATGACTTCGCCATAGATCGTTACCTGTTTCTGCGCTTCGTAATTAACCGACGTTCGGACATAAACAATATCGAAGGGCTGTAGTCGAAATTCCGGCGAGGTACTTTCTATTGGTGTAATCTGCAAATTGCGATCAACTGAAAACCGGAATATCTCCAGCATGGTAGTGCGAATACCCGCTGAATCCTGTCGAATACGTCGGGCGACTTCAACCAGATTTGGCTTGGCACCTTCCTGAAAGCCACCCGCCTGGGCAATCAGATCGGCCACCGTCATATTATTCACAAAAGCGACAGTATCAGGCTGATTAATAGCCCCTTCAATCGTTACATAATAAGGTTCCCGCAAATCCCGAATCGACAATACGGTCAGGCTGTCCTGACTTTGAAGTGGAATGTCGGCAATTTCTCCCCGTAAAAGCTTCCCCAAATCGAATGATAAATTCTCCCGATCCATATCCGCTCGTTCCCGTACAATGGTAGCTCGATTCGTGAAGGCGTCCTTCCGTAGCCCTTCTCCCCGGCCAATCAATTGTTTCACTGTCTCGAGGCCCGGTTCTAGCGCATAATCGCCGGGGCGCATCACAGCACCTGCCAGTTGAACCCGGTTTTCATAACGCTCCAGAATTTTTCCAACAAAATATTTATCACCCCGCTGCGGGATAAAACTAGCCAGCTGCTCTTCGGTAATTGTAACGATACGCCGTTCACGGGCCGTATTACGTCGAAGCGTGATCGACGCCTGATAGGCATCGTCGGCAAAACCGCCTGCAAAACCCAGGACTGTTTTTAATGTTTCGCCGGGCAATACTTCAAAAATAGCCGGTCTTCGTACCTGTCCTGTCAATTCAACATGCGTTTCGTAATCGGCGACCCGAATAACGTCCTGATCCTGGAGCCGTACATTGTCCCGTTGGTCGGCTTTCAGAATAAAATCATACAAGTCGACCGTACGTATAACGCGATTACCCCGAATAATATTGATTTTTCGGAATGAGCCTGTTTCCGGATTAGGACCTCCTGCCAGATAAAGGGCATTAAACGCTGTTCCCAGCGATGAGATCGTATATGTCCCCGGCCGAACGACTTCACCAACCAGTGTAACGCGAATACTACGAATATTGGTCAGTGTCACGTTGGCCGTAGTCCCACTCCCAGACTGGCCAAGGCCTTGATAGCCCCCCTGCCTTAACCGGGCAATGATGCGTTGTTCTGCCTGTTCAATGGTGAGCCCCGCCACGAAGATGGCAGGTAAATTAGGCACCTTTACTGTGCCATCCGGCGTAACTTTCAACTGAAATTCACCAGTTGATGCGCCCGAAATATCGATTCTTATTTCATCATCCGGGCCAACTACGTAGCTACGGGGAGTAGCAATTCGCAGATTGGGTTCAAATGACAGTTTGGCATTTTCGAATAACGAGGCTCCAAAAACCTGTAATTTTCGACTTGTATCCTTACGTACGCCAGTCGTCAATGACGAATCTGTTCGCTGAGAAAGATCTGTCGGCAATGTTCGTCCGGTTACAGTGCCCGTTTCTGTTTGAGGCTGTGATGTTCGCGTACGAAGGTCATTGATCCGTCTTCGCATCTTCGCTATATCATCCAGCGTATAGCCCTGCGACATTGCTGCCTGTTCAATCTGGGCTTCGCTTAAACCGCTGGCCTGTGCCCGCTTGTAAAAATTCTGTACGTCTTCGTCACTGAGTTGATCAACGCGCGAACGAGGGGCCTGGGCACTAGCCTGATACGTTCCTGTCAGTAGTAATAGTACTAAACCAATATAAAACGGTCCTATACGGTGGTTAAAACGTGACAATTTGTCGGTGGTACGCATGAACAGCGGCTGTTGGGCCAATATTTGATTCGCAAAAGTAATAGATTCCTTTTAAAACATCATTCCCATACAATAAGGTGTATCTGACAATGTAACACTTACCTTGTAGTCCCATTGTAATGCACTAAATTTGTGGAAAAATGGTGATCGGTGGTTTGCAACCAGCAGTGCCTATCTTACTGTCTGCTAACTACTGAACGAAAGCCGATACTTATTTCTGAAAATATGATTAATCTGATAGCTAAATTTTTCGGTACCAAATCACAACGGGATATCAAGGAGTTGCTTCCTTACGTTGAGAAGGTCAATACCGAATTTGCCCGGTTAAAAGACCTTTCCAATGACGAGTTGCGCCGGGTATCGGATGAGCTAAAAGCTCAGATCGCTGATGAACTTGGCGACATTGACAATCAACTGGCTGAACTTAGTGAGGCAGCCAGCCACCCCGATGTAGATGTTAACGAGAAGGAGCGTCTGTTTAACCAGATCGACAAACTCGAAGCAGATCGCAATGTCGAACTGGAACGTGTTCTGTTAGACATCCTGCCCCGTGCCTTTGCCGTTGTCAAAGAAACCGCCCGTCGATTTACCGAAAACGAGCAATTGACCGTAACCGTCAATGATTTTGATCGCGAGATCGCTTCCCGGAAGAAAAACGTCGTTATCGATGGTGATCAGGCCCACTGGGCGAATAGCTGGGATGCAGCTGGCAGTCCGATTAAATGGGATATGGTCCATTATGATGTTCAGATTATCGGCGGTGTCGTGCTTCATCAGGGTAAAATTGCTGAAATGGCCACGGGCGAAGGTAAAACCCTTGTGGCTACGTTCCCCGCTTTCCTGAATGGCCTCGCCGGACGTGGTGTGCATATCGTTACGGTCAATGACTATCTAGCCAAGCGTGACTCCGAATGGATGGCTCCGCTTTTTGAATTCCACGGTCTTCGGGTCGATTGTATCGACAAACACCAGCCCAACTCAGTAGCCCGGAAGCATGCCTACCTGGCCGATATTACGTACGGAACAAACAACGAATTTGGGTTCGATTACCTCCGCGATAACATGGCCCGCGAAACGGGTGAGCTGGTTCAGCGGAAACACCATTATGCTATGGTGGATGAGGTTGACTCCGTGTTGATCGATGACGCCCGTACTCCGTTAATTATCAGTGGCCCGGTGCCCCGCGGTGATGAACAGGATTATATTGAACTCAAGCCCCGTGTAGCACGCGTGGTTGAGGCACAGCGCAAGTTAGTCTACGATTTTTTGAACGACGCCAAGAAGAAAATCGCGGCTGGTGACGAAAAAGAAGGGGGACTATCGTTATTTCGGGCCTACCGTGGTTTGCCGAAACACAAACCGCTTATCAAGTTTTTGACCGAAACCGGCAATAAAGCACTGCTCCAGAAAACGGAGTCCATTTATCTGGCCGAAAACCAGAAGCTGATGCCCGAAGCCGATGCGCCACTCTATTTCACCATCGACGAACGGCATAATGGCATTGATCTAACCGAAAAAGGTATTGATTTTATTACAGGTTCGGGTGAAGATCCTAATTTCTTTATTCTGCCTGACCTGTCGATCGATCTGAATGCGATCGATAAAGACAGCGAATTTTCGGAACAGGAAAAAATTCTCCATAAAGAATCTGTCGTTCGTGATTACGCCGTCAAAACACAGCGCATTAATACCGTCAATCAGTTACTGAAAGCGTTCTGTTTATTTGAACGCGATACGGAATACGTCATCATGGACGGTAAAGTAAAAATCGTTGATGAACAGACGGGGCGGATTATGGAAGGTCGCCGGTGGTCGGATGGCTTACACCAGGCAGTTGAAGCGAAAGAAAACGTAAAAGTTGAAGACGCTACGCAAACCTACGCAACGGTTACACTCCAGAACTACTTCCGGATGTATCATAAGCGGGCGGGTATGACGGGTACTGCAGAAACCGAAGCGTCTGAATTCTGGCAGATTTATAAAATGGATGTGGTCGTTATCCCAACGAACCGATCCATTAGCCGGAAAGATGAAGAAGATAAAGTTTACCGGTCGGTGCGTGAAAAATACAACGCGGTCGTCGATGAAATTACGAGTTTAGTCGAAAAAGGCAGACCCGTTCTGGTCGGTACTACATCAGTCGAAAACTCCGAGTTGTTAAGCCGTCTGCTAACGCTGCGTAAAATTCAGCACCAGGTCCTGAATGCAAAGTACCACCAACGCGAAGCCGAAATTGTTGCCTCGGCCGGTTTGCCGGGTACGGTAACAATTGCCACGAATATGGCCGGACGTGGTACGGATATTAAACTGACGCCCGATTCACGGTCGGCAGGTGGTCTGGCTATTATTGGTACCGAACGGCACGAATCACGTCGGGTCGACCGGCAGCTGCGCGGTCGTTCAGGACGTCAGGGCGACCCAGGTACATCGCAATTCTTCGTATCGCTCGAAGATAGCCTGATGCGCCTGTTTGGTTCCGAACGGATTGCCAAAGTCATGGACCGAATGGGACTCGAAGAAGGCGAAGTGATTCAGCACTCCATGATCACGAAGTCGATCGAGCGGGCGCAGAAGAAAGTCGAAGAAAATAACTTCGGAATTCGGAAGCGGTTGCTGGAATATGACGATGTCATGAATTATCAGCGGGAAGCTATTTACAAACGGCGTCGAAACGCGCTCTTTGGCGACCGGTTACCGCTCGATATTGCCAACACAATGTATGACGTTGTGGAAGAAACCGTTAACAATGCCGAAGGCAATTACGAAGAAGTAAAGCTTCAGTTGTTAACTACACTAGGTGTTACGCCGGAGCTGACAAGTGAAGAGTTTGGCCGGTTGAAAAAACCCGACCAGATCCGGCGCTTGTATGACGAAGCTGAATCGCAATACCAGGCCAAGAACCACGCAATAGCCGATAAGGCGTTGCCCGTATTGACCCAGGTGCTCAATGAGCAAGGCAGCCAGATCAAAAATATTGTGGTGCCCTTCTCCGACGGTATTCATGAATTAACGGTTGTTGCTGATCTGCGGAAAGCTGTGGAATCGGGTGGACGAGAAATCGTGACGGAGATGGAAAAGGCCGTTACGCTGTCGGTGATTGACCAGGAATGGAAAGAGCACCTCCGCGAAATGGACGACCTGAAACAGTCAGTACAAAACGCGGTGTTTGAGCAAAAAGACCCTTTGCTGGTTTATAAATTCGAATCGGTGGAGTTGTTCAAGCGTTTCCTGAACAAAGTTAACTTCGACACGATCAGCTTCCTGACCAAAGCAGACATTCCGGCTCAGGAACCTGAAGAGGTACAGCAGGAAATTCGGCAAGCTCCAGCTCAGCGCCGGCCAGAACCACAGCCAAAGCTACATACGAACATGGAAGACTTTGACGATGATCACCTCGCCACAGGTCCGGAAGAGTATGCACGTAGAATGGCCGAAAACAACGCAATGGGCGCTGGCTCTCCACCCATGCCGGTCGAACCACCTCGCCAACCAGCGCGTGTAGCTAAACTTGACCGTAATGCGCGAGTAAACGTTCAGTACGCTGATGGCTCCGTAAAACGTGATGTCAAATTTAAGACGGTTGAAAACGATGTCGTAAGCGGCAAAGCAATGCTCATCGAATAACCCGATCAATTGTTGGTAGAACGCCCCCCGGATTGTATATTCGGGGGGCGTTTTTGTAAGAAACCAATGCTTATACAGAATGCTCGTATAAACATGATGAGCCGTTTTTTAAGGCAGATGCAAAACGCATTATTGGGGCTGGTTTTAATGGGACTTCTCTCTTTTTCTCCACCAGTTGGCCCTATCCGGCTCAGTCCTCAGTCGTTGCCCTTTACCCCAAAAGAGTTTTATATAGCGACTGTTACTGACCAGCGTTCAGAGCAGGGCCCAATTGCCCGGCTGGCACTCATGCTCAACCAATCGGCCCAACCCGTTGATCTGGATGATGGCGTAGCTTCGCATTTCCGGCAGTTTATCAATCAGAATTTAAAGCAGAATCGATCATTGCGGCCTATTGCCATGCGAATTCGCCAATGTAAAGTAAGCGAAACAGCCAATGGCAATCGCGTAACGGGCACATTCACATTTGCCGCTGCCTTTGAGCTATTAGGGAAAGACGATTCCGGAAACGAAACCAGCACACGCCTGACCGAATACCGGGGAAGTGCCAATTATACCCGCCCCCTTAATCAGCTTTCCGTGATCGAACCGACCATTCGCCAAGCGTTGGTAGCTTCGTTAAAAAGCCTGAACGACTACATGAATCGGGAAGCAGGACAGAATGAAAAACTGGCTAAAAGTCTCAACGTCACCATTATTGATGATACCCGCATTACGGATGATGATACGGTGCATTACAATCCTTCCCGTAAACTAACCTGGGCTGACTTTCGGGCCACACCACGCCAGGGGAGCCATTATGCGGCCGAAGTATTTACGAGTTTCGCTTATGAGGGTAAAAGCTCCGTGAAAGATGGCATTATTAATGTCAATCTGACGCTAAAAGGCTATATGCTCAAAAACTCATCCTGGGGCAGACAGGAAGCGCGCAATGACTATTCACTAAACCATGAACAACGGCATTTCGACGTTGTCAAAATCATCGTTGAGCGCTTCAAACGTAAGATTCAGCCGGATAGCCTTACGCTGGACGATTATAACAGCATCATTCAATATCAGTTTATTGAATCGTTTCGGGAAATGAATCATATGCAGGAGCAGTATGATGGCGAAACCAATCATGGTATCAATCAGGCAGCACAGGAACGCTGGAATCAAAAGATTGACGCAGAACTACGTACTTTTGGGGTAAAGAAATGACTATTTCTTTTTAACGTCTGCGCAGGAAAACAAATGAATCGCATATCGCGGCTTGATTTGTGCATAAATACCTTCTGCGATTCTGGCATTTTATGAAGAAAGTCCGCATTCTGCACGTCAGTACGGCTCATCCCTCCCAGGACCCACGATTAGCCTATCGGGTCATTCCAAGTCTGGCTCCCCATTACGAATTAATTGCAGCCTTACCCCATGTATCTACTGGTCACAAATATGGCGTTAACTATTTATGGCTTCCCAAATTTCGGCGTGTATGGCTGCGAATCCTGTTTAGTCAACCCTTCGTGCTTTGGTACGCGCTATGTACCCGACCTAAACTACTTCATTTGTATGATCCTGAGCTATTACCTCTTGCCCGATTTATTCAGATTTTGTTAAGAATACCGGTTATCTATGAAGTCCACGAGAACCTTTATAAAAAGTCGCCTGAAAAGGCACAGAATCAGGGAGCTATTGTAATGCAGCTATTCTACTGGTTTGATGCAATGGCCCAACGTCGGTTTTACCTCATTTTCACCGAACATGCCTATCTCGATACGTATCGGCAGCTGGCGAACGCGCACGTCATTATTTATAATTATCCGCTCCTGTCTTTTTTAGAGACATTTCGGCAGCCGTATGATCCAGACCAGGAACAGCCAGCTTTTTTTTATATCGGGTGGATGAGCGTCGAACGGGCTTTCGATACGCTAGTAGCAGGGTTATCCATTCTGAAGAAAACGCATCCGAAATTTCAGGCTCATTTTTTCGGCGAACGAACCTTCACGGATAACGACCTGAACCAGCTCCCCGGTTTTACCTCCATTCAGGATAACATACATTTCTACGGCTATACCGATCAACAGCAGGCTCTCCCCTACGCCAGCCGGTCAACAGCAGGTTTTGCGTTGCTCAAAGCCGTTGGCGACTACCCGGACTCCTATACGACTAAAATGTTCGAATATATGGCTTTGGGACTACCCGTGATTACCTCCAACTTTGCGCTCTATCGTCATGTGGTCGAACAGCATCAGTGCGGCTTTTGTATAGATCCTACTGACCCAAAGCAGTTGGCCGAGGTATTAACTTTCCTTATTGAACATCCCGATGAAAGTCGGGCAATGGGTGAACGGGGTCGGGTGGCTGTTAAAAATTACTACAATTGGGAATCAGAAGCGCAAAAATTACTAGGCTTTTACGAAACGGTTTTGAACCAGTCGTAGGCTTTACTGGATTCACATCAGCTCGGCCGAACGCTCAGATTTGCGAAAACGATACCGGAACGGTTAACCACTCTATAGACTTTTGATCTATTCAACATTCGCCATATAAACCATAAAGTGCCCTTTACTTCGTAGATTTGTAGCAAACTAATGATGGTTGGCCCGCAACAAGGAAGTCAGATGCGAATGAATAGCATCGAAAAGTAGTCTAAACAAAGTTGAGCATCGACACCTTAAAGTCCAGAATGGCATAATTGTAGAGGGATTATGTCAGTAAAATAGAAAAATCTTATCACTTATCCCCCACATTATAGTATTGTTCTAATGTTGAATACCACGATTTCACGGAAGTATTTAACTTTCGATGTTAATTCGGGTTATGCCTGCATTAGCCTTACTTTTTTGACCTGATGTATATTCATGCAGTAAGTCATTACCTCCCCACAGAGGTAGTCGGCAATGAACATTTTACGAGGCTAAATGGCCTTTCCAGCGATTGGATAATTGAGCGTACCGGCATTAAGGAGCGCCGTAAAGCGTCTCCCGGTGAGAATACAAATACCATGACAGTTGATGTGGTTCGGCGGCTGATGCCCAAAGCCGACCTCTCGACTGTTGATTTGATTGTTGGGGCAACCTATACGCCTTACGATACGATCGTCTCACTGGCGCACGAGGCTCAACATCTACTTGGCATTGCTGATATTCCGGTCGTATCGATCTCAACGGCCTGTTCGTCGTTACTCAATGCTATTGAGGTGGTAGAAGGTTATTTTGCGCTCAACAAGGCGAGCCGTGCTCTGGTTATCGTGTCTGAACATAATACAGCCTATAATAACGAGAATGATACGATCTCCGGACATTTATGGGGCGACGGTGCTGCAGCACTACTGATTACGAAAGAGCGCCAGAGTGAAGGTGATTTTACAATCAAGGCCTTATTAACAGGCGGAGCGGCTCACACGTCCAAAGCAACCACGGCGGTTATGATGAAACCCATCGATGGAGGTGTTACAATGCCCTTTGGTCGTGATGTGTTCATCAATGCGTGTCAATATATGCCTAAGGCGACGTTACAGGTACTTGACCGTTGTGGTCTGACCCTTGCCGACGTAGATTACGTACTTCCGCATCAGGCCAACCTGCGTATCTCACGCAATGTAATGAATACGCTCGGCCTTCCGGAAGAAAAGCTTATCTCGAACATTCAGTATTATGGTAATACGGGTTGCGCCGGTTGCGCTATTGCACTCTCGGAGCAATGGGACACATTTCAGAAAGGCCAGCGCATTGCTGTAACCGTCTTTGGGGGTGGTTATTCATTCGGAGCGATGCTTATTGAAGTCTAGCCTTATAAGCATAAAAAGGGGAGCAGGGAAAATTAGTTGGTTCATAAGTAATGCTCCAACTAATTTTCCCTACTCCCTTTTTATGCAGTCACCTATTGAGCTTCTGCCCGCCAGGTATTGTTCTTTTCATTAATGTCCGGCAGTTTCTCATCCGGATCAAGAACAACCGTCTTCAATGGCGATGTCGAATTATATTTGAACGTCCAGGTCCCACCTCGCTGCCAGACTTCTATCGGCAGGTTCACACGGCCTTTTTTACCATTGCTTTCGGTCACTTCAATGGTAGCAGGCATCGCAAATTTCTCCAGATTTTCGATCGAAATCAACGAGCCTTTCTCAGCAGAACCATCCACGTACTTTACTTCTTTAATACTCTGGTCCAGCTTCCAGGTTTCGTAGAAAAATCCACGCCAGAACCAGCCTAGGTCTTCGCCAGCGCCATCTTCCATGCTCCGGAAGAAATCATAAGGTGTCGGGTGTTTGAACGCCCAGCGGCTAACATAATTTTTAAACGCAAAGTCGAAGCGATCCGGGCCAAGAACAACCTCACGCAGGAGTTTCAACCCCATACCAGGTTTGTAGTAGGCCAGAATACCCAGAGCACGCGCCTGTTGCACATCGGGGATCGTCATGATCGGCTCGGCCGGATAAAACAACGCCGGAGCAATATCATGCATTGTGCCACGCTCCCGGTCATATTCGCCTTTATTAAAGTTGGTCGTAGACAGGGTATTGATGAAGGTATTAAATCCTTCATCCATCCACGGGAATTTCCGCTCATTATTGCCGACAATCATCGGGAACCAGTTATGCCCAAATTCATGGTCTGTTACTCCCCATAAGCCATCCTTACGGCTTTTATGATCACAAAAAATAATACCTGGATATTCCATGCCGCCCACAATACCTGCTACATTAGTCGCTACCGGATAGCTGAATTCATAGAGGTATTTGGAATAGAACTCCACACAACCTTTCACATATTCTGTAGAGCGTCCCCATGAATCATTGGTGGCGCTTTCAACCGGATACACAGATTGAGCAAGAGCGGCTTTACCACTCGGCAGATTCATTTTTGCCGCATCCCAGACAAACGCCTTCGACGAAGCCCAGGCAACATCGCGCGTATTCTGACAACGGAATTTCCAGGTTAGTGTACCCGATTTTTTCGGGCGGGAATTCGCATCAGCAACTTCTTCTTTACCCCGAATAATAACCGTTTTATCGCTCTGATGAGCCTGTGCCAACCGTTTGATCTGGTCAGCGGTCAGCACGTCGTTTGGATTGAGAAGTTCGCCCGAACCAACAACGATATGATCCCAGGGGACAGTCACATTGTATTCGTAATCACCATAATCGAGGTAAAACTCGCCCGCTCCCAGATAAGGCAGTACGTTCCAGCCTTCAATATCATCGTAAACACACATCCGTGGATACCACTGCGCAATTTCGTAGATGATACCATCTTTACGCTTCAATTGCCCCATCCGGTCAGAACCATATTCGGGGATTTTAAACGAATAGGCGACTTTGACTTTCACCACATCGCCACCTGGTTTAACTGGCTCAGCCAATCGTACCTGCATTCGGGTGTCGGTAATCTCGTAAGGAACCGTTGCGAATTTATTTTTGCCCTGATCAACAGTCACACTCGTGATGGAAAGGCCACCAGCAAACCCCTGATTCCCAAATCGTCCGCCTGTTACGGGCGTTGTTTTAGAAGCCCTGGACGTATCGCTAAAGGCATTCTGATCAAGCTGTAACCACAGATAGGCCAGCGTTTCGGGTGAGTTATTTTTATATGTAATCGTTACCTCACCGGTAATCGTATTTTGCTGATCATCGAGCGCAACGTTAATCTGGTAGTCCGAGCGGTTCTGCCAGTAGCGAGGCCCAGGGGCACCACTACCGGTTCTGTAGTCGTTGCCCGGCTGCATATTGAATAAAGGATGAAACAAAGCAAGAGGATCATATTTTGACCCCACTGCCGACGTTGACGACGGTGCGTTCTGAGCGAAAGAGATTAAGCTAAACGCCCATAGCCCCGCCCAAAGAGCGATTTTTTTCATGAAGCAATTAAAAACAGATTTTATACAAATAACGCGATAAAGTAGTAAAACTGGATGGTCACGTTTACCAGTAATTAGAAAGGTAGCCGTAAATCAAGACCATGATGAATCAATAGAAACACAAACAGGCCTACCCAAAGAATATCGACAAAATGCCAATAGAGCGTAATAAGTCGGATTTTAAGCTGATTGGGCGGATTGACACTATAAACAAACGAGTCGACGTAAGGCCGACGGCGCAACGCTTCAGCCAACGCTATAACTAAAAAAATCAAGCCAATTAAAATATGTAGCAAGTGTATTCCAGAGATGATATAGACAAAACCGCCCGCCGGATTACCTTCTAATTTGATACCCGCTAAAATCATCTGTCGCCAGCCCCAGCCCTGAAGTAGAATAAACAAGGTTCCCAGCACCAGCGTCGTCGCAATATTTGTGCGATAACTGCCAAAGCGTTCGTGCCGAAACGCCTGGGTTGCATTATTAAGCGTAAAGCTACTCAGGACGATTACTACCGTGCTGATTAAAAACACATTGGGCAATTTCACATTGACCCAGTCTGGTCCGGTTCGGCGGATAATATAGGTTACCAGAAGAATAGTGAAGAGCATGACGCTACTCGCAATTCCAAGCCAAACCATAAAGCGGAACGGCTCCCGCCGTTTCGTGATGAAATTACCCATTGGTGAGCTTCGTGGTTTGTAATTTCTGGTTAGACCTCGGTCAATATAATCCTGAATCAGAAACTACAGAACATAAACTGGTTTAAAGTCTTCCTTGCCAAACGTTGTAATCCGAAAATTGGTTTGGGACAAGTGGAGGGGCGTTAAAAATTCCGTATACTGTTGAACCGGAACCGCTCATGCTGGCATAAACCGCTCCTGAATCATAGAGCTGCTGTTTGATTTCGCTCAATACCGGATAGCCCGGAAACAGGCTGGTTTCAAAATCGTTATGGACCGTTTGCCGCCAGGTTTCAATCGGTTCCTGAAGGTGTTTCCGTAAGGATTGCTCAGGTTTGCGAGGGCGTATATTCGCATACGCTTCGGCGGTAGAAATGGCTAGGTTTGGGTAAACAAGCAGGATGTAATAGCCACTTAGATCAAGGGCTATTTCTTCAAATACATCGCCTTTTTCGAGACAATAGGCGGGTTTATTCTCAATAAAAAATGCACAGTCACTACCCAGTTTTCGGGCATATGCCTGCAGGTGCGAAACGCTCAAGCCTAATGTAAACTGTTCGTTCAGAAGTTTGAGCGCAAAAGCAGCATCGGCAGAGCCGCCCCCTAAACCCGCCCCAATTGGAACAATTTTGTGTAAATGCATCTGAACCGGCGGCAAGTCAAAATCAGCTTTTACCAACTCATAAGCACGAACACAGAGATTTGTCGAAGCATTGCCGGGAATGGGGAGCCCACTGCTGCTAAAACTAAAATTCTCTGCCGAAATTACTTCCAGCATATCGGTCCATCCGACCGGATAAAAACAAGATTGAAGATTATGAAAACCATCGGTGCGTTTTTCGGTAATGAGCAGTCCGAGGTTTATTTTGGCGTTTGGGAAAGTAAGCATTGACGCAAATGATGACGGGATACCAGTGCCGTTATGAACGATGAATGTACTACAGGTGCCTCATCATTCATAATTCATCACGCATCATTTTATTGACACTACCTTAAACTCTGTCCGGCGATTTCGCTGATGTTCGGCATCGGTGCAGATAACACCATCGGTACAGTTGTTCACTAACTGCGACTCACCCATTCCGATTGCCACCATGCGCTTACGGCTAATCCCTCTCGAATTGAGGTAATTGGCAACAGCTTTAGCCCGTTCGGTCGATAGTATTTTGTTATGGCCAGCGTCGCCCCGGCTGTCGGTATGCGATCGAATTTCGATGACTAACGACGGATATTTACGCATCGTAGCAACCAGTCGATCCAATTCACGGGCCGCATCCGGGCGGAGGCTATACCGATCCAGATCGTAATAAATGTTATCAATCGTAACAACGTCTCCAACACTCAGCATGCGTAAATCGGCCGACAACTCCTTTGGTTTTGCCTTTTTGGGGAGCCGTTTGATTCGATTGGTATTTGTTCCAAACTCCGGTTTCGACGCAACCAGTGTATAATCACAGCCGGGGTCAAGATCGAAGCTATAGCGTCCATCGGAGCCGGTCACGTATTCAAGCTGGGTACGATCACACTCATTCCGAAGCCGAACCGTTACGCCTTCGATAGGCCTTCGGTCGCGTTCGCTAATTACGATTCCTCTAATTCGCGAGCGCGTCAACGAAACAGGTCCTGCCGACGCATCCGGAATGGTATCCATAATTACCGTCGGTTTCATCATCGATATCTCAAGCCGCGAAGGCTGATCGTCGGTCAGCGCGCGAGTCGTAAAACCAATCGTGCTGTTGATGTAGCCGTCGCGACTGGCCTGAAAGGTAAAATTGTTGTTTCCCTCCAGGCATATGCGCACCAGTCCGCTGCGATCGGTTGTTATGGTCTGATCCGGCCGTCCTTCGCCCTTTGCTTTCACCAGTACGGTGACGCTGTCTAAGGGCGCATCGGTGTTTGTGTCATACAGTCGAATCGTCAGGTCACGGCATCCATAAAGTGAGCTTTCCCGAACGAAACGATAGATATTATCATTGCCATCACGCCGGCTACTACTGAAGTACCCGCCACGCCGACCGGCGTCGGTAATCAGGCCAAAATCATCTTCGGCGGAGTTGATCGGTGCATCCAGATGCTCAACCGACTGTACTGTCGACGGATTGGCCAACGTGGCGAAAAAGACATCCAGAGCGCCAAGCCCTCCACGACCATCGGACGAGAAATAGAGGTTGCCCATATCGTCAACAAAGGGAAATAACTCATTTCCTTTTGTATTCACGGTCTGCCCAAGATTGACCGGTCTTCCCCATTGCCCATTCAGAAAGCGACTAACGTAAATATCTGTCCCACCAAAACCGCCGGGCATATCTGACGCAAAGTAAAGGAACTGTTCATCGCGGCTCAGGGTTGGGTGACCAACCGAGTATTCATCGCTATTGAAAGGTAGTTCTTCAACATCGATCCAGATCCCATTCTGCTGGCGAGCCGTATAGAGTTTGAGTTTGTTAACACCTTCATCACTCTTTCCGGAGCGGCCTTCATTGTAGTTATTGCGCGTAAAAATAATGCGGGAGCCATCTTTGGAGAAGGTTGCTGGCCCTTCGTGGTATTTAGTATTAATTGTTTTACTGAATCGTTGCCCGGAACTCGTAGATCGTGCATCGTAACCCAATCCCTCTGTAATGTTGATGCCGGCATCGAAACCGGGCACCGTTCGTGAATCGTTGGCCGTTGGTCGCGTATATTCATCGCTACCCACCTGCCGCTCGTTTTTTATCCGTTCGTTTACCGGCTTACTGGTACTTCCATCGGCATTGATGATACTGGCGATTTTCAGGCTATTCCGATTCGGGACATAAAATAAATCCAGATAACCTGCCCCTCCGCCATTCCCTTTAGTTTCAATAGCGGAGCCTCCTTTTTTACCAGATACGTACACCAATCCTTCCTGATAAAACGCCGGACTAAATTCTTCTCCTGATGAATTCAGGGCCAGGTATTCTAATCGGTAACGGATCGCTTCTTTTCGGCCACCTGAAATCGGGACATCACTATCTGGCGTTACTGATGGTCGACGGGAGGGCGCATTTTCCCTTAATTGCAGGTATCGTTCATATTGTTTTTGTGATTCCTGATACTTGCCATTACTGGCCAGTGTCTGTGCAAACTGCAATAGCTGCTGTGGATCCTCATCCGTTCCGGTGGACAGAGCCTCGCGATAATAGCGTTCGGCCTTCACGCCATCGCCAACCTGCTGATAAGCGTAAGCCAATTTCCCCTGTGCTATGGCTTTCTGGGCAGCAGTAAGCTGGTCGCCCTGTTCTGACAGGATCTGCGAGTAGGCATCAATGGCGCGGCCATACGCTTTATAACTGAGCAGACGTTCTGCCTGCCGTAATAACGAATCTGCCTGTGACCAGGCCGTTGTTGAACAGCCAAGCCATAGTATCACGCCCAAAATCAGCTTTACCCAACTTGTTCTCATTGGTATCGTACTTACGTCCGGCAAAGCCGGTTCTGATCTATCAATTGGCAGATTTATCCGCCTTAAAGTTCACTTCTCAAAAGTCAACGGGCCATTATCAAAAAATGCACGAATTCAGGGCCGTCACTTAATCAAATCTGATTATAATAAATCCAGTCTGGTAATCACTAACTGTTGTTGGCAGTCTTGGCTCCCAGATTTGCGGCATCATCTCAGTTATTTTTATACTCACTGCTCCGCTGTTTAGTGTTTCTCCAACGATTATATATCTCCGATTACACGGGCTGGTTTGTCGTTGTCGGTTGGCTCTCCATTCTCGCCCGGATCGGAACTGATTCCGTTCATTGATTGATCATCACAAATGCCCGTGTAGACAGGATTTGTCACTGATTCACCTGCGGCATACACTGACTGTGCTCTGTCGCTTATAATGACCAATACAGCATCCAGATCATTCAAAACCAGTGGCTTCGTCAATGCCAGTTTACTTCCATTCAACACTTTTAATTGATATGCCAAGTCGACTAACCGCGCAGTACCTTCCTCAGCCCAACCGAGCTCATTCACATTCTTCCTGAAACTCGCCATTTCCCGCGACCCAACCTGAGCAATTGTCTTAATCCGAGTTAACACATTAACACAAAGGCTGCTCCTATCAGGCTCGGGGCTGCTTGAGGTTAACAGACCAGCAACAAATCGTTCTCCAGTGCTCTGCCAGGAAGCCTCGTCAGTGTGGCTCCCGAGCCCGTTCTGCAAACATACAACGCCTTTTACCCATTCTAGCGTGTCTATGCGAATACCAGAGTTTAGGCTAGTAGTACTAAATGTCTTTGCTAAATAAGGTATCTGAAACGGATCGCCGTGCGTAAGTGTAGAAGTAAAGAAGAATTTCTGGGCAATAGGCAGGACGGTTATCGATTTAGCTTCTGAATTACCATTTCGGCAGGATCCAATTTCACCAATAGCCCGAAACCTGGCCTTTATCCAAGGAGTTACGGAATGAACTACGGCTTTGCCCCCAGTCGACCATATAGCAGTTCCTGTGAAGCCCGTAGCAGTCAATGAGCCAAATTCATTACAGCATTTAGATTTGACTGTACCAATAATAAGGGCTGCCTCTGGGTTTTGGTATGTATTAGCCAATGCATACCTGCTGGCAACAGAAAAATTTGTTACCAGTATCCCGATAATCACCCACGAAATATTTTGTATAAATTTATTCAGTAGCCGTTTTGTCATACATCCTGCGTAATAGCAGTATAATAGACTAATATCATGCCAAGCGCTACTGAAAGTAACACATGAAGGGAAGTTGAGTATTATTCAATTTATAATAGACCACTTATTGTTCTAATGACAAGGCAGATTCATCCAATTTGCCATTATAAAAAGTGAGGCTCTAATTCCTCACAAACCATGCCAACGTTATCAAACTTGTGCACCTGGAGAACCACAAAAAGCTACTAGACTTATAGAAAAATACTTTTTTAGTAACTTTTTTGTCAACAAGTTTTACATAAACTCCGTTACGTTAACTCAAAAACCTGATCAACGCTATTGGGTAGTTCTCGCCGGTCGTGTGTGACAAACAAAATAGTCTTGTTAAGCAACGAATCAAGTAATTGCCGGGCCAATTGAATACGATGGGTATCCATTGCCTGAAATGGCTCGTCAAGAATTAACACCGGTGCATTTTTAAGCAGCGCCCTCACCAGTAAGGCAAGCCGTTGTTCGCCGACAGATAAGGTTCCAAATGCACGATCCATTAATTGTACTATGCCAAAGTAGGACAACAGGCTATGTAAGTCGGTTTCAGCGTTGACTGGCACACGGGCAGGAACGGTCAGGGTATCGGTCAGGCCCGTAAAGGCAACCTGTGCAACCGTCAGATGTTGAGGAAAATATAAATGCAGCTCAGGAGAAACAAAACCTATCCGACGTTTGACATCCCAGATACTCTCACCTTTACCTCGCCGATGCTCAAATACACGCACATCGTTTGCATAAGCCTGCGGATGATCCCCATAGAGCAGACTCAGCAATACCGATTTGCCTGCCCCATTTCGTCCCATCAAAGCCCATCGTTCATTCGCTTTTACGGCCCAGTTGATTGAATCCAGAATAATCCGATCGCCATAACGCACACTAACATCGGTGAGTCGGAATGCTTCAGAGAAATCAGCAGGTTTTGGGGGCGTTTCTAAGTCAGGAAATGATGGATTCGTCGGAAGCACTCCTGTCCAAACACTGCTTTGTTTAGGACCTGCTTCCACCATCCGTCCATTTTCCAGCACCAATACATGGGTAATAAAGGGAGGCAGCTGATCAGGTTCAGCTGCTACGACAAGTGTGAGCCCATGCTGAATGAGATCGCCCAACCAATGGCTCAAATCCTGGCGAAAAGTAGCATCAAGCCCAACAAAGGGATTATCGAGCAAGAGTAACTCAGGATGTTGTAACAATGCGCGGCCAATTCGAGCTTTCCGAGTCTGCCCATTTGACAGTTTTATAAATGCCGAATCAAGGAGAGGTTCAAGTCCGAGCCGTTGTACTAAATTCGTATCTTCTACTGATCCAGAAAAGCGAAGATAGTCACGTAATGTCAACGCAGGTTTTCCGCCATGAGAGTCACTCATGGTCGCATGATAACGCTGCTGATAAAAGTGCCCACTATAGGAGAATTGCTGCGACTCTTCTTTGAACGAGACAAATGCAGCAGACTGTTTACGGGTTAGCGTACCCGGTACGACTGGTAGTTGGCCAGCAAGTGCTTGTAGAAGTGTGGTTTTACCGCTGCCAGTGGGCCCAGTAACAGCCCAGCATTCACCCGAGCGAATCGTTACGGTTAGCTCTGACAGGATAACCTTGCCAGATCTATTGACAGAAAAATTTTTTAATGCTATTAAATCGGTTTGAGTAGACATGAAATAAGCCGGGAGAACAACTTCGCAAAGTTATCCACACGGCTTATTTCTTTACGTATTGCGCTCAATTAATACGTCATAGAAGATGGTCGAGTCGTTGTTGTCGACGACGGACGACTATTCGTACGAGTTGGCGGATTGCCTGTCGTACCACCATTTACACGGTCAGTCGTACCCGTTGTTGGCTGGCTACCAGTAGTAGAACCGCTGTTCATTGTACCGGTTCCGGTTGAATAGGATCCAGACGTTGTACTGCCTGTTCCTGTAGCTCCGGTGGTACCAGTCGTACCCGTACCGTATGTTGTTCCTGTATTTGTGGTTGGCGGCTGGGTGCCCGTCGTACCCGTGCCGGTCGTGCCTGTACCATACGTTGTTCCATTATTCATGGTACCCGTATTCGTAGGTGGCTGAACTGTACCGGTCTGCGGCTGCGATTGGTAGGTCCCTGTGTTTGTTCCCGTATTCTGACCGTTCGAATAAGTACCTGTGCCTGTCGTGCCGGTAGTGGTACCCGTCGTGCCGGTTGAACCTGTGTTCGTAGTCTGTGCTTGCGCATTAAGGGCCAGGCCGGCTGCCAGCATGAAACCCATCATTAGTATCTTTTTCATAGTTGAGTTATATTGATTACCACTTTTACCTGATATTCTATAGTATAACTCAACTAATAGGGTGTTGTTTAACTTTTTTTAGTTTTTTTCCTGTAAAACTTAATAAATCCGTCTTTTCGCAGTTCGCTAAAATTGAATACAAAATGCTAATTTTCAACATATTATCTGCCATAAAATCTAATAATGGCACTAAATTAACATAGATACGTAAAATCCTGAATAACTACATTCTTATCAACAACTTTTCAATTCAAATCCGTTGTTCTATCCCAGGAATATCAATTGTACAGGCTGCTTTGTACCGAACTGATCCAGGAAAGTTCAGCAGCATTCATAACGGACAATACCGATTTTTTTAAGTTTCGCTTTCAATGATTTTTTAGCACGAACCAGTTGTGATTTGGAAGTGCCTTCGGAAATATCCAGTAATTGGGCAATTTCAGGATGGTTATAACCATCCATGACATGCAACTTAAAGACCATCCGATATCCATCGGGTAGTTCATGTACCAGTTTGGCTACTTCGTCGGCCGATAAGCGGGCAAATGTGTCACGATAATCATGCGCACTGCATTCGAGTGCAGCTTCGCCTATCTCGTCCAGACGATCTGTTTCATATCGTTTTTGCTGGTTCTTGTGATAAGCATTGATAGCGGTATTAACCATTACCCGTTTCATCCAGTGAAGCATTCGTTCGGGTTGCTCAATGGTATGGAGTTGCTGAAAAATCCGGATAAATCCCTCCTGAAACATATCTTCGGCTTCGGGCCGATTGCGGGCATATCGACGATGCAACCCCATCAGGTGCCCCTTGAATCGTTGATATAATACGGTTTGTGCACGAGGGTCATTGCGCTGACACGCCCGAAGAAGCTCCAAATCTGTCATGAGTTTTTGATCAATAGCTTCCCATTTATAGTCAACCGAATCATTATGTGAAAACAATTCGTGGCGTTGTTACAGCCCAACCCGACTCGCTATGTCAAAAGCATAAATGATCAACATCAGCAATTAAAAAAGGGGGGTGAGCAACCGTTGCCCACCCCCCTTTTCATATAAATGCAATTTATTAGAGATTCCCCTTTTTCATTTCTTTTACGGCAAAATCGGCAGCGCGAGCCGTCAGGGCCATATATGTCAGCGAAGGATTCACACACGATGCTGATGTCATACAGGCTCCATCGGTGTTAAACACGTTTTTAACCGTATGGATCTGATTGTGTGCGTTCAGGATCGATGTTTTTGGATCACGACCCATGCGGGCTGTACCCATTTCGTGAATGCCAATACCTGGATGCTTCGACTCATCGTTGTAGGGCGTCACGTTTTTAATACCAGCCGCTTCGAGCATTTCGGCCGCATCGTTCATCATGTCGATGCGCATTTTTTTCTCGTTTTCGCCGTAAGCTGCGTCAAACACAATCAGGGGCAGTCCCCACTTGTCTTTCTGGTCGGGTGATAGGGTCATGCGGTTGTTCGGATCGGCAATCATTTCGCCGAAGCCCCCCAGACTCATCGTCCATGGACCGGGTTTGGTCAGGCTGTCTTTGAAATCACCACCAAAACCTTCCATGCCATTTCCACGTCCCCAGCCGCCCCGACCGGCACCGCCCTGATAGCCAAAGCCACGAACATAATCGCGTTTGTCGCCAGCCCAGTTGCGGTAACGTGGTACATAAACCCCATTGGCCCGACGACCATAATAATACTGATCTTCCATGCCATCGAATGTGCCAGCCGCTCCAACCGCCAGATGGTGATCCATAATGTTCCGGCCAAGCTGGTCAGACTCATTACCCATTCCATTCGGGAACCGGTGCGACTTTGAGTTCATCAGAATCGACGTACTGGCAAATGCCGACGCATTCAGAAAGATAATCCGGGCATAATACTCGCGAACTTCTTTCGTGTTCTGATCGATCACGCGAACGCCGGTAGCCTTTCCTTTTTTCTCGTCATACAGGACCTCAGCCACAATCGAATCAGGACGAAGCGTTAACCGGCCCGTTTTGACTGCTGCTGGCAGCGTCGCCGACTGTGTGCTAAAATAAGCGCCATAGGGGCAGCCGCGCATACACTGATTACGGAATTGGCAGGCAGCCCGGCCCAGATCGTAATGCAGCTGTTTGGGTGCAGTCAGGTGAGCCGTACGACCCATTGTTACCGTGCGGGCCGGGAACGCTTTTTCGATTTTCTTTTTCGCTTCCTTCTCCAGGCAATTCATCTGCATGGGTGGCAGATAATTACCATCCGGCAGAACGTCAAGCCCATCTTTGCTACCCGAAATACCTGCGAAGGTTTCTACGTAATTATACCAGGGGGCAAGGTCTTCATAGCGAATTGGCCAGTCGACACCGATACCCTCTTTGGCATTCGCCATAAAGTCTTCTTTGTTCCAGCGATAGCTCTGGCGTCCCCACATCAGGGAGCGGCCGCCTACGTGGTAGCCGCGAATCCAGTCTACTTTTCGTTTTTCGAGGTAGGGATTCTCTTTATCGTTCTCAAAAAAGTGACGCCACTCTTCATTGGCGGTATAACCCGTACGCATGTTTGCCCAGTATTCTTCAGCAGCCATGGTCGTAATACGCCCCCGGTGTGGAAAATCCCACGGGTTATTGGTTGCGGTAGGATAGCCTTCAATGTGTTTCACATCGCGCCCGCGCTCCAACATCAATACTTTCAGGCCTTTCTGGGTCAGCTCTTTAGCAGCCCAGCCTCCCGAAATACCTGACCCTACGACAATAGCGTCGTAAGTCATATCTTTTTTTGCGTCTATGTTAAGATTCATGATTTTTAAATGGATAATGAATAATCGGGGTCGCCTGTAGGGGATAATGGAGATAGCTCCATTCAATTATTCATTGTGTATTATTCATTATACATTAAATGGCCCAGGCCTTCTGACCGGCTTTGAGCGGAACACAACCATCGTAACGGCCCGGAACGGCTACGTATTCAAGGGCTTGTGTGGCACCAATTTCCGAAGTAAAATAGCCCGTTAGGGTCAGGTCTTTAAGAATCGTAAAGAAGGGCGTGTAGCGTTTCTTCGAATCGGGCATTTGCAGGTCGGCCTGCGAATTTTCCACTTTGGCGGCTGCCTTTGCACTAGCCATCTGCGCGAGTTGTTGCTTGGCTTCTGCTTCGAGCTTTTTCACAACCTCAATACGTTGTGCAGGATCGAGCTGTACAAACGCTTTACCATAGGCATCCTGGCTCAATTTGTTTGTCTGAGTGAGACCTTCCAGAAAACGCTGCTGATCCTCTGGTTTGTAGCAGTCTTTCAGAAGAATATCAATGACTTCGTTCACCTTAGCGGCTTTAGCGCCGGGGGTTGATGTTGTCGGAATAATGGTATCAGCCAGTTCAGCAACGGTCGCATCCTGATCGGCCGTAAAAAAGAGCGGCTTGCCCGTCAGGGCGCGTCGGGTAGCCGAAGCTTCGAGCGTTTCGGCCAATGCGGGCAACGTCATGGTTGCACCGGCCAACGCAGCTACCCGCATGAGGGCGTCTCTTCTGTTCATGTGCTTAGAGCGAGTTAAACTTTCAAATAGAACGATGTAAGGAATTACAAATGTATAACAATCAAGGAATGGATTGTGCAATTTATAGATACACTTTTAGAAGATCATATCAATTATAAAAATGATTTTCAGCTAAACGAAAACTCCCCAAACTTCATATGAGGTCCGGGGAGATTTCATTTAGTCTTGATATCCACTATACAAATTACTTAACTCTTGTCTATTAAGCGCTTACACGCTTCAAGAGTAAGCGTTCAACACCCCGACTTTCGGTATAAACGGCGCCATGGAATGCGGATGAGTTCTCACCATTGCTGATTACATTAGCTGCAATTCCTGCACGGCTAGCCAGCTCATCAGACCAGCCCCCGTTTCCAGAGCAGCTTCGTCAATGTCGAACGTTGGCGTATGCACACCTGAAACGATACCCCTTGCTTCATTGCGAGTTCCGAGCCGGTAGAAACACGAGTCGACGACCTGCGAATAGAACGCAAAGTCCTCACCAGCCATCCATAGATCCAGATCAACGACATTTTCTGCGCCCATGTATTCGACGGCCTGCGCCCGTACACGCCTTGTCAGCTCGGGGTGGTTTTTCAAATACGGATAGCCGTGAACAATTCTGAACTCGCAGGAGCCTCCCATCGCTTCAGCAATACCTTCGGCCAGTTTAACCATCCGGCGTTTACCTTCGGCCCGCCATTCCTCATTCATACACCGAAACGTACCCTCAATGTTGACTTCGTTAGGAATGACATTGGTGACGCCATCGGCAATAAACCGGCCAAACGATAATACGGACGGACTGGCGGGTGGGCGGTTGCGGCTGATGACTTGTTGCAGGGCGACAATAATGTGCGACGCAATCAATACTGGATCGACAAGGTTATCGGGCATGGCCGCATGACCACCTTTTCCCCGAACGGTCAGGTAAAGTTCGTCGGTACTGGCCATATACATTCCTTCGCGGAAGCCAATTTTACCTACTGGAATATTCGGAGCTACGTGTTGGCCGAGCATACTCACCGGAGCCGGATTTTCCAGAACGCCTTCTTTAATCATCAGCGACGCTCCGCCAGGTGCTTTCTCTTCGCCAGGCTGAAAGACCAGCTTCACGGTTCCGTCGAACTGGTCGCGTAGCACATGCAGAATACGGGCTACACCGAGCAGGCTTGCCGTGTGGGCATCGTGCCCACAAGCGTGCATGACTCCATCGACGGTCGATTTGTAGGGCACATTGTTCGCTTCATGGATAGGGAGCGCGTCCATATCGGCGCGCAGTCCAACCACTTTCGATGTAGATAATGAACCATTACCTGTTTTGCCTTCAATAATGGCCACTAAACCCGTATCGGCGACACCTTCTTGCGGAGTTATACCAATAGCTTTTAGCTGGTCAGCCACAAAACGCGCCGTATTGCGTTCGTGAAACGAAAGTTCGGGATGTGCGTGTAAGTGGCGACGCGTCTGTACAATGTCAGCCGCATACTGCCGGGCGAGCGATTTGATTGATTCGAGCATAATTATCTGGGCCAAACTTGAGTTTGACCCGTTATAGAAGAGAATGGGCCCAATAGGACGGCCTGCCGTAGCAATCTGGGCCAGACATTACTGTGTTGTTATAAACTGATAATCGCTGACAACCGTTTCCAGAAAGGCCTGACTTGACATAGAACTTTGAATGCCGGTAACTTCCTTGATCTTGTCAGCGGTGCGGATCAAAACATCGGTATCTCTCCGGCGCAGTGCTTCGCGAACAATGCCAATATCGCGGTCGCTCAGTAAACGAACATCGGGGAACTGAACGATGTAATTTTCTGTCAATGGGCGAATCAGGATATCGTCTAATGAAACTGCTGGTTTAAGTTTAACAACGGTCGTTCCGGCTGCAATATCGCCCAGACGTTGCCCTTTTCCATTAACGGCTACGGTAATAACCGGAACAATTCCACCCACAAATAGCACCGACTCCACGATCCGGAGCAACCACCGAATCAGGTAAGCGCCCAAACCGGGCGGTGATCCATCGAGCATAACAACCCGGATGCCCAAGGCCAGTTTGCCGATACTTCGTCCATTCAGAAACCATTCCGAAATCAGGTCATAGGAAACAACGGGCAGCATCGCAAAAACAACGTAAAAATTACCCGTCCGAATCCCTAGGCGATTCGGTATCGTAACCATTAGCACAACCCAACCAAATATAACCAGATAGTCGATCAGTGCGGCCAGAATCCGTTCACCAAGACTGGCCGGTTCGTATTCCAGTAAAACATTTTGGGAAGTGCGGATAGCAACAGCCATTGTCAATGATTTGTCGTCAATAACCAGTAATCACCGGCAAATTACCGTTGAGACGGGTGAATCGTCAAAATTAACAAGCTTTCTTTTGTTCTTAGTAAACAAATAACCAATTTTCACGATCTGCTACATTAGCCGATGAAATACTGGAACTAACAATCGATCAACAACCTATGCGTGAAGCCCTTTTCGTTAAACGCAACTCCGACAAGTGGCGCGATATCGAACAGAATTCAACGGCAAAGGCTGCCCGGCCAGATCCCGACGAACTAACCGATCGCTTCGTTGAACTAACCGATGATCTGTCGTATGCCCGAACGTTTTACCCAGATTCAAATGTAACTCGTTATCTCAACGGGTTAACTGCTCAAATGCACCGGGGGCTGATGCAAAACCGGCGCGATGATCGCAGCCGCTTTATCACCTTCTGGAAGTATGAGTTACCGCTGCTATTCCGTCAGTCGCATCGTTTGCTGGCCGTATCGGCGGCCATTTTCCTGGCAGCTGGTATTCTTGGCTGGGTATCGGCCGCTCACGACAACACCTTCGTTCGGTTGATTTTGGGTGATCAGTACGTCAATATGACGCTCGAAAACATCAAGAAAGGTGATCCACTGGGTGTGTATAATAGTCAGGGCCAGGCATCGATGTTTATTCAGATCACCCTCAATAACATTTACGTAGCTTTCCGTACATTTATATTTGGCTTGTTCGCATCGTTCGGCACGATGGCCATGCTGTTCTATAATGGCGTGATGCTTGGCTCTTTCCAGTACTTCTTCTATGAACGTGGGTTGCTGCTCGATTCAATCCTGAAAATCTGGATTCATGGTACGCTTGAGATTTCGGCGATTGTCATTGCGGGCTGTGCGGGCCTGACTGTAGGGAATAGCCTGTTATTTCCGGGGACTTACTCGCGGCTGGAGTCGTTTAAGCGGGGAATCAAGCAGGGGCTCAAAATCGCTATTGGACTAGTGCCGATCTTTATCATGGCTGGCTTTCTGGAAAGCTTTATTACCCGGCTGACCTTACCACCTGTCATTAGCGGTAGCATTATTCTGGTTTCAGCCGCTTTTATTATCTGGTATTTTATCCTGTACCCTATTTCACTTAACCGCAATAGTCAGCCATGATTCAACTTTTTCTGCAGCGCGATTTTGGCAACAAGATCAATGCTACGTTTCAGTACATCGGCCAGAACTTCCGCAGTCTGGGAATGGCCTTACTTTATATCGTTGGGCCGGTTGCGCTGGTCGCGGGAATTGCAACCGGCATTCTCCAGTCAAATTTTCTGAAAATAGCGACACAGGCAGGCGGCAATAAAAATCCGGACCCAATGGCCATGTTTCAGATCATGAGCCAGTTTGTATCGCCTACATTCTGGCTGGTTATCCTTCTGAGCATCCTGGCCAATGTCGTTGTTATTCTCACGACCTACGCCCACATGAAGATTTATGCCCGAACGAATGGAGCCCCAATTGGTGTACAAGAGGTCTGGAATGAAGTGCAGCCCGCCATTGGCCGCGCGATTATCATTTCGCTCCTGAGTTCTATTGTCACCTTCGTTGGCTTTATGTTCTTTTTCATTCCGGGCATTTATGTAGCCGTTGTCTTATCGCTTTCTTTAGCTGTCACCTCATTTGAAGGCACCGATTTCGGGAAAACCTGGGAGCGCTGTTTCAAACTCATCCGGGATAAGTGGTGGTCTACGTTCGGGCTGATTATTGTAATGGGCATCATTGTCGGTATTGTAGGGCTCATTTTCGCCATTCCAAGCGCCATCGTTGGTTTTCTTATTGGTGGCAAACTATTACCTGATGTTTCGGTGGTATGGCTCACGCTGGCTAATGTTATTGCCCTCGTTGGCCGGACATTACTGAATTCCATGCTCTACATCGCTATTGGTTTTCAATATACCAATCTGGTTGAAAGACAGGAGGGTCGTGGGCTGATTTCGGACATCGACTCTATTGGTACGAACCCCAGTCAACCCCGCTCAACGGATGAAGGTAGTTTTTAAGTTAGCCAGTCGGTTTTGGAGAAAAAGAGACCTCACAAGGCTCTGGTCAATGGCACTGGTCATGGCGCTTATCTGCACTTCTGTTTCGGTCTTTGCTCAATCAGGCAAACCGAAAAGCCAGTCGGTGGTGGCCCCTGATGATCGTTCAGCGATTCATGTGCGGTATCCACTACCCGAAAAACTCCGCGAGTTTCAAACCGACCGTGACTACCAATATGATCATGAAGCTCCTCCGCCCGAAAACCCCGTAGCCCGTTTTTTTAACTGGCTATACCGAAGACTCATGGATTTTTTGACTAGTGAAGCCTATCAGAACATCTGGCAATACGTTCTTTTGGCAGCCATAGCGGGCTTTGTTATTTATCTGCTTATGAAAGCCGAAGTACTTGGGTTTTTATTCCCCAAAAAGGCACAATCAACTGGTCTGGATTATGAGAATCTGGCAGAAAACATTCACGAGATCGATTTCAACGCGGCCATTGAGGAAGCCATCAGTCAGCGTAATCTCCGGCTGGCTGTACGTCTTCTTTATTTACAAACACTCAAACACCTGACCGATTCAGGTTTAATTGCCTATAAACCAGACAAAACCAATCGACAGTATGTTTATGAATTGGCAAATACCCAATTTCAGCCTGATTTTGAACGCCTGACCCAGCAATTTGATTTTATCTGGTATGGTAACTTTCCGATCGATGCAAGTCGCTTTGACGAGGTAAGGCAACAGTTTCAGGCCTTTAACCAGGCCGTTTCCCAACCGAATACTGTAAACCGCGCGGGCGGACCCGTACAACCCAACTTTGCGAAGACCTAACAAATATCTCCTTATTCTGCTCGCTACTGTAACGGCCTATGTGCTCTTTGAGTATTACCGGCCTAAGCCTCTCGACTGGACGCCTACCTACGAAAACGACGACAAGATTCCGTTCGGGACAAAGGTGTTATATGAGCTGCTGCCGGGTATTATGCAGCAATCGAGTGTAAAAACGGTGCGTTTACCGGTTTACAATTTTCTGACCGAAACCAAACCAGCGGGGCGCAGTAATTACGTAATCATCTGCCGGGATTTCAATGCTGACGGCAACGACCTAAAACAGCTTTTGCCTTATGTCCGAAGCGGTAATACTGTTTTTATTTCAGCGTATGGTATGCCCGATTCACTGGGCGCAGTTTTAGGCTTTAAAGCAGATGTAAAAGAACCCAACGAAGCCGATTCGACGCTGCGCCAGAACTTCGCCAATCCAGAATTAGTCAAATCCAGGGGCTATAATTTCTTCCACGACGACGGTCGAAATTTTCTGCTTATCCAGAAAGCTAAATACATAACGGTGTTGGGGCGTAATGCCCGAAAAGAGCCCGTTTTTATTCGGGTTCAGTACGGCAAGGGGCAATTTTTCATCCATAATTTGCCCCTTGCCTTTACGAATTATTATCTGTTGTCTCCCAAAACGTCTGACTATGCGTTTAAAGCCCTCTCCTACCTGCCTGCCCGGCCAACATACTGGGACGAGTATCAGAAACAGGGACGTTTTGACGAAGAACAGCAATCTATCTTCCGCTATATTCGAAGTCAGCCAGCACTGAACTGGGCGTATTACCTGGTTGTATTTGGGTTGATTTTCTACGCTATTTTTGCCGGGAAGCGTACGCAACGCATTATCCCTGTTATAGACCCTCCTCAGAATACCTCGCTTGATTTTGTAAAAACGGTTGGACGGCTGTATTTTCAACAGGGGGATCACGATAATCTGGCTCGTAAGAAAATTCAGTATTTTTTAACTGAACTTCGCGAACGATATGGCTTGAATACAACCGTTCTGGACAAAGAATTTACGGAAACACTGGCCCAGAAGAGCGGTACTCCACTCAGCGAAACCGATGAACTGGTCAGGCTCCTGCGTAGTGCGCAGAAAAGCATTTCACTATCGGAATATGATTTACTGACGCTAAATGCAGCCATTGAACGATTTAAACACCTAATCTGAATCCTACAGGTGCCTGTAGGATTCAGAACTATTCTATGGAAAATATACAAACGCGCATCGACCTTACTCCGCTCACCACCGCCATCGATGCCATTCGGGCTGAGGTCGGTAAAGTTATTGTGGGTCAGCAACAGACGATTGATTTGTTACTGACTGCCCTTCTGGCCGACGGTCATGTCCTGATCGAGGGCGTGCCCGGCGTGGCCAAAACACTGACCGCTAAATTACTGGCGAAAACGCTGTCGGTGGGTTTCAGCCGGATTCAGTTTACGCCGGATCTGATGCCATCCGATGTGCTGGGCACCTCCGTTTTTATGCCTAAAACGGGCGATTTCGTATTCAGGCAAGGTCCCATTTTCTCAAACCTCGTACTGATCGACGAAATCAACCGGGCTCCTGCCAAAACCCAGGCCGCACTTTTTGAGGTAATGGAGGAACGCCAGGTTACCAATGACGGTACAACCTATTACCTCCAAGAGCCATTTATGGTGCTGGCGACTCAAAACCCCATTGAACAGGAAGGGACGTACCGACTGCCCGAAGCCCAGCTAGACCGATTTCTGTTTAAGATTGTGGTTGGCTACCCCGATGCTGCCGCAGAAGTGAATATTCTACGCGGCCATCATCTCCGCCGGAACCTCAGCGATGCACTGGATGCAATCAGCGCGGTTCTCACTGCCGATCAGTTGGCGATCTTACGAAGTCAGGTTCATCAGGTTCATGTTGAAGACAAATTATTCGATTACATCGCCCAGATTGTTCAGGCTACCCGTGCCAATAAATCGCTCTACCTTGGGGCATCGCCCCGCGCATCAGTAGCCTTACTTAACAGCGCAAAAGCTCTGGCCACACTCCGGGGCCGTGACTTCATTACCCCTGAAGATGTACAGGAACTTTCGGCATCGGTTCTTCGTCACCGCATATTGCTCACCCCTGAACGGGAGATGGAAGGTGGTACCGCCGATGAGGTTATTGCGCAGTTGGTGCAAAAGATCGATGTACCCCGATAGGCAATGAATACTGGATACTATACGATGAATAGGTATTCAATTTCAACCGTTCGCAGAAGAAAAGGGAGGCTGTCGAGCCTCCATTGTGTCTTATTTATTTTTCATTTTTCATTGCTATCGGCCCAGACACTCACTCGTGAACAGTTAACCGGAACGTGGGTTGGCGTATATACAGAATGGGATACCGATGCGTTATGTCCGCTCCCAACCTATATCCGGCTAGATCCTGACAACACGTATTTACTCGGTATGACTGACGGTTCGGCCAAAGCAGTCAGATCTACCTGGGCTATTCATGGCGATCAGGTACGATTGGATACGATTCATTTTGCACCGCGGTTAATCACCCTGAAAAATGATTTGCTGCGCATTGGCAGAAACTATCCAATGGTTTTTCGTCGGTTTAAAGACATTCCACTCGATTCGGCCAACACCGCCTGGCAATTAAACGGCCACGTCTGGCAATCTGATAGTTTGCTACTCTATTGCTATGCCAATGGGAAAATCGCTTTAGAAAATCCTGTATCTAAACAGCGTACTATTCATTTTTGGCGATTAGCCAGGTTCGGAACGTCCTTATTTTTGATCGCACAAGGCAATCAATACACGCCTGATGGTAACTACAAATTCTTATGGCAGCTGAGCAGTCTGTCATCAAAACAACTACAGGTCCTCAGTTGGACCAACGATGCAGTGGTTCAAAAAACATTCCGGTTGATCAGGAATCTGGCGCCCGGTGATTCCTGTCGGCCAACTGGTTTTCAGTCCTGCTCGAATTGTTTTGTTCGTTCATTTTCAGAAATCGGCATCGGTCGAACTCCATCACGCTACAACCTTAGCCAGTTATTGAAAAAGCATTACAGACCAGTTAATCATACCGGTCAATCGGGGTTGATTCATGTTCAGTTTGTTGTTAATTGCAGAGGTGAACAAGGGATGTTTACCCTAAGTGGCTCAGACAATGACTACTGTCCCAAAACGTTCGATACTCAGATTACCGATCAACTACTGGCTATCAGTAGGAATTACGTTGCTACTGATCAGTTTTTGCGCGCCGACGACCAATCTGGCAATCGGCAGCATGATGTCGCCGTTTCATTTACGGTTCGGTTGCAGGAGGGCAAACTAACTGACATTCTGCCATGAAATCGTTTCGTATCTTAATACTTTTAGTCCCAATTGTTTCCTATGCACAAAATGGGGAACGTTTTTTAACGTCTTGCCAGTCGATGCTGGCCACTAACCGAACGGTTCAGCTATCTCTTTTTCCGCCGACCAGGCGAGAGACGTTCGGCCTGGATACCCTTTCGTCACCTCCTCAGAATTATCATCGACGGGCCCTGTATTACCTTTGGCAGCACGACTACGAACAGGCTACTGACTGGTTGGAGAAAGCGGCTGTTTTATACCCGAAAGCACATGGCTCCATTGGTGAAACGTACCTGAATCAATTGCACGACTATGATCGTGCCTTACAGCATCTTAGTGCTTACGATGCTTTAACGCCCACCTTCGACGATATTATCCATAACAATCCGGTTAGCTATTTACTCGGGCTGGCCCACCGTAATCTTGGCGATTATAACAAAGCTGTTCAACTGTTTTGTATTGGTATCGATTCGCTTTCGATCAGGCATGGTGCTGAATGGGTAAACTATCGGCACTTTGTAAGCCGGGCAGTGAGTTATATTGCGCTTCAACAGCCCGAAAAGGCATTGAGAGATCTGGACAGTGCTCTCAAAAATTTCAATCGAAGCGCCCTGGCGCAATACCATCGAGGTCGGGCTTTGGTTCAGTTAAATAAAAAAGCCGAAGCACGAACTGCTTTTCAGGATGCCTCTTTTTTTTTCAAAGCCCTTCGCGCCGAGCGAAAAGGGGATTATCAGGAAGACGATTTTAATCCACTTTACGAACCGGAAATTGACGAAGCTCTTTCCAACCTGAAACCCTAACGCCTTGAAATTACTCCGCTCTCTTTTCGTTGCTACACGTCTGTGGTTTGCTCTGATAGCCTTCGTGCTATTATTTGTAGCCGCTTATGCCTTCCCAATTCTGTTTCCACTCATACAGATCGCGTTTGTCATATTTCTTGTTCTGATTGGACTGGATTACTGGTTCCTGTTTCGGAGAAAGAGCCGAACGGACGGATCAACGTTTTTCGCCCGTCGCGAAGTACCTGACCGACTATCGAACGGCGACGAAAACCCGTTGACCATCTATCTGGAAAACCAGTATTCGTTTCGGGTCGATGTCGAGATAATCGACGAAATTCCGTTCCAGTTTCAACGGCGCGACGTGTTATTTAAGGCCCGGCTAAATCCGCGCGAAACGCAGGCAATCCGGTATGAGCTAAGGCCAACACGCCGTGGAGAATACAGCTTTGGGTCTGTCAATGTATTTGTGCTGACCCCATTGGGTTTGTTGAAGCGCCGATACCAGTTCGGACAGGGGAATATGGTTGCCGTATACCCATCCTTTTTGCAGATGCGCCAATACGAGTTGTTGGCAGCCACTAATCGCTTGAATGAAGTAGGAATCAAGCGAATTCGACGGATTGGCCATAGTATGGAATTTGAGCAGGTACGTCCCTATTCCACAGGTGATGACGTTCGTACGGTCAACTGGAAGGCAACCGCCCGACGCACCGACTCGCAGGGTGCCTCATTGATGATCAATGCTTATCAGGATGAGCGATCACAACCCGTTTATTGCCTGATCGATAAAGGTCGTGTCATGCAATCGCCCTTTGAAGGATTAACCTTACTTGATTATGCGATTAATGCCAGTTTGGTGTTAAGTAACATTGCTCTCATCAAGCAGGATCGCGCCGGTATTCTGACCTTCTCCGATCATGTAGGTCAATTGCTGCCCGCCGACCGTCGTACGGGCCATATGCTGAAGATTCTGGAATTGCTCTACCGTCAGAAAACACGCTTTCTGGAAACCGATTATGAGAGTCTGTATGCCAGCGTTCGCAGCCATATTCGTCATCGGAGCCTGCTTTTGTTATTTACCAACTTCGAGACGGTTAGCGCTATGCATCGGCAACTGCCCTACCTGCGTCGACTAGCCAAGGATCATCTCCTGCTGATCATTTTCTTCGAAAACACGGAGCTTCGTAGTCTGCTCGACCAACCCGCAACTGACACGGAACAGATTTATCTCAAAACTATTGGGGAGAAATTCGCTTACGAGAAAAATCAGATCGTGAAAGAATTAACCCAATATGGTATTCAAACCATTCTGACTGCGCCCCAAAACCTGACGGCCAACACCGTAAACAAGTATCTGGAACTGAAAGCAAGAGGAATGATTTAATTATCACCCAAACTACCCTTTACGGATTCGTAATCAGATTTTAAGCGGCCCATTTCTTTGGCCAGAAACGTTTGTAATTGCCGGTTAAACTCCGCTTTCTCCTCTTCTGACAACGATGTATAGAGATCTTTCAACTCCTGATTAATGGCTGCCCGTTCGGCATCGTCGGCCGCGTTGATGGATCGGTAATGGTATTTTCGGAAATTGTACTCCATTGGTTTTACAAAGAAACTGGACGTTATAAGCTAAACCAGAATCCGTTTAGCTTATAACGTCCAGTCATTCATTGACTAAATCTATTTTTCCAGCTCCCGTTGCTCTTTCAAGCGGGCACGTTCAACAGAGCCCGACACGAGAATACTAACCTCATATAAGCCAGCCAGCGGCAAGGCTACCAAAACCTGGCTATATATATCAGGCGACGGCGTGATAATACCAGCCACAACCAGAATAACAATCCAGGCATGACGCCGATACGAACGCATGAACTTTGGCGTCAGAACACCTACTTTTGACAGAACATAGGCGACAATTGGCATCTGGAACATCAATGCGCACCCTAATGAAAGTGTTACAAGAACACCGACATAAGACGTAACATCGAATTGATTCTTAATCTGAGGGCTGATCTGGTAATTGGCCAGGAAGTTAATGGCCAACGGCGAAACGATGTAGTAGCCGAAGAATAAGCCCATCAGAAACAGCATCGAGACATAAAAAACAGCCCCACGGGCAGCCCGTTTTTCTACTGTTTTCAACCCTGGTTTAATAAACCGCCACAACTCCCAGAATGCATACGGGAAAGCAAAACAAAGTCCTATGATAAGTGACGAAGTTAAAGCCATCGTAAATGGATCGGCCATACCCAGAGCCTGCAACGTAAAATCCAGCTTCCTGACACACAAATCGGCATAACCTGTCATATCAGACAGCTTACACATCATCCGGTACGTCCAAAAATCTGCCCGAGATGGTGCCAGAACTACTTTCTCAAAAATGTCCTGAATAAAGACAAAGGCGATAATCGCAAAGACAAAAATGGACCCAACGGCCCGAATAATGTGCCAGCGTAGCTCTTCCAGGTGATCCAGAAAAGACATTTCTTTGCCTTCGGATTCGATTTCTTCGTCGGTCAGTTGATCGAGTGGCATTGCTATAAAGAGTGAAAGGGTGAAAGAGCGAAAGAGTGGTAAAGATTGGCGGTATATTGGATTCGCTCTTTCACTCTTTTACTCTTTCGCTCTTTAATTATTAACTAACTTTTATAGAGTGGAAATGCTTTCATCCACTCATTAATTTCTTCTTTAACGGTCGCCAGGGTAGCATCGTCGTCGTGGTTCATTAAAACCTTGTCGATATATACGACGATTTGCTCCATGTCCGATTCTTTCAGACCCCGAGTCGTCATGGCTGCCGTACCAACGCGGATACCCGACGTAACCATCGGCGATTTGTCGTCGAACGGAACCATGTTTTTGTTAATCGTGATATCGGCCTTTATCAACGTATTTTCGGCCAGTTTACCCGTCAACCCCTTCGAACGCAGATCAATCAGCATCAGGTGATTATCCGTTCCGCCCGAGATAATTTCATACCCACGGCTCAGGAATGCATTGGCCATCGCCTGGGCGTTGGCTTTTACCTGAACGGCATAATCGTAGAAATCGTCGGTGAGGGCTTCGCCAAAGGCAACTGCTTTAGCAGCAATAATATGTTCAAGCGGGCCACCCTGCGTTCCTGGGAATACGCCGGAATCCAGCAGCGATGACATCAATCGAAGCTCTCCTTTTTGTGTTTTGATACCAAACGGATTTTCAAAATCATTCCGCATCATGATCATGCCCCCACGTGTACCCCGCAACGTTTTGTGCGTTGTTGTCGTGACAATGTGCGAATGAGCCAGCGGATCATTCAGCAATCCTTTTGCAATCAGACCAGCCGGGTGCGAAACGTCGGCCAGCAACAACGCGCCAACTTCATCGGCGATGGCCCGTAAACGAGCATAATCCCAGTCGCGGCTATAAGCGGATGCGCCACAGATCAGCATTTTAGGCTTTTCACGCTTGGCTGTTTGTTCTACGATATCATAGTTAATAACACCGGTTTCTCTTTCAACACCGTAGAATGTAGGGCGGAAATATTTACCCGAAATGTTAACGGGCGAACCGTGAGTCAGGTGACCGCCATGCGAAAGATCAAAGCCAAGAATCGTATCACCAGGCTTCAGCGCAGCCAGAAATACGGCCGTATTGGCCTGGGCACCGGAGTGCGGCTGCACATTGACCCAGGTTGCTCCGAAAAGTTCTTTCGCGCGATCGATGGCAATCTGCTCAATTTGGTCAACTACTTCACAGCCACCATAATACCGCTTGCCGGGTAAGCCTTCAGCATATTTGTTAGTCAGTACGCTCCCGGCCGCTTCCATAACGGCGGGTGATACGAAATTTTCAGATGCAATTAGTTCAATGCCCGACTCCTGCCGGTGTTGTTCTTTGGCAATCAGGTCAAATACCTGGGTATCGCGGGTGGTGGTGACGGTAGTCATGCTTCGAGCGGTTTGTTCGTTCGGTTATTTCAATGTCTGATTGCAAAAACGTTAAACTAATAAGCAACCAAACAAGCAATTAGATGCAAAGGTACGGCGGAAAACGGTAGAATGGGAAGGAGATTTTTAGACTCAGTTAAACTACGATTAAATATAGTTTCTGTAGCTGAAACTACCTTCATTTTCCTGTTTTTCATTAAACCTTCAATCATAACCTTTATCCTATTGAAAAAATGGAATATAGCCGCCAGTTATTGATACTGGCAGTTCATGACTCTTAAACGTAACGCTATGAAAACGATGACAAATCAATGGAAAGCCCTGTTCGTGGCAGGAATACTGTTTCCTGCCTTGTTTACGGCCTGTACCACTACAGCAACTACGCAAAGCCCTCCGCCAACTCGGGTTGAAGTTATTCCCAGAGCTCCTTCTGTCCGTCATGTCTGGATACCAGGCCATTACGTCCGTCGAAGACGGAATTATGCCTGGGTCAATGGCTATTATCGGGTAGCTCCGGCTCGTTATTCGGCCTGGACTCCCGGACAATGGCGTCAAACTCGTCGTGGCCCGGTTTGGGTTGAAGGTCATTGGCGATAATCTGCTATAAAAGTAGGCCACTGCCCGGTCAGAGCAGTGGCCTTTTAGATTGTGCCTACTTCTGCTTGACTAAGGTTTGGTACCGAAAGGGGGTCATACCGGTATATAACTTAAACTGCCGGTGAAAATGCGAACTATTATTAAAGCCACACTCCATGCCTACCTGCCCAATGCTCATATCTACGTCGGTGAGAAGTTTTCGAGCATGGCCAATCCGCAGTTCGTTGAGGTATTCAACAAACGACTTCCTCGTCCGCTTCTTAAAATAACGGCAAAATGCCGCTGAAGCCATCCCAGCTATCGATGCAATCTGCTCGACCCGTATTTCTTCACGAAAGTTTGTCAGCATAAATTCCAGAACCCGCTTCATACGTTCAGTTTCAGCTGCGCCGGGTGCGAGTTGGTAACCATCACTAGCTAGCAAAGTAGCGTTGCGGTCATCTGCCAACTGATCAAGAATTTTTAATAAACCAAGTAATTGCAGCAAACCTGTACGTTCTGGCAACAACTCAAGCTGCGCCCGTACCGCTTCGATGCCAGACGGGCTAAAGCGCAGGCCATACCGGGATCGTTCGAGGAGATGGCGTATCGCACTGGCTTCTGGCACACTAGCCAACCCTTGTTGGGTAAATTCACCTGAAAACTGAATAACAATCGATTCAGCCTGGTAATCAGAATCTGGCTGATAAAAATCGTCATCATTGCGCCAGAAGTGAGGTAAGTCGGGCCCTAACAATACCAGATCGCCGGCTTCGAAGGGTTCAACATGATCACCAACAAACCGGCGTCCGTAACTTTTAACAATATAAGTCAGCTCATACTCCGGATGGTAATGCCAGGGAGCATCGAAGTAGGGCAATCGAAACCGCCGAACCAATAATGAGCTCTGTTCGCCAAACGTCAGTTTCTCAAATAAAGCTTTCATTAATACCCTATTTTAACACAATTGTCGCTACATCTAAATTTAATCAGTCAAAATTAAATACAAATTAGTAAAAACAGCGGTATTTCTTTTGCCAGCTATCGAATACTTTTGTAGAGCTTATGCACATTTACAACTCATCCCCTCTCCTCCCCTCGTTCGTATATGGAAGCTACAATCGACAAAGAAATAGCACTTCAGGAGCTAAATAGGCCGTACGAAGTCAGTCAGGAAGCCGTCAACTTTTACAGAAAAAACGGCTATGTCAAGCTAAAGCAAGTGCTCAGCCCTGCTGTTCTGGACTATTATGGCGACATCATTACCGATCTGGTTTTTCGGCTTAATACCCTCATTAAGCCGATGGAAGAGCGTACAACCTACGAGCGGGCATTTCTCCAGATAATGAACCTTTGGCTTGAGGATGAACGGGCCAAAGAATTTGTTTTCTCAAAACGACTGGCAAAAATAGCGACCGATCTGATGGGCGTTCAGGGTGTTCGGATTTACCATGATCAGGCCCTTTACAAAGAGCCTTCGGGAGGCATTACACCCTGGCATGCCGACCAGTTCTACTGGCCATTGGCGTCGCCCAACACCGTAACGGTCTGGATTCCATTGCAGGCAACCCCGATGGAAATGGGACCACTCGCTTTTGCCGAAGGAAGCCAGTGCGTAGAAATTGGTCGTGATGTAGAAATCAGCGATGAAAGCGAAAAAATTCTGGCCGATGAACTCCAGAAGCTTAATTTTAATGTTCATGACACCCCATTTGAACTTGGCGAAGTGAGTTACCATGCAGGCTGGACGTTTCATCGCGCAGGGCCAAACGTTTCGGATCGACCACGTAAGGTGATGACCATGATTTATATGGATAAGGATCAGACGGTTATGCAACCACGAAATCAGTTTCAGGTAGCCGATCATGCCAAATGGCTCAATAATGTTGCGATCGGCAGTCAACCACAGGATGATCTGAATCCTGTATTATTCAGCTACTAACTAGCGCTTTTCCGCCGTTAAAATGAAACCCTGGCCTTCGCCGGGGTTTTCTGTTACATCAAGGACAAAAAAATGGAAATATTTTTGCAGTATTTCTGTTGTTCTTGCAAACCATCACTTACCCAAAGCGGTATGAAATCATTTTTCGCACTCGTTGTGTGGCTGTTGCTGCCTCTTGCTACGTTTGCCCAGATCATTAAACCAGCAACATGGACGTATAAACCGGCGAAGTCCTCGGTTAAAGTTGGTGAAATAGTTGAACTACGGTTTACAGTTACTATTCAGGCCGGTTATCACGTCTTCTCATCGGACATAAATCCTAAAATGGACGGTGGGCCACTACCAACAGCCTTTACGTTTACCCCCAACGCTACTTATGAATTGATTGGGAAAGTTAGGCCAACCAGTAAGGTAGAAACTAAATATGAGGAGGTGTTTGAGGGCGATGTGTATTTAATGCACGGCCCGGCTCAGTTTGTTCAGAAAGTAAAAATCCTGAAAGAAAATCCAGTTATTGCCGGTAATATTGATTATCAAGTCTGTACGGACAGAGATGGTCAATGCATACCCGGTAATGAAGACTTTTCCATTAGCGGCCTGGTTGTTTCCCCTCCGACTACTACATCAACAGCAGTGGCCTCGGTTCCCCAGACGGCTTCGGTTGCAACATCGCCAACCTCTCAAACCACCGTTGCAGCCACTTCGCCAGCACCCGCTCTGACCGCAACGGAAGCGTCTGCCTCGGCTGAACCAACAGTCAAAGAAGCCTTAAAAGAACCAGAACAGGCACTGGATGAATCCGCTACTGCATCGGGTGGATCGTTGTGGGGATTTATGCTGGCCGCTTTTTTGTCTGGTCTGGTTGCCCTCTTAACGCCCTGTGTTTTCCCGATTATTCCGGCAACGGTTAGCTTCTTCACCAATCAGCAGGGTGGCCAATGGAAAGCCCTCTTATATGGTGCCTTCATTATTGGGATCTACGTACTGATCGGCACAGTTGTATCACGGGTTAACGGACCAGCCTTTGCTAATTTCGTTAGTACGCACTGGCTGCCGAACATCCTGTTCTTTGCCATATTTTTTGTTTTTGGACTATCGTTTCTGGGGCTCTTTGAGATTGTACTACCGAATTCGCTGATTAACAAAGCCGATGAGCGGTCGGAAAAGGGCGGCATTGCAGGAATTTTCTTCATGGCTTTTACGCTCGTACTGGTATCATTTTCCTGCACGGGTCCGATTGTCGGTAGTCTACTGGTAGCCTCGGCAGGTGGTGAAGTCATTAAGCCGATTTTGGGCATGGCGGCCTTTTCGTCGGCTTTTGCCGTACCATTTACGTTGTTTGCCGCTTTCCCGCAATGGCTCAAAAATTTACCCCGGTCAGGTGGATGGCTCAACTCGGTTAAGGTTGTACTTGGATTCCTGGAATTGGCGCTAGCCTTAAAATTCCTGAGTGTCGCCGATCAGGTTTATCACTGGCATCTGCTCGACCGCGAAGTGTTCCTGTCCCTTTGGGTTGTCATTTTCGCACTGATTGGGTTCTATTTTCTGGGAAAACTTCGGCTCCCACACGACAGTGAGGTGAAATACATCAGTGTTCAGAAGCTTTTGCTGGCAATTGTTACCTTCTCTTTCGTGGTGTATATGATTCCCGGCTTGTGGGGAGCGCCCCTGAAAGCATTATCGGGCTACTTACCTCCCGAAACATCGCAGGATTTTAACATCAGCCAGCAATCAACAGGCAGCCTGGAGTCGGCAAACTCAATATCCGAGCGTATCAAATATGCAAACCTATTTCATTTTCCACGCGGTTTGCAGGGTTTCTTTGATTACAAGCAGGGATTGGCCTATGCAAAAAAAGTAAACAAGCCAGTTTTCATTGACTTTACAGGTCACGGTTGCGTAAACTGTCGCGAGATGGAAGCCCGCGTCTGGTCAGATCCCGCCGTTATGTCGCGACTTCAAAATGATTTCGTCTTAATTGCTCTCTATGTAGACGATAAAACCGAATTGCCTGAGTCAGACTGGTACACCTCAACGTACGATCAGAAGGTTAAGAAAACGATTGGCGGGCAAAATGCTGACTTACAGATCACGAAATACAACAACAATGCACAGCCGCATTACTGCCTCGTTAACAGCGACGGGAAGTTACTGGTAGCACCAAAGAACTACGACCGAAGCGTGGAAAACTTCGTCGCCTTCCTGGAATCTGGCAAGGCTAAGTTTTAGCCTTTCAAATAAAAAACAAAAGCCCTGCCGAAACTCGGCAGGGCTTTTGTTTTTCGACAAAGCAGATTAAGCAGTTACCTTAGCTGGGTATTCCTGCGTTTGTACAATTTCTAAATCAGGCTTGGATTGGTCGGCAATGGTTACCCGCCCACGCTCTTTGCGTACAATCCGTGAATAAAGTGAAATCTCCTGATCGAAGAGGAACCGGAAAAATAACCGAACGAACGACGTATGGTATTTCAGGGTATCGTAGTATTCAGGAGCCGACTTCTTGATTTCCGGGAGTTTGTTCCAGGGAATCGAAGGAAAATCATGGTGTTCGTTATGAAAGCCTACGTTTAGATTAGGCCCATTCAGTCGGCCATAGTAACTGTAAGTCTCCTGTTCTTTATCGAGCGTTAAGTAATGCTCCTGAATCCAGCGGGCTCCAAGCGGGTGAAAGCCAACCGAGAAAAACAGGCAAAGGCCAAGGAAAATCAGTGCTTTCCAGCCAAACAAGACAACAATTAACACGTCGAAGGCAACCTGAACAATCATATTTGCCGCAACCCACTTATCGATAACGGCCAGTTCGCGACAACGAATCGTCCGAATACCCTGAAAAATAGGAAAAAGGAGTAGCCAGATCGCTTTGCCAATCGCATAGTTATTAATGAGTTTGGCTTCATACCAGTCCGGCAAATCAGCATCTAACTCATGAACGCCCTGAAACGCATGGTGCTTGATGTGGAAATTTTTAAAGGACAGTGCGGTCGGAAATACAGTTGGCAAGTTGGCAAAAATAGCTGCCCACATATTTGCCGACGGTTTCCGGAAGATCAGGTTGTGAGCTGCTTCGTGAATGCAGACAAACAGCGTATGAGCCGGAAAAGCACCAATAAACCAGGCAGCCGCTACAACGACCCACCAGGATTGATCACGAACCAGATAAGCCATACCGGTCATCAGCGTGACACAACCCAGTATAACCCAGAATGTCGTTGGATTCTTCTGGCCAATAAGCTTTTTAATTTCGGGATGCGATTTCAGGATTTGCCGCGTACGAATACGGTGCGGTTCGGTAGTATTTGATCGGACAAAGTCTGTGAATGTTGCCATAAGTAAAGCGTCGCCGTACAATTCGGTGAATAACGAACTGTAAATTTAACAAATTTTCGGATTGTATAGACTCTTGGCCGTTCCGTTACTCAGATAATCTTTATTTCCAATCAACTTAAACTCGGCTTACTCTATCACCTAAAAGGATTGTAGACTACACAGTGAAAGCTAATTAGTTAGTATACAACTTTTTACATAATGCACATTGAGTAGATTTATTTCTTGTAAAAGGGAAAAATCGCTTTCAATTAGCCAAAATAAAAGAGCCGCGTCTTCTCATCGAGCAGAGATCGCGGCCCTTCTTAATCGATTTATCAGTATAAATTCGATATTAGTCCATTGAGGGTTGGGGTTCGTTCTGTGGCAATATATCTGCCTTAATCTGCTCAATCACCCGTTCAATCATTTGGGCGGCCCCACGAAGGGCTCCGAAAATAATACATAACGGCAAAATGATGGGCAGAAAGAAAACCCATTGAAAGATCATGTACAAACGAAATTTTCTCATCGGTTCGGTCAGTGATTTATTAGATTAAGTTAACGGTTTTTTCTATTTGTAAAAAAGAGAATGTCGATTGTTTTCTCATCTTCCATCCATAATCAAAACTAAACTTGTATTAATACAAAAACAAGTTATTTATGAAAAAGTTCGATGAAATCAGATTCACGTGATCGAGCATACTCATAAAATCGTTGTCACCTGTATGCTTGTTTTATCTATAATCAATTTTGGTGCCAAAAAAATAACACAAAATTGATTATTTTAGTAAGTAACAATAAAATAGCAATGGCCTCTCATTTATACTCTATATTTTAATTTTAATTCAAATATATTTCGTCATCAGGCCATTCTATAACAAAATAAAGGAGCCCGGAAAATCTCTCCGGGCTCCTTTGCCAATTGTTTACTCTATCTCGTTTATTTCAAAGTTGCCACAGCATCCTTGATTCGCTGTACAGCTTCAGCGAGTGACTCATCGGAAGCAGCCGTGGAAATCCGAAGGCAGTTCGGTGCTCCAAAACCTGAACCGGCAACGGTTGCCACATGAGCGGTAGTTAATAACCATCCAGCAAAGTCATCCGAGTTTTCGATGGCCGTTGTGCCATCCGATTTACCGTAATAATAGCTGATATCAGGGAACGCGTAGAAAGCACCTTCGGGTACATTCGTACGGAACCCAGGTACTTCCTTCAATAATTTTACGACCAAATCGCGCCGACGATGGTAGGCTTTGGTCATTTCAAACGATGGCTCCAGAGTGCCCGTCAAAGCGGCAACAGTAGCTTTCTGAGCTATTGAGTTCGTACCCGACGTAACCTGACCCTGTAGTTTTTCAACACCATCAGCAATCCATTTAGCGGCTCCAATGTAGCCGATACGCCATCCCGTCATGGCAAAGCCCTTGGCAACGCCATTGACAGTGATAACCCGCTCCGCAATTTCAGGAATCGAGCCAATACTGAAATGACCTTCCGGCGTAAAGTTGATGTATTCGTAAATTTCGTCGGCCAGTACATAAATGTTATCGTGACGAGCTACGACATCGGCAATGGCCCGTAGCTCGGCTTCCGAATAAATCGAACCGGTCGGGTTATTAGGCGATGCATACATCACAATCTTGGTCCGGTCGGTAATGGCAGCTTCGAACTGTTCAGGAGTTACCTTAAAATTATTTTCGAACGAACCGTCAACGACAACCGCCTTCCCTTCGGCCAGTTTCACCATTTCAGAGTAACTAACCCAGTATGGGGAAAAAATAATTACTTCGTCGCCTGGATTGATCAATACCTGAATCACATTCGCCAGCGAGTGCTTGGCTCCGGTCGAAACAACGATGTTTTCGGGTTTCCAGTCAATATTATTGTCGCGCTTGAACTTATCAGCAATGGCTTTGCGAAGATCAGGATAGCCAGCAACGGGCGAATAGCCATGAAAACCATCATCAATGGCTTTTTTTGCCGCTTCGCAGATGTGTTGGGGCGTTTTAAAATCTGGCTCCCCGACGCTCAGGCTAATTACTTTGTGGCCCTGAGCGGCCAGTTCACGGGCTTTTTTGGTCATCGCCAGCGTGGACGACTCCTCCAGCGCGTTGATGCGGTCGGCTAACAAACTCACGGTGTCAAGCGTGGCAGACATAATCGGTGGTGATTTTTTAAGAAAATTACAACAAACTGACTACAAAGGTACTATGTTTTCAGTGGAGAGGAGGTATTTTTCAGAAATTAAAAATTACTACCTCACTCTCATCCATACACTCGTCTAGCAACTCAACTATTGTTTTTTGTAACACCGGATGAACAAAATCCGGTGCGATCTCGGCCAGTGGCACCAGTGTAAACCGTCGCACGTGCAGATACGGATGCGGAATGGTCAGGGTTTCCGTTTGGAGTATCTGTTGCCCGTAAAACAGGATATCAATATCGATAACTCGGGCGCCCCACTTTTCGAATCGCACCCGACCAAGCTCCTGCTCAATAGCCTGTGTCTGTTCAAGCAGTTGCTGTGGTTCCAGTTTAGTGTCAACAGCCAGCACCTGATTTAGATAATCCGGTTGGTCTGTTACACCCCAGGGAGCCGTTTGGTACAAACTTGATTGTTTTGCCAACGGCCCAATATGTTTCACGATCAGGTCAACGGCCCGGTTCAGTGTCTGGACACGGTCGCCAAGATTTGCGCCGAGAAGGAGAAAAATTTTCAATGAGAAAATGGTAAAAAAAAAGAATGAGTGCGTATCACAAAGAACCCTTTCACGCATTCTTTTTTTAGTCTTTAATAATCTTTGATTGGTTTGATATCGTAATACGCCTTGATTTCCTCCTCAGTTGGCGTTTTGGCCGGACGAACAAAGCGGAAGCCTACGAACGAAGCGGAGGTTAGCCACCAGTCTGATTTCGGGCTTTGTGGATCGAGTACTTTCCAGGCTGGGGCCGACGGTGTCCGGGCAGCCGACCGCAACACAGTCGGGTCATCGTCCCAGGAGCCGCCCCGCACTGAGTTTGGGTAAAGTGTCGTTGTCGGCGCATAAGGTTCCTTTGCTGTCCCTTTCGCCACCGATGCGTAATAACCCTCAATATACTGATCCTGAGTCCATTCCATTACATTACCATGCATATCATAGAGCCCAAACGAGTTTGGCTTCTTGGTTCCAACTTTTTTATAGCCGCCACCACTATTGCCATTAAAGACCGCATATTCGCCTAATTTCTTCACATCGCTTCCGAATGAATAGGCTAACGTAGCATTCTTATCATTTCCCCGACAGGCATATTCCCATTCAGCTTCTGTTGGCAGGCGATAAAAAACACCCGTCTTGGCATAGAGCCACGCGCAGAATTTTATGGCTGCATATTGTGTCATATTAATGGCCGGATATCCCGAACGGCCCATCCCGAACGACATATCGACATACGGTGGGCTGGGACGCGTGGTCGCGTCAGTTTTGGCAAGATTTGCGTCAGTTTGTGTGTATTTGGCGGCCATTTCCTTCTCCATATTGGTGAAGGCAAACAAGTCGTAGAGATCCCAGGTCACTTCATATTTACCCATATAAAAGGGCTCAATCACGACGCTATGCTGCGGGCTTTCGTCAGGTTTATGACCTTTCTCTGAAGGCAGACTACCCATCAGAAATTTACCGCCCGGAATGGCTACCAGGGCGTAAGTCTGGTCGCTACCCGGAATAACCTGTGTGTACGATTTAAAAGTGGTAGTCGTTTGTGCAGTTGTTTGAACTACCGAACCAATGGTAATGGCAATGGCTACACTGAGATGTTTCAGATGCATTGTTGGTTATTAGGAAAGGATTCTCGTTGGTCTGTAAAAGTACGAACGATTTTCTTTCTTGTACCTTTGTAGTAATAGATAGACGTTGGTCGACCAGGCGAACCATCTAAACGAATTAAACGGAGCAACGAGTTAACTCGTTATCTGACCTGATTGATGCAAGCATAACTAATGAATTACCTTTCAGCCGAAAATTTAACAAAATCATACGGCGACCGTATGCTGTTCCGTAACCTGACATTTGGGGTGAACCGGGGCGACAAGGTTGCTATTGTCGGAGCTAATGGCTCTGGGAAAACAACGCTACTCTCGATCCTGGCCGGATCTATGCCACCCGATTCGGGTATAGTCAGCCATCGGAAAGACATTAGCATCGGTTACCTCGATCAGCAACCTGATCTCAACGATGCACTGACCGTGATGGAAGTCGTTCTGGCGGGCGAGAGTGCGCAGCTCGATGCCGTACGGGCTTATGAACACGCGCTTGCCCACGACGACCATGCGGCTCTCGAACGGGCCATGTCGGATATGGAAAAGCTGGAGGCCTGGGATTATGAAGCCCAGATCCGGCAAATTCTGGGCGAGCTAGGTATTCAGGATGTTGAGCAGTCGGTTGGGTCGCTATCGGGCGGGCAACGCAAACGGGTTGCACTGGCGCGTGTACTGATTCAAAACCCCGACCTGCTTATTCTCGACGAGCCAACCAACCACCTCGATCTGGAAGCGATCGAATACCTCGAAAATTTCCTGAACACGAACAATGGTACGCTGCTGATGGTCTCTCACGACCGCTACTTTCTTGACCGGGTCTGCAACCAGATTGCCGAGTTAGATAGTGGGCAGCTTTATACCTACAAGGGCAATTACGCCTATTTTCTGGAGAAGAAAGACGAGCGCGAAACAGCGGCTGCCTCTGAACTGGCTAAAGATCGCAACACATTCCGGCGCGAGCTGGAATGGATGCGTCGACAACCCAAGGCGCGCGGAACGAAGGCGCAATACCGAATCGATGCGTTTGACGAACTGAAGGAAAAAACCAGCGGCAAACGGAACGATGGCGAACTGGATCTGAATCTGCGTACATCCCGATTGGGCAGTAAGATCCTTGAGGTAGAGAATCTTAGTAAACGTTTTGGGGAGAAAATACTGCTCGATCATTTTACCTACACCTTCAAACGGTCCGACCGAGTGGGGCTGATCGGGAAAAATGGAATGGGTAAAACCACACTGATGAACATGCTAACCGGTCAGTTGCGTCCTGATTCGGGGAAGATCATAACGGGTGGTACGGTCAAGTTCGGGTACTATACCCAAACCGAGCTGGATCTCCCCGAAAGTCAGCGTGTGATCGATGTCGTGCAGGATGTAGCCGAAGTTATGAAGCTTGCCAATGGCGATACCATAACGGCCAGTCAGCTGTTGACTCGATTCCTCTTTGACCGATCGAAACAGTATGATTATGTTGCCAAACTAAGCGGTGGCGAAAAACGTCGGCTGCAACTCCTGCTCGTGCTGGTACAGAATCCGAATTTTTTGATTCTTGATGAGCCAACGAATGACCTCGATATTACGACACTCAACGTTCTGGAAGATTTCCTGCTTAATTTCTCCGGATGCGTGCTGATCGTTACCCACGACCGGTACTTCATGGACCGACTCGTCGAGCACGTTTTTGTGATGGAAGGTGCGGGTAAAGTCCGTGACTTTCCAGGAAACTACACCGATTATCGGGAGTGGCGCGACTCACAGCCGAAGAGCACTTCACAAAATGATAAACCAGCGGCATCGGCGCCGAAGAACCAAACTCCTCCGCCCGTGGTTTCATCCGCGACGGTTGATGGGAACACGAATGGCGCCCGGAAGAAACTGTCATTCAAGGAAATCCGCGAGTATGAAACGCTCGAAAAAGAAATTGAGTCACTGGAGCAACGGAAGGCCGAAGTTATTGGTCTGCTTAATACAGGTGGGCATCACGAACAGCTAACGGCCTGGGCGCGGGAAATCGAAGAAATTGACCAAAGCATTGCTGAAAAATCGGACCGCTGGCTTGAGTTGGCGGAATATATTTAAAGAGCGAAAGAATGAATGAGCGAAAGAGTGGCCATGCTGCGCTTTCACCGCTTCGGCGTTATGCTCTTTTCGTCTTTCACTCTTTCTCTCGTTAAGCATGAACCAGATCGCTGAGTTTTTTCAATACCTGCTTAATTCAGAAGAAATCATCCGAACGGGTGGTTTAGTGCTGATTACGCTGATTATCTTCGTTGAGAACGGGATCATCTTCGGCTTCTTTCTGCCGGGTGATTACCTGCTGTTCTTATCGGGTGTGTTTGCAGGGACGAAAATCCTGAATGTTCCGCTGTGGATACTCTTACTCTGTATCTTTAGTGCCGCTGTTCTGGGTTCCTTAACAGGCTACCTGACGGGCTACTATTTTGGTGCCCGGATCAAAAATCGCCCTGATTCGCTCTTTTTCAAGCAGAAATACATTGATGATACACGGGCGGCTTTTATTCGTTACGGTAACGGAGCACTCATTGTTGCTCGTTTTTTACCCGTTGTCCGCACTTTTGCCCCGATTTTGGCCGGATTAATTCATATGCCATCCCGTTTTTTTATCCTCTACAACATTATTGGTGCTTCCATTTGGGTTTTAACCCTTGTGGGCGGGGGCTTTTATTTCGGAGAGCGGTTTCCATGGATCATCAATTATGTCCACTGGGTTATCATATTCTTCTTAGCTATCACAACATTCACCGTTGTGCGCGGATACCTAAATGCCCGTAAGGAAAAACAGGCCGAGAAGGTGTAAAAATTGTTAAGGGTAGTCGGTTTACTAGTGCTGACGCATGTTTTTTTTCAAAAGCTTAACATAAACCGACTACTATAACCAGTCTTAATTCCGCAATGGCTTACCGCCTGTCAGGAGGCTCTGAATACGTTCCAGTGTTTTCTTCTCGCCCGATAAGGATAGAAAAGCCTCACGCTCCAGATCGAGTAGGTATTGTTCCGATACGTTCTGCGGTGTACTCAAATCGCCACCGCAAATAACATAAGCTAACTTGTCGGCAATTTTCCGGTCGTGATCCGAAATATAGCGCCCCATGTGCATGGCCGTGATGCCCGCTTTGAACAAAGCAATACCTGTTTTACCCTGCACTTTGATATCCGTCCGTGGTTTGGGCTGCGTGTAGCCATCTTCAGCCATTTCAATGGCCGCTTGCTTGGCTTCAGCCAGCAGGCGACTACGGTTCAGCACGATCTGATCTGTTGAACGCAGGTAATTCATCTCACGGGCTTCCTGTGCCGAGGTCGACACCTTTGCTGTCGCGATATTCATGAATACATTTTGCAGAATATTCAGCTCAGGATCGCCGGTCTGGTAAAGGTCAGACGCGCGGGCGGCCATTTCTTTTGTGCCACCACCGGCTGGAATCAGTCCCACTCCTACTTCAACCAGTCCGATGTAGCTTTCGGCGTGGGCTACAGCACGATCGGCGTGCAGAACAGCCTCACAGCCACCTCCCAGCGTAAGTGTATGCGGAGCAACTACAACGGGTATCGACGAATAGCGTAAACGAGTAATCAACTTCTGGAACTGCGCAATCATCAGGTTCACTTCGTCGAACTCCTGTTCCACAGCATACATGAACAACGTGCCGAGATTGGCTCCGGCCGAGAAAGCTTCGGTCGAATCATTGCCGACAACAAGACCACGAAAATCTTTTTCGGCCAGCGATATTCCTTTTAGCAGCGCTTCAGAAACCTCCTGTCCGAAAGTATTCATCTTACTGCGGAACTCAACATTTAAAATACCATCACCAAGATCAACGACGTTTGCACCTGAATTCTTCCAGACAATATTGTTGCTGAGGTTTTCGAGGATCGTGAACGCTTCAGTACCCGGGATCGCTTTGTAGCTTTTTGTTAGAATGTCGTAGTATTTCCGCTTCCCGCCTTCAATTTTATAAAAACTATCGAAGCCAGCATCGAGCAGGTCATATACCCATTGCGCGGGTTTCTGACCGAACGATTCAATAAGTTCGACGCCTTTTTTAACGCCAATGGCATCCCAGGTTTCAAACAAGCCCAATTGCCAGCCAAAACCAGCCGTGATGGCCGCATCGATCCGATAGAGTTCATCCGAAATTTCGGGAATACGATAGCTCGCATACCGGAATCCATCGGCAAACGTCTGGCGATAAAATTCACCCGCTTTGTCTTTGCCAGCGATCAGCACAGGGAAGCGTTTTTTCAGGTTGTCGATTGCCTTCGTGCTTTCCAGTGTTGCAAATTTGACCTTTTCCGACGGCTTATACTCAAACGTTTTCAGATCCAGCGCCAGAATCAGCGTCTGACCTTTCTCATCCTTTGTTTTCTTGTAATAACCCTGACCCGTTTTGTCGCCAAGCCACTTATTTTCCATTAGCTTCTGCACCGAAGCGGGCAGCGCAAACGACGACCGGGATTCGTCATGTTCCATTTTGACTAGGTTACTGGCTACGTTTACCGTCGTATCCAGACCCACTACGTCCGACAGTCGGAACGTTCCCGATTTCGGACGTCCAACGACGGGGCCAGTCAGTTTATCAACTTCCTCGACCGTCAAGCCGAGTTCTTCAGCAACCCGGATGGTCTGAATCAGGGATTGAATACCAAGTCGGTTCGCAATAAAACCCGGTGTGTCTTTGCACAATACCGTCGTTTTGCCGAGGTATAAATCGCCGTAGTTCATCAGGAAGTCAACAACGGCCAGGTCCGTATCATGGCCGGGTATGATTTCCAGTAACCGCAGGTAACGGGGCGGGTTAAAGAAGTGGGTTCCGCAGAAATTACGACGAAAATCCTCACTCCGGCCTTCAGTAAGCAGGTGCATTGGAATTCCTGACGTGTTCGACGTAATCAGCGTTCCGGGCTTGCGAAACTGCTCCACCCGTTCATAAACCGACCGTTTTATATCTAACCGTTCAACAACGACCTCAATCACCCAATCGTAGGTAGCAATCTCTTTCAGGTTGTCATCAAAATTACCCAGTTTGATCCGGTCGGCAAATTTTGGGCTGTAAAGCGATGCCGGACTGGCTTTCAGCATCGTCTGGAACGCATCGTTAACAATACGGTTACGAACCGCTGGATTGTCGGTGGTCAGGCCCTTTGCTTTTTCGGCATCAGTTGGCTCCTTCGGAACAATATCTAACAACAATACATCCACTCCGATATTGGCAAAGTGGGCCGCAATCCGCGACCCCATAATGCCCGAGCCTAATACGGCCACCCGTCGGATGGTGCGATTTTTTGTTTGATGAGGGCGACTCTCCGATTTGTTTTTTTCCAGGGTTGCTTCCATGGTTTTGTGGTAATTAGGAATACGTATTGAACAGGTTTAAACAGTCGAATGAATTCGTCATTCAATCCGCATTCCTGTCTTTTAGTTTAATTAACTCTTCTACATCACCGATATCTTTTGCCCGACCAGTAGCCAGCTTTTCGGTGATCAGATCATTCAATTGAATTACTTTAAACGACACCCCATCAAACGTTACATCAATAGCTCGTTGATAGCACGTATCGAAATCAACATCCCGGAAGGCTTTAAGGCTATAGCCCATATCCAGCGTAAAGCCATATTTACCAACCGAAACAGATGTCCATCCAAAAATGAGTGGAACGCCCTTCAAGTAAGCAGCACCAGCAACCTCGTTTTCCTCCAGGGCCAGAATCAGATTCACTTTATTCTGTTCATCTGATTTCAACCACAAATCCATATCCTGCGTTGTGCGAACATGGCCGTGAATGACACCCGCCATACCACCTACCAATAAAAACTGAACGTTATGCCGATTAAAACTTTCCAGCAAGGACTGCACATCGTCGTCGGCAATATCCATATTCTTTGGTGGGTTCTTTGGATTAGCGTGATACAGTTTTGACGCCGTTCTCATCAGCCGAGTAAATGCCTTCAGTCGATTCTCAGCGGTGTTGATCATAACGGACATCGAAGTCAACGAGATTAATCCAATGGCAATTCTTCTGGTTCAGCAGCTTTGATTTTCGCGTTCTCCTCCTCAACAATCCGGTTGATATCCTTAATCACATCAAAGAAGACGACCAGTTTATCGAGGGGAATTTTTTCGCGAATCATGTTATTGAACTGAATAACCCCTTCACGAGCCATCTCCCGCTTGGCTTTCCCTTCTTCGGTCAGGTAAATCCGGACAAATCGCTTGTCGTTATCGTCAACTTCCCGGCGAATCAGACCGCGTTCTTCCAGGCTTTTTAGCATACGAACCAGCGAACGGGGTTCCATGCCGAGCAATGGGCCAATTTTAGTAGCGGGCGTGCCTTCTTCGAGGTCAATATTCAGCAATACGTATCCAATCGCCATCGTAATGTCGAATCGGGATGCGTAGGCGTTATACATTCGAGAAATAGCATGCCACCCCCACTTTATATGGAAATCTACAGTTTTCTCTTTCTTCATAGCAGGTATCGCACGGTCCAATTTCTGGCCGTAAATCTACTATTTTTTTTGAAAATAGTATGCATGCATAATGTTCGAATAAGCCGAGTCGGTTTGATAGTTCAGTTTATTCAGACACCAGCTTATCAATCAGGCGGTTGAACTCATCAACATACTGATCGTAGTATTTGCCCGTGCCAGGGCCAGAGAAACCGGTATGAATGTGGCGCACCTTGCCTTTTTTATCGATGATGATTGTAGTTGGAAAAGCGACTACAGCATTCAGATCTGGCAATGCTTTCGAAGCCTGTGCCTTATCATTCGTACCCGCCAACGCAATAGGATAGTCGATTTTAAAACGTTGCTTCATCCGTTCGATCTTTGGGCCCGACACGGCCATTTCGGGCGAACGCTCAAAGGCCAGTCCCAGCACCTCAATCCCACGCTGTTTGTTACGCTTGTACCACGGGCTCAGAAAATTAGTCTCATCCATGCAGTTAGGGCACCATGAACCCAGAATCTGCACAATTGTCACCTTATCCTTAAAGCGGGGATCTGTCAGCGAAACAACTTTACCATTAGGTTCAGGAAAAGCGACATTGAGCGTTTTCGATTCCGGCTTCAGGTAGGTCAATTTGGCCGGATCGGGCAGGTCAGCTTTCGGATCAAACCGAGCCGCCCATGATTCATAGCCCGACACACCGGCCCATAAACCACCCGTTAACGTTTTAGTTGCCGGGTTATGTTTCGCTTTAAACAAATACACGTGTGAACCGTCGAAACAGGACAGAAATAAACTGTCGCCATCTACATTCCCATCCAGATAACGGTAGTCGCCGGTGGGTGTCAGGAACGTACCGGCTAGATGATTTCCTTTCTGATCAAATATGCCAACGGCATTAACTGTATCAACTTTTCCGGTTTTGCTACCGAGTTCAGTAGCCCACTTACCGCTTAGGTTGCCTGTAGCGGGTTTATCGCTCACCTTAAACCGATAGGTCAGGCCGTGGGTAGCTTCAAAAGGCAAGCTTTGCACCTGCTGACCGACACGACGCCGACGCCAGACGCCACGGAGCGTTTTATCCTCTATCTTTGCAACTAATTCTGACTCAAACAAGGCCATCGGAATTCGGATCGAGTCGTCCTGTACAGTAGACGGGTCCATGGGTAGCCGTTCGTTGCCATTAAGCACAAAAACGGTATACCCTTTGGAATCGCCTGCTGTGGGCTGAATATCTAATCCGAAGGGTAATTCACCACCTCGGGTTTTCAGGAAAGCCCGATAAATACCCGGTTTAACGGAGGCAGGGGCCGATTGGCCGGAGCAGGCAACTGGCAACGACAGCAGCAGGATGGCTGCGATAGGAAGGAGTTTTTTCATCTTTTTTGATAATTCAGGATGCAGGTTGTAGATACTAGACAAAAGTACATCATAGACTTACTTATAACGTCCAGTAACTGAGCTTCAACGTCCGAAATAACGACCTCTAGTGAAGGTTAGTTTCTGAATGACAAATTACCACGAACCCGTTTTATTACAAGCCTGTATTGACGGCCTGAATCTACAACCCGGCGGTACCTACGTCGATATAACGTTTGGCGGTGGCGGTCACAGCCGTGCGATCCTCGATCAACTGGAAGGCGGACGGCTTTTCGGCTTCGATCAGGATGCCGACGCCCGCGCCAATGCACAGGCGATTGGCGATTCGCGGCTGACCTTCGTTGCGTCTAATTTCCGGAACATCAAACGCTATTTACGGCTGTATAAAGCCGAACAGGCAGATGGGATCCTGGCCGACCTGGGTATTTCGTCGCACCAGATCGACACGCCCGAACGTGGTTTCTCAACCCGATTCGATGCTGACCTCGACATGCGCATGAACCAGCAGGCCGAGCGAACTGCCCGACAGGTTGTGAATGAATACGCAGAAGCAGACTTGCACCGGATTCTGGGCATGTATGGCGAGATTACCAATGCCCGAACGGCAGCTGGCGCCATTGTATCGGCCCGGTCAAACCGGCCGCTCAAAACGGTAAATGATCTGAAAGCAGCCTTACAGCGCTATGCACCACGCGGCAAGGAGAATAAATACTTTGCACAGGTATTTCAGGCGCTTCGTATTGAAGTGAATGAGGAACTACAGGCGCTGGAAGAGTTTTTGGAGCAGGTGCCGGACATCCTGAAACCAGGTGGTCGACTCGTTGTTATGTCCTATCATTCGCTCGAAGATCGGTTGGTCAAGAACTTCATTAACAAAGGCAAATTTCAGGGCGAGGTAGAGAAAGATTTGTTCGGCAATGAAATCAAACCCCTGCGATCCATCACCCGCAAGCCAATTGAAGCCACACCCGACGAGATTGCCCGCAACCCCCGAGCCCGAAGCGCAAAGTTGCGAATTGCGGAGAAATTGTAGGAAGCTTTCTGTTTTTATACTGCGGGCTGTAATACAGCCTGTTGTGCCTTTTTTATCTGCTTTAGTCCACTTTGAATGATACCCAGTACCATAATCCAGGCAATTGTTCCCAATATTAGTTGCTTGGTCGGCAAAAACCAGATATACGGCAGAATGGGCACTTCAAAAGGCGCATTCCAAATCATGTGGATCAGCACAACAGCGATAAACGTTCGTAAAAACCCTTTATCTTTTAGCATATCCCACTCAAATGATTGCTTTCCTTTGACCCGCCAAATGGCAGCGGCCGCGATGGCAGTCCAGACGACATGGCTAAAAGGAGCCAAAACGCCCCGCAAAAAAATGTTACTGATGGCCTGACTGAATCCACCCTGCATTAGAACAACAAACGCATAGCCCGACGATTCAAACGCTGCGAATCCGGTTCCGACGGCTGCGCCAAATAACAGTCCATTCAATATCCAGTGATACTGGTTTTTGTTGCGCATGAGTATCAGAACGGCGAGTAATTTACCTGATTCCTCCACAATTCCTGCGCTCGAAGCGCCTAGAAAAGTACCCAGAAACGCTGTATTGCTAAAGAAAAAGAGGGAAATCAGCAGCGAAGCCATTCCTCCCGAAAAGACCAGTTTGATCGTTTGGTATAACGAGACATTTTGCGGAGCATTCATTTCCCAGAAAAAGATCAGGCTACCAAAAGGCACCGCAAACGAGCCAACAAACAGCAATCCAGGAATCAATAATTCATTTTGAAACTGCGTTACGGCCAGAAAAAGACTGATGAAAAGTAATAAAGCACTTCCTCCAAAACGAACAAAGAGCCAGGGCTGGGGCCAATGAGAAGCAATGGTGCCAATGACCGGCGTCGTCTGGCGGGTTCCGACGGTAAAGGCACTTTCAATATCCTCATCGGATCGTTTTTCGCCCACTTTGGCAAAAATGGTTTTCAAACTGAAATCGCTGTCCAGCGTATCAACACCGGTCAGGGTTGAAATTCGATTTACTGAGTTCGAAAAATCGATACCAGCAAATGGGTTCACGGGAATGGGGCCGGTTGAGACAGGCTTACTAAGAAGTCGCCAGTGCGATGAGCCAATCAGCAGATCTGCAGCAGGGCTTAATTCGCCCGTAGTAACGGCTCTGCCATTTAATTCGACCAATTGCACACCGATGGTTTGGAAATACACGTGCTGACCATCGAAAACCATGGCCAGATGCTCATCGGCAACCTGGGGGTCACTGAGCGGAATTGTTGACTGAGGATTACGCCCGACCACTACGCGAACATGCGGCATTAGTACCGCAGACCGGCCCGTATCAGGTCCGCTTATACACTCAAAAACGGTTTGATGAGTCAAAAAAGAGGTCATGGGGTGCAGGCTTTCATTTCTGATTCTAAAATAAGCACATTACCGAAATACCTTTATCCACAATTTGTATTCTGCCTTTGAAAGCACCACTATCTGCCAATGTGCCGACAAAAATTTAGTTACAATTTATATATTTGATTGTTTAGTCTTTGCTCCATTGTTTCATACCGCTTAATTGGAGGCTTTTAATTCTCCATTCGTTCGTAGTTTTGACAACTAATTTCCAATCTGTTTACCGTAACGTTCTATGTTATCCAAGACCTTTGGGGCGGCCGTTTATGGCGTCAATGCCAGTTTGATTACGATTGAAGTGGTTGTCGCACAGGGCTTACATTTCCATCTGGTTGGCTTACCCGACAGTGCTGTTAAGGAAAGCGAACAGCGTGTTGAAGCGTCGCTGAAGTTTTTTGGTTATCGAATGCCCCGCCAGAAAATTGTGGTAAATCTGGCGCCCGCCGATGTCCGGAAAGAAGGGTCGGCCTATGACCTGCCTATCGCCCTCTGCGTGCTTCAGGCGTCTGAACAAATCACGACACAACGCAATCTCGAAGAGTATGTCATTATGGGCGAATTAGCCCTTGATGGGATGTTAAGACCCATAAAGGGTGTTTTGCCCATCGCTATTGAAGCCAGGAAACGAGGCTACAAAGGATTCGTCCTTCCGGTCGAAAATGCCCAGGAAGCATCCATTGTCAATAATCTGGATGTTATTGGCGTCGCTACCATGCAGGAAGCCGTCGAGTTTTTTGAAGGAAAGAAAGATATTGAACCCGTGGTGAGCGATACCCGCGATTTGTTCATGAGCCAGCTCAATGCCTATGAGGTCGATTTTTCGCACGTGCAGGGGCAGGAAAACATCAAACGGGCAATGGAAATTGCGGCCGCTGGTGGTCATAATGTGATCATGATTGGGCCTCCCGGAGCCGGTAAAACCATGCTGGCCAAACGATTACCCAGCATTTTGCCTCCATTGACGTTACAGGAAGCGCTGGAAACAACGAAAATCCATTCTGTAGCCGGTAAGCTCGGAAGCCGCGCCAACCTGATTGCCACCCGCCCCTATCGCTCACCACATCACACCATTTCCGACGCGGCCCTTGTTGGCGGAGGCAGTTTCCCGCAGCCGGGAGAAATCTCGCTCGCGCATAATGGCGTCTTGTTTCTGGACGAATTGCCTGAATTTAAACGCTCAGCCCTGGAGGTGATGCGCCAACCGCTTGAGGACCGTAAGGTAAGCATTTCAAGGGCGAAGTGGGCGGTCGAATTTCCGGCTAGTTTCATGCTTATTGCCAGTATGAATCCCTGCCCCTGCGGCTATTACAATCATCCTGAAAAAGAATGCGTTTGTGGGCCGGGCGTCGTACAAAAATACCTGGCGAAAGTCAGTGGCCCCCTCCTCGACCGGATTGATTTACACGTTGAGGTAACGCCCGTTTCGTTCGACCAGATGACAGCCAACCGTCCTGCCGAATCGAGCGAAGTTATCCGGGAGCGGGTAATTCGGGCTCGGGCCATGCAAACAGCCCGTTTTGAGCAACAGCCGGGCATTTACTCCAATGCCATGATGCCTTCACAAATGGTAAAAGAAATCTGTGTCATCAACGACGCCGGACGTGCTTTGCTCAGAACCGCAATGGAACGATTGGGCTTATCGGCAAGGGCATACGATCGCATTCTGAAAGTATCGCGTACCATTGCGGATCTGGCCGGAACCGACGAAATCCGGATCGAACACCTCGCCGAAGCCATTCAGTACCGGAGTCTCGACCGGGAAAATTGGGCGGGTTGATTACTGGTGAACAGTGGGCAATTTGGGTCGTAGCGTTAAGCGACAATCGGCTTCTACGTTCAACCTGCCAGTCAGGAATCGGTTACTGGCAAAGCTTGCCAAAATTGCGTATTATCGCCCACAAAAACTGGCAGGCGACTATGCACAAAGCACCCGGAAGACGACAATTTTTAGCAACCTTCACCAAAGCGGTAGGTACGTCTATGCTAATGAACGCTCCCTTTCTCAGTCAGGCGGGATCGCCAGAAGTCAGCCAGGCATCGTTTACGGTCGGCCAGGTGATGGATCTGATCCTGAAGACTATTCCCAATGCTCCCTTTCCGAAAACGGTAGACACCTTAAAATCAGGAAATGCGGCCCAAAAAGTAACGGGCATTGTGTCGACAATGTTTGGCACCATAGAGGTCATCGAAAAAACCATTGCCGCGGGCGCTAACTTCATCATTGCCCACGAGCCTACTTTTTATAATCACGCCGATGAGACCGACTGGCTAAGCAACGATCCGGTCTTTAAGTATAAGCATGAGTTGCTAACCAAAAATGGCATTGCACTCTGGCGATTCCATGATTACTGGCATTCACATCGTCCCGACGGCATTCGGACAGGGATGCTATCGGCCCTGGCGTGGGAAAATTATGTAGATCCTCAAAATCCACAGGTACTTATAATACCCGCAACCTCGCTAACTCAACTTATTGCCCATGCGAAACAAAAACTAGGCATCAAGCAAGTACGCGTTGTTGGCGACACGGCACAATCCTGTAAGCGCGTGCTGTTGCTGCCGGGCGCTGCAGGCGGGCGAAACCAGATTATGGCGATCGAGAAGGCGAAACCGGATGTGGTCCTTTGTGGAGAAGCCAGCGAATGGGAAACACCGGAATACATTCGGGATGCACGTCGTCAGGGCCAAAAAATATCCCTGGTTGTGCTGGGCCATATCATGAGCGAAGCGGCTGGTATGGAGTGGCTGGTTTCCTGGCTGAAGCCTAAACTGCCCGATGTGAAAATCTCGTATATACCTTCCGGCAATCCATTCAGCTACGAATAAGTTTGGGTAAACACAGCCCGGCCAGGAAAACCACCCGTTTTTTAGGGCTTTCGCTCTGAAGCGTGCCACCGCAACCGCGGACGGTGGTTACTGATGCTGCTCCTAATAACCGTGGCACATTTCAGAGCGAAAGCCCTATTCTTATACAATCATTTGATCAGGTTAGCCAAATCGACTTTCAATTGGTTGATCCTGCGCTGGTAAACAAAATCATCGGCAGAAAGCAACCGTGTTCGTTGAAGCCAAGGCTGATTAACGACTTTGTTCGTATAGTGCGACATCAACAAATCGGTTTGACTTATCGCCTTGACCAGATCGAAATTTAGACTTGAATTTATACTGACGACTTTTTGCGAAGCTATCTGCCCTTCACTGGCAGGAATTCGCTGATAATCGACTGATAGGCTGTTGTCGATCAGATCTTTGTCGCCATACACGATTCGTCCATTCACGATCGTACAACGTACCGAACGATCATCCTGCGTATGTAAAGCGGCCAAAGCCGGTTGCTCAGGTGTTTGCTTACGTAAAATGAAAAAATCGGCATTGTAACCCGGCTGAATAGAACCAACCTTGAGACTTCCTAAAGCCGTTGCCGGATTTTGCGTCATCATGGCCAGTAGTTGCGCGTCACTTACAGACAACGTCAGCATATCGCAGAAATGGCGGGCAAATTTAAATTCATCCCAAACGTGCTTACTGCCACTGGGTGCCCAGTCTGACCCTAGACAGACATTTATGCCATGATTCAGGAGCGTTTTAACAGGGATCGTGTCGCGATACAGGATCAGATTTGATACCGGCGACCACACCACACTTATCTGGTTCTCGCGCAGAAAATCGAGCGTTTCGTTGTCGGAATAATCTAATCCACACGCATGCGTAAGAGTTAAATTCGCTGTTTTCAGAAACGTGGTGTACGTTGAATCCGTAAGTGCCCGTCGAAATTCAGTGAACTCACGTCGACTGAACCCATCCGGGTTACCGCGCTGAAGATAACCCGCTCTGCCTTCAGCAATGTGAGCGATACAGGCATAATAACGATTATTTCCCTCGCGCACTGAGCTTAGAAAATCGTCAAAACTCGGATGGCGCATCATAGGCCATGAGCTGGTATCGTCATCAGCCAAGTTCGGCGAACCAGGTGCATCAAAATTCGGCCCTGGCCTTACGAAATCAACGACGGAAAATACTCTTTTTGTCTGAGGAATACCCAACTCGCCGGGGTCCGTCGTGTCTCGAATAATAAAATTGGGAATCTTTCCGTCATTCTCCAGTTTAATCGTCTGCTGAACGAGCGTAGTTCCACCGGCAACAGACTGTAATTCAGTAACGATGCCATGCAGCTTCTGTACCTCCTTCATCGCAGCATCTACGGAAGCGGTTGCTAATGGAGGATGATTCCCTGTATTGGGCGGTTGAAGTACCGATTTAATAAAGTCAAACGATTCCTGCTGCCAATTGGCCTCAATATACTCCTTGAAATTTTTTATATCCTTGATATATTGTTCATTGTTACGCCACTGAAAGCGATTACTCCAAACAGCAGGGCTTTTCCAAAGTGGAAAAACGTTATATTCCGAATGAACATGTAAATTGATCAACCCGGGCAAAATAGTCTCATTATCAGCCAGCTCCAATCGGATCAGGTTGGGCAAGTCGAAGGGGACTTTTCCAGGTTGCACAGCTGTAATTCGTCCGTTTTGAACAAGAATTGTTTTAACGGATTCGCGGCCCTGATCATCGACTACATTACCGATTATGCATAAAGGGCGACCAGAGGAGGTAAACATCGTAGGGGTGGCTGGGAAACGAATGAATTTCACAAAAATAGAAATTCAATTCATTAAAGACCTCATTTACAAATAGCTATGAGGATTATCCAGCATTAATAATTCTTTTTCCGAAAACAGACTACAATAAATTTTTCCCGAAAGCGACAATAGAATTATGGATCAGAAATCAATTCCTACTTTATATGAATGGGCAGGTGGCACCGATAAACTGGAACAGCTAACCACCTTATTCTACAGCAAGGTTTTTCAGGATGAATTGCTGGAGCCTGTCTTTCGGAACATGTCGCCCGAACACGCCCGCCATGTAGCGCACTTCCTTGGTGAAGTTTTTGGCGGGCCAGCTGCCTACACGCAGAATGACCACGGTAGCCATGCCGATATGGTAGCCCATCATGTTGGCAAACACCTTACCGAACCTATGCGCAAACGCTGGATGACCCTCCTGCTGGACAGTGCAGACGAATTGGGACTACCCGACGATCCGGAGTTCCGGTCGGCTCTGGTTGGGTATCTGGAGTGGGGAAGCCGGATTGCAGTATTGAACTCAACGGCGACCGAGAATCCCGTTCAACCCAATGAACCAATGCCTAAATGGGATTGGGGTGTTCCTGGCGGCCCCTATCAACCTTAATATGTCAATCAACCATAAAACCCGTGATCGCCTTATGACTACCACGGGTTTTATAGTACTCTTTTAACGTTGGCGTTTCAACCAATCGGCTCACTCATTGAACTGAATACTGTTTAGCTGAATGATGTTATCGTTCGGTTTATCGCGTTTCACGACCACAATGTAGACATCATGTTTGCCGGTGATCGGTTTGTCGAAACTACCCGTCACTTCCTTATTCGTTTTCCAGTCGCCAGTGGCTTTATAGGCTGTTCGACTCACAACCGGGGCCGCGTAGGAATCAAGCCGAATCTCAATTTCACCATCTTTGTTAACCGACGAATAGTCGTAGGTGAGCGACTTGATATTGGTCAGGTCAATATCTTTCAGCAGAACATAGGCTTTGTGATTACCGGCAGCCAGTCGATTACCCCACCGCGGAAAACCAACGTAAGCATCGGCATTCAGCGTTTTAACTTTAGCGTTCCGTAGCGTCACTACGTCGGTGCTGGTGAGTGGACCAACGGCTTTGCCGCCATTATCCGTGTAAGAAGCCAATAAGGTATACTGCCCACGCGCGTCTTCGGCTTTGTGCTCGTTTAAAGCCAGTGTTCCTTGCAGCGGAACTGCTTTCTGGTTTTGCTTATCAGTCAGGGAGAAAATGTACTTCACCATTTCCTGAGCGTCCTGAACCGGAATTTGCGGGTGAGCACTCATTAAATGATCTTTGCTCCAGCTACCGCCCCCGCCTTCAATGATTTTCCTGGCTAAACGTTCTACCGTTCCGGGCTGGCCTTTGTAACGACTGGCAACCGCCACAAACGTTGGTCCAACCGAGGGCTTATCGATGGTGTGGCAAGCTTTGCAGTCACTACTGGCAATGAGCGTTTTACCGAGTGTTCCGTTGCCAATTGCGGCCAGATCCTGATGCCCCTGCTGAGGGCCAGCCGTTGGCGCAGCACCCGGTTGCGGGCTGTAGGCATAAAGCACCTGTATCTTCTTCGGATCGATCTGTTTATCTTCTTTATCGGCCACTTTCACGCTGTAAGTGAAGGGTTTGCCTTCCCAGAAAAATGATTTATTACCCGTTGTCGTAATTGCTACATCAGGTCTGGCGTTACCGACCTTAACAACAATCGTGTCCTTGCCAACCTTTCCCGTCTGGTCCGTTACTTTCAGAATGGCATTATAGACGCCGGGTTGTGTATAAACATGAGTCGCATTGACCTGGGTAGCGCCGACGGTCTTGCCATCAAACAACCATTGATACGTGAGGGCATCGTCGTCCAGATCGGTTCCCCGTCCGCTGAACTTCACCCGCAGGGGAGCCTGTCCTACAGCTTCCCGAATTACGGGTGCATTGCGTCCGTCAGAAGTTAGGTAAGAACGGGCATTGCGTTGCGCTGTCGCTATCGAATCGATAACCATTGCTCTGGCGATGGGAGCCCGATTGCCCGTATTATACTCAATTTTTACCAGCCGCGCATCGTCGTTATCAGCTCCGTAAACAGAACCGTATTCGAGCATATACATCACGCCATCTTTCCCGAAGGCCAGATCGATGGGTCGCCGGAAATCGCCATTGGCCGCCATAAACGGCTCATTACGAACATAGTTTTCGTCTTTATCGAACCGAACATCTACTACCCAATTGCGCATCCAGTCGAATATAAACAACGCGCCATCGTAGTATTCGGGGAATTTGGTTTTGGATGGGGAGTTTTTGTCATACGTATAAAATTCGCCTGCCATTGCACTCCGTCCGCCAAGACTCAGCTCTGGAAATTCCTTGGAAGCCGCATAGGGATACCAGATCATTGCCGACGTCGTAGGTGGCAGATTTTTAAGACCCGTATTGTTGGGAGAACTGTTGACCGGTGCTTTGGGGTCGAAAAGCGGGCCGGTAACATTCGTTGCAAAGTCAAGATCAGGGTAAGGCTGGCTATTGCCAATAAACAGTGGCCAGCCATAATTGCCGGGCTTCTTGGCCTGATTGAACTCATCATAGCCGCGTGGCCCTATTGTACTGTCTTTACCCGCATCGGGGCCAATTTCACCCCAATACAATACGGACGTTTTCGGATTGACCGCAATTCGATACGGGTTACGCAGGCCCATCGTGTAAATCTCCGGGCGGGTTTGGGCAGTGCCTTTCGGGAATAGATTACCGTCGGGAACTGTATAAGTCCCATCAGGCTGAGGATGAATACGTAAGACTTTACCTCTCAGATCATTCGTATTGGCTGCTGTACGTTGCGCATCAAGCGTCAGATGATCGGCCCGTTCGTCGATAGGCGCATACCCATTCGATGGGAAGGGGTTGGTATTATCACCTGTCGACAGAAAGAGGTTTCCTTCCTTATCCCAGGCCAGAGAGCCACCGTGGTGTGCACTGGCTTCAAATTCGCCGGGAATTTTCAGTACTATTTTTTCAGAAGCCAAATCGAGCGTGTTATCGGCCTTAACCACAAATCGAGACAAGTGGTATGTTGGATCTTTATCGGTGTTGGGCGAATAATAAACGTAGAGGTAGTGGTTACTCGCGAAATTTGGATCAAGCGTAACCCCCTGAACACCAAAGCCCTGCTTGGTAGCCACGGCAAATTTATGCATCACTTTACCCTCGTTTGTCTTTGTGTTATAAACCGACAGGTTCCCGCTCCGCTCGGTAAAAAACACCCTGCCATCGGGGGCTACTGCTAGCTCCATTGGCTCATTCAGGTCATTGACCAGCACCGTTTTCACAAAGCGGTTTTCTTCCGGCATCACAACGGCATACGACTTGCTGTAATCCAGTGCCTTGCCATCGCCCATGGCCCATTTCAAACCACCCAGTATATGCTGAACAAACAGGGGTTCGCTAAAGCTGGAATCTTCGTGACCACCACCGGTATAAAATGCTCGTCCACCATCAAAATTATGATACCAGGCAATCGGGTGATTGCTGCCATTGATGCCACCGTCGTAGGTGTTCTCGTCCAGATTGGCCAGCACTTTCAGATCAGAGTAGAACGAACGATAGTTATACCATTCGTCGGTGCGCTCCCAATGATCGGGCAGATGAGCCGTGGAAATATGACTTTTATCGGTTACGTCCACAGTAGCTTTGCGAACGTTGGAGTTGCTGGGATGGCTCGCAAAATACCCGCCCACCAGCTTATTATACCATGGCCAGTCATATTCCGTATCAGCGGCTGCGTGAATACCCATATAACCGCCACCGGCCTGAATAAAGCGCTCAAACGCAGCCTGTTGGGCCTGGTTCAGCACATTACCCGTTGTGCTCAGAAACACCACGGCCTGATAGTGTTTCAGACTATCGTCGTTAAAATAGTCGGCATTTTTAGTCGTATCGACCTGAAAGTTATTTTCCTTGCCAAGTTTCTGAATGGCTGCAATCCCGAACGGAATGGACGTGTGTTTCCAGCCTTTCGTTTTTGAGAAGACCAGCACACGGGGTGGATTGGCCGCTCCTGGATTGGCCAATCTAGGAGCGATAGGTTTTGTTGATTCAGATGATGTTGGGGCAACGGTTGTTGCTAAGGAATTACTTCCGGCCTGGTTCGTAACTGCCTGCGTACTAAGGCAGGCGTAGAGGCCAACAGAAGCTCCGGCCGCTCCAAGCAGACGGAGCCAGGTTTTACTGGATGTCAATGGGGAAAACATGGGCAATTTAGGTTGAGTAGGCGCTTAGGATATGACCTGCATAGAATTTGGTAAAGCTTATTCCATGATCTAATACAGATTGTTACCCAATAAGTCCTAATTCGCAACAAACTACCCTGGACTTGCTACATTTGACTAGAGATTTTTCTTAGGCAGATTTGAGATAAACATCAATTTGATTGTGACTTAGAGACATGTGTTTGACGAAAAAGCCCCGTATTCAGTAGAAGCAGAGCAAAAGATGGCAAGTCCTCACTTCCTGCTCTGCCGCAACAGATCGCGTTCTTTGATCAACTCATCCCAGGTCCAGGGTTTGGTTCGATTGGCCGTTTGCTCCCGGATTTTTTTGACCTGCTCCGGTTTCACCAACACGAAGTTGTTCATATAGCCCGATGACATTTCCGGGAAGCTCTGCATGCCCAACTCCAACCGAACATAGGTAAGGACCGATGCAATCCATTCATCACTGTTGGTGCCCATGGGTGGCATTAGCTCATGGTAGGTAACACCTTCAACAGGGCCAGTCAAGCCCTGAAGCAGGATCTTGATCACTTCGTCGCGATTTTCCAGTAATTTGAATTTTCCAGCCAGATGGGGAGCAATTTTCGTTGGGGTTCCCTGCCCCTGCGATCCGTGACAGGTAGCACAGAGTGCCGTAAAAATCTGAGCGCCTTCCCGCACCAGTTGCCGATCGGCCGGGTTCAACGCTGCCAGCCGGCTGCTGCCGATTTTTCGGGTCTCTTCCGCTTTTTTTAACGTACGCTCAATGCCAGTTAGTACGGTATTGTCTGCATGCCCGGTCAGAACGGATTGCACAATAGCTTTTGCTTGATCGGCTTTGCTATACGAAAGTGATAACACCAGTTGAGAAAGTACATCGTAGCTCTCGTCGTTTTTTAGCGACTCCAGTTTATCGAGCAGTTGACTATCATTCTTTTTGAGCCAGGGTTCACTGAGCCATACGGCCGTTTTTCGCACCTCCTGCACAGGATCGTTCAATGTGGCCAGGATGATCGGTTTGTCAATGGCATCCAGGCCTTCCAGTGTCCAAAGTGCATGCATTCGGGTAATGGTCGTTGGCTGTGCGGCTAATGGGCCTTTTTCGCCCAGGGCAATTTGCTTGAGCAATGCGACCACAGATTTGTCGTTTCGGACAATGATTTCTTTCTGGGCATTGTCTCGCCACCAACCATTCGGATGAGCCAGATAGGTGATCAGTTTTCGGGTCGGGTCGCTCAATAGGCTGGGCGCTGGGCCGGGCTTCAGGCCATCGTAGACCAGGCGATAAATCCGCCCCCGTTGTACGTTCTTGTCCAGCCTTTTGGTCATGATCTGGTCGTAGAGATAACTGCCCGGCTGAGCCCAGGTCGACTCCTGAATGATGCCCCGGTACATATCCACGATATACAGACACCCATCCGGCCCTGTATAGGTGTTGATGGGCCGAAAATTCATATCGCTCGATGAGATGAATTCGTCCTGATGATAGACATTAGACAGCAGAACTTTCCCGTCTTTGTTCTGAATATTAGCCCGTCGAATAACTCTGGCAACGGGTTCAGCCACAATATAATCACCGAAAATACTGTTTGTTAACCGGTCTCCCCGAAAAACGGACTGTCCGCAGATGGAGGTAAAATCGGCCATAGTACTATCAGGACGAAGAGTTTTTGGGCCACCGTTCACATCGGGCGTTTTGATTGCCGACCAGACATGGTTAAAGCCTTCCTCAAAGGCATCCGGAAAATCAAGCTGACCATAGGCTGGGTTGATCTGGAAGCCCGAAGCCGCAATGCCGGCAGCTGCCCGGCTGAAAAATACCCGTCCGTAATCGTCATGAGTCAGTCCCCATTGACCAGCGGCATTCGGCAGTGTATCGGCTTTCAACACACCATTTTTGTACCGATAGCGAATCGGATCGATGGTTTCATAAACCCAGTTATCCAGATTCCAGTCCAGACCACTACGCTGGTGTTCTACGTTGCCAAACGCTTTCCGTTTACTCTGAAACACGGGTCTTTTTTTATCGGCTTTGCCGTCGCCGTTGGTGTCCCGATAGGCATAAATGTCGTAGGAATCCGTTTCGTTGACCAGTAACTCATGGCCAACGGTCAGAATGGCGCGAGGCATCAATAAATGATCGATAAACACCGAACGCTTGTCCATTTTGCCGTCTCCATTGGTATCTTCCAGAAGTATGATCCGGCTTCGAGGCTGACTTTGGCCCGTGGCCAGTACGGTTTGCATGTAGGTTTCCATCTGCGCCACATATAAGCGGGCGTTGCCATCCCAGGCCAGAGCCACAGGCTCCGAAATCATCGGCTCACTGGCAACCAGTTCAAGGTGATAGCCTTTGGGTAGCCGGAACGTTTTCATGCTTTCCTGCGGAGAAAGCGGAACGGTCGATGGGGTCTGGCTAACCGTACGGGGCGTTTCGAACGGGTCTTCCTGCGAATTGTCATTGATTCGATCCGAATACCGGGCAGCAGAAAGGCACAATACGGAAATGAGAAGACTACTGGCAGCAATCCAGAAATTACGTTTCATACTATTCTAGTGGTCAAGGTTGTAGGCGTAGTTTTTGGGGCAGGATTTGTGGTGTCAGCTGTGAGCAGCTGACACCACAAATCCTGTCGAAGATATTAAGGAAGTTCGTCGAGCGTAATCTCTTTATAGGCAACCTGCGTTATGCCAGCCCCGTGAATCTGCAGGCCAATTAGCCCCGATTGCGGAATGGTTTCGTCCGACTCGGTATACTCGACGGTTTGATGACCATTGACGTACAAGCGAATACGGCGATTTTCGGCCCGAATTTCGTATGTATTCCAGTCGTCAATTTTCACCCACTTAGCAAGTTGGACAGAATCGGGTTGAACCAGCGTTACCTTCCGGCGCGATTCATCGTACAGGCTCCCCCAGTATTTAGGACCCCAATCGGCCTGATAGCCAATCATTTCGTAGGGTGGGTTCGTGAGCCGTTTGCTGCGAAACTGTATACCCGCGTTGACAAATCCTTTTGTGCCCGTCAGTCTGACTTTTAGCCGCATCGCAAAGTTGGCGTAGCTGCGGGTGGTGCACAAAAAATCGTTGTGTGGTACCATATGGCCGGGTTGTCCGGCGGCAATGGCACCATTCTCGATTCGCCAGGTGTTTACGGTGTCGCCTTCCCAACCCCGAAAGGTTTTGCCATCAAAAAGGGAAACATTTTTTTTGGCAGGAACAGGCAAAAAGCCCACGAGAAACAGGGTAGCAATCGCGGAAACAAACAGAAAAGTTTTCATACGTGTAAACGAAATGATCAGAACCCGTATCACCCTTTACCCAAACGTGATACGGATTCACTCTAGTCAATACCCTGGATTCTGTTTCAGGTCAGGATTGGTAATGATTTCACTCACCGGAATCGGGTAAAGCAGATCCCGGTCCGTAATGTTAAAAGCGGTGGCGATGGGTGCGCTACCCGCCGGATAGTAATAGGCCTGCGGATTAGCTTTGATTTTAGCAGCTTTGGCGGTCATTACCTGAACAGCCAGTCCGCTTCGTACCAGATCGTGCCAGCGTTTATTCTCAAAAGCCAGCTCGATCTGACGTTCCTTCAGAATACTGGCCCGCATATCAGCCTGACTACCAGGGACCAACGGCGGCAGGCCCGCCCGCGCCCGAACCTGATTCAGATAGCCAGCAGCATCTGCCTGCCGGCCTTGCTCGTTAGTGGCTTCAGCCAGCATTAACAGTACTTCGGCATACCGGTAGATCGGTCCATTGTCAGCCGTTTGCCCATAAACAGCGTGTGGATGCAGGTATTTTTTGATGTATGGTGTACGGTTATACGACGTTATTCCGATCAGGGGTGAGGGGCCCGTATAGAAGCCGATGGACGCCGAAAACCGCTGGTCTTTAAGCGTATCTTCATATACCTTCAGTAAATCGGGCGTTGGCACATTGTAACCGCCGTAATTCTGTTGCGTTGCCGGTTTTACACCCGTGAGGATCGACGGGTCTGCCAGGATGGGGATAAACAGATAAGGCAGTGCGTTATAGATTGCCTGCGATGTTCCCTCGGCGTATTGCACATCGAAAATTAGCTCGCTGTTGCCTTTGTTGGTCGGTTTAAAAATATCCGCATAGCTGGGCAAGAGTTTGTACCCAAGCATTGTCACTGTTTTCAGGGCGGTTTCGGCATCGGCCCATGATTTTTGATTGATATAGGCGTCGGCAAGGAGTGTGTAAGCGGCCCCCGACGTAGCCCGCCCTGGAGCCGAGGCTTTGGCGGGTAAGAGTTTGGCCGCTGCTGCGGCATCGATAATTAGCTGCTTATAGACATCGGTGGCTTCTGCCCTTGCTTTAAAGGTATCTTTATAGCCCGTAGCTGGTTCCAGAAATAGCGGAACACCGCCGAAGTTCTTTACCAGATCGAAATACGCAAAAGCCCGTAAAAAAAGTGCCTGTCCTTTCAGGTTCGATTTGACAGCTTCATCGAAACTGGCGGCATCAATTGTTTTTAGTATCTGATTCGCCCGGGCTATAATCAGATAACAATTCGTCCACTTGCCCGCCGTATAGGTGTTGTTTGTTTCAATCGTAAACGTTGCAGGGTCTTCCTGTGGCTTTCCGCCACGCTGGGCAACATTATAAATAAAGAACGTATTGTCGGAACGCATCTCGTTCAGAATCCAATCCTGATTGTAAATCCCCTGGAGGGGAGCGTAAATACCTCCGACTGCCTGTTCAAAGTCTGCCTGCGACTTGTAGAAACTATCGGACGTCAACGACGTTTCTGGAATAACATCCAGAAAGTCACGGCAGGCGCTTAGCGAAAAAAACAGGACACTTAAGGCTATGAGTTTGATTTTCATGACGAATCCTTATTTAAAAACCAATATTTACTCCGAAACTGACCGTGCGGGGAACGGGGTACGATCCTTCATCAACACCCGGCGAACTACCGCTGGATACGTTTCGCGTGTTCACTTCTGGATTTCCCGGATACCTGGTAATGAGCCAGGCATTCTGGATGCTGCTGTATACCCGCAGGCTACGGATGGTCTTTATTTTTAGCGGAAGGGTATAGCCCAGGGTGATGTTCTTGAACGACAGAAAGCTGCCGTCTTTAAGGTAGCGGGTACTCCAGCGGTCGCGTTCCAGGTAAGTAGTTCCCTGTTGCACACTGCCGTATTTGCCAGCACCGGGATCGGTGGGTGATTTCCAGCGATCTTTTACTTCTTCCAGCACGTTAAACGGACCATCGAGATTGGTGAGCCAGTTTTCGTAATGAGCCAGAATCTGGTTTCCATAATTCCCCGTAATTGTCAGACCCAGATCAAAATTTCTGAAATTGAGTTGATTAGTCAGGCCAAAGATAAATTTGGGCCAGGGCGATCCGGTTGTGGTATAATCTTCCGGAAACGTAATCTTGCCATCGCCATTGAGATCCCTGAACTTGATGGTTCCTATTTGTGAGTCAGTGTATTTGGGCGAATTGTCAAAATCCTGCTGATTTTTATAAACGCCATCCCAGACAGCTCCGTAGAACAACCCAACGGGCGACCCAACCTGCGATACGTGGCTATAGAAACCATAATTGACCATACCCTGGTAAATCGCACTGGTTTTTTCGGTCGATAGTTTTTCTACCCGATTTCGGTCGAAAGAAAGATTGAGGGTAGTCGTCCAGGTGAACCGGCTATTACGGATATTGGTGGTGCTAAGACCAATTTCATGACCCCAGAATTTCAGCTCACCAATGTTAGTCTGTATGCTACTAAACCCCGACGACACGGGAACCGAAACGTTATAGAGCAGGTCGCTGGAGGTGGTACGGTAATAATTATACGTCAACTGAATCCGATCGTTCAACAGATACACATCAGCCCCTATATTAAACTGCTTTTTTCGCTCCCAACCCAGGTTATTATCGCCCAGATTGTTGGCAGCTCTACCCTGAAAAAGTGTATTGCCGAAGTCGTAGTAAACCGGTCCAACCGTCGATCGGAAGGAGTAGTTACCAATCTCGAAGTTACCCGTGATACCGTAGCTAGCCCGCAGCTTTAAAAAGGAAACAGGCGTTACGCGCCAGAAATTCTCTTTTGAAACAATCCAGCCCACCGAAGCCGACGGGAAATTGCCCCAGCGATTGTTGGGCCCAAAACGCGACGAACCATCACGACGAATCGATGCCGTGAAGAGGTATTTACTTTTATAATTGTAATTCAGTCGGGCCAGGAACGACAGCAAGGCCCATTTCTGTACATCGCTGGTAACAACGGCTCGCCCGGCTGCACTAACTGCCTGCACTTTATCATCGGTGTAATTGGTTGCCGTGATCAGGTTGTTCTCGCTCCGAAACTGCTGAGCGGTGAAATCGACCAGCCCATCGATATTATGACCGTTAAATTCGTTCTGATACGTTAGTGAATTCTCATTCACCCAGTTGTACATCCGGGTCGTATTATCGGAGCCACTCGGAATGCGGGGCGGAGGAGTGAACAAAACGCCTATGGTAGACGGGTTAAACTGGAATATGTTGTTGTTGCTTAGCTGAATATTAGCCGTTGTTTTGGCCTTTAAGCCTTTTATGATCTCGTATTCAACGTAGGCGTTCGAAAGCAGCCCCTGCGTTTTGTTCTTATACACTTTTTCCTGGGCAACCCGTAGCCAGTTTGGGTTGCCAAATGAAGCTGGATCAGAAGCGGTCAGCGCCAGACTCCCATCGGCATTGTAAGGACTGGCCAATGGACTCGTTGCCAGCGCTCCGGATATGATATTTTCGGTGCCATACGGCCCGCCATCGGTTGCAAAATTGGTATTATAGGAATAGTTAGGCGCCAGATTGAAACCAATTTTGATTTTATCGCTGGGCGTAAACAGGGTATTTATCCGCAGCGAAAGCCGTTGAAAACCCGTTCCAATCACTACCCCGTCTTCTTTAAAATAGCCACCGGTAACGGAGGTAAGGAAGTTTTTCGCGCCGGAACGAAGGCTGAGATTATAACTCTGAACCGGCGCGGTTCGGGTAACAACATCAAACCAGTTGGTGCCTTTTCCGGCGTATTGCGCCGGATTCTGGAAAGCCGGATTCACGGCTCTGCCATTCGATTCGGCAATTTCCTTCTGAAACTGAGCATACTCCTCTGCGTTCATCATTTTCAGCTTCCGGGCGTTGGGAATCGTTTCAAAGCCATAGTACGAGCTAAAGTCGATTTGTGTTTTGCCCGCTTTAGCCGTTTTCGTCTGAATCAGTACGACCCCATTCCCTGCCCGCGATCCGTAGAGCGATGAGGAAGCCGCGTCTTTCAACACGCTGATGCTTTCAATTTCGGCCGGATTGATCGAATTGATATCACCGGTAATCGGCATTCCATCGACAACATACAGTGGATTAGCACCAGCAGTAATCGAAACCGAACCCCGAACTTTGATATTCATTCCCTCGCCAGGCCGGCCGCTCACCTGGTCAATACGGACACCGACCAGTTTACCCTGTAGCATTTGCGCAACCTGCGCTACAGGCGGGTCTTTGAGTTCTTTTGCTGAAGCAATGGCAATGGCACCGGTGATATCTTCTTTTTGCTGCGTACCATAACCAACCACAACCACTTCATTCAGCGATTTCAGGTCGGGAACCAGTTGCACATCCACTGTGGTACGGTTGCCAACCAGCACTTCCTGATTGCTGTAGCCAACAAATGAGAAAACCAGCGTTGTAGTCGCCCTGCCACCCGGATCATCGGGAACGACAAGCTTGTAGTTGCCAGACGCATCGGTGGTGGTGCCGCGCGTAGTGCCTTTGAGTACGACGCTTACACCCGGCAATCCTTCACCCGTTTCGCTGGTGACAACCCCGGTGATGGTTAGGTCGGCATACTCAGCGGACGCTGAATAAGGAGCGGGGTCCAGATCGCCAACGTCCTCTGTTGTTGGTCCACGTACAATGGCAATCTGGCTACCCGTAACCACATACCGAAGTTGCAGTGGCTTCAACAGCCGTTCGAGCACAATGGCCAGTTTTTCCTCTGAGGCCGACAAAGAAACCTTCCGGTCGATCTGGACAATCTGCCGACTATACACGAACTTGACATGGGCGGTTTTTTCCAGCGTCAGCAGGGCCTGCCGTATCGTGTTATTATCCAGCCGAAGGCTGATCCGTTGCTCCAGAAGCTCCTGACCCTTAGCTGCCAGCGCCCCATTCGCCAGCGCAACCGTAAGCAACAATTGGAGTAGCGAAATTCGCATAAGCATCCGAATCGTTTCGTGGTTTGTAAACTTGTACATAACTTGTGGTAGGTTTAGTTATTCCGGGCAAAGGAGTAGCTACACCGATCGGCGGTGGCCCGAAATTGCCGCCCGATCGGTCAAATACCCCCGCTATGTTCGCAGCATAGCGGGATTTTTTAAACTGGGTTCAGGAGCAGCCTTTGCTCGTAATGATGATGCGCGTATCGACTACTTCATACGATGCGCCAATGGATGCGCACAGCAATTGAAGCTGATCATACAGCGAGACACCCGCCAGTGAGGCCGTCAGGGTGCAATGCCGCAGGGCCGAAGCATCATAGATGATTTCTACACCATAGGCTTTTTTTAATCGGTCGAAAACGTTTGTAGCGGCTACATCGTCGAAATTGAACGTTTCCGGACTTTCGGCTACGGAAACAATAACCATCGGTCTGGGTACTAATTCTTTCTGATAGCTATGCTGGCCCGGATCGTAGGTTACCTGTTGATTGGCCGTTAATACCACGCCCGACACAGGGTTACGGCTCGACGTTCGGGAAGCCGCCCAGGCTTTTTGATCCATGACCGATACTTTGCCGGATATAACCGACACCCGCATGTGGGTTTCACCAGGGCGCGCCTGAACGCGGAATCGTGTGCCCAGTACGCGGGTAACCAGGGTGCCACTATAAACCAGAAAAGGCCGTTTTCCTTCGTGAACAACCGAGAACACGGCATCGCCTTTCAGATAAACCTCCCGTTTATCGGCATCGAACGAGCGCGGATACGATGCCTGGCTATGCGCCATCAGTGTCATCTGGCTCCCGTCGGGTAGGGCTAAAACTACCGGTTGAGAGGTGCCATTGACCTGATTAAACCACTGTTCGCTTGAGCGATTTTCCTGACCGGAGAACCGCTCCGTTTGGGCCAGTTGCCTTACCGGCGACCGATGTTGACTAACCCACCAACCCGCACCCAGAATCATGAATATCAGAGCCGCAGCCAACCAGCGATACTGGCTCAACGATGCCTTTAGCACAACCCAGCGTGAGGGCGTTGGTACATGGCGGGTCAGTTTAACAATCCGTTCCACTTCCAGAAACTCCTGCTCAACAGATAAGGTATGCGGGCGATTTTTGAGGGCTTCGGCCATGTCTTTAGCCAGCAGCAGCGTATGTCGCCGGGCAGGATTCTGCTTTTGCCATTCCTCCCAAAACTGCCGGGCGTCGGGTTGATCATGTTTTACCCAGGCCAGAAACCAGTTATCGGTCAGAAAATCCTCGACGGTATAGTGTTGATACGTGTTCATAGCGTATGAGAGTCAACCATCTCGTTCGTTAATAGGGGCGTTTTGTTGGACAATACTCAGTAGCAGGGTTATTTAGGAAACCACGCGTTCAATAACCAGCTTCCGACCAATGCCAGCAAGGATGGCCAGCTTTCCCGTAAACGGGTTAACCCACGATGTAGGAGATTCGCTACCGATTGTTTGTTAACCGCCAGTACATCAGCGATTTCATCGTTCGATAATTCGGCGTAGAACTTCAGGTGAATGGCTTCCCGCTGTCGATCAGACAGAGTTGCCAAGAGTGCGTTTAAGCGGGCTGTTTGATATTCAGACAGTTCAGTGCGAATCAGGGCTTGTTCGGCGGTAATTTCTTCAGAACATACATCATCGAACGGGACACTGTCATCACTGACAATGGTCGAATGGCGCATCACTTCCCGGTAGATTTTTCGCCGTAGGGATTTGTAGAGATAAGGCCGAATATAGGACGTTTGCACAATCTTGTGCCTGTAAGTCCACAAATCCAGAAACAGGTCTTGCAGACAGTCTTTCAGCAAATCAGAATCGCGGGTGAAGCGGCCCCCGTAGAAGTGAAGCTCGCGGTAAAAGTGCTGCACCAGTCCCTGAAAAGCATCCTGCCGGCCTTCCCTGAACTGCTGCCAGAGCAGAGTTTCGTCCGTTTTCTCCCACGTATTTTGGGCTTGCTGGCTTATATTGAGTTTCAGCATGATCTCTTCCCATTAAGAGCGATTCGATAACTAGTCAGGTACGTCCGGACGAAAGTGTTTTCACTCGTTAATAGGGGAGATAATTCAAATAATACTCAGTATTATACAAATAAATTGTAGAGCCAGAATTCTATATGGTAAAGTGTGGTTTCATTAGACGAATAGCTTCGCTTTTGCCTATATCTTCAGAATTCTTAAACAAGACATGAATGGAATACACTGCCTATACCGTATTCCATTCATGTCTTGTTTAAGTTCTACCAGCGTCCTTCTTTTCAGTGGGAAGGTTTAAATGACGCTCTTATCACCTGTCCCATCCGTGTTCGTTAAGCATCCAGTCCTTTACACACCCTAACAGGCCTGAAAGCAGCTAATTCAAAAATCATTGTATTCATGATGTGGGTGTTATCAAAAGCCTCCCGGAAAACCAATGTGATTGAGCATTTCCGCGGAGGGATGCTGATGCAACTGATGTAAACAACGATCTTACTTTTTCAAAACGATGGGTCCCCTAAACAAACATCGGCACCGAATCATTTCGGTGCCGATCTACAGATTGCGCATGGCCATCTCCTGGGTGTTGATGATGGATTTTGCCTTAGTTCAACATTCGGAATGGCTCACGCTGGTATGTACTTTATTTCGTAGAGAATCGATATTCGGTGGTTGTCTTATACGTTTGGCCCGGTCGGAGAACAGTGGTCGGGAAAGACGGCTGATTCGGCGAATCGGGGTAATGCTGGGTTTCCAGGCATAGGGCATCGCGCTTTTTATAGACAATACCGCCTGGTCCTATCGCTTTACCACTCATGTTATTACTGGTATAAAATTGCACAGCAGGCTCCGTAGTAAGGACTTCCATAACCCGACCACTGGTTGGTTCATAGACGGTAGCTGCCAGTCGCAATGAATCGCTCGGGCCGTTTATTATCCAGCAATGGTCGTAGCCTTTCCCATATTTAATCTGCACATCGCTCGAATCATTGATGCGTGCGCCAATTACCTGGGGTTTAGTAAAATCGAACGCTGTACCCGCAACCGGCTTCAATTCGCCGGTTGGAATCATGGTTTTATCGACGGGTAGATACCGGTCGGCATTCAGCGTTACTACATGATCAAGAATGTCGCGTTTGGGGCCACCGGTCAGGTTAAAATACGTGTGATTCGTTAGGTTAACGACGGTTGGTTTATCGGTTGTTGCCTGATAATCGATCTTCAGCGCGTTGTCTTTTGTCAGTGTATAGGTAACCTCAACGGCTAAATTTCCGGGATAACCTTCTTCGCCATCTTTTGATGTATAGGCCAGCTTGAGTGCGGGCTCCTCGCCATCTACGGGCGTAGCTGCCCAAAGCACTTTATCGAACCCAACTTTACCACCGTGCAGATGATTACCCATGTTATTGACAAGCAGGGAATAAGGCTTTCCGTCAAGCGTAAATTTGCCCTTGGCGATCCGGTTGCCATATCGTCCGACCAGTGCGCCAAAGAACGGATTTCCTTTTACGTACGTCGCCAGTGAATCAAATCGTAAGGTAACCTCCTCAAATTTTCCAGCCTTATCGGGCGCCAATAACGACACCACAATGCCGCCATAGTTAGTGATCTGGGCCGTCATACCGGCTGCGTTGCGGAGCGTGTACAGATCAGCGGTCTGCCCACCGGGCAATTGACCAAAGGCTGCTTTTTCAATACCGGCTTTCTGGCTCTCGTCAGTTGTTTTTTTCGTAGTAGAAGAACAGGAGGTCATCAGGAAACAGCCCGTTAGCAGGGCAACAGCTACTAGTTGAATTAAGATTTTCATGAATGATCGAGGGGATTTAGGACGCAGAGGCATAATGCAGAGCCATATTGTCTCTCTGCATCATACTCCTTGCTAAAGACCAGTAGCTACCAGAATATAACGTATACCAGCGCTAATAATGCACAAACAGCTATTGCCCCCAACCGAAATGATGCTGTCGTTTTAAACCAGTTGCTGTTGACAACAAAGGCCTTCGGATTCGATTGGCCCTTCGATTCGATCAGGCTTATTGTGACATGAACGGCCACACAAATCCAGAATACAGTACCCATACGGTTCAGGAACGGCATATCGGGTAGTTGATATTTAAACAAAGTCGATAGCGGTATGCTGAGCACCGCAGCAGCCAGCGCCCCATTCGCGGTGGCCCGTTTCCAGAACATCCCCAGCAGGAAGATGCACAGAATACCCGGTGAAATAAATCCTGTATACTCCTGAATGTACTCAAAACCCTGTCCGAAGTTTTTCAGGAACGGGCTAATGATCAGGGCAATGATAAACGACACCACAATGGCCACCCGACCCAGCCAGACCGTCTGTTTTTCGCTGATATTCGGATTTATATACTTCTTATGGATATCAAGCATATAAATCGTTGAGATACTGTTTGCCTTTCCGGCGAGCGACGCGACAATAGCCGCCGTCAGCGCAGCAAAGGAGAGCCCCTTCAGACCCGTCGGCAGGATATTGAGCAATACAGGATAGGCGTTGTCAGGTTTGACAATGTTGTTATCGGTAATGCCCTGTACGATAGCCGCATCGGCATTTTCCTGAAAGAGTACATAGGCCGCCAAACCCGGCAGAACCACAATGAATGGCATCATCAGTTTCAGGAAGGCCGCAAATAAAACACCGTTGCGGGCGGTACTCAGATCGGCCCCCAAAGCCCGCTGGATCATGTATTGATTGCAGCCAAAGTAGTTGAAATTGACAATCCACTGACCGCCAATCAGAAACATCATCAGGCCGGGAAGCTGGTTATAGGCATCTATTTTGCCCCCACGTCCGTCGTGAACAAAATACGTACCTTTCTGGAAAACCATATGCAGGTGGTGATCTGCCTTCTGGCGGATCAGGCTTAATCCTTCAAAAACCCCTTCGCCCGTTCCGACTTTATCGGATAGCAAACTCAGGGCCAGATAGGTCGTTGCCAGTCCGCCCACAACCAGACAAACCACCTGAATAACATCGGTATACCCGATCACTTTCATACCACCCAGAGTAATGAAAACAGCAAAAACCGTCAGAAATACGGCACAGGCCATGAAATCGAAGCCCGTCATCTTCTCCAGACTCAGTGCTCCCAGATAAATAATGGACGTCAGGTTGACCAGAATGTAGAGAAACAGCCAGAATACCGCCATAATGGTTGCGAGCCGCTTGTCGTAGCGCATCTGCAAAAACTGCGGCATGGTATAAATCTTGTTGTTGATGTACATCGGCAAAAAATAAATGGCGATGATCACCAGCGATAAGCCCCCAACCAGTTCATAGACCGAAATAGCCAGCCCTAACTGAAAAGCCTGCCCACTCATTCCAATAAATTGCTCGGCCGAAATATTCGAGGCAATGATGGACGCTCCAATCGCCCACCACGTCAGCGACCCTTCGGCCAGGAAAAAGTCCTTCGAGTCGGCGGTTTGCTTGCCTTTGTGCTTGTATACCCAATAACCGTAGGTGGCTACGATAATGAAATAGACCAGGAAGATAACGTAATCGACGGTTTCGAGTCCGAGTTTCATGTTGGTTTAGAATTTTGCTATGCCTGGTTCCGATGGGTCGGGGTTATCAGCACAAGAGAAATGACTAGGAAAATGGCTTAACATCCCTGCCCATAATAGGCATTCGTACCGTGTTTTCGCTCGTAATGCTTCAGCCGAAGCGTGTCTTTAATGCGAGGTGTATTGGGATTGATCTGGAGAGTCAGATAAGCCATTTTGGCTAATTCTTCGAGCACAGCCGAATTATAGACAGCTTTCTGGGCGGTCTTTCCCCAAGTAAATGGCCCGTGGTTCTGCAAAAGAACCATCTCCATTTCGCTGTATACCAAACCCTTATCGGTAAAGCAATTAAAAATCTGGTGCCCCGTTTCGTGCTCATAATCGCCCTGGATCATTTCGTCGGTTAGTGCCGGAGCACACGGAATGTCCTGATGCGTATGGTCGGCATGGGTCGTTCCAAAAATCGGAATGTCCAGACCCGCCTGCGACCACGCAACGGCATAGGTACTGTGCGTATGCGAAATACCACCGATTTTATCCCAGGTTTTGTAGAGCAGCGCGTGGGTTTTGGTATCCGACGACGGTCGCATAGATCCCTCCACAATCTTTGCATCATAATCGCAGATAACGATATCGTTGGGCTGGAGTTTTTCATAGGGCACTCCGCTCGGTTTAATGGCAAATAAGCCACGATCACGGTCAACTGCACTGACGTTACCAAACGTAAACAACACCAGGCCCAGCTTTGGCAGCTGCATGTTGGCCTCGTAACATTCTTCTTTTAAGGACTGATACATGGTTAATGAGTGAATAATAAATGAGTGAAAGAGCGAATGGTGAATGAGTGATCTGAAAGCTTTGCACTCATTTACATTTCTTCCTTTCGCTTATTAAAGTTCTACTACGACTACGGATACGGGTGGCAGACTTACGGTCAGATTGTCGCCATTCAGTTTAGCACCGTTGAACGCTACGGGCTTTACTTTGGTCAGATTCTCGAACGTGTTGTGGTCGTGGACATTGGCGGAAGTCAGGATACGCCCCGTTACGCCAGTAGCTTTCAGACCTTTCAGATCAACCGAAATTTCCTGCGGCTTCGTCGGATCGATGTTTACGAGCGATACATGAATTTTACCCGCTTTGTCGCGGGAAGCAGAGACGGACACGGCAGGCAGTTTATCTTTATCGAGCGTAAAATCATCGGATTTTACAGTAACCGGCAACATTGTCGCATCCTGGTGTACGTTATACATTTCCAGTACGTGATAGGTCGGCGTCAGTAGTACCTTATCGCCTTTTGTCAGAATTACCGCCTGCAATACATTGATCGCCTGAGCCAGATTGGCCATCCGCACGCGTTCGCAGTGTTTATGAAAAATGTTGAGCGTCGCACCGGCCAGAACGGCATCGCGCATGGTATTCTGCTGGTATAAGAAGCCAGGATTTGTACCCGGCTCAACATTGTACCAGCCGCCCCACTCGTCGACGATGAGCGCTATTTTTTTCTCCGGATCGTATTTATCCATGACTGCCGAGTGTTTTTCGATCAGCTCGTCCATCAGCAACGCCTGTTGCATGGTTTTGAAATACTCCTGATCCGTAAACTGCGTAGCCGATCCTTTTTTGCCTTCGCCCCACGACAGTACCGAATAGTGGTGCATGGCCAGCCCTTCCATCATGTTACCGGGAATGTTTTTCATGAGCGTTTCGGTCCAGTTGTAATCGTTATCGCTGGCTCCCGAAGCAATCCGAAAAATTTTCTCATTTCCCACTTTCGGGTTCATGAATGTGCTGTACTGCCGGTAAATGTTCGCATAGTAGTCGGGCTTCATGTTTCCTCCGCAACCCCAGGCTTCGTTTCCAACGCCCCAGTACCGTACATTCCAGGGTTTATCGCGGCCATTCTGCTGACGCAGATTCGACATGGGGCTATTCTTCTCGAAGTTCACGTACTGTACCCACTCGGTCAGGTCCTGCACCGTACCACTGCCGACGTTACCGGCCAGATAAGGTTCTGTACCCAGCAGTTCACACATATTCAGGAAATCGTGCGTTCCGAAGCTATTGTCTTCCGTGACCCCGCCCCACCAGGTATTGACAATTTTGGGGCGTTTTGCTTTTGGCCCGATCCCATCTTTCCAGTGGTAGGTATCGGCAAAACAGCCGCCCGGCCAGCGTAGATTCGGTATTTTAAGCTTTTTCAGCGCAGCGACAACATCCAGCCGAACCCCATTTTTATTGGGAATTTTAGCATTGTTTTCGCCTACATAAAAGCCATCGTAAATGCAGCGACCGAGGTGCTCGGCAAAATGACCATAGATATGCCGACTGATGATGTGCTTGCCTTCATCGGCATGAAGCGTCACTTTATTCTGAGCCATGGCAGTAAGACTCAGGCAGGCAAAAGTAAGGGGTAGGATAGTTTTTTTCATAGGAAAGGTGACTCGTAATGCCCCTCTCCTTACGTCAAAGAGAGGGGGTGAGGTGAGTACGTATTACCGATAAGCTGCTTCGCTCCAGCGTAATTCGTTTTTCAATTGCCGCAAGGTTGTGTTCTTATCAATCACAACCAGTTCGACACCGAAGATGTCGGCAAAGTCTTCAATATGCTCCGTTGTCATGTTTTGGCTGTAAACGGTATGGTGCGCTCCACCCGCCAGAATCCAAGCAGCACAGCCCGTTTGCATATCGGGCATGGGTTTCCACAAAGCGCGGGCCACCGGTAGTTTTGGCAACGCTTCCAGTACATTTACCGCTTCCACTTCGTTGACAATCAGCCGGAATCGATTTCCCATATCAACCAGCGACACATTGATGGCCGGACCTGCAGGGGCATTGAACACCAGCCGAACCGGATCAGCTTTACCACCAATTCCCAACGGGTGAATTTCGCAGGTTGGTTTATCGGCGGCAATGGATGGGCATATTTCGAGCATGTGTGAGCCCAGAACCAGCGGATTGGCGGGGTCGAAATGGTAGGTGTAATCTTCCATGAATGAATTGCCGCCCGGCAAACCAGCCGCCATAACTTTCAGCGTACGAACCATGGCGGAGGTTTTCCAGTCACCTTCGCCACCGAACCCGTATCCGTCGGCCATCAGGCGCTGTGAAGCAATTCCCGGAAGCTGGGTCATGCCATGCAAATCTTCGAACGTATCGGTATAAGCGCCGAAATTGCCGTCTTGCAGAAAAGCCCGCATTCCCAGTTCTATTTTGGCCGCATCGCGCAATGAACTGTGTTGCGACTGCCCTTTCAGCAGGGAATCCATCAGCGTATAGCTATCGGCATACTCCTCAACCAGCCGGTCGACCTCTGTATCGGTTACCTGATTGATCACCGCCACCAGATCACCGATTCCGTAGGTATTGACCGACATGCCAAAGGTAATTTCAGCCGCTACCTTATCGCCTTCCGTTACGGCCACCTGACGCATGTTGTCGCCAAAACGGGCCACTTTCATCGTCTTCAGTTCATAAGCCGCTACCGACACCCGCGCCCAGGCCGCAATCTTGTCAATAACATCCTGCTGCTGCCAGAACCCAACAACTACCTTACGATTCAGGCGCATTCGGGATACCATAAACCCAAACTCCCGGTCGCCATGCGCCGATTGGTTGAGGTTCATAAAGTCCATATCGATGCTGCCCCAGGGAATATCCCGATTGAATTGGGTATGCAGATGAAGCAACGGCTTTTTGAGGATAGTCAATCCCCGAATCCACATTTTTGCGGGCGAAAATGTATGCATCCAGGTGACAATACCCACGCAATTTTGGGCTACATTCGCTTCCTGGCAGATGGCATAAATTTCATCCGGAGTTTTTACAACGGGCTTGAATACAACCCGTACCGGAATTGCCGGTGCATCGTTTAGAAAGCCAGCAATGATTTGCGAATGGGCGTCTACCTGCCGAAGGGTTTCTTCACCATACAGGTGTTGACTGCCCGTGACAAACCAGACTTCATAGTGATTCAGATTGAGCATACTGGGTAATTGATTGGGAACTGCTTACTTGTTTATTTTCGATGAATGCACCGAGTTTAAGATACTTCTGATACAGCTTTTCATAGACGGATACCTGCTCTGGCCGGGGCTGGTATTCGGCGTCGAAACCAGATCCCATAGCCTGTTGAGCGGCCTCCATTGTTGGGTGAACGCCAGACGCTACAGCCGCACACATGGCCGCACCGAGTGCACAAGCCTGATCGGAGTTAGCAACCTGAATGGGTTTATTGAGCACATCGGAGAGGGTTTGCATCACAAAGGGCGACTTCTTGGCCACCCCGCCAATGGCAATGACTTTTTTGATCGGAACCCCTTCCTGCACAAAACGATCGACAATACTGCGGGAACCGAAGGCCGTAGCCTCTACCAAGGCTTTGAAAATTTTTGGCGCATCCGTTCCCAGATTCAGCCCGGCAATGGCTGCTTTAAGCGTATGATTAGCATCGGGAGTACGGCGGCCGTTGATCCAGTCCAGTGCAATCAGATCATTCTCCGTAACGGGCAATTGAGCAGCCTGCGCCGAAAGATGCGGTATAAGCTGGCTACTAAGTTTATCGGCGGCTTCGTCGCCCAGCAACTCGCGCACCGGACCGGTTATCAGCCGAGAAAACCAGGCATATACATCTCCAAAAGCCGACTGACCGGCTTCCAGACCCAGCATTCCCGGTGCTACGGAACCATCTACCTGCCCACAGATTCCCCGGATCAGCCGATGGCCGATTTCTTCGTTGGGAGCCATCAGGATATCGCAGGTAGACGTACCAATGATCCGGACGAAGGCATACGGTTCTATTTCAGCGCCTATGGCTCCCATGTGCGCATCGAAAGCCCCTACTCCAATGACAACATCAGTAGACAGCCCCAGTTTTTCGGCCCACTCTGCCGATAGTTTCCCCATCGGCTGGTCAGCTGTGTAAGTGTCGGTGAAAAGCCGGTCGCGCTGACCGCTCAGTAATGGGTCTAGTCGGGTCAGGAATTCATTGGACGGAAGGCCATCAAACTCACTATGCCAGAGCGCTTTATGACCAGCAGCACAACGCGACCGACGGAGTGTAAGCGGATTTGTGTTGCCGGTCAGGACAGCCGATATCCAGTCGCAGTGTTCGACCCACGAAAAAGCGTGCTGCCGAATCGCTTCATCAACCCGAAGGGTTCGCAGCATTTTTGCCCAGAACCATTCCGAGGAATAAATTCCACCCACATATTTGGTGTAATCTGTATCCCAATGATGGGCGAGATTATTAATCTCCTCCGCTTCAGCATTAGCCGTATGGTCTTTCCAGAGGATAAACATACCGTTCGGATTCTCGGCAAAATCGTGACGTAATGCCAAAGGCAAGCCTGTTTCATCAACGGGGCCTGGCGTAGAACCCGTCGTGTCGATCGAAATGCCGACTATGTTTTGTCGAACATCGGCGGGCGCTTTGGCCAGCGCACCCGTAATGGTGGCCTCCAGCCCTTCCAGGTAATCGAGCGGGTGCTGCCGAAACTGCGACGTGGCCGGGTTACAATAGAGGCCTTTTTTCCAGCGAGCGTATTCGTGAACATGCGTTCCAACGGCTTGACCGGTCTGCGTATCGACGATCAGCGCCCTGACCGAGTCGGTGCCAAAGTCAACACCGATAACGTATGGATTGCTCATAATGATGACTGATAACTTCGTGCAAATTCGTTGTCAACCGGGGCTTTTTTCAAGCCCAGTACAGGGTGATTTCTTGAATAGTGTTTATCTGACACAATACTACAAATTCGTTGTGTTCTTTCAACAAGAAATAGTAATTAATTTTTATTTAACACCGATGAAAGCTAGCTGTGGCCTGGTTGGTATCGGAATATTTCATGGGAAAAGTCATCCTTACGCCAGTGTTAATTCGGGGAAGAAGCTAACATAGTCTGTCAGGTATTGCTGATACTTTTCGGAATTGAGCCGATACAGTTGCCCTTTCTTGGTAACCGAATTGGTGTCTTTCTCACCAGTACTGACTAAAAGTCCCGTCGACATGATCTTTCGGCTGAAGTTCCGACGATCAAGCTGCGTCTTATAGATTGCCTCATATAACTTCTGGAGCTGAGGAATCGTAAATTTTTCGGGTAACAGTTCAAAACCGATCGCGTGAAGAGCGGCTTTATAGCGTAAGCGATGCAGGGCCTGTTCAACCATTGCGTTATGATCAAAGATCAATTCAGGCTTGTTATTCAAGCTGAGCCAATACGCATTGTGTGCCTTTATGGTATTTACGTCCTGCTGTTCAATGTTAACAAGTGCGTAATAAACGACCGAGATCGTACGCTCAACCGGATCGCGGTTCACAGCACCAAAGGTTTGAAGTTGCTCCAGGTAATTATTGGTCAGTCCGGTCAGCTCGTATAAAATGCGCTGAGAAGCGGCTTCCAGGTCTTCTGTGTCGTTCAAAAATCCGCCCATAAGCGACCACTTCCCTTTTTCGGGCTCAAAGTTGCGCTTGATCAGAAGCAATTTAATCTCTTCGCCATCGAAGCCGAAAATAATACAGTCAAGCGCTACCAGAATCCGGCTAGGGTGCGTATAATGAATCATGGTCTGTCAATCAGCGGCTCTTTCGAACCAAATAGTGTATTCGGCACACAATTATAGGAAAAGATATTTTCTCTCCGAAAAAAGTGCTAAAATAATTTAGAGTCAGCCATATACGCATAAATAATCCGGCAGGAATCTAGGCATCTACTCAACCGCTTCCTTTTCTTTGTGATTGATACGAATTATTTCAACAGGAATTTTGCAGCAAAAACATGCCTCGGTTTAACTGAACATCATCAAGAACCATGTCAAGCCTTTCTGCAAGGTCCCTATTCAATTCTTACTTTTCATGGATCGCCGTCAGTTCATTCAACAGGCCAGCATGGCCAGTGCAGGCTTACTCATCAATTATTCGTCCGTATTGTCAGCGTCAGCCCCTGATTTTCCTGTTGTTCGGACAGCAGCAGGCCATCGTAACTTCACGAGCACGGCCGTTGAACAAACCATCGGGCGGATGCACAAAACCATTCGCGATCCTGAATTAGCCTGGCTGTTTGAAAACTGTTTCCCCAACACGCTTGATACCACCGTGCAGTTTAGCACTGCGAACGGCAAGCCTGATACGTTTGTCATTACCGGCGATATCGACGCCATGTGGTTACGTGACAGCACAGCGCAGGTGTGGCCCTATCTGCCGCTAATCAAACAGGATAAAGAACTTCGGCAACTGATTGAGGGCGTCATTCGACGGCAGGCCCGGTGCATTATCCGAGACCCCTATGCGAACGCGTTTTATGCCGACGCAACCAAAGAGGGCGAGTGGAAAAAAGACGTTACGGCCATGAAACCGGGACTCCACGAACGCAAATGGGAGCTAGATTCCCTATGTTACCCTATTCGATTGGCTTACCACTACTGGAAAACGACCGGCGACACGAGCCCATTCGATGCTGATTGGCTAAAGGCTATGACGTTAGTACTGCAAACCTGTCGTGAGCAACAGCGCAAAATAAACCGAGGGCCTTACAAGTTCGGGCGTGAGACTTCCTGGTCTACAGACACGGTTCCGGGCAACGGATATGGCAACCCAACACGACCGATTGGCTTAATTCACAGCATTTTCCGGCCTTCTGACGATGCGACAGTTTTCCCGTTCTATGTCCCATCCAACTGGTTTGCAGTCGCATCATTCCGGCAGTTAGCTACGATGATAGACCAGATACAACCCGGCGAAGTTGCCTTTGCGAAAGAATGCCGGACATTGGCCAACGAAGTAGAAGGCGCCCTGAAACAGTATGCCATTTATGATCATCCGAAATACGGCAAAATTTACGCACTGGAAGTTGATGGGTATGGAAATCGGTTGCTTCAGGATGATGCCAACGTACCGAATCTGCTGGCGCTGCCCTATCTGGGAGCCTGCCCGGTTAGTGATCCAGTCTATCGAAACACCCGTCGGTTTGTTCTTAGCCCCGACAACCCGTATTTTTTCAGTGGAAAAGCCGCAGAAGGTGTCGGTAGTCCACATACGCTGGTCAATAGCATCTGGCCAATGAGCCTGATTATGCGGGCGCTTACCTCCACCGACGATCAGGAGATCGTGGCGCAGCTTCGTCAGTTGAAAAAAACTCATGCCGGTACGGGGTTCATGCATGAATCTTTCGATCAGGACGAACCGACAAAATTTACCCGCAAGTGGTTTGCCTGGGCAAACACGCTCTTTGGTGAACTCATACTGAAATTAGCTGCCGAACGACCGCATTTACTGAGCAAACCGGTATAACTGAATACCGGCAATTTCATTTCCTTCTTTTATCCGTAACGTACATCATAACCCTATATATCAATGCAATACTATAAAATAGCGCTATCTACCCTGCTGTTTCTGATCGGTTCGATAGGGCATTGGTACATCATGTATTGGCAGTTTAAAAACAACAAATGGATTCAGTCGCCAATGCCCTACCTGTTGGCTGTAGGCTGTGCCTGGTTATGGATACAAGCCTCAAAATTTGGCGTCGAGGGCTTTAATGGCTCCATGTGGTCGAATCGATTTCTGTTTTTTGTAACGGGTGTAATCGCCGGAGCCATTCTCTACCCGATTCACTACGGGCAGGCCTTTACGCTAAAAGTATTCGTACAGTTACTGTTGGCGTTATCAATTATTCTGGTTTCCATATTGTGGAAATAGGTCTCTATGGCCTTTCTTCCCAGCAATCAGCTTGCGTAATATGTCTCCCGCTATGTATTTTTATGCCTTTAACCATTTTAGCAACATGATCCGTTTTTTGAGCTGTTGTCTGTTCTTCGCAGCAGTCTATTGTCCGCTTTTTGCCCAGCAGTCTTATGATATTGAAGCCGGCAAACCAGCCCAGCTCAATGGCATCGACTATGGTTTTGAGATCAATAATGAGCGTCGTATCGAAATCAGCGGGGAGTCTTTTATGCGGTATGAGGTAACCATTTACGTCACCAACAAGAGTAATTGTACGAAACTATTTTTTCCACGACAGACCGTTTTTGGTCAGGAAAACCTCAATGAACTTGCCTCGTTCGATTGTCTAAACGCCAACGGGAAACGATTAACATCTAAAGGCGGCAAAATCATGGCAAGACCTTTTACAGTACCCTACCAGCAGAAAATTAAAAACGCAGAGGGAAAAGAGGTCACGACGACAACCAATATTCAGGCAGGCCATATGATCCGGAACGGCGAAACGGTCAATAACACATTCATTGCGATTGTTCCGAACGGCGAACGCCCACAGATGAAAGTCCGAATCCGGGAAATTCCGGATTTATAGCTAGTTGTTACTTTTTCAATAAAAGCACGAATGCCATAACTCAGCTTATGGCATTCGTGTATTCAGACTTGCTTAGGCTCTTATTTTGCCCGGCTTACCTGCCAGGTACCGACCGATTGGCCCCCATCTGCCTTCCATGTTCCTTTCAGGCCTGGGTCAGCGAGTTTTCCCGTAAAGCTCACCTCATCTCCATCCGACGGATCAGCGTACGAAGCGCTCAACTGTTCTTTTTCCCAAACGGCAGTTTTCAGGTCAATTGGGTATCGGTTTCCATCGTCGGTTATCATAATTACCTGCCCGGTAAGCTTGCCATTGCTGTCCTGATTGAGCACCAGTTCAAATTTTCCTGAAGAAGCCCCGTCAAATGAACCGACCCATTTACCGGTAACCGTCTGACTATTGGCCGATGCCGTTGTCTGCGCTGTAGCCGCCTGAAATGTAGCGACAATCATAAGAATGGATGCAAGTAGTGTCTTGATAAACATCAGAAAATCGTTTAAATGGTTTTGTTGGTTCAATGATAAGAGGATGATTTATGGTGAATCGTTGCATAAATTATTTATAAAATATTTATCGCAGCGTGATAGGCTGTTCCAATTTAGAGTCAAAGTCATCGGCTAGTTTTTGAGCCACCCGTCTATAAGCCTCTCCATCGGGATGCATACCGTCGTAGGCTGTTTTCCAGGTAAGCAAGTTTGAATAATCAATTAATTTTATCCGGGCCTGATTAAATAGCTGACGGAGTTCGGTATCCATCGGATACATTGGAAAGATAACCACGTAGAAATTATCATTCCCAAATTGCTCATTATATAATTCTTTTGACTTCCTGACGATATTGACAAATCGGCGGTACTGCTCTGTACTGTATTTTCCGGGAAAATTAAGTTTAAAAAGCCTGGCCACGTTGCTTTTATACATCCACTGGATAAGCTTTAAACGGACTGGGTGTTTTTGTGCATACGAGCCGTCAACCGTCAACTTATCGGCATTCACGTGCGGCAAATAGCCGTCTGAATTATAAGCCCATCTTGTACTGGGAGCCACTCGGGCCAGATGATCTTCGATATAGGTATAGAAAGCTACTCCATTTTTTTCAGCTACTTCTTTTCGAATGTTAATCGTTTGCAGCAACGCCAGCATATGGGCTGGTGAATGCCCGGACACACCATAATTATAGGGATGATAACCCGTTTGTCGACCAAAAAAATAAGGAATCGTACTCGTATCCGAAACCGATTCGCCGTAGGTAAATGAGCATCCCAGAAATAAGGCATACTTCCCGACAGACTGGCCTTTATCGAAAGGAGTAATCCGTCTGGATAAACTATCAATATGGTAGGCAACCGATCTGTTTTTTTCTAAAGCGGTTGGCTTTCCGTGAATCAAACGATTCTCCTTAATTGAATAAATCGTTTCATATTGACCCGGCGAGGGGCGACTCATTCCCAGACTATCATACCTGATCAACGAAAAATTAGTGCGTCTGGTCGCAATCGGATCTCGCTGGAGTACGGTTCTTTGGGGCGATATCAGTGGCGTTCCGTCTTTCCAGTGCAAAACAACCGCGCAAATACCCTCTAGGATAAACCAGCTCAGGACAAAACTTAGCAGTGACAGGATACTTCCTTTCGCCCACGATTTACCGTACAGTAAGACATAACTAACAACACTGATAACGCTAAATCCAATAATGATGTAAAGGATTGAGTAAATACTGGCAACTTCAGGTGGTGCTCCCGGTGGCTTCTCCCGCATGAGCTGAGCGCATAAAACGGGAATACTTCCCAGAAGGAGTAAAGTAATTGCCCAATAAAAGAATCGGTAAAATTTAAGCTGAGTATTCATCAATTTAACTACAAACAATAACTTAGGACTTTCGCTCAGAACCGTGCCACGGTTACTAATGCTTGATGGATAAACCGTGGCACGGTTCTGAGCGAAAGTCCTAAAACTAACTGACTTCCAGACTCCGGCAATGAGGTAAATAGTTGTAAATCACATTTTGTGAAGCACCTATTTCTCCCATTCATCTACGTACCTTTTTAATTTACTTGTGAGAATGAATTCTGCTCTTTTTAGCCATTAACGGTACCGATCAATAAAATAGTATCACTAATCTATATAAAAATCCACAATTAATATCAATAAAATCCACATAATTATTCATTTGCCAGGTGCACAAACAAGTTCACAAAGTAATTAACCCAGGCAATCAAACAGGACGTCAATCCTGATAAGTTTTGAGTACACTTGATTCTTACTCAACCAGGGCGCTACTGTGCATAATGAAGCCGTAAAAATGTATCGACTGAATTATCATTGACAGGCCACGTTTATGTTTATACGTTAGGCCAAAGATATCTGCGCTTTAACGGCCCGATTGATGACGAACTGCCGGGCTTCGTCGTATTCTTCAGGCGTTCGCAAATGTTCGAGCAGCAACGGCACCTCCTGCGGCAAGGCTGTTACATTTCGGAGGTATGTACCATAATCCATTTCGCCACGGCCAGGCATGGTTTCAGCAAAATGCCCATCCTTGCCATAAACATCTTTCGCGTGAGACGAGACGATCCAACGGCCTAACAGACGGAATGTCTCATTGATCAAGGCTGTATTGTTGTAATAGCGCGCAGGACTATTAATGATGTTGGCAATATCGATATGGGCCCCAAACGCCGGACGGTCAATTGCTTTGATAAATTTCAGGTATGATTCTGGGCCGTCAGGCAAGCTCCATCCCATCATTTCAAGTGCAAATCTGGCTTTTTTGGGCTTCACCCCGTCAATCACTTTGCGGCAGTTCTCGACCGTAGCGTCGAAATATTCGCGGGTTAGGTTGCGGGTATCCGGACCGTCCCATTGTTTGGGATTATAGGAGCCGCCAATATTGACACACGTCAGTGCGCCAACAGCTTCAGCTAAAGCCAGCCGTTCGGTAACGTAGTTCAGGTTTTTACGACGCTTTTCGGCATCCTGATCCAGCATATTGACCCAGGCACCTACCTCGGCAATGATCACATTCTGCCCCGCAAATGCTTTCCGAATGGCATTGATTTTTGTAGAATCCTTAAAGTCAACGGCAGGAACATAGGCTGAACTGTAGTTTAACCGTCGATGCTCCCTTGCCAGCTCCTCCGGATCGTCGCTTTTCAGGAAAATAGGCCCGCCTAACCGCAATGGCTTTCGCGATATGGTGTCTGGTGTAACTATAGACGGCGTAGTCAGCAGACTCCCCGACAAAATGGCCGACGACCGCAGGAAGGCACGACGCGAAACAGGATTCATTTTCTCTTAGCGCTAGATAGTGTCTGTTTTAGCTGCTCCGGTCTTACTCCATGCCCATTTTTAGCACTTGCCCTACTTCTTTGTGATAGAGTCGGCCAATGGGTAGTTCCTGTCCCGCAACGTCGACATAACTGGGCGTATAGGCCGATATTTTGTCGACCGCTACGATAAACGAGCGATGAATTCGTAAAAAAACCGCTTCAGGCAACATCTCTTCCAGCGAGCTAATGCTTTGTTTAACCACCAATGGACGAGCGTCGGCCGTTACAATTTTAACGTAATCCTTCAAACTCTCGATGTACAGTATGTCGCGGGTAAATACTTTAACCATCTTGCGATCAACCCGAAAATAAAGAAACGTATTAGTATGCAGAGCCTCGGCGGGTTTCTCGACGGATAAAACAGAAGGTGGCTCTGCATGTCCGGCTCGGATCGGTATTTGCTCTGCTTTCATGACCTTGGAAACCGCCCGCAGAAATCGCTCAAAAGGAATAGGCTTGAGCAGGTAATCAACCACATCGAGTTCGTAACCTTCCAACGCATAATCACGATAAGCCGTTGTAAAAATAATTTTAGGTGGTTGTCGTAAGCTACGCACAAAGTCGGTTCCGAGTAGCTGAGGCATTTTGATGTCCAGAAACAATAGATCAACCGATGTTGCCTGCAATACGCCAAACGCCTGAATAGCATTATGACACTTACCCACGATCTCCAGCCCATCTACCATGCCGACATAGGTCTCAATCACTTCCAGTGCGTGAGGTTCATCATCAACTAGTAAACAGCGTATTTTCATCATGATTTCTGTTAAGCGACCGCTACCAGCTGGGGGTTTGGCAGGGCTATGCTGGGTTGGGCTGGCACCAGTTCCAGTGACAGCATGACCATAAACGTTTCTTCACCAGCTACAATGCGTAATTCGTGTCGGTCGGGGTATAACAATTGCAGGCGTTTCTGAACATTCTGCAACCCAATACCTCCTACATAGACCTCATCCTGGGCTACTAGCTCCCGGCTATTAATGACTTTAAATTTAAGAATCGTATCCTGAATCGATACGTCCACATGCATCCAGGCCTGTTCGAGTTGCTCGCTGGTACCGTGTTTGAACGCATTCTCCAGAAATGGAACCAGCAACAAGGGCGCAATCAATTTATTCTCATAATCGCCTGAGATATTGAGCGACATATCCAGCCGGTCGCCATAACGCAATTGTTCTAAACCGATGTAGTTGCGCATAAACGTAATCTCTTTCCCCAAGGGCACTTCAGGCACATTGCAATCGTAGAGCATGTACCGAAGCAAATCTGACAATTTTAGCACTACCGCTGGCGACCGGTCTGATTTATTAAGTGTGAGCGCATACAGGTTATTCAATGTATTGAACAGAAAATGAGGATGAACCTGCGATTTAAGCAGTTGCAATTCTGCCTGAAGTTTCTCTTTATCAATCTGCTGATAGGCCTGTTGTTTCAGATACCAGACTTTTACCAGTTTGATAGCGGCCGCAAAACCGCCAATTGTGATGGCCCCGCGCAAACCCGCCATCATGGCAAAGAAAAATGTATTTCCTGATGTTCGCAGTTCCAGGCACACACGAATAGGATCGACAACATAGGTGGTTAATGAAGCTGAAACAAAGGCTGTGACAAGTACCAGCAGGATAATATTGATCAGCATCCACCCGTACCGACCCTTAAACAAAAACTGGGGTATTAGCCAGTAAATGAGGCCATAAGCAAAAAACATGTGAGCAGGCATAAATAATACAGCGTCCAGACCTGCACTACCGATGCCTTGAAACAGAGCCCGCGGCCAGGAAGCGCCCTGGCGAATAAAATAGCCGACCGGTAGAAATCCGTACGTAAACGCAAAAAACAGCGTCCAGACCAACCAGTACAAACCATGGCGGGCTAGCCGTATACGAGGCTGGTTTGAGAAGACAAATTCTCTGGTTAAAAGTTGCATACATCTGCCGATTGCTTACCCGAAATTAGATAAACGGAAGCAGTTCACCTACAAGCCACGACAATAGTCGACAAACGACTCTCTTCCGTCGCTGAACAACAGAATTTGGTCGCAAATAACATTGATAGACAGTTGATTGCTGTCTGATGGCCTACCAGCGTTACCGGGCGATATTCCAGGCAGCCTATAACTGAGGTTTCTACATTTGATTCAGTTATCGGCTAAAGTAGACCGCAGAGACATAGTCCGGCTAAAAGCTGAAATGTGCTCCAGGAAAGTACCACAACCAAAAACACAACAATACAATGAACACCATCTCACAAATCCGCCTGGCTTTCGTAGCCATCATGCTTGTCGCATTTTCGTTTGCCGCAAAAGCGCAGATGAAATCGGAACCTCCTGTAGCTAAAGAAGGATTCTGGGTAGTTGAAACGCCCGCCAAAAGCCATGAATGCACGGTACGGTTCTATACCAATGATCACAAATTAATTTATGAAGAAACCGTAAATCGCAGTCTGAACATTAAACGCCTTCAAACCAAACGCCTGTTAAACATCGCACTGGAGCAGGCAATGTTTGTCTGGAACGCCACCCACCAGATTCCAACCGACCGGCAATGGGTAGCAGTCCGTTTCGAAAAAAAGTAATCTAACCCGGTCCGGCAACGAACGAGCTATTTGTTCGTTGCCAGACTGATTAATACAGGATTGAGAGGTAAATTTTTGTCGTCGCGCGCTTTGATCAGCACACGTGTAAAGCTTACCTTCATGCAATCCAACAGACGCAAATTCATCAAAAACCTGTCGGCGGCTTCGGCGCTGGTCGCAACAGAGAGCGTAGCCCGACCATTCGGGATGCCGTCCTACATTCCGAATTTGATGAAAATCAGCCCGAACGACAAAATTCGGCTGGCCACAATCGGCATGGGAATTCAGGGCAACTTCGATACCAGAGCGGCTCTGCGCAACCCCGATGTCGAATTGGTTGGTGTGTCTGATCTGTATGATGGTCGGCTTGAGCACGCTAAAACTGCATTCGGTAAAGACAAAGAGCTTTTCGCCACCCGCGATTACCGCGAAATCCTGGCCCGCCCCGACATCGATGCTGTTATTGTCGTTGTGCCCGACCACTGGCACGATCACATAACCATTGCTGCCCTCAAGGCAGGCAAGAACGTCTATTGCGAGAAACCGATGGTACAGCACCTGAGCGAGGGAAAAGCGGTAATCGATGCTTGGAAGAAATCAGGGAAGACGATGCAGGTGGGTAGTCAGCGAATCAGTAGTGCCGCCTTTCAGGAAGCCAAACGGCTCGTTGATGCTGGCGAAATTGGCCCGATTAACTACATCGAATCGAATAACGATCGTTTCAATGCCATTGGCGCCTGGCAATATTCCATTCCACCCGACGCATCGACCCAAACCCTTGACTGGGATCGCTTTCTGGGCGACGCACCGAAGCGTCCATTTGATGCCAAACGATTTTTCCGCTGGAGGAACTATAAAGACTACGGTACGGGCGTCGCAGGTGATTTGTTCATCCACTTAATTACGGGCGTTCATTTTGTAACAAACACACTCGGCCCAACGCGCATTTACTCATCAGGAAATCTTGCCTACTGGAAAGATGGGCGTGATGTACCTGATGTCATGTCGTGCATTATGGACTACCCCAAAACCGATCAACACGAAGCCTTCCAGATGGTTTTGCGGGTGAATTTTGCCAATGCAGGTAAAATCAACGACGTAACACGGATTATTGGTAGTGAAGGACAGATCGAGTTTTCGGAAAACAACCTTATCATGACCAAGAAGAAACTGCCAGTTGCTCCGGGTTACGGTGGCTACGATAGTTTCTTTACGTTTACCGAGCCTGTACAACAGGAGTTTGTGAAGCAATACGACGCACAGTATCCGCCCGAAACACGCGCTGCAGAACCCGTAAAGGAAGTGAAGTTTGAAGCACCGAAAGATGACGATGCCCATGCTAAACACTTCGCCAATTTCTTCGAAAATGTGCGTCTTGGAAGCCAGGGAACCGTTGAAGATCCGGTGTTCGGTTTCCGGGCAGCGGCTCCGGTACTGGCCTGTAATGAAAGCTATTTTGAGCAGAAGGTCGTTTACTGGGACCCTGTCACGATGACCCAGAAAAATCCAGCGGCTAAAACAGCACCTAAGAAAACGCTTGCCTCAGCCAAAGCAACAGCAAAAAAATCGTAACCCACTCTTTTTTCAGGAAGCACCCCGCCCAAGATTCATATTTTCTGGTGGGGTGCTTTTGCATTTTAAACCTCTGAAAATCAAACCTTAATTTTTCATCCTTTCGTTCCTCTAGCTATACTAACATTGACTGGCAGCATATTGAACAGGAGTTAGATCAGACATGGTTTGCCCTGCATAATGCCGTTCAGCCTATTCATTAATCAGAGACTCTCTAAAAACCGGATGTGTTGGCGTTCACAAATCGTGCTTGTGCGAAACCCCACGTCTTACGAAGACTAAAATAGATTCCGGTACTGTTTGGCAGCAATTTGCCCCGATCGACAGCAATCATTACACGGGCAATCCAGTCCGGCTTTCCCTTAAATGGGGCACTCACCGAAAGCAACGCTGATAATTGCCGGGTATTTTTCGGAAAGGCAATGGCATAGGTGCCCAGATTATCGCTTAGTGAACACAACAACCGAAATGCGTAGTGCGTAGCTACCGTACCCGCTAAACCTACGTGCAAAACACGCACTCGATTATTATTGGTAAAAAGTCGGTAAGCGCCATTGGTATAATTTGCTTTGACAGCCGCCGGTAGTTCTACCCGGCTTTCGCCATAATAGCCGATAAACGGGGTTCCAATACCCCGACCGCCGTATGACCAGCCATCAATATATTGTGTGTGGTTAAAATAATTATCGGCTCCTCGTTCGGCAGGGAGATTACCAAATGTTGGCCCGCCCTGACTAAGCGTGTATAAAAACTCTGCGACAATTTCACGAATCTGAAATCTACGGGTTTGGGCGCCAGATCGTTGGATTCGGATTCCGTTCAGACCATCGGCAATATTAATCAGGTAAAACAAAGAGCCATCTTCGTAATAACTCTGCCGATACACCCATACAGAAAAGTGTTTTCCTGTCCATTCAGCTCCTAAATCAATCGTTCCCAGATGGTTTCCAATGCGATTTTCGCGGTCACCTTTGCTGATGCGTGAGGTATCTGTGTCCTCTTTGGCCCCTAAGCTTGTACCTGATATAATGTCAAAATAATCAGCCAGCGAGGTTGGGAAGCGGCCGTTTTTAATGACCACATCACTCGTAAACACATCGCTACGCCCTCCCCATTGTACCTGGTGGTTAAAGCCTGCGTAGAGTTTTAGCGACCAGTTTGGTTTGCCCAATCGCCCATAAAATGCTTTCTGATGGAGAAAGGAGCCTTTCACGGGCCCACGATTATCGAACCAGCCATGTGAGTAAAATCCTTTGAAAGCGATCAATCCTTTCGTAAAACCGATCGGCACGTATTCAGGTAAACTAATCTGTATTTCCGGGATGGGTAGCGCATTACCCGACCAGGCCATTGGACCCACGCCAAGCAGTGTATCGGCCAATCCGACAACCTTGCGCCGACGGCCAGCCATGAATTCCAGCACCCCTACCCTTCCCTTAACGTATAATTCTGGTAGGATAAAGCGACGACTTTGCCCAATGTTAACTACAGCTTCGACGCCTAAACCCCAATCCAGTTTTCGTACAGGCTGACTGTAATGTCTGGAGAAACCCGCCCGCAATTGATCAAAACTTATTTGATCAGGAACAATTCCATATTGTTTAGCCCGTAACCAGAAAGGCGTTTGTGATGGTGTGCCCACTGATAAGCCCGTTTCAACAAATCCAGCAATAGGTTTACGAACCGAATCAGATTGCCCGAAAGCGGCTGTAGACCAGATAAACAACAATAAGAAATACGAACGCATGAAGTAGACGGTGAGGCACCGATAAGCAATCAACCCACCTTCATCAGGGCTTTAGTTTATTGGCCTTACAAATATAAATACAATAGATATTTTAGTGACTATTTTAGTATCATTTATAACCTATATGGCACAAATTTATTTCATGAAATAATTTACCTGCGGCAAGCCAATTTTAACTTTAGTGAGTTGTAAGAACAGACGCAACATTCTCTATGCAACTGACGATCTCACCCGAAAACCCACTTGAATGGCTTGCCCTCCGTGCTAACCTCGCCCCTATTCCTCTCCTTCATGTTCAGATCATGCCTGTTTTGGCCAAGGCTGTACTCGAAGCAGCCGATAAGGGGGTATTTGAGGCCGTTAAAGATGAAGACCAAACACTTGATGAGCTAGCTACCAAACTCCGGCTGAATCAAAAAGCACTGGGTGAATTAATGGGACTTTTAACGGCAATGGGCTATTTTACCTACCAGAATAATCGCTTTGCGCTGACTCGAATGGCCCGGAGGTTTACGCTCAAAGACGATCCATCATCGGTATATGGCATGATGATTTTTAACAACCGCGTCGTTTGGGAATGGATGGATCATCTGGGTGAGTACTTACAAACCGGTATTGGCATTCAATACCACAATGCCCTGTCCAATGAGCAATGGCGCTATTATCAGGAGGCCATGCTAGCTGCCACCAATACTGAAGCACGTGAATTTGGCCGACGGGCACCCGTCCCGAAAGTAGCCACCAGCATGCTTGACATTGGCGGTTCCCATGGTCAGCATTCGGCTGCGCTCTGCCGGAGACTCCCCGCACTATCATCTATCATTCTGGATTTGCCGCAGGCTATTGAGCAAGCGTCTCCCTTATTGGCCCGGCAAGGTCTGGGCGACCGGGTAACCTACCGGCCGGGCAATGCCCTGATCGATGATTTTGGGGAGAATGCGTTCGACATTATTCTGTTGTCAAGTCTGGCCCACCATTTTACGCCGGAACAAAATCAACTCGTTACGGATAAAGTTGCCCGAGCGCTACGGTCAGGCGGAGTGTTCATTGTCAATGAGTTTATCCGACCCAAGTTAGGATCAAAACCTGATTTGATTGGTAGTAGTACCGATTTATTTTATGGTCTGAGCAGCACGGCGGGGAATTATTCCGTCGCCGAAATCCAGCAGTGGCAGCAAACCGCCGGCCTGAAACCTCACAAACTAGTGAAGTACTACACCATGCCGGGCCGGGTAATGGTCGTGGCCAAAAAGAAATAGTTGACAATAGTGCGATCATACATCAACGTTATAGTCGCACTTGTTGCCAGCACCTCAGGTTCGTTGCGTACCTTTGGGATTAGATTTAATGCAACTCCATGAAATACAAAAAGCACGTTTTCATCTGTAATAACCAGAAAGCAGCCCCGAAAAAATCCTGCGGGGAAGCCCACGGCAACGAATTAGTCGACGCATTTAAAGCGGCTCTGGCCGAGCGTGGTCTGTTGAAAGAAATGCGGGCACAACGCACTGGCTGCCTCGATGCCTGCGCGTTCGGACCAACACTGGTTGTTTACCCGGAAGGGACTTATTATGGTAATGTTCAACTGTCAGACGTTAATGAAATCGTAGAAAGTCACTTAATCAACGACCAGCCAGTAGAACGCCTGAAGCTGGATTTTTAACGGTTTCGGTTTACGGTAGTTGGATTAATACTGTAAACCGAAATGCCATATCCAATGTACAAGCACCTTTTCTTCGACCTTGATCATACGTTATGGGATTTCGACCGCAATTCGGCAGAGTCCCTGACCGAGTTGTTCGAAACGTTTCGGCTGAGCGATTTAGGCATTCCATCGGCGGAAGAATTCAGTCGTCACTTTATTGCCATAAACCGGCAATTGTGGGCTGATTATGACAAGAATCGTATTGAACACAGCTACATCCGAAAGCATCGTTTTCCGCTGGTGTTTCAGTCGCTTGGCGTCGATGAGGCAACCGTCCATACCGATCTAAATGCCGAATACCTGCGATTGCTTCCCCGAAAGCCCCATCTGCTGGATTCGGCCAGGGAAATTCTGGATTACCTGAAGGGCCGTTATACAATGCACATCATCACCAATGGCTTTGCCGAAATTCAGGCCATCAAGATGGATAGTGCCGAAATCGCGCATTATTTCACTCATGTGATTACGAGTGAAAACGCGAACGCCAAGAAGCCCGATCCGCTCGTGTTTCAATACGCACTGGAAATTAGCGGAGCCACAACCAGCGAAAGTCTGATGATTGGCGATAACTACGAGGCCGATATTATGGGCGCCAAGGGGGTTGGTCTGGATACTGTGTTCTATAATCCGCAAGCAATCGCCGTCGATGATCAGCCAACGTACGACATTCGCCACTGGAAAGAACTCATGGCCATTCTATAAACCGGCTCGGGTATGGAAAATCATTTCCCAATAGCCCGGTAGCGATTAATTCGGGCAGGAATAGAATCAACGACTATTGTATGCACCTAAACTCATCAACCGCACTGGTCACCGGAGGAGCTTCCGGCCTGGGCGAAGCCACTACCCGCCTGTTAGCATCGAACGGCGCGAATGTTGTTATTGTAGACCTAAACGAAGAACGAGGTCATGCCCTTGCCGAAGAATTAGGGGCAACCGTTCGATTCATCAAAACCAACGTCACCGATGAAGCTGATGTTCAGGCAGCAGTCAACCTTGCCATTGAAACATTCGGCGGTTTACATATTACCGTAAACTGTGCGGGTATTGCCGAAGCCCGCAAAACAGTGGGCAAAGTCGATGGTGTTTACGGCGCACATTCACTGGCGGCTTTTCAGAAAGTTATTTCCATCAACCTAATCGGCACGTTCAACGTGATTCGGCTGGTCGCTCTGGCTATGGAACATAACGAACCCAATCCTGAGAAACCGTTTGAAGGTGAGCGTGGGGTGATCATCAACACGGCATCCGTCGCGGCCTACGACGGACAAATAGGGCAGGCTGCTTACTCGGCATCTAAAGGAGGTATTGTAAGCATGACGTTGCCCATTGCCCGCGACCTGGCCCGCTCAGGCATTCGGGTAATGACCATTGCACCAGGCTTGTTTGAAACGCCCTTATTGATGGGATTGCCGGAAGAAGCACGTCTGTCTCTTGGCCAGCAAGTACCGTTTCCTTCGCGACTTGGCCGACCGGACGAATACGCTATGCTGGTTAAAAGTATTATTGAGAATCCAATTCTGAACGGAGAAGTGATTCGACTGGATGGAGCCATTCGGATGGCTCCCAAGTGATTTAATCTGGTTTCATTATACAGAAGCCTTTCGTCGTGCGATGCCACTGCTGAGTGAAAGGCTTTCTACAATAGAAAAAGAGTCGCCTGCTTAGCGACTCTTTTTCTATTGTAGTACTATCCCTTTTCGAATGCGTCAGTCAATTAAAATGTAAAGTTTAAACGGGCGAACAGGAATCGGCCATTCATACCAAATTGTGAAGTATTTCTCGAATACACGAATTGATTGGCATTGGAAAGATCAACCGAAGTGGCGGCCGCACTATAAACAATGCTACCATTGGCATCTACGCCAGTTGGTCTTTTAGCTGATACAGGACCATAGTTTTTGTCTGGATAAATATCAAAAATGTTATTTGCTCCCACAACCACTTTTAAGGCATTATTGACTTGATAACCAATTGACAGATCAGTAATTACCCTTCCTCCCCAAACCGGGTGTTCATTTTCAACCGCCTGACCATTCACAATAATGGCACCGATAATGCCATCTCCATTCACATCAACCGTGTTGGGGTCTGTAACTTTACCGAAATACACGTTTCTCAGGAAGAAATCAAATTTATTCAGAGTTAGCGTATTGCTCAGGTTAAATTTAGCTCTTGGCACCGCTTCCTGTAGATAAACTCTTGACATTTCTGAGTAATACCGGTTAATCTGACCATTGTCGGCCAGAATTTTAGATGCCTTGATGTCGCCAACCTGTTTTGTTTGTGACACCGTACCGGCTAAATCACTTCTCAGAGAAATACCACCGCCAAACGTAGCCCGATGTGAAATCACTAAATCAATACCTTTTGATTCGGTGTCAATCGCATTTGAGAAGAACGTAGCTGCAGTAGCATTGGCCTGATCAAATAGATTTTGTAATTGTCTTTGAGGGGTCCCTTCCGGAAAGAAGAATGTAGGAGAAGGAGCTGCACTATTCGAAGGTCTTGCAAATTGATCGGTCAGGATTACCCGATCATTAATTCGTATAAAATAACCATCCGCCGTAATTGTTAAATTGGCGCCAGGTATTTTCGCGGTGAAGCCTGCGCTAATACTTCTTGACTCTTCCTGTTTTAATTTCGGAATTCCCAGCAATTCGGCGGGCCTGGACGCATTACTGAATGTACCCACCTCGAATGGAACGCCCCCTACAAATTGAGTAGACGTTGAGTTAAAGTAAATCTGAGCCAGCGAAGGGGCGCGGAACCCGGTTGAAGCAGCTCCACGAATGTTGATGTTGTTGGTCAGTTTATAGCGTGTAGCTAATTTGAAATTGGTTGTGCTGCCAAAATCCGAATAATTCTCGAACCGAACTGCCCCTTCTACCAGCCATCGGCTGGTTACGTCTAACTCAGCGTCGGCATACAGAGCCATGCTTTGCCGGTTAGCATCTTTTGTGGCACTCTCGTTTTCCGGCCTGAACCCAGGAAACACTTGTGAACCACCGGGACGAGCACTGCCAAAGAAATCAGAAGGCGCTACCTGAGTCGACGTCGTAATTACCTGCCCGTTCACGTCGTATCTGGCCCACGAGTTTTCATCACCCGCCTTTATCCGGTAGCTTTCAAAACGACCTTCTGCCCCAAAAGCCAGGTTTAAGCCAGAAAGTACACCGAACTTGCGACTCAGGTCGAAGTTAATCGTGTTTTGCTTGAAGTTTAATCCGCCTGCCTTGAATACAGTTGGCGACTTATCTAATAATGTAGCATTTACCGTATTTTCTACACCATAGTTAAAAGTGTTTGATCCAAACGTATTGCTCAGGTCATAATTAAATGAGCCCAATTTTCCCCGAAAACCGGCGGCAAATGAAGCATCAATAATTTCAGAATGAATTTCTGGCAGGAACCCATTGATGAAAATACCTGTGTAGGCACGTGCCTGGTTAGGATTCCGGTAGAAACCAGCGGCATCTCCGGTCCGTCTACCATAGCCACCAAACGCATAGAACTCATGATTCTCATTGATGGGAATAGCAGAATTGGCGAAAAACTGGATGCTCTTTAAATTGGACTGACCGACACGCATGTTGAAATCACTTCGTTGCAGTCCACGGGCCGCCAATTCATTGTCGGTTACGTCGGGCGCAAGAATTGTACGTAAATCGGCAATCGTACTTGCCCCTGCAATGCTGGCCTGCGTAGCTGCATCGAAATAAGTTACCCCTAAAGCGCCTTTCTTGATCGCGTCGATAGAAGTAGGCAATGTATTCACATTTCCACCTGCCTGTAGTGTTCTATATTCAATGGCATTGTAGCGGTTGAAAAGCGTACTGGTTGTTGGCATGGCGCGACTCGTTGAATTTCTCATTTGTGCCGACCCCGTAACGTTAATGAACCCAGCTTTACCAATGCGAACGCCATAGTTTGCGTCTATTTGCAGATTTCTGCCATCCATTCCGCCTTTAAAGTTGTTTGACCCTTGCGAAAAGTTACCACCTCCATATACGGATAAGGCTAACTTCCCGGTCGATTCTTTCATTTTTACGTTGATGATTCCGGCAATGGCATCAGATCCATACTGTGCGGCAGCTCCATCCCGTAAAACTTCGATTCGATCAATAGCAAAGGCAGGAATTGCATTTAAGTCCGTACCTACCGAACCACGGCCAGGTGTACCGTTCACGTTTACCAACGACGATGTATGTCTTCTTTTGCCATTCAGTAACACTAACACCTGATCAGGGCCTAAACCTCTTAATTGTGCAGGATCGATGTGGTCTGTCCCGTCGGCCACTGTTGCCGTGTTGGACGTAAACGAAGGAGCAACCATATTCAGAATTTGATTCAGGTTGTTCTGCGGAGCCTGTGTCGTTAACTGTTGCATGCTGATGATATCAACAGGAACAGGGCTTTCAGTTTTCACACGGCCTGCACTTCTTGTTCCTGTTACAACCACTTCGGATAAAGATGCTGTTGTTTCTGTAAGAGCAACATCTACCGTTTCATTACCGCTAACGTTTACAGTAACGGATTGGGTTTGATAACCGACAAAACTAACACGGAGGCTATAGCTCCCCGGATTCAATTTGAGCGTATAGTCGCCACTGGCATCAGCAGTAGTTCCAACGTTTGAATTCACAACGACAATCGTTGCTCCTGGGATGGACGCTTTGGTCATTGCATCCGTTATGCGGCCCCGAACGCCCTGAGCCAGGGCTGTTGAAAATGTCACCAGTAACAAGATGACACTTAACATACAATGATTCATAGAATAGTTGTAGCGCATAGTTTATATTTTTAAGATAAAACGTAATGTAGAATAATATTTCATTAACGCCTACTTAATCACGATCTATTACAATTAAAATTAGCATACGCCAAATACCTGCTTTTTACAAACCAGAAACTGTCTATTGCTTTGTTGAATCGATTCATCAGAAAACAGGCTTGTCAGACAACATAAAAAATGGCCTGCGCTCATGCGCAGGCCATGGAATAGACCAACTATTAGGTCAGAAATTTACTTCGCAGAAACTACTTCCAGATCAAAACGCAGTGGTGCATAAGGCGTTATGACATATCGATTATTGCTAACAACACCCGTTGTTCCATACCCAATCGATGAAGGAAATAATATCGTTGCTTTTTCGCCAACCCGAAGCTTTGATAAACCTTCCTCAAAGCCTTTAACGTACTTATTCTGCCCTAAAACAGCGTCAAATGTACCTGTTCCGGTACTATCGAAAGCAGAAGCCGCACGAAGCTGTTTGCCTAAATACCGTATGGTAATTGTCTGACCAGCGGCCAGTGTTGCACCAGTTGGATTGGTTACTGTTTTAACGATTCTCAGCCCCGTCCCTGAAGAATCAGTCACGGTTAATTTCTTTTCGGCAATATGCTGCCTGATCTGCTGATCTTCTGTACGGGATTTGTTCATTTGCACGTCAAATCGAACAACCGAATAAGCCGGCAGATTAGCACCATTGGCGCTATTGCCATAAGCCAGATACGATGGAATCAGAAAGGTAGCTTTTTCGCCTTCGTGCATTAGCGTCAAGCCTTCCTCCAGACCAGCCAGAATCGATTGAATTCCGAGCGGATAGTAGACAGGCCTATCTTTTAGCGTACTGTCAACAAAGGCACCGCTCAGGTTATAGGACTTGTATGTGAATTCTACTTCTTCGCCAGGAACAGCCAGCTTACCAGCCGTATTAGGTTGTGTTATGGCATAATACAGCCCTGTGTTTGTTGTCTTACCGTTCAAGCCTTTAGCGGTAGCATAGGCCTGAATGTCGGCATCGTTCTGATCATAGTAAGCACTCGATGGGTCAACATTTTGCGTTGAACAACCGGCTAGTCCACTGATCAATAAGGCACTGAAAATAGTTAAATGAAGCTTACGCATGGAATTAGATTAACAAAAGAGATACTAGGTAATACGCATAATGACCCTCTATCGTGGCGTAACGTTGGGAAGACGCGTATTTTTTTTCAGTTTAACACGAAACTTGTTCCTGCTTTTAACGCCTTGAAGCGATCCGCCGGTATGTTTTTCGCTACTAAAGCCTTTACCAAATCGTCTACCGGTTCGGTTGCTCCGTCATCGGCCAGTGGGAACGTTCCGAAGTGAATCGCCACACTTTGTTCTGATCGAACATCGGTATGTATCTGCACAGCTTCGACCGGCGAACAGTGAATTGGCGACATAAACCACGGTGGTTTATAAGCGCCAATCGGTATCAATGCCAGCCGTAACGGGCCAAACTGTCGGCCAATATCCTTCAAAAAAGGACCATACCCCGTATCACCCACAAAATACAATTTTCCGGCGACTTTGCTGTCAATTATATAGCCAGCCCATAGGGTAGCATTCCGATCAAACAGTCCCCGCCCTGAAAAATGCTGTGCCGGAACACAGTGAATTTTTGTGCTGTCGTTCACAGCAAGCGACTGGTGCCAATCCATTTCCTGAACGTTACGACAACCCTCTTTTTCCAGAAATGCCTTTACGCCGAGCGAGCAAAATACCCTTGGCTGGTCTCGGTTACAGAGTTTCCGGACGGTTCCAATATCCAGGTGGTCCCAATGATTGTGGCTTAACAGCAGCACATCGATTTTAGGAAGATCATCAAACCGAATACCGGGCGGGTTGTTGCGCTTTGGTCCGGCAAACTGAAACGGGCTGGTCCGTTCGTAATAAATGGGGTCAGTCAGTACGTTGAGTCCATCGAACTGAAGCAACACCGTTGAATGGTTGATAAATGTTACCCGTACCGTTCGACCATTTACGCGTGCCGGTGGTGGCGGACCAGGCTGGTCATCATGATAAGCGGGCCAGGGTCCCTGCTGGCGGTTTATCATCCAGCCAATGACTTCCCGAAATCCTTTGGCTTGCACATCATTAAGATTATGAAATTCCTTTCCGTCGAAATGATCGCTCACTGGCCCCCTATACCGGGGACCCGAAACCATATAGCCTACTACTACGGCCATTATGATAACTACCAGAATCAATAACCCCAGTATAAGTAGTAGTTTAGACCACATAGTGAGAAGCAGGTAAATCGGTGAATCAACCGATTTGATCAGGGTTGCAACACCTGGTCAATAATATGAATGACTCCGTTGTTGGCAACCAGATCGGCGGTTTTGATTGTGGCCGCCGTTGAATTTTTATTCCCCTTAACCGTCACAACACCATTAGTGGCCGTTAAATTAAGCTTGCTATTGCTCAACAAGGTGTTAACCGAACCCGTCTGGATCTGGTAGGTCAACGAGGCTCCAGGTAAAACATGGTAGGACACTAATGACGAAAGCGCCAATGGCGCAGCCGTCTCGACTGAAGATAGCGTTTTATAACCAGCGGCAATAAAGGCATCATCATTCGGCGCAAAAATCGTCAGTGGATTTCCAGACGACGTATTACTGAGCGAAGTCACGAGCGTTGAATTGGTAGCACCAATCCGTTTTATGGCAGCTGCCAGAAAGGTTAGTTTAGAATTTCCCTGAATTGTTGTCAGAACCGAACCCGTAGAAGGAGTCAACACCCGATCAATAATGTGAATAATTCCATTAGCGGCTTTGATATCGGGCTGTGTAATTTTCGCATTATTGACGTAAATCGTTCCTCCACCCGTGTTGTTTATGTAGGCCACACCCTGGCTAGCCGTCTGAACGGCATTCTGACCAGTTGGAATCTTGGCGATCGTAACGGGTGCGTATAGCACATGATACAGCAGAATATTCTTTACCTGATCTTTAGTCATGGCCATGATCATGGCTTCGGATGTTATTCCGGACGCCTGAAAGGCAGCATCATTTGGCGCGAAAAATGTCAGGTTAGCCGCTTTAAGCGCATCACCGGCGCCAGAATACATCATGGCTGAGCGCAGTAATGTATACTGCTTATCTTCCAGGATCTGATCCGTTATGGTTTTCGGATCAGCAACCGTATCATCTTTTTTAGTACAACTCAGCGATGCCGTTAGCAACAGCCCGAAAATAGCCAATCGGCTCAGGAGCAACGAAAAAGGGGTATTCATACAGAATGAACGATGAAATAATAGGTCTACGTGCGTTAAACGTAACGGATCGGGTTATGTTTCCTTTCAGCAAAGATAAGAGAGTTGAGGAATAGTGGACCGACCATAGACAAACGCGGGTAGTCAATAGCAAGTGGCCGAATCAATACCGTCTGCCGATGACCGCTACTGGCTATCGCAGAACTGTCAATTAACCTACTGACTTACTGACTAAATTTTCGTACCTTCGCGGTCTTGTTAAATAAAGTTAAAACTCCCCAATTGGGATGAAGGAACTCATTGACCCGAGCAATCTGCCTCAACATATAGCCGTTATCATGGACGGAAACGGACGTTGGGCAAAACGGCAGGGAGCTGCCCGGGTGTTTGGCCATCGGAATGCCATTAAGGCTGTGCGCGAAGTAACGGAGGGCTGTGCCGAGCTGGGCGTTAAGTTTTTAACGCTGTATGCCTTTTCAACAGAGAACTGGAATCGACCAAAATTTGAAGTCGATGCGCTCATGACACTGTTGGTTCACACCATTAGGGGTGAAATAAAAACCCTCATGGATAACAACGTGCGACTGACGACCATCGGCAACACGGAGAGCTTACCGTCTGACTGCCAGCGCGAACTGGCAGAAGCGATGCGCGAAACATCGGGGAATACTGGTCTAACGCTGGTATTGGCATTAAGTTATAGTGGACGCTGGGAAATTCTGGAAGCAGTTCGGCAGATTGCTACAGATGTAAGCAATGGCAGGCTGGCAATGAGTGAAATAAATGAGTCGCTATTCGGAAGCTATCTCACAACGGACGGCATCCCCGATCCTGAGCTGATGATCCGAACGAGTGGCGAAATGCGTATCAGTAACTTCATGCTTTGGCAGCTGGCCTATTCGGAACTTTACATGCCCGATGTGCTCTGGCCCGATTTCCGGAGAAACCATTTGTATGAAGCCATTTTGAGTTATCAACAACGAGAACGCCGGTTTGGCAAAACCAGCGAACAACTAGTAAAATAAAGTTTTCAGTTTACAGTGCTGCCGTCTTCAGTTGCTCTGCAGAGCACCATTAACTGGAAACATTGCCCCTGAAAAACTGAAAACTGAAAACTGAAAATCCACTTGGAACACCGTATAAAACTCATACTGGGAGCCATTTTATTGCTCATTAGTTTATATCCGTCCACACTTAAGGCACAGGTACGGGTAGGCGTCGGGCGAGGTACAGAAACGCCACTCAGCAACGATGAACTGCTGAACTACGCCAGTCCCAAAGATTATGAAATTGCCGGATTAACCGTAACAGGTACTCGCTACCTCGACCCCAATTCGCTTGTATCACTGGCTGGTCTAAAAGTCGGCGATAAAATTCGTATCCCTGGCGAAGCAGTTGGCTCATCGGTCCGCAAACTGATGGAATCAGGTCTGCTCGATAATGTTGAGTTGTTCGCGAATCACGCTGGCGAAGGCAAAGTTTCCCTCATGTTCCGGGTTCAGGAACGCCCCAGGCTTTATAGAGTCAGTTTCCTTGGCGTCAAAAAAGGCGAGCAAGATCAGCTTAAAGACAAGGTAAAACTGAATCTGGGTAAGATTGTCTCCAATACAATCACCAAAAACACCCAGATGGCCGTCCGTAAATTCTTCGTAGACAAAGGCTATCTCAATACGAAAGTTAAAATTACGACCGTACCCGATAGTGCCCGTAACAACGCAACGATGCGGGTGCTGGTCGACAAGGGGCAGAAGGTAAAAATTGCAAAAATCACATTCGAAGGCCAAACTGAACTCGATGAATCAGCCGTTCGGATGAAAATGAAGAGTACAAAGGAGAAACGGTTCGGCCGTTTGTTCACACCGTCGAAATTCGTTCCTAAAAAATACGAGGAAGACAAGCAGAAACTGATCGAATACTATAATAAGCTCGGCTATCGGGATGCTGTTATCGAAAAAGATACCATCATTCATAACAGCGACAAAACGATCAATATCAACATGGCTCTGAACGAAGGGCATAGATACTACTACCGTAATATCGACTTTTCGGGCAATTACCTGTATCCGGCTACCCGGTTACGTGATGTGCTCGGCGTTCAGAAGGGCGATGTCTATAACCCGGAAGACCTGGAGAAAAAGCTGAATGGTAATCCCGGACAGGACTTGAGTTCGCTGTATATGGACGATGGTTATCTGTACTACAATGCCCAGCCTATCGAAAAAAGCATCGATGGTGATTCGATAGACCTCGAAATTCGAATTTTTGAAGGAAAGCAGGCCACGATCAATCGTGTTATTCTGAACGGCAACTCCAAAACCAGCGATCACGTTGTCATGCGCTCCATCCGGACGCTGCCCGGTCAGAAATTCTCTAAAACGAACCTGATTCGTACGCAACGGGAACTGGCTACTCTGGGCTACTTTGATCCCGAGAAAATTGGGATCAACCCTGTTCCGCAGAGTGATGGTACGGTAGATATTGAGTACACTGTTGAAGAGAAACCTTCTGACCAAATCGAATTATCGGGCGGTTGGGGTGGCTATGTGGGTTTCGTTGGCACGCTCGGTCTGACCTTTAACAACTTCTCAGCTCGTAATATTCCGAACTTTAGCGCCTGGCGTCCACTACCCGCTGGCGATGGACAGCGCGTTCAACTGCGTTTTCAGGCCAATGGTAGCCAATATCAGGTGTATTCACTCTCGTTCACCGAACCCTGGCTTGGTGGCCGGAAACCAAATGCACTTACCGTCAGTGCCAGCCACACCGTCTATAAAACGTTCTACGATCCAAGCAACCCATATAGTATTTATCAAAGTCTGCAAGGCCGGACCCCAACCGGATCGTATACCAATACCGCAATTACCCTTGGGTTAGGCCGCCAGTTGAAGGTTCCTGATGACTATTTCTCGCTGAGCAATTCGTTATCGTATCAACGGTACGACCTGAATAACCTGGATTTGTTCTATATCGGCTATAAAAACGGTATATCGAACAACTTCACATTTAACACAACCATCTCGCGAAACAGTATCGATAACCCGCAGTTCCCGCGTTCGGGTTCGTCGTTTACGTTAAGCGGCTCGTTTACGCCCCCTTACTCGGCTTTCCGGACAACCACAACGAACGAGAAGCCAGAGGACAAATACAAGTTTGTCGAATACCACAAATGGATGTTTGACGCAAGCTGGTTCCAGACGGTGTTTGGGAAGCTGGTCTTGAACACACGGGCTCATATGGGCTTTTTGGGAAGCTACAACAAGCGCACAACGATCGGGCCATTTGAGCGGTTTGTACTGGGTGGATCAGGTCTGGCAGGACAAGGTCAGTTTGCGCTGGCACAGGACATTATCGGTCTACGCGGTTACGATGACCGTAGCGTCTATACCGCCGATTATGACCGGGTTCCCGATGGCAATGCCCGCAGTCAGGGTGGGGTTGTTTATAATAAATTCGTTGCTGAATTACGGTATCCGGTTTCGCTTAACCCATCCGCTACCATTTTCGTGCTAACATTCCTTGAAGCCGGCAATAACTGGGCGAGTTATAAACAATACAATCCATTCGACCTGAAACGGTCGGTTGGTTTTGGTGCGCGGATCTTCATGCCTGCCTTTGGCCTGATCGGTATTGACTATGGATATGGTTTCGATAAGATCCCAGGCATCAAAGACAAGGCATCGGGTCAGTTCCACTTCACGATTGGTCAGCAATTCAGATAAGATTCAGACATTCTGAGCGTTAATTATAGATAACGATTTTTCTTTGCTGGTCTGGCTAACTGATTGAATAAGCACTGAATTAAACCTTATCGTGCATTCGAGATCAAATTAACCGCTTGGCTCTATAATTGACAATCAATTAGTTCGCGTAAAAATTGATCGGCTAATAATGAAAAAGGGCCTTTTTTTTATACTTTTGTGCGCCGTTTGTCTAGCCATACCCGCACAGGCACAAAAGTTTGGGTATGTAGATTCAGAATTCATTTTAGGCAAGATGCCCGAATACCAAAAGGCATTGAGCGAAATTGATAAGTTTGCAGATAAGTGGTCGAAGGATATTCAGGATAAATACGTCGAGATTGAGAAACTCCAGAAGGGGTATCAGGCTGAAGAAATCCTGCTGACCGAAGACATGAAACGCGACCGGCAACGAGTGCTTAGCGAAAAGGAACGTGAAGCGCGCGAATACAATAACAAGGTATTTGGCTATCAGGGACTGCTTTTTGAGAAAAAGAAAGAACTAATGAAAGCCCCGATGGAATTAATCAATCGGGCCATCGAAAAAGTATCCTTGCAGAAAAAGCTGGACTTTATGTTCGACAAAGCATCTGATTTTGTGATGCTGTACACAAATCCACGCCATGATTACACGGACTATGTGATGGAAGAACTGGGTCTGGATGCAGCCAATAAACCGAAACCAACTGCTGCTGCTCCCACTACCCCAACACAACCAGTAGGTAACAGTCCAGATAATAAAACAACCACAAAACCGAAGTAGTACAAACTAGTAAACTGAGATGAACAAAAACCTCGTCATGGCATTCGCAACAGCCCTTTTAGTGGGCGGTCTGAGTGCACAGGCACAAGCTCAAACAACAACGGCGGCTCCGACCACAACCGCAGCTGGCCCGCTGAAGTTAGGCTATACGAATATCGACTATATCCTGGCTCAAACGCCTGAAGCAAAAGACATCCAGAATCAATTGACCATCCAGCGCACACAGTCTGAAAACGAACTGAAGCGGATGCAAAAAGAACTGGAAGATAAATATGGTGCCTACGAAAAAGGCGCAGCTCAGATGACCGATGTCATCCGTAAAGACCGTGAAACCGAACTGCAGGGATTGCAGGCACGGATTCAGGAATTTGGCCGGACAGCTGAGCAATCTTTGCAAACAAAATACGGACAGCTGGTCAATCCGGTTGTGCAAAAAATTCAGAAGGCAATTGATGCTGTTGCGAAAGAAAACGCATACACGTACGTCTTCAATCTGGACGCAGGTGCCAACACGACGCCAATTCTGCTAGTTGCCCCCGAAGACAACAACATTACCGAGCTGGTATTGAAAAAGCTGGGTATTGACCCTGCTAAAATTGCAGCACCGGCAAACAATGCCAATAAACCGGCTAATGCTGGTACAGGATCAACGGCAACACCCGCTGCCCCTAAGAAAAACTAATTTATAAAGGCCAGATTTTGCCTGATAGTATGGTCGCTCCCTGATAAACAGGGAGCGATTTTTTATTGAACATTGCCTGATTCTCATGAAGGCTATACGTTGCTCCATTTATCCACAACATTATTTTTTCTCAGAAAAACATAATTATTACTATACATTATAGGGATTTAACTAAGAAAAGTATCAAAACTGCCATATTGAATTAGTCAGACGAAATCTTCGCCGTACTTTTACGTTTTCCAAAACAGACCACCTCTCATTGTTGCTTATGAACCGAACTGCCGGTACTATAGCGTGGGTGCTGATAATTCTTTCAGTTGTTAGTAGCTACGCGCAGGACTCAAAACCGCTTCAATTACTTCTGCCCACGCAAGCCAACTGGAACGTGGTAGCCGAAGGAAACACAATTCAATTTGACCTAAAAACAAATGCATCCTCAAGTGATACAGTAACTTATTCGTTCGGCCGCTATAAACAGGAGGGCATGCATCTTGACTCACTCGGTCATTTTAACTGGACACCTGGTTTTGACCTGGCCGACCGGATTCAAACGGCTAAACCATACCCGGTAAGCTTTGAAGTTCGAAATCGACGTGGCCAAACGGCTTCGCAAACCATCGATTTTAGCGTACTGCATGTCAATCGTCCGCCAACTGTTGGCGATTTACAGCCTTTTTATGTCAGTTATCGTACGCAGAACACCTACAAAATAGATCCAGAGGTCGTACACGATGACGATGGTGACCCGATTGCCTTCGTTCCAATTGCCGACCAGATGCCAGAAGGAAGTAAACTTTCCTCGCAGGGCGAATTAACCTGGACACTGTCATTGAATCAGTTCAATAAACTAAAGCAAAGCCCGCAGTATATTGAGTTTTGGGTTGAAGATCAGCCGGCCAAAACACGTACCAAAGGCCGACTTAAAGTACAGGTAACAGAAATGGACCTGCCTCCCATCATTGCGGTTATTCCTAAAGAGTCGCACTACAGGCTAAAAGAAAACGCAACCGTTAACCTCAAATTTTACCTTTCCGACCCGAACGGTGAAGATGACGTTTCTACGTTTGGTTTCCTGTCAGACAACCAGCAAATTCCTAAAACGGCCCTGGTGAAGAATACAGATAATCAATTTGAGTTTATCTGGCAGCCTGGCTATGACTTTGTAAAAGACCCTTACGACTCGCTGAACGTACAGATTACATTTTATGCGCTTGATCGGGCCAAAAACCGGGAAGAACGACGAATTACGTTCACAATTTTCAATACGGTCAACGAATTCGAAAAAGACAGGTATTACTATTCGCTTTATCGTCAGGCCCTCGTTCAGGCATGGGGCTTGATTGAGCAATTAGGTGATAAAGAAGAGCAGCTCAAGCATGATTACAAAAGAGCCAAAGGCGGCAAACGCAATCGGTCTGTTGCCAATGCCTCATTAGGGGCTGTTACAGGTGTCTCGCCAGCGATTACGGCAAATGACCCCAGTTCACAACGCCTGATTTCGGCTGTAGGTGGCACCGCTGTGCTAACTATGGGAACGCTTGAAGCAACCGAAGTTATTGGTAAATCGATGAAAGACCTGCTTGATCGCTATAACTACGTGCTGGGTAAAAAATCGGAGCTACAGAATAAGGGGGATGTGTTCTCCAGAGAGTTCTCTTTGAAATCATCCCGTAGAAATAACGAATTTGTTAAAAAGCTGGACGACTTCCGAAATACAATGAGCCTGAGTGGCCTGGTTGCACTGGAACTCGATGCCAACTGGCAGAGTAAGAAAGAAGCAACCGATAAAGCCATTAAACGCACCTTTAAGGACTTTACTCCGCTTGAAGAAACCCAATAGGTCAAACGAAACGAACACCCATTAAAAAGCCTGGAATTTCTCATGAAATTCCAGGCTTTTTAATGGGTGTTCGCTAAGGCCAGAATGCAGAAAGCTTAATCCCGATCCTTTTGCTCTTCCGATATAACAGATTCTGACGACTCGGGTGAAGCAGAGGCTTTTAATTCATCCTCTTTATCTGTCGCAGCCGATGGCTCATCAACATCGTTAGATTGATGTTCGTGCTGTTCATCGTCAGCCAGTTCAGACATTGGTAAAACCTCTGCCTGGGTAGCATCAGGCCCCGATATGGGCAATAATCCGTCTTCGATCGTATGGCCACCAAAAAAACGACGCTGAAATAGCAGAATCAGGCAGACACCAATAAAGATACAGGAATCAGCAATGTTGAAAATTGGCGTAGAATAGTACTGTCCGCCCCAAACAGGGACCCATTCAGGAATAAATCCCTCCCAGACATCAATAAAAACCATATCGATCACTTGCCCGTGAAACCAGGGTGTTGGCGATCCATACGGTGCATTGTTCAGAAAGACCCCATAAAATGTGCTGTCGATGACATTGCCAACTGCGCCGGCCAAAATCATTGCCATTGCCCATAGTAAACCATTCGGTGCTCCTCGGTGTGCCAGATGAACCAAATAATAACCGATACCAACCATGGCAAAAAGTCGGAATACGCTTAGCAGTAATTTGCCGTATTCATATCCCAATTGCATGCCAAACGCCATGCCTGGATTCAATACATAATGCAATTTGAGCCAGTCTCCAACCAGTTTTATTTGCCCGGCAAAGCCAGGAGCCATATAAAAATGAACGGCTAATTTCACACCCTGGTCAATGGCAATCAGAATCAGGGTGAGCAGAAAAAATTTTAGGGGACTTTTCTTAATCATAAAAGGCAGGCACAGCATTGCTGCTGTGCCGTTATAAAACAGTAAAGCACAGCAAAAGATACTGTGCCTATCCGCAAAAATCAATTACAACCTTTACGGCGTTTCAATTCATCACTAACCAGCGTAAACTCCCGGCTACTCTGCCCGGCGATGGATTTATTTTCATCGGCCCGACGGAACAGGTAAGGCATTACAGCTTCAACGGGTCCATAAGGCACATACTTGGCCACATTGTAACCCGCATTGGCAAGGTTATAGGATATATTATCACTCATTCCGAGTAATTGCGCGAAATAAATGTGCGGATCACCCGGTTCAATACCTAACCGCTTCATCTGCTGAATACAATACTCGCAACTGTATTCGTTGTGGGTTCCTAAACAGAATGACACAATATCCCGATTCTCCAGACAAAAGTCAATCGCTGCATTAAAATCCCGATCTGTATCTTCTTTCGTAGCCTGAATTGGGTCTTGATATTCCTCTTCGTGTGAACGAAGCCGTTCTTTTTCCAGATACGCGCCCCGAACTAATTTAGCTCCAAGGAAATAGCCTTTAGCATGGGCTTCGTTAACATCACGACGAAGACGATCCAGACTCTCCCAGCGATACATCTGATACGTATTATAAACGACTGGCCGCTCATGATTATAACGATCCATCATCTCATACGCCAGTGTATCGATCGTATCCTGAATCCAGCTTTCTTCGGCATCAATGAAAACACGAACATTACGTTCGTAGGCCCGTCGGCAAAGAGTATTGACGCGATTTAAAACCTGATCGAACTGCGTTTTTTGTTCTTTATTGAGCGAATCGCCGATTTGAACAGCTTCAAGGAGATCGGTCGAAGCAAGGCCCGTTATTTTGAAAACAGAAAATGGAATATCATCCGATTTGCTGGCCCGCTCAATTGTGCGCAGAATTTCGAGTGTTGTTTCATCGAAACTTTTTTCGTTCTCCTCACCTTCAACCGAATAGTCAAGGATTGTTCCGACATGAACGTCGTGCAGGTGCTTGATGGTTTTTTCAGAATCCTGAATACTTTCCCCTCCGCAGAACTGTTCAAAAATCGTATTTTTAATGAGGAATTTGATGGGGAGATGAAGGCGTAGGGCAATCTTTATAAAAAAAGTCCCTAAATTTACCAGCCATCCCTGATTCATCAACGCAAATAACCAGTAAGTCTTTCGTAGTTTGAAATTCGACTGGGAAGAAAAAGCAATCGAAGTGTCCTCGAAAGAGACAGGCTTTAGTTGGCTCGTACGCGGCCCAGCCTGAAATGAACCATTGAACCGTTCGACGGTCTCCGGCATTACATTACTTCGGTTCGACATATCAGTGCTCCGTTCTGACGGCGCTCCATCTATAGCTTAGGTTCGTATTCGTCTTACACGACCGAAATATATAACGAAATTTCGGTCAATAAGTTAAAATTACGAATACGACCTGTTTGATAAAGTAAAAACAGTTTTAGACAAATGAAGGAACTAGCTTGACTGACAGCTGGTTCCTTCTGCAAATATACTATAAATTTGCATTGAAAGTTCCCCATAGAGTAGAGGTGTTACTCGCAGATTAGCGTTTAGAGTATGAAAGTAGAATTAGCCGTAGAACCGCTTGGATCGTGGATTGAGACCAACGGCAAGCCCCTGATCATCGCTGGCCCATGCAGCGCCGAGACCGAAGATCAGTTAGTTGAAACCGCCCGCCAGTTAAAAGAACTAGGGGCCGTTCACGTCATTCGAGCTGGCGTTTGGAAGCCTCGTACCCGGCCGGGCAGTTTTGAAGGTATGGGCGAAGCTGCTCTACCCTGGATTCAGCGGGCCAAAGCCGAAACGGGTTTACCCTTTGCGGTTGAGGTAGCCACGCCTGAGCACATCGAACTGGCTCTGAAATATGGCGTTGACATTCTGTGGGTAGGTGCCCGCACAACGGTTAACCCATTCAATGTGCAGGAAATCGCCGATGCGCTGCGTGGTGTTGACGTACCTGTATTAGTGAAAAATCCGGTTAATCCGGATCTGGCGCTATGGGTAGGCGCTTTTGAGCGTCTGGCAGGAGCAGGCATTAAAAAACTGGGCGCTATACACCGTGGATTTGCTACGGGTGAAGCCAGCAAATATCGGAACGTGCCCATGTGGCAAATGGCGATCGAGCTGAAGTCCATTTTCCCACAATTGCCCATTATCGGCGATCCGAGCCACATGGCGGGTAAACGGGCTTATCTGAACGAGTTAGCTCAGATGGCAATGGACCTCAACTACGACGGTCTGATTGTTGAGTCACACATCGATCCGGATAAAGCATGGAGTGATGCGGCTCAACAGTTAACACCAGCAGCTTTTGGTGAGATGCTCGATCATCTGCAAATTCGCCAGGTTGAATCACAAAACCTTGAATTTCAAGGTTTCATGGAGCAATCACGGCGCAGCATTGATAACGTAGATCGGCAGATTGTTGAAATGCTGGCAGCTCGCATGGCTCTCGTTGAGCGACTGGCAGAGTATAAGCGCGACAATAATGTGACCTTATTTCAGCCTGATCGCTGGAAAGAAATTTTGAAAACCCGTACTGATTTAGGGCAAAAGCTGGGTTTATATCCTGAGCTTGTGGAAGAAATTTACAAAATCATCCACATGGAATCGATCCGGAAACAGACCGAAATCATCCATAGCGCTGTTCAGGGCGTCTAGTTTTTAGGTAACCAATATAAATGGGTAATCAGGGCAACTGGTCTCTGATTACCCATTTGTTTTTATAATCAATCACCCTGATTACCTGATAACTACTTCAGTTTAAGCAAAAATGTTGCATTATTATAACCGGCAAAACAACCCAATCCGCCCTGTATATTACTGGGAATCAGCACCGGTTCTGCAAAAGGATTATTACGTACCCGTCTTTGGCGCAGCACGGCTGACCAATATTGGTAATACGATTGCTCTACACTAAATAAATTGATGGTTACCGAAGCTGTTTTATATTGCTTGAAAAAGCCTACAGACTGATCGCTCGTCGACAAAGTCGATCCATTAAGATAAGCTCTTCCGGTAATCATCGCATTGCCATCAATTCCAGTATCTGAGAACAAACCTCGATTATCATCGTCAAACGACAGATTACTGAACTCCACCTGGTTTTTTACAACAAACAGAAAAACGCCTGCAGCCTGATAATAATTAGCCTGTCCAACTGGGTCCTTCCATCGAGGCTGCACAAAATAACGCTGATTTCTACCACTTGCCAGCGAGTCAAAAGTTACCGCACTTACGCTAACTGGTCCAGGTATAGTACAAGTGCTCGTCGCTCGTTCACCTTTAGGCGTTTGAACCGTAAGCGTATAGGCCTTCCCTACTACAATAGGCAATTGTTTGGCAGCTACACTATAATAAGGCTGATTATCTGCTTTATAACGTAGGCCAACCGATCGACTCCCATCCGACAGCGTAACGGTAGCGTCCATAACGTTCTCACCGTCGATCGATCCGCCAATACTATCGCCCACGACAGTGCGGGAGCGTGTTAGCTTTACCGTTAATAGAGAATCTTGTGGTGATAAGAAACTACTAACGACCAGTTTAGCCGTTTCGGCACCTAATTCGCCCGGATCAACTTCATTCCGCAGACTACCGCATCCCCAGAAAAGAGACGTAGTGAGTAGTAGACCAATCAAAAATAGGATAACCTTCATACGGTCAATCAGAATTTAAAATTGTAACTGACAGATGGAACAATTGGAAAAACAGAATATCGGAACAAAGCCGTACGGCCTGGGTCGGTTGCCGTTGAGTTCACGGCTTCAAGCCGGTAGAAATACGGGTTCCGACGATTGTAGAGATTATAAAAGCTGACCTCCCAGGTCCGTTCGTGATGTTTCTTCTGCTTATGAAACTGTATGCTTACATCGAATCGGTGATAGGCTTCGGCCCGGAAACTATTCTTCTGATTACCATAATCTTCGACAATACGCCCATTCTGGAAAAGGCCCTGAATCAGGCCACTTCCGCCATCTACAGACGAAAACGACATGCCTGGCCGGTCGGCATTGTATCGGCTAAGTGGCATTGTCAGAGCGTTGCCCGTACCATAGACCCAGGTAGCCGACAAGGTAATACGCTTATTTAGTTCATAGATGCCAACCAACGAAATATCGTGCCGCCGATCATAGCGCGGATAAAAGGATTGGCCGTTGTTTAGCTCGGCAAATTGCCACTGCGTCCACGAGAGTGTATAACCCGCCCAGCCCGAAAAACGGCCCACTTTCTTTTGCAACAGAAACTCAGCGCCATAGGACCAACCCCGCCCAGCCGTAACGTTGTCTTCCCAACGAACGCTGTTTGCCGAAGTCGGATCATTAATTAACAGAAAACTAGCGCCTTCTTTATAATTAATGATGTTGTTCATGTCCTTGTAATAGCCTTCCACCGTTAACGTTAACCCCTTATCGACAAAATCTTTGGCAACACCTACGGCTACCTGTTGCGATTGCTGGGGCTTTACGCGATCGGTAGTTGGCACCCACAAGTCTGTAGGTAACCCAATACCCGTATTCGACAGCAAATGAACGTACTGATTCATGAGCGCATACGATGCCTTGACCGACAGATCAGGTTTAATCATAAAAGCGCCAGACAATCGAGGCTCCGGCCGAAAATAGCCAACATCTTTCTGCTTGAAATAACTTAATCGTAACCCGCCATTCACGCGCCAACGGCTGGACGGACGCCAGGTATCCTCTGCATAAACACCCGACTCAACAACATCGATTGTACTGACATTACTAGTCAACTGGCTGATGGCGGAGTTCTGCAAAACAACCGCGCTGGGTGTAAATCGGTGGTAGGTACTTTGTAGGCCTGCCCTTACCGAATGGTCGGGCGATGGGTAATAATCCAGATCATATTTCAGAGAAAAATCACGGATACCGGAATTATACTGGAGCGAATAAAGCTGGTTGTCGGTGGTGCCGCGCTCTACAGAGGCAATTTGAAACTTGTAATCACTGAAAATCAATGAAGTATTTGAAAATAGCTTCTGATTGAACAGGTGGTTCCAGCGCAGCGTCCCGGTGGCATTACCCCAGCTTAAATCGGTATCTGAATTTTCTACTTTATCGCGGGAATGAAATTTGTCGCGGCCAAAATAGCCACTCAGATAAAGCTTGTCTTTAGCTCCAAGATCATAGTTGGCCTTGGCATTAAGGTCATAGAAATAATACCCAATTTTGGTTTGTCCCCGCGTTTCGGCATTGATCAGTGGAGCGGCCAGAATATCCAGGTAGGTACGACGACCCGATAGCAGAAACGATCCCGAACGCTGGCCCGTTTTTTTACTTCTCGTTAATGGCCCTTCGAGGGTAAGTCTTGAGGCAATAAGCCCAATACCGCCTTCGCCGTGGAGTTTTTCGCGGTTACCATCTTTTAGGTTCAGCTCAATAACCGACGATAATCGTCCGCCGAAGCGAGCAGGAAAGCCGCCTTTTATTAATTCGACACTTTTGATAGCGTCCCCATTGAACACGGAGAAAAAGCCGAACAAATGGCTGGCATTATAAACAATCGCATCATCCAGTATAACCAGATTCTGGTCTGGTCCACCGCCACGTACATAAATACCGGTTTGCCCTTCCGAACCTTTCTGTACACCCGGCATCAATTGTATTACTTTCAATACGTCTTTCTCGCCCAGAAAGGCCGGAATCTTCTTGACTTGCGCTATGGGTATGTCAATCGTACTCATCTGCGCGCTCTCACTGACTTTTTCACCTCTTGGCCCGGCCTTCACATCAACCTCCGCCAGTGCCTGCCCCGGCGTCAAATCCATGTTTATCGTCTGGCTGGTCCGCAATTGGCTCGTACGTAGAACCGTTTCGTAACCAACAAACGAATACGCTAACCGCAGGCTGTCCTGCATAGGCAACGTCAGTGAATAGAAACCGTAAGTATTGGTCGTTGTACCGGTCGTTGTGCCGGGCACATACACATTTACGCCAATCAGAGCCTCCTGGCTACCAATTTCGCGAACATAACCGCTAATCGTAGCTCGCCTGGACGGATTCTGCCCCTGTATACAATGGCAAAAAAATAAAAAGCTTATCAGACCACATAGACCTAAACGCATACAAACTAATCAAAAAGCAGATTGGACCGTAGGGAGGCTTGATAACGTTGGTCGGGAGAACAACAAAGCTACTTAATATATTAACCTTTTCTGCTAAAAAAACGTATATATAGTAGAAGGTTATCGTTTTCTGCTCGCTTACTTTCCGGTCGTTCTATGAAACAAAACACCTGATTATTAGGTAATACAAGCAGAAACAACCTCCGGACAAAAACTTCACGACGATGCTTCAATTCGATAAACTTTCGCTCAACATACCCGATACGGCTAAACCGCGCGTCGTCATTATAGGTGGAGGGTTCGGCGGCATGAATTTAGCCAAGAGCCTGAAAGGTAAGGATGTGCAGGTAGTGTTGTTCGATAAACAAAATTATAACGGTTTCTGGCCGTTGCTGTATCAGGTAGCAACTGCCGGTCTGGAGCCGGATGCCATCGCCGAACCTTTCCGAAAGATGTTCGATGGACACACCGACTTTCATTATCGGATGGTGCGGGTCAACAAGATTGATCCTGCCACCAAAACAGTGACTACGCTGATCGGTGACCTGCATTACGATTACCTGGTTATTGCTACTGGATCGAAATCTAATTTTTTCGGGAATGAGCAAATCCAGAAATACTCATTCCCGCTTAAAACCATTCCGGAAGCCCTCAACGTCAGGAGTCAGTTTCTCCAATGTTTTGAACAGGCCAGCGTCACTACCGATTCGGCGGAACGACAAAGTCTACTGACGTTCGTCATTGCCGGGGCGGGACCAACCGGTGTTGAAATGGCAGGATCACTGGCCGAAATGCGTAAACACGTCCTGCCAAACGATTATCCTGGACTCGATTTCAGTGAGATGAAAATCTATATCGTGGAGGGCTTAGGCAAGGTATTGCCGCCTATGTCGGATGAAGCGGGACAGAAAGCACAACGTTATCTCGAAGACCTTGGTGTTGTTATTAAATTAAATACGCTGGTCGAATCGTACGATGGCGAGACGGTAACCTTCAAAGGTGGAGAACAGATTAAAACCCAGACACTGGTATGGGGCGCTGGTGTTACAGGAGCACTGATTGAGGGGATTCCAGCCGAATCCATTGAAAAAGGACGAATTCTGGTCGATCCCATTAATCGTATCCAGGGGATGACCGATGTATTTGCCATCGGGGATATTGCCTTTATGAAGCTGGAAAAATACCCGAAAGGCCACCCCGGCGTTGCCCAGCCTGCAATTCAGCAGGGCGTTCATCTGGCCAAAAATCTGCGTCGACTAATGAAGAACGAGCCTACTGAGCCATTCGAATACTTCGATAAAGGATCGCTGGCCATTGTTGGGCGCAGTCGTGCCGTAGCCGACTTACCGGGCAATGTGCACCTCGGCGGGTTCATTGCCTGGATGGCCTGGCTGTTTGTTCACATCTGGTATTTAGTGGGGTTCCGTAGTAAACTGATCGTTTTCAGCAACTGGATCTATCGGCTCTTCACCTATCAGCGCGGAACCCGGATCATTATTCGGCCTTTCGTTCGAAAAGACGATAAGGTTGGGCAGGAAATTATGCTAAAAAATGAAATGAGTTAATAAATCTGGTGTCAAATGCGACGGGGCGCTTCTGAAGCGCCCCGTCGCATTTGACACAAAATCTGATCTACCAGCCCGGATGCCCATAGCCTCCATAAGGCCGGGCTGGAACCGGGCGAGCCGCATATGGATGATGATGCCGTCCGTGATAACTGCCGTAACGGTTACCATAATAGGCCGGAACACAACCGGCCACAGATACGAGCAGAACTAGCGCTGTCAGGAGTCCAAGCAATTTATTCGTTTTCATAACTAAGGATCTGTTTTTTTACGCAATTCATAGGTTAGATGCGTATGATCAGCAATCGATTAAAGGCGTACAATTAAGCTTCGGTTAAAAGTTTTTGACCTCTCAAATGACCCATTGCCGAAGGATAAAATAACTTCCGGTAAAACGTTTGCCCTTAAATTCACGTTTTATTGACTAATAGCTCCTTTTCTCTGATGCATAGGATCAACCTTCGCTCCACTTTGCTGACTGCTGCATTGATAGCCAACCTGGTCGGCCCACTCTCTGCACAAACGACTCAATCCTATTCTGTAACCGCGTCGGCAGATCAACCCGATAGCGCCATAGGTGGCCCGCTCGACCTGGGGAAAATGTGGACCTTCGACAGTCCACCCAAGGACTATTTTACGAAGACGTACAATTTTAAACCCGACGAAAAATGGTTTGATGAAGCCAGGCTGGCTTCCTTACGTTTTGCCGACTACTGCTCGGCATCATTCGTATCGGCCAATGGCCTGGTGATGACAAATCACCATTGTGCCCGCGAGTCGGGCACGGGCGTTACCCGTAAAGGCGAAGATCTGAATGCCACTGGTTTCTACGCAAAAACTCTAACCGAAGAGCGGAAAGTAGATGGCCTGTTCGTCGATCAGCTGGTCAAGATCGACGATATTACGAAACGGGTTCAGGACGCGATGAACGGTGCTGGTTCCGAACAGGCACAGTTGCAGGCTCGTGAACAGGCATTTACGACCATAAAACAGGAATATGGAAGCAAGGAAGGCTGGCAGGGTCTGGAACTTCAAACGATCACATTCTATGACGGTGGTCGATATGCACTCTATGGCTTCAAACGCTATACCGACGTTCGGCTTGTATTCATGCCCGAGTTGCAGCTAGGTTTTTTCGGTGGTGATTATGACAATTTTACGTATCCTCGCTATGCGCTGGACTGTTCTTTTTTCCGGGTTTACGATAATGGTAAACCACTGCAAACGACCCATTTCTTTAAATTCAACACGAACGGCATCCGCGACGGAGAACCCATTTTTGTGATTGGTAATCCGGGGCATACCGAGCGGCTCAAAACCGTAGCCGAACTCGAATTTGACCGGGATCTACAGACGCCAGCAACTATCCAGCTACTGACTAATCGGTCTGCGGCCCTGAAGGCCTATAATGCAACCGCCAAAAATGACAGTATTTTAAATGAGATTTTCAGCTATGATAATAGTCTTAAAGCGTATGGAGGCCAATTGGCAGGGCTGCGCGATGCGGGCCTATTAGCACGTAAGGCGACCTTTGAACGCCAATTTCAGGCCGCAGCAAAAGCCAAAAATCTCCCCACCGATCAATTGAAGACCTGGGATGATCTTGCCGCTAATACAGCACAGTTGCGGAGCTTATTCAGAGATGCCAACTATTTGGCTCCGAGCGAGCGAATGATGGGTGAACTGCTCACATTTGCCAACGTTCTAACACAATTTGGCGAGTTACTAACCTCGCGTCCGCAGGATGCCGAAAATGCACGCTCTCTGGTTGTTACACCAAACGTCAAAAGCGCTGTACTGGAAGAGGCCTACCTGGCCGCTCACCTGGCAGAAGCGCAAATTGGCCTGGGTAACGACGACCCTTACATAAAAGCGGCATTTGAAACAGCTTCCGGCAAAAATCGAACGCCTAAAGAAGCGGCTGCTTATCTGCTTAAAACCACAAAGTTGAAAGATCCGGCGTTTGTTAAAGAACTGGCTACCCGGCCGGGAGCCATAGCCGCTTCCAATGATCCGCTATTAGCCCTGGCTCGTATCGGTTTTCCCCGTTATGTAACGGCGGCACGGCAGGCACGGCAGATCACACAACGACAGGAAGTGCTGCGCGGTCAGCTGGGTCGAATGCTCTACGATGTTTATGGTTCTGCCGTACCGCCCGATGCAACCTTCTCGCTCCGGATTAATGACGGTGTCGTGCAGAGCTATGATTATAACGGAACAAAAGCGCCCATTCTAACCACATTTGCCGGACTCTATGACCGCAATTACTCGTTTGCAGATAAAGCTCCCTGGAATTTACCCGCCCGCTGGAAAAACCCACCCGCTGAATTGCTTAAACAGCCCATGTGTTTTATTTCCACGAATGATATTATTGGCGGAAATTCAGGTAGCCCCATGATCAATAAAAATCGGGAAGCGGTCGGACTGGCCTTCGATGGTAATATGGAAAGTTTGCCGGGAGAATTTATTTTTGTACCAGATGCCAACCGGACAATCTCGGTTCATACAGGAGGGATCGTAGCGGCCATGCGCTATATATACAAAGCTGATCGGATCGTCAGTGAATTAACCGGAACGCTCCCCGGCAGTTCAGCCAATAAAATTTCTACAAAAAAATAATTCAGTGTGACAGACAGGTTTTTGAGCTAAAAGCCTGTCTGTCACACTGAATCAGCTGTATATAAACGATAACAACGGAGCTAAATCTACTTTATTGCACGCCTGACACCATCTATTTAGCGTAGCTACATTATTTTTTACATATCAGTGCAACATTCGCTTTTTTCTTCCATCTTTTCTGTGATTACAACCTAAACCACAGAATACGCTGAAGCTGTTGGAACCAAAACCATACCCGGATCGCCATGCTGAACTGGTCAAACGCTGCCAACAGGGTGAGCGACGGGCTCAGTATGAACTCTACCAGCAGTACGTCAAAGCGATGTATAACGTCTGCCTGCGCATTCTCAACCATGAGGCCGAAGCAGAAGATGTATTACAGGAAGCGTTCATGGATGCATTCAACCACATCGGGTCTTTTCGGGGGCAGAGTACATTCGGTGCGTGGCTGAAGCAGATTGTGGTTAACCGGGCCATTAATCACCTGCGAAGCCGTCGGCTGGAGCTTGTCGATCTGGAATCAAATCGATTGGGGGAAGACGATGGACCCGACTTTGCCGATCCAGAGCCTTATGACGAAGAAGGAACTCAGCTGGAAGTCGAGCGGGTTCGGCGGGCGATGCAACAATTGCCCGAAGGATATCGCGTTGTCTTATCGTTGTATTTGTTCGAAGGTTACGACCACGAAGAGATCGGTAACGTATTGAAAATCAGCGAAACAACTTCAAGAACTCAGTATTTACGTGGAAAAAAAAGGTTGCTGGAACTATTGCAATAAACAACAAAGCCAATGATGAGAAAAGATAATTTAGAACGCTTCGTACGCGACAACCGTGAGGCCTTTGATGACAAAGAACCTCCGCTTGATTTGTGGCGAAAAATAGAAGCCGGGTTGCCTGAACAGCAATCGACCGGATCCACCATGGGTGAAACTCGGCCAACTAATACATCACCGTTTCAGACTATACATAAAAATCCGTCGCGGTTTGGCAGCATGCAAATAGGCTGGCCTGGCTTGGACTGGCGGGTAGCAGCATCCATTGCCGTGTTGTTGCTGGCCGGTAGCTTTCTATACATGAACTATCAGTATGGCGTTACCCATCAGCCCGAGGTGGTAGCCGTTGGACCGACCTATGCTAAAGAAGTGGTTCACTACACCCGCCTGATTGACGTCAAACGCGATGAACTGAAACACATGACCGAAGATAATCCCAGTCTCTATCAGGAATTTGCAACGGATCTGAATCGGCTCGAAAATTCATATCAATCCCTGAAAGCCGATTTGCCTAAAAATCCGAATCAGGAAATGCTGATAGAAGCAATGATTCAAAACCTGCAACTTCAAATCAACCTGCTCAATGAACAGTTGCGCGTTATTAAGCGTATTAAACAGCAAACTAATGAAAACCCTGTATAGCCTGCTGCTTGTCCTATGCCCTTTATTGACGTGGGCAGAGGATCCGATTGAAACCGGCGCGATTGAACGAAAGAAAACCATTATCAAGCTGTTCGATGTCGACGCTAAAGATAACCTGGTCGTTGACAATCAATTTGGCCAGATATCAGTTGGACTGTGGGATAAAAGTGAAATCCGCGTTCAGATTACCATCGTAGCCAATTCAGATTCTGATGAACGAGTACAACGGTTTTTAGACGCCGTCTCTATTGAAGAAAAACGGAATGGCAACCAGATCCTGATTCGGACGAATTTTAGCCAGAATAGTCTGTCGAACTGGAGCATGAATAGCTGGAAAAGCAACGGTGAACGGAACTTTGTAAAGATCAATTACGAGGTAATGATGCCCAAGCAAAACGCTCTGACAATTCGGAACAAGTTTGGCAATACGAGCATACCTTCGTTTCATGCACCACTCTCTGTTCACTGCCGTTATGGCAACTTCAGTGCCGATGAACTTACTGGTCGTCAGAACGATATTGATGTGGCCTATGGCAAAGCCGATATCCGTAATCTCGACGAGGGTAAACTGGACATCGCTTATGCAAGCCTTGATCTGGATCGGGTAAACGTTCTGACGCTGAATAATAAATTTGGTAAAATGACGATTGGTAATGTTGGCAAGCTCGACGCCGATATCAATTACTCAGGCGCCAAGATTGGAACTCTGCGCGAATCGGGACGGATTAAGCTTGATTTTTCGGGTGGATTCCGGATCGATCAGCTGCCGAAGACGGTCGACAATGTCGATATTCAGGCCAATTATTCCTCTGTTGCGCTCCCCATGGAAAGCGGGAACAACTGTGACTTCGACGTGACTGTCAGCTATGGAAATTTTAACTATTCATCAGGGCAGTCAATGCACTTTACGAGCCAACCCGAAGATAAAAACGGGCATTCTGGCCCACGATTGACCAAACAGTACATTGGCAAAATTGGTAGCGGCTCCGGCACTAAAGTCCGGGTTGTATCGAAGTTTGGTAATGTAAATTTCAGGTAATCTAAACCGCCTGTGGCCCAGGCGGTTTAGATAATTTCTCGATCACCTCCCGGTGTTGAGGATAGGCCTGAAGTAATGTATCCTGTTCGGCCATTTCAAAGTCAGCAAAGTCGAAACCGGGTGCAACAGTGCAGCCAACCAGCGAAAAAGCACTTCCATCAGCCGGTTTTGAGCCAAACCAGCAGCCGGCAGGCACAACAGCCTGAAACACATCACCCTGATCGATATTACTGCCTAGTCGTATGACGTTCAGTTCGCCGGCTGGCGAAATCACGAACACTTCCAGTGGTCCGCCCGCGTAGAAATGCCATATTTCGTCAGCCTGAATTCGATGAAGCGCCGAAACATGGTGGCTTTCCAGCAGGAAATAAATCGCGGTCCCGAACGTACGTGAACCCGTGAATCGATCGGGTAAAGCCGACTGTGGAATCGTTTCCGATGAGCGATAGGTTTCGGCAAAGTAGCCACCCTCAGGATGGGGTTGCATAGTAAATGCCCGGACAAAATAGGCTGCTGTCATACTGATCAGGTCAGACTCGATACGATTCCTGGTGTTTTTTAGATTGGCTTGGCCAGGTTATGAACCAATTTCCCGTCAGGGCCAGAGCATACATAGGTTTAGCCCATTGCTCCTCTATGTTCTCTGGCCCGCAGGAAAACAGGTTGGCGCAATTAATTACTGACGCGCCTTAACAACGGTCAGAAACTCCCGCGACTTGAGCGAGGCTCCACCAATGAGGCCTCCATCAACGTCGGGTTGTGCGAAGAGTTCGGCAGCATTTTTCTCATTAGCGCTACCACCATAAAGGATCGTGATGTCCTGAGCGATAGCATCCCCATATTGGCTGGCAATGTGCTGACGAAGCTCAAAGTGCATGTCCTGCGCCTGCGCCGACGAAGCCGTTAAACCAGTACCAATGGCCCAGATGGGTTCGTAGGCAATGACGATTTTAGCAAAAGATTCAGCCGACAGGTGAAAAAGGCTTTCAGTGACCTGATCTTTAACGAAACCAATATAATCCCCATTTTCACGCAGATCGCGTGACTCACCGCAGCAAAAGATTGGTGTCAGCCCGTTTTCGAGAACGATGTTTACTTTTTCTGCCAGGAGTGCATTGGTTTCGCCAAAATACTGCCGGCGTTCGCTATGGCCCAGAATAACATAGTCAACACCGATCGACTGGAGCATTGGGGCGGAAATTTCGCCCGTGTAGGCACCCGATGCCTTCTCATGGCAATTTTGTGCACCCAGTGAAACCTTACCGCCCGACGTGATATACTGACGCGATGCGGCCAGGTACAACGCAGGCGGGCAAAGCACCACCTCGACATCGCCCGTAACTTCATCACTAATCATATTGACAACCTCCGACAGCAGGGCTTTTGCTTCCTCGAAGGTTTTGTTCATTTTCCAGTTACCGGCAACTATCTTTTTACGCATAATAGAGGGAATAATGTGCTAATAATCAACTGATACGAATTAAACGAACAGGACTCATGTTCATCAATTACGGGCGAAATTAGGGGTTTTCAGCCGAACACTCCACCCGGCCCAGCGCTAAATTTTACGCAGTTGGCCAGATACTCCGTTGACCGTTTGTTAACTCAGTAAACCAGTCATCTATTTTTTGTGTTATTCAAGTAAAAAATACGTAATTTCAATGCCATAAACACATTTACATGAAAGCGGTGATCCTGATAATCTGCATGCTTTGCACCGGTCTGGTGGCTTGGGGTGATGATCACCATAAGCATACTCCAGATCGGGACCGCTACGGCTTTTATATCGCCGGTAATCGTTCATGGACCCGAATTCCTTTCCAGCTGCATTCAAATCTCATCATTGTACCCGTCCAGATCAATGATTCCGATACGCTGCAATTTATTTTAGATACGGGAGTTGGTAATACAATCATTACTGACCCCAGCATTTTCCGCAAACAGCCGCTCACACTCTCACGCAAAGTGAAGCTGACCGGCGCGGGAGAAGGCGGCAACTTAACGGCTTCTATCGCGATCAATACGAACCTGAGTATGGGTGGTATGCGTGCTTCGCACCATAACCTTGTTATTCTGGACGAAGATATTTTAAAGCTATCGGAATATGTCGGAACCCCGGTTCATGGCATTTTTGGTTATGAGCTCTTTGCCAATTTCGTGGTAAACGTTGATTTCCAGCGCCGGGAGCTTATGATCATGCAGCCGAAAAAGTACCGGTATAAAAAACGAAAAGGTGATCGATATCCGATCACCATTCAGGATACCAAAGCCTATACCGATGCGCTGGCTGTTTTCGACGGCGATAAATCAATGCCGCTTCGGGTAGTTTTAGATACGGGTGCTGGTCATGCGCTCCTGCTCGATCGTTCGAGAAGCACGTCAGCTATGCCATTGCCGGCAAAAGTTGTTCGGGCTCAATTGGGCCGCGGCTTAAATGGTGTTATTAACGGCAGTATGGGCCGAATTCAGAAAGTAAAATTTGGGCGTTATGAGCTGGATAATATTCTGGCGTCGTTTCCTGACAGTGCCGCTTTTGGCATGAAACTCGTCGATATGCCCGAACGTCAGGGAAATGTTGGCTGCGAGTTATTACGTCGGTTTAACGTCACGTTCAATTATCCGGATCGCTACATTGTCATGAAGCCAATCAAACGTTTAATGCGTGAATCGTTTGAGCACGACATGAGTGGATTAGAACTCCGCGCTAAAGGCGAGCGATTCCGTAACTATTACGTAGGCAAGATCATTGAAGGCTCACCGGCTGCTTTGGCTGGAATTGAGGAAGGTGATGAAGTTTTGTTTGTTAACAATAGCTCAGTTAGCGAACTGACGATCAGCGATATTTACAAAATACTCCAAAAAGGAGAAGGAAAAGAAGTGTCGGTGCTGGTCAGACGCAACGGTCAGATTTTCGTCGCCAATTTTGCCTTAAAACGACTGATTTAAGCGAACTCGAAGGGATAATCATGCCTCAGCTATTCCATTCGTTCTAACTTAAACCGAAATGTCGTGCCTCTTTCCAGTTTGCTCATCACCGTAATCTTGGCTTTGTGGGCATTCAGAATATGCTTGACGATTGCCAATCCCAAACCCGTGCCGCCCCGATCTTTGGAGCGGCTTTTTTCGACCCGGTAGAATCGTTCAAAAATCCGGCTTAAATGTTCGGGCGGAATACCGGGGCCATCGTCGCGAATTGAAATCAGCGTGTGTTTCTTATCTTCTTCCAGGCTGACGATAACCTTGCCGTTTTCATTACCATATTTTATCGCGTTTTCAATCAGGTTGGTCATGACCTGGGTAATGCGTTGCATATCGGCCTTGACCCAAACCGGGCCAGGCCGGTCGAGACGCATCTTAAGAGACGCCCGTTTCGCCTGTGCAATTTTCTCCAGTTGTTCAAACACCTCCTGAGTCACGTGAGCAATATCAATCCGCTCGAAACTCATTTTCACTTCGCCGGTTTCCAACTGCGAGAGCGCGACTAAATCTTTAACCAGCGCATCGAGTCCATCCAGGCTTTTGGCGGCTTTCGACAGAAACTTATCCCGAACATGTTCATCGTCTACCGCTCCGTCGATCAGCGTATGAATGAAGCCCTGAGCAGCAAAAATGGGCGTTTTTAATTCGTGCGAAACATCGGCCAGAAATTCGCGCCGAAATTGCTCCAGACGCTTTAGCTCATCAATCTCTTTCTGTTTTTTAGCGACATAGACAAAAATTTCGTCGTTGAGCTTTTTGAAAGGATTGGTGTTCTTGATTATTGTTTTACGGGAGATCGTAAAATCGCGGATCTTAAGTTTGTGGATCGTTTTGTACATCTTATTGACCTCCCGGAATACCAGCAGTTCAATCGCGTATAACACTAGAAAAAACGAGATGACAAACGACGATACACCAACCACAAACAGCATGTTGTTGGTTACGCCTTCTACAAATGTCAAAAACGCCAGCGTCAGCGCCGAAATTAACGACGCCAGCAACAGGGCAATAAATCGGGGACTTAGGGACATTAGACGAATAAGTGAATAAGTGTCTGCATGAGTTTCTTATTCATGCAGACACTGTTCAATAAACAGATTCGCCCATTCACTAATTCACTCATTCGCTTATTCGGGTTGGTCTGTAAACATATACCCTACCCCTTTGAGGGTTCGGATATGTGTATCCCCGATTTTCTCGCGGAGTTTACGAATATGAACGTCTACCGTACGTTCGAGGACATAGATATCTGCACCCCAGATTTTTTGAAGAAGTTCTTCGCGACTGAACACCTTATTAGGGTGCTGTGCCAGAAAAAACAGTAATTCAAATTCTTTTTTTGGAAGAATCACCGACTTATCGTCCTGAGTGACCGAATAATTTTTGCGATTAATCGTCAATTCGGCAATATTGATCTGTTCGCCTGGATCAGCTTTCTGCGCTTCCCGGCGGAAAAGAGCATTTACCCGGCTCATCAAGGCGCGTGGTTTGATGGGCTTGGTGATATAATCGTCGGCTCCTACATCAAAAGCGGCCACCTCGGAATATTCCTCTGAGCGGGCTGTCAGATAAAGAATGTAGGTCTGGCGTAACTCCGGAATGTCACGCAATTGTCGACCAGCCTCGATGCCGTCTAAATGCGGCATCATAATATCGAGCATAACCAGCTCGGGTAAATAAGACCGTGCAATTTCGACGGCTTTACGTCCGTCAGTTGCCGTACGGACATCATAACCTTCTTTGGCGAGATTGTATTCGAGCATCTCGACAATGTCAGCGTCGTCGTCTACGACTAAGATGCGATGCAGCGGTTGAGCAGCTTTAGCAGCACTCATGTGAAGCAGAGTTGGTGAGAAAAGCCTATTTTTAGCTTAGGCTGCCCCGAAGTTACGTGGCTTATCCACAACGTTACGCCTAAGGAACACATACTTAACAATAATTTAACAAGCCAACAAACTTTTTTGCGCTTACCTACTAACTGACTTCTAGTCGATTAGCCTTCTGCGTTACGCTATGCCACTTAAGAAACAAAGCCGTTGAAAATCAGTTAGCTCCTCATTAATCTATCGAATCACAAAAAGAAAATAACGATTAGTCTCTAAATAGCGTTTATGCAGCATCATGGATACTCGCGCACGGGAGGTTAAGCTCCCCTCATACGCTAAAATTGCCTGCGTATTACTGTCATTAGTTATCATTATTTACGGATTGCATGCTCTACAGGGATTACTGATTCCACTGGTCTTCGCAATTCTCTTCTCTGTTCTTCTCTTCCCATTAGCACAACGGCTCGAAAATTGGCGGGTGCCACGCATCCTGGCCATTGCGTTGTGTTTAATCCTGACACTGGCCGTTATTGTCGGTATTCTTTACGCTGTCTCTATGCAGATCAGCAGTTTTGCGGAAGTAATACCCCAATTAATTAAGCGGGGCAATGAGTATCTGGCACAACTTCAAACCTATGCCGATGAACGCCTGAACATCGATCGTCAGCGGCAAGTCAATGAAGTTCGCAAGTATCTGAACCAAGCCCTGTCTGAAGGTGGCACCATTCTGACCAGTACACTTTTAGCCACAACCAGTACATTGACGGATGTTTTTCTGGTACTATTATTCATTTTCTTCTTTTTGCTCTACCGCGACTTTTTCCGGTCGTTTTTCTACAGGGTATTTCATGGTACACGACGGTCGAAGATCGATTCGGTTCTAAGTGGCATTTATAATGTAGTGAAAGACTACCTTGCCGGATTAGTTCTTGTCATTCTGATCATTGGCACATTAATGACGGTGGGATTGCTTATTCTGGGCATTGACTACGCTATTTTCTTTGGCTTCTTCGGAGCCTGTTTAGTGCTCATTCCTTATTTTGGCATTTCACTAGGCTCGCTTCTACCAGCAGCTTATGCGCTCGTTACGGAAGATAATCCTCTGAAAGCACTGGGGGTGATAGGTGTGTTTCTATTTGTCCAAACTCTGGAAGGCAATTTTATTACACCTTACATCGTCGGTTCGAAAGTAAGTATCAATCCATTGGCAGCCATTATTGTGCTCATTTTGTGGGAAAATGTGTGGGGGTTTCCCGGCTTGGTTCTGGCTTTACCGATGACGGCCATTTTAAAAGTTATTTTTGATGCGGTCGAATCGCTAAATCCTTATGGCTTCCTGATCGGTGAAGCCGAAAAACCTCGCCCTCCTATCAAGAACTTTCAGCAATTGGCGGAACATTTGCCTAAACGGGCTAAAAAGATTGGTGAGATCGAAGAGAAAACCTAGCCCTAACTACTATGCACTCATTTATAGCTCGTTGCGCAAAAAATTACCTAATCGACAGCGAAGAAAGTCAGGTTGCATATGGGCTTAATCGTTCTCCGGTTAAATCATCTTAGGCATCCACTTGCGTTTTTAGCGCAAAAGCTAGTATATTTGCACTCCCAAATAGGGAAATCCTGCTTCCGTAGTTCAATGGATAGAATTTCGGTTTCCGGTACCGACGATAGGGGTTCGAATCCCTTCGGGAGCACAGATAGTACAATTTCAAAGCCTTGCAACTCTCTGGTTCGCAAGGCTTTTTAGATGATCTACAGTATTAAAGTAATAGGTAGATTTTATTCTGTTGGGAACAATTACTCAGAATGTTTCCACTTTACGGCTTTTGTTCGGCAATAAAGATGCACAGCTTATCCACTAATTCTGCAGCCAGGACTCGTTAAAGCCGATGAGCTTGAATGAGGTTATTGGTGAAGTGCTGCCAATAAATTGCTGTTTACCTATTTCGCAACTAATGATCAAGATACGTATTTATATTGGTTTCTGGGTTTTAGTACCGTGTCATACTGCATTTGATTTGTGTTATTTCCACTAGTTTACAAGACTGCTCTTATCATTTAGTAAAATCTCCTGAACGATATAGTCACCTTATCTTAAGTTATGTGACTTAAAAAGCCTACCTTTATTGGCAACTTTACATTATTCTTATTTTATCCATGAATAATGCAGAAAATGGTCAATATGTAGATGCTCTGATTCTTCAAGCCCTCAGGCAAAATGATGAGAAGGCGCTTCAGTATCTATTTAATACGTATTACAATCCACTTTTTCGGACTGGGATAAAATGGTCATTTGACAGTACCCTAACCGAAGAAGCCATTCAGGCGATCTTTCAGGATCTCTGGCAGTACAGGCACACACTAGGCGACGTGGTGTCGTTTGAAGCCTATCTGAAAGGTTCGTTAAAAAAAAGGCTTGCGAAAGCCGTAATCAAACTCCAGCGGACAGCTACAGAGCCGCTTGATGGGGTTTATCTACCTGTAACATCTTATGAAGAAATTCTCGTGGCACAGGAAGAAGATGCTATTCGGCGCAGTCAGCTTGTACAGGCGATGAATGAACTGACCTCTCGCCAGAAACAGATCATTACACTCAAATACTTTGAAGAACTGTCGTATAAAGAAATTTCAGAGCAGACAGGCCTCCAAATCGACAGTATTTATAAGACGTTACACGAAGCATTGAAGCGTTTAAAAACGCTGCTGAAGCCAATCTGAGCAATTAGTATAAATTTTCTACAATTTTTTCTACAAAAAACAGGAAGATTCAGACGATAAGGTTCCTCTGTATAGATGAAGACCAACCGATGCGTCGTGGTGAAACCAACGTACCCGCTTATTCTTGACGACCTGCTAACCAACGAAGGCTTTCTGAACTTTTATTTTCAAAAAAACGAAGCCGACGTTTGGGAGTGGAATGAGTTTCTGGAAGACCATCCCGATCAGTTGCCGACGGTCGATGCCGCTGTTTCGATCTTAAACCGACTCTCACTCAAGTGGTCGGAGGAATACATCCGCCAGCAATTCCTTCAGATGCAGGACAGCCTGACCAACACAATCCACCATCCGATCGCTCGGCCACTCTGGGACAACAACTGGGTGCGGTGGGGGCTGGCCGCGTCGGTGCTGCTCGCCGTAGGCATATGGACCTACGTGTACCAAACCACCATTCCTGCTTCGCTTTACACCCAGCAGGTAAGCCAGAAAGATCTTATCGAGCAAGTCAACCCCAACAGTGAGCCGCTCCGCGTCGACCTGCCTGATGGTAGTTGGATTCGGCTGGCTAAAAACAGCCGACTAAGCTATCCCGCCCGGTTCACAGGAGCAGTCCGGGAGGTATATCTGGATGGTGACGGTTTTTTCGACGTGGCCCGGAATCCGAAGCAGCCCTTTCTGGTCCATGCTGGCGAAATTGTAACAAAGGTATTGGGAACCAGCTTTTTGGTGAAGGCTCGAACTGATCAGGAAGGAGTTGAGGTGGTGGTTCGGACGGGTAAAGTATCCGTCTATCGCGAAACAGAGGTTAGCCGATCGGTGGCTGTCAAAAAGCTTCAGGGCGTTATTATCACGCCCAATCAACAGCTTGTTTACAACCGAAAGACTGACAGTTTTGCCCGGAGCATCGTCGGGAGTCCGCAATTGATTCAGCCCGAAGCAGTAGTCGTTTTCGATTTTCGCAATACACCAGCTTCCACTGTCTTTGAGCGTATTCAACGAGCCTACGGGATTCCCATTGAATACGATGCTGATCTTATGAGCGATTGCCCGGTTACAGCGTCGCTGGCCGACGAATCACTATACGGTAAGCTGAATCTGGTCTGCCGGGCAATCGAAGCTCAGTATGAAGTCGTCGATGGACAGATCATCGTCAATGGAAAAGGCTGTAAATAAATGTAAACAGTGTTAAAAAAAACGGCAACTCTGTTAGCGCAGAGCTGCCGATAGCAAGCTCCCCTAAACCCGTTTCCAGCGCAGTTAAGGGGGTTTTTACTCATCTCCCGATGGGCGTCAGGTTTTTATTGCCAATACTAAACCCCCTTAAATCTATGCATTTTTTCATTACCCGGCATTCACTGTTGCTCAAACTCATGAAATTGAGTTGCGCCCCGTTACTCGTCACTCTACTATTTTCCGGACTGACCTACGCTACCGAAATCAGAGCCCAGGAAGTACTTGACCGAACCGTAACGCTTCAATGCTACAATCAGCAGCTCGAACGTGTGCTGGCCCAGCTTGAAACGCTTGCGCAGGTAAAGTTTGTCTTCAGTTCCCGGCTGATTCAGAGCAATCGGCTGGTGACATTCAGTATTCGACAGGAACCTCTATCAAACGTACTGAATCAGTTACTACAACCCCTGCAACTGAGCTACGAAGTGAGCGGCAACAAAATTATCCTGAACCGTTCGACCGGCGCACACCCAAACGCACCTCGGCTCGCCAGTATGGAAACTATGACTGGAAAAGTATTGGACGAGCGGGGCGAAGCCATGCCGGGCGTCAGCATAGTGATCAAAGGAACCCAACGTGGTACGGTCACTAGTCCCGAGGGCCTTTTTAGCATCGACGCCAACATGGGCGAAACGCTAATCTTCTCGTACATCGGCTATAGTAGCCGGGAGCTGGTCATCGAAAGCTTTACTCCGCTCACCATTGGGATGAAACAGTCGGAAGCCAGCCTGTCGGAAGTCGTTGTGGTAGGATCGCGGTTTGCCCAACCCCGTACGGATGTCGACAGGCCCGTGGCTATTGACGTTATAAACGCCAAAGAACTTCAAACGTCAGGACAAGTCGATCTGGGGCAGGCTATTACGTTCGCAGCTCCCTCGTTCAACGCCGTTAAGTTCGGGATCAATGATGCGGCCCCTTTTGTCGATCCAGCTACGTTGCGTGGCCTGGGCCCCGATCAGGTGCTGGTGCTGGTTAATAATAAGCGTCGGCACAAAGTATCGTTTCTGAGCATCAATGATGGTGTCGGAAAAGGACAAGTGGGAACGGACATTAACGCCGTGCCAGCTTTATCACTAAAACGGGTCGAGGTACTGCGCGACGGAGCGGCTGCTCAATACGGCTCCGATGCCATTGCGGGGGTTATCAACCTCGAACTCAACGATGCCGCCGAAGGAGGTTCGGTCAATGTATTCACGGGAATCGGCTATTCCAAACCGAATCTGGACGTGACCAGACATACGCCACCTGCGCTTATCACCGACGGGGCCACGTATAACCTGAACGCTAATTTTGGACTAAAACTGGCCCGACGCGGCTTTGTTAACACCACGCTTACCTACTCGCACACGGATGGCTACGATCGATCGGGTTCATACAAAGCATCAAGCGGCTTCTTTGTCGCAGACCCCGTACAGGATGCACTGCTTGTCAAACAGAACAACATCGACCTGAAACAGGCCGTGCTGGGATCGGCCCGCAATACCACCTATGGGTTGTTCATCAACGCGGGCCTGCCGCTCAACAACAACTGGCAACTCTACGGCTTTGGCGGTTACACGCACAAGCACGTCGTAACGGGTGTGTTTACCAGGGCTCCGTCAAACACTCGCCGATCGGTGCTGTCTATCTTTCCGAACGGCTACAACCCGGAAGCACCAGCCAATCTGCTGGATTACTCGCTGACGGCTGGAATAAAAGGGAAACCGGGAAACTGGAATAGCGATTTCAGCCTCTCACAAAGCATGAACCAGGTCGACTGGTATGCCAATAATACGGTAAATCCCAGTTTGGGCGATCAGTCGCCGACGTCGTTCTACGTTGGGCAAACCCGCATAACACAATCCCTGTTCAATGCCGATATTGCCCGTACTTTCCGCCAGGGAAGTTATCCGAACTTCAACCTCGGTGCGGGTACGGAAATACGCTACGAAACCTACCGGTTGCGCTCTGGCGATCCGTCTTCCTACGAAGCTGGTCCACTCCGACAAACCAAAGATGTAGGGTCGTCGGGGCGGGAAGGCTTCAGCGACCGGGCAGCCGGTCAGTGGGGGCGCACCAATGTTGGGGTGTATGTCGAAGGAGAGAGCGATCTGACCCGGAAACTATTGGTAGGAGCCGCCGTACGGTTTGAAAACTACAGCGACTTCGGCTCCAACCTGTCGTACAAACTCAACTCCCGCTACAAGATCGCTGAACCATTTGCTGTTCGAGCCTCGTTCAGCCGGGGGTTTCGAGCGCCGTCCATGACGCAGACTTACTACAGTAACTACATTAATATCTCGTTCGATAACAACAACAATTCGATCATCAATCCCATTATTCCAGCTTCGTCGGTTCTGGCGCAAAAGTTGGGTGTCGACGGGCTGAAGCAGGAAATCTCGTGGGATTATTCGGCGGGGATCACTTCGAAAATCGGCCAGCATTTTACCCTTACAGCTGACCTGTATCAGATCGACGTTAATAACCGCATCATGCTCTCAGGCAATATCAATGTCTCAAAAATTACGCAGTTCGTAGCCGCTGGTTTCCCGCAATCGGCCAATGTATTCGTCAACGCCATCGACACGCGTACCCGTGGTTTTGAGCTGGTCACGACTTACAATCGGCTTTTGGGAGTGAAGAGTAAACTGGGTATAAATCTGGCCTACTCGTCAATGAATACAACATTGCGGGCAACGCGCAAAACCTCGACAGGCGTCGAGGTAGCCGATCAGGTAGCAACGCTGTATATCACCGAAGGGCTGCCCAAAGGCAAGTTTATTGGAACCCTTTCCTATGACTTCGGTAAAATCGGGCTGATGCTGCGCGGGTCACGATTTGGGCAGGTATCGGACCCACTGGCGACACTGGCCCAGAAACCCACCGATATTAATGCACCGACTTATCAGGTGTTTGGGGCCAAGACTCTGTTTGATGCATCAGTAACGTTCCGGCCTACCCGGAAGCTGTCGATCATCGGCATGGCTAATAATATTTTCGACGTCTACCCTAGCCTGCTTCAGGTACCTCAAACGGCTAACGAAGTGGTATTCTCACGACGGACCAATCAATTCGGTATGCAGGGACGGTTTCTGAATCTGACCGTTAATTACGCATTTTGATACCAGACCCCGGCCCGATTTGCCGGGGCCTCTACCTATCTATCTGATGACGATTATACCTAACCAGGGCGAATTGCCAGGTGTCGACGTATTAATTATCGGGAGCGGAAGTGCGGCCATGTGCGCAGGCATTTCGGCCCTCGAAAACGGTGCTCATGTGTTGATGGTCGAAAAGGCCGATGCCCTGGAGTGGGGAGGCAATAGCCGCTACACAGCCGGAGCTATGCGCTTCGCCTTCGATTCTTACGAGGATCTGAAGCCCCTGATCCGCGATCTGACCGACGATCGGTTGGCAAATACTGATTTCGGCAGCTACCCGAAAGAGCAGTTCCTAGCCGACCTCCAGTATTTTAACCAGGGCGAACCACCCACCGAAACCCAGCAGTTTCTGGTCGATGAAAGCCTGAGCGTCATGCAGTGGCTATCGAGTCATAATATTCGTTTCGACCCAAGCTATGCCCGGCAGAGTTTTCTGAAAGACGGGCGGCATACGTTCTGGGGCGGGTTGGCCCTTGACGTAGAAGGTGAAGGCGACGGGCTGGTACGAGCCGAACGGGCGGAGTTTGAACGATTGGGGGGAACGATCCTGTACAATTGCTCCGCGGAAGAAGTCGTGATGCAGAATGGAAAAATGGGGGGCGTGCGATGCCTGCGCTCCGGAATACCTCTCTGGATTCCGTGCCGGACAGTGGTGCTGGGCTGCGGGGGATTTGAAGCCAGTAAAGAACTACGAACGCAGTTTCTTGGCGATGCCTGGACCGACGCCAAGGTGCGGGGCACGCGCCACAACACGGGTAAGGGTCTCGAACTGGCCACTAAACTGGGGGCGGCTCTGCGAGGCAATTTTGGCGGATGCCATGCCGTGCCGATGGATAAGAACATGCCCGACTATGGCAACACCGACCTGCCGCACAACGAACGCAAGCACTACCGAAAAATATCATACCTGTACGGATTGATGCTCAACGCGCTCGGAGAGCGGTTCGTCGATGAAGGGTTGGATATGCGAAACTACACCTATGCCCAGTTCGGTAAAGCAATCATCGAGCAGCCAGGAAACGTAGCCTGGCAGCTTTTCGACGCCAGTGTCGAACCATATCTCTACGCTGACTATCGATTCCGGTTCGCAAGCGTAGTGGAAGCCGATACCCTGAGCGACCTGATCGGGAAACTCGACGGCATCGATCAGGCTACTGCCTTGAGGACCGTTGACGCGTATAATCGGGCCACTGAAATCAGTCATCACATACCGTTCGATCCCACCCGAAAAGATGGAAAACGAACCCAGGGCCTTTCTCCCGAAAAAACCAACTGGGCTAATCCGCTTACCACTCCGCCGTTCAAAGCCTATCCCGTTACATGCGGTATTACCTTCACGTACGGTGGCCTGGCCGTAAATCGAAACGGCGAAGTGCTAAACGCTACTGATGAACCGATCCCAGGACTGTTTGCCTGTGGCGAACTTGTGGGGGGCGTTTTCTTCCACGGGTACCCTGGCGGCTCCGGCCTGACTTCTGGTGCAGTTTTCGGGCGGTACGCGGGCAAGTCGGCAGCACAATACAGCCTTCAGAAACCATCTTCGCTAAACTCATGAAACGCCTTACCGCACTCCTGATTGGACTTCTGTACTGGAACGCCGGTATATACCCAATGCTGGCCCAGTGCCAAGCGATTGCACCACCCGCCAACGCCATTCCATGCGTGTTTATGCGTGGAGGCACATCGCGTGGCCCGTTCCTGGACCTACGCGATCTGCCACGCAACCGCGCCGAGCGCGACGCGATTCTACTGCGGATCATGGGGTCGCCTGACGCCCGGCAAATTGACGGACTGGGTGGAGCAGAAACCGTAACGAGTAAGGTCGTAATGGCCCAGCCGTCGACTCGCCCCGGCATCGACGTCGATTACCTGTTCGCTCAGATCGATCTGGAAAATCCACTCGTCGATACCCTCCCACCTTGTGGTAACATGATGGCGGGCGTTGGTCCGTTTGCCATCGAGAAGGGCTGGGTAAAGGTCACCAATCCCGAAACGAAGGTGATGATCTACAATATCAACACGAATTCTGTCATTGAGGAGATCGTGCAGACTCCCAACGGTCGGGTGCAGTATAACGGTACGGCCCGGATCGACGGTGTGCCGGGAACGGCGGCCCCCATCCTCATGAACCTGTTTGATCAGGTCGGTAGCAAAACAAAGAAACTTCTTCCCACTGGCCACCTCAAAGACCGAATCGACAGCCTGGACGTGTCGATTCTGGACGCGGGCACGGTGATGGTGCTGCTACGGGCCGATGCCATTGGCCTAACGGGGGGCGAAGACGAAACTTTTTTTAAAACGAACCGGGCATTGATGGAACGGCTGGAACGCATCCGCCGGGAAGCTGGTCGGCTGGCGGGGCTGGGTGACGTATCGAACAGTGTACTACCCAAGATTGGTATTCTCTCGACACCCCAGACTGAAGCAGCCAATATCCGGTCACGATATCTGACTCCACATAGCTTGCACCCCAGCCACGCGGTTACAGGGGCTATCTGTATCGGTACGGCCTTGAAGATCAAAGGCACCGTAGCCAGTGAAGTTGGCCGCGAAAACGGCAAACCGACCGAACTTGTCGTAATCGAGCATCCAGCGGGCGTGATCGAAGTCAACATTGAACTCGACAGACAGGGCGATCAGATTCAGGTTCGGAAGGTCGGTACGATGCGAACAGCCCGCAAATTAATGCAGGGATATGTCTTCTACTAACCCACCCTGTCTGAATGGAATCAGCCGATCCATTCAGTATATGGTTCTGAGCACGCTCTGCTTCACCATTATGCAGTCGCTGATTAAGCTGTTGCCTCAGTTCAACAGTGCCCAGCACATCTTTTTTCGGTCAATGATCGGCTGGTTGATGAGCGTGGCCTGCCTGCGCTATACCGGGGTATCGCTAGTGGGTAAAAATCAGTCTATGCTGGTTTTTCGGGGGCTGGTGGGGTCAATCTCGATGTTTTCATTTTTCTACATTCTCACTCACATTCCGTTTGGATCGGCGGTAGCGTTCAAATACCTGTCACCAATCGCCACTGCTGCCTTCGCGGTGGTATTTCTCGGCGAACGAGTGTCGAATCGGCAGTGGTTGTTCTACGCCATTACGTTTTCGGGAGTGTTGCTTCTAAAAGGGTTCAACCCACGCATCAGCGTGTTCGACATGGGCATTGGGCTGCTGTCGGCGGTGTCGGGTGGATTATTGGCCATTATCATCCGGCATATCGGCGACGACGATCATCCACTGGTCATTCTGCACTACTTTATGGCTATTTCAGCCATGCTGGGTGGAGTAGGCGCGTTGACTGACTGGCACACGCCAACGCTGGCCGATATAGGCTGGCTGCTGCTGATTGGTATAGTGGGGTTCTGGGCCCAGAACTTCATGACCAAATCCATCCAGGCACCTACCGAAGACATTAGCTTTCTAGCCATTATCCGCTATTCTGAAGTCTTTTTCGCCATTATCGTTGGGTACGTTGCGTTCGATGAGCACTATTCCTGGCAAAGTATTCTGGGTATGGTTTTGATTTTTACCGGCCAGCTATTGTCGTTTCGCCGACGGGCCCGGCCTGCTGACAACGCAAAACAGCTCGACCTCTAATATCATGAAAAAACGCTATCAACTCATTCTTGTATTCGTCGTTTTTGCGATTATCACCTACCTCGACCGCAATTCCATTTCGTCAGTAGGCGACGATATCACGCGCGAACTTGGCCTGTCTGACCAGCAGTGGGGCATAGTTATGTCGGCGTTTTCGCTGGCCTACGGAGCTTTTGAAATTCCAACCGGCTTGCTGGTCGACCGGGTGGGACCCCGTAAGACCCTTTTCCGCATTGTACTCTGGTGGTCGGCTTTTACGCTGTTGACAGGTCTTGCTACTGGCTTTTACTTCCTGTTGATCGTTCGGTTTTTGTTCGGGGCAGGCGAAGCAGGTGCGTTTCCGACCGTATCGGTAGCCATTGCCCGATGGTTCCCGTCGATCGAACGGGGCCGTATGCAGTCGATTGTCTGGATGGGTAGCCGAATGGGTGGAGCAATGGCACCTATTATGTCGATCCAGTTAGCCGAAAGTTTTGGCTGGCGGGGCGTGTTTTACCTGTTTGGCGGGTTGGGGCTGCTCTGGGCGGCTTACTGGTTCTGGTGGTTCCGCGACGAACCTCGCGACATCAAGGGGATCACTCCCGACGAAATTATCGAAATCGAAGCCAGTCGCACCGTAAAGGCCGTATCACACAAGCTACTTTCCTGGAAAATGGTATTCGGTAACTCCAGCATCTGGGCGCTGATGGGTATGTATCATTGCCTGCTCTACGGAGCTTATTTCTACATGTCGTGGATGCCCAAATATTTGCAGAACGGGCGGGGTATTCCCAAATCGCAGTTGGGATGGATGGTATCGCTTCCGTTCATATTAGGGATATTCGGCTGTCTGGCCGGTGGATTTGCCTCCGATTATTTCACAAAAAAACGGGGACTAACCTTTGGTCGTCGCTACGTGGGTATGTTTGGGCTAGTCATGGCGGGCATCTGCATGATTGCCGGTTCACTCACCAAAGATAGTAGCATCGCTATTGTACTGTTGGGGTTGGGACTTGCCTTTAAAGACTTCACGCTGCCCGTGTCGTGGTCGGCCGCGACCGACATTGGTGGGCAACATGCCGGGGCAGTGTCGGGTACGATGGGCCTGGCCGGACAGTTGGGATCGGCCATTATGGCTACTGCCTTCGGCTTCATCCTACACACCACAGGGAGCTACGAAATTCCGGTTCGGCTGATCGGCGGCATCGTTATAGTGGGCGGTCTGCTATGGTTCAGGATCGACGCCAGCCAGCAACTCCGCGACGAACCAGAACTGTCCGTAAAGCCGAAAGAAATTGTTGCCTGATGTCGCACTATCATAAGCGAAGACAGACCTGAAACTCAGGTCTGTCTTCGCTTATATTGTCGTAAGCAACTCGTCGATCAGATCAGGCGAACCTACATACAGCACCAATCGCTGGTGCAAATCTGTGGGGGTAATGTCGAGAATAGCCTGCCTGCCGTCGGTTGCTTTTCCACCAGCCTGTTCGGCAATGAACGCCATTGGGAAGCATTCGTACAGCAGCCTGAGTTTCCCTCCCGGTGATTTACGCGTAGACGGATAAAGGTAAATACCGCCTTTAATTAGATTTCGGTGAAAATCGGCCACCAGCGAGCCAATGTAGCGACCTGTCATCCGGCGTTGTCTGCAGGTATTCAAATACGTCTGGATCTTATCCGGGTATTCCGCTACGTTCCCTTCGTTGCACGAAAAAATCGAACCTGTCCGGGGCTGCTTTATATCAGTGTGAGAAAGAATATATTCGCCCAGCGACTGATCGAGTGTAAAGCCGTTGACACCCTGCCCGGTCGTAAACACCAGGATGGTCGATGAACCGTATAGTACGTACCCGGCCGCCACCTGCTGCCGACCACCTTGGAGCAAGTCGGCAAGTGTAGGTACGGAGCCGACGGGCGACACTCGACGGTAAATGGAGAAAATCGTCCCAATAGAAACGTTAACGTCGATATTGGAGGATCCATCCAGCGGATCGATGGCTACGACGTATTTACCATTGGGGTTGCCCGTCAGAATTATATCATCTTCTTCTTCCGAGATAATGGCGCAGACTTCGCCACCATTCTTGAGTGCACGAATAAACCGAATGTTAGCAATAACGTCGAGTTTTTGCTGCGATTCGCCCTGCACGTTATCCGTTCCGGTGGCACCCGTCACATCGATTAATCCCGCCCGATTAATTTCACGGTTAATAATCTTGCTGGCCAACGCAATGTCACGCAACAACTGCGACAGTTCTCCCGTAGCAAACGGAAATGCACTCTGTTCACTCAGGATGAAGCGATCCAGGGTGGTGCCAACCGGAAGAGCCAGATCCGGTTGGGTAGATTGCGCCGTTATGGGTACAACCGTATCTACAAAGGTAATCATACAGTAGCTGACGTAGGGTTGGTTATGGATTCTCGTTTTTCGGTAAACAGATTATTCAAATAGTCAGCTTTCGCATCATAAGCCACTGGGTCGGTCCAGGTCTGGCGTGGGTCCAGAATTTTCGCTGGTACGCCCGGGCAGGTTGTCGGCATGGACAGGCCGAATACCGGATGTTTTGCAAAGGGGCTGGCCATCAGCCTACCAGCCAGCGCGGCCCGGATCAGGGCGCGGGTGTGAGCCAGTTCCATACGCTGTCCTATGCCAAAACCACCGCCTGTCCAGCCGGTATTGACAAGCCACACATTCACATTGTGCCGACGGATTTTATCACCCAGCATTTGAGCGTACTGACTCACATGCAGAGGCATAAAGGCAGCGCCGAAACAAGCCGAGAACGTAGCTTCTGGTTCGGTAACGCCCATTTCGGTACCCGCCACTTTCGCCGTGTAGCCCAGTATGAAATAATCCATCGCCTGTTCGGGTGTCAATCGGGAAATAGGCGGAAGCACGCCAAAGGCATCGCAGGTCAGAAAGAAAATATTCCGGGGATGCGTCCCTACCGACGGCTCAACGGCATTGTCGATGAAGGAAATCGGGTACGACGTGCGCGTGTTCTGCGTCAGTGTTGTATCGGTGTAGTCGACGACGCGCGAGTTGCGGAGCGTACGCGTGTTTTCCACAATCGATCCGTAACGGATAGCATCGAAAATCTGCGGCTCCTGTTCCCGGGTCAGATCAACGACTTTAGCGTAACAGCCCCCTTCGAAATTGAAGATACCCGCATCGCTCCAGCCATGTTCATCATCGCCGATCAGGCCACGTTCGGGATCAGCCGACAGTGTGGTTTTACCCGTACCTGACAGCCCAAAAAATAAGGCTACGTCGGTTGGATCGCCCAGATCGACATTGGCTGAGCAGTGCATAGGCAGTATGTTCTTATGTGGCAGCAGGAAGTTAAGTGCCGAGAAAACACCTTTCTTGATTTCGCCCGCGTAGCCCGTACCACCAATCAGAATAACCCGTTTGGATAGATTCAGGATGGCAAAATTGCCGCCACGGGTCTGGTCTTCATCCGGAATCGCCAGAAAGTCAGGAATTGCCAGTATCGTAAAGTCAGGTTCAAAATCGACCAGTTCGTCATCTGCGGGTCGCAGAAACATATTGGTACAAAACAGATTATGCCAGGCCGACGTGGTCAGTATACACAGTTTCAATTGGTGCGCCGGATCAGCACCGGCCAGTGCGTAGCGCACAAAAACAGGATGATATTCCACATAATGGCGCATACGGCGGTGAAGCTGATCGAATCGTTTTTCGTCGAACGGAATATTCACCTTTCCCCAGTCAACCTTCGTATCGGTCAGGCTATCGCGCACAATATACCGGTCTTTAGGTGACCGGCCCGTATAGCGCCCCGTAGTGCACATCAGCGCGCCGGTGTTAGTCAGCATGCCCTCACCCCGACGTAGCGCGTACTCAACCAGTTCAGTTGGCGAAAGTTGAAAATGAACTTCTTTACTCGTCTGCACACCCAGAAATTTCAGGGCCTTATCGTTGGGCAACGTGTGCATTGACTGGGGACGACGAACAACTTTAGCGACCATAGAAGCTGGAGTTTCGGTGAATAAATCGTTTGCTCGACAAATATAATTAGCGATCATTACAAAAAAAGCGAATGTTCGCTAAATTATTTTTAATCGCTACAAATGATTGATTTCTGAACGTATTCTCTGTTAATAGCTATTTTTGCGATATGACAACTGACCGGGAGAAAGTAAGACTCATTTTTGGCCTGAAAATCAAGCAACTACGCAATGATCTGGGCTTATCGACCTATGACCTGGCCGACCGAACAGGTTTATCACCATCGTACCTGAACGAAATCGAAAAAGGGAAAAAGTACCCGAAGACCGAGAAGATATTTGCTTTAGCCAAAGCGCTCAATAGCAGTTATGATACCCTTGTATCACTTCAGGTCAGTAAGTCGCTGGAGCCGGTTGTTGAACTACTTAACTCCAACATTCTGACCGAATTACCATTGGATCTGTTTGGTATTGAGCCAGGCTACTTTCTGGAAGTGATGGCCAGTGCCCCGGCCAAGTTGAGCGCATTTATCAATACACTGATCGAAATTGGGCGAAATTACGATCTGAGCGTCGAGCAGTTTTATTTTTCGGCCCTACGGACGTACCAGGCCATGCACAATAACTATTTCGAGGAACTCGAAAAGCAGGCCGACACCTTCCTGACCGATTATCCACTGCCCGAATTGCCCGGCCAGTATGCCAGCTGGCTAATTCGGGTTCTGAATGAGGTCTATGGCTGTACCGTCGAGTTTTACGACGAAACCACACAGCCTGCTCTGATGTCGCTTCGATCGGTCTACCTGCCAGAACAACAAAAGCTGCTTGTAAACAGGGAGTTATCCACTGAACAACAAGTCTTTACGCTGTCGCGGGAAGTAGGTTATCACTGGCTCGGGCTAACCATCCGGCCGCTCGAATCATCTGTACTGGAAGCCAGATCGTTTGATGAAGTGCTGCATAACTTCCAGGCGTCTTACTTCGCCCGCTGCATTCTGATTCCCCGGCAGCAGCTACTCGACAAACTAAGAATAATGGTGCAGCAACCCGATTGGGACAACGAACGAATGCTACAGATGCTGGCTCAGTTTACAGTGACACCGGAGATGTTTCTGCTACGGGTTACCAATCTGCTATCGGGTGATTTCGGGTTAAATAATTTGTTTTTTCTGCGCTTCAATCAGTTACTCAATGGCCGGTTTATTATGGCCAAGGAATTGCACTTAAGTAAGCTACATACCCCTCATGGCATTGCCCGCGACGAACATTATTGCCGCAGACAGATGTCGGTGACGATTCTGAACGAACTTCGTCAGCTTCAGGAATCGGGGCAGTGGGATGGGCAACCTATTTGCCGGGCGCAGCGCATTTCATTCGTGACCAACAACACGACGTATTTTGTCTTTTCGATTGCCAAATCGTCGCCCCCCACCCCTGATAATAGCAGCATTAACATTGGCTTTCCCATCGACGAAACGCTGCTCGAGAAGATCCCCTTTATCGGTGACCCGAAGTTGCCAACCGTTCAGGTAGGCGAGACTTGTGAGCGTTGCCCTATCGCTGACTGTACCGTGCGGGCCGCCCCCCCGACTGTTCTGGCACACCAGCAACGAACGAAGACTATTCAGGCAACCATCGAGCAACTCCGGGCGGTGTCGGCATCGCCTGGCAAATGAGTTATTCTCAAATGGAACGGGCCGTGACGGAGAGTGCTAATAATGGTGGGATTCATCTTATGCAAGGCTTTGTTAATTTCTCGGGATTTGGCCTGAAGTGACAACAAGGTTTTATGTACATTATCCTGTTCCATTTCAACTTTTCGTGCGCCTGAACAAGACCATAATTTATTATTCTTATTGATACGATCTGCTCTAAAATGGTATTTTGAACAGATAATACAAAGAGTACATAACAAGCACAGAAACCCCCGCAATTAAAGTCGATGCGAAAAATATTTTTTTCTCTTCCGATTGATTAAAATCTTCTTTTATTAAAATAAATAAATAGCTTATTACAGAGTAAGATAAAAGCATAAGAGAGCAAATAGACAAATCCCGGAGTAATTTTGGAACACTAGTTATAGGCGATCTTGCAAGTACATATAACGATAATATAAAAAGTAAAATGAATGATAGCATAAAAGAGTCTCTAGTTATTCGCCGAAATATATTTCTAAACAAGTTTAATAAAACGATAATCAACGTTAAGATTTCAGTAAATATGACGTACTGAAATTTAAACTGATCATTGGTAAAAGTGACAACTAGTAAGACCAGAATTGCACTTAAGCTCACTGAACCCTTAAGTATGTTTGATAAGGTCATTTCGCATAATTGGTTAGGCCCGGCCAAGTTAACTATTAATTTAGTTAAATCTAATAACTGCCATACTTTTATCAGTTCGCATATCTCTAGAAGTTAGACAATTGCAAAAATCTTGATTGCTTTATATTTTTTCAGAAATTACAAAGTAGATACTATATTCTCTTTTATAGGATCAACTACCGGCCCCCAACAGTTCACATTTCGCAGACTATATATGTGCTAAATTCTGATCCCGAAATAGGTTTTATAATGGCGACTCACTCAACGCATTTTAGGATTTCATAACAGCCTAATTAGGTTTGGCTACTGATTTGCCCGTTGATTGTTATTCTCCAGATTTTGCTGATCTTCCTGAAGTATAGATTTGTATGCCTGTTTTTAATGTAGCTATTCGATTAACGGTGCTCTTTCCCGCATTAACTCTAAAGGCAATATCGAGATCGCTCTGGTGCGTCCTGGGTCTCATCACCTGCACATGTATCATGGCTTCGGCTCAAGAACGGGCCAAATCAGCAACAGCTTCTTATCACGTTTTCGGACGTTGCCATGATTATAATACGGCGCTGGGTCTGAAAGCCAGTCTATTTGCAGTGACTCAGCAAGGACGCTCGAAACTAGCAGAATGCCAGCCATCAGGTGATTTTGATGTTTTACTGTCTACCTCGGCCACTCACTTACGTATTGAAATGAGAGGGTATCAAACGGTGACCATACCCGTCCATTTTACAGCTAACATCCCGCCAGATGCTCGGTTTACTATTGGGAGTTTAACAGCAATGGCCAGGCAGAATTCCCAACCGATACCTCCCGACAAAGGCAGCCTGCTGGCTCTCTTTTTTTCTATGCCTGATAGCCTGACGATAAAGTATCGTTTAACCAGTCTGACTAAACCATCGAGTCATTTGCAGGCGACTATTGCCTATAAATATCCCATAAGCCGGTCGTTTCTGATTGCACCCGATGACTATACAGCCACTGTATCAACGATCGAGAATCGTTTACTTCTCAGCGAGAAAATGACCGTCAGGCCGGGGGTTACGTTTAAGGCAGTTCAGGTCATTAAGCCTTCTGAAGTAAGTACATTAAATGAGGCCGCGCCCAGATACACCGCGCAGAAACTCGCTTTAAGCATTAATATTCTGTATTTTGACCAAAGCAGTCACACACTACGGCCCGGAGTGAAAGTAGCGTTGGATTCGCTAGCGCATCTATTGGTAAAGCAGCCAAACCTGGTAGCAACTGTGACTGGTTACACGGACAATGTAGGGAAACGCGAATTAAATCTGATTCTAGCGGAATACCGGGCAAAAGCAGTCGAGAACTATTTAAAAGAGCGTGGTGTGCCCACAAACCAGATTAAGGCCAACTGGGAAGGACCCGATACAAAGGCCTTGCCTGAAGCATCGGAGGCTGTAAAAACAATCAGCAGACGTGCGGTTATCCAGCTTTCTCCCAGGTAATTCAATCAAAGGCTGACTTAGAAACCAGCCGTATCTTTTACCCTGCAATTGCCTGATAGCTGCTAGCAATAAGTGCAAAAAGCGTAGAAACGGCTCAGTAAACAGACGAAGTGGGAATATGCTCAGCTTTCGAAAAGGCTGATCGGTAACTGGCTTCAATTTGTGGCAGTTCAGCTCGTTTACCCTGAAGGCTAAGGGCTTTATGAAGACCTACTAAAGACCAGCCATTACCGGGATGATGAACCAGATCCTGACGGTATACTTCTTCAGCTTCGCTGGCTTTTTTCATGCCAAGCCAGTAAGCACCCAAAAATTGTCTGGCTGGCATGGGCCAGTCACTAGGTTCCGTGTAGATTAGTTGATCTTCCAGGCTAATCGCTTTATTCAGGCTTATTACAGCCTGCTCATATTTTTTGTCGGCAAAAAGTATGGAGGCTTCCAGAATATGATTAGCAATTTGGGCTACAGGAAGCGGGGCATTGAAAGGAATACGTCGCTTTTCAAGAATTGGATCTTTTAATCCTTCCACAAGAAGTTGCTGCTCTTGTTGGGCTTCAGCGATTTTCCCGATACCCACCAGAGCCATTCCCCGGGAGAAATGATCGAGCAGAGTTGCATACCCCCAGTCTGCAGCTGGCTTCTCCGACGCTAAAATCTCATTCCATTTACCCAGTCTGACCAGCGTTAGCGATGGCAGCATATACAGATACTGATCGTAAGTATTTCCGGCGACAGGAGAGACTGATTTGCGACACCGCAGGGCATCCCTTAGGCCAGTTTCGTACATCCCCCCGCTCAAGGCACAATAGGTTTGTACTGCAAAATAATGCGGTGAATGTTTCACCAGGCCGAGATTTGCTGCCAGTGAATCATACTTTAACAAATTCACATCTGCTTTGTCATTGACAATCACTCCTTCAGCGAAAAGCCCATTCCGCTGGTATTCATGGCTCGCCATGTGGACCATATGCGCAACCCCCGGAAGCTGGGTTTTGAGTTTATCGGCATTGGCCAGGGCCACCTGTGGATTTTTAGATGCTTCGGTAAGGTGGATATGATAATGTAAAGCCGCCGGATGATCCGGGTATTTTTTAAGCACATTCTCACTGATGTCTACTACTTCCTGAGTCCAGGCTTTAGGTTTACCATCGCTTGTCCAAAAATCCCAGGCATGTATCAACATGATGGCATCTACATAGAGCATTTTAATATCCGGATCGTCAAATTCAGCTACTAGTTGTTTGGTTGCGGACGCATAAGCCTGATTGAGTTCTTTCCGGTTAGCATCGGCCGGATCAGACGAATAGCGGGCATTCATCACCTGAATCAGCCTTTTCTCTTTCGGACTGGCGCGATTGGCGAGTTCGTTCATGCGTGTCAGAATAGTGGTCATACCTGGCGGAACGGTGTAAGTATGGGCCGCATTATAGTAAGGTCCTCCCGCCAATGCCTGCCCCCACCACGCCATTGGACAATTGGGATCCTGACGGGCAACTTCTTTAAACGAAGCCATGGCTTCCTTCATATGGTAGCTGTAATACATCGTCAGGCCCTGATCAAAATAGAACTGCGCACTATCGGTAGTCGTCGAAATCTTGTAGGAATAGTTTCCCCAACCCGGTAGTGGAACCACGAACTTGCCGTTTTCCATCGGATTGACGACACCATCGGACCCAGATCCGCAAAGCACTATACCAGTATTACTTTCCAAAACTGGTCTATGCGCTGAATTAAAGACAAATAAGGTCGATAAAAGGACAGCGACTAAAGTTATCTGGACGGTTTTTCGACGCTTCATACTAGCCTGATTTTATGAATATAGACTTACTAAGCAGTGCTGGCCGCAACATGTTATGGCCTTAAATTTCCACTATGTAAGGTACATACTGGTCTTAAGAATGTGTTAAGACTTTTATTAAGTGGAAGCCATTTATACGCTTTTTTAGATTAATCTGACTTATATACGCTATACTATTTACTAATACCAAAAAAGATAAGTAACTTATTTTGACCTTAAAATCAGTCACTTATGAATCAATTAATTTCCCAGACCAATACGTATAGCTTCTTCTACAGGCGTGTAGCCTACTTCTGAGCCTGAAATCGTCAACTCATTGCGGAGCAATAAGGGTGGCTGTGCTAAGAATCTTGGTTCTTTACCCCGGTGAGCCTGAGCCGCGTGAGCCAGAAAAGGATGACACAGATAAACCGTACCAGCTTTTCCGATGGCCATTGTTTCATTTCGTCGAGGTAATTGCGCCAGTTTACCGGCAAGCTCCATAAAAGAAAGCCCTGTTTCTCCTGTTTCTGCCAGTAATCGGGCAACATCCAGATGCGACCCTGTACGGATTCGGGTGGGGGCATCGTCTTCCGTACTATCCGAAAACAGAAACAACATGAGTAAAGCACGACCTTTTGACCGCACATTAATTCGCCATTCTAAATAGTTGGCAGGATCAGCCCCCGGAAAACTGGCATCTACATGCCAGCCCGTATCATCGGGCTCCTCGTTTGACGGAAAACGGACAGGAAACGTCCCCATATTTTTACAGGTAATCCACTTTCCGAAGCCGACTAACTGGTCAAATGCGCGATGAAGCACGTCCGTATTAGCCGCCCGAACAAAAGGCTCCTGGCCGTACATGCCAAGTCGTATTACGGGTTTTGTCCAGGTATCAGGGTTATTATGATCACAGGGCAAATCCTGCCAAAGGATGTCTCTCACTTCCTGCGCATTCTCTTCAGAAAATGCGTTATCGATGCGAACAAATCCATCACGAATAAATTGTTCAATTTGTTGTTTAGTCAAACCTTCCAGCATGGCTTTGTAGCTAAATGAAATTAGGAATTTCGCTCAGGGTCGTCAGCGGTGTGCCACTGCACGGCGGGCCCTGTTATTTTAGAGCGTCATGGTTAACCACCGTCGTCCGCAGTTGCAGTGTCACGGCTTGAAGCGAAAGTTCTGATACCATTAAGATTGCCGTTCGCTAAATAGTTTGTAGTGAGCATGGCAGATTTATTTTATTGGCATTCAGTACCGTAGTTGATTTAGCCATAAAGGTGTAACTGTTTTATTGCTAACTAATGCACGTAGACTCATGCTTACCTGCTTAACTACCTTCATATACTCTTACCTGTAGGAATGCGATCTTAAGAATAGGCCGGTTTATCTATTCATCAAATTTTATAAAAACACAAACCAGATGAAAGGTTTACGTGCTTTATACTGTCTGTTAGTTCTTACGTTGCCAGCAGGAGCGCAGGTTAAGGACGCAGGAGAACCCAAAGAGAACACTCAGTATATTGACACATTGGCCTTGTCAATGGGCAGTATCCCAGAAAAGCTAATCAAGATCCATGAGAACATTTACATTATCTCGCCCAATGGAATTGCCGGTAATACTGGGGTATTTGTGGGCGATAACGGAGTATATCTGATCGATAATCAGTGGTCTGTACTTGCCAACAGGATTAAGCAACTTCTACAGACCATTACGTCTAAACCCATTAAGGCAATTATTAATACCCATTACCATTTCGACCATACCAACGGCAATATTGCTTTTGGTGCTGAAAAGATTCCGATTGTCGCCCATGCCAACACCCGGCTTCGCATGATGGCTAAACAAGTGATTCGTGGTCACGTATACGAAGTTCAACAGCCCTATCCCGCTCAGGCACTTCCTACCATAACCTTTACCGATAAGGCTGAATTTCATGAAGGCAATGAAACCATTGAGTTGTTGTACTTCAAAAATGCCCACACCGATGGCGATGCAGTAGTCCATTTTAAACGAGCAGATATCTATCATACTGGTGATATTTTCGTCACCTACGGCCTACCCGTGATTGATGAAGACGCAGGTGGGAATATTTTTAGCATGATTGAAGCCGTTGATACGCTACTAGCTCGTGCAGACGATAATACCCGGTTTATTCCCGGACATGGTCCACTGTGTTCCAAAAAAGAATTACTTGTCTATCGAAACTTACTAGCTTTCATTCGCGATCAGGTAATGATCTTATACAGAAAAGGAAAACCATTGGCACAAATCATAAAAGAAACTAAGGATAAACTAGACCCAAACCTTTCTGGGACAAGTCAGGAAAAGTTCATTGCACAGGTGTATCGAATGGCGCAAAGCCATATTAAGTCCCGAGCAAAACGCGAATAGGTACGTTGAATAATTAGTTAATAATCCTACGTTTTATATAGAAAAAGCCCGCAAGCACCTTACCTCAATAATCTTCGCGCTTTGACTTCGAGTCGTGATTAAAACAAAAGCTAGCGGTTATGAAATTCACCAAAATAGTTCCGAATGTGTTTTACAAGGATATTAACGATGATTTAAAATTATTCGTCAATTGCCTTGAATTTACGATCGAACATAATGAATTAGGCACCGCCAAGCCATTTTGTGTGATTGAAAAAAATGGGTTACGTATTAGTCTTTTTGAAAATGCGAAGTTAGCTCAGGAACATAATCCTGAATTTAGATTAGTAACCGATGATATCGAAGCGGCCTACCAAAAGATAGCATCTACTTATCTTGAGTTTCTCCATCCCAATTTAAATAAAATTACACTTCCCCCCTGGGGAGCGAAAGAATTCGCTTTAATCGATAAGCAACTTGGTTTAATTATTCAACAATGGTAGAATGTGTGTCACGACTTCAGTTGGTACCCATCTATCTTCCCGTAGCAACAGGCGTTTTAGAAGCGTGAATAGCTATTCGGTACGACAAAAAATGCAGGGATTAACCACTCCTTGCTTTCATATTCTCGTTACGACAGTAGATATGCTTTTTTGCCCGAATGAGCGACACATTATTGCTATCAATAGGGGCAATAGAAGGAAAAACTTCATGGTCAATAAATTTAGTATAACTGTTGCATAAGTGCTGTGGCTGCTGCAACAGTAAACGGGTCGTTCAGTGAGTCGAGTAGTAGCGATGCTTTTGACATGCTAATCAGTTTAGAAACCATATCCTATAGCAAGACCGAACCAGGGTCCAAATGGATTGGTAATATGCCTATTCAATTCAATAATAGGCGTATAACCAGCTCGTAACAGTAGACCGCCAGTTGGTTTTTGGTACCGATAACTTAGACGAGGGACAGCTAACAACAAGTTTTTCCTTAAACCAAAGGGGGCAGATTCAATATTATTCCTGGTAACTCCCGTTAGCCCAATACCAAAATCACCATGATGATTGCCTTTTCCAACTAAAGTAAACAACTCACCGATCAGGATTAGATTGCCAGGGCTGTGTCCAAAATAGGAGGTGCCCACCCGAAATCCATAAGCCTGTTTTTCTTTCAAGAGCAAAAGTCGCTCGTAATTTATTGAGTAAAAACCGCCTGACCCTAAGCCTTCTAAGTAAATAGTATTGCGTGATCTAAAGGAGCTTTTTTTATCGGCCTTTTGAGCTTGCCCAATTAAGGGTAAGCACACGTAAAGAAGGATTAAAATTTGCCTCATAATCAGTTAACTTAAGAAGTAGATATAATGCTATTGTTGACACTAAAGTATGCTATAAGTAACCATAATTAGAAGAAATTAACAGTATTTAACGTACTTGACTACTTCCTGATTTACTGTCTATGTGTTGAAGCTGTTGTAAAACGCTGCAAGGTGATTTATAAGCTATCTATATAATCTCAGACTAAAATGTGCCCTTATAAGTATAGCTTAGAAAGGTAAATACAAGGAGTTAGTGCAACAGGGCCAGAATGAGTAGTAGTTTGAAATACGCGAGAATCGTGTTCTAAAGCTGCTTTCGGCATATTAAAACCTGGATGATATGGATATAATTGATAACCTTGTGAAAGGGGTATGTTATTTTTACAGAATATCTCTTGAATAGTGACAACCCTCTCAGTCAAATGAAATTTGGACTAACTCTATTAGCGCTGACTATCCTGATGACAGCCTTTGCACCTGACGTCGATCTGGTCGATTCCGCGACGAATCCGTTCTTTACCCCCTATAATACGCCGTTTGGTGTTCCGCCCTTCGATCAGATTAAGCCTGAGCATTTTGAGCCAGCGATCGAGGAGGGTATCCGGCAGCAAACAGCCGAAATGGCAACCATCACCAAACAGACAACGGCCCCAACCTTTGCCAACACCATCGAAGCGGTGGAAACCAGTGGTGATTTACTCCGTCGGGTCAATATTGTTTTGGGTAATCTCAATGGGGCAAATACCAATGATCAATTACAGAAAATTGCCCAGACGGTAGCTCCCAAACTAGCCAAACACAGCGACGATGTAATGCTCAATCCGGTGTTATTTAAGCGAGTGAAAACCGTTTATGAAGATCGTAGCAAACTCAAGCTGTCGGGTGATCAACTGCGGTTGCTCGAAAAGATGTATAAGAACTTTGTGCGGAATGGTGCGGCATTGACCCTTGATAAACAGGATCGCCTGCGGCAAATTAACGGCGAACTGTCTGTACTGACACTGAAGTTTGGCCAGAATCTGCTGGCTGAAAATAATGCCTATACGCTGGTCATCGACAAAGCTGAAGATCTGAGTGGTTTGCCCGCTTCAGTCGTAGCCGCAGCCGCTGAGGAAGCCAGGAAACGAAATCTGGCAGACAGCAAGTCGGCTCCGCAGTGGGTGTTCACCCTGCAAAATCCGAGCATTATGCCGTTTTTGCAATACGCTGACAACCGAAGCCTGCGGGAGAAAATTTTCCGGGCCTACCTCGAACGGGGCAATCACAATGACGAGCATGACAACAAGGCGATCATGGCAAACATGGTGGCTCTACGGGCAGAAAAAGCCCAGTTGCTGGGTTACGACAACCATGCCGCTTATGTCCTGGAAGAAAGCATGGCCCAAACCCCGGAGAAGGTGGCTCAATTGTTGAATCAACTTTGGTCGGCAACCGTCCCTGTTGCCAGGCAGGAAGCCGCCGACCTGCAGGCGATGATGAACAAAGAAGCGGTTACTGGCCAGGACAAAGGCGAGAAACTGGCCAGTTGGGACTGGCGCTATTATGCCGAGAAACTACGTAAAGAAAAGTTCGCCCTCGACGAGCAGGAATTACGCCCTTACTTCTCTCTGGAAAGTGTGCGGGAGGGTATTTTCATGCTGACCAACCGGCTCTATGGCCTGCTCTTCGAGCGTCGTACCGACGTGCCGGTGTATCACCCAGATGCCATGGCATATGAGGTTAAAGAGGCCGATGGACGGCCTCTGGGGTTGATCTATATGGATTTTTACCCAAGAGCCAGCAAACGCGGTGGTGCCTGGATGACCAGCTATCGGCGGCAGGAAGTCGAAAATGGCAAGAAAATAACACCGGTTGTTTCCATAGTCTGCAATTTTTCCAAACCGAGTGGCAATGCGCCCGCGCTGCTGACCTTAAACGAAACCAGTACTTTCTTCCACGAGTTTGGCCACGCTCTGCACGGGTTGCTGTCAAATGTTCATTATGGCAGCCAGTCAGGTACATCGGTGCCCCGTGATTTTGTAGAACTACCGTCGCAGATTATGGAAAACTGGGCCGTTGAACCCGAAATGCTGAAACTATTTGCCAAACATTACCAAACGGGCGCTGTCATTCCTGATGCGCTCGTCGACAAGATCAAACGGAGCAGTCTGTTCAATCAGGGCTTTGAAACCAGTGAGTATTTGGCTGCTTCGCTGCTCGATATGGCCTACCATACGCTTAAGCCTGGTCAGGCTCCATCGGATGTAGTAGCCTTCGAGAAACAGGCAATGGATAAGATTGGCCTGATCGATCAGATTCCTCCGCGCTATCGGAGCACCTACTTTCAGCACATTTTCTCGGGTGGCTATTCAGCGGGTTATTACAGTTACATCTGGTCGGCGGTGCTCGATGCCGATGCCTTCGAGGTGTTCAAACAAAAGGGGTTGTTTGATGCCAAGTCAGCCCAATCGTTTCGTAAAAACATTCTCGAACGGGGCGGCACCGAGGACCCGATGACACTATACCGCAAATTCCGGGGTGGTGAACCTGATATTAAGCCCCTGCTTCGCCGACGTGGGTTAATGAAGGACGTATAATCTAGGGAGGAGTATTAATCATTGCACAACGGGAGGCCTTTCAGGCCTCCCGTTGTCGTTTAGAACAATAAGAATCAGGGCATTAAACGAGAGGTAATTTATGATGAATCCCTGGCCTGAGTTATATAAAACTGACCAGGACATCATTAGGAAAGTGATTCAGAGAACTGGCTTTTGATTCACCCTCCAGGTTGAAACTCAATCTTATCCAAACAGGATTTACGAAATCTATTTATATTCAATCTAAATAATAATGGCGATTATTTGGAATAATTATAAATAAGAAATACGTTTGTGCCATAACCTCTAGTTTTTCGATGCCCTGAATCTACCAGGTTTTTGATCAAAGCTCTATGGGTATGTACCGTTGTTTGGTGGCGACTGACCCTTGTTTGGTCAGGTCGTCCGCTTAGGCACAAAACCGCTCAAATCAAAACTTCCTGATTAGTCGCTTTTGTTATGAATCACAACCATCACCACGACGGCGGATCGTTTAGAACTTTTGCCGAGAACGAATTTGGGTACGTAGGAATGTGTGAAGGTTGCCGCACGATCAACGTTGCGTTTCAGAATTCGCTGTTTTGCCTTACACTCGATCAGATTGGCGCCTTTACCAAACTGATCGCTGACCGGCTGACCATGCGTCCCTTTTGCACCACTCATGGTAAGAAGTTGATTTTGGCAACCCCAGTGCCAAACTACTTCCTGCTGTTTTCGGAAGCAGATTTGGCTAATCTCTGTTCGCTTCTAACCGAGGCAGCTCCTATACTGGAGGCCGAACGCATTCTGGAACTGAGCCGCCTGAACTGAGCCGTCAAAAATCCCAAAGTCCATGATCGCTGACTCACAATCTTCTCACCGTATCTTAGTCGATGAACCTGGTTTACTACTGGCTCAGTGCAGGTGCTGCGGAGAAATTGAGCTTTATTTCCAGGGTGTGGCATTGGCCCTTACACTAACCGATTTGCATGCGCTGGTTACCCGACTGGCGGGTTTACCAACAGCACCCCATTATGTAGTGAACCTGCTCGATGTGCGTGATACAACGGCACAGGTAGGTTTTCAGGCCGTTGGGTTACACCTGAATGCAAACGATCGGCATCGACTCCTTCGAGGATTAAATCTGGCCTGTTTGCGCCTGGATATGAATCTGTTCACGCAGAAACAGCTCCCTCTAAACTAACAAGTTGCATGCCCACTAACGAACCACTCTATGCCAGTTGTTACGGGTGCGTGCATTACTGTCCCTACGAAGGCCAGTTCAGGCTGTATTTTGGGGAGATCCAATGCGCGCTGGAAACAGAGATGCTACGGCAGTTTGACCGAAAAATTGCCCGGCTGGCAGCAGGCATCGAGCATTCACAAACCTCGTCGCCAGCGGTCTCCATTTGGCTCTGCCCTCCAGGTATGGACGGTCAGGCATTCCAATTCTACCCCGACGAGGTCCTGGACCTGGCCGATCTGTTATCCGGCTCGTTAACCTTGATCGAATTGAACGAATTTCTGGCTGAAAACGGCTTTACGCAAGCTAGCTGAGTTTCTGTTAGTATATGCTGACATATAATGAAGATGCATTGCTTACTTCTTGCCGTTAAGCAACTTCTGCTGATCAAAAGTCATAACGACTTAAGCGTTCATTATACAAGTCCAACGCTATATCACTACCATGAGCGTGCCGGACAGCCGATAGCATTAACTCATTACGCATGTTGAGACATACAGCCTGGGCCTCAAAGAGCAGTTCCCGGTTAATCCATTCGGTTGATTTGGCCAGTTTACACCCCTGGTTGATAACTGCGACTATGATTTCTGCCGATTGTTGCAAATCAAGCGTTGCCGCCCGAATGTCTTTTAACGCTTTGGTAAATTGGGCATAATACACTTGCTCAGTGTAAGTCACGCCCACTGCTCCATCAATCGATAGGAAAAGGAGTAGGTTTCTGGCCTGTTCAATATCAAGGGGCTGACTGATCGGCATTGCTTATGCGCTTACACGAGAAACAAATATAACGATTTTCTTGGTCCTCAATTGGTAGCCATGAAGCCATGGGCTTTGGCATAAGTCAATAAACCCGCAGTTGACAAGGTTGTTTGCCTGTCACGAATAAAGATAGCCAACTTACGCAACGAGCCTCAATCAAGGTTGTTCCAACAGCAACGGACGGGTATTTTCCGAGACACGTAAGTTAAGGAATTATATATTCATCAAATTAGCAGACATATCATCCTATTCATGTTTTAGGCGCATCATTGACGGAATTAGAATAACGACCAAAAGCCGTCCAGATCTGGACAGTTTACCGTCCGTTTTCGGACGGTAAACTGTCCCAAAGAAGCAGGAAATGGGCCTTTTTTGGCGCTTAAAGCCTATAAGAGTTGTTGGCCTCTGATTTGCTATGCAAAAGAGAAAGAAAAACTTTACTTCCTCAAGTGGTAATACTAACTTATGAAAGGCACCCAATTAGGCGAGTTCGAAGAGATCGTTCTACTAACGATTGCTTTACGCTACGATGATGCCTACAGTGTAGTCGTTGTGGAAAACCTAAGTCAACGGTTAGAGCGGCCCATAAGCTTAGGAGCCGTTCACCGAACCATGCAACGATTAGAAGAAAAAGGCCTGGTTATTTCCCGCTTTGGCGAAGCGACGCCCGAACGAGGTGGACGACGCAAACGTCTGTTTACGGTAACTCTAGCGGGTGAACAATCCCTGCGGGAAGCGCGACATATCCGGAATGAGTTGTGGGAAGGTATTCCCAAAAACGCTTTTGATCATCTTACATGAATCGAAAAAATAAAACACATCAGGATCCCCCGGGCTGGGCCGAGCGGCTGCTGGCACGAATTACGGCTCCTCATATTCGGGAAGAAATTTTGGGTGATCTGTATGAATTATTTCAAAAGCGGGGTCAGCGGTATGGATACACAAAAGCCCGGCTATTGTATGTGCTGGAAATGCTGTTGCTGTTACATCCCCGGCTTTGGCGTAAACAAGCCAAATCAGCCTATTTATACACAAAACCGAGTGATTATTCACCACCAAACCCAATGGCTATGCTAGGCAATTATGTTAAAATCGCTTCGAGAAAACTGAATCGGCACAAATCATACACGGTCATCAATGTGGTGAGCCTAAGCCTTGGGATTGCCTGTACTATTCTTATTTTCACATTGGTCAAATACCATCTGAGTTTTGATTCGTTCCATGCTAACAAAGATCGGATCTATCGTATTTATACAGAGCTTCATACAGAAAAAGTGACCTACAGCACGGGCGTTCCCAACCCGATGGGAGAAGCCTTCAGAAGTGGCTATAGTGTCGCGGATGAAGTCGGACGAATCGCCTTCTTTAAAAAACGCGTGGTTGCCGTATCACCGGAGAAAAAGTTTGAGGAAGATATTGCGTTTGCCGATCCTGATTTTCTTCGCATTTTCAATTTTCCACTGATCCAGGGCAATCCGCAAATGTCCTTGCAGGAACGTAATACGGCCCTGATCACCGACCGAATCGCAAAAAAATACTTTGGAACCCAGGATCCTATCGGCAAGCTTCTACGGGTGGATAGTTCCCTATCGGTCAGAATTACGGGCATTCTTCAGAACCTTCCACCCAACACTGATTTTCATACGGAAATCTATATTCCCTTCAGCAATTTGCAGGAACACAGCCCCTGGATAGTCGAAAAAGACTGGTGGTTAGGTTTCAATAAAGAAATGCAGTGTTTTATCCGACTCAAACCGGGTATATCGGCGGCTACGGTCGATTCAAGGATTCTTACGGCGATTACAAATAAATACTATGACAAAGAAATGGCGAAGCAGTTTCAATTTAAATTACAGCCGCTTTCCGATGTCCATTTTAATCCAAAACTGCGGGGATATACCGAGAAAAAAAATCTCTGGACCTTTGCCCTGATCGGTTTTTTCCTGGTCGTCACGGCCTGTGTCAATTTTATTAATCTGGCGACAGCTCAGGCGCTGGGGCGCTCCCGGGAAATCGGAGTTCGAAAAGCATTGGGCAGCCAGCGGGGGGCGATTTTCTGGCAGTTTATTACCGAAACGGCTCTCATTGCAGGATCGGCCCTACTTATCGCTTTCGGGTTGGCGTATGTGGCCTTGCCTTTTGTCAATCAATGGTTTGATATTGAGCTTTCGCTCAATCCATTAACAGATACGTATTTACTTGCCTTTTTACTTTTCCTACTGCTGGTCGTGATTTTCTGTTCAGGCGCTTATCCCGGTCTGATCCTGGCTCGTTTTCAGCCTGTACTGGCGCTGAAAGGTAAACTTTCCCAACAGGCGGTGGGAAGCTTTTCGTTGCGAAAGGGGTTGGTTGTAACCCAATTTGCCATTTCGCAACTGCTTATTATTGGCACACTGATCATTACCAATCAGTTACGCTATTCACAACAGGCCGACATGGGTTTCCGGAAAGATGCGATCGTCATTCTGCCGGTACCCGATAATAAAAAGTCAAAAATCAATACGTTAGGGACACAGCTGTCGGAAATGTCCGGTGTCGAAAATGTAACATTTTTTGATACCCCTCCCGCAACTGAATTCCTGGGAAGTACCTCGTTTCGGTTTGATTCCCGCCCGAAAGCAGAAGCCTTCAACATTTCCATTAAATCGGCAGATCATCAGTATATTCCTACGTTTAAAATACCCATTCTGGCCGGTCGTAACCTGAATCCGTCGGATACGATCCGGGAGTACCTGCTCAATGAAACGGCCGTAAAATCCCTTGGTTTAGCCTCTTTACAGGATGTGGTCGGCAAATCGGCTACGATCAATGGTCGATCCGGGACCATAGTCGGGGTCATAAAAGATTTCCATTTCAAGTCCTTTCGTGTCGCCATTGAGCCCCTTTGCCTGACGACCTGGGGCGAGGTTTACAACAGTTGCGGGGTAAAAGTGAATCCGGCTAATCTGGGGCCAACTCTATCTGCTTTTGAAAAAGCCTGGAAAGCAATGTATCCGTCTTCCATTTTTACATACCGTTTTCTGGACGAGGACATTGAGCGGTTCTATAAGCTGGACAACATGCTGCTTCAGCTCATTCAGGCGTTTGCCGCCATCGCGATTTTTGTGGGTTGTCTGGGTCTATACGGATTAGTGTCGTTCATGGCGGCTCAGAAAACGAAGGAAATTGGCGTACGTAAGGTATTGGGCGCGAGTGCTGCCAGTATCCTTTGGCTATTCGGGAAAGAATTTTTCCGTCTGTTACTGGTTGCCTTTATGCTGGCGGCTCCGTTGGCATGGTGGATTATGGACAAGTGGCTGAATAATTTTGTGTATCGAGTTGAGCTCGGTGCCGGCATTTTTATCTTGGCGATTCTCATCACGTTAATTGTCGCCTTACTTACTGTCGGTTTCCGAAGTGTGAAAGCCGCGCTGATGAACCCCATAAAGACGTTACGAACGGAATAGTCAGTAAGTGACTGCAACTCAAAAGTCAAATTGTGAAGGGTCGTTTTTTGCCTGTTCAAGCAAAAAACGACCCTTCACAATTTAGCTAAATAAGTTAACCAACTCCACCTTCAGACTAGTCAACAATCCAGCTTCGGCTGAGCCACGTATATCTTTTAATTATAAATCAGCTATGCGCAGAGCCTATACCGCACCATCGATGTTTATTCATGACTACTCTCAACGTAGCCGGATTAGAAAATCCCATTGCCCTTGAATCAATAGTATGGATTCAGGGAGATCGTAATTATGCCCGAATTTATTTTTCAAATCGCCCCACGTACTTAGCGACCCAAACCCTGAAATGGTTTGACGAACAACTCCCATCGTTTATCCGGATTCATAAATCAGCGCTGATTAATCCTCGCTATGTCGTTGGTTTTGAGCAGGAAGTTTCTCGAGTAGCTCAGGTACTTTTGCGTACGGGGCATCGCTTACCCGTATCGCGACGGCGGATCGATGCGGTTAGAGCCGAGCTCGGAATAAGTCCTTTTAATAGCTTTAAATCCAGCACTTCACAGCACGATAAGGAGTCTTAAATGCTATTCGATTGATCATCCACAGACTCAATAAATTTTGGTCGACGAGTCCTATATAATGAACTATCTTCTGGTTGCTCTCACTCAGATATCAGCAGATTCGTACTGGCCAGGATGCATAACCTGAATAATTTAATACTTTCGACAGTAAGAAGTACCTCCTGCCAGGCGCAGTTGTGACGTGACGACTAATTGTAGGTGAAAATGACAAAACCGGTTGTGTGCATTGGTGGGGCTTTTGTGGATGAATTATATTATGTGAATGAGCCCATATTACCCGCTACCACGAACATGGCTAGCGTTCTGCAAAAGGCAGGTGGAGTAAGTCGAAACCTGGCTCATCAGTTAGCTTTATTAGACGTACCGGTCGAATTAATTAGTGTGTTCGGTGATGACTCAGCCGGTAATTGGCTGAAAAATAGTTGTAGTAGTGCCGGTATACGCTTAAGCAGTAGCCTGTTTGCCGATGCTGGTTCTACTGGAAAATATACTGGTATTATCAATCACGATGGTTCGCTATATACCGCACTTCTTGCCAATAGTAGTGATCATTTGCTAACACCTGACTATTTAGAAAAACAGACTGACCTACTGGGTTCAGCCTGTTATTTATTGGCCGACACCAATCTGTCCGTCCAATCACTGCAATGGCTGGTTGATTTTAGTAATAGGTCAGGTGTACCTCTGATTATTGAACCGGTATCGGTTCCGCCAGCCAAAAAGTTGTTGCAGGTGACCCTGAAAGGAGTATTCCTGCTAACGCCGAACGAAGATGAATTACCAGTTCTTTGTAGTGCTGATGCGGTTACCACCGAGCAGCAGATTCAGGAATTAACTGACCAGGGTATCCAGGCAATCTGGCTCCACAAAGGGGCTGAAGGTTCTGTATTATACACAAACGATAACGCTACCCAATTGCATACGCTGGCCGTTGATATAATCGATTGCACCGGTGCCGGTGATGGAGCACTAAGTGGTTTTGTCTTAGGCAAATACTTGGGTTATTCCGATGAAGGATGCCTTAAGTTAGCCCACACGCTGGCTGGCGAAATTTTACGGGTAGAGGGCGCGATTGCTACGCATTTAACCCGGGAGAAATTAATTGAAAAAGCACAGGAGTATTATTCCCTGTAAGCCACCGCGAACAACGCATGAATGCATTTTTTGTCGATAACCCATAGGATGAAAAACTATTTAGCGATACAACCTGAAGTACAAGAGGCCATTGCCAGTGGCAAACCGGTAGTTGCTCTGGAATCAACGATCATCTCTCATGGAATGCCCTGGCCGCAAAACGTGGAAACCGCCATTCAGGTTGAAGAAACAGTACGGGCAAACGGGGCTATACCTGCAACGATTGCCATATTTAACGGCAAGTGCCGGGTGGGCTTACGTACAGATCAGCTTAGCTATTTTGGCCAGGAAAAAAACGTGTGGAAAGTTAGCCTGCGTGATATGCCCTATGTGCTTAGCCAGAATTTGTATGGGGCTACTACGGTGGCCGCTACCATGCGTATTGCCGCTATGGCGGGCATCAACTTATTCGTTACCGGGGGTATCGGTGGCGTGCACCGGGGAGCCGAGCATAGCATGGATATATCGGCCGACCTGACCGAAATGGGGCACACATCGGTGGCGGTGGTTTCTGCTGGCATTAAAAGTATTTTGGATATTGGACTCACACTGGAGTATCTGGAAACCAAAGGCATTCCCGTGGTAACCATTGGTCAGGACGAGCTGCCCGGTTTTTACAGCAACCAAAGCAATTTTGCCTCCCCCCTTCGCCTGGATACACCAGAACAGATTGCTGCCCTGCTCAAAACTAAATGGGGAATGGGTCTGGAAGGGTCAGTACTGATTGCGAATCCTGTGCCTGCTCACCAGCAGGTGCCTAAAGATGAGATCGAAGTTCATATACAGCAGGCTTTAGAGGCTGCCGATGCCCAACAGATTAAGGGTAAAAATATCACACCATTCCTGCTGAAATACATTGCCAGGCATACACAAGGTGAAAGCCTGCAGGCGAATATTGCTCTGATAAAAAACAATGCTGCAACTGGGGCAAAAATTGCGGTAGCGTTTGCAGCCAAGGAGTTGGAGTTCCCTGAAGAAAACTAGTGTTTAACTCCTGTCGGTTGAGTTATTGTACTGATCATCCTGTATACGTCTACTTTTTTCTGGTATCCAGTGGTGCCTGTCAGGAAACGACTGGAAGTACCGTTGAAGGTGCTCGTGCCAAGCACAGCAATTACCACTGGCTCAAATTTTCACCCCCGTAAAATTCAGGTTTTAGCAGACGCTAAACACGGGCCAATTTGCCCGCCCGTCAGTATGAAACCCTCATGACCGCCCATGCGAGCGGAAATTCAGGAAAATTGCCCTGACTTTTATTGAAGGCGTAGCGAACCCGTTGTAGGATTCTTATTAAAATCCCATTAAACAAAACACGGACCGGTCCGTGTTATAGGGTTGAGCGTTTTGATCTGAAATCTATGAATTACAGCTTTTTAGCGGTGATCCTGATTGCGATCTCTAACTGGTAGACATCCTGGAGATTTGGGCGGCTTTCGCTCTTTGCCTGAAATCTCCAGGATGTCTTACTGCAAAGCGCCCACAAAATACAGTCATGTCGATCAATACCCAACGGCGTGAATCTACCAATCCGTTATTCCTACACGATCATGAAAACGTACACATTTTGCTACCGATCTCTTGCTTTTATTGCCTTATTCATTGCATCAGCATGTGCCCGTAATCCGGTTACCGGTAAGCGGGAATTGAGCCTGATGTCAACCGAACAGGAACTGGCAATCGGCAAGGAATCGCACCCTTCGGTCGTCGCTACGATGGGGCTATATGAAGACAAAAAAATTCAGGCTTTCATGAACGAGAAAGGCAAGGCAATGGCGAACGTTTCGCACCGACCCGAGTTGCCTTACCAGTTCTTTATTGTCGACTCGCCGGTCGTTAATGCCTTTGCGGTGCCGGGTGGTTACGTGTATTTCACGCGTGGCATTCTGGCGCACTTCAACAATGAAGCCGAATTTGCGGGTGTGTTAGGGCATGAAATTGGTCATATTACCGCCAAACACGCAGCCCGTTCGCAGAAAAGTCAGTTACTAAGCACGATAGCCCTGATTGGCGGGGCCGTTTTAGCCCCTCAGGTGGTTGGGCAGAATATTGAAGCATTGCAGCAGGGACTGGGTCTTTTATCGCTGAAATACAGCCGCGACCATGAATCAGAATCAGACAAACTGGGCGTGGAGTACTCCAGTAAAATTGGCTATGATGCTCATCAAATGGCTGATTTTTTTGGCACACTCAAACGCATCTCCGAAAACTCCGGGCAAGCAGTGCCGCAGTTTATGTCTACCCACCCCGACCCAGGCAATCGATTCAGCCGGGTTCATGAACTGGCCAAAGACTACCAGGCGCAGCATCCCGCTTCTTATCGGGTAGAAGGTGACACGTATCTGCGGCTAATCGATGGTATTACGTATGGAGAAGATCCCAAACAGGGGTTTGTAGAAAACGGCCAGTTCTACCACCCAGAGCTGCGGTTTCAGTTTCCGGTGCCGCGTGGCTGGCAGTCTCAGAACTCACCCAGTCAGTTTCAGATGGCCGACAAGGATGGCAAATCAGCGATGATTTTAATGCTGGCGAAAGGTAATTCGCTGGATGAAGCTTCTCAAAATCTGGTAAAAGAACTGAGTCTGAACGTATTGGAATCCACCAAAACCACCATTAACGGCAATCCAGCCTATGTGCTGATTTCGCGGCAACAGACCCAACAGCAACAAGGTCAGCCGCAACAGGCACAGGACCCTAAAACGGCGCTCCAGATTGGCACCTGGCTGATTCAGTACAACAATGCGATATATGCCCTGCATGGGCTGTCGAGTGCTGCCGATTTCACGAATGCCTTCGGTACATTCAAGCAGGTAGCCGGGAATTTTCAATCCCTGACCGACCCCGACAAACTCAATCGCAAACCAGAGCGCATACAAATCAAGACGGCCCCTCGGGATGGTTCTTTCCGCGAGGTAATGATTGGGTTAGGAATGCCCGCCAGCCGTGTAGAAGAACTGGGCGTGCTGAACGGCCAAAAAGCCGACGACCGTATTGCACGGGGCAAACCAGTGAAAGTTATTGCTCGATAAAGCCTCATGTGATCTTTCAGCAAACGATAAGCCAGATTTATTGGAAGCTACGTTCGAATTTTGTCGGAATAGTTTAGAACAATCTATCTTTGGCGATCTTCATAAAGTTTGTATTTTTATACTGGCAGGACTTTCGCTCAGTAGCGTGCCACGGTTTTCAGGAACGTCATTAATAGCCGTGGCACGCTACTGAGCGAAACCCCAACTAGTAGCTTATAGAGCTGATTTTACGTGCAAACAATAATCTCGGTCGATCCGCAACGCGCTAAACCAAATGACAAATGGTTTCGGATCATCGGCATTCCGGTGGCGGTATTACCGTTTGTGTACTTCTACATTCGTGAGTACGGCTTTGCATGGCCACTGGTAGGGCTGACCTTTTGCTGGGGGCTGATAACAACGGGCGCATTGTGGGAATTATTACGCTGGTGGGTATTCCAGGCACGAGCCAACTATTTTCAAATTGATAATACCGGCCGGCGTGTTCTGCTCACGTTTGCCGGTTATGCGGTGCTGACAGCCCTGATGCAGCCCCTCGAAACCTGGGGCCTCAGCCAAATTGACCCAACAGGCCTGGTTCATACGCCAACGCTCCGCGTATACGTGACGCACATCGTCATGGCCATTTTGTTTGCCTTTATTGTAGGGGGCGTCTATGAAGTAATTTACTATCTGAAACTATATCGGTTAGCGTTAACGGATGCTGAAGTGCTCAAGAAGGCGAAGATGCAAACCGAATTAGACGCCCTCCGCCAGCAGGTCAATCCACACTTTCTGTTCAACAGCCTCAATTCACTAACGGCACTGATCACCGAAGATCCGCAGAAGGCCGAAACGTTCAGCGAGGAACTGAGTTCAGTATATCGATACTTACTCCGCTGTAACGACTCTCCGCTGGTGCCGCTCACGGCAGAACTAGACTTCCTTAACTCCTACTACCACCTGCTCAAAACCCGTCACGGCGATTCGCTTTTATTAATGACACATGTTCTACCCGGCAACGAAGATCGACAACTCCCACCCCTGACGCTCCAACTGTTGATTGAGAATGCCGTCAAGCACAACGTTGTTCTTCCCGAGCAGCCACTGACTATCAACCTGTACACCAATCAGGATAATCAATTGATTGTCAGCAACAACATACAGCGCAAATCTACGCGGGCGCTGAGCAATGGCATAGGGCTGAGCAACATTGTCTCCAAATACCAGATGCTGGGTCGACCCACTCCCATCATTGAAGACGACGGGAGCGAATTTCGCGTTACCCTACCACTGGTATAATTATCTATTGCGTGCAAACTGGTTTGACGGTTTGTCTCCTCGGCCTGATCAGGCTCAACGATAACATGGACGTTATCGAGTCAAGAATCACCAAGCTCAGCCTGGGTTTGCGAGCAACGCCAGGAGTTAACGACTCAGGCTACTGGTGGAAACTGTTTGGTTTGGGCGGCCCATGCCTAGTAAATCAGGATTAGTCAATCGTTACTTTTCTGACGCCCCAGACAGGATCATTGAGTTCGGCAAGAATCAATTTCAATCCGTCATAACCAGAGGAACCCGTATCTAGCCTAAAGATGACTTTGTTCTTCTGCTGTCCGTCAAGATAAAAATTATGAATGAAGCCTGTTTGACGAGTGCTATCCTGTTCAGCTCGAAGATTCCAAGCATTTACTAAATCGCCAAGGTGTGTCGATAAGGTTTCTATAATCAATGGATCTTTTAGTTGAACATGAAAACTAATGTCTAATGAAGCAATGAATGTTTCGTCAATTAAGACATAGCTCAGTTGTAGCCCAAGTTTCTTCGCCAAATCCTCTTTTACCGGATCCATTGGGAGGTTGGGAAGTACTAATTTTGACCATTTAAAACTAACCTCGTATGGCTGAATATCATCAGCAGGCAGTATGAGATTAGATTCATATTTATGCTTCCAAGTAATTATTGCCTCTCCAGCATAATTCACTACAAATCGAGGGCTTGCTTCTAAAACGGCTTCATTAGTCTGTTTATCATACCTCAAATTGTCCTGAAACTCGATGAAAAGATAAAGTATATCAAATTCTTTATTCGTCAATTTGGTATACTCTTTTCTTAATTCATGGTCCATAGAAGCTAAAAAAGACGGACTAGCTTTATAACGATCCTTAAAATCAGAGAGCCATTTGTATGCGTTTTTTGCCATGTTTTTAAAAGGACTAGGCGCAAAAACTTTGTAGCGCCTAGTCCGTTAAATTTTATTGTAAAGCTACACTAATCAAGATAGCCCCCGAAGCGGCCAAGGCAGTTGCTGGAACAGTAGACAGAATAATCAATTGATTTTCTATAGCATATAAAGCGCAAGTCTACGTGGGCGCTGAGCAATGGCTATTATGTTCACTCCTAGTAGAGTAAAAGAGTATCTAAAAGTGTACGTCGTCAACCGAAAATGGACAAATAGGGGCAGTTCACAAGTGGAGAGATTCCGCCTTTGTAGCTAACAAATGTTGGTAACGCGCGCGACAGCAAAGTAAATAGCCAGCTGCCAGCTCAAAAGAAGATTGTTTTGTCTTTTAGTGAGCTGGCTATTTAAAGATAAACTTAAAGACGATAATTGGTAGACACGCTTTGGTAGCTACAATGCATACTAAAGGAGCAAGCCTCTTATTAAAAGTGGCTTGCTCTTCGTGTTAAAAGAGCTCAGAAACTTTAGCATGAAAAAAGTAAAGACGCTGAGCGGTGACGTCTATAATCGCATATTGACTACCTTTAGAATCCTCCCCGAATCGTTTGTAAAACCCACTGTGGGTACTGATATTCGCATTCGTTGAGTCACAACATCCTCGTTGAGTCACGGCTCTTACTAACCGTTTCGAATCACCCAAACTGTCAGTGAAGACATAATTTTTTTGACTGGCTTGTGAGCGGAGCGATTCGATCTGATTCTTGCCCAGGACTAACTCGCCACAGATGATCCCGCCACCAAAAAAAATAGAACTTTGATCTGAGAATTCAGTTACCTGAACTTCGCCTGGAATCTCAAGCTCACTGTATTTTTCAGCGTGTTGCTGAGGTGTAAGCGGTTTCAGCCAAAAATAGAAGGCTACCAATAACCCAATTAAGAGTAAAAGACCTACGATTAATTTGTTCATCACGGATAGATAATATTAAACGATTTGGCACTAGAGGGAGCATTCTGGGAAATACCTCTCGTAGCTGTTTCAGCCCACCAGCCTCGATCAGTACCAATATATCTGATACCAACCCCAAAGCCACGTGGGTCAAAGCTATATTTGTCCCTTACGTATAAATGTTTATTCCTAGTAAATCTGTTTGACGGTATGACGAGCCCAGGTCAAATCCGGCGTGATCAGGCTCAATGAGAACACGGACGTTATCAAGTCAAGAATCACATGTTATCTCCTTTTTCGAGTTTGCGCTGAGTGCATTTTTCCGCTTCGTCGATGGAACGATCCCTGCCCCGGAAAGAGCCGTATTCAATATCAAGATCAGCATGATCACGCTGTATGATGTAAATATATGCTTTGGCGCCAATCCACTTATAGGTTGTGTATTTAGTGCCCGCAATCGTCTTTCTTTCCTCCGATGGCTGACCAAATTGCGCCCGGTAGGTCTCGTGGAGTTCCCTGTCAATCTGGTAACTGTATCGTTTATGCAAAACGACCCGGTACAAACTATCACGCACAAACTCAACTTCTACCTTATCTAAATGAATCGTACTGAGGGTCGTGTAAGGCTCCGTAATGATCTCAAATTTTTTTGTCGCCGTACACGGATCGTCAACTATCTGATTGAGTGTAACGAGTTTTTTTAGCGAGTCGTAGGGTGCATCTAGTTTTAGATTTTTATAGCCACCCTTTTTATCCACTTTGGTGTTTGGTCCTTTATCAACCGGTGTACAGGCCTGAGTAAGAGGGAAAAGAGTAATTAAACAGATACAGACTAGCCGCAGGAAGGGTTTCATCGGTTGAATCTAGGTGATGCCCGAAACTACCACCTTTGAGCGTATTAAAAAAGACGCTGTATCTTTTCATTGTTCGGCCTTTGCTGACGCCCCTGTTTGGCAGGCTCGCTCCTATAAACAACACGAATGTGGTGTGCTTCAGAGAGCGATGGTTGTATTTTTCACAAAAAAGAGCGCTCTGGTCGAACTAATGGAGAATGGGGAAAGCAATTGAATATATGTTTTTATTCCCCCGCCGAAGCTGGAAGGTAGCCATCAGAATAATCAGCGAATTGAACAGGCAGAGGGCGAGAATAATCGGAAGGGCCAGAAGCGGTGAAATGACAAAGGGTAATCCGCTGAAGACGCTGATCATCGAAATAAAAGCAAAACCGTAAGTAATACACGACCAGGTAATCTGGAAATTGATGATCCGTCTGCCCAGTTCATTCACTCCTTTTATCTTATCCCGCTTCATGATCCAGAGTACCAGCGGAATAAATAGGTTGCCGAGCGGAATCACCCAGAAAGAAAGGGTCGCCAGGTTCATCACCTGTAAAAAACCGGTGTCTTCTTCCTTGGTAAAATCCAGAAAATCCTCAACAGGTGTGTCTAAAGCTTTAGCAATCATACGGAGCGTCTGCCCGCGTGGTTCGGTCCTTCCGGATTCAATCCGTTGAAGCGTTCGCAGATTGATCGACGAAGAGTCGGCCAGTTCTTCCTGAGAGAGGCCTTTGCTTTTTCTGAGTGACCCAATTTTAGCCGCTAATAATCCCTTGCTCATCGTTCAGTTGTTTTTGAACAAATGTAGATTGAAAGCGATGTGTGTCAGCCGGTTCTATGCCGACATTTCTACGACATTTGTGTCCTCAGGCATAAAATGAGCACACCATCAGAGCTTTATTCTAGTCGGAGTCTACAATTTCCCTGTCGTTATCTTTCATTCTCCATCAAGCGATAACCTTTACCAGAAAGAATATTATCCGCTAATTCAGGTTTCTGAATTCTTTCGGTGACTTCCCCAACCTGGTTTTGAATACCTTCGTAAAGTGAGAGGGGTGTTCAAAACCAAGCTCGTAAGCAATTTCGCTGATGGATTTATTAGAACTCCATAACAAGGACTTCGCCTTTTCAATCAACGCCAGATGAATGTGCTCCTGGGTTGTTTTGCCAGTATACCGTTTGAGCAGATCCGACAAATAATTGGGCGATAAACTCAACAGAGAGGCAAAATATTTTACATCGGGTAAGCCCTGCTCGATCAGTGAGTTCTGCGAAAAATAGTCGATCAGTGCGGTTTCAAATTGCTGAACAATATCATGGCTTACTTTGGCGCGGGTGATAAATTGCCGGTCATAAAACCGATCGCAGTAATTGAGCAGCAACTCAATGTTACTTAGCATAAGCCCCTGCGAATGTTTGTCGAGGTTCTGCGAATATTCGCGCTTTATGTTTTGGGCACAGACGTGCAGTATGGTTTTCTCCTCGTCAGATACGTGCAGGGCTTCGTTGGCGTCGTACTGAAAAAATGAATACTGGTGAATTTTTCTCCCGAGCTCGGTTCGATACAGCAGATCGGCATGAAAAAATAAACCCCAGCCTTCGTTATAGGGAACACGGCGCGAGGTCGATATAGCCTGCCCCGGCGCGGTAAACATCAGGGTGCCTTCATCAAAGTCATAATACGATTTCCCATACCGCATCACGCCTTTCAGTTGTTTTAAATACACGGCATAGAATCCCAGCCGGTAAAAGGTTTCTTCTTCACGAATGTTCTCGCGGCTTATTTCTCTCAGATCAATAACCGAAACTAGCGGGTGCTTCGGGTTTGGGCAACTATAGAGTTTGTGCAGATCCGAGATAGATACGATATCAACAAATGTAGTCTGCATGATGTCGGAACAAAATTGGATAAATTGTCAATTCAACAACCGTACAGCTACTGAACTGTATGGTTGTTTTGTTAAAAAATTGCTGGTTCTGGGGCACACCTAACTCATTTACAGATACATGCCACCGGATACTTCGATGCGCTGGGCATTGACCCACTTAGCATCCTCCGAACACAGAAAGGCAACAACGCCCCCAATATCATCGGCCTGGCCAATTCGGGGAAGCGCCGTAATGGACTTTATATACTCCTGAACCTGTGGCGTTTCTCTCAATCGTCCTCCGTTAAAATCGGTAGCAATAGCGCCGGGTGCTACCACATTAGCCCGGATAAAGCGCGACCCTAATTCTTTAGCCATGTATTTTGTCAGGGTTTCAATGGCTGATTTCATACTGGCATAAGCGCCACTGCCCGGGTAGGAAAATCGGGTCAAACCCGTAGAAATGTTCACAATAGCTCCTCCATCGTTGAGATAAGGCAGTGCTTTCTGCGTCAGAAAGAATACACCTTTGAGGTGAACATTCATGAGTTCGTCAAATTGCTCTTCCGTTGTCATGGCAAATGACGGCACCGTTATTCCGTGCCCGGCATTGTTTATCAGAAAATCAAAGTGTTCAGCCTGGAATTTGTTGTTCAGCGTTTCCTGCAAGGTGGTCAAAAAAGCATCAAAGCTTTTCACCGTTCCTGTATTCAGTGGTAACGCGGCCGCCCGCTGACCGACAAGCTCGATCTCCGCTACAACCGCCAATGCCTCCTCTTTTTGCGAATGGTATGTAACGATGACATCGTTACCCTTTCTGGCAAGACTCAGTGCCATATCTTTTCCTAAACCCCGGCTTCCTCCCGTTACCAGGGCGATTTTTTTTGCGTCTGATTTCATTTTCGAAACATTGTAATGCTGCTACAAAGCTCCCGTTATCGTACCAGACGCATTTAACTATTTCTACTGATTTCTTATACTTTTCACGGTTGCTTCGGCAACTACTTAACCCTTGTGCGAGTCCCCGCTAGGATAGACGTCAACAGGCGCTTGAAATGAGGGTTTCAATCCGTTACATTTGACAGGGCAACCTGTTTAACAACGATGAATACCGGCAAAGAGATCCTATTCTTTTTCAGTGCATTGGGCGCGTTCAACGGGCTTATCCTGGGGTTATTTCTACTATTTTTTACCAAAAAAAAGTATCTGGCTAACTATTTTCTGGGGGCATTGCTGCTCGCATTGAGCATTAGAGTCGGAAAATCGGTTTTTCTTTATTTTGACGGGAAGTTGCCCAAAATCTATCTGCAAATCGGCCTTTCAGCCTGCTTTTTCATTGGCCCTTTTTTGTACTTTTTTGTGCGTTCGGCCATAAAACCGTTGGTAAAACTACCGAAAAGTTGGATCTGGACACTCGTTTTGCTGGCCGCCCTTACTCTGATAATTGGTATCGGGTTCCCTTACTCAGCTTATTCTGGACTTTGGAACAGCTATTTTGCCAAAATCATCTATCTGCAATGGTTCTGCTTCCTGGTGGCTTCAGGATTTGTAATCCACAGCCTGCTCGGAAAAGTTTTCATCCGGTCTTATCAAATGAAGCCAGCTGAAACCTGGATCTGCATGATCTTCACAGGCAATGCCATTATTTTCCTGTTTTATTTTTCCTCCCTGATCAACGCCCCGTTCGCATCCTATATCAGCGGGGCCATTGCTTTTTCCCTGATCCTTTACCTGGCTGTGACCATCCTTTTTTACAGAAAAAAAACCGACGAACTCTTCCTGCTTTTACCGGCCAAACCCATTGTTAAAAAATTGACCGAAAGTGACGCGGCACTATGGTTGTCCAAACTGGAAAAAGTGATGGTGGAAAAGGCTCTTTATAAAAATCCGGATCTGAAACTTCATGAATTGTCGGGCGAAATACAAATTTCCGGACATCAGCTCTCGGCACTCCTCAATGAGCACCTGGGTAAAAATTTCACGACGTATATTAACGAATTCAGGATAGCGGAAGCGTGCAGGATGATGACGATTGACCAGCGATTTACCCTCGAAGCGATCGGTTATGAGGTAGGTTTTAATTCTAAATCGACCTTTTTTGCCGCCTTCAAAAAGCTAAAAGGGGTTACGCCCTTTAATTACCAACAAGCTACCAATCAATCCATTAGCCTCTAGATCGGGTACGGTTTTATAAATCCATACTCCTGATTTCCTTTTACCGAACCTACGCCGTCGGTTAACTGCTGATTTTTGGATCAGACAAAATCCATCCTAAATCAGCCATGAAACCAGTTGGCTTGCTGTGTTTAACAGGTATCCTGCTTACTCTGACCCGTTCTGCAAGTGGTCAGCAGGTTTATTCCTTAACGGCCAGGGTAATCAATGCCGGTCAGGAACCCATTGCCGTGCATGCAAGGCTACTCTCCATTCCCGACTCTGCGGTACTAAAAAGCGGCTTATTTCCGGATGGCGTCGTATCTTTTCCGGCGATATCGCAAACGAATGCTGTGCTTCGATTAAGCAGCCTGTCATTTGCAGATACACTCATCCGCATTCACAATAATGGTCATTCACAACTGAATCTGGGTGTGCTAGTCATGCAGGAGCGTAATTTTCAATTACATGAAGTGCGTATCAGTGGCCAGGCGCCATTAGTCAGTCAGGGGAGCAACGGCAGTGTGGACGTCCAGGTTACCGGCACCATCCTGGCGGGCAGTACATCTGTAACCCAGATTCTGGAACGATCGCCCGGAGTCACCTTTAACGACGGGCGCATTAGTGTGGTTGGTAAGGGCGAAGCGCTTCTATTTCTGAACAGCCAGGCGATTACCTATGAGCAACTGGCTGCCATTCCAGTCAGCCAGATCATCCGGATAGAAATTATTGCCAACCCATCGTCCCGGTACGACGCTGAAGGCAAGGCAGTGATCCGGATCATTACCAAAGCGAATGCAGAAAAAGGCACGACCGGTTCTATTACCCAGCAATATACCTATTCAGATTTTGCCGGTGGAGAAAGCAATACGTTGTCAGACCTGAATCACAGAAAAGGCAAACTGACGATTGCTGCGAATTATACGCTTCGAGCTGGCCACGATCGTGAGATACTTCACACGACCCGAACCCGGCCTGCTACAACCAACTTTCTCCACTCCGATTTAACGACCGACTGGCAGAGAAAACTTCGCAATTATTCCAGTTATGGGGTCGGTATCCAGTACAACCCATCCGATAACACTTACTTTTCGCTGGGTTACAAGGGTAATCTGGATAAGTTAGGAGGCAGTCAGGACAGCCGGAATAGCATCACAGATGCGATTAACCAGGGTATTTACAACAGCAGGCTCGCCAAAAACGAAAAGAGGCTGAACCATTCACTGATTTTCAACTACAACCGGACGCTCGACTCTCTCGGATCAGCCTTCTTCATAGGTAGCCAGGTTACCCGTTTCCGTACGGACGTCCGCGACCTGATCAGCGAAAACAATGCCTTAAATGACAGCATTTTCTCACGGCGGCTCAAAAACAACCAGTCCTATTCCATTACTATTTTCAGTGCTCAGGCCGATTATACGAAGGCATTTGGAAGCGATAAAAAACTCGAAACCGGTTTAAAGCTCACGTATGCGACAACCGCGTCGGGAACGGACTTTCTCGTTGCTGCTTCCGGAGAATATTTTCAGCCTGACCCGAAATTATCCAGCCAGTTCGACTATACCGAGTGGTTACCGGCGGCTTATATCAATTATTCTGGCGCAATCAGTAAAAGCGTCCACTTTGGGGCTGGAATCCGGAACGAATGGACGCATTATACTCTCAACACAACAGCCGGAGCTGGGCAGATGATCCAGAAAAGCTATTTTAATGTTTTCCCCAATTTTTTACTTACCAAAACCGTTTGGGACGACCTGGCCTTCCGGCTTTCCTACGTGGCCAAGATCACCCGTCCCCGATACCAGGCACTGAACCCCTGGGTAATTTATCAGGATCCCTTCACGAGTATTCAGGGAAATCCCGGCTTGCGACCCGAGAAGGTCCACGCGTTTGAAATCGGCATGAATTACAGGCAATTTGATCTACGAGCAGGTTACAATTATACACTTGACCCCCGAAGCGGTGCCGCGCTGCGGGGCGATGGCCCAAATAGCTACGTGCTGAAAGGCATTAACCTCGAAAAAGATCATACCTTTTTCCTTTCCGGCTCGGCCACGTTGACGATTGGCTGGTGGAATACCACCAACACCGTCACACTGAGCCAAAGTAACTCAATTGATAATCAGTACGGTTTCGAACTGGTCAAGCCACGTCCCCAGCTTTATGCGTACACGAGCAATACATTTACGATCAAAAACCTGGTCAAAATACAGCTCCTGGCCTGGTATCTGGGCGACAAGTATTACGGGCTTTATTACAACAAGAGCAGGGCAACGGTTACGCTTGGGCTAGAAAAGGATTTCTTCAAAAACGCATGGAAACTCCGGTTTACAGCCAACGATCTATTTCATTAGACCAACGTGGCAGGTACATACAGCGTAGGCGAAACGGACATCTATTTCGACAGGACTTATCCGACTTCCAATTTCACTATCAGCCTTATGTATCGCTTTGGAAAACCACTCAAAACCGGTTACCGCAGCCAATCAACCGCCGAAACGGAGCAAAACCGGGCCAGATGATACGTTACGTACCGGTGAAGCCCCTACGTAATTAAACACTGATTCCCGGCTTTTTCGGGTGGTACGGTATTCTAAAATTGCAATCCAACAGTAGCGCCCGGCCACATCCGAACGCGCGTCCCGTTATCCGTTAAGTGGTCATAAACGGACCAACCCACCCATTCCGAACCAATACCTTCGGCTACTTCCAGTCGGGACACCTGTACATTGAAAGTAGGCGTCAACGTGAAGGCCATTCGGTTGTGAATAGGGAAGATGAAGCTGAACCGGGCCTGATTCAGCATATTGAGCTGGTCCCATGTCGTGTTTTCTTCATGAATCTGATACGAAATGGCTTCAAGGCTCAACTGGACTCGCTTGCCTATTGGCTGGTTTGTACCAATACCATATCCGTAACCCCAGCGGGTCCGATTAGTTGTCGGCACAGTAGCGCCAAGGGCGAAAATATTGTAGAACTGACGATTACCACCCATTTTAAAGGCTACATTGGCGTGTAGCGCATCACTGGCCCATACCTCGAAACGGCGGTAACCATTAGGAGAAAGACTGATCAACCCAATCTGGGGTCCATCGATATCCCGGGCAATGTTGATCAGACCGATCTGAGCGCCTTTGATCCGACCGGCAATGTTGACAATTCCGGCAATTTGAGGTCCAGTTACAGCGTTGGCAATGTTAGCAATTCCGGCAATCTGAACGCCACGAACATCCTGCCCAACCAGGTTAGCAATACCGGCAAATTGAGCGCCTTTCATCCCTTTTCCGACGACATTGGCAATTCCCCCAAATTGCGACCCGTGGGCATTGCCACCGACAATGTTGGTGATTCCGGCGAATTGAGCCCCCTCCAGCTCATTGCCTACACTGTTGACGATTCCAGCGAATTGAACGCCATCGACATAGTCTTTTTCGACATTGAATAGACCACTCAGTTCGACGCCGTCCAGTGCTGCGGCATAGCTGCCCAATGCATTTAAGGAGAAGCGGTTACTGACCTTTCCGCTCTCGAGTCCATTGGTACTTAACGGTGGAATAAAGCCAATCTGAGCAGCTCGTTTGGGATAACGATTCTGGCGGTCCTTTTGCTTATCGAGGGAAGTGGTATCCTGTGCATACGTCTGGCTGATGATCAAAAGACATGCGCTGAGATGCAGTAGTAACGTTTTCATACTTGTGTTTACGATTTATCAATCCGGGAAACCGACTGTCAGCTTCCCGGATATGACCGCTTCACTCGTTCCTACCCCTACGCGCAACGCTTAAAATTTGACACAATTTCTACAAATAACTGATTATCAAAATTATATATCTCAAATACTTTATAACGAGCCTGAAAAAACAATGGCGGAGCAACAGACTATAATCAATTCACAGATTCTTACGTTGGCTGAAAAATATTCGTACTGACTGGTCGGCATTATCGCTTTCGATAATACCTAGCGCTGATTACTCATCGGTGATGTTACCTTCATCCTACTTCTGCTACTCTTCCTTCGCTCATCAATGGCAGGCTTACGATGAACCACCCCGGCTGTTCTTCAATCACCAGTTTGCCTTCATTGAGCAATTCATATCGAGTGACCAGGTTACTTAACCCACCACCCGCCGTTTCGACGCGGAGGCTCTTCGGTTGAAGTGTATTGGCTACATACAGCCGTTGGTCAGCGGTTGTATAAATGCGGACATGGAGCGGTTTACCGGGTAGAATGACGTTGTAGCGCACGGCATTCTCGACCAATACCTGAAGGGTCAGCGGTGGAATCAGCCCCTGGCCCTCCGACGTATCAACCGACAGATCCAGTATCAGGCCCGTTTGATACCGGGTCTGTAATAAGTGAAAATACGATCGGATAAACGCAATCTCATCGTGTAAAGGAACCAGTTGGTGCTCGCTGGCTTGCAGCAGGTAACGAAAAACGGCCGTTAACTCACCCAGAAATACATCGGCCTGAACAGGACTGTCGCCAATCAGTGACGATAGTGAATTAAGGCTATTGAACAAAAAATGCGGATTGACCTGATGCTGAAGCGAAATAAGCTGACTTTGTAAAGATACTTTTTCCAGGGTACTGGTTTCCACTGTTTCGCGTTGCCACTCCTGCAAGATGTACCAGCCCTCATACAGAGCGAAGTAAATAAAGTGATAGAAAATCTGGATGCCAATATTCCGGCTCAGCTCAACGGGGGTGCTATAATATTGAAATGTACCCTCAATCAGAAAACGAACCAGATGGCGCAGGAGCCAGGCAAACCCGACTAACAGCGGTAAACTTGCCAACAGCCACAACAGGCGTTGGCGGGTATTCGTTAAGCCAGGGTATCGTTGCTGAATTCTGAGAACTACCCAGCGGGCAAGCTGCCAGCAGATAATACCAGACGTCAGCGCAATGGTAACGCTAACCAAAAATCTATTTAGAGGCAGATTAATATAGAGTTCAAGTCGAAAAAACACACTTACGAACACATAAAGCCCTATCGGACCGAGCAAACGTAGTCGGGTGTCGTCCAGGGATTTCATAGGGTCGCTTTAGCCTCCGATTGGTTAGTCAGTAAGGGCAGTGTGACCACAAACAGCCCGTTCGCTTCGTGGATCGTGATGTCGCGCTGCTCTAAAAGGCGGTATTTGGCGGCAATATTCGCCAATCCCACCTTGTTAGAAGGTACGGCTGTCTTTTTTCGCTGTAGATTATTCTGGACTACGAGTAACGACTCCTTCGCCATGATCTCGATTATCAATGGCCGTTTGGGCAGGATTACATTATGTTTGACGGCATTTTCAACAAGCAGTTGCAGTGTCAAGGGGGGAATTCTACGCTCTAACTGCCACTCATCGACGGCAATATGTAGCTCAATACCTGCACCATATCGGGTTTTCAGGAGCTGAAAATAGGATTTAATAAACTGCAATTCGAGCCCCAGTGTCGTTAGTTCCTGATCATTGGCCCTGAGTAGGTAACGATACACACTGCTGATCTCATCCACGAATGTTTCTGCCTGCCGGGGATTTTCGTAAATCAGCATCGACAGGGAGTTAAGGCTATTGAACAGGAAATGAGGATTAATCTGGCTTTTTAACGTATCAAGCTGATGGCGAAGTTTATTTTTTTTAAGCTGTTCGTTGTAGTTGTAAGCCTGTCGCCACGCCCCTAAAATGTAGCTACCTTCATAAATGATAAAATAGATGAAATGGTAAAATATCTGAATACCAATCGAATAGGTATAATTAGGAAACGTTTGTGTTATGTAGGAAGCGTTGTTGAATGCGATATGGGCAAGCTGTCGAATCAGCCAGGCAAAATTGACCAGCAGCGGCATGAGTAAGGCCATCCAGAGTAACCGCCGACGGGTATTGGCTAATCCGGGGTACTTTTTCTGCAATTGAATGACTACCCAGCGAGCAATATTCCAGCAAATGTATCCTGCTGTTAGACCGATCAGGTCAGACCGTACCACGATACCCGTTGATAGTTCAAGATACCAGTCCAGCCGAAAAAACAGCGTGCCCCCCAGAAATAAGACTAAAGGGCCAATAATCCGTATTTTCTTATCATTGAGAACGTTCACGGGTATTTTCAGACGATATGAAGCACAATAAGGATTGTTGTTTTTTAGCAGTATAAACGTTACCCGCCAGCAACAGGAAGTATTTCGTTACAGTAACACTATAATGCAGTTCCGGCCTTTTGGGGCATCCCGGATCCATTGCTGAATTTAGTTTACTGTCAGCATATTGACAAGAAAAGCCGTTAAGATTCATTATCAATAGTCGAAACACCTCCAGGACTTTCGCTCAGACGCGTGGCACCGCAGCTGCGAACGGTGGTTACTGATACTACTCCTGATAACTGTGGCACGCTTCTGAGTGAAAGCTCTATCCCCATTCCTTATGTATTCCGACTAAGAACCTTTCCTAACCCAACGAATAGCAGGGAAATAACTAGAAAAGCAAGCGTTAAAAAGACACTATTCTGCATCACCTGAGCATAACCTAATTTGCTTACGTCAATAAACGGGTAGGGATACAACCCCGAAAACTCTCCGCGAATTAAAATATAGACGATATAACCAAGCGGATAAAGTAACCATACAGGAACATTGGCCCAGGCTAGTTTTTCCTTGGGAACAAAAATGAACCAGTAAAACGCAAAGTAAATGGGCATCACCGAATGAAGCGCTTCATCAACAACGCGTTGCAAACCTTGCGGGGCCCAGAGCTGACGAAGTATTAAGTTATACACTAAACCGACAATAACAATATAAACGGCTATGGCGGTTGAGGTTTGCGGGCTGGAAAAAAAAATTCCCCGATCCGATTGGGGCCTTAACCATAGGAAAGTAAAACACAGCGCAACCAATATATTGGTAAGAATGGTAAAAAAGCTAAAGAACTGAACGATTGTCAGGGGAATGCTCATGACCCGGTTCAGAATAATCAGGTATAACTGAAGCCCGACTGCCAGCCACCCCATTAGGGCTCCAATTGCAACAAAAACCTGCCTATTAGCTGTGTATTGATCGTTCATAATCGTCTACATTTAGCGTATAATAAGTTCCGTTATCCTCAGATTATACTCTCTTGTCAAGCCAGTTATGATCCATAGACATTCCATAGAACCCCTAAATAGCCCGATTGACCACTCCTTCATTTTAACCGGCTACTAAGGATATGGGCGGTAAATTTTAATCAATATCCCCTTTTCGTAAATTCCCGCTGCGACAAAACCTTTCCTGATTTTGTTTTATTTTTGCTATAGAAACTCCAATCCTTGTACATGGAAACCCCCACAACTGATCAGAAATACCCGTGGCTTCGCTTTTACCCTAAAGGCGTTCCCTACGAAATAAATCCCGATGCTTACCCGTCACTGGCAGCTCTGATTGAAGAAGGTTGTCAGCGATTCAAAGACCGGCCAGCTTATGCTTGCATGGGCAAGCAAATCACGTATGGTGAACTGGACCACCTTTCTCAGCAGTTTGCCTCTTTTTTGCAGAATGACCTGGGCCTCAAAAAAGGAGACCGACTGGCTATTCAAATGCCCAACACCTTGCAATATCCAATTGCCATGTTTGGCGCATTACGAGCTGGTTTGGCGGTGGTCAATACAAATCCGCTATATACCCCCCGCGAAATGCAGCACCAGTTTAAAGATTCCGGGGCAAAGGCGATCGTTATTCTGGCCAACTTTGCGGCTAATCTGGAGAAGATACTCGACAAAACTGATATTCAACATGTTGTAGTTACTCAACTCGGTGATTTACTGGGCTTTCCTAAGAAGCAGATTGTCAATGCTGTCGTTAAATACGTCAAAAAACTTGTTCCTTCGTATAGCTTACCCAACGCCATTCCGTTCAACGATGCGTTAAACCGGGGAAGCCGCCATGCGTTTCAACCTGTAGCGATTAAAAGCAGCGACCTTGCCTTTGTGCAGTATACCGGTGGTACGACGGGCGTCTCGAAAGGGGCCATGCTTACTCAGCGTAACATGGTCGCCAATGTAGAGGGGCAACATGTATGGATAACACCATCAGGTATTCCGGAAGGGCAGGGCATTTTTGTCGCTGCGTTGCCACTCTATCACGTCTATGCCCTGACGACCAATGCCTTATCAGCACTCAAGAGCGGTTGTATGAATCTGCTCATTACGAATCCGCGCGATCTGAACGCCTTTATCGACGATCTTAAAAAATATAAAGTTTCCGCTTTTACAGGCGTCAATACGCTTTACAATGGCCTCCTGAATCATCCGCGTATCGGTGAGGTAGATTTTAGCAATTTGAAGGTAACATCGGCGGGCGGAATGGCTCTGCAAACGTCTGTAGCTGAACGCTGGACCAAGCTGACGGGCAACACACCCTGCGAAGGATATGGCCTAACCGAAACTTCGCCTGTTCTGTCTTCTAACCCCGTTGATGGTACGGTTCGGGTTGGTACGATCGGTATTCCGTGGCCCAGCACGACAATGAGAATTATTCTCGAAGATGGCACTGAAGCGCCGGTAGGGCAGCCGGGGGAGATTGTTGCCCGTGGCCCGCAGGTATTTCCCGGCTATTATAACCGCCCCGACGAAACAGCCCAGGTCATGATGGGCGACTGGTTTAAAACAGGCGACATTGGTGTCATGAACGAGGATGGATTCTTCAAAATCGTCGATCGCAAGAAAGACATGATTCTGGTGTCAGGATTCAATGTTTATCCCAATGAAATCGAAGATGTGGTTGCCCAGTGCCCCGGCGTCCTTGAGGTTGCCTGCATTGGTGTTCCGGATGAAAAATCGACCGAAATCGTTAAGATTTTTGTAGTCAAAAAAGATCCGGCTTTAACGGCTGATGATGTTAAAGCGTTCTGCCGCGAAAATCTGACGCCTTACAAAATACCAAAACAGATTGAATTCCGTACCGAATTGCCTAAATCGAATGTGGGCAAGATTCTTCGGCGACCCTTACGGGATGAAGAACTGGCTAAACAGAAGAAGTAAGCATAATCAGCTTTTACAAATACAGAAAGGCCCCGACAGTATTGTTCAGGGCCTTTCTCTTTGTGGGTGATGATGATGCCAATCAGGCAGCTAAAACGGCCTCTTTTGGTTTAACATTCAACAATAATACCTCTTCCTGAAACCCTTTTACCTGCTTAATAAACCGGCTCGCTTTACGGCGTGATACTTCAACCCGGTCACCATTTACCAGACAGGCACTTAGTTGGGGCCGGCCCGGCTGAAGCACATCCGGATAAATACCCTCCAGATACAGCAGGTTAATAATGTTCTTTTTATGAGGGCGAACAAAAACTTTTGACGACAGCCGCTCCTCCATTTTTTTGAGTGTTAACGAAACCATCAACTGGCTGCCATCAGAAAAATGAAACAGGGTATAATTTCCTTCACCCTCAAGCCGAACAATTTGGTGCATCGGCATTTTTTTACGGTAACCCCAGAATGGGAGAGTGAGGTCGGGCATGTCGAATTGCAGGGCAATTTGCTCGACATAAGCGCGGGATAGAGGCTTTTGTATCAAAGCTACTCTCATAATCGATATATTTAAAGGTGTGAATAAGGATACAGTTAAACCAGTAATGCAGACTCAGCTACACAGCATAGATTAACCTATAGCAAGTTTACAAATTTTTAATTATCAATTCATTACGTGATGAAAAAAAACGTTTTGAAAAAATTATCCTGTTGATTTACGTTAAAGAATATCACTTTTCCTGACCGAAAAAATCGCCCTGCGAACTTATTAAGTTCATTTGTCCTTAAAACGACAACATTACCACAGATTTATTGGCATGGCAACCCTGCTTGATTTAGTCGGCAATACGCCGTTGATAGAATTGAATCGCCTGAACCCCAACCCCAATGTTCGATTGTATGGCAAGCTAGAAGGCAACAACCCTGGCGGAAGCGTAAAAGATAGAGCCGCCGTTAGCATGATCCAGGGCGCTTTATCGCGGGGAGATTTAAAGCCCGGCATGAAGTTAATTGAAGCCACCAGTGGAAACACAGGTATTGCTCTGGCCATGATTGCACGCCTTTACAACATAGATATTGAGCTGGTGATGCCCTCAAACTCTACCCGTGAGCGTGTCTTAACGATGGAAGCATTCGGTGCGAAGGTTATTTTAACAGAAACCATTGAAGGCGCCAGGGACTTTGCCGAAGAACAGGTACAGAAAGGTGGTTACCTGATGCTCAATCAGTTTGCAAACCCCGACAATTACTTAGCCCACTACCGCACAACGGGCCCAGAAATATGGCGTGATACCGATGGGCAGATTACGCATTTTGTCTCATCGATGGGTACAACAGGTACTATTATGGGCACCTCGCGCTATCTGAAAGAGAAAAATCCGGCGATACAGATTGTTGGCTGTCAGCCAACCGACGGGTCGTCGATACCGGGTATCCGGAAATGGCCGGTGGAATACTTACCGAAGATTTTTGAGCCGCAACGGGTCGACCGTGTCATTGAGGTTTCGGCTGACGACGCTACGCAACAAACCCGGAAACTGGCTAATGTCGAGGGGGTTTTCGCGGGTATGAGCAGTGGCGGGGCCGTATGGGCTGCGTTGGAACTTGCCCAGGAACTGGAGTCAGGAGTTATTGTCTGTATCATCTGCGATCGGGGTGACCGATATCTTTCGTCAGACTTATTTGGCTAAACTTATCCGGGTTTAGTGGCCTTATAGTGTAGAGACAGTACCTTTGCAGCCATGTATAAGCGCATCATTCTGCCTCTGTTATTCCGTTTTGATGCGGAAACGATTCACCATACCGTAACGACGCTTCTTAAGTTTACCCTGGCTATCCCAGGCGTATCGGCGATTTGCCGCAGGCTATACGTGCTTGACGATCAGCGTTTACACCGAACGGTCTTCGGCCTTACCTTTCCGAATCCGGTAGGTATGGCCGCAGGCTTCGATAAAAATGCCGATCTGGTCAGCGAATTGAGCGATCTGGGATTTGGCTTTGTCGAGATCGGAACCGTAACTCCCCGGCCTCAGCCCGGCAACCCGCGTCCGCGCTTATTCCGGCTAAAAGCCGATGGCGGGCTCATCAATCGAATGGGATTCAACAACAAAGGGGCAGGTCCAGCGGGTGGAAGGCTCCGCCACTTTGCCCAAAATCGGGGTGGCCGAAACGTGATTATTGGCGGCAATATTGGCAAGAATAAAGATACACCGAACGAAAGTGCCCTGAATGATTACCTGATTAGTTTTCGGGAGTTGTTCGATGCGGTCGATTATTTTGTTGTCAACGTTAGTTCACCCAATACCCCAGGTCTGCGCGACCTTCAGGAAAAAGAACCGCTAACTCACCTCTTGACAGCGTTACAAACCGAAAATCGCCAGCGGCCTTCCTCTAAACCGATCCTGCTAAAAATAGCCCCAGATTTAACGAATGGGCAACTTGATGACATTATTAGCATTGTAGCCGAAACAGGTATTGCTGGCGTTATTGCCACCAATACGACCATAAGCCGCGATGGTTTGCAGACAAACCCGACGACAGTGTCGCAGATAGGTGCGGGTGGAGTTAGCGGGCGGCCTTTACGCGAACGGTCAACCGAAGTGATTCGATACCTTCATCAGCAATCGGGTGGAGCATTTCCGATTATTGGTGTCGGGGGGATTTTTTCTGCCGAAGATGCCCAGGAGAAACTTAGTGCCGGAGCAAGCTTGGTTCAGGTATATACAAGTTTCATTTATGAAGGCCCAGGCCTGGCTAAGCGTATTAATCGGGCATTTCTGAACGGAACGGTTACTTCGGCTCTGCCAACTGCTTGATTCGCCAAAATTTGCCATTTAGGACCGTTCCCGCGTTTTCCCCGAATTATGTGTTTTTCTACACGATTTTTCGTTAAAAAATGGGAAATTTACCACTGCCGCTTCAGCCCTACCCCAACGCATGGCACAACCAACGACATCATCACGACAGAATACAGTTCGTCAGCCTACCCCAGATCGCAACCGACAGAATGCGCCCCGGCCAAGCCGCGACAACGGCTCCGCAGGTCGGTTGCGGGAGCCGCGACCATCTTTTGACTGGGGAGCCGCGCTCGATAGTTGGTTTAGCGACCAGCGTTCAACCCTCACGTTAGGCGTTTTACTTATGCTGCTGGCTGTTGGTCTATTCATAGCCTTTATATCATACCTGATTACCGGCCAGGCCGATCAGAGTGTAGTTGGCGCTGCGTTTTCTCAGCCATTGGCCGAATCAGGTCCCGAAACCCGCAACTGGGTTGGTCTGGTAGGTGCTTTCGTTGCCCATGTATTTGTGTTCCGATGGTTCGGCGTTGGCGCATTGACACTGCCCATCATTATGTTTTTGGCGGGCTATAAACTTACGCTCCGGCGAGAACTGCTACCGCTAAGTCGGGCTACGGCGGGTTTGCTCTTTCTGTCGGTCTGGAGCAGTTTGCTGCTGGGTTATATTGTTCTCGTTACCGATTCTGCGGAAACGGACAGCATCTGGTGTGGCGGCATTGGCTATGAGTTCAACGTTGCCCTCTATAGCCTGTTTGGTTGGGGAAATCTGGCATTTATTGGCTTTGTCCTGTTTCTGTTCGTCGTTTATTTCTTCGATGTCAGAAATATAAAACTCCCCAGTTTTTCCGCGCCTAACCTGGCAGGTGGTGTTCGCCCGAAATCGCCCAAACGCCCTGACGATACGCTACAATCGTATGAAGAGAGCGAAGCGGATTATGAGGAAACGGTTCCGGATTATACGGCTCCAGTTGATTTTTCGCACTCAGTTCCTGTTCCTGAAGAGGCTATTTCTTCGCCTGACAGTCCATTGAATGATGCGCATCATCAGGAGGCATCCGTGCCTGAACTTATTGCGAAGACGACGGGCGTAACACTGACGATCAAGAATCGGGAATCGGTCACTGATGATCCGGTAGCTGAACCCGAAGAACTTGGCGCAACGCCAGCGCCAACCTTTGAACCAGACCCATTCGAAGACGATGATCTGGTTGCTACTCATGGGCTCTATGACCCAACTCTCGACCTGCCCCAGTACCAATACCCAACGAATGACCTGCTTACCGAGTACCAGAACACACGCAAGGCGCAGGTTTCGGAAGATGAGCTGACAGCCAATAAAGAGCGTATCGAAACAACGCTGCGTAATTTTGGTATTGAAATCGACTCCATTCAGGCATCGATCGGACCAACGGTCACGCTTTATGAAATTGTTCCGGCCAAAGGCGTCCGAATTTCTAAAATCAAAAGCCTCGAAGACGACATAGCCCTTAACCTGTCGGCGCTGGGCATTCGGATCATTGCGCCAATGCCCGGCATGGGTACTATTGGCATTGAGGTACCGAACAAGAATCGTGAAATGGTCTCGATGCGATCGGTTATCACGAGCGATATTTTTACGAGTAGTAAATTCGATTTACCGATCGTATTGGGCAAGACCATATCCAACGAAATTTATGTTGCCGACCTGGCCAAAATGCCGCACTTGCTGATGGCTGGGGCTACCGGTCAGGGTAAATCGGTCGGATTGAACGTGCTTCTTACCTCGCTGATTTACAAGAAACATCCGTCGCAGCTAAAATTGGTACTGGTAGACCCCAAAAAGGTCGAACTGACGTTGTTCAATAAGTTAGAACGGCATTTTCTGGCAAAGCTCCCCGATTCAGAGGAGCCGATTATTACCGACACGAAAAAGGTCGTAAACACGCTTAATTCGCTGTGTATTGAGATGGATAATCGGTACAACCTGCTAAAAGATGGCGGTTGCCGGAATCTGAAAGAATATAATGCAAAGTTTGTAAAACGTCGGTTGAACCCCGATAAAGGCCATCGCTTTCTGCCCTACATCGTCTTAATTGTCGATGAGCTTGCCGATTTGATGATGACGGCAGGCAAAGAAGTGGAGCAACCCATTGCCCGACTGGCGCAGTTAGCACGGGCTATCGGGATTCACCTGGTTGTGGCCACGCAACGGCCGTCGGTGAATGTCATTACCGGTCTGATCAAAGCGAACTTCCCGGCCCGTCTATCGTTTAAAGTAACATCGAAGATCGATTCACGAACAATTCTGGATACAGGTGGAGCAGAACAGCTGGTCGGTATGGGGGATATGTTGCTATCGTCGAACTCCGATATCATCCGCTTACAGTGTCCTTTTGTGGATACCAACGAAATTGAAGATCTCTGCGATTATGTAGGTAACCAGCGTGGCTATGATGAGGCATATGCGTTGCCGGAATTCATTGGTGATGATGGTGGTCAGAGCGACGACAAAGACGTAGATCTTGACAATCGTGACCCAATGTTTGATGAGGCCGCCCGGCTGATTGTTATTCATCAGCAGGGAAGTACGTCACTCATACAGCGCAAACTCAAGCTTGGCTACAACCGCGCCGGGCGGCTTATCGACCAATTAGAAGCGGCCAAAATTGTGGGGGCTTTTGAGGGTAGTAAAGCTCGCGATGTACTCGTTCAGGATCTGCAAATGCTGGAAGAAATACTGAAACGCCTGAAGGGAGACTAGACAGTCAATCAGTGCGTTAACAGTTCCTAATAAAATGGATCAAATTAAACTTTTCGTGTTGTTTTCTAGTCTAATTACAATAAGATAGCTCGTACGGTCAGTTGTCTTCACAACTTGAATTTAAGAGTAACTACATAAAAATGAAAAAAGTAGCATGGATGCTGGGGCTGGCAGTAGTGATGGCACTACCCGCAGTAGCTCAGAAGGATAAGCGCGCAAAGGGCATTCTGGATGCAATGAGCAAACAGTATAAATCCCTGAAATCATACCAGGCCACCTTCACCTATGCCAGTGTCGGAGCTGGGGCAAATGAATCCTATAAGGGAGACTTAAGCGTAAAGGATGCGAAGTTCCGGTTGAAATTAGGCGGCCAGGAGGTTTTCTCTGACGGACAAACGATGTCGACCTACATCAAAGAATCCAATGAAGTGAATGTACAGGATTATGAAGATGGCGCTGCTGGTGAACTAAATCCGACACAGATTTACACAATCTATAAACGTGGGTTCGATTACCGTTTTTTAAAGGAGCAAAAGCAGAACGGTCGTACCCTCGAAGTCATTGAATTGACCCCAAATCGGCAAAAGAGCCCAATTTCAACCATTCAGATTTCGGTAGACAAAGCTGACAAATCCGTTCGTAACTGGCTGATCATTAACAAAGATGGTAAGCGAACTACCTATACCATTACTAAGTTTACGCCGAACGCCACTGTATCCGATTCGGATTTCATCTTTGATAAATCAAAGTATCCAGGCGTTGAAGTCGTTGACCTCCGGTAATAAATGAGTGAGGATGTATGACGAATTTCTTCTGGAGGTCAGAATAGATCATACATCCTGAACCATACATCGCTTTATACTTTCCCTCCATAGGCCAGATCACCTGCGTCCCCAAGTCCGGGAACAATGTACGAATGTTCGTTCAGGTGACTATCGATAGCCCCCAGCCAGAGATGACATTGGGGTAATTGGCGCTGCACATGACGAACTCCTTCCGGGCTGGCTATGATAGCGGCAATATGCGTTTGCGCCGGAATTCCGTAGCGAAGCATAGCATGATATATTTTTTCTAGCGAACGGCCCGTAGCCAGCATTGGGTCACTTAGAATAAGTGTTTTACCGCCTATATCCGGGCTGACAATGTAATCCATTGTAATCTCGAACTCATCACTATCGCTGGCACTATACCCCCGATAAGCGCCTGCAAAAGCGTTTTCTGCCTGGTCGAAATAATTGGCTAATCCTTGATGAAAAGGTAGCCCCGCTCGCATTATTGTCGCCAGAACAGGCTGTTGTCTAAGCAGTTGTGTTTCAGAAATACCGAGTGGTGTTTTTATCGAGACATTATGGTAAGGAAGCGTCTTTGAAATTTCATAAGCCATCAGTTCGCCGATCCGCTCGAGATTCCGACGAAAGCGTAAACGGTCTTTCTGGATCGAAACATCACGAAGTTCGGCCACGAATTGATTAACCAGCGAGGGCTGTTGCGCAAAAACAAACATAGATAACAGGGGTCTTTCTCCGTAAATTAGCCGGATGACTGGCGTATATCCAAACCAATTGCCTAATTTGTCGCTCAGATAAAGCAAATTGTGTGGATGAACGGAGTAGAGTGAGCTATCCGGTAACTTGTATGCAGCGTTTTTTTTACGTATTTGGTTTTTTAGTTGTATCCTTTCCAGTCTGGTCCCAGAGTCCATTTGTACCTCTTAATGCGGACTATTATCACTTAATCGACCGACTGGAAATTCGGCAGGGTCATTGGGCCGACGGTTTTCATAGCTCCGTAAAACCCTATAACCGCCAGAGCATTATCCAGCTCACCGATAGTCTGCTCTCGAAACCTGGCCGACCCTTTTCTGATACAGACTACTTCAATTTTAATTACCTGCGGGATGATAGTTGGGAATGGACCCGGCCGTCGACTGACTCGTTGACCCGTGACCCTTTTACGAAGCATTTGCTGCCACCACCAGCTCCCGGTGATAGTAAAAAACCGCTAAGTGGAAAAATCCCTTTTCTTCGGTCATTTTATCGCAAAAAAGCCGATTTCTACAGTCTACAGACCCCTGATTTTGACCTCCATGTAAATCCCGTTGTCTATTTTGGTATTGGTGGCGAACAGGCTCCTGGTCAGGAATCGACTACCGATGAGGCATTAAGGTACCCATTTGTGAATACGCGCGGGCTGGAAGTAAGAGGTACAATTGGCAAAAAACTTGGTTTCTACACATTCTTCGCCGACAACCAGGCCATTTACCCTTATTATATTACGAAGGATTATGCCCCCATATACCGCCCGGAGGTAGGCGGAGGGTTTGCCCCCGGCGAAGGATTTACCAAACTTTACCGCCAAAACGGCGCAGACTTTCTGACGGCACGCGGCTATTTTACGCTCAATATTTTAAAAATTATAAACCTCCAGTTTGGCCACGACAGAAACTTCTTCGGAAATGGATTTCGTTCTCTACTGCTTTCCGATAATAGTGCCCCTTACCTATTCTTAAAATTAACGACGCAGCTAGGTCGCAAAATCCAGTATACAAATCTTTTTACCGAACTACAGAATACCCAGGAAAGTGTATTACCGAATATGCTCATTCCGCAGAAGTTTGCGGCTATGCACCATATCAGCATTAACATAAGCCCAAAAATCAATGTGGGCGTGTTTGAAGCTGAAGTATTTAGTCGGGATCGCCTGGATATAAATTATCTGAACCCAATCATCTTCTATCGCTTCGTAGAATCGTATAGAGGGAGTGCCGACAATGCCATGATCGGGATCGACTTCAAAGCGAATTTCCTTACTCAGTTTCTGGTTTATAGTCAATTCCTGCTAGACGAATTCAGGCTCAGTGAACTGATGTCCGGTAAAGGGAACTGGACGAATAAATTTGCGTTTCAGCTTGGGGCCAAATACATCGATGCCTTTAACGTCCCTAATCTCGATATTCAGACCGAACTAAACTTAGCCCGACCTTATACCTATTCGCATTTCAATACAACCTTTTCGTCGGCAGGGCAGGGCAATTACGCGCACTATAGCCAACCTATGGCTCATCCGCTCGGCGCTAACTTTGTTGAAGGACTTGGTATAGTCCGATACCAGCAGAAAAAATGGTCTGGAAACGGAATTTTTGGTATAATGATGTATGGAGCCGATATACCCGGCCGTAATTATGGTGGCAATATTCTGTTAGATTACTACAGTAATGTTCGAAATGAAGGAAACTTCATTGGGCAGGGCCGAAAAACCATTGTTACCTACGCCGACCTTCGGGCTTCCTACATGATTCGGCACAATATTTTTCTGGAAGGTCGCTTATTGTATCGCTTTAAAGACAGCGAATACCAGCCTGATAGCTATACCGACAAGTTAGCCAGTTTCGCGCTCCGCTGGAATCTTCCATATCGGAATTGGGTTTTTTAAAATCAGATTTTTGCCTTCAGTTTTGAGTTTTCAGTCTATAGTAGCCAACTTTGGCCTCCGTTTGCTGCTTCATCAACTGAACATTGGCAGTAGACAGTTCAAAACTGCATTTCAATGCTCGACATAATTCGCCACGAACTGACTGAAGCACAGTCTGTTTTAGATACATTTCTCAGCAATCCCGACAATCTTACAGCTATCGACCTGGCGGCCCGGCTTATGGCCGATGCGCTAAAAAAAGGCCGTAAAATTATATCCTGCGGCAACGGCGGTTCTCATTGCGACGCCATGCACTTTGCCGAAGAGCTTTCTGGACGCTATCGTGACGATCGGCGTTCGCTGGCCGCTATTGCCATTTCTGATGTGAGCCATATCTCCTGCGTGAGTAATGACTATGGCTATGAATTTGTGTTTTCCCGATTTATTGAAGGCCTTGGTAACGAAGGTGACGTTTTACTAGGTTTAAGCACAAGTGGTAATTCGGCCAATATAATCAGAGCTGTAGAAGCGGCCCGGTCGAAAGGGATGCACGTAATTTTGCTAACGGGAAAAGACGGGGGCAAGCTTGCCGGAAAAGCTGATGTGGAGATTCGTGTCCCTCATTTTGGTTATGCTGACCGAATTCAGGAAATCCATATAAAAGTCATTCACATCTTTATCCTGCTTATAGAAAAGCAAGTGATTGGTTGATAACTCCTCATTCGACCAGTAGGCATGTTGCCAGGTAGGACACTATGTTAATTATAAATTTTCAGCAACAGGTGTTACTAATTACTATTCTTTAAGGACTAAAGTGATCCGTTAGAAAATACACCTTTTGTTTTTTTATTTAGTGGTATAGAGAAATTATAGTATTTCAGCGAGATAGCCACTTTTTTTCAAAAATCAATATTATCACTCATTTTATCTATTTATATATATTGGGATAAATATCCCTATAGTTAATAATTTAATTTAAAAGTAAATTTCAATTACAGTGACTCAAAGTTAAAATAGATAAATTAGTTGTATTTTAATCTGAAGAATATAAACTATGATGGATTCTATCAACAAGAAGAAAATTATTTATTCTTAAAAAAAGATAGTTTAATCATATAAAAGAATCATCGTACAGCCAAACAAGAGAAAAGGGTACAATCAATAATTATTAAATAGTATAAACATGGTGTTACTTTGCCATTATGCTAAAATATTTCCTCACTACGCAGCTTCAATTTCGTTCTGAGCTCATTGATCATGCTAATTATCAGCCGCATTAGTATTCATTTAGCAAAATCGACCAAACATTATCTTTACTTATATCCATTTCCTTTTAACAAAACTTGAATTTTACAGAAATAAGAAATAGCCATATTATAAATAATAGTCATATATAAAATTCTCATTTATCATTTCCTTGAGTATACTTGGGCAATATTGATACCTTATAAATGGTATTCAATTAAAATTTTCGCTAACCACACCAATTTCTATGATTCATTAAGCATATCCTTTCTCCCTAATTCATATTCAACTCATGGCTAAATCCAGATGTCCACGTTGTCAGCATACAGCTTTTGAGCTACAACCGGCTCCGGTTAAGAATAGTGTATACCAACTGTATTTTGTTCAATGCACTGCCTGTGGTACGGTTGTAGGAGTAACTGACGATAGCATGCATTTGGTTGTCACTCTCTTAGAAACGCTTAATATAAAACTTTAATACTTTTCTGTCTGATAGTGGTGAATTTCAACCGTCAATGGAGTCTCGGGACGAAATATACTATTAACTACTGTTCTACCGGATAATTTTACGGTCAACCCCAACGATTCTGCTGCCACAATTAGCATTTCCAACTCTGCTACTTTAGCTTTTATCTCGTCAGCAATTTGTTGTTTATCTTTCGATTTCATGGCAGCTTTAAACAGGGTTGTTGATTGAAAATCAGTAAGCTATTTATCATATTCTCCATCATTAATCGTGCCGGGTCGTTTTTATTGCCGACCAGTTTATCAAAAAAACCAGTTTACGTGTCAACCCAACTTAAAAAGACGCACTATAACCGTATAAATTTTATCATTTATGCTTTCCTTTCTATTAACAACCCTCTTTCTTCCTAATGAAAACGTTTAAACTGGTTTTCTGCTGCATTCTATGCCTTCTGGCAACCTTTGTTACAAATGCCCAAACGGCTTCTAAAACCGGCACTTTAGCTGATATGAGTTTTCTGGAAGGGCACTGGCAGGGAACGTTCAGCGGTGGACCCATTGATGCGGTCTGGATTGCACCCGCTGGTGATAACCTGACGGGTTTCATCCGGATGATGAAAGACAACAAAGTTACGATGTACGAAATGTTGATCTTCGAACAAACCGAGCGCGGCCCAATTGCTCTGGTCAAGCACTTTAAGCCCGGCCTAATCGGGCAGGAAGAAAAGGACAAGCAGGATCGATACACGTTTATCGAAGCAAAAAAAGACTATGCTCTCTTCGAGAAAGAAGATGGATCGATTCGAATTATTTACGAAAAGCGGTCAAAAGACCAGCTGGTCATACAGCGGGGTCAATCCAAAGATGGCAAATGGGGATTCAGCGATTTATTTGTTTTCAATCGAGCCCGCTAACCTAATCTTATTTGGTGTGGTTTAATTGCGCACAAATGAATATTTTTTCCCGGGCTCAAGCAACGGGTGCGGACCTTCCAGATCTTTACCGGAAAGCGTGTAAGCAATATTCTCGAAAAATACTTCTACGATCCAGGGCTCAAACCGGAATTCAAAATAGTTATGTGCTTTTGAATCAATCGTGAAGGCCGAATAACGATCCGGGCATAGCTCGAATCGCAACGAAATTGCTTCGACAGGTAAGCTGGCGAAATGCATCTCACCGTCGGCATTTGCCATTTCACGGCGAATATCAGTACCATTTCCGGTCGTACATTCTACGTATCGAAGTAATTGTTTGTTGGGATCAACAATACGAATAGTAATTCCTTTATCCGGCGTTTTCCGACTGGTAACGAGCGCAAAATCTTTGGGCGGGCGAGGTCGGCTGGTTAATATAATCTGTTCATCTCGCTGTTTCCAGGTACCTGTCCCGAAGCGGTCGAGTGCGCCATACGCAAAGAAGAATTCGAACGTAGAATCGGCGTTCAATTTGATACCTGAGCCGACTTCTCGTACTCCGGTCAGGTAATACTCTCCGGTCATTGATTTCTGGGAAGATTGAGCACTTAATCTGGTTATGGGAAAACAAATAACCAACCAAAGCGCAAGTGTACGGGAAAAGGGCATGACTAATTTTTTTTCGCCTGAAAGCTACGGGTTATCAAATCAATACAGCTGCCACTCACTCATAGCACTTATCGAACGGAAGGATACACTTGACCGGATCCGGCCTGGTCATAGCCTGAAACATTATATTTATAGGTATTGAGCTACCAGCTAGAAGTCTATTTTAGCAAAACGAAGAACTCATGGATTGGCGGATTGGTGGCATGCAAACAGCCTATTTAGCCGATTTGCGGCAACTTTATCTGAATTCACGCGCTCAGACGTTCACCTGGCTGGATGTATCAACGTTTAAGCTCGATGACTTCGATAAAGCAACGCAGGATGAGGAATTATTGGTTGCCATATTGGGCAATAAACCCATTGGCTTTGTTTCGTGGTGGCCACCGGATAATTTCATCCACAATCTTTACATCGATCCGCGTTTTTGCCGTCAGGGTATTGGTAAAGCCCTGCTTACCCGATGTTTAGAGAAACTAGACCGACCGGCAACCCTGAAATGCTTACAGCAAAATACAAATGCCGTATCGTTCTATCAAACGCAGGGGTGGGTCATAAAAGAAGAAGGCACCTCTGACGAAGGTGCCTATTTTCTGCTGATATTACACGAATAGAGTTAGGGAAGAGGAAACGAACTGCACCTCCCCCCCACTTTTCATTTGCCGCTACTCAGTTTTGAGGCTTTAGCTTCGTTCAGTTCTTTCAGCAATTCGGCTACGGCAGTATCCAGCTGGCTATTCTTATCGGTATAGCTCTCGCCAATTGGCCGCGATACGGCAATATCTACAGGCCGTGGGGCCAGCTCCATATTTTTGCCGGTATTGTCTGTGATTTTAGAAAATGGTAGCCGCAGATTTGAGCCATCGATGAGTTGCGCGGCCGATGTATAGATAATCCACCCCGCCGTAGGTTCGCCAACTACCTTACCAACTTTAAGCGTCCGGTAGCCTTCCGTGAAATCTTCGGCATCGGAGAGCGAGTGCTGATTCGTTACCAGAATGGTAGGCGTTTCCAGTGCACGCTGACCCAACTGTGTCCTGGCCGGAGCCGACGGTAGTCCGCGTGAGGTCATGGTCATGTATCCTTTCCGTGTAAACACATCGAGCGCATACGCATTCACGAAACCGCCATTATTGTTCCGAACGTCAACCACCACTCCTTCCCGAGCGTGATTATCTGCGTCCAGATCGAGGCTCAGCTGCGCCAGCGATTCGGCCGACATATCGTACATGTGTACGTAGCCGAGTCGCCCCCCGCTGACCTTATCGACATACTGACGTTGCTGTTGTACCCACTGTTTGTAAAGCAGTCCTTTCTCTGTCGTTTGATTGACTGGCCGGATGGTCACCTCACGTGGAGTTCCATCAGCCGAAGGAGCCACCATAAGCGAAATTCGCCGGTTCACCTGGTTTTCAAGAAGCTGATCAAGGTTGGTCAAGGCTGTTATTTTCGTATCGTCGATAGCCACTAAGTAATCGCCGGGTTTAATTGTACCCGACAGGGCGGCAGGGCTTAGCGCAATGACCTCTGTGATTTTCAACTTGCCCTTACTTTCGTATTCGTCCCGGTCGAAACGAAGCCCAATGCGACCCGTAGTCGTTTGAACCGAACCCGCCGGAGCTGAGATACCCGAGTGCGACGCATTCAATTCACCTAACATCAGGCTAATCAGACGACGAAGCTCGTCGGGTGTACGGGCACCAGCGGCCAATGGCTCATACTCGGCCCGAACCGCTTTCCAATCGGCGCCGTGGAAGGTGGAATCGTAAAAACCTTTGCTCTGAATATCCCAGGCCTGCCGGAAAACCTGTACTTTTTCATCGCTGAAATCGACGTCCATTTCCGCTGTCACGTTTAGCGGTTTGGCTTCTCGCCTGTCCAGGGTTATAGACTGAATTCTGCCCTGTTCCAAATAGAAAATCTCTTTACCATCGGGCGAAAATTGCGCGCCGTTTTTATTTCCAGCGGTTGAGGTAAGTTGTCGCGCTACACTTTGCTCACGGCCTAGTTCATCAAGCGAGTAGGTATATAAATTCTGCTGACCAGCTACGGTTGCGATCAACAACAGCGTTTTTCCGTCTTTACTGATTGTATGTGCATCTACATCTACGCCAACGGGCAGCAGACTCAACCGCTGACGAATATCCTCAAAAACGATTTTTGCAGATCCTCCCTTCTCTACTTTAGCCGTATCGCCTAATACTCGTGCCGTGGTATCGCGGGTGGTTGTCTTGGCGGTGGCAGGTGTTGTTGGTGCAGGTTTCAGCGTCTTGGGAACTTCTTCATTAAATAAATCCCGAAACTGGTCTTCCCGGAATTTAGGCGAACGCGGAACCAGATCGATGCGGGCAATTTGCGCAGTTTCGGTTCGCTGGGTCGTTCCGAACAGGATGTATTTTCCATCGGGACTCCAGCTAACGTTACCGCCAAAGGTATTGGCCAGGAAGCTAACTGGCTTGCTTTCGCCACCAGCAGACGGAATCACTGAGATATTTCGAAAGGTTTTGGCTCCGTATGAAGCAAACGCAATCCATTTCCCATCGGGCGACCAGACAACAGACCCGTTAGACCCAAACGGCGGGCGACCCAGATAGGCTTTTTTCAACAGTCGGTCTTTTTTTGCGGACAAGTCAAGCACACGAAGCTCCTGACCATTTCGAACAAAGGCCAGCGATTTACCGTCCGGAGAGAATACAGGGGAACCATCATCCAGCGAACTGTCTGTCAGGCGGGTTTCGTCGCGCGTTGCGAAATCGTAACGGTAAAGATGAGCTACACCGTCGCGGGTCGATACATACACAAGGCTACGGCTATTAGGCGTCCATACGGGCTGCGATTCGTTGGCTGCGCTATGGCTAATTCGAGTAGCATCCCCCCCGTCTTTGGCAGATGCGGCAAATACCTCTCCATGAGCAATAAATGCAATTTTTTTCCCGTCGGGCGATAAAGCCATTTCGCGAAACTGATTGGTTAGTTTCAGGTGCTCAATGGCAGGGCTTGCGGCAACACCCCGAAGTCTGATCGAAACAGGAGCGGCCTGTCGGCTGGCTACATCGTATTTCCAGAGTTGAAAATCACGCTCAAAGACAATAGCCCGGCCATCGTAACTAATTGATGGCCACAACACCCGACCGCTGTTGAATGTGGTCAACATTGCGGGCTTGCCACCAAGGGGGAGTATCCATAGATTTTGCCCCTGGCTGCGATCCGACACGTAAAAAAGCGCTTTCCCATCCTGATTCCACATCGGCCACAGTTCCTTGGCCCCACCTTCGGTAAGGCGCTCGTAAGCCGAACCTGTTTTTTTTGCGTCGATACGATACAGCCAGATTTCAGACTCATCCAGATGGCTATGCCCTTTGCGCCACCATTGGTTTGATGCGATACCCCGCGCCGAAAAAGCCAGTGTTTTGCCATCTGGCGAAGGCATTCCATAAAACTCATTGGCATAACGGTCGGCCGTTATTGCCATCGGCGTCCCCCCAGAAACAGGCACCCGATAAATGTCGTTCATACCGGAAATATCGCGGCTGGTCGATTGAAAATAGACCATCTTACCATCACGCGACCACGCGTTGAGCACTTCAGCGCCATCATCGTAGGTAAGGCGTTTGATCGTTCCCGTTTCCAGTGCCAACAGGTAAATATCACCGTTGCCCGAGCGCGACGAAGCGAAGGCCAGGTATTTACCATCCGGCGAATAAAGTGGTCGCGATTCATTATCGGGATGTGATACCAGCAGTCGGGCTTCGCCCCCTGATGCAGGCACGGTCCAGATATCACCGCCCGATACAAACGCGATCTCGGCTCCATCGGGCGAAAGACTCGGCTCAGCAAAGGCAAATTTGGGGGCCGGCCCAACCGGTTGAGTCTGCCCCAATACCGGGGAGGTCAATGAGGCAGCCAGTAAAATGCGAAAAAGTAAAGTTGTTGACGTGCACATTCAAAGAGCTTGGTTAACTTTTGAGAGGAATCTGTTCGTTGACAAAAGCAGATACAGTACTTGTATCTGCAAACAAATTAACCTAAAAATAAGACCGCTTCGGCAGGAAGGCAAGTACCCAGACAGTATGATGCTACTTCAGATAATTATAGGCAATGATAACGCCAAACGCAAAAACGATATGCCCCAGAAACAGCGTGACTAAATAATGCTTTAGAGGTATTGCCGGTGGATTTGGATGAATAGCAAAGAATCCATACCAAAACGCAATAGCAACAAGCCCGCTGCCAATCCCCAGCCAAATGCCTGATTGTAAATCCGGACTACCAATTCCCCACGACCACAGTAAGCCATAACACAATGCGAACAGAATGCCAATAAAATAGTGGGCAATGATTCCGACTGAAATAGCCCGTGGCCGATCCGATAATTTTCCATCGGGCGATGTTTGAAAGGTCAGCATTGTCCCCAGAATTTTCACTACCTTCAGGACCCGTTCGGTCAGGAAAGTCATAGCATACATAAAGGCCGTCATGAGTGCTGTGCCGACTACACCAGCCAGACTAATATCAAGTATGTTCATTGGTCAGGATCTTTTGTATGTTATGCCTGTTCAGTTGTATTAACTTAAATTTAGCCGTATCTGCTTAATCCGTTAGGCTATGTCCTCTTACATAATCCCTGCTCAAACCCGCATTGGTCACGTTCATCTTAAGGTCTCAGATCTGGACCGTGCTCTGGCATTCTACTGCGATTTGCTTGGCTTTTCGCTCATAACCACCTATGGGAAAGAAGCGGCCTTTATTTCGGCCGGAGGTTACCATCATCATATTGGGCTGAATACATGGTATAGCAAAGATGCCCCGCCAGCCCCCGTTCGGGCAGCAGGTTTGTTTCATACGGCCATTTTATACCCAACCCGTCGGGATCTGGCGGTAGCCCTACAGCGGCTTATCGAGGCAAAGTACCCGATTACCGGTGCGTCAGATCATGGCGTGTCGGAAGCATTGTACCTCAATGATCCGGATCGGAATGGCGTTGAACTCTACTGGGATCGCCCAATGGATCAATGGCCTCGTAAACCGGATGGCTCCATTGACATGTATACGCATTCTCTGGACCTGGAAGACCTGCTGAGCGAGATTTAGTTTACTCTTCCAAAAGCTAGCTACTGCTGAAGCAGTTCGGGAGGTAACAGACTAATGGACTGAACCTGAATATTTCGGTAAAACACCTCAGCCCCTTCCGACTGTAGTTGAATCTTCCCTTTTGTAAGCGGAACAGTCTGGCCATTGACCAGATGGCGCGTATGTGTCAGAACCAGATTGACTTTTCCGTTCATCACATGTAGGCAGGTATCGCCAAAGCAGTAAAGTTCCAGCACATTCCATTGGCCAGAGGGCTTTTCACTATCAGGATTTTTAAGGCATGACCGGCCAACTGGTGTTTTATCCTGAAACGTTACCAGTTCAGCTCCGGGTTGATAAACGTAGGCCCCCTTTTCATTTTTGCGAGCTGTAATATCGGCCAGCACGTTCATGACACCCCAGTAGTCACCACAATCACCTTCCTGAACCTGCAACTCGAACGATTCCATCCACAGCATTGGTGTACCATGCGGGCCAACACTGTGGTAAAGTAGCCCACTATCGCGGGGACGGTCGAGTTTGGGTGGCCATTTCTGGGTTCCCCATTTGAACTCTAGCCGCAGATGGTAGTTTTCAAACTCGGCCAGTGTATTGATACCGCCAAAAGTTTCGCCCGATATCCGTAAAGCGGGTTTACCGTCTATTGTAACTACCGAAAACACATGGTTGGGGTCGTTGTTCAAGCCCAAAGGTGGCGTTTTACGATCCGGACTGTCTTTGACATAAGGTTTATCCAGGTATGTTTCCCAACCGCTAAAGTTCTTTCCGTTAAATAATGATTGCCAATTACCTGGCTTTTGAGACGGCTGCGCAACGGCAGAAATACAAACGAGCAGGCTGGCACAGGCCGTCAGAAAAAGTAATTTCATTGCTATAAGCGCTGGTTAAATAAGGGGATCCGCTTTAGGCTAAACGTTTTCAACTTTTACGCGAACATTCGGTTTACGTCGGCATAGTTCTACTTACTCGACGTTATACTATGAAACAGTTCATTATTCCCGTTCTACTCGGACTGGGCCTGGCCACTAGCTGCCAGAAAAAAGAAAACTCAAAAGGAGTCAATACCGGCGATCTCGATAGTGCGAAGGAAACCGTTTCGATGATCGGCAGTCCCAAACTACTCTATACATTGCCAGAAAAATACAACACACCCGATGGCATGGCACTGGCTCCCGACGGCTCCATTTTCCTTTCAGTTCCTAATCTGGCCGACAATAGTTATCCCGGCGTTCTGGTAAAGTTTGCACCCGACTCGGTTCAGTTCTTCACAGGCTTGCCCGTACATCCAGATACCAAACATGCCTGCCCAATGGATCTGGCGTTTGGGCCCGATGGCAATCTGTACTACGCCGACAATCAATTCGAAAACGACAAGAATTATAAATCCCGGTTAATGCGGGTGCGAATAAAAAATGGCAAAGCACAAGGTGTGGAACCGGTTGTTACGGGTTTTGGCTTATCGAATGCGGTCGTGTGGAAAGGCAATACGATCTATGTCACCGACAGCCAATGGGACATGCCCAACAATGACAAAGGCAGCGCCGTATTTCACTTTACGCTCGATGAGTTAAACAAAGGACGTATTTCACTGAAGACCAGAACGATAGACTCTCATATTCTGGCAACCTTTACAACGGAGGTCAACGAAACAGGAGTCGACAATGGCGCAGACGGACTGGATTATGACAGCAAGGGCAATTTCTACACGGGCTCTTTTGGCGATGGAACGCTCTATAAACTAACACTTAAACCCGATGGAAGCCTGGCCTCTAAAGCTGTAGTGAAGGTGAGCGAGAAGATTCCATGCGTAGATGGCCTGATCGTAGATCGTAAGACCGATCTCATCTATCTATGCAATTCCCGTATGAATGCGGTCATGCGTATTGCGCCGGATGGCAAGGTGACTACGCTCGTGCAGAACGGCGATACAGACGGTAAAAGCGGGCAAATCGACCAGCCCGCCGAAGTACTCCTGAAAGGTAACCGATTGTATATTACCGACTACGATAAACCAGAGAAGAAATTTGTCAACACCAGGGCCGACGATGTTCATACAATGTCGTACGTTGACTTATAACAGGTAGCGCGGCCGAAAAGCCGCGCTACCTGTTTACTATAATGGTTGCAATTTTAAGTTCTTCCAGCGGACCTTGATACCACCGCCATCGTGGATTTGCAGGGCTACTGACCCTTCACCCTTTCCGATTTTTTCGTCGTGAAGATCGACCATTTCAGTACCATTGAGATAGGTCTGAACATGATCGCCATCAACCCGAATGCGAAGTTTATTCCACTCTCCAGGTTTCAGAATATTTTCTTTCTCGTCGGGGATTTGTACGAGCCAGTTCCGGCCATAGGATTCATAAATGCCACCCGTGTCGTGGTTGGGTGGGGCTACTTCTACTTGCCAGCCACTAATTTTGGTGCCATCAATGGTGGAACGAAAAAACACACCACTGTTTCCGTTAGCCTCCTGTTTGAATTCGAGCGATAGGTCAAAGTTCTTGTAGAATTTTTCGGTTGCCAGATAGCCGTACTTCTTATCAGGACCGCTCTCGCAGATGAGTTCTCCATTTTCGACATACCACTTTTCTGTACCATAAATCTTCCATCCAGAAAGATCTTTTCCGTTAAAAAGATTGATCGTTTTAGTTGGAGCCGTGAAGGCCAGAACGCTCAGCACGAAGCCAATGGCAATAAAATACTTCATTTAGAACAGGGAGTTAGAGTTAATTTTTATAGTTGCAAAATCTCATTCTGTTGCGAATGAGCCCACAAAATTACGTTATCGGCTAGCCATAATCACACAAACCGGGGCCGGAACTTTCACCGACTGACCCGTGTAAGTTAGCTTGCCTGTTTTCTGATCGCGCTTAAAAATCGTGATATTGTCCGAATCCTGATGAGCCACGAAAACAAAATCCCCTTTAGGATCAATCAGAAAATTGCGGGGCGTTTTGCCTTCTGTGGGCTGGTCAGCCACCTTCGTTAGCTTTCCATCACTACCGATAGCGAAAATAGCCAACGTGTTAGCACCCCGGTTAGACTGGTATAAAAACTTGCCCGACGGATCAATGTGGATGTCGGCGCTGGTATTCTGGCCCGTAAAATCAGCAGGAAGCGTTTTAACATTATCCTCAATTACGGTCAAGGCACCCGTTTTCGGATTACGGGAAAGTACAGCCACGGTCGAGGTTAATTCTTCGACCAGATAAGCGTATTTCCCATTCGGATGAAATGTAAAATGGCGCGGCCCAGAACCAGGCTTTACACTGACGTAAGGCGTTGAAGCGGGTTTCACCGTACTAGTTTTGGCATCTACATCGAAGATATTGAGCTTATCAGTGGTCAAATCAGCTACGTAGACAAATCGATTATCGGGTGCCAGCGTTGCTGAGTGAACGTGTGCTTTTTCCTGACGCTTTTCATTCGGTCCTGTACCAGCGTCCTGAACGCTATCGGCGGCTGCACTCAATGTGCCGTCGGCGTTAATCGGCAGCACCGCCAAACTCCCACCCCCATAATTAGACACAAATGCCGTTTTTCCAGTCTGATCGATGCTGATATGACAGGGGCCTCCCCCAAGTGACGACTGGCCATTCAGAAATTGAAGCTTACCGGTTGCCTTGTCAATGGCGTAGGCGCTAACACCGCCAAGTTTATCGGCCCCTTCGTTGACCGAGTACAGGTATTTACCCGACGGATGAATGGCCAGAAAAGACGGGCTTTTCGCGTTTGAAACGGACTGAAGGGGTTGCATTGTACCCGCTGCCCGATCAAATTCAAAGACATAAACGCCTTCGCTCCCCCGAACAGAATACGTACCAACGTACATAATTTCTTTACCAGACTGGGCTTGTGCGGCCATACTTAACCCAAATGAAATTCCTAAAATACAGTTGCGTAATTGGTTCATATACGTAATGATGAGTCTGTGTAATAAGCAGAGATTTCACCTAAACTACCGATGTTGGTCGTATTGGTTAGCAGGAAGTGTGCTTGCTAACTGGTTCCATTCTGATTCCGTTAACGCTGGACTTTCTTCCGTCTGCATACACTCCGTCAATTGTTCCATTGTGCGGATACCTACCACCGCCGAAGCAACAACGGGATGATGTAACGCATAGTGAATGGCCGTAGCGACTGGGTTGCGCTCTGCATTGGATACAGCCGCAATTGATTCGGTAGCCTGTTGTACCTCATTGGTAGTATAGTTCAGGTAAGGAACAGCCGGTTTATTGATCAGCAAACCCTTCGCCAGGCTACCGCGAGCCAGAACACTGATCTGATGCTCATGCAACAAGTCTAAGCAGGCCTCTTCGGGCCGGCGGTCGAGTAAACTGTATTGCATCATTACGCTCACCATGTTCGATCGGGTAATCCACTCACGGATCACAGCCGGGCGAATGGACGAAATGCCATATTCCCGAATTTTCCCCTGATTCTTTAGTAGTTCAAACGCTTCAATCGTTTCGTCGATCGGGTCATCAAGTGTACCGCCGTGGAGTTGGTAGAGGTCAATATAGTCCGTTTGTAAACGGCGTAGGCTTTCATCAACGGCTTGCAGGATGTACGCTTTTGTTGGATTCCAATCCCAGCCAGAACCGTCGGGTCGCCACTGGTTGCCCACTTTCGTGGCTAATACGACTTGCTGTCTCATCCCGGCCAATGCTTTACCGACCATTAATTCATTCTGACCGTGGTCATATAAATCGGCGGTATCGAATAACGTAATGCCGGTGTCGAGGGCGCGGTGAATTAAGTGTGCGTTGTCAGTGTAGTTGCTCCCCAATGACATACAGCCATAAGCAATTTCGCTGACAACGAGATCGGAATTTCTAATTGATCGGTGGTTCATATGGCGTGCTTTCCCCTACAAAATCCATGATTTTTTCTTATTTTAGCAGTATAATAAGGAAATAATGCAAACAGAATTCTTTTACATGAACAATAGTATTAAAACCGTTAGCCAGAATCCTTTACTTTTGCAAAATAATTGGCTCTAGTAAAAGCTGGTATCATTAAAACCTAACTTTTCGTTACCCTTCAATATCCTCAATTATCTCTATGAAACGAGTTCTGATTGTTTTCGCAGCTGTGGCAATGCTGTCTTCCTGTAATAGCAAGAAGCGGCTGGCCGAAATCAAATCCTTACAAGAGGCCCGTGACAAGGCTGTTGCTTCTTTGAATGACTGCGATCAGCGTACGGCTGATCTTCGGTCGCAATTATCAGCGAAAGACACTGATCTGCAAGGTAAAGACAAACAGGTAAATGACCTTGTTGCTCAGATTGATTACCTTAAGAAGACAAATACAAACCTCCTCGACCGGATGTCTGATCTGTCGATTGTGAGCAAGTCTGGTGCTGAAAGTATTAAAAAATCGCTTGAAACACTGAACGAGCAAACGAAATACACCAATAACCTTAACTCCTCAATCCAACGTAAAGATTCGTTGAATCTGGCACTGGTGATGAGCCTGAAACGCTCACTGGACGACATCAACGATCAGGACGTTCAGGTTGAAGTGAAAAAAGGGGTTGTGTATGTGTCGCTTTCTGATAAGCTTCTGTTCAAATCAGGCAGCTATGAGGTTTTACCAGCTGCTGAAGTTGTACTGGGCAAAGTAGCCAAAGTGGTTAATGATCACAAAGAACTCGATATTCTGGTTGAAGGCCATACGGATGCAGTTCCCATTGCAACAAGTGCCATTAAAGACAACTGGGATTTAAGTGCATTGCGCGCTACGTCGGTTGTACGAACATTGCAAGGCAAATTTAGCGTAGCTCCCGAGCGGATGACCGCTGGTGGACGTTCAGAATTTTCACCGAAGGATGATAACACAACCTCTGTTGGCCGTCAGCAAAACCGCCGGACGGAAATTATCATTACGCCGAAAATGGATCAGTTCTTCAACCTGTTGTCGAGCGGCCAAGCTGGCGGAAGCAAATAGGTAGCTCTAGAACTCTTACGTAAAAAGCGGTTATAGCCTAGAAGCTATAACCGCTTTTTCTTTACAGATTTCCTTTTGCCTTCGTTCGTAGACTTTATTTACGCAATTGCAATCGTAAAGGAGGCATTGAAAACATGACCAGGTTCAACATGCTGGATGGCCTCTTTGGCCTCAATTGGCTTCTGTTGTCCTTCGCTATCGGCGCAACCTAACCACGGCTCTACACAAACGAACGGCGCACCTGGCTTAGCCCAGATGCCCAGATAAGGAAATGCCGGATAGTCGACGGTTACGCTGTGAGCATGCTTCTCGGTTCGGATGGCAACACGCCGGGACGCCAGGTTTTTGAAAACCAGCGCATCCTGATCGAAGAGGTGTTTTGTCAGCAACAGTCGACTTCCTTCGGTCGCCACGGGCTTTGTCTCTCCGTTGAAATAGCCTACCGACGATAGCATGTGTGTTTCCAGGGCTTCAGCCTGCTCAAACTCAATAAAGTAGTCTTCATAGGCTTCATCTGGTTTAAAAGGTACCGCAAACGCCGGATGCGCCCCAACAGAGAAGAAAACAGTTTTTTCGTCTTCGTTCACTACCCGATAAGTGATCGTAAGGGCGGGGCCGTTCAATTCATAAATGATCTGAAACTCAAATTCATACGGAAAGTGTATTCGTGTCGATTCGCTGGAGCGTAATGAAAAAACAGCATGGGTCGCCGTGGACTCCGTTGTTTCAAAGGTTGATTGTCGGGCAAAACCGTGTCGTTCGATCGGGTACGTTTTCCCATCGACCAGGAGCTGATTATTCAGGCAGCCACCGACTACCGGAAACAAATTTGGGGCATGCCAGCCCCAAACGCTCGGGTCGGCCTGCCAGAGGTGTTCAATACCAGTTGATTTATGAAAGATGGACGTTAATTCGGCTCCCTTGGGACGAATGGATACGCGAAGGTGGTGGTTTTCTAGAGTCGTCATATCCTGCAAAACTAAAAAAGCCGCTCAATGTTGAGCGGCTTTTTTAGAATTTGGTGACCACCGGGACTGTGGTCTGCTTGTCTGGTTTAGAACCGGAAGTGCGAGAACGCTTTGTTGGCTTCGGCCATACGGTGCGTATCGTCCTTCTTTTTCACAGCTGCGCCTTCACCTTTTGCGGCTGCGACGATTTCGGCTGCTAACCGGTCTACCATTGTTTTTTCACCCCGCGAACGAGCGTACCGGATAAGCCATTTCATGCCTACCGCGACCTTCCGATCAGCCCGTACTTCGGTTGGCACCTGGAAGGTAGCTCCACCGACGCGACGGCTTTTTACTTCAACTGATGGCATGACGTTGTTCAATGCCTTTTTCCACGTATCCAGACCACTTTCGTTGGTGCGTTTTGCGACCACATCAAGTGCATCATAGAAGATGGAGTACGCCAGGCTCTTTTTGCCTTCGTACATCAGGTTGTTAACAAATTTGGTTACGAGGACCTCCTTATATTTAGGATCGGGTAACACGTAACGCTTGGGCGGTTTCGCCTTTCTCATGATTTCTTCAGATTTTTGATCTTACTCTGAACGTAGCCCGCTCTGGAGGAGCTTTCCAACGCCCAGTCTTTGTTTAGTTGTACAGTAATAAAGATTTATAGTAATAAAGTGTATTGTCGAGTTATCAACTGTGTAGCTTTATGACTATCTGACTTTATGACTATTTTTTCTTGCCTTTTGCTGGCGGTGCACCTTTGCCACCTTTAGCTGGAGCCTGACCTGGTTTCGGACGTTTCGCGCCATATTTCGAGCGGCTTTGCAGACGACCGTTTACACCAGCCGTATCCAGAGCACCCCGAACGATGTGGTAACGAACACCCGGAAGATCTTTTACCCGACCACCCCGAATCAGCACGATTGAGTGCTCCTGCAGGTTGTGGCCTTCGCCCGGAATGTAAGCGTTTACTTCCCGTCCGTTCGTCAGGCGAACCCGGGCAACTTTACGAAGAGCCGAGTTTGGCTTCTTCGGTGTCGTGGTGTACACACGCGTGCACACGCCCCGACGTTGTGGGCAGGCGTCAAGAGCCGGCGATTTCGACTTGAATTCAAGCTTCTCGCGGCCTTTACGCACTAATTGTTGTATAGTAGGCATTCTTTAAATTGTTTACAAAAAACAGTCTTCCCGAAATTTGAGGTGCAAAGATACGGAAAACTGTTTGAATGCCAAAGCATAAGGCTACGACAAAATATAAAAGTCGCTGGATAAAAGAGGTTTATCGGGTAGACCCAGATTCTTCTCTTGTCCAGCGACTTTCAAGTAGAGTAAAACGCTATTTTGCCGATTACGCCTGCCCAACGGGTCCGCCAAAGCCACCCGTCGGAAATTTGAAGCTATCAGTAGGGTTATTGATATCACCATAGGCCTCTTCGAACCGGCTGATGTTTTCACGGAGGGCTTCCAGCAGTCGTTTGGCGTGTTCGGGAGTCAGAATGATACGGGCTTTCACCTTAGCCTTGGGTACACCCGGCATGAGACGAATAAAATCTAGAATAAACTCACTGTTCGAGTGAGCGATCATGGCTAAGTTAGCATATACACCCTCGGCGATTTCTTCGCTTAGTTCGACATCAATAGAGCCGTCGGGGTTTTGTTGTGGCGGAGTCATATAAAGCGCTATTTTTGACAAAAATACAGTAAAATGTACCTCTCCCTCTTCAGGACATGACTATTCTTACAGTGGCTTGAATAAAAACGTTTCAATCTTCCCCTGTTTATCCTGGCTGATGTAAAAATCGAGGGCCGACTGGGCAAACGTTGCCTTATAACGGGCAATCCCGTCTTTTACGCCCTGCGACTCCAGGGAATCCCATTTTCCTAACTGGCTTTTAAACTGTCCCATTATCTCTTTCATCTTCTCGAGAGAAATCTGTTGTTTAAACGCCGTACCCATCAAACTGTATAAGGAATCTGGCTGACTGTTGTTAATAAATTGCTGCGACAATTTAGCCAGCGAGTCTAACTTACTCATTTCCAGTACAGAAGTCGCAGGCGCTTTATCTGCCGTTTGTGCTGAAACTGCCAATGACGATAAACCAAAGGCAAGAAATAAAATAACCTGTTTCATCGGGTTAGAATTAGTGCGGGGTAAAAATAGGCCAAACAAGAAGGCAACCGACGGAAATTAGGACTACCTACCTTCTCTTCCTTTAAATGGATTATCTGCCGGATGAATGGTCGGGATTCTGTTTCCGCACGATAACGGTCTGGCTGTCCTAAATTTTCCCATACCATCCGATACGATATTATTCGGCAATAATGTATATTTACAGAATAATACTATATATATTGCCCTGTCGGCAAATGAATATACAATCTGATTTAATTCCTGGTATTTATAATTACTGTGATGCCTGGTGTGAGCGCTGTTTGTTTACCAGCCGGTGCCAAAGTTTTCAGATTCAACACGAAACAGGATTAACCAATCGTCCAAACGCTGGCGACGATCTGGTTCAGCAGCTGACTGAAGCACTCAACCTGACCAGAAAATACGTTGAGAATCTAACCCGCGTCCAGAACCTTACGGATAAGGATAGACCAACGAACGAACAAGCGCTTGCTCTGGAAGAAAAGGCCGTCCGACGAATCGACAACCAGGGCCACGTGGTGTCAAAACTTGCCAGCAACTATTTACGAACGACTGGCCTCTGGCTTGATGAGGAGAAAGGATTATTAGAACAAGCAGGCCAGCAGCAAATCAGAGATGTAGAGTTGGGATTACGAACGCAGGAAGAAGCGATGCCCGTGCTGCACTCGCTGAAAGATGCCTGGGAAATGATTCGGTGGTATCGAACATTAATTCCGGTTAAGACGCAATCGGCGCTCCGGGCGTTGGCCGAGCCCACCCACGATTCACAACTTACTACCTATCACCTTGGAAAGGCTAAGTTAGTACTGGTTAGTATCGATCGATCGTTACTGGCCTGGCAGACAATTATTCAGTTTTTTCCAGAAAAAACCGACGATTTACTTGATCTGATGGCTCTATTGAGTCGTCTGCGCCGGGAATTAGAGACGCTACTCCCCGACGCCAGGGCTTTTCAACGACCAGGTCTGGACTGACAAGCGGTTTTACAGTAGTTGACATCAACCCCTGTAAAACCAGAACCATAAATTACTTTTTAACGATTGCAATCTCCACCCGCCGGTTTTTCTGCCGCCCTTCGTCGGTATCGTTTGTGGCAACGGGTTTTGTTTCGCCAAACCCTTTACTGGCCACACGATCGGGCTCGATCCCCTTGCTGATAAAGTATTCACGAACGGCATCAGCGCGATCCTGCGACAGCTTAGCGTTTATTTCGTTAGAACCCGTGTTATCGGTATGCCCCCGAACTTCGATCACTAATTTAGGAGCTTCATTCAGCGTAGTCACCAGGCGGTCAAGTTCAGGGCCAGATTCGGGGCGAAGTTCGGCTTTGCCGGTATCAAAGAAAATATTATTTAGCCTTACGGACTCACCTATCTCGATCGGAACCAGCTTTAATTCCTGGCCTTTTATCTCCTGAAATCCCTTCGTCTGGGTCAAATCTACATTGTCACCTTCAGCAATAAAGTCTTTAGCAATGGCTCTCATGCTGTATTTCTGGCCATAAGGCAACACGATTTTATATTCGCCGGTAACGGGGTCAGAAGTCGCTTCGCCCGCTTCGGCGCCATCGGGCAACGTTTGATAGACAATTCGGGCTTCAATGGGTTTACCTGTTTTCTGATTGATTACCTTTCCACTGATGAGCGCTACCGGATCTGGACGGGTAACATCGGATTTACCGGCTACATCATCTCCTCCACCCAGCTTACCCGGCTGGTTAGTGGGTTGATCATCCGCCAATTTTACGCGAACGATATCGCCTTTGCCAAGTGTATTTTTGAAGGTCGTCAGGTAGGCATAATCGCCTGAGGCTGCTAAAGTGTAGTAAGCATCGTAGCCATCGGTATTGACTTTTGGACCAAGATTAACGGGCTTCGACCAGTGTTTCCAGGTTTTGTCAACGCGTTTACAGACATAAATATCATTACTCCCCAGCCCTCCTTCGCGATTGCTCGAAAAATAAAGTGTTGCCCCATCTGGAGCCAGAAACGGGGTTGTTTCGGTAAACTTGGTATTCACTTCTGAACCCAGATCCATCGGTTTTGTCCAGGAGCCGTCTTTCTGCCGAAAACTAACATAAAGATCGTCTTCTTTGCTGTTTTTTTTCTCACTGAACGCCATCAGCAGCACCTTTCCATCGGCAGACATGAATCCACAATCGAATTGGCCTTTGCTCATGTTCACGTAGTTCGGGATATCTATTTTCTGTGGCGGAGTCCAACCACTGGCCGTGCGTTTACTAATCGAAAAGCCACGCGTTTCGTAGGTACCGTTCACATACTGTCCTTTGATGAGCATAGTATTACCGTCGGGGGTAATGCTGTAGGCACAGTTATATTCGTCTTTATTGAGCGGGAAACCCATGCGCCGGGCCGGGCCCCATTTCTTACTGGCAGCATCGAAGTCAGAATACCAGATATCCTGACTTCCTTTAACGCCATGCGTATTATTTGGGTGGCTGATCCGGGCAAAATAAAGGGTCTTGCCGTCAGGCGAAATCATCGGATTAATCTCATTATATTCCGAATTGACCTGATTACCAAGATTTTCAACTTGGGTATTCGACGCACTGGCCGATTTTGTAGAATCTCGTCCTCGCGCAGGTTCACCGGCTTGACCACTGACCGTCAGGGAAAGCAGCAAAAAAATCAGACTGGCGGCAACAGTACCGTTGGCATTCATACTATAAAGCAAAGGATAGTGGGATAATCTGTAGTGAAAACGACGAATGAGACGAGTTTTGTATACACTGAATCGCTGACCGTATCTATTATAGGTTAAATTGACAGCCACTAATTCCATAATACAAATTGAGGTGTCTTTTAGTCTAACCCACCACCCGCAGCTTCGCAAAACTCAGCAACAGCACTTTCTCTCCGGCGGTCTCAAACTGGATGGTCGCTTTACGTTCGGTACCATTAACATCTACATTTTTCACCATTCCAAACCCAAATTTAGCGTGCTCAACACGTTGCCCAGCCGCAAGATCGGCCGTGCTGGTAGGCGCAAAATCGGGCGAAGGCGTGTGCGAGGCAGCCGATTGAGGAGTTTGAGACCGAGCGGTTTTCTGCGCCAGCGACCGCACAAAACTCATCGAACCAGTCGATGTGCTTTCGCTCTTATCCCGCTCCGGACGATCGAAGTCCAGCCGACTGGGGGCTGAACGTTGCTTTGACACTTTCAGATACTGTTGGTCCATTTCCAGCAGAAACCGGCTCGGTTCGCACATCTTCAGCCGACCGTAATGATAGCGGGTTTCGGCATAAGACATGGTCAGTCTTTTTTCGGCACGAGTAACGGCCACATAAAACAGACGCCGTTCTTCCTCCAGATCATTGCGACTTTCGAGCATCATCTGACTTGGGAACAGATCCTCTTCCAGACCAACTATGTGAACATTTTTGAATTCGAGCCCTTTAGCCGCGTGAATGGTCATCAGGGTTACCTTGTCATTGTCGCCATCGTCTTCTTTTTCGTCGGCAGTTGTCAATAGCGAGACCGATTGCAGAAATGCGCTGAGGCTTTTGTCTTCGTTATCTGGATTATCGACAAATTCCTTAATGGCGTTCAGTAATTCCTGAACGTTTTCGTAACGAGCCAGACCCTCAACGGTCTTATCATCGTATAATTCCTTCAGCAAACCCGAAGTTTTGGCAATGTGCGAAGCAACTTCAAACGCATCTTTCTGGTCGAGAAGTAGTTTAAAGCTCTTAATCAGGGTAGCAAAGCTTTCGATAGCGAAAGTCGACCGTCCAGCAATGTGCTTACCAATGTCGGCAACAATTTCCCAAATCGAATCCTCTTTTTCGGCGGCTATGACACTGATTTTGGCAACGGTAGTATCGCCGATACCGCGCTTGGGCAGGTTAATGATTCGCTTGAAGGCTTCTTCGTCCTGCTGATTGACCGTAAACCGAAGGTAGCCAATCAGATCCTTGATTTCCTTGCGCTGATAGAACGAAAGCCCACCAATAATGCGGTACTTGATACTTACCTTCCGAAGTGCTTCTTCAAACGCCCGCGACTGCGCATTAGTCCGATAAAGAATCGCAAAATCGTTGTTTGTGAGTGATCCGTTCATCTTGGCCTCAAAAATTGACGAAGCCACCAGTCGCCCTTCTTCATTGTCCGACGATGCTTTGATAATCTCGATCAGTGAACCCTCTTCATTATCGGTGAAAACGTGCTTCTCAAGTTGGTTCTTATTGCGGGAAATGATGGAGTTTGCCGCCTGCACAATGGTTTTGGTGGAACGATAGTTCTGCTCGAGCTTGACAATTTTGACGTTTTCCTTACCGTAATCGCGCTGAAAGTTGAGGATATTTTCGATGTTAGCCCCCCGGAACGCATAAATACTCTGGGCATCGTCACCGACGATACAGATATTCTGATGAACAGCCGCCAGTTTGCGTGTGATCAGGTATTGCGAAACGTTGGTATCCTGAAACTCATCGACCATCACATGCTGAAACTTATGCTGGTATTTGTTCAGAATGTCTAAATGGTCACGGAAGAGCACATTGGTATTGAACAGCAGATCGTCGAAATCCATGGCGTTGGCCGCAAAGCAACGAATTGCATACTGTTTGTAAATGCGACCAATGTGAGGCATCCGGGCCCCCTCATCGTCTGCCTGAATCACGGCATTGTTAATGTAATCGTCGGGGCCAATGAGCCGGTTTTTAGCGCCCGAAATCCGCCCAAAAACGCTATTGACACGGTAAACCTTGTCATCGAGCGCCATTTCCTTAATAATACTACGCAACAGCGACTTAGAGTCGTCGGTGTCATAGATGGAAAAATTGCTGGTATAGCCGATGGCTTTTGCTTCGATACGCAGAATTTTGGCAAATACGGAGTGGAATGTACCCATCCAGATGTTACGTGCTTCTGTGCCAACAACCTTTTCGATCCGATGACGCATCTCACCGGCGGCTTTATTGGTAAACGTCAGTGACAGGATCCGGAAAGGATCTACACCATTTTCGATCAGATGGGCAATACGATACGTCAGAACGCGTGTTTTACCCGAACCGGCACCAGCTATAATCATCAGCGGTCCATCTCCGTGCATCACGGCTTCCCGCTGGGGGTCATTCAATCCAGAAATGTAATCAACCATACAAAGACGTTGGACATCAGGCGCTGGATGCTGGATTTGACGAAAGTCCAGTGTATGATGTCCAGCATCCGGCGTCTTTATATAACAACCAAAACTACGAAAAAATTTGGTTACGGCCGGATTGAAACGTACACGATCCAAACAAGTCTATCAGCGGCTTGTAAACAGGTTTCGATACGTTTCCCGTAATTTCCACCCCCTGAATTCACCGAAGAAAAATAGCCCCAAACGGCCAATGCGTCAGCTTTAATCTGTTCTTTCGGCCTCTAGAAGCTACGGCATACATACGCTGATCGTATCTACGCGACCGTATTTCTGAACCTGACGCTTAAAGGCCTTTCCGCATGTATACCCTGAATGGCGGCTGGCTCCGCATTGCCGGTATCACCGTTGCTGATGATACTGACCATCGTCAGTAACGGTTTTCTCCAACAACCTCTCACAGAGCTTGTCTTGGTAAGACCACTGCTCTTTAAATTTGAGAATTTCATCAATGGCAAGTCCAATTTTTCAGGCAACTAACCTATAGGCAAACCTGTAAATAGTTTAGCGTTTCAGTGTGATAAGAGATTTTATCTTTTCGCACGGCATAATTATACCTTTTCCATCCCCCTTAATAACGCGAATATTGTTTCCTCAACTAAATAGCACTTAGTAGAGCTAAAAGCCGGGAAAGGAAGCCTTAATTTCGGCATTATTAAATTAGATTTATCTCTAGAGATTAACAATTTTTTACTAAAAATATACCTTAGGAAAAGACTTTAATGCAGGCGATGGGGAATAATTTAATCCAGTATATACGTATATGAAACTATAGCTACCAGGTTATAAAAAAAGATAAAAAAGCCATCCCAATCGATAAATTCATTTAATTATCAATTGGGATGGATTGGTTTGAAGTATATCGACACTTCAATTTCTTAAAGTACAATCTCACTTACGGCACTATTTGTTGTGAAGCATTTAGTGTCGTCTTTAGCTTCATAGCTCCCAGTTTGCAATCTCTTCTCGATACTGAATTTTGTACTCTTTCTAATTTACTTAGCTCCAAAATCCAGTAAGCGAAAAGAAATATGAATAAAACCAAACAGTCCTTTCATGGTGGCTATCAAATAGTCAAATTCATTACTTATCAGTAGTCGAATTCCAATCTTTTTTTAGGGGTTTGTCCACTACTAATGGTGCATCATCAGCATATGCGGCCATTTCCTGCGTTAATAATTTCATCATCTTGTCAATTAAGCCTTTTTTGCGCGACTGGTCAGATAGGTCATTTAATTCATAAGGATCCTCTTTTATATTAAATAATTGGGTATGGTTGATTAAAGGGTATCGGATTAATTTCCAATTTTCATTTCGGATGGATCTCATACAGTTTTTATATCCGGTATACATCAACTCTCGAACTTTCTGGCCCTTTCCAGTGATGATTGGCATCAGCGACTTACCTTCCACTTTATCCGGTAACGGAGCATTACCAACTCCGGCTATCGTAGGAAAGACATCCATTAGATAAACCAATGCATCTGATCTGCCTTTTGGAATTCCAGGGCCAAAAAATAGTAGCGGAACGTGCATTCCTCCAAATTCATACAAATTCTGCTTTCCAAATAAACCATGATCACCCATCGATAGACCATTATCCCCACTAAAGATGATAATAGTATTCTCCCACTGATTCGATTCCTTTAGCGCATCAAAGATTCGGCCTATATGGTAATCAAGCCCCGTAATACACGCATAATAGTCAGCCAATTGTTTTTTGGTGTCCTGTTCTGTTCTTGGCCAAGGGGCAAGTGTTTCATCTCTAACTTTCATATCACCATTATTGAAAGGATGTAATGGCTTAAATGAAGGGGAAAGTTTAATGGTATCTGCCTGATACATTTCGTGGAACTTGGCTTCAGCAATTCTTGGATCATGAGGAACTGGTGGAGCCAAATAGATATAAAATGGACTGCTTTCTTGGTTATTCGAACGTGTTTTAAGAAATTCAATGGTTTTATCGGCTAAATTTTTACTGCTCTCAACCCTTTGCTGCCCCCTTGCGTCATCAATTATGTTTGTTTGAAAGGCTTTTACACCTTCTATAAATTCATTCCCTCCTTTACCGTAATGCCAGGTTTGATAGCCCGCATGCTCCATAACCTTCGGTAGAAAAGTGTTGGAGTCACTGGCATTTCCCGCAGCGGCTTTTTGTCCAGGTATCCTTAACCAGGAACGACCTGTCAATAACATGGTTCTGCTCGGAAGACAAACAGCGCCAATCATTGAGCCCATGGTATATGCTCTAGAAAAATGAAATCCTTTTTCTACTAGCTTATCTAAATTAGGCGTATGTACATCTTTATTACCCAATAAATGGATGGCATCAGCTTTAAAATCGTCAGCATGAATATGCAAAATATTAAGTTTTGCTTTATGGTCATTTGATGTTGTATGCCCACTTTCGGATTTTATCGAAACGGTCTTCTGTGCCCATAATAACGGTGAATAAAAAAGCAGTAATGCGTAAAGTGTTACGGTTTTCATGTTTTTTTGAATTTACTATTTCCCGACTTGTCAACTACCGGAGCAATTAACTAGAGCGCCGTGTTTAACAATGAGATATAAAGTTAAGAACTCAAAAATAACTAACCAGTAATAAGCGCTTATACACGTATAATATTTAAGTTCGTGCAAATTCCAGGAGCCGAAAATTTATTTATTATTTTTAGTTATATAACTCATAACAACGCATTAAAACTATCAATTTTGGAGCGTTTATGTTTAAATTGTGGCCATTTGGCGAAGGGCAGGTCGGACAAAAAATTTCGTAATGATAGTTGCCGAAAGAGCTTCAACAATCGTGTAAAGTGTACGAATAATGTTGTGCTTAAAAAGATTAATAATATTTTGAAAAACAATCGCTCCAAATTAGCCTATATAAACTCTCAAATTAATGGATAATTTAGAGTAAGTAGACAAAAACTTGAAACGGCTGGATTCAATTTTAATTACCATACTTTCAACTTCAGCGCAAAAAATGGAGAGCTATTTATATTTTGCTATGAGTATGGCTATCAACTTCTTAAAAATGATGAGTTCTTACTTATAAAGCAAGAGGAACAAATGTGGTTATCTTAAAATAACTCACTTGACTGTTCAGCTATTAAGTTCAATATCTGATTAACGCCAAAATACATATTGATAAACTTAGGGCTACTGGAGGAGTCAAAATTGGCTTTACAATCTTTATTTTTACATGGATTGTAACAATCTGGCAGCTTAACCAAGTCATTATTTTTCACTATAGGGCAAAAATCTCAAACGTAAGTAACGCCTACTACTAATCAGCTTAGCTGCCATTCCTGCCAACCGGCTACATCCATTCAGGAAACAGATGGTCAGTTTATTGTCATAGTACCGCTGATTGCTAAAAGCTAACCCACCTTCAAAAATTGCTAACTTGTCGAAAGTTTTAGAACGTTCAGGAAGTTAATCGATCACCACCATGACCAAATCCGACATTCAGGTGATGCCAAAGTTTTTCGACCGATACATTAATCTGGCCGAGAATATCGACATCATCGAGGCTCTGACTCAAACCGCTACTTTTGCCAGCCTGATTCCGATTGAAACCCTGGAAGCCCTGGGCGACCTTCGTTATGCACCAGGGAAATGGACCGTTAAAGATATCCTGCAGCATGTTATTGACAATGAGCGAATTATGACCTACCGGGCTATGCGCTTTGCCCGTAACGACAAGACAGCCTTACCAGGATATGACGAGGAGTTGTTCGGGCAAAACGCTAATGCTACCCGACGGTCACTTATTGATCTATACGACGAGTACGCTATTCTCAGAAAGGCAAGTATCTGTCTGTTCAAAAGCTTTGATGAGGAGATGCTAATGCGTGATGGCACCTGCTTCAATCAAACTATTTCTGCCCTGGCACTGGGTTACGTTGTGGTAGGCCACGCCCTTCACCACGCTACCATTATCCGGGAGCGCTATCTGCCCCTACTTGATTAACCAGCAGGCTATTCGCAGAAAGGGGGTATAGATGAGCATTCTATACCCCCTTTTTTGTATTTTCGCCAATTATACCTGAATCAGCTATGCTAAAACAAACTTTCCTCTTTCTTTTTCTGACGGCACAGGTTGTGCATGCTCAGACCAAATCTAAAGTCATTGTTACTGACCTGACGCGAATTAAACAGGTGGGTGGCATCGAATTGTCCCCAGATGGCCAACAAGCTATTTATACACTGACAACCATTGAGCCAAACACCGATCAGAAGGAAGAGTATGAGTATAAAACGCATATTTACCAGACTGGGCTAAAAGCCGGAGATCCCAAAGCACTGACTCGGGGAAGTGAATCGGCACGCCAGCCTACCTGGTCGCCCGATGGTCAGCGCATTGCCTTTGTACGCACCGTGAAGGGGAAAGGTCAGATTTTCATCATGTCACTGAACGGCGGTGAAGCCTGGCAGCTAACCAATAGTACGTATGGAGCATCGAATCCAATCTGGTCGCCTGATGGCAAGCGGATTGCATTTTCAAGTGGCGTAACGACAACGCAGATGCTGGCCGATTCGTTATTGAATCCAGGCAAAAACGGCCCAGCCTGGTCGCTCGAAAAACCAGGCTTTGCCAATAACAACTTCATCAAAATAGACAAAAAGATTAAAGCGAACCCTGATGGATCGCTGGCCGAAATCCGGGCATACCTGAACAAAGACGTTGACGATAAAAAAGCAAAAGTTATCACCCGACTTAATTTTCAGGGCGAATCGACCACCGAGCCGGAGATCTCGTTCACCCATCTATACGTGATCGATGTAGCCGAAGGAGCAATACCCAAACCCCTGACGCGAGGTTTCTATTCGTTTCAGGCAGGTAGCTGGTTGCCCAACGGCCAGGGTTTATTGGCTGTAACTGATCGCGATTCGCTAAAACATCCCGACCGCGAGCAGGATAATGCGATCGTGTTTATTCCTGCCAATGGCGCTGGCACCCGAACGATCGTTCTGGCCGAAGCAGGTAAAAGCTACGGTTCTCCCGAAATCTCACCTGATGGCAAGCAATTAGCCTTTCTGGTCAGTCCGTCGGAAGGGGTCAATTTCGCACAAATTGGCCTGGCATCCCTGTCAGGGGCAATGGTATCGAACAGTCAGCTTGTTACCTTCGACCGGGCTGCTGGAAACCTGACCTGGACAACACTGCCTGTTTCGGGCAAAGGCAAAAAAGCGGCACCCGGCTATGCCATCTATTTCACGGCATCGGCAAACGGTGGCGCTCCTCTCTATCGGCTTGATCCGGCGACGCGACAGGTTACCCAGCTGACAACGTTTGACAGTGGCGTAACGGCTTTCGACGTGGTCGGTGATCAGGTTGTTTTTGCAAAAACCGAAGTCGTAAACCCATCGGAATTATACCTTACCAACGCAGAAGCCAAGGCACAAACCAAACTGAGCAATCATAATGACTGGGTTGTTCAGAGGCAGCTTAGCTTGCCCGAAAAGCGTACCTATAAAAACTCGCTTGGCCAAACGGTCGATTATTGGATCATGAAGCCTGCATTTGCTGAGACTGGCAAAAAATATCCGCTTCTGCTAAACATGCACGGTGGGCCAACAGCCATGTGGGGACCCGGTGAGGCTTCGATGTGGCATGAATTTCAGTACATGTGTTCGCAGGGCTATGGTGTCGTCTATGCAAACCCGCGCGGATCAGGTGGTTACGGCCTGAATTTCCAGCGGGCTAATATTAAAGATTGGGGCACTGGCCCTGCCGAAGATGTGCTGGCAGCTGCCACCGATGCCGCTAAAGAAGCCTGGGTCGATACGAGCCGGCAGGTTATTACGGGTGGGTCGTATGCGGGTTACCTGACAGCCTGGATCGTTGGGCACGACAACCGGTTCAAGGCAGCGTTTGCCCAGCGGGGTGTTTATGACCTTACCACATTCCTTGGCGAAGGAAATGCCTGGCGCCTGATCCCGAATTATTTTGCCTTTCCCTGGACCCCCGATGCCAAAGTACTGGATGCCAATTCGCCGTACACCTTCGTACAGAATATCAAAACGCCCCTCCTGATCAAACACGGTGAAAATGACCTTCGCACGGGGCCAATTCAGAGTGAAATGATGTACAAGAGTCTAAAAATTCTGGGCCGCCCGGTCGAATACGTCCGAATGCCGGGTGCCACCCATGAACTGAGTCGGTCGGGTAATGTTCGTCAGCGTATTGACCGAATGTTAAGAATTTATGAGTTCTTCGAGCGGTACGTTGGCCCCGATGCACAGGGACTGACACAGAAATAATTTAATTTGGCAAACCCACAGGAAGCCGAGATATTCGCGATTGCAGCATAAAAGCGCTGTGATTTCAATGACTATTTCGGCTTCTTTTGTGTCATACCAGATCATGTGTCAAGTCCGGGTTGCCTTGCTTTGCAGTATCGGTTTAGTAAGTACCGCTTCGCTGTATGCTCAATCCAAAACCGATTCGTTACAGGTCAAACATGCAAACTGGCGAAGTACCCGCCTTAATCGACATATCGTTTGGCAGGAAGCCCACTTCGACAGCTTGTTTAAAGCCCAACAAAATATAAATCTGATCGTCCTCAAAAACCGGCGCCGACGGCCAACGGTAGCCCTGGCTTCTGCGGGCGATAGCCTAAAACCAACCAGCTGGTTTGGGCAGAAATTCAATGCACTGGTGGCCCTCAACGGTACATTCTTCGACACGAAAAATGGGGGTTCGGTGGATCTGATCAAGATTGATGGGCAGGTTATGGATACAACCCGCGTGTCGGGCAAACCACTGGTCGAGCACCAACAGGCCGCTATTGTAATTCACCGCAACAAGGTTCAGATTGTATTTGGCGGGAATCGGCCCGGTTGGGATCGTCAGCTATCCGAAGAGCATATAATGACAACCGGCCCACTCCTGCTCCAAAATAGCAAACCACACCCGCTGATTAAAAATGCGTTCAACGATAACCGTCACCCGCGTACCTGCCTGTGTTTAGGTCCGGGCAAACAACTTATTCTGGCCACGGTTGATGGCCGTAATGCCAATGCCCAGGGAATGAATCTTCACGAACTGACCGACTTAATGCGCTGGCTCGGTTGCCGCGATGCCATTAACCTCGACGGGGGCGGTTCAACAACGCTCTGGATTCGTTCGGTCGGTCAGGGTAGCCAGGGCGTGGTCAATTACCCGTCTGACAGTAAACAATGGATTCATACCGGCGAGCGGCCTGTTAGCAACGTCGTACTGATTCGATAAGAAACCTTCACCATTTGGCAGGAACCGATTTTCCTGAGTAATTGGTTGTTATGCTTCCTGATTTTGCGGCCACGCTCTGAGCATTGACAGTGAACAAGATGCTATCCATTTATTTTCCGCCACTGCCTAACAAGTACTAGTCGATCCACACCGATTCCCTTTAGCTTTGTGTGTTGTCACCATTACAGCAACAGCTAAGGCTGCAAGGTTGAGCAACGTACTTCCGATTCGATAAACCAACATGAGTAAACATCAAGAAGCCCTTCAGGATGCGCCAAAATTCCGGTTCTGGAAAAGTCAGATGGAAAGCAATGGCATCAAGATTAACGCTATTAATGATTTTTATATCCGGCGTCGGCATAATGGCGAAGTGCTGTTTGCCATGCTTGAAGTAGATGCCGACACCCCCGAAGGCGATAAAATTCCGCCCGCCCTGTTTCTGAAAGGCCATGCGGCCTCAATCCTGGTTTCGCTGATTGATAAAGAGACGAAAGAGAAATTTGTGGTATTGGTACGACAGCGTCGCATTTCGGATGGCTCCCACACTTACGAACACCCCGCCGGGATGGTCGATGCCGGTGATGCTCCAGATGAAGTAGCCGCCCGCGAATTAGGAGAAGAAATTGGTTTGGCCGTTACAGCCGCTGATCTTACGAAGCTAAACCCACGGCTGTGGTTCCCGAGTACGGGTACCAGTGATGAAGCCATGCATTTTTTCTTTATCGAACGCGAACTGCCACGCGACGAAATCATGGCCTTCCACCATAAAGATATGGGCAATCAATCTGAATTTGAGCGCATTACAACCGTAGTAACAACATTACCCGAAGCGCACAAAGTAGTGAATAATGTCAACGGTCTGCTGATTCATTTCCTCTACCTGCAACACGTTGGCGATTATGAAACGATGAAATTGCTATAATCACCGTGGTGTCGGGTTCTCAAACCCGACACCACGGTGAACGGCAATCAACGTCAAAAATTGAGTGGATCGAGGTTCCTGAAATGGCCATTCATGCGAATGCGTTGCTTGGTGCGCTCCATATCGGCAACGACAGGCAACACATTATTGAGATGCTGGATCAGAAAAAGCTGACGCTCGGCCTCGGTTTCAAGCGTCAGGAGTTCATATTCCTGCTCAACGGACAGGCCAACTTTGTGAGCGACTTTATACGAGAAATTGGCGCTGGCAGAATCGTAATCCGTTTCAATCTGCAATAAATTGTAAAGCCGTTCCAGCCGTTCTGTCAGCGGAATGACATGAGCACTAAAGCCATCACCGGGTTCAACCAGTTCGACATCACCGCCAGCGTAGAGTTTTCCGGCTACTGGATTTTCAAAATTGACTAACCGAAAAACAGTTACCCCTTTCGATTTAATGTCCATCCGGCCATCGTCGTAGCGCTTGTGAAGGGTTGTTACGTGCATTTCGGTTCCGTAGCCTGGCAATTTGTTGTTGATAAAGGCCGGAATCCCGAATGTCCGCTCTTCTTCCAGACATTCATTAATGAGTTGGCGGTAGCGCGGCTCGAAGATGTGAAGGTTCAAATCTTCGCCCGGATAAACGATTAGATTAAGCGGGAACAGCGGTAACCTCTTTTCCATAGCGCCGAAAAGGTACGGGTTTTCAGCCAAAAATCGCGTCAGCCGTCACAAAACGCACGTTTCGTGAATGAGCTTCCGCATAAATCGAGTCAGCAAGATAGCCCAGGTTGGTCACATCCGACATGCAATCCGTTACAACGACAGTTTTAGCGATAAGACTCGGAGCAAAGTCCAGAATCTGTTTCAAACTGTTGGCTACGCAATGCGATTTAGCTTCCCCCATCAGATAGACCATATCAAAACGCTCAAGATCAGCGATTAGCTTCGTGTTAAGCTGCGTTTCAGGTACGTTCGGGTCAGGCACCTGCGCCCGAAAGATTCCAAAATGCTCTGACAATGGATGCAGTCCTTTCGGAACGGCCACATAATCGAGTTCTCGCTTCCGCGACCATACTTTTAGGGCATCGAGCAATGTATCGTGCAGGGCGGCACCACGCGAGCCGATCAGGCAATGTTCAGGCCATATAAAGTGCTGAAACTGGCCATCGGCCTCCAGATCATGAACATACTGACGAGCCTTTTCGACCGAAAAACGAGGCACCCAACGTCCTGCGTCTACGTCCTCGGCTGAAATGTGAGTAAAAGGGGCGGGATGTTGCCCATTTTCATCCTGCCAGAACAGTGGGTGAGCAATATCGAGCAGATGATGCATATCGAGCGTCACAACAATATGATCGATCTGATCGGCATGTTGGCGAATGAGGTTCGCCATACGCTCAACGTCCTGCTCAGCCCCTGGCACAAACAAGGCCCCATCGGGATGGCAGAAATCAAATTGTGTATCAATAATAAGGAAGGCCTTTGTCACAAACCCTGAGTTCTATCGGTCAATTTAACTGTCTTTACGGTGCGGAATCACGGTCCAATGTTTTACGCCGGGCTTGTGGTCGGCTATGATGCTAGCAGCAACCTCTTCCAGATTTTCTTCGTTTGTCGTAAAAAACAGGCTTTCCGGATGATCACTATCCTGCGTGATTTTTACTTCATAATATTCATTGTGGTGTTCAACAGCGTGCTTTTCTACGAGTTTGTACTTAGCCATACGACAAACATTTTTTGGTTAATTGCCTATAGTTCATGGCTTGACACCACGGCTATAAACATAGATACGATAACCTGATTTGCGAGCAGATGTTTACCCCAGAACGGTAATCAGCACAGCGCCAGCAACCATAATACCGGCTCCAATTAGCTTTCGAACGATACCCTGTTCGTTAAAAAACTGGTATCCGAATACTACACTTACCAGCGCCGACGTCTGGAATAATGCCAGAGCATAACCCACTGGCATACCGGCCAGAGCCACATTACTGGCCACCTGCGTAATGCCCACAGTCAGGAACAGGGCCAAGTACGTAATTTTCTGCGAAAACAGCAGCGTTGTCTGCTCCTGCCAGCGATTTCTCATAGTGAGCACGATCCAGATGAATGTAAAACCGAAGCCGAACAGGCACCAATAGAAAAAGGCGATAGCTGGCGTCGACAGGACAATTGCTTTTTTCAGAAATGCCCCATCAATGGCCGAAAATACCAGCGCTGCCAGCCTTAATTTCACTTCCTGTCGCTGAAATAGATGCCAGGAGAAGCCTTTGCGCTGTTGCTTATTACTCAGCACCACATAACTCCCTGCAACGATCAGCAGAACGCCCGCCAGACCCCACCAGCCCGGAATTTCGTTCAGCAAAAAAATGCCGGCAATAAGGCCTACTACTGATTTATACGCATTAATGGGTCCTAACACCGACAGATCACCGATATGAAGCGCTTTCACCAGAAATACATTTCCGACCATCGCAAACAGGCCTACAACCAGCATACTTTGCCAGAAGGCCATTGGCAAACCCGTAAAGCGAAGCTGTGGCCAGAATAGCAAACAAGTCAGTGCCAGGAATCCGTAAGTTGCTGAGATAACAAAGAGTGGATCAGCGGATCGATGCGTTAACTGCTTCTGAAATACATTCGAGAGCGGATTGGCTACGATTCGGATCAAAACGGCAAAGGTGGTAATGGTAATAATTGTTAATAGCATAGGTTGTTTGGCATAGATGCATCAGAAAAATATACAAAAAAAATGCGTAATAGCCATGCGGGAAGGCCTATGAGTCACTTTATTCGTTTGACGATTGCTGGTAGCTAACGATAATAAAACATTATTTCTCAAAGCAAAACAACCTTTTTTCTGCCTACCACTTTCCTGATTAACAAACGTTTCGTACCTTTGCGGTCTTATTTTTGGACCGGGCTGCCGGAGCGAAGGAGATACGAGGTGAATACACTACGCGCATACGACATCAACATTGTCGGGCTGGATAACAAACGCTACGAATACGACTTTACGTCGGGGGATGCGTTTTTTGCCGCGCTTGAGCAGGATTTGATCCAAAAAGGGAACGTTCAGACGCACCTGATTCTGGACAAGTCGGAGACAATGATTCGGCTGGCTTTTCATATTACGGGCGCCGTTGAACAGATTTGCGATCGGAGCCTTGATGAATATGATGAACCCGTCGACACGCAGCAGACGATGCTGCTGAAGTTTGGTGACCATAACGAAGAATTGAGCGACGAAATTGAACTGATTGAGCGTAACACGGCGACCATTAATATAGCCCGTTACATTTTTGAGTTCATCAGTCTGTCGCTACCCATGAAGCGCCTGCATCCCCGTTTTCGTGATGAGGATGACGAAATTGACGATGAGCAGAACGGTAAAGTAATCTATCGCTCTGATGCTGAAACGACTAATGAAGACGACCAGCCTGCTATTGACCCTCGCTGGGCGGCCTTGCGTAAACTGAGTGACAACTAAATAAATTGAGTTGTAGCGTTTAAACGTTGTAGAGCTTTTCGATTTATAGTCTCTACCACAGCCAACTCTACGACTTTGTAACTATACAACTTTACAACTTAAAAAAATGGCACACCCCAAACGACGCCACTCCAGCACCCGGCGCGATAAGCGCAGAACTCATTACAAGGCTACGGCCGTAACCCTCTCGACCGACGCCCAGACTGGCGAAGTTCATGAGCGTCATCATGCTCACGTTTTTGAGGGCAATCTATTTTACAAAGGGCAAATTATCATTGAGAATTACGCTAAAACAGCCTAATTATCATTCATTTATAAAGAGTATTTCGCTGACGTCTTCCCGAAGATGAACGTGAAATACTTTTTTATTGCCCGCTACCTCCCTATTTTTACGCATATTTTTATTGCAAACCAGCTTATCTGGGAGGTATTGAACAAACGGAGTCAATGAAAATTGCAGTGGACGCAATGGGTGGCGATTTTGCCCCCGAAGCTATTGTAGAAGGAGTTGTAATGGCCGCTGCTGAACTGCCGGAGAACGTAGCTATTGTGCTGATAGGCAAGCAGTCACTTGTGCAGGAATTAATCCAGAAACACGGTGCGGAAGCCGTTACCAATATCGAATTGGTCAACGCCGACGACGTCATTGAAATGAGTGAGCACCCAACCAAAGCGCTCTCGCAGAAACCCAATTCCAGCATCGGAGTTGGGTTTAAGCTTTTGAAAGATGGTCAGGTCAACGCTTTTTGCAGTGCCGGAAACACAGGGGCCATGCACGTAGGCGCACTATTTAGCATTAAAGCAATTGAAGGCATTTTACGACCGTGTATCGCCGGTTTTGTCCCACAAATTACGGGCGGTCATGCCGTTATGCTCGATATTGGAGCCAATGCTGACTGTAAACCTGAAATGCTGGCTCAGTTTGGCGAAATTGGATCGATCTATGCCCAGTACACGTTTGGTATTGAACGCCCACGTGTCGCTCTGATGAACATCGGTACCGAAGAGCAAAAGGGATCACTTGTGGCTCAGGCAGCCCATCAACTCCTGAAAGATAGCCGTAAAATTAATTTCGTAGGCAACATCGAGGGCGGAGATTTCTTTGCCGGACAGGCCGATGTCATTGTCACGGATGGCTTTACAGGCAATACGATGTTTAAGCTGGGTGAGTCGTTCTACACAATGGCAACCCAACGGGGCATCAGTGATGATTTTTTAGACAAAACCAATTACGAGTCAGTGGGCGGCAGTCCGATTCTGGGCGTCAATGGCAACGTAATTATTGCTCACGGGATCTCGTCCCCGTTGGCCATTAAAAACATGATAAGTCTGGCCATCCGACAGGTTGAATCAGACGCTTACACTAAAATTGCACAAGCCCTCAGTTAGTTTAAAGTTTACAGTCTATAGTTTTCAGTTGATACACCAGAAACTAAACTGACAATTATAAACTTTAAATTATAAACTTTTTTGTACCACCTACTTATGAGTAAAGCTGCCATAACAGGAGTCCACGGCTATGTCCCCGACTACGTGCTGACCAATGCCGAATTGGAGCGCATGGTAGATACAAACGATGAATGGATAACCAGCCGAACGGGTATCAAAGAACGCCATATTCTGAAAGGAGAAGGGATGGGTTCATCGCATATGGGAGCCAAAGCAGTAGCTGGTCTACTTGAGAAAACAAATACCAGACCTGAAGACATTGATCTGCTTATCTGTGCAACAACCACCCCCGACTACGTATTTCCCGGCACGGCGAACCTGATCTGCGATATGGTGGGAATTCGGAATATCGGTAGTTTCGATATTCAGGCCGCCTGTTCAGGATTTCTGTACGCATTAACCATCGGATCACAGTTTATCGAGACGGGCAAATACCGGAAAATAGTTATTGTTGGCGCAGACAAGATGTCGGCCATCATCGATTATACCGACCGGGCAACCTGTGTTTTGTTTGGCGATGGAGCCGGTGCCGTCTTGCTTGAACCGAACGAAGACGGCTTTGGCGTAATTGATTCGATCATCAAATCGGATGGAGTCGGGCAAAACCATTTGTATCAGAAAGCCGGCGGAAGCCGCTATCCGCCCACGCACGAAACCGTCGAAAAACGCTGGCATTACGTTTATCAGGACGGCCCTGCTGTGTTTAAATTCGCCGTCAAGAATATGGCCGATGTGTCGGCTGAAATCATGGAACGAAATCACCTGGCCGGCAGCGACGTTGCCTGGCTGGTGCCACACCAGGCCAATAAACGAATTATTGACGCTACCGCTCACCGAATGGGAATAGAGTCGGATAAGGTCATGATGAATATCCATAAATACGGCAACACCACCGCTGCTACTATACCACTTTGCTTATTTGATTACGAATCACAGCTAAAGAAAGGAGATAATCTGGTATTAGCTGCTTTTGGTGGTGGCTTCACATGGGGAGCTGCTTACGTGAAATGGGCGTATTAAAATAAGTTTACTGTTTTTTGGCAATAGTTTACAGTATTTTACTGGAACTAAAGGCCAAAAATTGTAAACGTCTACATTGAAAACTGTAAACTAGTAAGAATGGCAACGACCGCAGACATCCGCAATGGACTAGTCTTAAACTTCAACAACGATCTCTTTCAAATTACCGAATTTCAACACGTGAAACCCGGTAAAGGCGCAGCTTTCGTGCGTACAAAGTTAAAAAGCCTGACTACGGGCCGGGTAATCGATAATACATTCAACTCGGGTGTAACGATCTATCCTGTTCGGGTTGAACGCCGGAAATTCCAATACCTTTACAAGGACGAAGCTGGCTATAACTTTATGGATCAGGAGTCGTTTGATCAGATTAATATCGATGAAAAACTCATTGATGGAGCCGATCTGATGAAAGAAGGCCAGGAAGTTGAAATTCTGATCAATGCCGAAACGGAAGTCCCTCTTTCGTGTGAGCTGCCACCGTTTGTCGAACTGGAAGTGACCTATGCAGAACCCGGCATTAAAGGTGATACAGCCAACAGCCCCAAAAAGCGGGTTGAGGTAGAATCAGGTGCTAAAATTATGGTTCCGCTCTTTATAGAGTCTGGCGAAAAAATTAAGGTCGATACCCGCACACGGGATTATGTAGAACGCGTGAAATAAGTTTTTGACTTATGAATGATGAATGTGAACGATTCGCTATGGCAATTGTCAGTTCTTAATCATTCATAATTCATCATTCAAAAGCTATGAGCACAAAAGACATTCAGCAACTCATCGACTTCATCTCCCAATCTGGCCTAGATGAGGTAAATATCGAAACGACTGATCTTAAAATCAGCGTAAAACGGTACGGTTCGGGCGTACCCACCGCCCCGGCTACAGCTCCTTCACCGGCTGCGTTTGCACCTGTAGCACCACAACCACAGACCACAGCGCCATCGGCAGTTGCTGCCCCAACGGTTGCAGCAGCGCCCAAAGCTGAAACGTCAAACTACATAACCATTAAATCGCCGATGATCGGAACGTTCTACCGTTCATCTAATCCCGAAACGCCTTCATTTGTTGAAGTCGGTGATAGCGTCACTGAAGGTAAAGTAGTCTGCATCATTGAAGCCATGAAGCTGTTCAACGAAATCGAGTCGGAGGTATCTGGCCGCATCGTAAAAGTTCTCGTCGAGAATGCGACCCCGGTCGAATACGATCAGCCCCTGTTTTTGGTAGAACCTATTTAATTAGTGATTGGGCGAATGAGTGAATGAGCGAATAAATCGGCGCGAACAAAACATTCATTCATTCGCTCATTCACTCATTCGCTCATTATGTTCAAGAAAATATTAATCGCCAACCGAGGTGAGATCGCATTGCGAATCATTCGGACCTGCCGCGAAATGGGTATAAAAACGGTAGCTGTTTTTTCGACAGCCGACCGCGACAGCCTGCATGTGCGCTTTGCCGATGAGGCTGTTTGCATTGGCCCACCGGTTAGCAAACAATCTTATCTGAGTATCCCCAGCATTATTTCGGCGGCTGAAGTGACCGGAGCGGATGCCATCCACCCCGGCTACGGGTTCCTGTCCGAAAATGCTGAATTCTCGCAAATCTGCGCCGATTACGGCATTAAGTTTATTGGAGCCACCGCCGAGCAAATCAACGGTATGGGCGATAAGGCAACCGCCAAAGCGACCATGAGAGCAGCTGGTGTTCCGGTTATTCCGGGTTCGGAGGGGCTGTTGGAATCCATCGAACAGGGCAAGACCCTTTCGGCCGAAATGGGCTATCCCGTCATTGTGAAAGCAACGGCTGGTGGCGGAGGCCGAGGAATGCGGATTATTCGCTCGGAAAGCGAGTTTGAAAAAGCCTGGAATGATGCCCGTACCGAAGCCGGAGCTGCTTTTGGTAATGACGGACTTTATCTGGAAAAATTCGTCGAAGAACCGCGGCATATTGAAATTCAGATTGTTGGTGACCAATTTGGTAAAGTCTGCCATCTCTCAGAACGTGACTGTTCGATTCAGCGCCGTCACCAGAAACTGGTAGAAGAAACTCCATCGCCCATTGTTTCGCAGGAACTTCGGGAGCAAATGGGGGCAGCCGCCATCAAAGGTGCACAGGCAATTGGTTATGAAGGCGCAGGAACGGTTGAGTTTCTGGTCGATAAGCATGGAAAGTTCTATTTCATGGAAATGAACACCCGAATTCAGGTTGAACACCCCATTACGGAAGAAGTAACGGACTTCGATTTGATTAAAGAGCAAATCAAGGTGGCTGCCGGGGTCGAAATTTCAGGGCGGAACTACACTCCGAAACTCTATGCGATGGAGTGCCGGATCAACGCTGAAGATCCAGCGAATGGTTTTCGGCCATCACCGGGTAAAATTACCGTGCTGCACATGCCGGGTGGTCACGGCGTTCGCGTAGACAGTCATGTGTATACGGGCTACACCATCCCCCCCAACTACGACTCGATGATTGCGAAACTGATCGTATCAGGACAATCACGCGAGGAAGTCATTACGCGGATGAAGCGGGCATTGCAGGAATTTGTGATCGAAGGCATCAAAACCACGATTCCATTCCATATTAAACTCATGGACGATCCAAAATTCAAATCGGGTCAGTTCACTACGGCGTTTCTGGAAACGTTCGATTTCAGTACATTGTAGTACTAATTCGCAGGCGAAAACTGCCGTATCTGGTAAAAAAAACGGGTGTCTTGCTTTGTATACAAGACACCCGTTTTTTTTACTATTCCTACCCCCGCATGAATCACCTTGCTACTGCAGATTACATTGTTTTCTTCATTTACTTAGTCGTTGTTGTTGGCTATGGCTACTGGGTTTATCACCGCCGACGGCGCGACGAGGTCAACACAAACGATTTTTTTCTGGCTGAGGGTTCGCTAACGTGGTGGGCAATTGGCGCTTCGTTGATAGCCTCTAATATTTCGGCAGAGCACTTCATTGGAATGGCTGGTTCAGGCTTTGCGATGGGACTGGCGATTTCATCGTACGAATGGATTGCAGCAGCCACGCTGGTAATTGTGGCTGTCTATTTCATACCGATCTATCTTCGGAACCACATTTACACCATGCCGCAGTTTCTGGCGCAACGGTATAGTGATACCGTCAGCACTATTCTGGCTATATTCTGGCTTGTGGTTTATGTTCTGGTCAATCTTACGTCTATTCTCTATTTAGGTGCCATTGCGATTGAATCATTGGCCGGAATTTCATTCACGACCTGCACCTTTGGCCTGGCGATATTTGCCATTTTCATAACGCTGGGCGGCATGAAAGTAATTGGTTATACCGATGTAATTCAGGTCGTTGTGCTCATTATAGGTGGCTTAGTCGTAACCTATCTGGCCTTACAATTGGTAGCTCAGGAAACCTCCGGAACACAGAGCGTCTGGACTGGCTTAATGTCGTTACGCCAAAAAGCAGACGGGCATTTTCACATGTTTTTTGCGAAAGGTCATCCATATTATGACGTTTTACCGGGTATGGCACTGGTAACCGGTGGCATGTGGATCAATAACCTGTCGTACTGGGGCTGCAATCAATATATTGTTCAACGAGCGTTAGGCGCTGATCTGAAGACCGCCCGGAGTGGCATCTTGTTCGCTGCGTTTCTGAAACTGATGATCCCGCTGATCGTTGTTATTCCTGGTATCGCAGCCTATGTGCTCTACCAGAGTGGCCCATTCCGGGCGGCTATGACCGATGCATCGGGCGTGGTAAAACCCGACCATGCTTACCCTGTCTTGATGAACTTACTTCCGGTAGGTATGAAAGGGCTGGCCTTTGCTGCCCTGACAGCTGCTGTTGTGGCCTCTCTGGCGGGCAAATGCAACTCCATATCGACCATTTTTACGCTGGATATTTACAAGAAATTTTTTGATAAAAATGCCTCCGAGCAGAAGCTCGTAAATGTTGGCCGATGGGCCGTTATTGTGGCCTTCATCATAGCCATTGCCCTGGCCCCTATGCTACGGTCGCTCGATCAGGTGTATCAGTACATCCAGGAATATACAAACTTCATTACACCGGGTGTATTTGCCATTTTCCTGTTGGGTTTCTTCTGGAAACGGGCCACAAACCGAGCTGCGCTAACCGTAGCAATTCTCACGATCCCCTTATCGACACTGCTTAAATTCTGGCCGGAAGTGACGGAGATGTTCGGAGCACCAGCCGACCCAATTCCTTTTCTGCACCGCACAACCTGGGTATTTTGCATCGACGTAGCCCTGATGGTTGTCGTATCACTCACAGATTCTATCCAGGTTAAAGGATTGATTGTCGATCGAAAGATGTTCCGGGTATCGCCCTCGTTTGTTGTAGGTTCTATCGGAATTTTCAGTATTTTGGCTGTACTATACGCCGTTTTCTGGTAAACCAAAACGAATGGTAAAACTTCTGATGACAACCTTGCTGCTGGCATCAACTTCGGTTTACGCACAACTGCACGAACGGCTTGATTCCCTTATGCAAGCGACTACACAGGCTGCTCAACCGGGTACGGCTTTGTTGGTTGTTATTGGAGGGAAAGAGGTATATCGAAACGGTTATGGTCTGGCCAATGTCGAAACGAAATCGGCTATAACACCGACAACGAACTTTCGGATGGCCTCGGTCTCGAAGCAGTTTACAGCTATGGGCATTCTGTTGCTGGAGAAAGACAAAAAGCTGTCGCTGGACGATCCATTAGCCCGATTTTTTTCCGAATTCAATGGTAATGTCAGCCGAAAGGTTCGAATTCGGAATCTGCTCACTCATTCGTCGGGGATACTGGATTATGAAACGGTGATGAATCCAAACCAGAAGAAACAACTCCTGGATGCCGATGTACTTACACTACTGAAAGATCGTGATTCATTATATTTTGAACCGGGCAGTCAGTTTCGATATAGCAATTCGGCCTACTGCCTGCTGGCCCTGATCATTGAGCGCGTATCAGGACAGCCGTATGCATCATTTATTGAGCAGCATATTTTCCAGCCTTTAAAGATGGAGCAATCCGTTGTGTATGAGGCCGGGAAACCGATTCCTGACCGGGCAATGGGTTACGCACGCAACAAGACTGGCACATTTGTATTCTCCGACCAAAGTGTAACCAGTGCGACTAAAGGCGACGGTGGCATCTATACGTCTCTAAACGATTATCAAAAATGGGCCGATGCATTAAGGAATAATACGTTGCTTGATCTGCCTGCCGTATTGGCTCGGACCGGCCAGGCCATTCGGTCAACAACGGGTAGTTATTATGGTGCAGGCTGGTTCTATCGTCAGCCAGCCAATCCGATTCTGTTTCATTCTGGCAGCACCTGTGGATTTAACAACTTTGTGGTTGCAATACCCGAAAAACAGTTTTTGGTCGTTTATTTTTCGAATAGAGCCAATAATAAATCGAATGCGACAGCTTTGCTTCAACTGTTGGCCAGCGCTAGCCCCAGGGAAGTTGCTGACATGCTGGCTTTAGACGATCTGACCCAATAATAACTTGTGCGCTAACACCGCACCTATCTTACTGGTTAACAGGAATAAATTTGTAAATTTACCGTCAAAATTTTCATTTGGCCATGATTAGCGAAACCGCCCCCCTTACTAGCCTCGATCAGTGGGAAGACGATCTACTGAGTCGCTACCCCGAACCGGAGCATAAATCAAAAGAAGACTACCGGAACTATGACTCACCCGAGCGCGACACGGTTCGGGAGTTTTACCGGCTTAACCATACCTATCAAACGTACGATTTCGTACTGGAGAAAGAACGGGAGTTCCTGAAATTTGATAAGAAGGAATTACCAGTTTGGGGAGCGATGGAGTTTCTGAACACACTTGTCGACGATTCTGATCCTGACACTGACCTTGACCAGCTTCAGCACCTACTGCAAACCGCAGAGGCTATCCGCGCGGATGGTCACCCCGATTGGTTTGTACTGACGGGTTTCCTGCACGATATGGGCAAAGTATTATGTCTGTTTGGTGAATCACAGTGGGCCGTTGTTGGTGACACGTTTCCGGTTGGGTGCCAGCATTCAGATAAGATCGTTTACCCAGAGTTCTTCGTCAATAATCCAGACAGCCGCGACGAGCGGTACAACACGAAATATGGTGTTTATGAACCCAATTGTGGTTTGCGCAACGTGCATATGTCGTGGGGGCATGATGAGTACCTGTACCAGATCATGAAGGATTATATGCCCGAGCCCGCTCTGTATATGATGCGTTATCACTCGTTCTATTCGCAACACCGCGAAGAAGCCTACAATCACCTGATGGATGAGCATGATCATGAGATGTTCAAATGGGTGCGGAAGTTCAACCCGTATGACTTATATTCAAAAAGTCCCAAGCCACCGGTAGTGAGTGAATTGAAGCCTTATTATGAGGACTTAATCGCCAAGTATTTACCAGCAACATTGCGGTTGTAAGGTAAATAAGTAAGCTTGCTCAGGAAAATAGTACCCACCGAAAATAAATACTGGACTATGTATCTTGAAGAACGTATTGAGCAAGTGGAACGACAGAATGAAACAACGGCCGGTGCCATCGCCGACCTTACAGTTGACGTTCGGACTATTCGTCATGATCAAACTGTAGGATTTAAACAGGTTAACGCCCGGCTTGACAAGCTAGAGACTCGCCTTGAAAACGTTGAAGCAAGGCTTGAAAGAGTAGAGAATGAAATAATTATACTCAAGCAGGATGTCACTGAACTTAAGCAGGACATGGGTACCATGAAGCAAACCCTACAACTCATTTTGGCGTACCTGCACGAGAAATTGCCCTAAAATAAATAGTAGACCATAATCTGTGGCCAGGAGTCATCAAGGCACAAAGTACACAAAGAATCTTTGTGTACTTTGTGCCTTGATGTTTTAATCGTTACTGATGTTACTCTTCCTCATTTCACTTTACCTACTTTCCAATGTAGCTGTTGGAGCATGGGCCGCCCGGCGGGTAACAACGTCGCAGGATTTTGTGCTGGCTGGCCGACGGTTGCCTTTGTTGCTGGCGGCTTCGGTAACTTTTGCAACCTGGTTTGGTTCTGAAACCATCATGGGTGCACCAGCCATGTTTGTGGAGGGCGGTTTTCTGGCTGTCATTGAGGAACCATTCGGCTCTGCCTTATGCCTGTTTTTAGTCGGCGCTTTTTTTGCCAGACCACTCTATCGGCTCAATATCACCACCTTCTGCGATTACTTCCGAATCCGATTTGGGCGATCGGCGGAGTTGCTATCGGCCGTTATGGTTATTCCATCCTATTTCAGTTGGATTTCTGCTCAACTTGTGGCAATCGGTATCGTTCTAAGTGTTGTAACAGATGTTCCCCGCGAGTATTGCATCATTGCCAGCGCCACCATCGTCATGATTTACACGCTTCTGGGCGGTATGTGGTCTATCTCCGTCACTGACTTTTTCCACAATCTCATCATTATTCTGGCCTTGGCCGTGCTTGGTTTTATGCTCTGGAACGATATTGGTGGATGGGAAACAATCCAAAAACGAACACCTGCTGGCTTTTTCCGTTTTTTACCCCAATCGACCGGCAAAGACTGGCTGGCTTACATCGCGGCCTGGATAACGATTGGGTTAGGATCGATCCCTCAACAAGACGTTTTCCAGCGTGTTATGGCCGCGAAAACTGAGAATACATCGGTTAAAGCCTCTTATCTGGCATCGGCTATGTATCTGACAATAGCGATGTTGCCCTTGTTCATTGCACTAAGTGCTAAACTTCTTCATCCCGATTTGCCTAAAGATAACCAGCTTATTATTCCAAACATGGTCATGAGGCATGGAGGCTTACCTTTGCAGGTGCTGTTTTTTGGGGCGGTTACATCCGCCATTCTGAGTGTTTCCAGTGGGGCCATCCTGGCTCCTTCAACCGTATTTGGCGAAAACGTTGCTAAATTTTTCTGGCCTAATCTGAGCGATCAGGCGCTCCTTAAAATCATTCGATGGACGGTAGTCATTATCACGGTTATCTGCGTGCTGATGAGTACTACACGCGACACAAATATCTTTGATCTCGTTGGCGAATCATCAGCATTTAGCCTGGTATCCTTATTTGTTCCGCTCGCAGCCGGAATCTACTGGAAACGCGCGAACCTGACTGGCTGTTTGGCTTCAATGGTGGTTGGTTTTAGTGTTTGGTTACTTTGTTTATGGATAGAAACTGATTACTCGCCAATGCTCTGGGGTCTGCTGGCCAGTACGATTGGCATGGTTGCCGGCAGCCTGCTTAACCCAGGTAAACGCCAGTAATCTAATGTATTTGAGCAGTATACAATCAAATGCCTACTCAATCAGACGAATAGCTGTCAAATAATCACACGGTAAGGGCACCTATTCAATCAGGAATGGATTTATCAAGTATCATAGCCAATGATTCGCTCTGGTAACCGCAGAGCTGATTTCCCATTCCAGTAAGCCGTTTATGTTGAGAATAGCTATCCTAAGTGATGTTCACGCTAATCTACCCGCTTTAAAAGCAGTATTGAAAGACATCGATGATCGGAATGTAGATCAGGTATTTTGCCTCGGTGACCTGGTTGATTTTGCCCCCTGGCCGAACGAAGTAATAGAATTGATCCGGCAGTATCGCATCCCAACTCTGATGGGTAATCACGATGAACGAATTGCCTTCGATCACCCTGTAGTTTCACTGGCAAAGCATAATTTGACCGAAACGGAAGCCCGAGTAAAAGCTATTGATTATACCCGTTGGGCCATTAGCCAGGAGAATAAAGATTTTCTGACTAGCCTTCCCCGGCAGTTTCAATTGTCCTTTTCGTTTGCAGACCTGGCTGTCAATGTCCTTCTGGTACACGCCAGTACGCGATCAATTGATGAATACATCTATGAAACACATGACCTGGCCGATCTGGAAGCGATGATGGATGAGAAAAAGGCGGATGTACTGCTAATGGGCCATACGCATCAATCATACATACGCTTTCTGCCGGTTTCGTCCGATAAGCGCCCAGCGAAGGTGGCCATAAATTGTGGGTCGGTGGGTCGTTCAAAAGAGGCAAATCCGTTTGCAACCTATCTGATCATGACCGTTTCGGGTGAACAGTTGGCTTTTGGGCCGGATTCCCTCACGTTTGATCTTATCAACGTTAGCTATCCTATTCAGCAGACTATCGAGGGAATCTATTCAAGTCCTATCCCTGATTTTTACGCGGACTTCTTAGAAAAAAAATTGCAGAAGTTTACCAGCTATGCATAAGCTCACGAATTCTTTTCCAGTTGCTTATACATCCATCAATCGCCGATGGTAATTAATCTGACCAAGGTGATAGGTCAGGTGCGTTGCCAGATGTACCAAAAAATAGCCGGTTGTTGTTTTCGTTTCAAAAACCAGCATCGGGTATTCTTCGTCAAGCTTCTCGTCTAAGAGTGCATCCAGTGCGTCATTAACGACTGTAATGGTTTCCTCAACTTTTTTTATAAGCGCTGCTTTAGGAATGTCTTTAAGCGAGAACTCCAGTTCACGGTGGCGGATATAACCCGTTTTTCCCAGTTCGGCTCCGATATAGGTATTTAAATTGCCGACCAGATGCAGACAAAGATTACCGGCCGAATTAGCAATTCCCCGTTCGATATGCCAGATTACTTCCTCGTTCTGATAGGCGCTAATTTCCTGCTTTAACCGATTCAGGTCTCTGTTAAATAAGGTTTTCAGAATTTGTACAAGCATGGGATGGATGTATGATGTTCTTTCAAACGACTACAAATAAGCGGGTTTCGCTAGCCAAAATACTGCTGTTCAATTCGCCCGACGTAGCCCAGATAGGTTGCCGAACTAAACCACGGTCGAATCTTTTTGCCAATATTGGGGTATAGATTCAATTGCTCCAACTCCGCTATCGGTTTCCAGACTAATTCGAGCGCGGTTGTTTCAGCCGGATTTAGCACTGGCTCTCCTTGGAGGTTTCGGGCCGCGAAAACAACATGCAAAACATCGTCATTTCGTTCTGACAATAGCATTTCGCCAGCCAGAATCATCTCGCCGACATCAACCGAAACGCCTAACTCCTCCCGAAGTTCGCGAATAACGGTCCTGGGCAGGATCTCACCCCGGTCAGGATTTCCTCCTGGCAATGCATACACATCCTGACCGCCATAATTGTAGCGCATCAATAGCACTTCGGTTTGATTGGCGTTCTGACGCCAGATAAGAGCAGACGGGCGAACTTTCATGAAGGCAACTTATAAAAGAGCGGTCGTCTTTCCCAATTTGCTGCTGGAAAAGACGACCGCTGTAAAAAACCGAGTAGGGTCTAAAAGACCAATAAGGTTTGGAGTTTAGTTCAGATCCCGCGTTGTTTCGAACAGGAACCAGGTACGACGTTCGGTTTCGTCGATGTAAACTTCAAGCAGGCTTGCTGTCGCTACATCTTCCGCATCATCGGCAATTGTATGGGCATCACGCATGTTTTTAGCCATCTTTTTGTTCTCGACAATCAGATCCGTGAGCATATCTTTCGGAGCTACGAAATCTTCATCGTTGTCTTTTACACGTTGTAGCTGTGCAATGTGGGCTACGGATCGAATGGTGTTGCCGCCAATTTTCCGAACGCGTTCGGCCAGCGGATCAATCGTCGCAAAAATCTGGTCGGCCTGTTCGTCCAGCAACAGATGGTAATCGCGGAAATGACGCCCGGACATATGCCAATGAAAATTCTTGGTTTTTATATACAGCGCAAAGGCATCAGCAACAAGACGATTCAGCGATTCGGCCACTTTCTCTCTACCTTTCTCTTTTAGATCAGAGGGGTATCCAGCGCTTCATTCTGGTTTATAGGACTCATGATTCAGTTCGTTTAAGTCGAAATTCTTTCCTCAGAGAAACCTTATTTATATCCGATTGTTCGCCAAGATCACTTAAAAACGGGCTAATACTTTCTCCGATACGGTTTTGCCGATCGACAGTGACGACGTGGCAGCTGGCGAAGGTGCATTGACCACATTGATCGCCTTATCGCTTTCCAGAATAGCAAAATCGTCGAGTAGACCGCCCGTTCGATCACACGCCTGTGCGCGAACACCCGCACCACCCTCTTCGAGATCGGTTTCCTGAACTTCGGGTATCAACTCCTGCAAGGCTTTTGTAAAAGCTGATTTCGAGAACGAACGATACATTTCTCCCAGACCGGTTTGCCAGTATTTGGCCGCTACCTTCTGAAAACCCGGCCAGGCCAGCGTTTCAAATAGCTCTTTCAGGTTTATAGCTGACTTTGTGTAGCCTTCACGCTGGAAAGCCAGCACCGCATTTGGCCCTGCCTCTATGCCCCCATGAATCATTCGGGTAAAGTGAACGCCAAGGAATGGGAAATTCGGATCCGGGACGGGATAGATCAGATTTTTAACCAGATACTGTTTCTCGGGCCGAATCTTGTAATACTCGCCCCGGAATGGCACTATACGCACGTCAACGGGTTCCCGCTGCGTTAGCTGGGCAATTTTATCGGAATACAGGCCGGCGCAATTGACCACAAGTTTTGTCTCATAGCGGTTTTTATTGGTCACTACAATACTCAGGCTAGTGCCAGGTGTCACCTGCTCCACGCGTTCTGAAAGACGAATTTCGCCCCCTAATGCCTGAAATTTCTCAGCGTATTTGTCAGATACCTGTTTATAGTCAATAATGCCCGTTTGTGGGACAAACATACCCGCAACACCATTAACATGCGGCTCAATTTCACGCATCTCGGGCAGCGATAGCCGTTTTAAACCGGTCAGGCCATTGCGCTGACCTCGATCATAGAGCGTATCTAACTGAGGGAGTTCCTCCTGCTTTGTAGCCACCACGATTTTCCCACAGAGGTCATAGGAAATGCCCTCAGCATCGCAGAAGTCAATCAGCATATGATAGCCGTTAATGCAATTGGTAGCTTTCAGGCTTCCCGGTTTATAATACAATCCGGAGTGAATTACTCCGCTATTGTGTCCGGTCTGGTGCCGGGCAACAGCCGGTTCTTTCTCAATCAAAATGACCTTCAGTTCAGGTCGTTGCTGTTTTAGTTGCAGAGCTGTGGCTAATCCCACAATGCCACCGCCAATAATTACTACGTCTGTCATGCCAAAATGGCTAATTGCCAGCCGCAAAGGTACAGCGTAACGACAGTTTATCGCTAAAAAACGGCCACAACGAAAATTCCGGTACAGCCTCCCCATTGCTTTCGCCCTGATTTGACTGGCGTGTTACGCTTGTCAAGTGCTAAGATTGACTCCAATACCGTTAGAATGAGCAGTTGAGTATCCTGAAGCAACGATCGAACATTGACAATTCTATTTATCTTTGGTAGAAGACTTACCGTGATAGATAGCAGCGATAATGCCATCCCCGGGCATCATGGACAACCTGTTGGAAACATTCCCTTCACTAGCATGAAAATTTCGGCCAGTATAAAAAGTACGTTTAATCATCAGGAAACCGTAGTACAGACAAATGAATCGGCAACAACCATACAGATTTCGACAAAATCATCTGGTTTTGGATCATCTATAAATGGCGGGGAACTGCTGCTGCTGTCATTGGCTACCTGCTTCTGCAACGACATCTATCGGGAGGCAGGCAAGAGAAACATAGCCGTTTCGGGGGTAGAAGTCCTGGTTACAGGTGAATTCGGTGCCGAAGGAGAGCCCGGATCAAATTTTACGTATAAAGCCAATGTAGTGTCAGAGGCACCACCAGCTGAAATCGAAGAATTGATTCTATATACTGACCGAATCGCAGAAGTGCATAATACCCTTAGGAAAGGTCTGAGCATTACGTTGACGACATAAGGTAGGCGGTTGCAAAAGTCAGAACCTGTCCTAAAATTGTCCTACATTGGTAAGCTAACAGACACTTATCAGAACTTTTGCGCTATACATACCGATTATAGAACTAAAAGAATAAAGTTATGTCATTGAAATCTGAGGAGGACCTGATCGGTATGCAGCATATTAGCCAGATTGTCGGGTCAACTCTTAACCTTATGCAACAATATGCCCGCCCAGGCATGTCGACGCTTGATCTGGATCAATACGGTCGACAACTTCTGGAACAGCACGGTGCCCGATCGGCCCCTAAACTCACCTATGGCTTTCCGGGCTGGACCTGCATCAGCTTGAATGAGGAAGTTTGTCATGGTATTCCATCAGCGAAACGAATCCTTCAGGAAGGAGATCTGGTCAATATCGATGTATCGGCTGAACTAAATGGTTATTGGTCAGATAATGGCGGTTCCTTTGTGTTGGGGCAGGATATTCATCAACATAGTGCCCTGGTGGAAGCGTCGAAGCGAATTCTGGCCAAAGCTATTAGCCAGATCCGAGGGGGTGTACAAATCGCTGCAATTGGACGCTTTATTGAAACCGAAGCCAAACGAAATGGCTATCGGGTCATCAAGAATCTGGCCGGGCATGGCGTAGGCCGGAGCTTGCATGAAGAGCCGCATGAGATTCTTTGCTATTATGATCGGTCCAACAAAGATCGGTTCAGAAAGAACTCGGTTGTGGCCATTGAAACGTTTTTATCCACTAAAGCCACGTATGCACACGAGAAGGGAGATGGATGGACGCTAATCGCTAAGGACAGTTTTGCGGTACAGCATGAACACACCATTGTCGTTACCGATAAGCACCCGATCATTCTGACTGCCGCAAATCAATTATGGAATTAGCATCCCGATCCTTTCAGCATCAATTGCGCTAAAGACAGTGGTGGTTACAAAAGTCAAAGACACAACGAATCAGTCTATCAGCTGACCAGTATAAAACGATGTTGATTATCATGGGCAATGCAAAATGGTAGCCTGTTTAGTCCACATTGACTTTTGCAACAGCTCGATTAGTAGGCCCCGGTCACTTTAGTTGTCCTTCTACCCAATCCAGGCCACGACCGTAGAGTGCGTGGGCAAACTGAACCCGGTTATCAAAATCATTATTAGCCGTATGGCCTTCGGTCATGAATGCCCGAACCAGGCGGGCATTGTCGGATGCCAGCGGTTGTTCGTATTGGGCATCACTTTCTGTACGAAAAGGGGCAAATACAGGTGACTCCCCCTCAAAATGCTGATAAAACAGATGTCCTCGTGGCGTCCTGACGGCACACAAAATACCGCTTGATCGACTGGTCGACGGAGCAAGGCTTCCTTCCAGACCCCGTTTAAGAACAATAGCAGCGTCAAATCCGGCCATTAAAGCAAGTTCGGCCATCTTCATCTGGTAGGTGATATGAAATACCGACGTCACCAGAATTTGTGCGTGGCAAGGGTTCAGCACTTTTTCAAGTGTGGCCAGAAATGGGCGTTTTATGATGGTCTGCCGCCGATCGACCCACCGATTAAGGGCAGGCGAAAGCGCTTTCTGGTCGAGTACCCAGCCATATCGCTCCAAAGGTGTATCGAGTTCATGATTACTTTGTAAAAACTGGCACCCAAGATGCATGTATAAATCAAGGGCATTCAGCGTAAATTTCGGGCCACCCGAACGCCCAACCATCGAAACGGCTCCATACCCCCGCTTCTGAAAAAACTGCGCCAGCAACGGTGTTATCAGGTAGCTGTTATCAACGCCATCAAAAGGTTCGGCAAGCTGAACTAGGGGTCGATCGGCACAACTAATTGGGCCAAAACCGGGCGAAAATGTACGCTCAGCAGCCTTCATCAGACCATGATATTCTTCGTTGGTTTCGTGCCTGACCCGCATGATACTCGCTGCCAGCCCCCGAAACGTTTCACAATCTGTATCCGCATCGGCACCATCACTAAACAGATAATCACCTAACTGATGCGCTTCACTTACCTGTAAATTGTGGCCTCTTACTAACTTAGTGGCAATCGGATGCAAGCCAACCGGCAAATCAGGGCAAACCTTATTGATAAAAAAAGTGGGATGTGAAAACGCGCCCTTGCCAATTACCTCCTCCAGCGCCATTTCTTCCTTAGTCGGTCCTTTCGCGATCAATGCGCCCAGAAAAGCCCCCCGTTGAAGCGGATGCGACATTGGATCTTCCAGCGCAGCACGACATTCGGCCAGCAACTCAGGCGTAAGCGGCTTACTGCCGTACTTGCCAATGCCAATGTGCTTGATACCTCGACCAAGTGCCGTGTCGACGGGCGCGTCTAAAGCCAGATTAACGATTGACATGAGCGATATAGGGAGGGAAAAGGTATATACGTAAAAGTAAGCGGGAAGTAATGAACTACTTATTCCTGGGCAAATTGTGAGCTATAGCTATGAATAGGCCACTTCGCTTCCTTTATAGTTTGTAATCGCATAGCATTAAAGTGATTAGACATAAAGGATATCTGGTCAATTTTATTACTAACAAACCAGATACTTTATACCAGGATATAACTGCGTTAGCAGCTGGAAAGTGGTATTTCTTAGCAACTGGCCAACAAAATCTGTCATTGCTTACCGCTGGATTTTGTTCGTTGTTCTGGCTATCCGCATCAGAAAATAGGCAGCTTTCATAGCTCTTGGTTAAACAAGTTTACAACATTATGACATACACTCAAAATTTACAACATGCATTTCCTAATAAATAATATACATTATTTTGATTTCACATTATTTATCAGAATTTTATCAATTACATTATTTATTTGTTCAAAATGCGTCCATTAACAATTACCTTATTCAAACTACTTTGGGGTATCAACCGTTAGAGTACAGGTGGTAATCCGGCTGGCTGCGTCCGAAAACACTAGCTTCGACCCATAATTCGTTATCGTTTGACATAACAGGGCTGAATCAAATACCCGGTTATAGCCCATTCTAAAATTCCTGGTTGTGAATTTTTGATGGGCACACTTGCCAGAAGGCAAACCACCTATTTTTACACCTAAATCACTTTTCGGTATAGATGGCGGAACGCATCACCTACGGCAAAACGTGGTGGGGACAGCAATGGCTCAACGCCCTGACAAGCATTGACATGGCCAATCGGCTACCACGGGGCAAAACGTATGCCAATAAAGGAGCTGTACAGGGATTAACTATTTCTACTAATCAGATCTCAGCTTCCATTAAAGGGTCGGCTCCTCGTCCTTATCGGACCAAGCTGACCGTGCAATTGTTTACTGAAGCCGAAAAAGAAAGTTTGCTGACCGAAATCCGGGAAAACCCGGCCATATTGGCTCAACTCTTAAATCGGCAGCTCCCACCCGAACTGATCGAATTTGCAAATCGGCAGGGAACACAGCTGTTTCCGCACTCATTCCGGGATTTGATTATGGGCTGCTCCTGCCCTGATGAAGCCGTTCCCTGCAAACATCTTGCGGCTGTCATTTATGTGGTGGCCAACGAAATTGACCGCAATCCATTTCAGGTTTTTCTGCTGAAAGGACTCGATATTCTGGCCGAATTACAGAAAGGGCAGCCGGATTCTGTTACTGGCAGCATGAATACGGTTATCTCGTTTCGGGAAATAGGTACCGATGAGTTGCCCGACGACGAAGACTGGCATCCCGACGATAAAATCCGGGCCGGACTTGATTTTGCGACCATCCCTCCTTTGGCCGACCAGTTGCTGGGTTTATTATCAACCGATGTTACGTTTACAAAGAGTGACTTCCATAAGTCGCTGTCCAAAGCGTACAGACTCTTCAGCAAACCACTTCTGGAGAAGTCTTTACTACAGCCCCTTCCAGACGATGAACCTCATCCTGACCCGAGCGATAGCATTGAGCTGCAACTCGATGAGGTCATGAAGGTCAAAAAAATCAGCATGTTCAGCGAACACGGCGAACCGCGCTCCATTGCGGGCTTTGCCATGGGTGACCTGACTAGCTGGCTCGACCGGCTCACCGAAGCCGACTGGCCCGAGATGAGTGATTCGGTAAGAGCCTTGTACCTGACTCAGCAATTTTCGGCTGCCTTGCTCCGCCGGGGTGCTGTAGTGCCGCAACTGCTGAAGGTAGGGCCAACTGAAGATCAGTATCGGGTACGATGGCTACCAGCCATGCTCAACGAAACGATTAAAGACCTGACCAGTCAACTGGCAACCCAAATTCCACCAACGTTACTGACGGTACGTTGGCAAAAAGAATGGCTGGCCCTGCCCGACGATCAACAGATATTGACGTTATGCTCACTTTTTCTGCGTCGGGTAATCAAACCGAGTACGATCGAACTCTGGGAGCGTTGGCCCCTGGAAGATGCTGACCGACTGTTTTTTGGGGTTGAAACCCTACGTTTCGAGGGCTTTGGTCGAAAAGAAATGCCATTAGCCATACAACTTTGGCTCAATGATTTCTTTCTGACCCACAAACGATTTGTTCCCATTCTGGCCGTTGAAGACAGCGAATGGGGCGATGAATTCCGGTTGAGTCTACTCATTCGTGACCGCGAAGAAGTGAATACAACCGCAGCCCCAGAACAACCCATTCCGCTGCCAGAACTGCTTACGAAAAAGAAACATGAACGAATTCGGATGGCCGTATTACAGGATTTACTAGTGCTGTCGCGACACTTTCCTGATCTGGCAAAACTGACGAAAATGGGAGGCCCTGCTTACCTGTCGTACTCGCCCGATGAGTTTGTGAAGGTTCTGCTGGAAACCCTTCCCCGCATGCAACTACTTGGCATTGCACTCTGGTTGCCCAAGTCGCTTCAACACTGGGTCAGACCGCAGGTAGGTGCCCGGTTGAAAGCCAAAGTCACGGATAAAAATGCCTTCATGCGGCTGGAAGACATGCTCATGTTTGACTGGCAGGTTGCTCTTGGCGATGAGATGGTGGGTGTCAACGAGTTCCAGAAATTAGTTAGCACCTCGAAAGGCCTTGTTAAAATTAAAGATCAATATGTACTGATCGACCCCGCTGAGCTTACTAAACTGTATAAACAACTCGAAAATCCGCCTGAGTTGACCGGCTCTGACCTGCTTAAAGCAGCGCTGGCAGAAGAATACAAAGGCGCCCGAATCGGGCTAACTGCCGAGGTTCGCAAGCTGGTCAAGCAGTTTACGGACAGTGAAGCACAACCGTTGCCCGAAGCGCTGAATGCTATCCTTCGCCCCTATCAGCAGCGTGGCTATGACTGGCTTCTTAAAAATACAACCCTGGGTATGGGCAGCCTGCTGGCCGATGATATGGGCCTGGGGAAAACGCTCCAGATCATTGCACTCCTGTTGAAATTTAAGCAGGAAGGGCGCTTTAAGAAGCAAAAAGGGCTGGTTGTGCTGCCCACGACGCTACTTACCAACTGGCAGAAAGAGATTGCCCGATTCGCCCCCGATCTAAAAGCACGAGTCTATCATGGCGCCAATCGAAAACTACCAGCTACTACCACTAAAGCCGATGATTATGATTTGCTGTTAACGACTTATGGTGTAGTCCGATCTGACCTTGATACGCTCAAGAAATTGACATGGGCAACCGTCGTCATCGATGAGGCTCAGAACATCAAAAATCCGGACACAGAACAAACGAAGGCCGTAAAAGCACTGAAAGCCCCTATCCGAATTGCGCTCAGTGGTACACCCGTTGAAAACCGTTTGTCGGAATTCTGGAGTATCATGGACTTCGTAAACAAAGGGTATCTGGGAGGGCTAGGTAAATTCAATGAGGATTTCGGGAAACCCATTCAGCAGGAACGTGACCACCAGAAACTCGATCTATTCCGGCGTGTAACGAGCCCTTTCCTGCTCCGTCGTATCAAAACAGATCGCAGCATCATTAGCGACCTACCCGACAAAATTGAGAACGATCAGTTCTGCTCCCTCACAACCGAACAGGCAGCGCTCTATGAAAGCGTAGTACAGGAGAGTCTGCGGGCTATTGAGGAAAAGGATGGCATTGCGCGTCGTGGTCTGGTATTGAAGCTAATGACAGCTCTGAAGCAAATTGGAAACCATCCCTACCAATACCTTAAACGAGGCAATAGCCGGGGCACTGGTCCTTCGCCTGCACTGTCGGGCAAGGCTACGTTATTGCTCAATCTGCTGGAAAACATCTATGCCAGCCACGAAAAAGTATTGATTTTCACGCAGTACCGCGAGATGGGCGAACTACTTCAGCAGTTCATCCAGCAGACGTTTGGTACACAACCCTTATTTCTGCACGGCGGCTCTTCCCGATCAGAGCGGGATCAGATGGTAGAGCAATTCCAGCGTAACCGCAGCGATCACACGTTTATTCTATCACTCAAAGCAGGTGGTACGGGTCTGAACCTGACACAGGCGAACCACGTCATCCATTATGATTTATGGTGGAATCCGGCCGTTGAGGCTCAAGCCACTGATCGCGCCTTCCGCATCGGCCAGACCAAAAATGTACTGGTTTACCGGCTTATGAACCAAGGAACGCTCGAAGAAAAAATCGACGCGATGATCCGTTCGAAACGCGAACTGGCAAACCTGAGTGTCCAGACCGGCGAAACCTGGCTGGGCGATCTGAGTGATGCAGAACTGAAAGAATTGGTGATGCTGGGGTAAATTTCAAATAGCAAATTGGATGCGTTTATACCGTGAATCATCGATAATTCACGGTATAAATGCATCTGAATGACAGAGTGGCAAAATTATGCGTGAACAATTTTTCTATTAATTCCCCGCCCGCTGCAAAAAAGCGGCAATCTCCATGCCCCATGCGATGCCGATATGAATGAGCAAACCACCCCAAATACTCCGGGTACTTAGCGCCAGAACACCCAACAGATAACCACCAAACAGGGAAGAAATTGCCTCCCCCAACGGTCGGCCAAAATGAATGGCACAATACCAGACAATCATAGGCAAGACGGCCCCGCGCCCCAATACGCGACTCATACCGATGACCAGAAATCCCCGGAACAGCAGTTCAGTCGGAACGAAATCCCAACCATAGCAGAGTTCATAAACCAGAGCCGTGACCCATTCGGGCACGTCGAAAAACTCGTTGGCATTGGTGTCGTGATAAGTTGGATACGATGCCAGAAAATCCGGTTGAAAGGACGCCAGTGTAATGAGCGGTATCATCAATCCCAGCAGAATGGCGTACAGAATCAACCCTTTTCGCTTCGGAGCCATGCCATAGAAGCTGCTCGGATACGGATCTATGAGTTTATAAAACACATAAAGCGGCAATACAATCGTGAGCGCCGATTGCAGGTTATGCAGGCAGTAATACGCAAAAACATAAATCTGCCCGTCGAAAAGCTGACGACTCCATTCGCTGTGGGCATAAAATCCTGAGTAAGCCGAATAACAAAGGAGTGCCCAGCCGCTTCGAAGCCAGAATTCGCGGTTTCGCCAGATGTCGGGGCGATGGTGAAAATGGGCCCAGAGCCAGACACTAACGTAGTAGGTCGTGGCATATAGGGCGAAGTACATCACTGGCCAGCGTGGATCACCCTGAAACGTATCGATGTACGAATCTTCGAGATCAACATAATAATTAACGGTCAATAGTAAAGCGGCCCAAAGTGCTATAGACAGATAGAGGTCGGGCCGAAAGTCGGTGCGGAGATGATCACGAAGATCGCGCCAGAGGGTTTTCACTGAGCAGGAATGGCAGGAATTAGTGAATGATCTACGAATAGACTGCAAAATAGGGTTATTTTCGGCACGTCTTTCGACTTCATAGCTCAGCAATATATGTCAAATTTTGTCAATCAGGTAGCATTTATCACGGGTGCAGGTTCAGGCATTGGCCGGGCAACAGCGCTGGCATTTGCAAAGGCCGGAGCGCAGGTTATAGTAGCAGACATCAACGAAACCAACGGCCACGAAACAGTTCAGCTTATCAGGGAAACCGGCGTCGATGCGCTTTTTATAACCTGTAATGTTGCCGATCCGGCTCAAATTGAAGCGGCCATTCAGCAAACGGTCAAGGTATATGGACGGCTAGACATTGGCATTAACAATGCAGGTATTGGCGGACGATTTGCCCGGCTTCTTGACCAAACTTCCGACGATTTTAACCAAATTATGGCCGTTAACGTCGGCGGTGTTTTCTATGGCATGCAGGCGCAAATCAGGCAGATGCTGAACCAACCAGAAAATGACCATTCTGATCGGGGAAAAATTGTTAATGTATCCAGTATTGCGGGCGTCCGGGGCATGGCGATGGGCGCACCCTATAGTGCATCGAAGCATGCTGTTATAGGCCTGACAAAAACCGCTGCTCTGGAATATGCGAAAAAAAATATTCGGATCAATGCCGTTTGCCCGGTCTACACGCATTCGGCGCTGGTTGACGAGCTTATCCTGGCAGCGCCCATCATGGAAGAACGGATGCGCCGTGTTATTCCAATTGGACGTTTAGGTAAACCGGAAGAAATCGCCCAGGCCATTTTATGGCTCTGCGCCGAAGAAAACGCTCTTTATACCGGCCAGGCTCTTCAGATGGATGGCGGATTGACCGCTGGATAATCTCACAGTTTCCGGTTCGCCAGTTCATCAATCATCGCGGGCACTTCGGGTTCTCCTTTGAAAAAAGAGCCTTTTTTGCCCTTTGTCAGCGCCCAGCGGTGCAGCCACGAAATGCCGCCCTTCCCGCTAAACCGATCGACCGTCTGATAGGCTTCGTCCGTCAGGGCTTTATCCAGCGATACAAATGAATAGCCGCGCTGTTTGAGTACAGTCAGTAAATCATCCAGATAATCGGCATTGATGGTGTTGGCATGAAGGAGTATTGTTTGAGCAATCGGCCGTCCAAAAAGCGAATCACTTTGCGCTTCGTAATAGGCGATGCAATTGCCCATATACTCGACATAGCGTTTACCAACATTAGCCGCCAGCACCGTATCATTCAGTATCAGTGCATGGTCGTAGGCACGCGAAAATAACCAATCCGAATTATCGATGGTAACGGGCGCTTCCCGGTATCCGCGCTGGCGCAAAAACGCTTCAAGTGAGTCTTTCTTAGCGGGCGTATCGCCCCTGCGCAAATAGGGATGCCTGAAATAACGGAACGATTTGCCGCGTTTTTGAACCAGGCCTTTCACAACCTGCTCACCACCAATCACGTCAGCTTTAAGCTCGTCAAACGAAACGAGATTGTAATCTTTATGAGCGAATGTATGATTTCCGAGTTCCAGGCCCGCATCCAGCCACATGGTTATGAGCGCAACGTTGAGGGAATCTGGCTGGCCATTGGTCCGCAGAAAACCACTAATAACAAAACCAATGGCGGGCACCTGAAAGGTCGAGAAGTGAGTGAGCAACTTTTGGGTCAGCCGTTGCTGTGCTTCGGGGGTAGTGGCATATTTGGATACCGTCGGTAAATCATCGACCGTAATGGCGATCTGTTTCTGACCGGATGCAATAGTGGTCAGGAGGAAAAATAAGCAGGTCAATAAACGCATAGTAGGTATATTCGAAAAAACGGAGAATAAATTGTCAGGCATAGCGTAGCCACTCTTCCTCTTTTGCCCGCATCTGCGCTTCTTCCTCATCCGTTTTATCACCGTAGCCACAAAGATGGAGCAGGCCGTGGGCCAGAACCCGACGCATTTCCTGCTCAGCCGGAACACCTAGCAGAGTAGCATTATCGCCTACCCGATCGACGCTGATAAAAATATCACCCTCAATTTTGCCTTCTTCTTCGCTCTGGTCAAAGGTGATAATATCCGTGTAATAGTCGTGTTCGAGATAATCACGATTGACCTGAAGCACGTACTCGTCTGAGCAAAAAATATAATTTAAATCACCTACAGCATAGCCTTCGCGCTCGGCCTGTTGCTTAAGCCACTGGCGAATGACCTGCTTTTGTGGGAGTTTATAGGTAACGTCTTCGTTGAAAAACCGAATCATGTGTAGTGTACTGTTTAAAATCAGGGGCGCCTTTACCAGTAAAAACGATTACTATGCACCTCATCTGTATCAAATTAATTGGTTCACATCAGCCCATACGTACCGATAAGCATCCGAAAATCCTCCGTCCGGGCTGGCATGCGTTACCAGCTCGTGGTTTATTGCGCCTAAGTTCTGATAGAACTTTCGGGCACTTGTATTTTGGGGCAATACCCATAAATAGAAGCCTGAATCAGGTTTTTTGTCGTATGCCCAACGAGCCGCCAATTTGATGAGTGCTGTACCGATTCCCTGTCCTTTCTGCTCCCTACGAACATGCAGATTATCAAGTAGCGTTCCCCAATGGGGGTCGTTGTTGGCGTAGGCACAGGCAAAGCCGCAGATTACCCCCTCTGACTCAGCAACGATAACATTTTGATTAACTGCCGGTTGACCCAGTCGTTCCAGCCAAACCTGTCGCCTATTTTCAAGTACATTACCATTCAGAAATTCATCGCTCCAGATACCTGCGTAGTTTTGCTGCCAGCTAAGGCTATGTAGTCTGGCTATCTGCTCTGCATCATCAACAGTAGCTTCCCTATAGGTGATCATTACTAAGTCAGAATTAATTGAGCAAATATAAAGAGCAAGACAGGCCGAATTACGTTAGTCATTCATCACGCAATCACTCTTTGACTCATGAAAGCGATTTATCTCCCCGGCATACACCAGCCCATCCAGTATGTTGATATGCCAACACCTACCGCCGGGCCAGGCCAGGTCCTTATTCAACTCAAAGCTGCGGCACTCAATCACCGTGATGTATTTATTCAGGAAGGCTTGTATCCTGCCATTAAATTGCCCGCCATTCTGGGTTCCGATGGCGCCGGTGTCGTGGTTGAGGTTGGCGAAGGTGTTGACCGCGTCTGGCGTGGTCAGGCAGTTATCATCAATTGTGGACACAACTGGGGTCCAAACCCGAAATTCTATGGGCCGGATTTTCGTATTCTGGGAATGCCCGACAACGGTACGTTTGCCGAATACGTGGTTGTCGACGCCAAATACATTCATCATAAGCCCGCACATCTATCATTCGAGCAGGCGGCTGCGCTTCCTCTCGTGGGCCTAACCACCTGGCGTACACTCATGACCCGCGCCGGATTGCATGCAACTGGTAGCAACACGCCCGAAAAAGTACTGGTCACAGGTATTGGTGGCGGTGCGGCACTGTTCGCTTTACAGTTCGCAGTGGCAGCCGGTGCCGAAGTTTGGGTAACATCAGGCTCCGATGAGAAACTGGAACGGGCAAAAAAACTGGGAGCTAAAGGAGGGGTAAACTATCGGGAGGCCAATTGGGCTAAAACACTCATGGCTCAAACCGGCGAAGGTCCGCAGAGCGGCATAAACCGGGGCTATTTTGACGTGATTATCGACAGTTCCGGCGGGCCGGGATTTGCCCGACTCGTGGATGTGGCTGCGCCGGGCGGACGCATTGCGTTCTACGGGGGGACAACCGGGAATATCATGGATGTTGTACCAGCAAAAGTTTTTTTTAAACAACTAAGCATCTTTGGTTCGACGATGGGTACAGAACATGAATTTGCCGACATGATCTCATTTGTTGCTGAAAAACAACTCGTTCCAGTAATCGATAACGTATTTTCGTTAGCCGATACTGAACAGGCAATGCGTAAAATGACCGAAGGAAAACAATTCGGTAAGCTTGTTCTTAAAATCACTGAGTAACAATCATTTAGCATAAAGGTTTGTCCATCTGTCAGGCCATTAAATTATTTTTTATCGAAATAATTCTATTTAAGAATAGTTATCCACAAACAGAATGTGGATAACTATTACTTTATTCACATTTCCAGAATATTACGATTTTACAATCAATCGTATGACCAGCCCACTTTACCTTTGCGGTCATGTCTGAACTGACACATACCATTATAAATACACTCTCCGAACGGCTGGCGATCCGGCAGCAAAATGGCTTGTTGCGTCAACTCCACACGGCTGATAACCTGATCGATTTTTGCTCGAATGACTACCTCGGATTCGCCCGATCAGCCGATTTGAAACAAGCCATTCAGCAAGCAGACGCCAGCGCTTCCGATGCGCGAACGGGTGCAACCGGCTCTCGGTTGCTGGCAGGTCAAACGCACCTGGCCGCTGCTGTTGAAGATAAACTGGCCTCTTTTTATCAGACCGAATCTGCGCTGATTTTCAACTCGGGTTACGATGCCAATCTGGGACTTCTTGCCTCTTTGCCACAAGCGAATGATACGCTACTGACAGACGAACTTGTCCATGCCAGCATGATCGACGGGGCAAGACTCAGCTACGCGACTCGCCATCGTTTCCTCCATAACGACCTCAACGATCTTGAGTCAAAACTTCAGCAAACAACCAGGTCAGGTCAGTCGGGTCAGGTTTTTGTAGCTGTAGAATCGGTTTATTCAATGGATGGCGATTTGGCTCCATTAGCTGAAATCGTTGCGCTGTGTGAGCAATATGGTGCGGCTCTGATCGTCGACGAAGCCCATGCAACCGGCGTTTACGGCCCCAATGGCGAAGGTATAGTGGTGGCGTTGGGTCTGGCAGATCGGGTACTGGCTCGTGTGCATACGTTCGGGAAGGCATTGGGCGTTCATGGTGCAGCCGTTGTTGGATCTTCCGTTCTGCGCGATTACCTGATCAATTTTGCCCGGCCGTTTATTTATACAACTGCGCTTCCACCGCATAGTCTACTGGCTATCCGTTGCGCCCATCAACTTGTCCAACTTTCAGCAAACGCCCGAAAAAGCCTACATGAGCGAATTCGTTATTTTCATCAACGTGTAGCCAGTCAATTACCCGGAACTACCTGGACCCGTAGTTCGTCACCAATACAAGGTCTGATTGTGCCGGGTAATGACCATGCGCGACATATTGCCAGCGAAGCGCAACGGGCAGGGTTCGACGTACGAGCCATTCTGAGTCCGACAGTGCCTGTCGGACAGGAGCGATTGCGAATTTGTATTCATCTATTTAACTCGACCAAAGAGATCGATCAATTAATTTCGGTCTTTCAGTCGGCTCTCACCAACGCAGTACATCTATGATTTCAGCCCAATTACCCGCTCAGTTTATCATTGCTGGTATCGGTACCGAAATCGGGAAAACGGTTGTCTCAGCCATATTGGTTGAAGCCTTGCAAGCCGACTACTGGAAACCCGTTCAATCAGGAGCCGCAGACGATTCGGATACAGAAACTGTTCGCCAACTAATTAGTAACCCGACAACGCAGTTTCATCCGGAAGCATACCGGCTCTCGCAACCGCTTTCACCACATGCAGCTGCCGACCTGGACGGTGTTCACATCGATTTAAACGCGATTACGTTACCGCGGACCAGCAACGCGCTGGTGGTCGAATTGGCAGGCGGGTTAATGGTTCCACTCAACGAACATGAGCTGAACATTGATCTGGTTCAGCGGCTTGGGCTGCCAATTATACTGGTTTCCCGCAACTATCTGGGCAGTATAAATCATACATTACTGTCGATCGAGTGCTGCCGTAGCCGAAATATTCCAATTGCAGGAATCGTCTTTAACGGGCCAACCGTTACCACCTCCGAATCGTTTATTCTGACTTATACAACCATTCCCTGTCTGGGCCGAATCGGACAGGAAACTAGTCTTACCAAGGATGTTATCCGACACTACGCCAACCAGTTTACAGAGCTTATCGGAGCGCGATAAAGCTGTGATCTGGCATCCATTCACACAAATGCAAACGGCACCGTTACCAATCCCGATTGTGCGGGCAAACGGCTCGGTGCTCTACGACGCCGACGGTCGCGAATACCTCGATATGATTGCGTCGTGGTGGGTAAATCTGCATGGCCACGCACACCCCTACATTGCCCAGCGGGTTTCAGAACAGTTACAGGTGCTGGAACACGTCATTTTTGCGGGTTTTACGCATCAGCCTGCCGTCGAGCTGGCCGAGCGGCTGCTCAAGATCTTACCACTAAATCAGTCAAAAGTTTTTTACTCTGACAATGGATCGACAGCCGTCGAAGTGGCGTTGAAAATGGCATTCCAGTACTGGCATAATCTCGGTCTGCCGCGATTTAAAGTGGTTGCACTGGAGGGGGCGTATCACGGTGATACATTTGGTGCGATGGCTGTTGGCGGAAGAAGTGCGTTTACCGCTCCATTTGTCCCTTTTCTATTCGATGTGGCGTATTTGCCAGCGCCAATAGCCGGACAGGAAGAGGCCGTTATCGAGCAGGCGAAGGAGTTATTCACCGATGAGATCGCGGCTTTCATTGTAGAGCCCCTGGTGCAGGGGTCCGGCGGCATGGTTATGTATGAGCCGGGCGTTTTAAACGACTTGTTTCAGATGGCCCGCCAACAGGGGGCGCTCATTATTGCCGATGAGGTAATGACAGGTTTTGGCCGAACCGGCAAGCTGTTTGCAACCGATCAGTTGCCAGAAAAGCCTGATCTGATGTGTCTATCGAAAGGGTTAACGGGTGGAACGATGGCACTGGGCGTAACGACCTGTACGCAGGCAATTTACGACGCGTTTCTATCAAGCGATAAGACCAAAACCCTTTTCCACGGTCACTCCTTTACTGCGAACCCTGTAGCCTGTGCATCGGCTCTGGCCAGTATGGATCTGTTATTATCGGATGAAACGCAGGCCAGTATTCAGCGTATCACCAAAAGCCACACAGCGTTTAGCCAACGATTGAGTGTGTATTCAACGATAGCTAACATCCGACAGTGTGGAACACTACTCGCTTTTGACTTAACCCTTGGCGAGCAAACGTCTTATTTCAACAGTGTTCGCGACCGCGCCTATAACTTTTTGCTCGATCGAGGAGTGCTCATGCGCCCCCTGGGTAATGTACTCTATCTGATGCCGCCATACTGTACGACCGATGAACAGTTACAGTATACTTATACGAAAATAGAAGAGCTATTAAACAGCTTTTAATAAAACAAGGTCTGCGCCATTTCTTTAGAAAATGGCGCAGACCTTGTTTTTAGTTACCTACACGGATCGGGTCGTGTATTGATCGACCACATCACTCGGGTGAATTTCGAGGACGTTAGCTAATACAAGCAAAACAAGCGTTCGGGAGGCAATTCGGCGGGAAACTCCGGCAATGGAGGCAAACAGATCGACTGTAATGCTGTTGTGTTCGCCGAGATGCTGCATTAGCTTATGCTCTTTATCGCCATAGCTAAAGCGAATATCACGATCAGCCTGTTCTCCCTTTAGGATCTCGCGCACTTCGCGACTGGCCTGAACCGATTTATCGGCGACACGTACGTATGCCTTTTTATTTTCGGGCTCGGCCGGATCGGGGATAATGTAATGGGGGCGAGTTGGGCTGGGAGGTACCCGGATCACGAGAACTTCGCGTTCGTCGTAGAGTTGAACTCGCTCAATCGTGTAGCTAATCCGCGGGAAGCAGTATTTATTGATTGCCCGAACGAGCAGGTACTCGTCCTCGTCGGCGTATTTCAGCCCGACAATCTTCTTGTCGTCACCAATGCCTATCAGCATGATGCCGCCGTTTGTATTCGCGAAAGCGACTACACCCCGGATAATTTTCTCAGGATGGTTCGTTTTCAGTTTGAACTCTAAATTGCTACCCTCTCCCCGTCTAACCAGGTTTTTAAGCGCCTGATAGTCCATAACCGATGGGTTCATCTGGTTGAGTACTGAATTGGGATAAAGATACGGCTTTTCCCGAAACATGCAAATGGTTGTTACGTATCTCTATTTTTCGTTAAAAAGTCGGTCTGGTCAACCCAACTTTTCAATAAAACAAACCGTTATTACTTCGTTATTGGCGAGCTGATAGCTGGAGTAAGTAGTCATAAAAAATGGTTAACGCCATTCATAGGCAACGAATTACTCAAGCTACCCAGTTACCTTTGTACTACTTAAATAACACAAAAATGCTGCTAAACGTTGCCTTGGTTCTAGGGACTTTTCTGTTCATGGAGGGTGTAGCTTGGTTCACACACAAGTACGTCATGCACGGTTTTTTGTGGACCTGGCACCGCGATCATCACAACCATCATAAGGGTTTTTTTGAGCGAAACGACCTCTTTGCCGTTGTTTTCAGCCTGACAGCTATCAGTCTTATTATCATAGGCGTAAATGTTCCAGCCCTGGATTTTCTGGCCTGGATCGGGGCGGGTGTAACGCTATATGGTTTCTTTTACTTTGTGTTTCACGACATCATTGTTCATCGGCGGGTAAAAATGAAAGTTGATACCAGTGGTCGATACATGCAGCGAATCATGCGGGCGCATTACATTCACCACAAAGTTCATACGAAGGAAGGGGCCGAGGCATTCGGCTTTCTGTACGCGCCAAAAAAATACGACCGCACGATAAAGAGCGCACCAGCCAGCGCTAAAGAAGAATAATCAGGAACTGGATAATCAGGTTATTAGCTCAGCATATAAACAAAAAGGCGTAACTCAATGAATAAATGGGTCACGCCTTTTTGATGTGAAGACTGTCCGGATGGCTCAGTACTCGTCTTCATTGAAGAAGAAATCATCTTTGGTCGGATAATCCGGCCAGATTTCTTCGATGCTTTCATAAGGTTGGCCGTCATCTTCAAGCTCCTGTAAGTTTTCAACAACTTCTAGGGGAGCGCCAGAGCGGATTGAATAGTCAATCAGCTCGTCTTTAGTGGCAGGCCAGGGAGCATCTTCCAGGTAGGATGCGAGTTCGAGTGTCCAGTACATAGTGTCTTCAGTATTTAATGACTACTTTTCAATGAGGGTGCAAAAGTAAAAAAACAGTTAATATCCAAGCACTTTTCCGCAAAAATGTTTCAAAAGGTATTTATGACGGGATTTTAGGCCATTAACTGCCAGTGCCTACTTTTGTTTAGAACTTCCGGCAAATCTGGTCCAGAAGGGAATTTTCAGTCAAAATACATACTTTTTGATCTAAACTATATTTTCAGCTTTAATATTTCCGACATAAACGCTACTTTTTATTTAGCTGACTGCTTTCGGAGCCAACACGTTTTTCTTACGGAAGCAGAGCTCTAATAGGGCATGGCGCGGGAATAAAACATTTCGTATCGAATCAAATGCAAATTGAAGTTTGTGCTTACTCGTTTGAATCTTGTTTAACAGCCCAACAAGCCGGAGCCGACCGTGTTGAACTGTGTGGTGGCCTGAGTGAAGGGGGTACTACGCCCAGTGCCGGTTTAATTCAGTTAGCCCGTCAGCATCTTTCCATTCAGTTATTCGTTATGATCCGGCCACGGGGGGGTGATTTTTTGTACTCCGATACCGAATTAGCGGTCATGCGAGCCGATATTATTACGGCTAAATCAGCCGGAGTCGATGGCATCGTACTCGGCATCCTGCAAGCCGACGGAACGGTCGACGAAGTCAAAACCAGAGAATTCGTCGAGCTGGCCCATCCGATGCCGGTTGCTTTTCACCGCGCTTTCGATATGACCCGCGACCCAGTCGAAGCGTTGGAAGCCGTAATCCGTACGGGTGCCATACGAATCCTTACATCAGGTCAGCATCCTTCGGCAGAGTCGGGCTTGTCGGTCCTCTATCAGCTAACTGAACAAGCCGCCGGACGAATCGAAATTATGGCCGGTGTTGGTGTTTCGGGCCATAATGCAAGCCAGTTTATTGGCATTGGACTGGCGGCTTTGCATCTGAGTGGAAAAAGTAGCCAGCCAAGTCCAATGGTTTATCGACGGCCAAATCTACAAATGGCGTCGGCTGTACTGGGCGAATACGAACGTATCGAAGCCAGTGCCGACGCCATTCAGAGCGTAGTAAATCAGGTCAAACGGCAGTAATTACCAGAAGACAACGTACAGGATAGCAACCAGGAATAGAATCAGCCCGGCACCCATCGCAAATGTTGGCGCTACTTTAAACATACTGGCATCAATAGCCAACCCTTTTGTGCTGGGTTTCTGCAGCCCAAGAACAATCATTACGGCTACGCAGATCAGGAAAACGAAGCCCATTGTATCGAGAAACGGAATCGTATAAACGCCGTCGGCATTCTGGACCGCAAAGCCCAGTGGTTCCAGAAATTGCAGATTAACCAGGTCCGGCAGCACAAACTTGAAAAACAATGAGAGGAGAAAGCCGCCCACAATGGCAAACAAAGCCCCCTGAGAGTTCGTCTTTTTCCAGAAGAAGCCCAGAATAAAGGCGGCAAATACGCCCGGTGAAACCAGACCCGTCATTTCCTGAATGAACTGGAATCCTCCTTTTTTATCAATACCCATGAATGGCGAAATAAGAATTGCCATCAGCATAGCTACCCAAATGGTTATCCGACCAACCTGAACCAGTCTTTTTTCACTGGCATCGGGCGAGATGTATTTTTTGAAAATATCGAGGGTAAAAATGGTCGAAATCGAGTTAGCCTTACCCGCCAGGGAAGCCACTACGGCAGCCGTCAGAGCCGCGAAAGAAAGCCCTTTAAGTCCGGCAGGCAACAGATTGAGCAATACGGGATAAGCGTGGTCTTTGTTCACTTCGCCCGTAATATCCAGCATCTCCTTTTGGAACAAACCTTTCTGATAAAGCGTATAAGCGGCAATACCGGGCAATACTACAATTATTGGCATCAGCAACTTCAGGAAGGCGGCAAAAAGAATACCCTCACGAGCCGTTTTTAAATCAGCTCCGAGCGCCCGCTGCGTAATATACTGATTACAACCCCAGTAGTTCAGGTTCACAATCCACATACCACCAATTAGAACGGTCAGGCCGGGTAGTGAGGCATAATGCGGGTCTCCTTTATGAAAGATCATGTGGAAGTGATCTGCCGACTGGTCCAGCATCAGACTAAATCCTTTGAGTATTCCTTCTGTGCCATTCTGTGTGGAAACCAGATCAACGGCCAGATAGGTAGTTGCCAAACCGCCCAGGATCAGGAAGAAAACCTGAATTACGTCGGTATAACCAATTACTTTCATGCCGCCCAGTGTAATAATGACCGCAAAAACGGCCAGCCCAATCATACAGGCCGTGAAGTTCAGTCCTGAAATGGTCGATACGGCCAGTGCTCCCAGAAACAGAATCGAGGTCAGGTTAACCAACACGTAGAGAAATAGCCAGAAGATGGCCATGATCATGGCAACGGTGTTGTTGTACCGCTGGGTCAGGAACTGTGGCATCGTGAAGATGCGGTTCTTGAGGTAAATGGGCATAAAAAAAACGGCTACTACAATCAGCGTAGCGGCCGCCATCCATTCATACGTTGCAATTGCCAAACCCATCGCAAATCCATCTCCAGAAGCGCCAATAAACTGCTCGGCCGAAATATTAGATGCAATCAGGGAAGAACCGATAGCCCACCAGGTCAGTGACCCTTCGGCCAGAAAGAAATCAGTGGTAGATATATTAGCGGAGTGTTTTTTCTTATAAATCCAGTACCCGTAGGCACTAACGATAATGAAGTAAACAAAAAAGACTGTATAGTCTAATGTTTGAAGTTTTTGCATGATACAGCAGGGAACAGGAAGTCTAAGTTAATGGGATTTTTCAGGCCCGAAATATACCATATTCCTGATACAAAAAAGTGAGCTTTTCTGCGACTTTCTTAGTATCCCGGAGCCTAATCCCAGATAATACGTAAACTAACCATACAGATACCCTCTTCAGCCGGGCTATTTATAGAACGATAGCCCGGTTACCGGCAATAAAGACCCGATCATTGAACACCAGCTTCAGGGCTTGCGACAAAACAATTTTCTCTACGTCTTTCCCCTCGGTAGCCATGTCGGCAGCTGTATGCCTGTGGTCGACATCTTTCACATTCTGGGCAATAATCGGTCCTTCGTCGAGGTCATTATTGACAAAATGAGCCGTTGCGCCAATAATTTTGACACCCCGTTCGTAGGCCTGCCGATAAGGATTAGCCCCAATAAAAGCGGGCAAAAACGAGTGGTGAATATTAATGATCCGATTCGGAAACTTATTGACAAAACCAGCCGTCAGCACGCGCATGTACTTAGCCAGTACCAGGAATTCGGGTTCGTAGATAGACAGTGTCCTTAATATCGCTTCCTCGTGTTCTTCGCGGGTTTTGTCTTCGTGAGAGACGTAATGAAACGGAATTCCGAACTTACTGACCAGAGGTTGCAGAATATTGTAATTGCTCACCACGGCCAGAATGGTTGCATCCAGTTCATCAAACGCATAGCGAATCAGAAGTTCGCCAAGGCAATGATGCTCTTTGGTAACCAGAACAACTATGTTTTTCTTTCGTTTTGGGTTTAAACGAAACGTAATGCCAGGATCGGGTAAGGTCGCTTTTAATTCATTCAGTAAAGCAGCTGTATCGAAAGTTCCTTCAAATTCGGTTCGCATGAAGAATTGCCCCGATGGACTGACGTATTCGTCGTTATGAATGATGTTCAGGTTATGGCGAAAAAGAACGCCGGTTACATGATAAATCAGGCCCTTGTCATCAGGCCCATCCATCAGCAGAATATGCTTTCTGGAATCTTCCATAATTCGTTCGTAATAAATCGGCTAAAAGTAGTAAATGCCAACTGTTTATTCCTTTATTTTGGGCCAATAGTAGCTATATTATGATAAATCGACGCCGTTTTTTGTCTGTTAGCTCCCTGGCTGGCCTCTTTCCGACATTATCCTTCAAGACTTCTTCATCAACTCAGGTCGATGCTTCGGCAAACGGACCTCTGGTTTTCTCTACCTGGAAACAACCTAAAGCAAATGCAGCCGCTCAGGCGGTCCTTGATCGGGGTGGACGAGCCCTGGATGCCGTAGAAGCGGGCGTACGCATACCTGAAGCAGACCCGGAAGATATGAGTGTTGGCTACGGCGGGCGTCCCGACCGCGATGGCCGTGTTACGCTCGATGCCTGCATCATGGATGAGAAAGGGAATGCCGGTTCAGTTGTCTTTCTGGAGCATATCATGCACCCGATTTCAGTGGCAAGGGCAGTTATGGATAAAACACCCCACGTCATGCTCGCTGGTGAAGGAGCCTTGGCATTTGCTCTATCTCAAGGCTTTAAAAAGGAGAACCTGCTGACAAAAAAAGCGGAAAAAGAATGGCGGGAATGGTTAAAAACAGCGAAATACAAGCCCATTGCCAACATTGAGCGCCATGATACAATTGGCATGCTGGCCATTGATAAAAACGGAAATATTTCAGGTGCCTGCACAACAAGCGGACTGGCTTATAAAATGAATGGTCGTGTTGGTGATTCACCCATAATTGGTGCAGGTTTGTTCGTCGATAATGAAATTGGGGGAGCCTGTGCAACGGGGCTGGGCGAATTAGTCATGCGAACGTGTGGCTCATTTCTGGTCGTCGAACTAATGCGCCAGGGCCGAACACCCCAGCAGGCCTGCGAAGAGGCAGCTTTGCGGATCGTGAAAAAGCAGGATTACAAAGATATTCAGGTTGGTTTTCTGGCCGTAAATAAGCAGGGGGAAACAGGTGCATTCAGCATTCAGCCGGGCTTTAACTACACCATATCACAGAACAAACAGACAAAGGTTCTGGATGCTCGCTCATATTTGAAATAAACAAGTTTGTCTTTTATTGTTTATAGTATTTGATTGCACGTCCAAACTTCGTAATCTGTACTAGTACATAATACGCCAAAACTATCAGCTAATTTGGAATCGGTATTTTCAACATCAAAGCGGAAATTACTGCTTGAAATCGCCTGGGAAGTCTGTAATCAGGTGGGCGGTATTTATACGGTCATCCGGTCAAAAGTGCCGGCTATGGTCGAGAAATGGGATGATAACTATGTTGCGCTCGGGCCGTATTTCCCGCAACGGGCAGCCGCTGAATTTGAACCGATTACTGAGCCTGATGAAACAGAGATTGGGCAGACTGTTCGAAAGATGCGCCAGTTGGGCTATACCATTGAATATGGTTACTGGCTCGTAACGGGTCGCCCACGCGTGGTGCTATTCGACATCAATAGCATCAAACAAGAGCAGTTGAACTACATTAAAGGTCAGCTTTGGCAAAACCACCAGCTGTCGACAATAAACGTCGAAGATCTTGTTAATCAGACCATTGCCTTTGGTGAAATGGTCCGACAGTTCATTACACTACTGTCTGAAGATCATTCAAGGCGTGTCGATTTTGTCGCCCATTTCCATGAATGGATGGCTAGCACTGGCCTCCCCGATCTTCGCCGGGATAACGTTAGGGTAGCTACCGTTTTTACAACCCACGCCACGATGCTGGGCCGTTATCTGGCCCAGAACGAGGCTGGTTTCTACGGTAAACTACCCTTCTTTGACTGGAAGCGTGAAGCCCTGCACTACAATATCGATACGCAGGCTACCGTTGAGCGACTGGCTGCTCAGCAGGCTCATGTGTTTACGACAGTCAGTGATGTAACGGCCCGCGAGTGCGAAGTTTTTTTAGGCCGCAACCCTGACCTGATCCTGCCTAATGGACTGAATATTACCCGATTTGCTGCTACACACGAGTTTCAGAATCTCCACGTCCGCTATAAAGAGAAAATTCATGAATTCGTGATGGGTCACTTTTTCCAGAGCTATTCGTTTGATCTGGAAAAAACGCTTTACTTCTTTACGTCGGGCCGGTTTGAGTTCTCCAATAAAGGCTATGACCTAACCCTCGAAGCCCTCGCAAGGCTCAATTACCGAATGCGGGAGGCTAGCATGGATATGACGGTGGTGATGTTCATGGTTACCAAACAACCCTACACATCAATCAATCCTGAGGTACTGCACTCGCGGGCGCTGCTCGACGAAATTCAGGAAACGTGTGAGAGTATCGAAAAACAGGTTGGCGAACGGTTGTTTTTAGCTGCCGCGTCGAATACGGATAATACGCTGCCTGATCTGAACAAATTTGTGGATGAATACTGGCGTCTTCGCCTTCGACGCACGGTTCAAAGCTGGAAAACAAAACATCTTCCGCCTTTCGTAACCCACAATTTGGTGCAGGAAGATGACATGACGCGTTTCATTCGGCAGGCCAATCTTGTCAACAATGAGTACGACCGGGTCAAGGTCGTTTATCACCCGGATTTCATTGCGTCTACCAATCCGCTTTTCGGTCTGGATTATAGCCAGTTTGTACGTGGCTGCCACCTTGGTGTCTTTCCTAGCTACTACGAACCATGGGGTTACACACCGCTGGAATGCGTTGTTCGTGGCATACCGACCGTTACAAGCGATCAGTCAGGGTTCGGCGATTTCATTATGCAGATCATGCGGGACTACGAAAACCGGGGCATCTACGTTATCAACCGCCGGACGCAAAACTTCAACGAAGCGGCTGACCAGTTGGCCAGTGTGCTCTTCCGGTTTGTTCGGATGGCACAACGGGAGCGCATTGCTCAGCGTAACCGCGTTGAAAGCATCGCTGAAGTGTTCGACTGGAGCAATCTCCGCTCTTATTACGACACAGCGCATGACCTCGCGCTAAAGCGCAGAAAACCTTGATAAGCTGTATGACAGGTGCTCAATGATCTGGTTGGTAAATATCATTGAGCAGCTATCGTACATTCCCTATCGTTTATGATCAAAATCGGCATTATTAATGTCTCAGACCGGGCCAGCGCGGGTGTTTATGAAGATATTCCCGGCAAGGCTGTCGTTAAACTATTGACCGAATGGCTGACCTCCGCCTGGGAGCCCGTTTATCGCGTTATCCCCGACGAACAGGATCAGCTAGAGGCAACTATGATTGAGCTGGCTGACGTAGAAGGATGTTGCCTGGTTGTCACGACGGGCGGAACAGGTCCTGCTCTCCGCGATGTAACACCAGAAGCCACCGAAGCCGTGTGCCAGAAGATGTTGCCAGGGTTCGGCGAATTGATGCGGCAGGAAAGCCTTAAGTACGTCCCAACGGCGATCCTGTCCCGACAAACGGCTGGTATTCGTAATCAAACGCTCCTGCTCAATTTACCAGGCAAACCCACGGCAATAGGCCAGTGTCTATCAGTAGTTTTTCCGGCCATCCCCTATTGTATTGATCTGATTGGCGGCCCGTTTCTCACGACAGACGAGACGGTAATGAAAGTATTTCGCCCGAAGAGCTAAAGCCTCCCAGGATTTTACAGTTTTTTGACAAAACCGCAATGAGGCTTCATGAAGCCTCATTGCGGTTTTGCACTTTTAGTATTGTTTCTCCCCAATAGCCGTTATCCGATACAAATATTCTAAGCGTTTGATGCTATTGAAATACCTCGCTCATCACTTTAGCTAACGTACTTTTTGCAACCAGCAAAGCAAATGACATGATCTTGATACTAAAGTAGGACTTTCACCTGGAGCCGTCGTTCACAGCCGTGCTACGGTTACTCATTGCACAAACAAACCACCGTCCGCGGCTGCGGTGGCACGGCTCTCAGCCACGGCTCCAGGCGAAGCCCTAATATGTAATCTCTAACAGCTCCTTTACCTGTCAAAATCTATTGACAAAACCTTAACGACGATTGAATAGAAATGAATTTTATTTATAAAACTTAATTTCAAATAATATCTATTTAATGCTATACAAATTTAATATTCTATTAGATCTATTTAGTGTGTTTGGATTTGGTTCGATAAACCAGCTAGCCTTCCAGTCAATTTATTAAGACAAATTCTAAATAACTCTTGCTTCCAAGGCATGCTTTCTCTTCCTTTGTAATCTATTTTTAATGAGTCTAAATAATAATAAGACACATCAAGTTTTTCGTAATCGTAGAAACCAGCAACTAATCACCAGTTAAAATGGCCTCGATACGATACCCGTTTATACCAAGGCTTATTGCTCCCACTAGAATCAGCTATGAAAAATAAATACAGCAACTGTTTCTTACTACTGAAACTCTTGATGTGGATTAGCATCTCTACCATACAGGCTCAGCAAACAGCTGATTGCACCATTGAGGGTACAGTTCTTCTGACAGATGGCTCTCCTGGAGCCTTCGCTACCGTACGGGTCAATGGAGTCAAAAAAGGGATAGCCGCCGATCGAAACGGGCATTTTATTCTTTCCAACCTGAAGCCAGGAAATCACGAATTGCAGGTTTCGATGATCGGTTATGAATCGGTGCGACAAACTATTGAGGTAACGCAAGACAAGCCTAGCCAATTTACAACCCGCCTGAAAGCATTCAATACCCAACTTAATGAAGTAGTTGTAACAGGCCAGTATGAACCCCAATCGCTCAAAAAATCGGTTTATAATGTACGCGTAATTGACAGTGAGCGCATTCGCTTGCGGGCCGCCGTAAACGTTATGGGCGTGCTGAATAACGAATTAGGCTTCCGCTTCTCGAATGATTTGACGCTGGGCACAACTGACGTTCAACTGATGGGCATGTCAGGTCGCAACGTGAAAATTCTGCTGGATGGTTTACCCATGGTCGACCGGGGCGATACCCGCGAAAGCCTTAATCAGATCGACATCAATAATATTGAGCGCATCGAGATCGTAGAAGGCCCCATGTCTGTTTCGTATGGTTCAGATGCATTAGCGGGTGTTATCAATATTATCACCAAAAAGCCAGGCACCGAACAGCTCGGCGTTAGCGCCCGGATTCAGGAAGAAACCGCTAATAAAGAATATAATCTACTGACCAATCAGGGGCTTCATATTCAGAATGTGGGTGTTACATGGCAAAAGAAAGGCTGGAATGGATCGGCGGGCGTTACCAATAACACCTTTGGTGGCTGGCAGGGTCAATCACCAGGTCGGGCAAAAGATTGGCTACCCAAAGATCAATTGTTCGGACACGGGAAAGTTGGCTACCGCACTGAAACGGTCAATATCTATTATCGGCTCGACGCCCTCAAGGAAGATCTGTTAAGCCAGGGAACTGAAAATGTAAACACACATCAGGCCCGCGATCAGAAATACATTACCTATCGGTATGGGCATCAAATGCAGGGCGACTGGAAACTGAGCGAACGTCTACAGCTCAACGGCCAGGCTTCTTATACCGATTACCAGCGTCGGACACAGACGACGATTCTGGACTTAACAACCGGACAGCGAACTCTTTCGCTGGGCGAAGGCGAACAGGATCTATCAAAATTTGCCAGTCAAACGTACCGTGCCACAGCCTCCTATAAAATCTCCTCGTCAGTTTCGTTGCAGCCTGGCATCGATATTAATCTGGATGCCGCTTCTGGAGCGCGGATTCTGGGTTCACCGACCATTAACGATTACGCAGTTTTCGTTTCATCAACACTTAATCCAACTTCCCGTATCAGTATCCGTCCGGGTTTACGCTTCGTAAAAAACTCGGCCTACGACGCCCCACCGGCTATTCCTTCCCTTAACACCAAATTTGCGCTCACCAGCAATCTGGATCTGCGCTTAGCTTACGCCCGCGGGTTCCGCTCACCGGCTCTGCGTGAACTGTACTTTAATTTCTTCGATGCCAGCCACTCTATCCGTGGTAATCCAAATCTGAAAGCCGAAAATTCGAACAGTTTTAACGGATCGCTGGCCTGGCAGGTGAGTACTAAGTTCAAATCAACACTCGGCTTTTTCTACAATGATTTCAACAATCTGATCAGCTATGGAATCGACCCCAGCGATCCCAGAATATCGATGAACATTAATATCGATAAATTCAAAACAACTGGTTTCACACTGGAAAATGTCGTTGGCTGGAAAGATTTACAGGCTACAGTGGGCTTTTCGTACATAGGCCGCTACAACAACCTGCTGGCTACACCCGATACGGTCACTTACGCAAACGGGCGCTTAACATCATTCATGTGGTCGCCGGAAGTAAACACGAACCTCACTTATACGCTGAAGAAAATTGACACCAAGCTCAGCATTTTCTATAAATATTCCGGGAAGAAACCAAGTTACCTGGCCACTGCCAATGCAGATGGTCAGGTGTCGGCAACCCTGACCGAAATAGCTCCATTCCATTGGGCTGACTTCACGATAACGAAAACCATTACGAAATACCTCACGCTCACGACCGGGGTTAAAAACCTGTTCAACATTACCCGACTGGCGAATACATCGCCTGATACGGGCGGTGCTCATAGCTCAAGTGGCCAGGCACCGGTTAGCTACGGCCGCTCCTACTTTATGGGGCTTAGTTTTCAGTGGTACAAACAGTAAGCCTAATAGACCTTCCTCTCAGCCAATTACTCGTTAATAAACCTCAGTTTCCAAATAGTTCAAATCATATGAAAAGAGTCATTATCTACATGCTCGCTCTGGCAGTAAGTACATTAAATGCCTGTAAGGAGAGTGATCCACCGCTACCCGACAATCTGGTCCAGTTCGAAAGTGCCGAACAAGGTCTGGATGCTACGACTAAAGAAGCCATCATTAAACTTAAATTATCGCGAGCCGTCGACGCAGCTATGGCTGTAACCGTTCAGGTTAACCCGACCGGCATTACCTATGGAACGCAGTTTACAACCACTCCCGCAACCACCGGCAATACGCTTTCGCTAACTGTTCCAGCGGGTAGCAGCGACGCTTCGTTTAAACTCACGAAAGCCGATAATCTGTTCCTTAGCGGTACGGAAACCATCGATTTTGCTATTTCATCCGCAGCCAGTCCGGTTCTGGTGGGTACAACCAAACAACTGAAGGTTAAATTCACCTCGATCGTTTCGACAGGTACCGCCCTGACACTCGATGGTGGAACGGGCGGTTCCAGTGCTGTAAACGCCGTTTTTGCTGATTTGAGCAATAATGCCGCTACCTCAGTCAAAAGGGCTTCCTGGGATTTGGGTTTCTATTCGGGCGCTGATTTTCGGGTTATTCTAAACAACATGACGGGTGCCTCCGCTGTGGCAATGGCCAAGAATGATTTAACTCAGGTGACAGCGGCCGATACTGTTGGACTGGCACTAACGCTAGGCTTTGATCCGGCCGGTCTAAAATTAATCGACGATGTATCGGGCGATATTACAAAAACAGTCATTCCGAGTATTTCGGCGACTGATGCCGATAACAAGGTGTACATCATTAACCGGGGAACGGGTGGGGCAACGCCTGCCAAAGGCTGGGTAAAAATTCGGGTAATCCGCAACGGTACTACTGGTTATACGTTACAGTATGCCGGCATTAAAGAAACGACCTTCAAAACGGTTTCAATTCCGAAAGACAATGCGTATAATTTTAAATACGCATCATTCGATACGGGGGCTTTAGTGGATGTAGAACCAGCCAAAGCACGTTGGGACATTGAGTGGACTGGAGGTATCTACAAAACCAGCGACGGCACCAATGATATTCCCTATTACTTCTCCGATCAGGTGTATATCAACTTCCTCGGCGGTGTAACAGCAGCCGAAGTACTGACCAGCACCGTTTCGTATGATGCCTATGGCGAAAGTAACATTGCCACCACGGCCTTCAAGAGCGATAAGCACGTTATTGGCGCCAACTGGCGGGCCACTACGGGCACAATCGGGGTGAAAACGGATCGGTTCTACGTCATTAAGGATGCCGCGGGAAACGTCTATAAGCTCAAATTCGTCAGTTTCACCTCGCAGGATGGTGGCGAACGCGGTAAGCCCAAGTTTGAATTTAAGCTAGTTAAGCAAGCGTCGTAATGATGACCTGGCCGTGCTGCCTGTATTCACGGGCAGCACGACTTTTTACCGATAAAGCAATGAAAAAACTGTCTGTTTTTACTCTATGGCTCAGTTCGCTTCTACTGGGCTTACTGGTGAGCAATCAATCGGCCTACGCAACCCGTTCGCCCAAAGATGAACCCATTCGCATTGTTTCGCTCGACGGCACTGTCAGCGAAATTCTTTGTGATCTGGGCCTTCAATCACACCTGATCGGTGTTGATGTGACCAGTACATACCCCGAATTGCTCCAGAAACTGCCTAAAGTTGGCCATAACCGGACTATTTCAGCCGAGGGAGTGATATCGCTGAAACCGACGCTCGTGCTAACCTCGCAAAATGCGGGTACAAAACCAGAGGTGATCGAGCAAATCAAATCGGCGGGCATTAAAGTCATCACGTTTCAGCAGGAGTACAGCGTTGCTGGCACTAAAAAGCTCATTCAGGATGTAGCCAACACCTGTCAGGTTCCTTCACGGGCCAAGCCCTTGATCAAAAAGCTAGACGCTGACCTGGCCCAGGTCAAAAAGGCAATGACAAGCCCGAAGGTGTTATTTATTTATGCCCGTGGCACGGGTACCATGATGGTATCGGGCCGGGGAACTCAGGTCGACAAAATGATCGAACTGGCTGGTGGTGCCAATGCCACGCCCAATTTCGAGAACTACAAACCACTTACTGCCGAAGCCCTCGTTACGGCAAATCCTGACGTGATTCTGTTGTTCGATAGCGGTCTGGAAAGTCTCGGAGGTGCTGATGGTTTAGCAAAAGTACAGGGAGTTGCCCAAACGAATGCGGGCAAAAACGGTCGTATCATCACAATGGATGGTCATTTGCTGTCTGGTTTCTCTCCACGTTTAGGAAAAGCGCTACAGGAGTTAGCCCAGAAAATAACCCAGAAGCCTAAAGCTTAAGCTGGATGAATAGCGCAACTGCAACCATTAATCCGCCATCGTCCAGTACGCACCAGGTACCAAAGTCGGCGATCAAAACGACGGTCAATCCGTGGTTAATGCCTGCTTTGGTGGCTACCTTGTCGATAACCCTTGTCGTGTCAGTAGGTATTGGTGCGCTCCGGATAACTCCTTATGAGATTGGATTGATTATAGCTAAATCATTTGGTTATTCCGTCGATGTCGACAGTACAAAAGAAGCTATTCTGCTGGCGATCCGGTTACCCAGAGTCTGCCTGGCTGTTCTGGTTGGTGCCGGTTTAGCGATATCAGGAGCTGCAATTCAGGGGCTTTTCCGAAATCCGCTTGCCGATCCGGGTCTAATCGGCATTTCGTCGGGAGCATCGTTGGCAGCGGTGATGATGATTGTTCTTGAGGTTAAGTTTTTCCAGACACTCACGGGTGTGTTGGGTATCTACGCCTTATCGGTCGTTGCCTTTGTGGGTGCCTGTGCAACCGCATTTTTCGTGTATCGAATTGCCCGCATGGCCGGTAAAGATGTGATTACGACCATGCTGCTGACAGGTATTGCCATTAATGCCCTATCTGGGGCATTGACCGGTATCATGACCTATCTGGCCACTGATGAGCAGCTTCGTAACATAACGTTCTGGAGTCTGGGGAGCCTGGGAGGTGCTAGTTGGGCATCAGTGCTGGGAATTCTGCCCTTCACCATCGCTGCGCTGGTTGGTATTCCCCGGTTGGCAAAATCCCTGAACCTGTTGGCACTTGGCGAAAGTCAGGCCAGTATGCTCGGCGTTAACCTGAAAGGGATCAAGCGTCAGGTCATTATTTTCTCGACGATGGCCGTTGGCACGTCGGTGGCAGTTGCCGGTATTATTGGCTTCGTAGGGCTGGTCATTCCGCATCTGATTCGGATGGGAGCAGGTTCCGATCATCGTCGGGTGCTAACGGGTTCGGCTTTGGGTGGAGCCATTGTGCTGACACTGGCCGATTCGCTTGCCCGTACAATCGTAGCCCCGGCAGAACTTCCCATCGGCATTCTCACCGCTCTGATCGGCACACCAGTCTTTTTATGGATTTTATTTCGGGAACGACGCCGGGCGGGCGTATAAACTACTAGAACGATGCTCGAAGTCAGCCATCTATCCTACCAGATACGAAATCGAAAACTACTCGACGGTGTTTCATTTCGGGCCAATCCGGGCGAATTACTGGCAATAGTGGGCGCCAATGGGGCGGGCAAATCGACACTGCTCAAATTGTGTACGCGCGAACTAAACGTCTCCAACGGTGAAATCCGGCTTCTGGGCAAAGGAATCGATACGTATTCTGATAAGGAGCTTTCGCTGTTCCGGGCTGTGCTCCCACAGCAGAACTCAGTCGTATTCCCTTTTTTAGTGAGTGAACTGGTCCTGATGGGCCGGTACCCGCACTTCGATTTTCACCCGTCGGAGCATGACTATTTTATTGCCGAAATGGCGCTCAAAAAAGTGGGTATGTGGGATTTTGCATCACGCGTTTTCACCACATTGTCGGGTGGAGAGCAACAGCGTGTGCAGTTAGCCCGCGTGCTCGCTCAAATCTGGGATGTGCCGGAAGGTATACTCTTTCTGGACGAACCTACCACAGGTCTCGATCTGCTGCACCAGCACCAAATGCTGGAACTGGCTCGCGAGTTTACCCAAAAAGGATTTTGCGCGGTTGTCATCTTACACGACCTGAATCTGGCGGCTCAATATGCGGATCAAATCGTTATGCTCCGGGCCGGGCAGGTCGAAGCAATAGGATCTCCTCGCTCCGTCATCACCGTTGATACGATTAAGCGTGTCTTCAATTTAAATGTGTGGCTCATTGAACATCCCGATATGGATTGTCCGCTGGTGATTCCACAGCAAAATCAATTTTCTGATCGTAACCGACCAAATCAAATCGCCAAAACCAAATGATTACTACAAAAAGCCTTAAAGAACGCTGGGATTCGTTTAAAGAAGAAAACCCAAAAACAAGAATCCGCGATGCGGCTAAACAGCTGGGCGTTAGTGAAGCTGATTTATTAGCTACCCAGCTTGGCGAAACTGTGCAACGCCTGGAAGGTGATTTCCGGGAACTGCTCAAGGAAGTGCCGACTCTGGGTTATGTTATGGCGTTGACACGCAACGATAACATCGTTCACGAGCGAAAAGGTGTATATGAAAAAGTATCCTTCAGGGATCAGACCGGTTTGGTACTGGGCCCCGATATTGACCTTCGCCTGTTCATGTCACACTGGCATTTCGGCTTTGCTGTTGATGAAAATAGCCGCAAGAGCCTTCAGTTTTTCGATCAGGACGGTCTGGCAGTACATAAAATTTACCTGACCGACCGGTCCGACGAAGCTGCTTATGAAGCATTAGTGCAGAAATATGTAGCCCTTGATCAGTCAACGCCGATCGTTACACTGAGCTATCCGGAAAAAGAATCGGAAACACTGGAAGAAGCCATTGATGTGGCAGCATTTCAGGAAGAGTGGCTAGCCATGCAGGATACGCATGAATTTTTTGGTCTTCTCCGAAAACACAAACTTGATCGGGAGCAGGGAATTCGTCTGGCTCCAGAGGGTCACTCGGTGTCGATCTCAGTCGATCAGCTCAAAAAAATAATCGAAACCGTTGCCGAACGCAAAGTGCCGATCATGATTTTTGCGTCAAGTCCGGGATGTATCCAAATTCATACGGGGCTGGTTAAGAAACTGGTCAGTATGGGCCCCTGGTACAATGTGCTGGACCCTGAGTTCAACATGCACCTGCGCGAAGATCAGATCAGCCGCATCTGGGTAACCCGTAAACCCACAAAAGATGGTATTGTAACGGGTCTTGATCTGTTCGATAAAGACGGGAATAGCATTGCGCTGATGTTTGGCAAACGCAAGCCCGGCGTTCCTGAAATGAAAGAATGGCAGGAGGTCGTCAACGAAGTTATTGCTGCCTAACGCAACTTTTTGATTTTTCCCTCAGCATAGCTCATCCCGAATTGCGGTATTCCAATATGGAGACAGGGTTCGGGATGATTCATGTTCGTTCTTTTGATCAAATCGTCAGACCTGTCTGTGCCTCAAAAAAGTGGCATTTGTCAAGATTGACGAATAGATCAACCTGCTGACCGAAGGGAGCAAGGTACCCTGCTGCTAAACGAGCGATTAACTGCCCGTTATTAAGAAGGCAATAGACTAATGTTTCGTTACCCATGTTTTCAATAGCCTCAATCGTTACGGGCTGCCTATGAACATTTTGGGCAAAAACAGGCTGGTCACTAATGTGTTCGGCCCGGATGCCGAGCGTAATCGGCTGGCCTTTATACGGTAGTAGCCGATCAGCCTGAGGCACGTTTACCAACTCGATTTGTACTTGTCCGCCTGTACTGATAAAGCGAATGGGTGAGTCTTGGCTAATGTGGCCCGGTATGAAATTCATGGGGGGCGAGCCAATAAACCCGGCGACAAACTGGGTGGCAGGGCGATCGTATAAATTAATCGGCGTATCCTGCTGCACAACATCACCGTCGCGTAAGACGACAATTCGGTCGCCGAGCGTCATGGCTTCCACCTGATCGTGCGTCACGTAAATAATTGTCGCGTTCAGTTCGCGGTGAAGCTTTTGCAACTCGATCCGTGTTTGCCCCCGAAGTTTAGCGTCCAGATTGCTTAGGGGTTCATCGAACAAAAACACTTTTGGGTTGCGCACAATAGCCCGCCCAATGGCGACGCGCTGGCGCTGTCCCCCCGACATGTCTTTGGGTTTTCGATCGAGTAAGGCTTCTATCTCCAGCATTTTAGTTGCCCGATCGACTCGCTGGCGGATTTCGTTTTTGGGCAGACCCGCCAGTTTTAATCCGAAAGCCATATTTTCAAATACGGTCATGTGCGGATAGAGCGCATAGTTTTGAAACACCATAGCAATGTCACGGTCTTTAGGAGGCACATCGTTTACCCGCTGCCCATCAATGAGCAAATCGCCCTCAGAAATTTCCTCTAAACCCGCAATCATACGCAACAGGGTCGATTTGCCGCAGCCCGATGGTCCAACCAATACCAGAAATTCGCGGTCTTTCACCGTGATGTTTACATCCCGAATAACACGGGGGCCTTTCTCGTAAGATTTGGCCACATGCATCAATTTAACTTCTGCCATACTTAATGGTATTTGTTTGCCTGGGCGATAGCATCCGGGTAGTTCTCAAGCCGTTGAAATGTCAGTAGCGATTCAATCGTCGATTCGGCGCCAGAATTTTTATTGATCTGTGTGTCTGATGAGATACCGTCGAAGCCCAGCCCTCTCGCTTTATCGTACATGATAGCCCTGGCGGGATTGTTGCCCCAGAACCACCCCGCCAATTGCCCAGCCAGCTTGACATAGTTAGCGTCTTTCGTCTGGTCATACAATTCAAGCGCGGCCCAGACCATGGGTCTGACACCATAGGCAATCTGCGAAAAACGTGATTTTTTACCGAACGATACGCTCGTGCCCTGTTGGCTACTTTCAAACGACTCAAGAAAACCTTCTTTGAGCAGATACGGGTAAAAATTATCGACTTCCCGCCTGGCAACGGCCGTCCAGTCAGGACGATTCAGTGCTTTCCCTACTCGTAGCAAAGCATAGGATTGATCGCTGCCGTATGCATGCCACTTATTCTCAAAACTCATAATGGCTCCATAAGGTACTTGACCGGCTGTACCAAATTGCATTTGAACAATACCGTCACCTAATGTGCCAATCAGCTTCAGTACCTGGCCATCAGGTGTTTGTTGATAATAATTCAGTAAACCAAGCATCATAATAGCGGCCTGGTCAGTACCGGAACCGTAAGGCAACCAGACTGGAATTTTCAGTCCCTTAACAAACTGGTAGGTTTGTGGTTTACTGCCAAAATCCCGAATCATGTTGGCAACGAGCCGCTTGCTGGCAGTTTGTAGCCGTACGGCAAAAACAGGGTCAGCACTTTTGTAATACGGATAGGCTTCAGTCAGGCTCCAAAGCGCTCGCCATGACCACCAGTTCGGCTGGTTGATGCTTGTGCTACCAACCTTGTTTATCGACAGATTACCAAAAATGAAATTGTAGAAATAGCCATTTTCGGACTGTAGTTGCAGCACGAATTCATTTAGTTTACGCAGTTTGTCCTGTTTGTCGGTATTAGTGGCCAGATCAGGTTCATGCACTAAAAACAGCACGGTTCGGGCAATATCATCAATGCAGGCAGCCCCTTCGTCGTCGTCGGCAACCCATTTATAGTCAGGGTATTCACTATAAATATTGATCAAACCGACGGCTGCACCATTGAGTTTGACGGTCTGATACAAGTGGTCAAGATGACTGGTATTGACCAGTCGGGCGCTATCTGGATTAGGCTGAACAGATCGGATTTTACGATTGGGAGCGACGACCAATAGTGGGAGCTGAAGCAGGAAAAAACAGATGAAATAACAATAGATTTTCATACCGATAGAACGGTTTACTTAGTACGCAGATCATAAGCGTGGTCAATCTTTCAGGCCGGATGAAGCCATACTCCGAATGAAGTGTTTTTGAAAAAACAGGTAAACAATGAGAATGGGTAAGGCAAGCATCACGGCTGCCGCCAGCTTAACGCCTAATTGAGCATCGGCTCGTCCCCCAACCGAAAATAAGGTTACCATTTGGGGCATGGTCATGGTCGACTCGTCACGAATAACGATCAATGGCCAGAGCGCTTCGTTCCATAAGCCCATGAATGTTAAAATAATAACTGTCAAAACGGTTGGGATGATATTGGGCAGAAGAATCTGGAAGATGATTCGCAACTCACCACAGCCATCAATTCGTGCGGCATCGATCAGTGCCTGGGGTAGTCCGGCAAACGCCTGCCGGAACAGGAGTACCGCCAGGGAGTTCATGACGAATGGCACAATCAGCGCAAAGTAGGAATCGACCCAGCCCAGCTTCACCATGGTGATGTAATTAGGGATAAGCGTAATCTGAAAAGGTAGCGTCATTGTAAAAATGATGAGATAAAAAATCAGGTTTCGACCCCGAAAACGCAATCGAGCCAGGGCATAGCCGACCATAGCGCCCAAAATCAGCACCAGACCTGTTGTTATAAGTGCCACCAGCAAACTGTTGATGAAGGCGCGCCCTAGCGGTATTCGCTCGAAAACGGTCGAATAGTTACGAAGGGTCAGGTTAATAGGAAGCAATGTCAGCGAACCAATACCCAGCTCCGATGACAACGACGCGCTGATCATCCAGATAAACGGGTAAATAAATGATAAGGCAGCCAGTATGAGCAGCGTGTATCGGAGTAATTTCATCATTTTCAATGAGTGAAAGAGCGAAAGAGTCAATGAGTGAATGTGCCAGCCACTCTTTCACTCATTGACTCTTTCGCTCTTTACATTTCCTGTTCGACGTATCGTTTTTGAATGGCAACTACCCCCAGAATCAGCAGGGCAAAACAGAATCCTAATGTGGCCGAGTAGCCCATGTGATAATATTGAAATGCCTGTTTATAGATGTACATAACTGCCGACAGCGTACTATTCAGCGGCCCACCTTCGGTCATAATATAGGGTTCGATAAAGAGCGAAAACCCACCGATGGTTGACAGCACAACCACCATAAATATGGTTGGATTGATCATTGGCAGGGTGATGTAGCGAAATTTCTGCCAGTGAGTTGCGCCTTCCATATCCGCAGCTTCATAATATTGTACCGGCACGGTTTGGAGCCCTACCAGAAACAGAATCACATAAAGCCCGACGTTTTTCCAGGTGGCCATCAGCGCAATGGCATACATGGCAATAGCAGGCTCCTCAAGCCAGGCAACTTTCGGAAAAGACAGGACCGACAAAGCCCGATTCAGAATGCCCGCATTGAACCCCAATAGCTGTTGCCATAAAATCGTAACGACTACACCCGACACAATGACGGGAAGAAAAAAAGCGCCCCGAAAAAAAGCCTGCCCTCTAATTTTCTGGTTGAGAAATTCGGCCAGTGTTAGCGCTACCACAATTTGCAGTGGAATATGGATCACCAAAAACCGGAGGGTATTATAAATCGCCTGCCAGAAAAGCCGGTCGTTGAACAGCCGAACATAGTTTTCGACTCCAACAAACTTCATTGGCGAGATAATATTCCAGCTATGAAATGTTAGCACGACCGAGAACATCACTGGAAACGCTACGAACACGCAGAAATACAGAATGTAGGGCGAAACCAGCCAGTAGGGAATGAGTTTTTTCATAATAACAAAGAGCGAAAGAATGAATGAGTGGCTGACGCATCGAACAATGGAGCGTCAGCCACTCATTCACTCATTCATTTTTTCGCTCATTAGTAATACATCAACTGCCCTGGCGGCATCGCGTATGGCTGATTCAGGTGTTTTTCGGTCATACACGACGCAGGCTTCGTATTCCTGCGAAATAATGTCAAAAACCTCTACAATAACTTCGCAATTATCAACCCCCTTGATGTAACGTGACTGTCGGGCAAAGGGAAGAAGTTTCGGATTCTTTTGCAGAAACGAACTGAAATACGGATCGGTATCTACGTTGCGCCGATGCGGAAACTGACCGGTCAGCTCCATTAATCGCAAATCGCCAGGTTTATCGATCAGCGTTTTGATGAATGCCCAGGCTGCCCGCGGGTCAGGGCACGTGTTGAAAATAACGATATTTTTGGGATCGCCATACGTATAGGCCGGGCCAGTATGACTGTCGGGCACAGGCATTGGCCAGGTGTCATAATGCAGGGTAGTGTCTTTGTATCTTTCCAGAAAACCGACCTGCCACGGCCCTGTGAATGAGGTAGCTATACGTTGGTTCAGAAACGGATCGCGGGCAGATGTGAGCCGCTCTTTAGGATAATAACCATCCCGATACAATTGCTGCAAAAACCGAAAGACGTCTACCGCATAGCGGTTATTGAACGCGGCCCGGGATGGATGTCCCCGATTGTTTGTCACTAGCGGAGCACCGTTGGACGCAGCCAGATAAAGTGGATAAAAATTAAAGAATCGTTGATACCAGATGACTTTCACTTCAGTATAACCGAGCCAACGATCCATATAACCGTCGTGGTTTGCATCTTTTGTGAGCTGCTTTCCTGCATTCAGGTAACTGGAATAGGTGTAGGGCGGCCCTTTCAGATTAGGGCCGTTAACCTGCCCTGTGTTGCATAGGGTCATAATTGGATTCACTTTCCAGGGAACCTGGTAGATATGCCCATCCGACGAAGTAATCTCCTGAATTACAGAACTGTCGCAGCGAACACGCAGAAATTCCATGAAGCCGCTAATCGTATCAAGCGGGACCAGTACCCCGGCTTTGGCATACATTTCGACACTACCCTGCCACATATTGGCATAAATGTCGGGTGTGGTTTTTCCCACTACCGATGCCAGAATGATCTCCTCGCTCGACTGACCCTCAGGAATGGGCTGGTAGCGTAGCGGTTTGTCAGGATGGTTGCGTTGCCATTGTTCGGTGAACTCACGGGCGAATGTGATTTCTCCAGCATTGTTGGAGCACCAGAAAAGCAGTGGTCGCTTCGTTTCCACCTGCCGGCAGCCGCCCAACATCAACCCGAACAAACAGGCAATGAATCCGAATTTTCGCATAAACCATCCTTGAGACATACTATGATTTTACCGATTGGACAACTGGGCTTGTCTTTCGTTTTCACCAAGCAGTCAGACTTAAATTCTGAATGAGCACGTTATTGACACTAACCTTAGTGCTGTATTGAACTAATAAGAAATTAGTATTGCCCAACCAATACATCTAACGATATGTTATCACCCGTCATAGCTTTAGCCGAAGAATCATCCAATAGATCAGCCTCGATTGTATTTCTTTCCGCTATCAGATCATAATATTACCATTATTTAAGCGAAAAGTTTAATTATCGACCAAGAACATTTTTATATGAAAATAGGGTATAGCATAGCCTGCTCATTCGATTACAGACTATACTACACCCTATTGTGTTGCTTTACGGCTCAGTGGTGATGCTCCTCTTTTTCATCGGGCGGAGCCGGGATCTGGCTCCGAAGCTGGCTTGCCCAGTCGGCGATGAGCTTTGCTTCTTCTGGTTTCAGGGCTGCTTCGTGATGAATCCACAAGTAGGAGTCTAAGGGCATCCAGCCTTCGGTGACCGCTTCGCCTACTTCTTCCAGTTTGTGTCGGGCTTTCTTGGGCGAATACGAAGCAAACTCCGAGAAGTTAAGCTCATCTTTCCCCTCTTTGATATGATTATTGAGCCACCACGAAACGGGCTGAATGTTATCGTACCAAGGATAAGTCGTATTGTTGGAATGGCAATCGAAGCAAGCCCGCTTCAGCACGGGTTGTACATTAGCCGGAACCGCGTATTTGGTTGTGATGTCATTAGGCGACACACCTGTTGACTGATTTTTTTCGGGCCGAATAAACTGAATAACGACAAGGATTACCAGCAGACCAAGAAGTACTTTACGGAGCATAGTTTAAGAATTATGACCCAAGATAGTAATCAAAGGGCCTTTCGTAAAAAATCTCCTTTTCATTTCAGGAATTTCGCTCATGCACCTACTTGCCTTAGCAATGCTACGGTTTCAAATGACGCGCAAACTAACCACGGCCCGCCGTACGACCGTCCGCATTGTATGCGAAAATCCCGCACTTATTCCAGTGACTGCATTAATGCGTGGGCTTTCCGAATATTGGCATTCAGGCGATCTGTTTCGACAAGACCATCACGAAGCCTGACGATGCGGTGCGCATATTCGGCAATATCCTCTTCGTGAGTTACCATAATCACGGTGTTGCCCTTACTGTGAATCTGGTCAAAAAGATCCATAATCTCGTAGGAGGTCTTGGTATCGAGGTTACCCGTCGGTTCATCGGCAAGCAGGATACTGGGGTCGTTCACTAACGCCCGCGCCACAGCCACGCGTTGCCGCTGACCACCCGAGAGTTCGTTGGGCCGGTGACCAGCCCGGTTCTCTAAACCGACGTTTTTTAGGGCCAGCATTGCCTTTTCCGTACGGTCGGCTTTATTATATCCTGCATAAATGAGGGGTAATGCCACATTTTCAAGCGAGGTCTGGCGAGGCAACAGGTTGAATGTCTGAAAGACAAAGCCGATTTCTTTATTTCGCACTTCAGCCAATTCGTTTTCGCCCATGCTGCTAACATCCTGATTATTCAGGATGTATTGACCTGAGGTTGGTGAGTCCAGGCACCCAACAATGTTCATCAGGGTAGATTTACCGGACCCAGATGGACCCATAAACGCGACATATTCGCCCTTATTGATACTGATCGTGATGGATTTAAGAGCCTCAACGACTTCGGTTCCCATTACGTAGCGTTTGGCAATACTGCGAGTTTCGATAATATTCATGCTGGATGAAGTTAGCGGGTAGCAACAATAGCCGCTGTTGCAAGACGGCGACGGCGCTGAAAGTAATTTCGTATAAACAAACCTGTTAAAACAACAATATCGATAGTAGATGGCGAATTCTCTTCATTGATGAGAATATCTCCGGCATCCTGAAAAAATTTACGGGTCAAATCGTAACTGACAATTTCTTTCTCGGGTAATCCATAGGGGTCCACACGAATCATATCCCACTCCCGCATCAGCATATTATGACGCTTCCAGCGATAACTTTCGCCCGACACCAGTTTCAATTCGGCGCGTTTACCAAATGCAAAGTCAATCTGGCCGACAACCTGATTAGCTGCATTCAGGTCATGAATAGTAACCGAATGTACTAGAAAACCCCGAACATCAAACCGCAGATGAGTGGTCTTTAACTGTGCTTCTACATCACTGCTGATCATGTCGCGACGCATTCCGCCTACAATCTGTTCGTCCTGTATAATCACGACGTCACGGTTGAAGGCTTCTTTCACCCAACTCAATTTTCGATTCATAAACTCGGTTCAGGATAATGGAGAGATTGACACTGGCAAGGCTCAAAACCAAAACATTACAATGAACAAAGCTAACTTATTGAAGGAATTTTTGACGGCTGTTTTCGATTGACGCTAATTTTTCCTGATAAGTTGTCAGAAACGCCTGATAATCGGTGGGAGTTGTAGCCGCCCGAAGTTTTTCCAGGCCGTTTTCAGCATAATCACGAAGGCTCAGATCAAGACTAAGGTTAATGTAGGTCTTGAGCAATTCTGCATTATCGTCATTATAAGGCAGTGCTTTCACCACAACATCATAAGCTTCTCTGGATTGCTTCTGCTGTCTTTTAAGCTGAGCAGCTGCCGAAACAATTTGGGGATTTAGCGGAGCCAGTTGAATGGCTTCCTGATAAGACTGCTGTGCTTTGGAGAGCTGGTGCGTCCGGTCGTAGGTCTGGCCAAGCCAGTAAGCCCGTTCAGCCTGATAGTGCGGCAGAACAGTTTTATTCGCCATCGTTTCCGCCGAGCCAACACTACGCCGAAAGGCCGACAATCGCAGAGCCGCGATGGTACGCATCGACACGGCGACCGGGGTAATCTGATCCGAATCGGGCAACCCCGATAAAATCAACTGTGCATTTCGCCATTGCAAGTCATCGAGGTAATTATTCGCCAGGGCAACCCCCGAAACCGTTTTCAGGCTGGGGTCCTTTATGGTTTCCCAGTAGGCTCCCCGGTTAAGATCATCCAGTCGGTAAGTTGAATAAAATGCTTTTTCCAGATCCGTTTCGGGCTTACGCTCCGTATATAGAACCTGTTTTAAAGCGGCTACTGCCGGATCATTTGTTGAGGCCGTTTCCCAAAACGATTGCGCAATCGCCAGATCGTTCGCTTTTGTCAAAGCCACGGCGCGGTAGTAAATCGATGTCGTATCCGAATTGTAAGCGAATGTTTCGGCCGCCCTACGATAGAGCCCCTGCTCCAAAAACCACAACCCGGCTATGGAGCGATAAGCAGCTCCATTCTGTTCGTCGCCCTCTGCCAGCTGATTCATCAGACCGAACGCATCTACATGATTCTCCCGGTTGTATTCTGCTATCGCGCGGGCCAGCAATAAATCATCCGTAAAATCCTGATTGACAGGATCAGTAGACAGCCGTTGAATGGTTGCTGTCAGACTACTGTCGGATCGCTGGTTGGTTAGCGCGTAATTATATAAACTGGCAAATCGCCCGACGCTCAACCCCTGATTAGCGATCGGTTCTGTTAACCAGACAGGCTTTTCTGGCTGAGTGGTATCTGGTCGGTCAAACTGAGACTGAGCCACCATCAGAAGTACCAGGGCATTGGCCTGATAAGACTCATAAGTAGATTTTGCCGTGTTTTTAGCCAGAGTCGAATCAGCAGCCAGTACGCTGGGATTTCGTGCATAGAACGCCAACAGATTCGATTCGGGCACCTCATCGCGGGAAACATTTCCCGTTGCTGCTTTTAGATAGTAATAAGCAGAATCGGCCACACTCGTTCGGGCGTAGAGGTAGCCAAGATTATTCTGTAATTCGCCACTACCAGGAAATGCCCGGAGACCTCGTTGCAGGGTTTTAACGGCTTCAAAAAACAAATCCGTTTGCAGATAGGTCTGGCTTAGTCCAACATAATCCTGTGGATTTGGCTGTTTCAGTAGTGCCTGCTGGAAATAAAAAGCTGCTGCTGTCTGGTTATTCTGCGACAGGGCCAGCGATGCCAGTGAGTAATTGGACTTATGATTCTGAAACTCCTGTTCCAGCGCCAGATTATAAAATGCATTGGCCGATGTCGGCTCATTACTAACCCTGTAATAATCACCCAGCCCATTGTAATAACCAGCCACTCCCTGCCGGAATGTAATCAGCCCTCCCGATGCCAGCAAAACAACGACACCAACGACACCTACTATCCGAAACAGGCTTAATTCAAGCCGTTTAGGTTTGTAAAGGATTCGATAAACGGGCAGGTTCTGCTGGTAAATGGGCAGAAAATTTATAACGACATAAGCGACAAAACATAGTCCCATCGCTAAGTGCGTATAGACAATAACATCCTCAAACAGCTCCACCAGAGGGTCGTTGGCCGATGCAAACGCATAAGCCATGGTCAGCGTAGTCAGCAAGGCCAGCCCCGTGTATAGATACGCACCCGAATCCCGGAAGGAGACTGCGTCCTGCTGCTGAATCAACCGCTGAAAACCCCAGATACCCAGCATTACGGATGTCAGATATAAGATGAACGGACTGATAGCCAGTATATCCCAATCAATGGACCGGGTGTTTTTAAGCCAGATGAGAGCCAGATTGATTAGATACAAAAAACTGACGATCAGAAAGTTATTAAAACCCAGCGTTCGTCGTTGGCTTACTTGTGGAGAAGATCCTTCTGGTTTTCCCGCCGACGTAATCCAGACCAGTCCGGCAATAATTTCGGCCGCAATGAAAAATATAAAGCCAACACTGAACACCAGTAAGACCGGCATACCATAGCTTACCACGATCATAGCCGGAAAGGCTACGGGTGACAATGCGCCTAATAGAGCGGCTACAACGATTGTTAGCAGCGTAAAAACGGCTAGCCGCACGGTAATTGGATAATCGGCCCGAAAGGCATGAAAGTAATAACTCACCGATCCAAACACGAACGTCAGGATAAGGAAGAGGTAGTTGCCACCCAGGCCCGGAACCTCGAGCATCTCCCAACGAAAAAAGGCCAATCCAAGGATCAGGGCAGCCATACTGACTAAATAGCGTACTTGATCGAAGCGGGTAACAGCACTGATCAGTAGGATAAAAGCAATACTTATTCCAATTAAAAAAGCCGTAGCTACACCCGGCCGAATCTGCATAGCCGAAGCTACAAACTGTTCGGAAACGGCGTAGGCTTTGCTATTTACGGCGTAGTCGAGTAAGCCATCCGAAAAGGTTTGAAACGTAACGGGCAATTCATTCAGTTCGCTCAAAACATTCCAGTGAACAACATTGCCCAACCCCTGTGCCCAGGCAACAATGAACAGAATCACGCTTACAGCTACAAAAAAAAGACTTACTAAATACGTAGACCGATAAATCCGGCTCCACGCAGACCAGAAAAATAAGGATGACATGAAACAGAAACGTCTGTAATAGTTAGTTAGTGCCTGCTGGCTTCTTTGGATAGCTGTAGCTTTCCAAGGACCGCCAAAAGTAGAGTAGAACTTGAAAGAAAAACAACGTCTGTGCAGACCTACCTTTTAGATGTCCGGAATAACTTTAAACTAATAATCAACAAACGAGGCTAAACTTTTCTTTTACTGACCGATTTCATCTTTTACGCAGAACACATGGAATACAGACAACTGGGAGACTCCGATTTATCCGTTTCCGTTATCACATTTGGCGCATGGGCCGCTGGAGGCTGGATGTGGGGTGGTACCGAACAAACAGGAGCCATTGAAGCCATAAGAGCCTCCTACGACCTGGGCGTAACCGCTATCGACACCGCACCTGTCTATGGGCAGGGAGCCAGTGAGGAAATTGTTGGTGAGGCTATAAAAGGCCTCCCACGCGACAAAATACAGATCCTGACAAAGTACGGCATGCGCTGGGACTTGACCAAAGGCGATTTCGGGTTCAAAAGTCAGGACAATTCCGGGAATCCCATTGACATCTACCGGTACGCGGGCAAGGAAAGTATCATGAAAGAATGCGAAGACAGTCTGAAGCGGTTAGGAACTGACTATATCGATTTGTACCAAATGCACTGGCCGAACAAAACCACGCCCATCGAAGAAAGCATGGAAGCGGTGCTGCGGTTAATCGAACAAGGCAAAGTGCGTCAGGCGGGGGTGAGTAACTATTCGGTTGAGCAGATGCAGCAAGCGGAAACCGTGGTCAAACTAGCTGCTAATCAGGTTCCGTTTAGTATGCTCAACCAGTCAATTAATGAGTCGCTGGTTCCTTATTGCCTCGAACATAAAAAAGGCATTCTTGCCTATAGCCCCATGGAGCGGGGATTGCTCACCGGAAAAATCAAACCCGGTCATCGGTTTGCGGAAGGCGACCACCGGACCGGCTATCGGTTCTTTAAAGAACAAAACATTCTTCAGGCCAACGATTTATTAGAAAAACTCAAACCATTGGCCGATGAAAAAGATGCCAGCCTAAGCCAGCTAGTCATTCGCTGGACAATCGAACAACCGGGCATAACGGCTGCTCTTGCAGGCGCCCGTAACGCCGAACAGGCCATTCAAAATGCAAAAGCCATTGATATCAGCCTTTCGACAGATGAGCTGGTGTTTATAAGCCAGCAACTCCAGGAACTCGAGCTAGTGTAAATGATGGTGTAGTCGGGCGTATACTTGTCTGCCCGACTACACCATCAATCTTTTAGGACCCTTCCGTTCTTCCTGTCATTTCGGTGAGTTTCAGTAGTTTTTCGGCTACTTCCTCAGTCAGTTGTCCTGGCTGTAATCGCCATTGCCAGCTTCGCCCGCCCAAACCAGGTGTATTCATGCGGTTTGTTTCATCAAGGTTCAGGATATCCTGCACCGGCATGATGGCGAGACGGGCAACTGATTGCATCGTCAGGCGGCAAATCTGATCGGCTATGTTTTCGCTGGTAATAGGGAAACCAATATAGTCATTCAATTTCTGACGGGTTTCTTCAGTAATTTCCTTAAACCAGCCGAGTGTTGTGTTATTATCGTGTGTGCCCGAATAGACGACCACGTTTTCGGTATGATTGTGAACGCCATGGGAGGATGTAGGTAAATCATCACCGAAACCAAACTGAATGACACGCATACCCGGAATGCCATAATGACGCAAATGCGGTTGCATGTCGGCAGTACGCGCGCCCAAATCTTCGGCAATCACAGGTAAATTCACAAATTGTCGGTGCATGGCGTGCATGAATGCCTCAATAGGTGCTTTTACCCACTCGCCTACCTTAGCGGTTGGTTCACTTGCCGGAATTTCCCAATAGATGGCAAAACCCAAAAAATGGTCCAGGCGCGTCAGGCTGTAAAGCGACATTTGATGCCGTAACCGATGCATCCACCACGCAAAACCGGTTCGCCGATGTTCTTCCCAATCATAAATCGGATTGCCCCACCGCTGACCATATTCGCTAAAATAATCGGGTGGAGCACCCGCCACAAATAGCGGCTGAAAGTTGGCATCCAGTTTAAACAGTGTTGGATTTGCCCAGACTTCTGTGCTGTTGAACTGAACGTAGATCGGAATGTCGCCGATAAGGTGAATCTTTCGGGTATAGCAATAGGCGATCAATTCATTCCATTGCCGAAAAAAGAAATATTGCAGCACCTTAACTTCTTCAATCCGATCGTGAAGCAACTCCCTTTGACGGGCCAGCGCAGCCGGGTCACGCCGGACGATCTCTTCCGGCCAGCGCACCCAGGTCGACTCACCCGTTTCGTCCTGCAAAGCCGTAAACAATGCATAATCATCAAGCCAATCGGCCTGCCATGCACAAAATCGATCATAATCGCTGCGTTGGGCGGGTGTGGCATCACGGAGAAACGTATCAGCTGCCAGTTGCAGCAAAGGCCGCTTTTTAATCCAGGCGGCATGAAGGGTAGAAGGTGCCAGAATAAGCGGTCCGGCAAGTACCGCCGATGGCGCATCGCCCGATGTGGCGGGAGCTTCACTCACCGAAATATCGTGAAGTGGCTGTTCATTAAATACAGCCAGATCATCTGGACTTAGGAGGTTTTCATCAGCCAGTTTCTCCAGACTGATCAGCAATATATTTCCGGCAAAAGCCGACGGACTGCTATAAGGAGAAAACCCCGAACCAGGGTCTACAGGAGTCAATGGCAGTATTTGCCAATAGGTTTGCCCGGAAGCATACAGAAAATCAGCGAAGCGGTAGGCTTCTGGTCCTAAATCGCCTACGCCGTGTGCTGAAGGCAATGATGTGATGTGGAGCAACAGGCCGCTTGAACGTTGTTGAAGCATGAATAAGTCGTGGTTAATAAAGAGTAAATGGTTAGTCGATCGTAGTTGGTTAGTTATTGAATACTAGCCGCTAGTGGTAAGGCGATAACCACCAGCAACTAACTTTTGTACAAATCCGCTCTGGGTCAATTTTGTTTATTCCTTAGGATAAAAACCTAACTACCAAATGTATTCTATAGTCTAATAACCCGAAAATGACTAGCTTGTGTCTTGACCTTACGCAGTTTTTCTCCTACTTTTGCAGTCCCAAACAATGGGCAACATTTCAATAAGCTACATCATATACAAATGAGTACGGCAACGGCAGTCAATACGGGTAAGATTACGCAAATAATCGGGCCAGTTGTGGACGTGAGTTTTGAGGGCGAAGGCTCTCGGATTCCGGCCATTCTGGATGCCCTCAAAGTAACTAAAGCCAATGGGCAACAGGTCATTCTGGAGGTTCAACAACACCTCGGCGAAGACCGTGTTCGCGCCATCGCCATGGACTCGACCGACGGCCTTTATCGCGGCTTAGACGTCGTTGACCTCGGCCACCAAATCACCATGCCAACAGGTGAAGGCATTCGTGGACGACTTTTCAACGTCGTTGGTGACGCGATCGATGGTATTCCTCAACCTAAAACAACAGGCGTTGGATTACCCATTCACCGGTCGTCGCCAAAATTCGAAGACCTCGCTACCTCAACTGAAGTACTATTTACTGGTATAAAAGTAATTGACTTACTCGAACCTTATGCAAAAGGCGGTAAAATCGGCCTTTTTGGTGGTGCTGGTGTAGGCAAAACGGTATTGATTCAGGAATTGATCAACAACATCGCCAAGGCTTATTCAGGTCTTTCGGTGTTTGCTGGTGTAGGTGAGCGTACCCGTGAAGGAAATGACCTGCTTCGCGAAATGATCGAAGCGGGTATCATCAAATACGGTGAAGCCTTCAAACATTCGATGGAAGAAGGTGGCTGGGATCTTTCCAAAGTAGATATGGAGGAAATGACCAAAAGCCAGGCAACCTTCGTATTCGGACAAATGAACGAGCCTCCGGGAGCACGCGCCCGCGTTGCCCTGTCAGGACTGACCATTGCCGAACACTTCCGCGATGGTGATGGTGAAGGTGCTGGTCGTGATATTTTATTCTTCGTCGATAACATTTTCCGCTTCACCCAGGCCGGTTCGGAAGTATCGGCTCTGTTGGGACGGATGCCTTCGGCCGTTGGTTATCAGCCAACGCTGGCTACCGAGATGGGTGTCATGCAGGAGCGTATTACATCAACCAAGCGCGGTTCGATCACATCCGTACAGGCCGTTTACGTACCTGCCGATGACTTGACTGACCCGGCTCCAGCGACTACGTTTGCTCACCTTGATGCTACGACCGTATTAAGCCGGAAAATCTCCGAGCTGGGTATCTATCCAGCCGTGGATCCGCTTGATTCTACCTCCCGGATTCTGACCGCCGAAATCCTCGGTGATGAACATTACAACACGGCTCAGCGCGTAAAAGAGATTCTGCAACGTTACAAAGAATTGCAGGATATCATCGCCATTCTGGGCCTTGAAGAATTATCGGAAGAAGACAAACTCGTCGTTTCGCGGGCTCGTCGTGTACAGCGCTTCCTGTCGCAGCCATTCTTCGTGGCTGAGCAGTTCACTGGCTTGAAAGGGGTTCTGGTTCCTATCGAAGACACGATCAAAGGGTTCAACGAAATCATTGACGGTAAGCATGACCGTCTTCCTGAAGCTGCTTTCAACCTCGTCGGTACAATTGAAGATGCCGTAGCGAAAGGGGAGAAAATGCTGAAAGAAGCGGGTCAATAGCGATAATTCAGGGATACGGTTACAAACTTTAATCTTTTGTTAACTGTATCCCTGATACCAAATTCCCTTTCTTAAGTCTAATAGTCAAAAAACAAAAACGTCTTTAGTTTTATGAAAACGTCGATTAGATTAAGTTGGGGACTAGTCGTATTACCCTTAAGCTTGTTGTTAATGCCGGCAGCTTCTGCTCAGGTTGAATTTCCTGTAGCTCAAACGGCTTTAGTGGCTGGTGCGATCAACGAGGTTGCTATTGTACCGGCGTTGGCTCAGGATTCTTCGTCCACAACACACCTGGATAATGCCGTTGCAGCTCTGGACAAAGGCGATAAAACCACAACAACGCAGGAGCTTAAAGCGGGAATTGCTGGCCTGGAGGCCGAAGCCCAGGCAAAGCCTACTTCGTTCAAAGATAAGTTGCTGGCTCAGGCTGGCAAACTGAAAGCGTTGCTTCCGCTCATTCCGACCGGAGCTCTAGGCAATGGCGTACTCGGAAAAGCAGTTAGTCTGGCCAAACTTGCCTCGGGAGGCAATCAACTGGAGGGCATTCTGGCGGCTGGCTCGTTGCTGGGCAAAGGCAGTCAGCTAACAAGTGGTCTGGGCGGCATTGGTAGTGCACTGTCGGCGCTGGGCGGAGGAACCCAATCGACTGGCCAATCTCTGATTTCGACTGCTTTGGGATCCGTCAGTAAGTTAGACCAGGGCGGTTTGGTTGCTAAAGCCGCCGAACCAGCTGCAAAGACCCAAATCGGCAGCGTACTAAATTTCGTAAAAGGAGTTTTGTAATAATTATGACCGGGTCATAATTTATCATTCAATAGCATGACGTTAGACATTATTACTCCTGACCGCAAGGTCTTTTCCGGTGAAGCCAGTGCCGTTACATTTCCGGGTAGCGAAGGTCAGTTTCAGGTTCTGAACGATCACGCTCCGCTGGTTAGCACACTGGATCGCGGACCGATTGTCGTGCAGACGGCTGCCGGTCAACAGACGTTTACCGTTGATGGTGGCGTTGTTGAAGTATTACAAAACAAGGTGCTGGTACTTGCTGAAGCCGTAGTGGTCTAGGTAACGCATACCATTAGGGAATAAGTAGAAGCGTTCAGCTCACAATGGGCTGAACGCTTCTGCTTTTACTGAGTTTATACACGTACGCTGCTATTTACCGACAGATTCCAATCATTTACCGAGATTATACCCAAGCGATGGCCAGGTTCAGTAATTTTCCTTATCCATTCGCTCGCATGAACAGGACAGCATCACTTATTGCCATTCACCTTTTCGGCTGCCTGACCTTTCTGGCATTGCCTTACATTTTTGTTGAAGACGGCTTCTCAAAACTATCGGAATTAGCCTACAATCCGCACGAACAGCGTAACTTATTGTCCTATCTGCTGACGATTGCGTTTTTCTATACGAATTATTTCATACTGATTCCCCGATTTTTCTTCGGAAAAAACTACATTATCTATGGTCTTAGCGTTCTGGCATGCTTTCTGGTTATTGAACAAACACTGGCGGCAGTCAACCGGAGGGATATACTGCCGCCATCACGATCTCAGCCGCCACCTCCGCCACCTGATCGGATGGAGCAAAGACCTCCTTTTGAGATGGGCAATCACCCACCGATGCCCCCGTCTGGATTTCCGAAACCAGGGTCGAAACAGCCGGGCTTACCGCCGGAGATCAGTCAGACGTTTTTTCTGTTTTTAATCGGGTTTCTATTATCACTAGCCATCCGGGTTAGCAATCGCTGGCGCGAAACTGAACGCGAAAAATTGAATACCGAATTATCGTATCTGAAGGCGCAGATCAATCCGCACTTTCTGTTTAATACGCTCAACAGCATTTACTCGCTAGCCCTAGAGCAGTCGGATCGAACAGCCGAAGCGATTACCCGATTATCATCGCTGATGCGGTATGTGATTCAGGATGCAGCCGTTAAGCAGGTTCCACTGGCGAAAGAATTTGAGTACATCAGTCATTATGTAGCCCTGCAAAAGTTACGTCTGGACGAAACAGTGCAAATTGATTTTTCGATTACCGGTAGCCCCAATGGCCAACAAATTGCTCCATTAATTCTGATTTCCTTCATCGAAAATGCCTTTAAATATGGCGTAAATCCTAGTGAAGATTCACTTATCCAGATCAGCCTGACCATTCATGGAAGTGAGTTACACTGCCATGTTTTCAACAAAAAAGTACGTATTTCGCAGGACACCGTTACGACTAGTGGCATTGGATTGACAAATACCAAATCGCGCCTGGCGTTAGTCTATTCCAGTCGACACCGATTGCAGATTAGTAATCAACCCAACGACTTTACGGTCGATTTATACCTGACGCTGACATGATTCGAGCCATTGCCGTCGACGATGAGCCGCCTGCCTTGCGGATACTTGCCAATTTTTGCGGACGGGTTGATTTTATTGATCTACAAAAATCCTTTTTTCGCGCCGAAGAAGCACTGGATTTTCTGACGAACAATCTGGTCGACCTGATTTTTCTCGATATAAATATGCCCGCCCTGTCAGGGCTTGATTTTCACAAGCTCCTGCCCCAGCCCACGCTGGTGATCTTTACGACTGCCTACGCCGAATACGCTGTTGATGGGTTTAACCTGAATGCTGTCGACTATTTGCTAAAACCGTTTACGTTCGAACGATACGAGCAGGCGGCCCATAAAGCCCGCGATGCGTATCGGTTCAGACAACAACAAACGGAGCAGGATAAGCCGACCTTTCTGTACGTACGAGCAGATTATCGCTTGTATCAGGTTCCATTAGCTGATATCTTATTTATTGAAGGACTCGACGATTACCTCAAAATTCATCGCCAGAATGACAAGCCCATTGTGTGCCGTATGACCATGAAAACGTTGATGCAACGGCTTCCCGAAACCGGCACCGCCGAGCGTTTTATTCGGGTTCATCGATCGTATATCATTCCCATGAACCGTATTGAAGCCGTACAGAACAAGACCATTGTATTGGCAGGGCGTGAAATCCCGATTGGAGCCAGCTACGAAGCGGATTTCTTTCGTCAATTCGGCTCATAACTTCTGGCTTCAATCGGCATAGTTTACCGACACAATTGGCCCATTTACCTCAAATCGTACCCTGGCAACAACGATCCAGCTAAAGTCAGCGTATTAAGCTATAATTAACACCTGTCTACTGACTATTATGGAACGCAAAGAGTTTTTGAAAAGAGGATTCGGAAGTTTGCTTGGAATAGCGACTGTTTTACCCGCAATTAATGCCTGTAGCTCAACGGAGGTTAGCCCTACAACCTCAACGGGCACCAGCACGTCTACTGGCTCAACCAATGGGAGTTCGTCAAGTAACTGTTCGGTCACTCCATCGGAAACTGAAGGGCCTTTCCCTACTAAAGTCCCCGCCAAGTTTGTGCGTAAGGACATTCGCGATGACCGAACCGGCGTAGCCTTTACGGTCAACATTACGATTAAGAATTCGAACAACAGTTGTGCGGTTCTGGCGGGTGCTCTGGTTGATATCTGGCATTGCGACAAAGACGGTTACTACTCCGAATATGGCGGATCGGGTATGCAAAGTGTCAATTTTACAACCGTCGATTTTCTACGCGGGCGGCAAACGACCGATGCTAACGGCCTGGTTTCGTTCACCTCTATTTTCCCTGGCTGGTATTCGGGCCGTGCTCCGCACATCCATGTCCATATCTACAGCTCGACCGGGAAGTCGCTGCTGGTCACTCAAATTGCATTTCCCTACGACATCGCTAACACGGTATACACAACGGCACAATCGTATGGATATACCAAAGGCTCACAAGACACCAAGAATGAGTCCGACAACGTTTTTTCGGATGGTTTTACAACCGAGCTGGCTACTGTAGCCGGCAGTATTTCGGCAGGATATACACTCACCCATACAATTGTAGTCAGTGCCTAATCAATTGGCGTCCGAGACTTTGGGCTTAGGTTTTCCGAAATCTCGAACGCCGTTCAACGCAATGGCAAAAGGTCTTATTCGGCTCAGTTATCGTAAAATCATCGACGCATCGTCTCAAAAAATCTGGGATAAATATGTGTTCGATGACACCTATATGGAATTTTTCATGCAGGCCCAGTTTTATAATCAGCAGAATAAGTACACGACTTTTCAGGAGCTTCTGGACAACGTACCCAATGCCGATAAGCTGCATTATTTGACCAGCACGGCTGCAATCGGCTATATCAGGCAGTTGAATAAAATCATTCCGGACATTGCCAACAACGCCGGAAAATTGTGTCTGCCCTTCACGCAGTTTACATTTGAGATTATTCAGTCGCATGTACAAAATAAAGAGGCTCATCGAGTCGCTATTTCCTTTTATAGCGAACCGCTGACCTGGATCGATACCATTGGCAATCTGCTGGTTATTGCCTACGGGGATCAACGCGAAGGGTTACAAACCGGACAGGAAGTGCAGACCGACATGATCGCCCTACAACCGTATCTAAGCATTTCTTCTTTTCAACACGGTAGTAGCTTGCCTCAGTAAGTATGGATACGCAAACAGAAGCTCAAATCTACCTCTCCGACCAGCGAGGCTTTTCGCAACTCGACTCATTCCGGACTTATTATAGCTTTAATTTTGGCCATTATTTTCAAGAAAGCCGAAAACCATTTGGTGCCCTTCAACTCCTGAACGATGATACGCTCAAACCCGGGAAAAGCATCAGGATGATAGCCAAAACCCATACGACGGCCCTTGTTATTCCGATTGTTGGCGGACTTGAGTACAGAAGTGAATCGGGCGATGGCTTTCTGGAAGCTGGACAGGTTCAGATTTTTTCACTAGCGGCAGGTATGCATTATGAGCTTATCAATCCCTACGAAACGGAGCTCATCAACTTTATTCAAATCTGGCTTAGCGACGATAGTATACCCTCTACATCGTTTCCACAACAAACAGCCTTTGACTTGGCGGCTAAAAATAAGCTGCTGCCGATTTTATCATTCGATAGTAGCCATACTCAAATCAGCCGTGGTTATATTGGCCGATATGACGGTCGGCAGGAAGGCGTTTATCACCTTCAACAGGTAACTGAAGAGGTAGAGTCTACGGGAATTTTTGTGTTCATCCTGAGCGGAGCATTTGAAGTCCAGAATCGGTTACTCCACGAAAGAGATGGGCTGGCATTAACGAATCTGAAAGATGGGGCGCTGGAATTTGAAGCGTTGTCGAACGATGCTATTCTTTTACTCCTGGAGATTCCGATACATCCCGAAATTCATAGTGTGTAGAATATCCAATGTTCGACAAAAGCTGTTCTATATAAAATAAAGCCTGTCTGCTGGACGCAGGCAGGCTTTATTCCGAAAAAACTACTTAATTCTATTAAGCTTGTTGCTCCACACTGGCTTCTTCTGCCACTTCAGTTGCATACGCATCTGTTGGTACACAGGCACAAACCAGATTACGATCTCCGTAGGCTGAATCGATCCGGCTTACGCTCGGCCAGAACTTACGGGCACGAACCTGTGGCAACGGATAAACGGCTTTTTCGCGGCTGTAAGGCCGGGTCCAGTTATCAGACAGCGCCACTGTAGCCGTATGAGGAGCGTGTTTCAGCACGTTACTGATCCGGTCAGCAGCACCCGTTTCGATCTCGCGAATTTCTTCGCGAATGGCGATCAGGGCATCGCAGAAACGATCAAGCTCGGCTTTCGACTCCGATTCCGTTGGCTCAATCATCATTGTTCCAGCCACCGGAAATGAAACCGTTGGCGCATGGAACCCGTAATCCATCAGACGCTTCGCAATATCTTCAACTTCAACGCCTGCTACCGCTTTAAACGGACGGCAATCGATGATCATCTCGTGAGCAGCCCGACCGTTCGTTCCGGCATACAGTGCTTCGTAATGTCCATCCAGCCGCGCTTTAATGTAATTCGCATTCAGAATAGCACGCTTTGTCGCATTCGTCAACCCTTCTCCGCCCATCATTGCAATGTAGGCATAAGAAATCGTCAGAATGCTCGCAGAACCGTAAGGAGCCGCCGAAACCGCGTGAATAGCCTGTTCGCCACCAGTGTGTACGAGTGAATGACCGGGCAGGAAGGGGGCCAAATGGGCAGCCACGCCAATAGGACCCATGCCAGGACCACCGCCACCATGAGGGATACAGAATGTTTTGTGCAGATTCAGGTGGCAGACGTCAGCGCCAATCGTAGCCGGCGATGTCAGACCAACCTGCGCGTTCATGTTGGCTCCATCCATATAAACCTGTCCGCCATGCTGATGAATGGTTTCGCAGATCTCTTTGATGCTCTCCTCAAAAACACCGTGGGTTGACGGATACGTAACCATCAGACACGAGAGGTCATTGCTATATTGCTCAGCTTTCGCTTTCAGATCAGCGACGTCGATGTTGCCGCGTTCATCGCATTTAACGATAACGACTTTCATACCGGCCATAACGGCGCTTGCCGGATTGGTTCCGTGAGCCGATTGCGGAATCAGCGAAACATTCCGGTGGTAATTTCCCTGGCTTTCGTGATAAGCCCGAATAACCATCAACCCTGCGTATTCGCCCTGAGCACCCGAGTTCGGCTGCAACGACATGGCGGCAAAACCCGTGATTTCACACAGCCAGTCATTGAGGTCACTGAATAGCTGCTGATAGCCGGTGGTCTGATCTTTCGGCGCAAACGGGTGTAATTTCCCAATCTCGGGCCACGTTACCGGAATCATTTCGGCAGTAGCGTTGAGTTTCATGGTACAGCTACCCAACGAAATCATCGAATGAACCAGCGACAAATCCTTTTCTTCCAGCGATTTCAGGTAGCGCAACATCTCGTGCTCGGTATGATGCGTATTGAAAACCGGGTGGGTCAGATAGTCGGACTGACGCACGAGCCGTTCGGGCCAGGTGATTTCCAGATCAGCCAGAATGGCCTCCAAATCACATTTTACGCCAAAAATAGACAGTAGTTCTGTAAGATCGTCCAGCGTCTTAGCCTCATCGAACGATACGCTCACACGCTCACCATCAGACAGATAACGAAGGTTGACCTGCGCAGCTCTGGCTGATTTTCTTAACGATTCAACATCGCCAACTTTTACGGTAACCGTATCGAAATAATTATCTGTGCTCAGTTCGTGTGCGCTCCAGCGAAGAGCCGTTGCAAACACTTTAGCCAGACCATGTACTTTTTCGGCAATGGACTTAAGCCGTTGCGGGCCATGATACACAGCATAGCTACCAGCCATGACAGCCAGTAAAACCTGTGCCGTACAGATATTGGAGGTTGCTTTTTCGCGCCGGATGTGCTGTTCGCGGGTTTGCAATGCCATCCGAAGAGCGGGTTTACCTTCCGCATCCAGCGAAACCCCAATGATCCGACCCGGAATTTGACGTTTGAACGCATCACGGGTAGCAAAATAAGCCGCATGTGGTCCGCCAAAACCCATCGGAACACCAAAGCGTTGCGCTGAACCAACCACTACGTCAGCCCCCATTTCGCCCGGAGGAGTTAGCAATGTCAGAGCGAGCAGGTCGGCAGCAACAGCCGTTGTAATACCTAACTCATGAGCAGCCGAAATCAGATCAGTATAGTCAAACACTTCGCCATCTGAGGCTGGGTATTGGAGCAGAATACCAAAGATTTCACCATTGGTCAGATTTACGGTACGGTGGTCGCCAACAAGTACCTGAATACCGATCGGTGTCGCACGGGTCAGCAGAACGTCAATCGTTTGTGGATGACACCGCTCTGAAACGAAAAACGTACTGGCTGATTTCTTAGAAGCTGGTCGCATTGCATAGAGCATATGCATAGCCTCAGCGGCAGCAGTAGCTTCGTCGAGCAGTGAAGCATTCGCCAGATCCATACCGGTCAGGTCTGACACCACCGTCTGAAAATTAAGGAGCGCTTCCAGGCGGCCCTGCGCTATTTCAGCCTGATAGGGTGTATAAGCCGTATACCAGGCTGGGTTTTCCAGAATGTTACGCAGAATAACATTCGGTGTGATGGTATCGTAATAACCGGTACCGATGTACGATTTGAAGACTTTGTTTTGACCAGCCAGTTTCTTGAAATCCGCCAGAAATTGCGTTTCCGACTTGGGAGCGGGCAGATTAAGGGGGTGGGGGAGCCGGATTGCTGCCGGTACCGTCTGATCAATTAGTTCGTCGATGGATTCGACCGGCAACCCGGTCGCAGAAATAGTTTGGAGCATTTCGGCCTGGGCCGCGTCGGTTTGGCCGTGATGACGGTCCTCAAATGACTCCTGGTAACGAAGGTTTAACTTCATCGAAAGATAGCTTCTGTATAAGATGCAAATTTACACAACCATCCCGTAAAAAGAGGTATAACCAAACCACTTGTGGAAGGATTCTGTGTCAATCAAACGCAATTTTCAATGTGTGGGTTCTTTCTGTCGGCTATAGCGTACTAATTGGTTTTACCAACTGGGAATGAAGAAGTTACTTATTGCCTAAAAATAATTCCATCGTTTCTGGTATCACCTAAGCTGAACCCAAATCCATCTGGGTTATGTCTTATTACAACTAAACTTCTATACATCAGCAAACAGAAACGACACATCATCGATCGGTGATTCTACGATAACATACAGCTGTGCTTTCCTTGTCTACTAGTAGATAATGCGCTATACTTACCGCGTCAAATTTCTACTGATCTGCTCAATGGCAACGCTTACGGCCAAGGCTACTCCCATTTTCCGACGCTTATTTCCAGTTGAAAAACATCAGAAACAGGAAGCCCGATCAACCAATCTGTCCAGCCCAACCTGGTTCGCGCCCATGCTGGCGAGTTCGTCAGAAACATCGCAACGGACATCGGCCATTCAGTCTGTTTTCCTGGGTATTCTGATAGCTATTCCTATTTTTATCTACTATAAAACCATTTTCGAAAACGCCTATAACTTTCCTTACGAAGACGATTTCAACAGCGCTCTAAGCTTTATTTCTGAGTATGCCTTTGGTAAACTGACTTTTGGCGACAGGCTTAAATTGATTTTTTCGCAGTACAACGAGCATCGAATCGTGTTCGACCGGCTGGTTTTTCTGGCCGACTATGGATTATTTGGTGAATTGAATTTCAGCCATTTAATTATTGTAGGTAATGTATCGCTATTATTGATCTGCGTTCTTTTCCTGAAGGCATCGTTCCGTCAATTTTCCATTTCGCAAAAGCTCCTTTATCTAGTACCTGCTGCCTATTCGCTTTTCCTGTTTCAATACTGGGAACTCTCCACCTGGAGCATGGCAGCCTTACAGAATCTATACGTCATTCCGTTTGCCATGCTTAGTCTATATAGCCTGAGCAAACCCGGTCGAAATGCGTTTATTGCGGCTTGCGGAGCGGCTGTACTGGCCACCTTTACCAGTGGAAATGGCATGTTTACGTTCTTTGCCGGTGCCGCGTTGCTGGTTCTGACCCAATCCTATCGAAAGCTGGTCTTGTGGCTAGCGATTACTGCGGCTACGATTGCTCTTTATTTCTGGGGATATATCCGGCCGCCCTATCACCCCGACATTGCCGACTCGCTGATAAACCATACGGGTCGGGCTATCAGTTACTTTTTTACACTGACAGGCATGTTGCTGGGGCCGGGTCGCCAGAAATTAAGTATGCTGTTCGGTGCGCTATCCTTGCTGGTATCGGTTGGCCTGCTTGGTTATCTCTGGTATACAAAGCGGATTATTGAGCATTTGCCCCTTGTTGGCTGGCTGGTATTCCTTTACCTCACTTGTCTGTCGCTCATGGCTACGCGCTCAGGCATGGGCATTGGGCAAGCTGCTACGCCACGCTATGGCATTGTGGTCGTTATGCTGTTTGCTACCCAATCGGTACTGGCCCTTGAAACCTTCAGGCATCATTATCTGCGGTTAGGGGTGCTGGCAGGCTATGTAGGAGTAGCGTTGTTTGTTTATCTGTCGGCCATCAATCAGGAAAACCGTAAGCGGATTGAGGACCGAACGCGCAACCTGAAATTCAGCAGTGCTTTTTATAACGCCAATCCAGCGAATCTGTTTTTGCACTGGGCAAATCCGGCGATTGCCAACACAATTTTTACGGATGCTCGCCAAAAGGGAATTTTTCAGGTCCCTGCTATTACGTTTGAGGATCTTAAAAGTATGCCTGAGCCCTTTGATCCGGCACAGCTGCTACCCAGCCATAACGTTACGGTCAATGCCCAACCCTACGAAACCGGCGATTTCCTGATTCTATACCGGGCGTGGGCACAGATCGATGGATCATTAGCCAGAAACACATCCATTCAGGTAATTGCCCGTTCGGCAACCGACTGTTACGCATTTACTGCGCAGAAACACGCCTGGGAGGACCCGGACGACCACATACTGAACAGAAAATATACCCAGCCAGGATTCTCCTGCGTTCTTGACAAAAAATACCTGAAACCAGGGCAGTATACGCTATGGATCTACCTCAGAAACGGCGCGGAGAAGGTATATCAGCCGATGAACATCATACTGACTAAATAAAGCAGGAAGTTGCTCTCATTTTTTCTGGCTACATAAGCTTAAATTTACGATAAAATGTTGTTTGTTTACATAGCTTGATAGCATTGTGGCTTGATAGTTGAGAGACCGATTGCAATGAATTCTTCAGACACTCCGCTGGTATCGGTCATTATGCCCGTTTATAACGGTGAGCAGTATTTGGCCCAGGCAATTGAGAGTATCCTGTCGCAATCGTATTCGCGGTTGGAACTGTTAGTTTTTGATAATGGATCTTCTGACAATACAGCCCGTATTGTTGCCGACTATGCCCAGCGTGACCCGCGAGTAAGACCGCTTTGGGAACCAACTCCTTTAGGGTATGGGGGTGAAGTAGCCAGTAATATAGCCGCCCGTCAGGCAACCGGCACATTTATTGCCAAGCTTGATGCTGATGATATTGCCCGACCAGATCGTCTGGCCAAACAGGTCGCTTTTCTACAGGCTAACCCGGATGTGTTTCTGGTTGGCAGTAATCTGGAGTTGATCGATAGCCATGGAAATACGACAGGTATGCGTGCCTATCCGCTTTCACATGAAGCCATCTTTAATGAATTTTATTTACGCTTTCCCATTGCAAATCCTTCAGTGATGTATCGCAATGTCCTGAAAGAAGACTTGTATGTCATTCGCTTTTCACATTTCAATGACTATTACAGTTTATTCCTATTGATTAATAGCGGATTGCGCATGCAAAATCTGCCCGAGTGTCTGACGGCCTATCGCATTCATAACACCAATACAGTATTTACCAACCTGCGCATCAAGTGGCGTAGCAATGTAGCGATTAAAGAAAGTTTTATACGTGATTTTGGCTATGTAGCCCCGTTGAGCCAGCGGATCAAAATAGCTACCATTACCCATATAATCAACCTGTTACCTGAACGTATCCTTATCAAATCGATGAATAAGGCCCGTCAGTTGATTAAAGCCTGACACATTATGATTGGACGTATTCTTAAAATCGGTTCACAAATTGTTTGGGGTGGCATCAAAGCAACCCCTGACTACATAAATGATTATTTTAAGCTCAAAAAGCAGCTTGACGGCCATTCAGATTTTCCTATTCTTAGCTACTACCCTGCTGTTTTTGACCGATATGCCGAGAGTGGTGAGTTAATAAAGCACTATTTTTTACAAGACCTGTATGTAGCACAGCGGATCTTCAGGAATAACCCTGGCAAGCATATGGATATTGGCTCCCGAATCGATGGATTCGTTGGGCATGTTGCGGCCTATCGACCGATTGAAATTATCGATATTCGGCCATTGACCCGTAGTATCCCTAATGTCAGCTTTCGGCAGGCCGATTTAATGAACCTGCCGACCGACCTTATTCACTCGACTGACTCGATTTCGGCCCTCCACGCCATCGAGCATTTTGGTCTGGGACGTTATGGAGACCCTATCGATGCAAACGGCCACATTAAAGCGTTAGATAATATCCGTCAGATTATTAAGCCGGGTGGAACGTTCTATTTCTCATCACCTATTGGTCCACAAGGCATCGTTTATAACGCGCACCGTGTATTTTCGGTTGCATATCTGGTTCAGTTGTTTGAGCCTCATTACACCATCGAAAGATTTTCGTACATCGACGATAATGAACAGTTTTTTGAAAATGTAGACTGGCGCACCCAGGCGGCTCAGACTAATTTCGGCTGTGTGTATGGGTGTGGTATCTTTGAAATGACCCGCCGAATCGACTAAGCTCATGAAGAAGTTTTTACAATGGTTGCTGGCACCTATACGAATTACACTGCTACAACCCGTTTACGAAAAATTATATCTGTTTGTTATTTACGCCATGAATTATGGCGGAGGCTCGTTTACTGACGATAGCGGAGAAAAATATGTTGTCCGTTATGTAGCTAAGAAAACAGCCGGTCAACCCCGTGGCACAACAATCTTTGATGTCGGTGCGAATGTTGGTACCTATGCCCGAATGCTCATAAACAGGTTCGATGATCAGGTTGCCATTCATTGCTTCGAGCCATCACATGCTACTTACCAGACACTCAAAGCCAACCTCCCGGAACCGAATGTGATCAAGCATAATCTGGGACTAAGCGATCGTCCTGGTGAAATGGCGCTGTTTACAGATGCGGAACAATCGGGGATGGCGTCGGTTTATGATCGTGATTTACACCACATCAATGTTTCATTTGCCAAAAATGAAATAGCTACCTTCAGTACGGTCGATGAATTTTCTGCGGCCCAGAAGATCGAGCACATCGATTTACTGAAAATTGATGTGGAAGGTCATGAATTGGCTGTGTTGAAAGGAGCGGCCAAAATGATTCAGCAAGGCCGTATCCGTTTCATTCAATTTGAATTTGGGGGCACAAGCATTGACTCACGGACCTACTTTCGGGATTTCTGGAATCTGCTATCGCCAACCTACAATGTATACCGAATTGTAGGCAACGGTCTCCGCCGAATCGATAGTTATACAGAATACCTGGAAATATTTGTGACGGTTAATTTTCTGGCAGAGCATAAATGAGTTGTGTGCATACTGCCATCCCCTGATTTATGGTCATCTCAGTTTTGCTAGGCGGGTTAGGCAATCAGTTGTTTCAATATGCATTCGGGGTTCGATTAGCCCATCAACTCCAGACAGAACTACGCCTGGAACGGCACCTTCTGGAGAGTACTACGTTAGCCAGACTACGCCATTACACTCCAAGACAATACGAACTCGACACCTTTTCGATTCGCCCTAAGCAGGCTTCTATTCTGGATTTAATTAGCGTATCAGCGCGAGTAAATCTGCCGGGCATGAATACTATTCTGGTGAGGGAATCGGCTACAAACCCAGACGCTATAACGAAATTACCTGATAAGGTCCAAAACGTGCTTTGCTTCGGCTATTGGCAGTCTGAATCTTACTTTAAACCAGTAGCCGAAACGCTGAGAAAACAGCTGGTTTTTCGGAAAACACCATCGGCGGTTACGTTAGCAATAGCAAATACCATTCTTCGGAATCCCAATGCAACCTTTATTCACATCCGTCGGGGCGATTATGTCACAAATCCAACTGCCAATCAATACCATGGACTCTGTGATATAGACTATTACATTCGCTCGATTAGCTACCTGCGCGAACGAGTCTCAGACCTACATTTCTTTGTTTTTTCAGACGATCCGATTTGGGCCAAACGCGAACTGAGCCAACTAGGTAAAACGGCTACCTTTATTGACCATAACCAGGGAGCCGATAGTTGGCAGGATTTGTATTTGATGCGTTTATGCCACCACGCCATTATAGCCAACAGCTCCTTTAGCTGGTGGGGTGCCTGGCTCAATCCAGAAATAGAACGACTCGTAATCGCACCTGACCAGTGGTTTCCGGGGCAGCCCCTAATGAGCCAGCAGGTTATTTGTCCAAACTGGCATCGCCTGTAAGTTAGTGTGCCCTTCCATTACCTTCGTACTATCCCCGTCGTTTTGTTGGACCTCGTTCCGGCAGTTGTGATTTGATCCCGCTATAATTTTTAATGGCGTTCTGACGGATAATCTGCGTCAGAATAACATCGTGCTGAAGCAGCCTCCGATATAGAACGGCAATCAATAGTAGAAAACCTGTAAAGAGCAGATAAAACACAAGGTCGACGCCACGCCCCACCCCCAATCGGTTCGCAATATAGTAAGGCAGTTCAGGAATGGAAACAAACAAAATACCTACCACGACGATGGCCACAAAAAACAACCTATACAGTAACCGATTCCTGAAAAGCCGGAGCGAGGCTACTGCCACAACCAACAGCAACAGGGATAACAGTAGCTGAATCGGTGTAAAACTGAGTTGAATATCTGCGTTCATTAGCGAAAATATTTATTGATAAATACATCGATCAAGATATCGACGGCGCCCTGCCAGCGTTGCCCTTTCACCTGAGAATATTCAGTATAAATGATGTGAGTGGGGCATTCAACATAGCGAAGCTGATTCCGCCTTATTTGCATAAGGATTTCCGAAGCATGCGCCATTCGATTCTCTTTTAGTTGGATAGTATGCAGGGCATTCCGGTTCAAAACCCGGAAACCATTGTGCGCGTCGGATAACCACAGACCCGTAAGTAACCCATTTATAACTCGGGCCACGCGTAAAAGCAATCGGCGTAAGCGTGGTATAGCCAGCAAATCCTCCTGGCGCATGAACCGTGAACCTAACACAACATCAACCTTTCGGGTCTTCAGTACGTCGATAAATTGATCTATATCCGCTGGATTATGCTGTCCGTCAGCATCAAAATGAACAACAATATCGGCTCCCTGTTGTAGGGCAAAGTCCATACCGGTTTGCAAAGCGGCTCCCTGTCCTAGATTGATGTCATGTCGGAGGTAATAGATGGGTAAGTCACGCACGGCATTAGCCGTATCGTCGGTAGAGGCATCGTCAATGACAACAATATGATACTGGTCACCTAAAGATCGAATCGTCTGTCGAATAACTTTACCTTCGTTGAAAGACGGGATTAGGATATATATCTGCTCAGTCATTAGTACGGTAGATTTCGAGATTACCCAGTTTTGCAACTTGTTTCATGCATCGAATTTCGACCGGCTGCGGAACGCGATCGAAAATAATATAGCGTACATTAAGCTGCCTAAGTTTAGGCGAACAGGGGTCGAGCGCTACCTGATAGCCATCCTCATACCCATTCTGCATAATAACCGTATCGGGATGAGCCGGGTCGATATAAGTATTGTAAACAGAATGCGCATACCGGTTGTAGGCAGAGTCACGTTTGGCGGTTGGATCCAGCACGTGCATCGTTTTAAAATCGGGCTGATTCTTCACTCCGCTTAACTGATTAACGCCTGTAGCGGTAACTAAGTACGTGATATACTGGTTTCCAAGAACCACCCAACGGGCTTTCGGCTCTTTGAGGTGGAGTTCCCGCACTTTCTGGTAAAGGGCATTTTCAGTGATTGGCGACATGCCTTTACCAACCGGATTAATCTTCAGATTAGGCAATGTAAATAGAGCCACTGCACTTACTACAGCAATTTCTTTATACTGAAAATTAATGACTGGCAGTAACAGGAAATTAAGAACAATGAAAAATACCGTAGGCAAAAACAATTGATAGGTCTTATAGATACCCTGTGCATCTTCCAGATTCAGCCAGGCGGCATAAATCATAAAGCCAATTACGCCCACTGAAAGCAAAGCCGCAACGGAACTACTGACCTTGATTTTCTTTGCATGAATATAGCTCATGTAAAGTATAGCCAGTACTACGTTGGCGATACCGAACGGAATTTGCGTTCGACGCGTCGGGCTAACATCCAACAGGGTTGCTTTGGCCAGGAAAGCGGGGAAGCCAACTTCAATCCAAATTAGCAATACCAGAACGTACCCCAGAATAATAGCCAGAAGAGGATCAATTTTTCTTGTTCGGGTAAAGTAAATAAGCGTACCTATGGCAATGACGGGCGTGAATGTAATGAAATGCGATAATTCACAGATATTAAGCCACGTTTGTGGAAATCGTTGGTCAGAGAGTAACCATCCGGCATAATATTCCGAAAACCAGTTAGCAATAAAGCCCGTGCCACCGGTTTCACTGCGTTTGCCTGGATAAACTGTGTTAGACATGACATCGATGGTCGACTTTGCATCCAGATAATACATGTAGAAAACGACACCCATGACAGCAAAAGCTACAGCAAAAACACCCAGCTTCAGCCACAGTCTGCTTAGTAACAGTTCTTTATTGAAATGCCTCCAGGTGTAACCGACCAACAAAAAGACCAGCAGATAACCCAAGGGTACCTGATAAGGCGGATACAGCGTCAGGGCAAACATTGAGAAGCACCAGAAAAACAAAACACCTGCAATCAGGATGGTTCTTGTCTTTGTTGAAAAGAACATATATGCCGATGCGATCAACATACCAAATCCCGAATAAATACTGGTCAGGAGAAAGAAAGACCACCAGGCCAGACCGGGAGAGAAAATCAACCAGAAAGCACCTAATACCGAAAGCCAGAACTGATTACGTGTCAGCAACATAAAAGACAACATAACCGAAATCAACCCAAAACAAAGGATAAAATTCCATCGCCAGGCAAAACCGTGATCAACATCGAACAGGTAAAAACCCCAGTAATCAGGTCTAAAAAAAGAGATAAAGTGATTAATTGGAAAATAGCCAACCAGGGCTACCTTTTCACCACCAATAGCCGGATTTTCAAGCGGAAAACCCTGATTTGCCTGCGATAACATAAAGGGCGCCAGAATCGCCCATTCATCCATGCGTATCGGCTTGGGCTTACCAGCTATAATACCACGCCGGGCATCAGAACCATCAGGCATGGTCGTATTCCACATGCCAATTGACGAATAATTAATCTTCGCTAGTGTCAACAGAACAAATAGCCCAATACAGATTCCAATGAACCATTTGACTCGCCTATCGAATCGTATTAACTCAAAAGGTTGCTCAGAATCAGGTACATGTTTGGATTGAGGGGCAACAATAGCTTCTGTTAAAGCAGGATTTGCTGGCTGCGGCTTGAGCGGTTTTGTTGCCTGACTGGTTGTAGGGACAGGATTGGGGCCTTTCCTTTTCTTTGACATGAGTTAGGGTTATCTATCTGATACGGGTTATGGGTATTCTCATTTTTACCTAATCAAACTTACCAATACCATGCCAGTTTGCCAAAATCAAGCAATGTGTTTATTAAAATAGGTAATTTGCCCGCATGAATAACACGTTTGTGCGGCAGGTATTGCCGATTCTCTTAGCCATTGGTTTACTCTGGTACGTTTTAAAAGACGTACCGCTAAACGAATTATCGGCTCAGTTTCGACAGGCAAATTTTCGATGGCTGGGTGTTGCTGGAATCATCATAGGCATGTATCATATTGCCCGGGCTGCCCGCTGGCATCTTACCTTACAGGCGCTTGGCTACCAGCCTTCTCTATTTCGAACAACAATCGCTTTGCTGGCAGGTTCGATGGCTAGCATGATCATTCCTGGTGCGGGCGAACTTACCCGTTGTGGCACATTGCAACGAACTGACGGTGTTCCAATTTCTCAGGGCTTAGGCTCTGTGGTGGCCGAGCGGGTCATTGATTTACTCACGCTTGTTCTATTGATTGGGCTAACGCTTTTCTTTGAGTTCAAGCGCGTTGGTCAATTTATTACTGATTTATTCAGCCCTCTTCTATCGCGAATGACGTCCAGCGGCCAGTCCGGTGTTATTCTTATCGTATTAGCAGGAATCAGTATCCTTCTGTTTATTTTTTTCTACTGGCTGTTTCGGAATCAGACCTTTCGACAGCACCCTTTATCGAAACGATTAGGTGCTATTGCTCTCAATATGGGCAAAGGTTTTATAGCCATTCAAAAACTGAAAAGTCCCAGCTTGTTTATTGGCCTCACGATCGCGAGCTATGCATTGGCCTTCCTCGTTACATACATCCTCTTTTTTGCTTCTTCCCAAACCTTGTCACTTCCTCCGTCGGCTGCGCTAACCATTTTGACGGTGAGTTCATTGGGAGGTATCGCTGTCCCGACGCAGGGTGGCGTCGGGACCTATCATTTTCTGGTTAGCCGGGTCCTTATGCTTTATGGAATGGATGAAACAGCCAGCGTTGTCATGGCAACGTTTCTTCATGCAGCTCAAACCGGTTTTTCCCTCCTATTCAGCAGTATAAGTTTTTTAATCGTACCGATATTGATCCGGCAGAAAGCCAAGCAAGTAGAAGTATAAGTACGTTAGATTCCATAAGACCCACTTAATCCTGAACGGATCAATCTAAATGAAACACCGGCTCCAGTGGCTGCACAACTGGCGAATTATCTGGATTGACGTCCATCAGGTCGGCCATATACTGCCACCAACGCTGCATGACCGGCAGTTCAGGCAATCGGGTGGCCGAATGCCCTTCCATGCGTTTCTGGACGCCAAACAAGGTGCCACTCGCCCGATCCAGGAAAATTGAATAATCGCGGATACCTGCCTCTGTCAAAGCGGTCGATAATTCGGGCCAGATTTCGTCGTGACGGCGTTTGTATTCGGCTTCGACGCCCGGTTTGAGTTTCATTGTAAAAGCAATTTCTTCCATTGTTGGTTTAAGATTATTTCTCGACACTGTCGGCCTTAAATACCTTCACTGGCATAAGCGTTACGGGCCCGATCAACCCCGATTCTTTCGGAGTCCATCGTTCGGCTGTAAACAGGCCATTGGCATCCCGGTCTTCGCGGAGCCGGGGCGACATATTGACGTTATAGAATTTCTTCCATTCCACATGCCGTTTGTCCATGTCTATAATCCGATTGGCCATACCATTAGATACCGTAACAGTCAGTGTATTGATATTTTTCAGCCAGGCTTCCGGAATTAAAAGCTGATAGTTGGGGCCAATTACTGTTTTAACATCCTGATCATTGACCTGAATGCGGGCGCTCTCGGCCACTCGTCCCAGATTGAGTAGATACCCATCACCGGTTTCGGCCGGCTTCGCGAATGAGATGGTATAGGTAGCAGCTCCTGAAAATGTTTTCCCCGTATCACCCGCCATTTCGGTCCAGGATGCCAGCTTTTCTGTTTTAACGGTTGCGGGTAATGCTCCACCTCCTGACACAAATCGAATTGTCCAGGTACCCGTTATTTCCTGAGCTTTTCCTATCGTTTTCAAATAGGGATAGTCTGGATTACTGATCAGCTTAGTCGACGTTTCCAGAATGCAGGACTCACCGGGGGCAAGTTGTAGATAAACCTCATTCGTTGTGTTTCGGGTTCGCAGCGCGGCTATTCCCGTTTGTTCAGTCATTGGATTATACAAGGCGGCTGACTTTGAAGACTGTGCTCCAGCAAGCGGCATCCATCCATCAACGGGTTTATCGCCCCAATTGACAATGAAATAGTAATGGCCTGTTGCATGACGGCGTCGAATATACTGCAATCCATTATCCGCTAAAGTTTCACGCTTTACCCCCGCCAGGGTTAATAGTTCATCGGTATCATTTCCAATCAGAAAAGCCCCTTTGCCAAAAACTGCCCGACGAATACCGGCTTTTTCGGTATCGGCAAATGTTAACTGAGAAAGCAGCTTTTTAAACGCACTTCGCCGACTGTCAAGATTACCCAGGCCCGGCACATCGGCAGGCAACTGACCGTTCACAACAATTGTGGCTCCATTTTTAGCCAGGGCCATGAGTTGCGTAACTGTTTCAAGTGGTATGAATTCCGGAGCAGGCAGCAAGATGGTCTGATAGGCTACACCACCGGTTTGAAGGGTTCCATTCGTTGTTGAAACGTTCAGCAGTTGTTTGTCTGAAATGAAGTCGAAACCGTAGCCTTTCTGCCAAAGCGATTCGGAAATACTACCAACCGGCATTCCAGCAAAACCATGCTGAATACCATCGAAATGTTGTAGCAGCACTTTTCCGGGACGGGTGTAGGCGTCGTAAATCGGCAGGTACACCAGCACATCATTATTGGGTTTCCCTAGCTGCAAAAACGACTGACACCGGGCTACGTACTGATTCAGTTTACCGAAATCGGTCCAGAAGGTATTATTCGGATTGAAGTGTACAGCCGCATAAAACAACCAGCCCGGCCAGGCAGCCGACGCTGGTGAATAGTTTGTTCCGTGATAGAAGGTATGATTGACACCACCCAGAAGAAACCGATCCATGGCTTTTTTTACATCGCTGAGTTTCGACAGGAAGTGTTCATTTTCCCAGGTTGCCGACTCAGACGATGTCAGCGGTTTACCGGTAACATGTGCCGCCGATGACGCGAATTTGATTCGTAGAATTTCCGTTCCTTCAATTTCAGGAATGTCGGTAGCGGCATACAGATCAAGAATATTGGCCGGGGACCCATGCGCCTGATTTCGGATCAGGGCACCTTTCCCCTTCGCCCAATTGTGCCACGTTTGGGTGTAGTTTTCCAGCAATAGCTCCGAAATGGTTTCGCGGTAATCGCTCAATACCCGCTTATTGATGTCTTCAGCAGCTTTCCCGAACAGAGCTGGTAAATGCTGTTTGAGATTATATCCACGCCGTTGCTGAAATTCGGTGAACATTGCCGGGGTCCAATTTCCTTCACCCTGCGCATCATCTACCTCATACGAATCATTGAAAAATGCCCGGATTGGCAAACTCTTCCGCCCTTTAAAGGCTTCGTCAAAATGGCGCAGATAACGCTGTGTTGCAGCCTTCGAAAAATGATCGATTACGTCGCCTTCACCACCGGGTCCGGCTCGCTCGACCTGTTTACCATGCCAGCCCTCAAACACGGCATAGAGCATCCAGTTATCCGCCGGGGCTGTCCAGTTCAACTTGCCGGATCCATCGACGAATTTGGTCAGATCAATTGCCTGCCCTTTTTCTGAATAGGCCATTAGTGTCTGGAGTGGCAGCGGTTTCTCGAAGCGTACCTGATCGAACGCGTGAAATTGCAGATCAGGATTTTTTGCCACTGGTTCAACCAGTTCTTTACGGTCAATGGGCTGCCCAACGATCCGGAGAATGGGCTTCTGCAGATACGTAACGGCTTCGGTCAGACTCTCCCCGCTTTTCAGGCTATAGGTTTTGTAGGTGACATACTTGCAGGCGTCTTCCGGTGTGACCCATGGCCCACCAAACGGCCAACCCGATGCCTGCGCCATATCCACACCCATATTGAGTCGCTTAGCTTCGGCAAGTGTATGATCCAGTCGATCCAGCCAGGTCGGCGACAGAAAATTGATAAATTGCATTTCGGTCCCTTTTACGCCATAGATCGGTGTAATTTCGACTCCACCCAGGCCCGCTTTCTGATACTCTTCCAGCAATCGGGTCAGGTCTTTATCATTGACCGCACTTCCCATCCACCACCACCGGGTCCAGGGTTTAGTCTGTTGAGTGATGGCGGGCCAGCGCGGTTGAGCCAGCATCGATCCCGCTGTTGTGCCCATCAGCAACCATAGAAGCAGGAATTTTCTCATTTCAACTTACACAATTCGCTCCCTGCAAGCAGGAAACAACCTAATCCATAATCTTCAAAATCGGGTATGCTGTCGTAGGTTACAGGCTGTCCATCTTTGGGCTCCTTGCCCGTTCCCTGCACATAGCCCAACTTGCCATCGGGATGGACGCAGTCGGTAACCATCGCATTCCAGGCTTTGGTAATGATTGGTGAATAGATTTTACGATCCAGCAAACCTTTGTTAATCCCCCAGGCCATGCCATAAGTAAACAAAGCAGTTCCGGATAATTCTTTCCCGCCATAGTTCGTTGGATCGAGCAGGCTAACATTCCAGAAACCGTCTGGTCGCTGAATAGGCACCAGCGCCCGCATCATGTCGAGATACATTTGCTGATATTCGTCGCGGTGGGGTGCATTTTTGGGCATAATGTCAAGCACACGGACCAGCGCGGCCACTACCCAACCATTGCCCCTTGACCAGTAGCAATCCTTCCCGTTTGGCTCTTTGTAGGGAGGTACAAAATCTTTATCGCGCCACCACAGATGATCTTTCGGATTATATAGTCCATTTCCGCCATGCTGCGTTTTCGAGAACTGATAAATCTGATACATCTTCTCAAAATACGCATTGTCGGAATAGATAACGCCTAATTTGGCAAAGACGGGCATGGCCATTTGCAGGGCATCGATCCAGTTCCAGTCGTCTATTTTCCGGCTGGCCACCATTGAATCGATGGAGATTTTGATGTCATGGATGCGTTCCGGCTTCTTATCGATCAGGTACAGATCAATGTAGGTCTGACCACAGCATTGGTCATCAGCATTACGGGTTTTTGTCCCCGAACGCATTCCCCAATGGTGTTTTTCACCCCAATCGACGGCATAATCGTAATAGCGTGGCTGCCGATCGGTCTTATACAAATCCATCAATCCCTCGTAATAAACAGCCCTCGTCCAGATGTTACTGGGCCGGGTTTTATTCGTCACGATTTCCTTACCCGTGTCCGGCCACTTTTTCATAAAGTAGTCGTTGGCCAGTGTCATTTTAGCCAGTATTTCTTTCTTTTCGGGCAATTTCTGAGCATCAGCCCAAATACCTGTCAATACTATAAGTAAGCCTATACAGGCGATTTTTTTATAAAGCATCTTCCTGTTTGTTCAAAGGGATGGAATGTAATCTGCACGAAACGACGCAGGCAAAAGTAACTCCGTCAGGTGTTGTTACTCTCATGTACCCTCCTACCCCAAGTACCTATTAAGTTTTACTCAATTCATTCCAACGCTAAACGGTGGATTACGACCAGCGAACAGAACCAAGCGTTTTTTGATATAGAACGGAATACTGACGTCCACGCATTTGCGTCGGTGGCTCACCTGACTGGTCGCGGTACAACATCGACCCGGCAAATCTATTTTTTGCCGATGAAACTCCGTACAAAGAGATTAAGTATTATCGCCTGAAGCAGTCTATTAGGTATGGGCAATTCAGTTTCTCCCATTCGCTACGTAATCAAGCGTACGCATGGCAGAGTGGCTTCTATATGCTACGAGTTATAAAGCCAGCGGGCATTCAGGTCAAAGAAATCACTATACAGCATTCTATCTAATCCCTATTCTTGTAAAAAAAAGTATCATGGTTTTTGCCTGTAGCCGTGCCACGGTTTTAAACCGTGGCACGGCTACAGGCAAAAACCATGACGATTAATTCTTACCACCCGATATTTTTCCTGGCTTTGGTGCCACACCTGGCTGGCTTATTTCGAAATTTTCTTTCTGCTTGGCATCAGCGACCATCTTACGCACATCGGCCAGTAATTTCTTGGCATCATAAACGACACCATCTTTAACAGTATACGTTACGCCCCCAACCCGTTCAACTTCATTTTTGTCGTTCAGATGAATGGCTCCTGTGCCGTAAAGCACTTTCAGATTGGCCAGCGGATTTTGATCAATGATCACAAAATCAGCCAATTTACCTATCTCAACGGAACCGATCTGATCGGCCATTCCAAGCGCTTCTGCTCCTTTCAGGGTGGCCGCCCGGATTACCTCAAGGGGATGAAATCCCGATTCGCGCAGGAGTTCGAGCTCACGGATGTAAGCAAACCCATATAGCTGATAAATGAAGCCGGAATCGGAGCCAGCGGTTACGCGACCTCCCCGGTTTTTGTATTCATTGATGAACTCCATCCAAAGCTGATAATTCTTTTTCCAGGCAACTTCCTGCTCGGTTCCCCACGAGTGCCAGTACGACCCGTGGGAGATTCGGCTTGGACCGTAAAACCGCCACAGGCTGGGCATCGTATAGTCGTCGTGCCATTCGGCGCGTCGGGCCAGCATCAGTTCGCGGTTAGCTTCGTAGATATTGAAGGTGGGATCGAGTGTAAAATCCAGCGCGATCAGTTCGTCCATAACCTTATTCCACCGGTCGGTGCCCGGTTTTGCTGCTTGCTGCCAGAGATTACCAGCCTCTTCAAAGCGGTTCTGTTCGTTGCCATAATTGTAATTGGCAGGATAATTTTGAACCGTTTTATCATCGAACAAAGCTTCGGGTAAACCGTACCAGTGTTCCAGCGAGGTCAAACCAGCTTTCGCGGTAGCCAATGCGTTCATACGGGCAACTTCCAGTTGGGCATGGTGGCAAGCTGATCGCAGCCCTAATTTTTTGTTTTCTTCCAGAGCTGCCCGGAATATATTCGGTTCGGCACCGAAGAATTTAATGCCATCAGCCCCACGTTTGGCATTTTGCTGTACCCAGGCACGGGCCTGCTCGGGCGTACTGATCGGCTCTTTCGCTCCCTGCCCGAACACGGTATAGGCTTTGATACGTGGTGCCGTAATTTCATTCCGTTCACTTTTGGCGCGGTGCTCAAGCACCCAGTCGAGGCCGTTTCCGCATGATGGGTCACGAATGGTCGTAATACCGTGCCCAAGCCAGAGTTTAAAAACATATTCAGCATTGGCACCCTGCGCCTGCCCGCCAATGTGGCCGTGCATATCCACGAAACCGGGCATCAGATACATTCCTTCGCAGTTCAGTTCTTTATCGCCCGATGCCGCTTTTGGGCGACCTTTGGGATCAATTGGTACACCCGGATAACCAACTTGTTTAATCTGAACAATGCGGTTCTTTTCGACCACAATATCCATCGGGCCGACTGGTGGAGCACCAGTACTGTTCACAAGCGTAACGCCCCGAATGATTAGTTTCCCGAATGGGCCTTCGCCTTCCTGGCGCGCTGGCGATTTTTCAACCTGAGCCGTCAGGGAATGAAAAATAAAAAAAGTACAGTAAACAATTAATAGGAGTCGAGAGTAAGGTTGTATCATGACTGGGTAAATATTTGGTAAAGAGTTGTAAGATAAGCGAAACTGGCTGATTTTTGCCGGACCGAATTCCGTAGTAATCTATGTTTGTTCAGAAAAACTTCCTACTCATTGTCCTCGCCCTGGCCGTTGTATTCGCTTTCGCCATGAAAGCGACCATCTTCCAGCAACAACCGGCTGGTAATTCAGGCACAGCTAACCCAGCACCGGCAGATTTCGGTAGTTACTGGTTTACGGGTAAAGCGGAATTGAACAGCTATCGGCTCGAACAGGCACAGTATGGAGCGTTGAATCCGGGCGAAGCCGTGCTGATTTTCGTGACGGAAGATTTCCGGACCGACAAACAGGTAAAATCAGAAACACCAGAAAGCCACGATAAGTCGGTGCCAGTCCTTAAAACGAATCTATCAAAAAAATTCGTGACGGGTATTTACGATTATTCACTCTTTACGTCGGTCTTCACACCAATTAGCAATCCACTATTTCCAAACACGCTGAAAGTCAGCACATCAGGACAGGAATGGTGCGGTCATAGCTATATTCAGCTCAACTACCGCAACAATGGCTACCAGGTGAATGGGAAATCGTATTTCGAGAAAGAGGTTGACGAAGACTACACGGTTGAGAAAGCCATGCTGGAAGATGAACTCTGGAATCGAATCCGGATAAATCCGGACAAACTTCCTACCGGTGAAATTCAGCTTATTCCCGGTACGATGGCTGCCCGATTGCGTCACAAACGACTTGAGCCATTACCCGCAAAACTAAAAATAGACAAGTATGAAGGGGTTTTATATCCGGGCAAACTCCTCAAATCGTATGTCATCGAATACCCGACTGATGACCGGACACTGACAATAATTTTTGAGAGCCAGTTTCCCCACAAAATTGTCGGCTGGGAAGAAATCTACAAGAGCAAAGATAACCTTCTGACCTCCAGAGCCGTTTTAAAGAAAACTATTCTGACCGATTACTGGAACCACAACGCCCCCGCAGACAGCACGTTACGGCAATTATTGGTATCAACCCGGTAAGGTCAGGCATTTACTACACTATGAAACGTACGTTCCCCATTGCCACGCTTGGTTGGGCCATAATTGGCTTTTTCCTGACAGCTCTGCTGGCCTGTTCCAGTGATAAAGAGAAACCCAAAGTAGACACGGAAGGACCAACTTACACACTGATTTTTCTGGATAAGACCCGCAGCGTCAATATCAATAAGGCATTCGTAGCCCAGAAATACCAACAGGCGATTACTGACCTTATCGAACAGAATGTCCGGCAAAAAGGCGACCGGCTCGAGGTGTATTTTATCCATGAAAACACCTCGAAAGCCCGTGCTCTCAATGTATCGGTTCGCTCTGAAATGGATGACGTATCGGCGGCCAGCCCAACCGATCGCGAAACGGCCGAAACCGAATTTGCGATGGCTCTTTCGAAGGAGAAATCCCAGATTCGTCAGCGGGTTTTGCAACAGTTAGTTGCCCAGAACTCGGGATCATCGAATCAGGAAACGGATATTTGGGCCAGTTTGCCCGTCATTGCCAAAGCCAACGAGACCGGAGCCACGGTGAAAGTATATTACCTGAGCGATATGATCGAAAGCGTAAAAGGCACCGGCCGACGGGATTTTCAGGTAAAACCGCCCAAGGATAACGCTCAGGCCGACGAGTGGGCCAAACTGGATGCGGAACAATTGAAGCGATATACCCTTGGCAGTCCAGACATTACGATGGTACTGCCGTTTGAACCGAACGCATCCGTCAAGGAAAATAACCCGGCCGTAACGCAATACTGGCAGACGCTGTTCTCGGAATTGGGCGTCGGAACGGTGGCTGAAGAATGATTACGTCAGGATACGGGTACTTCGGCCTGTATCGTAAACTGATAGCCCTGATCAAAGCCCGAAAAATCCTTTCGTAAACAGTACGATGTTAGCACAAGGCCATCTCCCTCACGACGAACGGCAAGGTAATGGAATAAGGGTTTATACGTCGTCGCCATATCGGGAAGGCGGTTCGGCGACATATTCAATGGCTGTCGGAGACCTCCCCCACCGCCAATGACCAGAAACTCTTTTCCCTCAAACTGGTATCGCTCGAACGCGTGAGAATGCCCCGTAATAAACAGCCGTCCCTTTTGCGTTTTGGTATAGGCAGGCACAAATCGTTGCTGAACCAGCTTCGAGGAACCAACCAGTTTGCTGTTTGAGTACGGAGCGTGGTGGCAGGTAACGATAATAACATTCACAGTGGGGTCGGCATCAAGATCACGAAGCGCCTGTTCATACCAGGTTTGCTGTTTCACCAGATCAGCAACAGAAAGTATGCTGAAATTAGAGTTCAACATGACGACAGCGATGCCGTCGGTGGTTTTTATATAGCCTGTAGGACTGTGTTCAGGAAAGCGTTGCTGGAAATTTCGGGCACCTTTTCGAGGGCGGCCCATCACGTCGTGGTTACCCATGATCGCATAGACGGCGGTGCCCACTTCGGTACATTTCGCCAGAAACTGATCAATAATCCGCCACTTATTATTCCTGTAGCCCAGCGATACAATGTCACCGAGCCAATACAGTACGGCGGGTTTCAATCGTATGATTTCAGCAAAGATTGTGGTTGTCGCTTTGGTGTTCTGGTGCGCTCGCAGCACTAACCGCTCAACCCACATCGGGGCTTGCGTATCACTTAAAAATAGAATCTCTTTTTTATGATTTTCCTGATTCATAACGTCTTACTAAGTCAATTTTATCGGTGTCAAATTCGAATCTGAATCGGCATTCTAGCTTGCTGGCATAGTCCTGATTCAACTTCGAAAAGTAAACTACCACGAAAACGCACGCCAAACCAGTTGTAGTTCGGCAGTAAAGGCGGCATTTTCAACGGCTACTGCATCATACCACTTTAATTCGCCAGCGATTCTAAAACGACGCCCAACCGGATAGGTGTATGAAGCGGCCGCCATCCAGCCTAAACTAAGTGTATTTGACTCTACCTTTCCGGCATAATCCATCCTTGAATGGTTGACATAAGCACCCGTTCCGACGGTCACGGCCATTCGACGAACCAGATTACGCTCAAACCCTCTGACCCAGGCTAATGGCATTGAAAATACCAATAACACGGGCACTGCCGACACATATACATGGGTTCGTTCGCCCAGAACCTCCCCACGATAGCTATACATTGTTGTCCAGCCGGTTTCTATTCCCACCCGGAGCCGATGATCAGGATACCACATAACCCGGAGTGATGCAGGAACGCCAAACCGACTGATACGGGCCTGCTCCAGACCCGGTGGAACGCCCAGATGTGTCGAATAGTACGACAGGCCACCACCAGCCGTTACAACGATCGCATAATCCCAGCGACGGGTTCTTATCGAGTCAGGCAAGCGTGGTCTGATTCGCGTTGAATCGCCGGATAACCGACCATATCGGCGGGTTCGGGTCGAATCTGTCGAGCGTCGTCTTTCCTGAGCGTTTGCCAGATCGCTGATCAGTATCAGACAAACTATCAATCCGACTATATGTAAACGAATTTTCATGCGATTACTGGTCTACGTAATGATAATAGGCGACTACCGGCGAATAATTTGACAGAATACCATCAAATGAATTTTCGGCAATGAACTCACGGATAAATTCAGGCTCATCGAGTGTCCAGACGAATACGGTTCGTCCTTCAGCCTGCATGGCTTTTACTTCTTCTGTTTGCGGGCCAAGCGTCCAGCGGGGTGCCCAGATCCGGGCATTCAAATTTCGGGTAATCGACGTGTCCAGTTCACATAGAATAGGCGTATTCTCTTTATCGCTGAGCGCTTCGTAAGATTCAACGGCATCGGTACTTGGCAGGCCAATGACAATTCGGAGATTTCGCCGGGCCAGAATAGCTTTCTGCCGGTATTTTTGTTGAATGGCCTGTACTTTATCCATTGGCCCGATGTATTTCGTATCAAGCCAGACAAATTCCAGCGATGTGTTGCTGACAACTGTCTCCAAGGCCTCTTCCAGCGTTGGAATTTTTTCACCATTTATGAGCCGGACTAATGAACTTAGCTGCTGATAGGTATAGTTTTCGACCGGCCCGGCTAACCCGTTTTTCTGTACAAGCCTTAGGTTAAGCGTGTTGTCGTGATACAAGATAGGTACGCCATCTTTAGTATAACGCACATCGATTTCAATACCGGTTGCCCCAAGGCGTGAGGCCAGTTTAATGATTTCAACCGAATTTTCAGATGCAGGCAATAAATCGGATGTTCGACCCCCACTCCGATGCGCCATAATCGAGAATGGTCTGCGATTAAGTGGTCTGCTGTAGGCCAGTGTTAGCTTTTGCGCTGGCTCGGTCATCTGATCGCCATACACGCCCTCCATGACCAGTGTATCGCCTTCAACCAGACTTCCGGTAAAGGGCTGTAGCCGTCCACTATGTCTGACCCGAACCGCTAAACGGGCCAGCCCTGTTCGCGTATTTACCAATTTTCTCCAGTAACCAGCCATTGCCAGACTATCGGCTTTGGCATTGATTTCGAGATTGAAAAACCCGGCATCAAGTCCGGTAAAGACAGATAAATAATGCGTCGTATCAGTGCCTTCATTGGTATAGGTCCATTTCAGCGCCACCTGATCACCAAACAGGCCAGCGCCATCTGTAACTCTATAAACGCCTTCCATGGCGCTCCGAATAGCCGGCGTAAACTTACCAGCCCCCGGTTTATTGGTAAAGGTGTACGGTACAGGAGCTTCGTAGTCCTTCTGGCACCCAAACAAGAGCAGAAGCAACAGGCTCATTAATAAATACGGTGATCGCATCACAGGATAAAGCCAAAAATGAGTTGTGGGTATAACAGATTGCGGTCAAATGTGTCGTATAATGACCAGAGCTGCCAGTTAAAGTTGGAGTAAGCCGCTCTGAAACCTACCGATACATGACGATTATTATAAAAAGGCTGCTCCAGCATGAATGTAAACGCCACTCCATTAACCTGCCGCCGATTATAGACAACGGCCAGATTTCCCACCTTCGAGCGGTAGTACAGATCCATAATCGCTTCCGTTTTCACCGTTAACTCCAGGTCTCTCGTCAATCGATAACCAACTGATAGGCTAGGAAAACTCTGCACACCATAGGCCTGACTATTAAACACATCTTTAATCTGTAGAGCACCGAACCAGCCCGTTAGATCATAACCAGCAGCCAAATAAATCCGATCCGTAAGCGGAGTAGCCCAGCGTAACCCTAAAGCCAGATTGCTCTGCACGATCTGCGTCTGCAATCGACTTACTGCAAATAAATGCTTCGTTAAACCGCGCTGAAGATTGAAATCAATAGCAGGGACACTGACCCGGATCTCTTCGGTCAACTCAGGAGGTGTTGTCGTGAAAACAGCCCCAATGGACTTGCGCCATTTACCGGGTACAGGCGCTTGCGGAAAGTAAATTTCCGGCTGATCGGGCCACTCTGAAGCCGGCACTCGCTGTGCCATAACAACCGATGCAGTTAGCGCGATCAGACTCCCTAATCCGCAAATTTTCTTAAATGTATTTCGAATGGTGGCCACCTAGTTACGTGATAAAACAGACGCACTGATGGATGTAAACTACTTCAGATCGAATTATGTTAAGACAGACTGTCGGAAGAATGATATTTTCTTCCGACAGTCTGCTTTGATCGAAAAATAGGGCTCATAAGAGTTTAAGGCCCTCGTAAGCTCTCAACGGTTGTTGATTAATGCCAAACAGCAATGAATTACCAATTGGCACTACAGACCGAACATCGCCCGTTAGTTCAAATCCTGATTTTGATTGAGGTACTGCCGAAAAATTCCCCCGCCCATCGCCCCGCAGCAGAAGCCCGGCATTGGCATCGGAGCGGCCAAACCGTAATCGGGCCTTAGAGGTGTTTCCACATAAAAGCAGATCTTTACGCCCATCATGATCATAGTCAAGAGCGGTTAACGTGAAGATCGGGGCCTTTTGTACAGCCAGTGGCAACGGTTTTTCAGCGAGTTTGCCAGATGGTGTACTGGCGAAATAGGCTGTTTTCAGATAAGTAGCCGTCAGTTTTGACGCATCACGCAATTCTTCTTCTGTAAACACATCGGCAAGAGTAGCATTTGAATAACTGTCGTAATTCGTAAAACGATGCCTTAACATACCAACCTGTTCAAGCAACTCGTCGCGTGTGGCATGAGGGTAGCTTTTCCCTTGTACATACAGGCATAGAATCGGATCTATTTTCCCATTTTTATCGAAATCTTTATAATAGAGCTCGGCGGGTTCCTGTTCGCTGGCCCGGCATTGTGTATTCAGACCCTGATTACCAATCACCAGATCAGGACGCCCGTCGCCATTAAAATCATCGACTACTAATTTATTCCACCACCCGCGATACTCTTTGCCAAGATACGCCTGAGTCTGGTCTGTGAGCCGACCACTTTCCCACGAAAACACCGTAACGGGCATCCACTCGCCAATAACGACCAGCTCAGGCTTACGATCAGCATTAAGGTCGGTCCAGGCCGCATCAGTGACCATTCCGATTTGGGCGAGTAATGGAGCCAACTGAGCCGTTTTGTCGCTAAAATGCGGAAGTTTACCCTGGCCATCGTTGATGAGCAAATAACTTTTCGGCGATTCAGGGTATCGGCCCGGCACTACCCGACCACCAACAAACAGATCGGGGCGACCATCCTGGTTGACATCACCCACCCGCACACAACCCGCACTGGTTTGTAAGGCAGGCAGCGCGTTTGAGCTTTTCGTAAAATGCCCTTTTCCATCGTTCAGATAGAGTCGATCCTGCAACCGTTGGTCATCGGGCATTAAATCACCGTAATAACCGCTGCACACGTAGAGATCAGGAAAGCCATCGGCATTGGCATCGAAAAAAACAGCATCGGCATCGTTACAAGCCTTATCGGCCTCAAAAGCAGGTTGTACCAGTCGGCTGAACTGGCTGTTTGCCTGTTGGATAAATAACGTTCCAGCCTGCTCACCACTACCTCCGGCATAAACATCCTCGCGACCATCGCCATTCACGTCGGCCTTTACCAGACAGGGGCCATTAAACGACTGTGCATTGACCAACAGCGTTTGTCGCTTAAAATCGTTGGCCGTGTTTACTGGGTCAGCAAAAGCCATTGGGGCTTTCACTTCCTTAAAAATAGCGGGTGCAGCAGGCGGTGTACTGTATGTCGATTGAGCTTCTTTTTCGTGTATTGTCACGAGTTGATCTGCTTTCAGGTTCTTTAATACCTGTTGCTTTCCCATCGGCCAGACAACACGCAGAGAATCTATTGTTGTACTGGTGCCTAAGCCAAAATGGAGCCGTGGCGACATGCTCGACTGATAGCCACGGGTTGGCATCTGCTCGACATATTGCTGCTTCCCGGCATGGTATAGGGTTATTTTAGCCCCTACTCCCTGTGTATTGGCACCAGATCCCGTGAGTTGCACGGACAGATAATGATGGTTTCGTTCCTTACCGGTTTCGTTCTGAAGAACAAAGGCTGCTTGATTCGTGTTATTGACAACCAGATCAAGGTCGCCATCGTTGTCAAGATCGGCGTAGGCAGCACCCGTACTGTTCGATGTTTGCGTCAGTCCCCAATCAGCAGCTACGTTGGTAAACGTGACTTCCCCCGTTGCATCGCCCCCCCGATTGCGAAACATATAATTCATGACGTTCGACGATGGAATTTTATGCACCAGTTCGAGCACATCTTCGCGACTGAAATTAGCGGGTCTGTTCTGCATGTAATCGGTCATGTACTTCAGGAAATCCTGATTCGTATAATCCCGGACATAACCGTTAGTAATGTACAAATCCTTCCACCCGTCATTATCGTAATCGGCCAGCAGGGGCGACCAGCTCCAGTCTGTATTCGAAACGCCCGCCAACTGGCCAATTTCACTAAATGTGGGTACTGTTTTCCCTCCTTTCACCTCACCTCCTTCATTGATCTGTAACATATTGCGCATATGCTGATAATGAAAACCAGATGCTACAGCCAGGTCGAACTTTTCGTAGTTGTCGGGTGCCATCAATAATTTCTGCCGCCGATTATCTTCGGGCAGCATATCGAGCGTCAGAATGTCGGGCAGCGCATCATTATTGACATCCGCAACATCATTGCCCATCGAGAATTGGGATGTGTGGCGGATGCTATTTTTTAGCTGATTCGTAAATGTACCGTCCTGATTATTCAGGTACAGGTAATCGGGTATGGTATAATCGTTGGAGATATACAGGTCAGGCCAGCCATCAGCATTCAGGTCTGACACGCCTAGTCCTAATCCATAACTCAACACAGAACTGCTCAGCCCCGAACGTTCGGTAACATCCTCAAAACTCTTCCCGGTATTCTTTAATAAGCGAACGCCAATTTCCGGATTACTCTGTTTCAATAAGGCCGCTGTTGGTCCTGGATCAAGTACAGGTAAAAGACGCGGGTTATGATTCAGCAGAAATAAGTCCAGGTCACCGTCGCGGTCGTAATCGAAAAACGTGCCCTGCGTCGTCTGACCGGGTTTGTCCAGTCCCCATTGCGTCGTTTGATCTGAAAAGTGAGGAGTTCCCTGGGCATCGGGGCCATCGTTAATGAACAACTGGGGCACTCGCTTGAAAGGCGGCAAACTACCCGAATAGCAAACAAACAGATCAAGTCGCCCATCGCCGTTAACATCAGCCATTGAAACACCGGTTCGCCAAGGGCCTTCGCGCCCGGCAACACCGGCCGTTGCCGTTACGTCAGTAAACTTCATGTTTCCTTTGTTCAGGTATAACTGATTAGGAACCATGTTGCCGCTGAAGTATATATCTTCTAATCCATCACCATTCAGATCACCAACTGCCACCCCGCCACCATTGTAAAAATATTCATACATGAGCACATTTGTGTTCAGGCCCTCGGTCAGATTATTGGCGAATGTAATGCCAGTCTGTTCGGGTGTGAGCGATGTAAAGAGTGGAGACCCGTTGCTGGTTGCGCCTTTGTCGGTGGATGAACTACATCCAGATAATACTAAAACACCGGCAATGCAGAGCAAAAAATAGGTACGTAGGGCTGTGTAGCGCAATGTATTAAGAATAAAGTACAGCTAAATAAAGCAGAAAATGTCAGCGCTGACTAAGCAGTACTGACATTTTCATTAAGAATAAATACTCACTTTTTTACTCGTAACCGGGATTCTGCACTAATTTATTGTTCCGGTTTATTTCATCACGGCTAATTGGCAGGAAGTAGATTTTGTCGGCCCACTTCCGGTTTTCCTTACCCGTTCCCAAATCCTGCACACTATACGAATAGGTATAGTTGTCTTTACTGTATTTATAGGTCGTCACCGACTTGCCCGGTTTCAGCTTACCCGTGATAATGATGATCTGGGCCTGTTTTCCTAAGGCGGTTGGTGCCGTCATCCAGCGTCGAACATCATAGAATCGCTGTTCTTCAAACAGCATTTCGATATTCCGTTCGTTCTGATAACGTGCGACAAGCGCGGCTCCTGTTTCGGTAATAGCAGGCATACCCACCCGGAAGCGAACTCTATTGATCCAGGTTTTGGCTTCAGCCTCCTGCCCCAGAGCCATACAGGCTTCAGCGTAGTTTAATACAACTTCCGTAAACCGAATCTGGATAGATGGTACTTCCTGACGAATATTCTGATCGACGAGCGTTGGATCGGGGTCCATGAATTTCCGGATGGCGTAGCCTGTCCAGGTACCGTTCCAGTTTTCAATCGAGCTATTACGCGTATCCAGACCCGAATATTTGGTAGCACTACCAGCTGTACCCACCTCATATTCACCCATTTGGATCTGACCAGCCGGATCAATACCGGCACCATCTGGCGTGCGGGGTTTCCACTGAGCACCATCGTACAGAATCGACGCGTAGAAACGAGGGTCACGGTTTTCGTAAGGAGCCGCAGCATGCGTTGCGTTCTTCCAGTCGAACTTGGTGCCATCCATCATTTCATAGCTGTCTACCAGGTTCTGAGTCGGCTCGCTGGATGTCCAGCCATGATAGCCATTCGGCATGTTATTGCGCGGATACCAGGAACCCCAATCGTCGAACGAAGCCCGGATATAGTATTTCAGGAAAATACCATCCGCTTCACCACCGTTCCGTGACAGGTATAGGTTGATGTAGTTCTGCTGTCCTTCGGCGGCTGTAACGGGCGCGGTCAGATTTAGCTTGTAGCCATACTGATTCAGGTCCATAACTGCTTTGGCCGCGTCTTTCGCTTTCTGCCAGCGAGCTGTGCGGTCGCCACTAACATACCCCAGCAACTCAGGCTTGGTGAAACTGGCAATAACAGTCGACTTGGCTTTTGCGGTCGGAATGTCGTGCAGATCACTGGCTGCATACAACAGCACCCGTGCTTTCAGTGCTAAAGCTGCACCTACGGTTGCGCGGCCGCTCGTAAGGGTTTTTCCTTTCAGCAGAATAGCAGCCGAATCCAGATCACTCACAATCGCATTGACACACTCCTCATAGGTGTTCCGGGCAACGGTAAAGTCTGCCTCATTCAAGGTATAAGGCGACTTGATGATGGGAATCCCACCATAGTACCGCAGCAACTGATTGTAGAAGTAACCGCGCATGAAATACATTTCACCCTTCATCCGGTCGGCAATCCCACTGCTATTATCAAACTTAGGCTTGGCCAGATTTGCCAAAGCAATATTGGCTGCCCGAATTCGAGGATATACATCAGACCAGGCCATCGTATTTTTAACGGTCCCCAGATTTGAGGGGCTCACGTTTGCCTCGTTAACATCCTGTTTACCAAAGCTATAGAGAGCATTGTCGGTCTGACAGTCAAAATTCATCTGTTCCAGAATACCGTCGCGAAGGCCATTGTAAACATCGGTTACAAAAGCTTCAGACAAAGCCTGGTCAGTCCATACCGCATCACCCGACACTTTGTCGAGCGGTTTAGTATCCAGAAAATCACTGTTACAGGCAACCATCGTCACACCAACAACCAGGCTGAACGACAGGCACTTTAGTATATAATTCATAATGTGCTGATTGATCGTTTAGAAACTAACTGATACACCCGTGTTGATAACCCGCGCCTGAGGATAGTACTGTGCACTACCGCTGGTAGACTCAGGATCGAACAGACCTTTCATAGAAGGTGAGTAGGTAAACAAATTCAGGCCGTTTACATAAATGCGCAGGCTATTGAGGCCAATTTTGCTGCCAATTTTTCCAGGAAGCGTATAACCCAGTTCCAGGTTCTTTAACCGGGCATAGTCTGTGCTCTTCAGCCAGTAGCTGGTGCCGTTCGAGAAATACTGATTACTGCGGTCAACAATTCGTGGATCAACGGTGCTTGGGTTATCCACTGTCCAGCGGTGATCGTAGCTGTATTTGAGAAAGTTACCAATCGTACCCGATTCCGTTTGCAGGAAGATCTGCCCGCCAGTCGATGCCTGTACAAGAATACTCAAGTCAAAATTCTTGTAGCGCAGGGAGGCATTGAAACCGCCCTGAAAACGAGGCTGGTTGTTGCGGTCGGCCCTTACGCGGTCGTCGCCATTAATTTTACCATCACCGTTGATATCCTTGAGTTTCATATCGCCAGGCCGTAGTAAGCTGGCGCCAACACCACTGTAGTCCAGCTTGTTGGCATCGATATCAGCCTGGGTAGAGAAAATACCATCATACTGGTACAGAAGCGTACCATTCTGCTGGTTAGGATCATTTACGTTGCTTGGAATAGGCTTACCCGTCGAACGCTGCCATTCAGGAGCACCCGGTGTTTCATCCCAGAACGTAATTTGGTTCTTAGCATATCCACCATTCACGCTCACGCTATATTTCAGATCACCCACTTCACCGTTGTAACCAATCCGGAATTCATACCCTTTATTGGTCACCTTCCCAATGTTAGTAGCGGGTAATGTAGCACCTGTGGTTTGTGGAATCGAAGCACTCTTACGCCATAGGATATTCGACCGCTTGTTTTGGAAGACATCGAATTCGAAGAAAACTTTGCCATTAAATAACGATCCTTCCAGACCGATATCCGCATTGTTGGCTACCTCCCAGGTCAAGCTGGTATTTGGCACACCGTTTTCATAAAGGGTCTGCGCGACCTGGCCGCCCGTAACGTAACCCCAGTTCGAATTCACTACGTCACCATAGGCATAGGTAGGCAGGTAATCATATTCACGCAGAATATCGTTGAAATAAACCTGGTCGTTACCCAATTGACCCCATGATGCCCGCAGTTTGAGTGAGCTAACAGCGGGTAAGCTTTTCTTGAAGAAATCCTCTTCAGAGATCCGCCAGCCTGCCGATACACCGGGGAAGAAGCCCCAGCGGCTAGCCGCCGGAAACATATACGAACCATCGTACCGCCACAAGAACTCTGCGAGGTATTTTTCTTTAAAGTTGTACCCGGCCCGACCAAAATAGCTCATCCGGGCACGTTCCCATGCAGAGGTTGTGTTGCTGTTTTTCTCGGCACTACCACCAGCAAATAACTGATCGATGGCAGTTGAGGCAAAATACTTCCGGAAGCCCGAGAATCCACTTGAGTTGGATTGCTCCTTAGTGATTCCGGCCAGTAATGTTATCGCATGATCACCGCCAAACACATGATCGTAGCTCAGGATACCCGACAGCAGTGAGTTGAACTGATCATTCGTGTACTGGTTAAGTTGGGCCTGGGCGGGTCCTTTCTGCACACGCTGAAGGACAGGCTGTTTGTTGGCGTCGTAGGATGTATAATCCCAGCTGTAAACAAACCAGGGCGTTTCCCACCGTTTGCCCTGCTGAATGTATTTATCCAAGGCAACGCTACCGCTGAACTTCAAGCCCGGAACCCATGGGTTCGTGATGTTCACACTGGCATTACTTTGCAGATAATAGCGCGTGTCTTTGTCATAACCCGTGGCGCTGGTCGTGACAAGAACCGGCTGCTGGCCATTTTCAATATCAGGCGCAGGCTGTCCTGTCGGCCAGAAAGCCGGTTTATTGGGATAACCCCGCATTAGCATCCGGAAAATAGCCCCTGCCCCTACTGTTGGGAAAAACCGATTTTCCTGACGACCGACAACGCCAATTACTGTATTGATATACTTGTTGACTTTAGCATCCAGATTTAACCGGAAATCATACTGCTTATAGCCAGTTGCCGAATTTTTGTAGTAGCCATCCTGATTCTGGTAATTAGCCGATGCCAGATATTTAACATTCTCGCTACCACCAACTAACTGCAATGTATGCCGCGTTTGCGGAGACCAGGTTTTCAGTGCTTCGCCAAACCAGTCGGTATTAGGATGTGCCCAGGGGTCCGAACCATCCTGAAATTTTTTGATATCGTCAGGCGTAAAAGCAGCTTTGGCAATAGCGCCATTATCAGGACGAGTAAAGGTTCCTGTTGTATTGAAAGCGGTATTCGCATCTTTCCAGTACTGAGCAGGCAGGTTATACAAGTTGATCTCATTGTTCAACTGGGCATACTCGGCAGCCGTTGCCATTTTTGGAATGACGGTTGGCTGTCCCCAACCCTGATTAAAGCTGTAGGAAAGATCAGGCTTACCCGTTTTACCCCGTTTGGTGGTGATCAGGATAACGCCGTTAGCTGCCCGCGAACCATAGATTGCCGCCGACGCATCTTTAAGGACAGACATGCTTTCGATATCGGCCGGGTTAATCCGATCAAGCCCCCCTGCCCGGGCAGGCACACCATCAATAACGATCAGGGCATCATTATTACCAAGCGTATTAGATCCCCGAATACGAATTTTGGCACCGTCATAACCAGGCTCACCGCTGGCGTTGGTCGCAATGACACCCGGCATCCGGCCCGCAATGGAGTTACTCAGGTTAGTAGCTGGCGATTTTACCAGATCGGTCCCTTTCACAGTCGCTACAGAGCCAGTTACTGTTTCCTTTTTCTGCTCACCGTAACCAACGACGACAACTTCATTTAACATTTTATCGTCTGAAGCCAGCGTAATGCTAATGGTATTTCTACCGTTAATAGGTATTTCCTGCGTAGTATACCCAATGTAGGAGAAAACAAGTGTGGAATTCCCACTAGGTGCGTTCAAGGAATAATCGCCCTCTGCTGTAGTAACAGTACCTGTAGTGGTACCTTTGATGAGTATGCTAACACCCGGCAGTGATAAGCCCTGACCATCAGTAACTTTACCCGAAACTTTCGTCTGTGCGGATGCACTTATCGAACAGAGGAGGCAAAATATCAGCAGGATACCGGCAGTACTTCCGCGGGCCTGCCCAACATTTTTAGCAAAAGGTACCCTTTCCCCACAGAGGAACCTCTTGTTGGTAAATAGTTTTTTCATAAAATTATCCTGTTTTTGTTCAACAGGATAAAGTATATAGTACTAATCTTCTACTGACTTTATCTTAATCAGTATTTAGTTTTTTTTACCTTATTTTATCTTTAATAGGAATAAACACATCTATATCATGGTAAAAAAGAATCAGACAAGGTACAATAGGTCAAGTATTTATACTCTTATTTTTCTGAATAAATCACCTTAACTAAGCATAGTTTTTTGTTACAATGCGCTCCTGATCGGAAACATAATTTCCACTTGTCGAAGCCGATAAATGGCGCAAAACTGACAAATAAGTAGGTATGTATCAGGTATAAAACTGGCGCAGGCACATTCAAGAGGAGTACGTTCTCCCGCTGAATCTTTCCCAAAAACAGTCGTGCGGCTGACACTCACTAATAAGTGTCAGCCGCACGACTGTTATGATTAGCTATCTTTTCTGCTAGGTTCCGGTAACCTGTTCTTCCTGCTGTTGCCTTACTTGCTGTCCAATCGGTACGTACTCGACTTCGCAGGGGTAGCCAAACAGGCAGTTATCCTTGATTTGCCGGGCCACCCGCTCCGGAACCATCTCCTCCCATCCGTCCTCACCTGATTGTATCATTTCGAGGACGTGATCGGTTGAAATATGCAGGTTCGCTTCGTTGTAATCACGAATGTCCTCTATTTTATCGTTACGGGAGAGATAATTGAATAACGGCTCCAGGGTTGGTGGCAACTGAAATTCTTTACAGGAGTAAATCTTATTATTGCGCAGAGTGGGGTAAACAAATAGTTTGACCTTCCGGCTAAACAATGTAGCAAACGACTCTAAAATACCACCCGGCAGAAACTCGTAATGCCCTTCTTCAAAAATATATTCCAGGTTAGGAATACCAACGACCAGGCCAATTTTCAGGCGTGTCAGCTTTGCCAGATAGGCAACCAGCTTATAATACTCCAGGTAGTTAGAGATCATTACGGTCTGCCCCATCGAACACAAAATATCCACCCGGTCCAGAAAATCCTTCTCATCGATTCCCTGATCATTGGCTTTCAGGTTGTGAAGCGTCAATTCAGCCATCGAAACTACCCGATTTTCATCAACATCGGGCTCGGCTCTGAACTGCTTCAGGCCATTTTCGATCATATCCATCTGGACATTTGTAACCGGACGTAAGCGTCCACGCATGACCAGAATATTCTTTTTATAAAGCGCTTCGGAGGGCTGTAGTACCTGACCATCCGGACCGAAGAGTGCCGCATCGGTAAAGCTATTTTTTACCAGGTGCAGGCTCATCAATCGATTGTCGACATCAGCAAAATCGGGCCCGCTAAACCGAATCATATCAATCTGGATTCGCTCCGGCAAGAGATCGTCCATGAGCGATAAGACTAGCGTTTCGGGCGATTTAGCGTAATAGTAGCACCCATAAATCAGGTTGACACCTATAACACCCAGTGCCTGCTGTTGCAGAATATTCTCGTTATCCAGCATTCTGACGTGAATAATCACATCGTTGTAGCCACCCTGTGGGGTTAATTGAAAACGGCACCCGATCCAGCCGTGGGCGTCATTGGTCTTTTGATAATTGAGCGCAACTACCGTATTTGCAAACGCAAAAAACGTGGTGTCGGGGCCACGTTTTTCAGCTAATCGTTTCTCTAACAGGCTATATTCTTTAGTAAGCATCTTAACCAGCCGGGATTCAACAACATAGCGTCCACTTTCTTCGACGCCATAAATTGAGTCACTGAACGTCATGTCGTAGGCCGACATTGTTTTGGCGATGGTACCTGACGAACCGCCGGCCTTAAAAAACATGGCAGCTGTTTCCTGCCCCGCTCCAATCTCTGCAAAAGAGCCGTAAATACGGCGGTCAAGGTTGATTCGTAATGCTTTCTGTTTAGTGCCTATATTTTTCTCGTACATAGTATTGGCAGGTTGCTGCTGCTAAAGTTACGGATACAAAGGAACAAAAGCCATGCCCCTTGTACCCACAAACGTCGATTATGAAATTGTTGTTCTGCCGGTTAGACATTATTTGCTTTACCAACGTTTAGTCTGACAAATAAAAAGACAATCCAGGAGATTGTCTTTTGGGATTAAGCAAGGAAACCTTATTATTTAAGCAATTCTCCGGGCGTTTCTATAAACATATTACCACCTCCGGCCTTACGATCCAGTGATGATGAAATTCCGGTTAAAATCTCATCCGTTCCAACACCCCGACGGGCCGTTGTTCGTGTTCCCGTGATCTGGTAGATTGCTTCGCCTAGTAAAGGCTCACTTAGATTGCCGAATGCTTTCATGCCCAGCGATGGCTCATTCACCTCAACGGCGGGTACAAAACCCGTAGCGTAATCGGAAAAGCCCTGTGCATTCGCCGATTTGAAGGTCAGCGGTTGCATGCCCCATTTAATTCGTTTTGTATCGTCGGAGATTGTAATGGAACCAACGTTTTTGCCCACGGTAGTCGTGCCAATGGTGGTTACGGTCATAAATGGACGAAGACCGTTTATAATCAGCTCACTGGCCGAAGCCGTACTGCTCGTCGTTAAGACAAAGATCCGGCTCAGATTGGCTCCAATATTCGTAGCTTTTGCCGAAAATTTCTCTGTATTCCAACCGGCACCGTATTTCTTATCACGGTCGGCAGTTACGGTACTATTCCATTGCTGCGTATAGAATACTTTTGACCCGTCAATATTCTTACCCATGAGGCTGGCTAAGTTTGTTGACGAACTCACATAGCCTCCCCGATTATAGCGTAAGTCCAGAACCAGTTCATTGACACCTTTCTGTTTAAACTTACCAAAAATATTATCCAGTTTGGTGTCATACGTTTTATCGGCTTCACCACTGCTTTTGAATACGCCGGGAATGAACTGGTTGTAAACCACATAACCGACCGTTTTACCGCCAATTGTATAGGTGGTGTCGAGCAAAACGGGATCTTCCTGAAGCACGATAGGATTCACCTGTCTTGTCTGATCCGTATCTGTAGGCGTACCATTTACCAGTGTGGCCATGCCAAATGTTAACGCATCGGCAGCTAACAGACTCGCATAGTTAGTGCCCGTTAATGCCTGACCATTCACTTTCGTAAAAATATCACCGCGCTTAAACCCGGCAGCAGCGGCCGGCGATCCGGGAAGCACATACAAAACAGAACCCACAATATCAGTCCTGGACTGGCCTTTATAGTATAGGCGATACTCTATACCCGTCGACTTGGACTGCCCGCTCAATGATGCTTTCAGTTCGTCGGCGCTTGGCTGTATCCAGGAAAAGCGATCCCGATTGACATTGGCGGTGTTCGTATAATCATACAGCAGCGAATAAAAGAACTTGTCTGGGGCTAGCGATGTGTCGGGGTTTGCCGGAATCTTGTCGTTCCAGAGGTAGTAATACTTCATGTTAGACAAAATCCAGTCTTTTACATCCTTGTTGGAAGCAATTGGATTAACATCAGGGTCTTTTTTACAGGAATTAAGCATAAGCGTACCCGAAATCGTCAAAAGCAGAGCGGGACGCAGCAGAGAGTATCTCGTCATAAAGTTTGTGTGAATCAAGCGTAATTGCTTAATAATAACGCAAATACTACTAAAATAATTTAGTTGAAAACGAGATAGTACAATGCAGGTCCTTAAATCAGAATCAACAGAATGCATCTTCAATATGCGTGATTCGTAATTCATTGCCCGACATGGCGACGGCGATAATGTCGAAACGAATATCGTGAAACCAGTCATTAGCGAAGATGAAATGCTCGGCAGCTTTCATAACCAATCGAGATTTTGTGTAGGAAACAAATTCTTCAGGATTTCCATAACTAAGATTGGTACGCGTTTTGACTTCCACGAAGACAAGTAGCTTTCCTTTTTTGGCGATAAGGTCAATTTCTGCGTGTTGGTGGCGGTAATTTCTGGCCATGACTTCATAGCCTTTTTCCTGCAGATAGCGAACCGCTTCGGCTTCGCCCTGCTTGCCGGTTTCGTTGTGTTGGGCCATTAATAGATTGGGTTACAAGTTACGAATCGAACGAAATCTGCCATTCTGCTTGTTATTCAGAGAGCGGAGGCCGGTATGGCTGCTTCGTTTTTTGTAAAGCAATGAATAGTCGCGTCAATAAGCAAGTTGAGGTTCGGGAATTAGGATTGATTGAGTATCAGGCGGCCTGGGATGAGCAGGAACGTTTATTTGCCGACATTGTCAATCAGAAATTACTGAATCGATCGCGCTCGTCCGATGAGCAACAGCTCACATCGAACTACCTGTTATTTTGTGAACATCCGCACGTATACACCCTTGGCACGAGTGGTCATGAAGACAATCTGCTGGTAGACGAGGCTCGTCTGGCCCATGAATTTGGGGCTTCATTCTTTAAAATCCGGCGTGGTGGCGACATTACCTATCATGGCCCTGGTCAGTTGGTAGGTTATCCGATCCTGGATTTAGATAATTTCTTTACCGATATTCACCGGTACATGCGGTTATTGGAAGAGTCCATTATTCTGACACTAGCCGATTATGGCCTCAATGCTGGCAGAATTGATGGTCTGACGGGTGTCTGGCTTGATTATGACGGTGGCGCTAACCCGCGTAAAATTTGTGCAATGGGCGTAAAAGCAAGCCGTTGGGTAACGATGCATGGTTTTGCCTTGAACGTCAATACAGATTTGAGTTATTTTGGCCATATTGTTCCCTGTGGCATTACTGATAAAGCAGTCACGTCACTGGCCACAGAATTAGGCCGCCCTGTTCCACTGGACGAAGTTGCCAGTCGCGTTAGTGACCATCTGGCAGAGTTGTTTGAAATGAATCTAGTAACGCGGGTTTCTACCCGCACCTTGTTGGCATAAACGCGGGAGGAAATCCGCGTTACTGAACATGAAAAAAGACATCAATTTTTTGCCCGTTGAGGGCGTACAGATAGTAATTGCCCGTAAAGAGAATGAAGTAGGGGGATATGATTGGCAGGTATTTTTGATCAACCAGAACGATGTGCCGATCAAAACGGTGTTCGTAACGTCGAAAGGTTATGGCCTTTTAAACGAAGAGGAGCAGAAAACATCCACGTTGCGGCATTTTTTCGTCGAGATTCAACCCGGTGCCTATGAGGTTGTTGAATCCATCATGCCCGACGTTTTTCACCTGAATAACGAGTATTGGGTCAGCTACTTTATTGGCGATCAGATTTTCGACAAAAAGTTTATCTTCGTGCCAGACAGTATTGTCGAAGAAAATCTCGTTACTGTACCTGCGTTGGGTCTGGAGGGGATTTTGCATGAGTAAGTAGCGGTCAGAACGTCTATTGTCGCATCCTGTCTGCCGAAAAAGCCTATAGCGGGCAGGATGTCCGCATTCCTAAAACCTATGCCTCAAGCCGTCTCCTGGAAACGTCGACTAAAAAACTTCCTCTTTATTGATCTCAAAACAGTAGCCGGTGAACCGTCGTTACTGTCAGTAGAACCACGCTTACAGCGGCAGTGGGAAGAAAAAAGCCGCTATTTTAAGAGTGAAGAAGAAATTTCGGCCGCTGGCTGGTACGATCGCCGGGCTTCTTTCTTTGCCGAGTTCGGTAAAATCATCTGTATAGGCGTTGGTGGTTTATTTTTCGACGAAGGCGATAAGCCACACCTGAAAGTTAAACTCCTCAGTAACGACGACGAAGTGGCGATTCTGCAGGAATTTCTGACTATCGTTAATCGATATCCGCCTGGAGAATTAATTTTCTGCGCCCACAATGGAAAGGAGTTTGATTTTCCCTACCTGTGCCGCCGTCTGATGGTCAATGGACTGCCCTTGCCCACTGCCTTGCAGATTTCAGGCAAAAAACCGTGGGAAATCCTGCATAAGGATACCCTGGAACACTGGCAGTACGGCGATAAGCGACATTTCGTACCACTCGATTTGCTGGCCGCCGTGCTGAACATACCAACGCGCCCACTCGAATGGATGGGCGACCGCACCAGCGAAGTGTACTACCGGGAACACGACTGGCCCCGCATTGAGCAGTATGCACGCGACTCAGTGGTCATGCTCGTACAGGTGTATATGCGCATGGTAGGTGCCCCGCTCGTGGCCGACGAGCATATAGTCATGAGTGACTGACGGATTACATAAACACAGAGAGAAAGAGTCGGAACAGAGCACGCAGGGGCCTCTGTGAACTCTGTGAAATCGTTAGTCTGCTCTGTGTTTAACCATTTTCGCTCACCGTTAGAGTTGAGCAATTTTAGATGAGAAACGGAAAACCGAAACAAAATAAATATTCCCGGTCCGGCGAGACCCGGCCCGCAGGGGCAGGCTCGAGCACCGGAAAATCAGCCACGGCCCGCCCTCGGGAGAAGGGCCTGGATAAACAATCCAGTAAAGTCAGGCCAATTATACAGGCTGACTCTTATTTAGACGAATTGAAAAACGACCTCATGGCGTTTTTCCAAATTAACAATGCCCAGTCATTTACGCAGGATCAGGTTCTGGAACACTTCGACGTATTTGACCGGAAAATGAAACTGATCGTCCATGGTCTCATTGGTGAACTCACCGATGAAGGCTCTTTGATCCGTCAATCTGACGGTAGTTATCGTGCCGACGAAGATGCGAACCTCATTGAGGGCGTAGTCGATCACGTTAATTCCCGCTTCGCCTTTGTCATTCCGACATCGCCTACAGGCAGCCGGGCCGATCGTAACGACGATATCTGGGTATCGACCGAAGATCTTGCCGGAGCCGTTGATGGCGATAGGGTGCGTGTTGTTCGCTTTACAGACTCGCGAAACCGGGGACGCCGAATCGAGGGCAAAGTGGCAACCGTCATTGAGCGCGGCCGTACTGAACTTGTCGGTCGTATTGAGGTATGGCCGACCTACGGTTTCGTTATTCCTGATAGCAAGAAAATCTACGACGACATTTTCATTTCCAAGGAAAAACTCGGGGCTGCCAATGATGGTGATAAAGTAATTGTTCGTCTGACAAAATATCCCGATCCCCATAGCAGTAAACAGCGCTTTGAGGGCGAAGTCGTTACGGTGCTGGGCGTGGCCGGTCAGAACAATACGGAAATGCACGCTATTCTGGCCGAGTTTGGCCTGCCTATTCATTTCCCGGAGGACGTGGAGCAGGAAGCCGAAGCAATTCCGACCAAAATCCAGAAAAAGGATCTGGCCAAACGGCGCGACATGCGCGATGTGACAACGTTCACGATCGACCCGGTTGATGCGAAAGATTTTGATGATGCCCTGTCGGTGCAGATACTCGATAATGGCAATTACGAAATTGGGATTCACATTGCAGATGTTACCCACTATGTACTACCCGGCTCGAAGCTTGAAGAAGAAGCCTTTAAGCGGGCAACGTCGGTTTATCTGGTAGATCGTGTCGTGCCAATGCTTCCTGAAAAATTGTCGAATGGCCTGTGCTCACTACGGCCAAATGAAGACAAGCTTACTTTTTCGGCGGTATTTGAACTGACGCCCGACGCGAAGATCGTGAACGAATGGTTTGGCCGGACGGCGATTCACTCGAATCGCCGATTCTCGTATGAGGAAGCGCAGGACATTCTGAACAATAGTAAAGGTGATTACCTGGCAGAACTTCAACTTCTGAACGAATTGGCCTATAAACTGCGCGATGAGCGCTTCAAACATGGCGCCATAAACTTCGAGACGGTGGAAGTACGGTTTAAGCTCGATGAGAATGGGGTGCCGTTGTCAGTTTATCCAAAACTTCGACAGGACACGAATAAACTCATTGAGGAGTTTATGCTACTGGCCAATAAGCGCGTAGCTGAATTCGTGCATTCGCTGTCGAAACGCAACAAAGGTGGGCAGGAAAACACGATGGTTTATCGGGTTCACGAAGGGCCCGACGATCAGAAGTTGCAACAGTTCGCCGATTTTGCCGGTCGACTGGGTTATAAGCTTAAACTGGATGACGACCACTTATCCAGCTCGATGAACCGGTTTATGGCCAGCATCGAAGGAAAGCCGGAAGCGAATATGCTGCAACAATTAGCCGTCCGAACCATGTCGAAGGCACGGTATAGTACCGAAGATCTGGGGCACTTTGGGCTGGCTTTCCGACGCTATTCACACTTCACGTCGCCCATTCGTCGCTATCCCGACATGATGGCACACCGGCTGCTGCAACACTACCTGGACAAAGGGAAACCTGTTGAGCGCGATCCGCTGGAAGACCAGTGTAAACATGCCTCAGCGCGTGAAAAAATGGCTTCCGATGCCGAGCGGGCCAGTATCAAGTATAAACAGGTTGAGTTCATGAGTCGTATGGACCCCGGCCGGACGTTTGAAGGAGTCATTTCGGGCGTAACAGAGTTTGGTATTTTCGTTGAAATCACGGAAAACAACTGCGAAGGTCTCGTTCGAATGCAGGATCTGAACGACGATTTCTACGAATTTGATAAGGATAACTATCGCATCATCGGCCAGCGTCACAAAAAGATGTACACCTTCGGCGATCAGGTAGAAGTGCGTGTCAAGGACACAAACCTTGCCCGCCGAAGTATGGACTTTTTGCTGGTCAGCGACAAAGCCGGTCATGCTCAGGATACGGGGTCAAGTCGTCAGTCGGGCAGGCGCAGTACGGGTCGTGCTGCTTCGCAGGGACGGTCCTCATCACGGCGAAGTGATGGGCCGGCGGCAAAAGGTGAGAACCGTCGCGGAGGCCGGGGACGCCGGTAAGCCCGTTAACATTAGCCCTGAATCCCATTACTCTGACGAATGGCATTCTTGCTATACAGCCACGAAGTATGTGCTTATAATAGACAAAAAAGCCACTCCTCAATCCGGGAGTGGCTTTCGCGCTTTCTTAACCTAAAGTCACTAGTTAAAACTGTTTTAAATACGACAATTTGCCGATAATATGCTGTTCCTGCTGGCGATCCATCATCCGAACTGATCCGGCGTAGGTTCCATGGTTGTAAACAATGTAAAGAAACGATAATGGTTGAAACTCCCAGGCCAGGCGAATATTCCACACGTCCTTGTCGGTATACGTATTCCGCTGAAAAAAGCTAATCAACTGTAACCTCGGATTCACAGCCAGACGGCTTTCAATACTATACAGCTTAATTGTTCCCGAATACTCGCCAACATCTTTAAACTCATTCACCTCAGCGTTTAGGGTAAATGCCGCGTGCGGTGTTGGCGCGAGAATCAGCGAAGCCCGGCCATAATTTAATCGACCATCATAATACCGGCCCGTTTCCGCCGAAAATTGATACGATACCTTCTTCGACGGGTCACTGTTAAACATAGCCTGATAACGAACGTAGCGGTATTTACCCGATGCAATGCTGAGGTCTAGCGGCCGGTAATCGCCATCATCTAATCGCTGAAAGGTTGGTTTCACAAACAGCCCCAAATTACCTCCGTTCTGAAATGTCAGCCAGATTGGGTTGGCATTGTACTGAGCTTCCTGTAAATAGCCCGTTGAGGCTTTGTGATAAAGCTCTACAAAGAAGCCAGGCTCGAAATTACGAACCCATTTAGGTAGCCATTTCGCCCGGTTCACTAAATAAAAACCCGGAGTCGTGGCAATTACATCGCTGCGAGAGACAAAACCCATCTCAGGATTGAAGCTCTTCGTTACAATCGATTGGGTTAACCAACCGACCAACTGATTCGAGCGATAGGTAAGCTGGCTATAAGCGGCCATTCCCTGATCGCTATTATCCGATGTGATCGAGCCAATAACCATGGCACTATAGGCTAGTGACTGCCCCAGTCTGAAAAAACCATCAAGCGCAAACGTACCATTTTGGTGGCCTTTAAGGCTGTCTCCATCGTGCACGTTCTTGATCGTAAACAAGCCGCCGATACGATTCTGCTTGCCAACATTTTCGACATAACGCCCCACCGCAAAATCAGTGGCCGGGCTACCCGAAATACCGCGCTGCCGAATATACATTCCTCCATAGTTCCGGTTGAGCGATCGATATACCAGTCGCGCTCCAGCATCAATCGGAACGGGGGCGCTGGTGCCGTCGGGAAGGGTAGCAAGTCCAACCGTCCGGCTGAAAAACGGCTGAATCACCATGCTACCACCCTCTCCCGTATTTGCATTTCCGGGCAGACCAGCGCCAAACAAACTGGCATTTTCCAGAAAGAAAGCCCGCCGTTCGGGAAAAAGCACCGAAAATCGAGTGAGATTGTTGACTTGACGATCGACATCAGCCTGGGCAAAATCGGTATTCAGAGTAACATCCAGCACTGTGTTTGGATTGATCGCCCACTTAAGGTCGCCCCCTATTTTTAGCTTCGTATTTCCCCGGTTTCCTACTTCGGTGCCGTTGTAACGATCGTCGGCAATGAGTGTGAACGGCTGAATGCGAATATTTGGGGACGGGGGCGGTGGTTTCAGCCCAGTAATTAGTCCGGCATAGGCCATACGAGTCGACGTAAACGCGCGGGGATAGGGCGACCAGGCCGATAGTTCATTTGAGAAGCGTCGATTTCTGGAAAAATTAATTCCCCACGATTGCGTCGAGTCTGCCGATCGAGCATACCGTAACGTCTGCCACGGAATCTGTATTTCGGCCACCCAACCTGAGTCTGTTCGGCTCGTACGGACTTTCCAAAGGCCATCCCAGTCCATATCGTACAGAAAATCGTCAAAGGATAGCCAATCACGCTGAGTACCATATGGATTCGTTGAGAAAGCCATGGCATTGCGCTGATCGTTAAATCCATCGATCGATATACTGAACAGATCATGCGACTGTGCCGAAAAATCACGCTTGAAGTTTGGTACACGCAGCGCTTTTCGGCCCGATGAGTCCCGGTTTATGGCTGCAATGTATAGGAAGTTCCGGTTAAAGAGCACCCGAACGTCCGTATCAAAGGAAGCTGCCTTCCCCTGTTTCGGATCGACCTGGATAAATCGTTGAACGGATTTAGCCTCTTTCCAGGCAGTTTCTTCCAGATGGCCGTCAATTTTCAGGCGTTCACTAATTTCGGTCGCCTGAATAACCCGGCGCTTTTTTGCTGGAGAAAAAATAACCGATTGCCCGCCCACTGTAGTTGCATCTTCCCGAATCGAATCACCCTGAACGCCATCATCCTGTTCCGCATTAGGAACAATGACCGTAGAGGTCTGTGCAACTAGTTTACAGGGAAGTAGTAATACGATAAAAAAACAGCGTAACAGGGCGGGCGGCATAACAGGTCATGAATCGGCATGCCAAAAATAAGCGTGCAACAGGAGTCGCGTCTGTTTTTTTAGTCGAACGGTTCTAGATCAGGACAGACAGTAAGAGTCTGCTAATCGTATTCAAAACGACAATAACTATACTTATCAATCCGGGAAATGAAGCAGCTAGGCAGGCAATGGAGGAGCCATATCTGACGATGTGGGCAGAATAAAAATGAACGTAGTGCCTTCGTTAGCCCCCGAGTGGACCTCATAACGCCCTCGAATGGCGTCCATACGGGCCTGAATATTCCGCAATCCCATACCGCTGGCATCGGAGGGGTCCATACCGCAGCCATTATCTTTCACGATCATATTCAACTCCGTTGAGAATCGTCGGAAAATAATGTCAGCTTCTGTAGCCTCCGAGTGGCGCAGAATATTGCTGCATAGTTCGATACAGATCGAGTATAAGTTAAACTCGGTGGTTTTGTCCAGACGAGGAAGCTGCGTGTTGTCTAATCGAAACGTAACCTGTTGCGATGAGTTAAGCTTACTGACCAACCGTTTCAATGCTTCCGATAAACCCTGTTTTTCTAATTCGTCGGGTTGTAAATTATGGGACAGATAACGGACCTCGGCAAAAGCCTCTTTGGTCATTCCCAACAGATTGCGGTAAATCTGCTGTTCCCGTTCCGGCATTTGGGTTGGATTCAACGCAGACAGGCTAACTTTGATGGCCGCCAGCAGTCCGCCAAGACTATCGTGCAGGTCAGCAGCCATCCGCTTTCGTTCGAGCGTCTGCCCACGTAGCAGAGCCTCTTCAATTTCCCGATTTTTGGCACGTAGCTGATCATTCGCAAGCTTTAGCTCTACAGTTCGCTCGGCTACCTTATCTTCTAATCCCCGATTCAGCCCTTCAATTTCCTGCTTCTGACGGGCAATCAGCTGGCTTTTCCGGTAATAAACAGCCACGAAGATCAGTAGCATCGCCAATCCACTGACCAAAAATAAGCGCATTAGCGACTCCTGTTCAATCGTATGACTCAGTGATTCTATGCGAGCCCGCTGCTCAAGCCGGCTCCGTTGCGAATCGGCCCGCAGCCGCTCGGTCTCAATACGCTGGCGAAGTTGGTTCATCCGGTTTTCACCTGCAATCTGCTCCCGTTCAGCTTCAGCCCGCAGGCGGGCAATTTCGGCCTGTCTACGAACATCCATCAGCTCCCGTTGCTGAATCAACTGATTTTTCTCGGCTTCTTCGCGCACCAGCCGAATAGCATATTCATTTTGCAGGGCCAACGTTTCCTCTACTCGTTTTTGCTTGTTGAGGCTATCCTTAACCATGTTAAATTCTTCAAACTGAATTAGCGCTTTTTCGGTTTGACCATCTGCTCTATATGCATGGTATAGGGCTTGACTGGCCATTTGCCGTATCCGCAGGTTTTCCTGGCGACGGGCAACATCCATGGCTCGTTCGCCGTATGAAATGGCTAATGGAACATTTTTTATCTGCACAAAACACTCTGCCAAACGCGCCCATACAGATGCTTCACCGACCGCACTATTTAATTGTTTCCAGCCAACCAGCGCTTCTTCGTAATAAGAAATTGCCTTTTCGGGTTGATGACGCGTATTATAAAAATCGCCCAGCCGTTCGTCGGCATAAATAATATTCGAGAGTGACGTCGTTTCGCGATTAATCCGGCGACTTTCTTCAAACTGAATACGGGCGGCATCGAACTTCTTCTGCCGTTCATAGACCTCACCAATTTGTGTGACGACCTGAGCCATCAACAGTTTTCGATTCTGCCTGGAAACCAGCGTATTCAGCGGAAGCATACTCAAAGACGTCTGGTAGCTTTGGAGTGCTTTAGGATAATCGCGCAGCATGACATAAATATCGCCCATATTCATTTCTACCTGCCAAAGGGGCGAACTGGTTTTGGGTAATCCTGCGGCTAAGAGAGATGCCTGCTGATTAATTTGTAAGGCTTTCGGGTAATCGTTTTTCCGGACACGATAATAGAACTCTTCCAGCATCAACCCCCTGACCTGGTAAAGATCATTGTGAAGTAATCGGGCCTGATGGACGAGTTTTGTCGCGTAATAAAGACTGCTGTCGCTAGGGGCATTACGCCATTGTTTAAAGACAACAGCAAGGTAGCGTAATCCTTCCAGCTGTGTAGTATCATTACGTAACGTATGCGGTAAACGCTCTGTGGTTCGGATGTACTGTTGGCCCAGAGATCGTAGACTATCCATGTATTGATGATCGCTACGACGATCAAAGTTTGGGTCAGGCAATAGCGGCCGCGTTTGTGCCAGGCACAACCCAACACGACTGAATAGTATAATCCAGATTGCCAAACTTCTCATAGACCACCAAGCAAACAGAGACTCCGCTGATATGGATGTTAAAAGTAAATACTGAAAGCAGATAATCAAGCGTTTACCCCGAAAAACTTCTGTATTCGCAGGCTAAGTTATGGCTAACGATCCGCTTTTGCCTATTTTGGTTCAATAACCGTGAAATAAATATCTACTTTTTTTTCTATTAAAATTAAACACTTTGCTGTCGAAGTGAATCTATAGAATACTTTCTTGCGTAAGTACAAAGTTTTCTCTGAATAAGTATTTTAAACTAAAAATGCCGTTTTGCGATAAATTCCGCTGAATACGCGAAATTTCCCAAAGATTAACGATTGTTTGGCAAATTTTTTGCACTATTCATTTGCAAATGAGCCTGTAAACGCTTTACTTTGATTCCTGCATTACCAGAATTTATAAAAAAACATAACCCCCGCACACACTATCGGAACACAGCTCTACGTTACCTAATTGTCTTACTGAAAATGGAAAAAGCCCAGGTAAACGACAGTGAGTTGATTTCCCTGTACATCCGTGGTAATGAAAAAGCCTTTGCAAAATTAGTGCAGCGGCACAAATCGAAGATTTACACTACCATTTATTTGATCGTTAAAGATCAGTACGTGGCCGAAGATTTAATGCAGGACACCTTTATCAAAGCGGTGGACACCCTTAAATCTGGTAAATACAACGAGGAGGGAAAATTTCTACCCTGGATTATCCGCATCGCTCACAACTTGGCCATTGACTATTTCCGAAAAGATAAACGCTACCCCAGTGTGGTGTTTGAAGACGGAAGCAGTGTGTTTAATACGCTTGAGTTTGCTGAAGATTCGGTAGAGTCATTGCAAATTCGCCAGGAAACACACGAGCATTTGCGCGAACTGATTCAGCGATTGCCGGAACAACAGCGTCAAGTGCTCATTATGCGGCACTACGAGGAAATGAGTTTCCAGGAGATTGCCGATGCAACCGGAGTCAGCATCAACACAGCTTTGGGACGTATGCGTTATGCGCTGATTAATCTGCGCAAACAACTGAGCAAACGTTCGCTGAGTTATGATAAAAACATTTACCCAAGATGATGTAATCCGGTACGTCTATGAGGAGACCTCTCCAGAGGAGAACCTGCTCATTGAAGACGCCATGATGTCTGAACCGGAATTGATGACGTTCTTTCTCGAAGCCCTCGAACTACGGGCTTTGATGAATAAAATTGAACGCCAACCCCGAAAAAGTACGGTTCAGAACATTCTGAATTACTCCAAACACCATTCGGCAAACCCACCAACCCGTCTGCGACATTCGTAGCGAGTTAGTGGGTTTTGCTGTATTCCAGACATTGGACATCGGATAACAGATCGCAGCCTTGTTAATTGGTTTTGATCCGTTATCCGGTGTTTAAGGTCGTTTTTGTATGCAAAAAAAAGAACGCTTCCGGCGATTTCTCGATTATTTTACCCAGCATTATCCAGAGCCAAAAACAGAATTAAATTTCGGCAACCCGTTTGAGTTACTGGTTGCTGTTATTTTGTCGGCTCAGTGTACGGATAAACGGATTAACCAGATTACTCCAGCTCTTTTCGCTCGCTTTTCGGAGCCAGAATCGCTGGCCGCGGCCTCGGTCGACGAAGTATTTACCTACATCCGTAGCGTGTCATACCCCAACAATAAGGCAAAGCACCTGGTCGGGATGGCAAAGGCCTTAATGGAACACTTTGGGGGAGAAATTCCGGCAACCGTTGAGGAATTGCAGACATTGCCGGGCGTTGGCCGTAAAACGGCCCATGTCATTTTATCAGTCGTCTATAATGAACCAACAATGGCCGTCGACACGCATGTTTTTCGTGTCTCACATCGGCTCGGGCTTGCTCCTTTGACCGCTACAACGCCACTTGCTGTTGAAAAAGCGTTGATGGCCCACATTCCGAAACAATACGTTCCCAAAGCCCATCACTGGCTTATTTTACACGGACGATACATTTGCCTCGCGCGTACACCGAAGTGCGAGGTATGCGCCCTGAAGGAATTTTGCAAATATTATGAAAAGCGTTATGGATTATGACCAGGCTGATTACGCTTTAAATAGCCTTTAATCAGCCTGATCACCGTTCAGACTAAAACTGCTCTGTTGCGGCAAAAAAGAAGCCGCCCTCAATCGCTGCATTCTCATCTGAATCAGAGCCGTGAATAGCGTTTGCTTCTATCGACTTGGCATACAGCTTCCGGATTGTCCCTTCTTCAGCCTGTGCCGGATTCGTAGCACCAATCAACTTACGGAAATCGGCAACTGCATTTTCTTTTTCCAGGATCATGGGCACAATCGCTCCCGACGACATATAAGCCCGTAGATCGTTATAAAACGGACGTTCGCGGTGAACGGCGTAAAATTGACCAGCCCGCTCAGGCGTTAACTGAGTCTTTTTGATTGCAACGATACGGAAGCCTGCTTCTTCAATCAGTTTAATAATTGCTCCAGTATGCCCGCCTTCTACTGCGTCGGGCTTAATCATGGTGAACGTTTGGTTCGTAGCCATCAGGGATTATTTCCAAATTTTATTTGGGCGCAAAGGTAAGCACTTTACCCGAAATGCCATGTAGGTCAATAAGCCCACTGATATCCAAATTATTCGTACTTTTGGGTTTCGATTACGGCTTCGGCTGTTTGTTTATGCAAGATATTGAAGCAATTGGTGCAGTTATCGGACAACCGCTGAGTGGTGCCGCCCAAACTGTGCTGATTACAACTCACCAGAATCCTGACGCTGATGCTATGGGATCATCGCTGGGTTTGGCGGGTTACCTCCGCAAAAAAGGTCACCGCGTGACAGTCGTCACCCCTACCGACTACGGGCAAAATCTGTATTGGATGCCGGGTAATGATGACGTCATTGCCTTCGATGAGAAAGTTCGGGTAACAGTGGCCCAATTAATGGAAGAGGCCGATGTGATCTTTTGTCTCGACTTCTCAAGCCTGGACCGCATCCGCGATCTGGCGCCTATGGTGCGTCAGTCTCGCGCTCGTAAGATCCTGATCGATCATCATCTCGAACCAGAAGCATTCGCCGATCTGGCTCTTTGGGACCCAAGTGCTGCTGCTACTGCCGAACTTGTTTTCCGGCTAATTGTGCAGTTAGGCGACAAAGATCTACTCGACGTTCCTATTGCCGAGTGTTTGTATTCGGGGCTGATGACCGACACGGGTTCGTTTCGCCACTCGAATACAACTGGTGATGTTCACCGGATGGCTGCTGAGTTACTCGACCTTAAGATTGATGTAAGCAGTATTCACCGGCGTATTTTCGACAATGTGTCGCTTGATAAGTTTCGACTCTTAGGTTATGTCCTAAACGAAAAGCTCAAAGTAGTACCCGAATATAAATTTGCCTATATCACCCTAACTGACGCCGAATTAAAGCAGTATCGATCCAAAACGGGTGATACGGAAGGCATGGTCAACTATGCGCTATCGGTAGAAGGCGTGGTGATGGCCGCAATTTTGATTGACCGTAACGATGAAATTCGTCTCTCTTTTCGTTCAATCGGCGATTTTTCCGTTCGTGAGCTGGTAAGCAAACACTTTAATGGCGGAGGCCATCGAAATGCTGCCGGTGGACGATCTAAGTTGTCGTTGGCCGAAACTGAGAAAAAACTTTTAACAATACTCCCTCAGTATCAACAACAGTTGCTGGAGACTGTCTGAGAAATGGTTTGTGCCGGACCGCCGGAGCGGTTTGTTGTTCGTAGTTACCGACTGGCATAAACATTAAAAATCACAAACTGCGAACGTACTTTAAGCATAAAAACCAGTATTTTCTCATGTCTCTTAAAAATTTCGGGAAAGCCGCCCTGATTGTCGCTGTAGTAGCGGCTTGCGGTAAAAACCGCGTTCAGGTAACGGAAAACGGCCTGAAGTACCAAATCCATGAGCAGGCCGACAGCCCTCGGAAAGGAAAAGTCGGTGACATCCTCACCCTTCACCTGACTCTGCTCAACAACAAAGATTCTGTCTTGCGCGATACGCATAAAGAAGGAGCCCCCTTCCAGATGCTGCTGCAAGTCCCACCCTTTAAAGGAAGCTACGAAGAAGGCCTCACCCTGCTTGGCAAAGGTGACAGCGCTACTTTCTACGTAAGCGCCGATTCGCTGTTTACGCGGGCCATGCAGCCACTACCTCCGGGTGTACAGAAAGGTTCAGACATCGGTATCGCAGTAAAAGTTATGAATGTGCAGTCGGAAGACGAATACAAAAAGACTCAGGCAGCTGACTTTGAAAAGCAAAAAGGAGTCGATGCTAAAACCATCGAGAATTACGTCGCCAAAAATGGTTTAGCTGGTAAAGCCCAGAAAACCGAATCAGGCGTTTATTACGTAGTTACTCAACCGGGTGGTGGACCTACGCCCTCACGTGGCGACGTTGTACAGGTGCATTACACGGGCAAACTACTGGATGGCAAAGTATTCGACAGTTCTAAAACGAATCCGCAGGCAGGTGGCAAACCCGTGCAGTTTCCGGTTGGTGTCGGTCAGGTAATTCCAGGTTGGGAAGAAGGCGTCATGAAAATGCACAAAGGCGAAAAAGCCACGCTGATTATTCCATCTACAATGGCTTATGGCCCACGTGGTAATCAGGGTATTCCGCCAAACTCTGTATTGCTGTTTGATATTGAACTGGTCGATATTCAAAAAGGTCAGCCGGGTCAACCCGGACAACCAGGTATGCCGCAACCAGGCCGGTAATCAATTCCGTTATTTTTCGTTCTTACAAAAGCCGTTCGTAGTTTTACCTGCGAACGGCTTTTCTTTTGCTTATGGAGCTTTGCTTTGCAACAAACAACCAACACAAATTAGAGGAAGTATCGGCCTGGCTAGGCGATGCATTTCAACTCAAAACGCTCAGCGATATTGGCTGCACCGATGAATTACCCGAAACGACGGGAACCATTCCCGGCAATTCGCGTCAAAAAGCTGACTATGTCTGGATTAACTTTGGAGTCTCCTGTTTTGCTGACGATTCAGGGCTCGAAGTAGAATCTCTGAATGGCGAGCCGGGTGTCGATAGTGCTTTTTACTCCGGCAGTCGTGATGCGGCAAATAATATTAAAAAGTTACTGACGAATTTAGAGGGAGAAACGAACCGAAAGGCACGATTCATTACCGTCTTTACGCTGCTCCTTCATGGCATCGAGCATCAATTTGAAGGAATTGTTGAAGGGCAGATCTTACTGGAACCGCGTGGTGCAGGCGGGTTTGGTTACGATCCTGTTTTTTTACCCGATGGCCATGACCGTACGTTTGCAGAAATGAGCATTCAGGAGAAGAATGCAATAAGCCATCGGTCGCGTGCGCTGACCAAGATGGTTGCCTATTTGAAAGAACAGGTATTTTCGTAGTCTGGCGATAGTTCAATATCATAAAAAAATGGCCCATAGACTGCCTATGGGCCATTTTTTTATGTAGTATTGAGCTATCGCTTATTAATAGAACTTAGCGCGACGATCTTCTACTTTAGCGGCTTCTTTGATAGCTTCGTTAATGTAGAATCCTGTACGCGATGTATTGTTCTGCTGAATCTGTGTTTTGTAGAGTGCATAATCCGCAACGGCCGGAGCAGGCGTTAACTGAGTCGTTTCTACCATTAACACACCACCCTCACCAGCGAACGGTTTCGAGCGTTTTCCTGGCTTAAGGCCAAATGCAGTACCTAATGCCACAGGATCAACTCCGGCACTACGCAGGAACCCGGTTGCCAGATTTACGTCTTCTACAGTTTCGACCAAAGCACCCGATCCGTATTTCTGAGCAATCGCTTCGAATGTACCGCTGGCATTGCCAAGCTTACTGATGATCTGCTGACCTTTGAGTTCATTCCGAACTTTGGCAGTCAACTCAGCCCGGTAATCCTCAACCTTTACTTCATCTTTATCGGTCTTGTTGGTCAGCACAGCGATTACGTATTGATCACCAACTTCAAACGGTTCGGATACCGAGTTGAGATCGGTTTTGTCATCGAATGCCCAGCGAACGATCGAACGGGCATCTGTTAGTGCATTGATGTTGCTGGCGTTTTCGGGAACTCGATCGGCAGTAGCAACAACAATCGATTTATCTTCCTTCACTTTGGCCTCAAACGCTTCTTTGGTACGCACGTCAGCAGCGAACTGATCAGCCTTACGTAAGGCTTCGTCGCGTGTTGTCTGGCTTGGTGCGATCGTTTTCCCAATACCAGCAATGCGATAAAGCACATCGGTCTTAGGCTGCGTTACTTTAATAATGTGATAACCGAAATCGGTTTCAATGATACGGGGAATCAGGCCAGCGGATGTTGTCCCAAAAACAGCTGCTTCAAAGGGCTTCACCATTTGGCCGTTGTTTTTAAAATAGCCCAGGTCGCCACCATTCTGAGCCGATCCGTCAGCACTGTTGGTCTGAGCCAAAGCTTCGAAGCTTGCACCGCCCTGAATCTGCTTCAGAATACCCTCCGCTCTCCGGCGGGCATCAGCCTTAGCCGAATCGGTTTGAGCCGTTGCACGAATCAGAATGTGGCTGGCACGAGCCGTAAAGCTGGTATCTTTCTTGGTACCGCCATACTTGTAAATGAAGTATGTATTTCCTTCACGGAATGGGCCGTAAATACCGCCCGGCGAGAATGTCGGAATCGACGAACGAAGCTGTTCCGGCATTTCGCCGGCTGTTATGTATAGCGGCACCCGAACATCGCTGTTCTGAAGCGCAAAGGCAGAATCATTTTGCGCAGCGCCAAGACCGCGAGCCAGCGATTTGATCTGATTGTAAAGCGTGGCACTGTCTTCTTTTGACGGAGCCACCGAGAACGTTACATACTGAAGCGAGCGGGTGTTGGCACCTGGGTACTCGTCTTTATGCTTGTTCAGGTAATCCTGCAATTGTGAATCCGTTACCTTCACCGTCGTATCGTTGATGGTATAGTAGGGAACGAACAGGAGTTTCACATCTGCTTTCGAATTTTGAGCCTGATATTCTTTCTGCGCTTCGGCCGTTGTGGCAAACACTGACAGACGCATCAGACTCTCGTATTTCTCACGCAACCGATCTGAACTCAGATTTTTTTCAAAGCTTGCCCAGGCCGCCTGTTGTTGCGGAGGCAGGTTTTTTAACCCTTTCAGGTAATTGATTATAGTGCTTTTATCGAATACGCCCGTCTGGGGGTTCGTAAATGCCTGCCGAACGGCTGGGCTGATGTTATTACCCTGTACCATGTCTACCAGTTCTTCGGGCGACACTTTCAGGCCGAGCTTATCGAACTCTTTCTGATAGGCAATTTCAAACAGCAACTGGTTCCAGGCTTGCTCGCGGAGCTGGCCCATATCCTGTTCAGCAGGAGCACGGCCCGTTTGTTGCTCAAATTGCGCCCGAAGTTCGTCTACCTTGGCATTGAATTCTTGATAATCAATGGATTGGCCAGCAATTTCGCCAACCTTCTGTTGGTTTCCGCCGAACAGCAAACTACGGCCGCCGAGCAAATCCCCCCCACAATGAACAGAATCAGGCTGACGGCGATAATGCCTACGGCCAGTCCTGAACGTTCTCTGATCTTGTTAATGACAGACATTTCGCTTTATACGTACAATTTAGCCCGCAAAATAACAATTTTCCCCGCTGGAATACAAGCGGATTAGACACTAGTTAGTAGACATTACCTGCTGAATGTCTGCAAATAGCGCACCTTCTGCTTTCAGTACGGCAAAACGGGCAAATAATTCTTCCCGATACCATTGCCGTTGTCGTGTTAGCTGAACTATTTCTTTGTGACCACTCTGGCGATAGGCGTATTGTTCGATAGCCGCTGAACTACGCCAGATGCTGATCGTACATTGATGAACAAGTGGTACTTCTCCTATACCAATGCCAAACAATAGGTTATCCTGGTGATCGTGAAGCCGTTGACGAGCCTGTGGTACGTGTCGCCAGAAATCCAGCAAGGCATATGAATGAATAGTAGCCCGCGTGAGAACGGCTACCGGAGATTCAGGTAAATGACCCGGCGCAAAGGCTTGTGAAATCGGCAGAAATGGATTTTGGCCATTCCATAAGCCATGTGTACGCTGGGGCCGAAGGTAAAGTGTCCCCGAGTGAGCAACTCCCGCTTGGAGAAGTTGGTAGGTATGCGTTTGCGAAAATACGTCAGCGAAGGTGTCGTTCTCCCAAACGGCTAAAAAAACGTACGTTGAAAAATCGGGAACCAGACCAAAATTTTTCCCACTACCCATTAGCTTGCTGAACAGCAATCCATCTTCCCGAGCTGTTTTCATCAGGAAACGGCCCATGTTGGCAAACGCCTGAAATCGGGCAAGCGGTCGATAGTGAAAAACTGTGACCGTAATAACCGGTGATGACATAAGCATACAAACGCCTATAACTCCTACATGTTTTCTTTAGCAGAGAGAGCAACTTCTTTATGAAGCAGCCACAAAAAAATTAGGCAGGGGAGTCATCTCAAAAGGAGCACACAATAACCTGATAAGCTTCCGTAGAAAAATCACCACATAATTCCACAATAAAAAATGCCGACCACATTTGTGAACCGGCATTTTTTATTGTCATTCTATTATGCAAAGTCGGTCCGCAAAGTACCATTTGGTGGTTAATTAAACCCAAGGTATAGACCGTGACACGACTCTTTTTGCAAGCACTTAATTTTTGTCTTTATCCAGTTTATCCCCAGCCTTATCAAAAGCATCGCCTATTTCACGGCCAGCGCGTTTAAAACCAACTTTAATGTCTTTCCAGGCATCAGCTGACGCGTTTTTTGCCTTGTCGATATCGTTTCCTAACTCTTTACGTTCAACTTCAAGCCTGGCCAGTTGCTCTTTGGATTCTTCCTTTGCTTTTGCACCCTGGCGTTTCATATCCGCACGAATCTCATCAATTTTGGCGTCTATCTTCTCTTTCTGAACATTCATTTTAGCCACAGCCTCATCGCGTTCGCGTTTAAAATCGGCTGCTGCTTCGTCTTTTTTCTCGTCGGCCTTTTCAGCCGCATCTTTCAAATCTTCCTTCGCGTCGGCAGTAGCCTCTTTGGTATCCGCTTCAATCGCATCTCCCGTTTTTTCTAATGCGTCCTCAGTACGTGACTCTTTTTTACCATCCGAGCCACAGGCCTGTAGAAGGGCCAGCGACGCAATCAGCATAATTGTGCCAGCAATGTGTTTGAGTTGGGTTAAACCCAGTTGAGACTTTTTCATAACGATTTCGTGTAGTTTGATTGTCACAAACCGGATTGGCAAATGACGTGCCAGAAAAGAAAGGTAGTAGGAGGCAGAGAGCCCTACAAGACCAATGAAACGTACGTTCTTGCACTTATTAATTCTTCCATTTAATCGCGCAACCAATCGGCTTGGTCAATGGCGACTGAACAGGACGACCCGCTAGTAGACTGGTAACTGCCTCCTCAACGTACCGGCGTTGCACATTACCTCCATCCTGCGGGCTGTCGTCGATTGTACCGATGTATTCGAGAATAAATTGCCCACCTGTCTGTTTTAGAACAAACACTTCCGGCGTTCGGGTAGCTCCGAACGCTCGGGCAACGCTCTGCGTTTCGTCCATCGTGTAGGCATAAGAGTAGCCCTTATCGCGGGCGCGGTTCTTCATATTCTCAAATGAATCATCTTCATAGGCAGTCGGGTCATTGGGCATAATAGCCAGTACCGGATAACCCTGTGCAGCAAATTTTCGGTCTAACGCAATGAGTCGATCTTCGTACGCCTTCGAAAAAGGGCAGTGGTTGCTGGAAAAAACAACGATTAGTCCTTTTTGCGAGCGATAATCGCCAAGTGATATGGTTCGGCTATCGATATTCTTTAGTCGAAAGTCGGCTACCGCATCGCCAATGGTATAGCCTTTGGGTAACTGGGCGAATGTTTCGACCGATGCTCCCAAAGTTAGCCACAGTACTAGAGACAGGCGTAACCAACGGTTCATGATTAGTGGTTCTTTTAGCATTTGTCAGTTAGATCACGAATTCAGCCAAAAGATTAACCGGATGATTCCGAGGTGGAGCTTGCTTTCCCGCTGACAATCGTTTGTTGCCCAAATCTAACGAACCAACGAATAGTTCGTGTAACCAACACTTAATAATTTAACTAATAATAAGATTTGGAAAAGCTTACTCCATTATTTCCATTCGTAGATGTTCGTTGATAACGCGGTACATTAACATCAATATAAACTGGAGTACATCCTATTTTGAGTCGAGCGATCAGGATTAAATCAATTTATTGTCGGTTTAGATTCGATTACTTCTGACCTGGTACAGCAACCGTACGCTCAATAATTTTCAGGAAACATGTTATAAAATTTGCTCACTAAACAGTGTTCATTAAGTTTGCATCGTTAATATATTTCTCAATGGGCATTACAGAACGGAAAGAACGAGAGCGAGAGGAAATGCGTAAGCTAATTCTGGATGGAGCCCAAAAACTCTTTCTGGCGAATGGTTATGAGAAAGTCAGTATCCGAAACATTGCCGACGAAATCGAGTATAGCCCAGCTACCATTTATCTGTACTATAAAGACAAAAATGAATTGTTGTTTGCCCTGCACCAGCGTGGCTTCGTCAAAATGGTTTCTGAATTTCAGCCATTGCTACTGCTGAGCGACCCATTTGAGAAACTGGTTGGCATGGGGCGCTCTTATATCCGATTTGCTGTCGAAAACCCGGAACTCTTCGATCTGATGTTTATCATGACAGCCCCAATGGATAAACTGGATAAAGAAGATTGGGTTGAGGGTGATCAGGCATTTGGCCTCCTGATGCAGGTTGTTCAGGAGTGTATGGATACGGGTATTTTCCAGCAACACAATGTGCAGGCAACCTCTATGATGATCTGGAGTTCCATTCACGGCTATACGGCTTTGTTTCTGCGCAAGCGGCTGGGTATGTTTCCAGAATGCGACCGGCAACTGATCATGGACGATGCGTTCAATCTGTTTTGTGACACATTACGGCGGGGCTTATAAACAGCAAAAGCCGTAAATTTTTTTACTCATATGCTAAACACTGTTTATTAACTTATAGATGATCATGAAACTCATTCTCAGACGTATTCGCTATCTGGGGTTCTTGTTTCCCTTATCACTGATAGCCCAGCCCGTTCCGTCGACAGTTCTGGAAACGTATATTCGAGAAGGCCTGGCTAATAACCTGGCTCTTCGGCAGGAGTCGCTCGAAATCAACCGCGTCACCGAATCGCTCAATCAGGCGAAGTCGTTATTTTACCCTCGTGTTGCCTTCAATCCAACGTATTCCTTAGCAGCTGGTGGCCGTCGGCTGGAGTTTCCGGTCGGCGATTTGCTCAATCCGGCTTATAAAACACTTAATCAACTTACGGGTTCCGACCGTTTCCCGACAAACATCGAGAACGTCAATCAATTACTCGCTCCCAACAACTTTCATGACACAAAAATTAGTGTCAACTACGCTCTATTCAATACCGATATTCAATATAATTACCTCATCCAGAAAGAGTTAGTATCGGCTCAGGAAGCCCGAAAGCGGGTGGTCGAAAACGAACTACGGTACAACATTGCCACTGCCTATTACCAATACCTGCAAACGCTCGATGCCATTCAGATTTTCGAAAATTCGCATAAAGTGCTTCAGGAGCTGACGCGACTAAATGAAAAACTGGTAAGCAACAACGTGGCGACCCGAGAAGTCGTTACTTCGGCCCGCTATGAGATCAGTAAAGTCGATCAGCAATTGGCGGTAGCTGAAAAAAACCGCGAAACGGCACGCGCTTACTTCAATTTTCTGCTTAACCGCGACCTGACGGCGGCAATTGAGATCGATTCGTCGCTTGTAAAAATTCTCCCGGAGTCGAAAGAGAACCTTACCGATCTACAGCAAACGGCGCTACACGGGCGGCAGGAACTGGCTCAGTTAGGGGGTTCCTTGCGAGCTGCTCAGACGGCCGTGCGGCTCAATGAAGCCAATGCCAAAATACCGAATGTGTACATTGGCGGCAATACAGGGTTTCAGGGTTTTGGCTACTCGTTTCAGAATCAGGCCTATGTAGTTGCTCAGTTGGGTTTACAGTGGGACTTGTTTCGGGGCTATGAAAAGCGCTCGAAAATCCAGCAGGCAAAAATCCAGACAAACGCCCTTCAAACCCGACTGGCAGAAGTACAACGCCAGATCCAGCTACAGGTTTTACAGGCCTACTACGATCTGGATGCCGCTACCCAAAGTCTGGCAGCTACCCAAAGTGGGATGCTCAATGCCGACCAGACGTTTCGGGTTATCGACAGCAAGTATCGAAATGGGCAAGCTTTGCTCATTGAATTTTTACGCTATCAGAACGACCGATTGACGGCACAGTTTCAGCATTCAGTGGCTCGCATGGACGTACTCGTGAAGCGGGCCGCGCTCGACCGGGCGGTAGCCGTACAGTGATGTGAGCCTGCTTATCCATTTCTAAACTGAGTTACGATGATACCCGCTTCGTTAAATGCGCTGGTCCTGTTCCTGATTTGTGGTATTCATATTTATTGGGGATTAGGTGGTCGCTGGGGCCTACGGTCAGCCGTACCTGAGCGCAATGGAACAAAAACCCTGCAACCTGGGCCGTTCTCTACGCTGGCGGTGGCTATCATTTTTGGCTGCATGGCCTTATTTTATCTATACAAAATTGGCCGGCTCCCGGTTGCGGATTCACTCATTCCGGACTGGCTCAATCGATACGGGCTCTGGCTCCTGACGGGCATTTTTTTACTGCGGGCAGTCGGCGATTTTCGCTATGTCGGCTTTTTCAAACGCGTTCGAAACAGCCGATTTGCCTATCTGGACACCCGGATTTACTCTCCCCTGTGTCTTCTGCTGAGCATTAACACCTTTCTGCTTATCGCATTTTCCGTAAAATCATGAAAACACTACACATCTTCCTATCCTTCTCACTAACTGTTGCACTGTGGGCGTGTGGCAGTAAAGCCGAGCAAAAACCGGCTGGAACGCCCCTGACCGAAACGACAGCCGACGATGCGGTCGTTCCAATCAAACTTACGCCGGTAAGTACAGTCGTACGGGCCGAACCAGTGGTGGCTTCGGGATTGGTTTCATCAGCTCAGGAAGCCAGAATGTCTTTTAAAGTTGGGGGAATCATCGATCGGATGTTTGTGGAAGAAGGCCAGAGCGTTCGTAAAGGGCAATTGCTGGCCACACTCGATCTGACCGAAATCAATGCCCAGGTGAGCCAGGCACAGTACGCTAACGAAAAAGCAGAACGCGACCTTGGCCGGGTTAAAAGCCTGTATGCCGATACAGCAGCCACACTCGAGCAACTTCAGAACGCAACGACAGGCACAAACGTAGCGAAGCAGAACCTGACTATTGCACAGTTTAACCGCAACTACGCTCAAATCCGCTCAACAGTGGATGGAACGGTAACCCGAAAAATCACCAATGCCGGTGAATATATCGCTCCCGGCGGCTCGGTCTACCTGATTTCGTCAAGCCGCCCGAATGATTGGGTCGTGCGCGTTGGTGTATCGGATAAAGACTGGGCACGGCTTCGGCTGGGCAATAAGGCAAGTATCACGCTGGATGCCTACCCCGGCAAAACATTCAGCGGCACCATTAGTGAGCTTGCTCAGGCCGCCGATCCTGTCAATAAACTTTATGAAGTGGAAGTACACATCAGTCCTGCCGGGGCCAGGTTCGCTCCCGGACTCTTCGCCAAAGTAACGCTCGTCCCAGCACAAAGCAGGAGTTACGTTGTCGTGCCGGTTGAAGCCATTGTTGAAGGAAACGGCAAAGATGGCTTTGTGTATGTGCTAGCTGATGGTCACCAGGGCGCGGGGCCGTTTCACGTCCGCAAAACACCCGTTCAGGTTGGCTTTCTGGACGGCGATAAGGTGCTATTGACAAACGGGCTTACGGGTGTAAAAGAGGTTGTGACCGCCGGATCGGCCTATTTGACGGAAGAATCAAGCGTAGTTGTGAAATAACCATTTAAGAAAACGCAGGGCTGGCGAACGGACACACACGGAAATCACCGTAAAGTCCTTCGATCCTCTGTGTTCAGAAAAAGCTATGAACCTATCCGAATTTTCTGTCAAAAACTGGCAGTTCATGCTGGTGCTGTTTCTCGGCGTGGCTGCACTTGGCATCAACTCGCTGCTGAACATGCCTCGGGGCGAAGATCCTGAATTTACGGCACCCAGTTTTGCCGTAGCGGTCATTTACCCCGGCACCGACGCACTCGACATGGAGAAACTCGTTGTCGACCCCGGCGAAGCCCGATTCAATGCGCTTGAGAACATGAACCATGTCATTACCAATGTGGATGATGGCCTGGCCGTATTTCGGCTTGAATACGATTATAGTGTCGATCCGGACGAAAAATACCAGGAAATTATCCGGGAAGTAAATGCATTGAAAGCTGAATTACCGACCGATATCTACCGGATCGACATCAAAAAATTCTCACCGACCGACGTAAATATCGTTCAGGTGGCCCTCCTGTCGGAAGTGGCTTCATCAAAAGAGTTGGGTGAATATGCGGATAAACTGAAAGAGGAATTTGAGAAAATAAAGAATCTCAAAAATGCCGAAGACTGGGGCTATCCAGCCTCGGTTGTCCGCGTGGCGCTGAACATCGAAAAAATGGCCCAAAATGGCGTGGCTGTCAATCGTGTATTGGGAGCCTTACAAGCCGAAAACCTGAATATTCCAGGAGGAAGTATTCAGGCCGGGACGCGTAAATTTAACGTCAAAACAGCGGGTGACTACCGGTCGCTTGACGAAATTCGAAATACCATTGTTTCGACTAACGGCCAGAAAATTATCTACCTCCGTGATGTTGCCGACGTTGATTTTACCTACGAAGACGAAAGCCACATTACCCGACTGAACGGCCACCGGGCGGTTCTGGTTACGGCGGGCCAAAAAATCGGTGAGAATATCGCGAAGGTCGGTGAACAGTTGAACCCGATCATTGATCGATTTGCGAAAACGCTGCCACCACACATCAGTCTCGTTAAAAATTTCGACCAGACGGTTAGCGTCAATAAGCGGCTCGATCACTTTGTTCAGGATTTTGCGCTGGCTATCCTTCTCGTTTCGCTGACATTGCTCCCGTTAGGCTTCCGGGCTGCAGTGGTCGTCATGATCTCGATTCCCCTATCACTGTCCATTGGGCTGGCCGGGCTGGATTTTCTGGGATTCAGTATCAATCAGTTAAGTATTGTGGGGCTAATTGTTGCCCTGGGCATTCTGGTCGATGACTCCATTGTTGTCGTCGAAAACATTGAGCGTTACCTGCGTGAGGGCTATTCGAAACGGGAAGCCGCTATCAAAGCAACCCGTCAGATCACACTGGCGGTTATTGGCTGTACGGTAACGTTGATTCTGGCATTTTTACCGCTCCTGTTTCTTCCTGAAGCCTCCGGCGACTTCATCCGATCATTGCCGATGGCCGTTGTCACAACCATTCTGGCATCCTTGCTGGTTTCGCTGACAATTGTCCCATTCCTGTCGAGTCGAATCCTGAAAGAAGAGCACAATTCAGAAGGGAACATTTTCATGCGTGCCCTCAAGCGGTTAATCAGTGGCTCGTATAGTCGTCTGCTTCACTGGGGCCTCCGCCACCCGGTTGTAACGCTACTTTTTGCGGGTGTTTTATTTACAGGAGCTCTGTATATGTTCAAAATTGTGGGGTTTGGCCTGTTTCCAGCCTCCGAAAAACCTCAATTTCTGATCAATGTCGAAACGCCGGATGGGACCAGCCTATCGGAAACGGATCGCGTTGCCCGTTACGTAGAAGGCGAATTGAAACGGGAACATGATGTAAAATATGTTACGACGAATGTAGGACGCGGTCAACCCCGTATCTATTACAACATCGTTCAACGGAACGAATCGCCGAACTACGCCCAGTTTTATGTGCAATTGGTCGATATGGAGCCCGCCGAAAAGCGAGTTATGATCGATAAGCTTCGCGAGCGTTTCAAGCTCTATCCAAACGCCAAAATTGAGGTTAAAGATTTTGAGCAGGGTCCGGATCAGGAAGCTCCGGTCGCAATTCGGGTATTCGGCGAAAACCTGGATACGCTAAAGGTAATGGCATCGCGGGTTGAAACGGCATTCAAAAAAACGCCGGGTCTGATCTACGTGAACAATCCATTGGCTAACCAGAAAACCGACCTGCGCGTACGCATCAACAAAGAAAAGGCAGGGTTATTAGGAATTTCAATTGCTGATGTGAATCGCACGATTCGGCTTGCTGTTGCGGGGCTTAACGTTGGAACGTTCAAAGAACCCAATGGCGACGATTATACCATCAATGTAACATTGCCGAAAGGGAAAGTAGCGGACCAGCGCGTTCTCAGCGACCTGTATGTTAACACGTTAACCGGCTCTGCCGTACCCTTGCGGCAAATCGCCGACCTCGAATTCGAAAGCAGTACGAATCAGATCCGTCACTACGATAAAGACCGGTACGTTACGATTACGGGCTTTGTCAAAACGGGCTATTTGGTTGATAACGTATTCAATGACGTGCTCTCGAAGCTGGACAAAATGAAATTTCCCACAGGCTTCAGCTACCAGACTGCTGGTGAACTGGAGAGTCGCGCCAAATCATTTGGGGGCCTGGGCACCATTATTCTCATCACTATTTTCGGCTTTATTGCGGTTCTGGTGCTGGAATTTGGCACGTTTAAAAGTACGTTGATTGTGTTATCAGTGATTCCATTAGGAATTATCGGTGCGGTGCTGGCCCTCTATTTCACGGGTAATCCCTTTTCGTTTGTAGCCGTTATTGGGCTGATCGCGCTGATTGGCATTGAGGTCAAAAACTCCATTCTACTCGTCGATTTTACCAATCAACTCCGTCAGGAAGGAATGCCACTGATTGAAGCCATTGAACACGCTGGGGAAGTGCGTTTTGTGCCAATTGTTCTTACTTCGCTTACGGCGATTGGCGGCCTGATGCCACTGGCACTCGAAGGGAATCCGCTCTACTCACCCCTGGCATGGGTCCTGATTGGTGGTCTGATTTCCAGCACATTATTATCGCGTGTAGTGACACCCGTGCTGTATAAGCTGCTGCCGCCGAGCGTACAGGCCAAAACCGTAGCGGCCAGCGAACAGGAAGCTGTATTGGTGTAAAAACCTAGCCACCGGATCGTATTGAATCTGGTGGCTAAGTTTCTATTTAATCGCTATCGCACGACAACTTTCTGAATAAGCCGCCTGCCATTCAGCTCTGCCCGGAGCAGGTAAATTCCCGGAGCGAGGGGTTGAATGGGTTTCAATAAGATGGAGCCGTCGGATTGTGTGTCCGTTTCCAGAGGAAGTTCATGCCCTGCCAGAGTTGTCAGGTGAAACGTAGCCTTGGCCATATTGCGCATGGTTACTCGAATCATCTGCCCATCAATTGGATTTCCCAGCACTTCCATTGATGGCGTAAATTCATCCATAACCACCGCGACAATTTTGGAGTTTGACGCCTGACCATCCCTGTCAATTTGCTTTAAGCGGTAATAGTTAGCTCCGTCCAAAGGTCGTTGATCTGTGAAGCCGTAATAATGATGTTGGTCAGTAGTTCCTTTAGCCGCGATTTGGCCAAATGTTATAAACTCGCCCAGATCGTTACTACGTTGAACCTCGAACCAATCGGCATTACGTTCCTGCGCTGTCTCCCAACTAATCTGAACCTGATCACCCTGAGGCTTAGCAGAAAAGGAAACGAGCGAAACGGGGAGAGCCTGACCGTTAAGCTGAATTTGGTCCAACCGTAACGTTCCATTACTGGAAGCCGGACTACAGCCATAAATGCGAAAGATTATCTCCGACGTTTGATTAGTAAAATTATCCCCACTGAGTGTAATTGAGGCTATTTGGTAGTTTTCCGAGACAGTTTGTGAATAAATGTCGCTATTAAATCCATCGACACTCGATCTAACCGTAAGTTGTTGAGGCCCTTCTGATGAACGGGAACATGCAAACGATAAGGATGTAAGGGTAATTCGAGCCGTTCCTTGAGGCTGTATCGAAAATTGGGCGTACTTACTCTGATCACAACTCGTTGTTGACCAATGCTGTAGGCTAACCCCCAGCCCAGAATAACCCGACTGGTATCCGCCGAATAGCTTGTTGACACCTACATAGCTAACACTAGAAACACCAACCCGGCTATCTGACGAGGCTCCGATATCCGTATTTTCGAAACTCCAGATTGCGGTAAAAGGCGTTTGCTGAGCTTTCGCAAGCTGTGATACCAGAAGTAAAATAAGTGCGAACGATAGTTTCATAGCCAGATGTGGTCGAACAAGTGTCACTAACACCTGCAATCTAGCTACTTATCTCGTTTTCACAAGAGAATCAATACAAAAAAGTACCCTGTTCAGATTTTATAGTGACTTTCTTGCCCGAATAAGCCTCTACATGCCCAATGACCTGAGCGTCAATGCCAAACGATCTGGCTATATCGATAACCTGCTGAGCCAGGTTTTCGGGCAGGTATACTTCCAGCCGATGCCCCATATTAAAGACTTTATACATCTCCTGCCAACTCGTACCACTCTCCTGCTGAATCAGTTGGAATAAAGGTGGCACGGGAAACAGATTGTCTTTTATAACGTGCAGGTCATCAATAAAATGAAGTACTTTCGTCTGCGCTCCGCCGGAACAATGCACCATGCCGTGGATTTGCGAACGTAGCTCATCGAGTAAAGCTTTGGCAACCGGAGCATAAGTACGAGTTGGCGAAAGTATCAGCTGGCCAACCGTTACATTTTCGCCAGAACCAACGGCAATTTCGTCAGTCAGTTTTTTCGAACCGCTGTAAATAAGACTGCGATCAATAGCGGGATCAAAGCTCTCAGGATATTTGTCGGCGAGATAATGGGCCAGCACATCATGCCGGGCGGACGTAAGGCCGTTGCTGCCCATTCCTCCGTTATAGGTTGTTTCGTAAGTTGACTGGCCAAATGAAGCCAGTCCAACAAGAACGTCACCCGCCTGAATGCGGTCGTTGCTGATCACCTGATCGCGTCGCATCCGGGCAATGACCGTACTATCGACAATGACCGTACGAACCAGATCGCCCACATCGGCCGTTTCGCCACCGGTGCTGTAAATCTCTATGCCATAATCACGGAGCATCTGCAACACCTCCTCTGTTCCGTTGATAATTTCGGCGATCACCTCACCGGGGATCAGGTTTTTGTTACGTCCGATAGTAGACGACAGCAACATGGGGCCCGTTGCCCCAACGCAGATCAGATCGTCGGTATTCATCACGACGGCGTCCTGCGCAATGCCCCGCCAGACGCTTAGATCACCCGTTTCGCGCCAGTACAGATAGGCCAGAGACGATTTTGTTCCGGCCCCATCAGCGTGCATAATGGTGCAGTAATCCGGGTCACCAGCCAGTGTATCGGGTACGATTTTACAAAACGCCTTGGGAAATAAGCCTTTATCGAGTTGGGCTATAGCGTTGTGAACATCTTCTTTGCTGGCGGAAACTCCGCGCTGGGCATAACGATCAGTCATGCCGCAAAGGTAAGGACGAAGGCGGAAAGAGTAGAGCGATGGAATGGAGAAAAAACCATTATCCCCCTTTTGCATCGCTCTCGGTTACTGAATCAGGACTGTCGCCCGGCCCTCGCCCCAGACCCGCACCACGGTTAACCAGGACACTCAAAAATAACTGTGGCACGAGTCTGGGCCGAAGGCTGGGCGAATAACTTGTTAATAAACAATGGCAGCTTCGGCCCGAATCGCATCCAGTAATGTCATCAGATTAACGCTGTCATCCAGCGACCAGACGGGGCTTTCTGTCCGACCTTCGGCCAGGCATTGCATAACGTGTTGCGCTTCATAATCATAGCCGTGCGTATTCCGGTCGAAGTCAAAATCGGTTGGGTCCTGACCTTCAAGATGAAGCGTAATCCCTTTCGCTTCATGAAAACGGCTATGAATTCGAATCTGGCCTGATTCTCCCTGTATGATGCCTACGCAATCGGTTTTCGCCTGCAATGTGCTATCTAACAAAGCAAGCTGGCCATCATCGTAGGTCAGCACCATGCCACATTGCTCATCGACGCCGGTTGTTCCAAAAATGGCCGATGCTTTGATTGTTGCTGGTTTGCCCAACATCAGGTATGACAAAAACAGCGGATAGATCCCAATATCCATCAACGCTCCTCCCCCCAGTGCCTTGTTAAACAATCGTCCATCCGGAGAAAAGGGTGCCTTAAAACCAAAGTCTGCTTTTACCGACACAATCTTACCAATGGCACCCGATTGAGCCAGCTCATGCGCCCGGACAATCCCAGGCATGAACCGACTCCAGAGTGCTTCCATCAGGAATACTTTCCCGGAGCGGGCGGTGTCAACCATTTCCTTCACCTGTTTACCATCCATCGCAAACGGCTTTTCACCGAGTACGGCCACACCACCTTTCAGGAGCATCATGGCATTCTCATGGTGCTGCGTATGTGGGGTGGCCACATAAACCACATCCAGATCGGGTAAGGTTAGCAGGTCTTCATACGAACCAAAGGCATGAGTAGCTCCGTACTGCTGCGCAAATTCGTCGGCACGTTGTTGATTGGAAGAAGCGACGGCATACAGTTGCGCGTCGGGCAGTGTCAGCAAGTCCTGCACGAACTTATGGGCGATACGGCCCGGTCCTAAAATTCCCCAGCGGGTCATATGGATACCTGATTGAGTGAAGGGCAATTCAATAAATAGGCCAGTCGACCATCGGTCAAATCTATAGTTTTTTCCTAAGTTGCGGGCATTACCATCTCAACATCTCGTGAAAACCGCTCAATTTTTTGCTTTAACGATTGTCCTTCTTTTTTTTCATTCCCGCGTGTTTGCCCAGATTGTGGAGCAACCCGATCCGCTACGACCCTCTACGCCAGACTCCATCAAAACGACAAAAGCGGATTCGAGCCAGGTAGCAACCAGCAGCCAGGATTCAACCCAGGCACAACAAGCTGCACCACCTACGCCTACGTTTCGGTATCGCTTTACCGCCGATGGCACCCTTACATCCGGCAATGTCAACCGGGCTTTATTGCAGCTGACAAGTGCGATCGATTATCAGCTCAGTGACTATTTTAAATTGTCGAGTAATCCGTCATTCGTTTATGGGAAGCAAAATGGTCTCCTGGCCGAACGCGAATGGTTCGGCGATTTACGAACGACTTTACGCCACGAAAAACGATTGTATTATCTGGCCTTTGGCTCGTATGAGCGAAGTAATCTGCGACAGATCAATCATCGCTGGACTGTTGCGGCCGGAGCTGGCTTTAAGTTGCTCAATCGCAAACGAGCCTACATTTCGCTTACGGATGTTTTAATGCAGGAATATACCGACTTTCAGGAGCTGAACGACATCAACATTTTCCGTAATTCGGCCCGGCTTTATGGCGAATATACCTTTGATAAGGATCGCTGGACCGTTACGCACACGGCTTTTTATCAACCCGCTTTGGGGCAGTACAACATCCGATGGAATGCCAGTGTAAGCGTTCAGGTAAAATTAACGACAACCACCAGCCTGCGTACGACGCTTGCGAATGCGTATGAAAGCCTGATTGTGCCCGGCCGTCAGAATAACGACCTGCGATTTACAATAGGATTGGTCTATGAAAAAAAGTAGAGCGACAATACATTGCCGCTCTGGTTAACTGGTTTCGATAAAATTACTGCTTCTCGGGGAATGGAATGATGAGTCGTTCACCCCGCGTAGCAATGTCTTTTTCTTTCTTATTGGCCCGCATGATGGCTTCTTTACTGACGCCATATTTTTGCGCAACAACCCGCAATACGTCACCAGGGCCAACCGTATGAACAGCCATCACTTTTACGTTTAACTTCGTAATACCGGCTTTAACATCGCTTTCCGATACGCCGGGGTTCATATCTTTTAGTGTACTAACTTTCATGTTGTAGCGATTGGCTACTCCGTAAAAGGTTTCTCCGGCACCAACTGTATACGAACTGGAAACACCACCGGGTTTTATTTTTGGTCGGGTCACGGCTGGTTTTTCGGCAACGACTTCTTCTTTGGGTTTCTCGGCTTTAGGCTTTTCCTCTTTCGGTTTTTCTTCCTTTGGCTTCTCTTCTTTTTTGGCTACCTCCGGCTTTTCATCAGCAGGCTTCACAGCAGTCGCTTTTTCGTTCGGACCGGGCTTCCCGTCGGTGGTTTCCCGATTACCTTCCGCTACTTCTTCCGCCTGTGCATTGGCTTCAGGAGCATCGGCGGGCGGAGTCGCCTGCGACAGGTCGACCGGGGCTGGCTGCGACGACGTATCTACCTCTTCCGGTGCCATCAACATCTCACCGTTGTCCTGATTTACAGGCTGTTGCGACAACGTATCGAGTGCTACATTCGTCAGTTCGTCAGACCCATTGGTATCGTCGGAAATGTACTCATAGCCCACATAAAGCAAAGCCGCAATCAACCCGACCAGCACAATGAGCGTAAGGGCAGGCAGACTGGAATTTCCGGTCGGACGGGAGTTTGTCGTTTGATTATCGGTTTCCATTGAGTATATGGGTATAGGTTAGGGGCGGGCCGCCGGTGCGATGGTTAGCTGTCGACTCATCTCGGCCACTTTTTCTTTCAACTCCTCTTTGAACTGCGTCAGCTTTTGAGAAACCCGTTCATCAGCGCTTCCAATAATTTGCGCGGCCAGAATACCCGCATTACGGGCACCATCCAGCGCCATCGTTGCAACCGGGACACCAGCAGGCATCTGTAAAATAGACAGGACAGAATCCCAGCCGTCGATTGAATTGCTTGATTTGACGGGAACCCCGATTACGGGCAAGGTTGTCAGCGAAGCAACCATGCCGGGCAGATGAGCAGCGCCACCGGCACCGGCAATAATAACCCGCAAGCCCCGGTCACGGGCCGTTTTCGCATACTCGACCATTTTTTCGGGGGTGCGATGGGCCGAAACAATATCCATTTCCCAAGCAACACCCAACGTTGTTAACATGTCGGCGGCCTCCTGCATGACTTTACGGTCAGAGAGGCTACCCATAATAATGCCTACCATTCAGTGGAATACAAATTGACTCTTTGCGAAATAACGCAGTTTAGAGCAGACTTTTATGGAAAGACCGGTAAAATATTATTCTGGAAGTAAAGTTAGTGCTACCTAGCCCATAGACCTCTACAATTGACCTATCTATACAATCTTCAGCGACTCGAACTTCCGGCCCAGAATTGTCACATCATCCGTACCCAGATAGTCACGGAGCAGAGTTGCATAAATCTGGCGAAAATCGACAGAGTAGGTCAGATCACCGTCGGTTAAGGCCGTTAGGTTGGGGGCTTCGTTCAGCACCCGACGCGAAGGCATTCCTCCGCCAATCAGAAATACATTGTTAGCCGTTCCATGATCCGTACCATTGCTGGCATTCTGTTTTACCCGCCGACCAAATTCCGAGAATGTCATCAGCAATACGTCATTTTGCCGATTGGCGGCCTTCAGGTCCGTCATAAACGCGCCTACGGCTTCGGCATATTGACCCAGCAATCGCTCCTGCTGCCCCGGCTGGTTGATGTGTGTATCGAAACCACTGATTGAGATGTAATAGACGCTCGTTTCAACACCAGACTGAATGAATTGAGAAACGGTTTTGAGTCGATTACCCAGTTCATGATTGGGATAGGTCGTTGAGGAAGTCTGTATTTTTGCCTTATCATAGACGTATTCTGCCGAAGAAACCGTTTCAGCGAGCGTTTTATACAGGTACGACACGGATTCGTGCTCGTCGTGATGCGCCTGACCCAGCTTCGTAACCAGACCACTCCGAGTCTGATTGTACAGCTTTTTCGGGTCTAAGACAGCCATTCCGTTCAGATTATTCCCTTTCAGAGCAAGGCTCAGCGTATCGTCTACCTCAATGGTACGGAACGGTTGCTGCGTTTTCCCGGCACAGGCCGCATCCAGATAACGGCCAATCCAACCCGTATGCAGATACTGATCTGAATCGCTGGCTGTTTGCCAGATATCCATCGAGCGAAAGTGCGAACGGTCGGGATTTGGGTAGCCGACATTGTTGATCACCGTCACCAATCCTTCATCATAGAGAGCTTTCAACGAACCCATGGCCGGATGCAGGCCAATTTCGTCGTTTAAGGGCAATACTTTTTCGGGCCGGATGGCAATGGTAGGCCGCTCGCGGTAATAAATATCATTACGGAACGGTATGACTGTATTGAGGCCATCGTTTCCGCCCGATAGCTGCACGATCACCAGAATTTTACCCGTCGAGCCAGGCAGTTGCCCCATTGCCTGCGTTTCGTAGGCTTTCAGAAAATGCGGAATCAATAAGGTTCCCGCCGTTGTCAGGGCCGATTGTTGGAGGAAGTCTCTGCGGTTCATAATTTCTAAAGAGTGCAAGAGCGAATGAATGAAAGAACGAAACGAGAAAAGCTAGTACTGAGCTACCAGACCTTTCACTCTTTCATTCGTTCGCTCTTTAACAAAGTTGATATTCCGGCAAGCTCATCAGGGCTGTCGTCAATGCGTGGATGCGTTCGGGGCGGGTTTGAGCAGCCTTTAGCTGCGTTTCAATTAATGTCCGCTGTTCGGTGTTGAGCGGAAACGGTAACAATGCAGCCGCAATGGCATCGGTGAGGTCGGCATCCGTGGTCTTATAAAAGGCGGTTTCAAAGTCCTCCCAATTCGCTTTTACCTGAAAACGCTGACCACCCTTTCGGGCCAGGAGTTGTGTATTTACATCGCCATCTTCTTTAGACCGAACGGTCACCTCAGCGGCTTTCAGAACATAGCTCGGCAATTGCATCCGGAAAAGTAAACTTGACGAATCGATCCAGTTTCTGCCACCTGCCCACCCAGCCACATTCGGCGGATAAAACAGGATCTGACCTAATGTTCGCTGGACAAAAATCTGCGTTTGGGGCTGCTCGAATGTCAGACCGAGCGCATGACGCATTCCGACCAGCAATTCCACCGGTGATTTGATATGGGTGCCGATGTTTTTAGCCTCGTAGAACCAGTCAGACGTAAACATGCTTTCCATCAGTCCGGCAATGTCGTATCCGCTTTTATAGAACTGATCGGCCAACTCCTCGACCCGATTTTTATCGTCCGTTTCATTGACGAAAAACCGGTAGATTTTGCCCGTTACAAACCGCGCCGTCTGCTTATTTTCCAGCAGCATGGCAATCACGTCTTCCCCTTTGAAGGCACCTGTTTTACTAAAAATGGCCTTTTCGCCTTCGTCGTGAACGCGTTCCCGGAAAACAAACTGTCCCTCTGGCGTAAACTGCCAACCCGTAAACGCCCGTGCGGCTTCCTTAATATCATGTTCCGAATAGTTGCCTCGCCCCAGCGTGAACAGCTCCATCACCTCGCGGGCAAAATTCTCATTCGGGGCATTCTTCCGATTCTGCTGGTTGTTGAGAAATTGCAGCATGGCCGGTTCTTTCGAAACCGCCATCAGCAAATCACCGAAGCGACCAAGGGCGTTCTGCCGGATCGTATTGGCGTATTGCTGCATAAACAGCGGATTCTGACCCATTGTCCGGCAGGCGAAATGGCCATGCCAGAACAAGGCCATCTTTTCCCGAAAAGCGCCCTTTCCCGACGCCATCTGGTCAAGCCACTGGAGGTTAAGATCACGGACTTTTTCGGCATTCATCCGGATACGCTCCCTGAGCATGTCCCGATCAAGCTGGCCATTACGCATCAGCCCTCGTAACGCCCGCTTCGTTGTGTTTTCGTCGGGTTCAACGACCTTCAGTGCCGTAAACGATTCGCTATCCTTGATGAGCTGGCGTACCACTTTCCGGAGTGGTTTCCGAGCCGCGTCATTGAGTTCGCCGGGGGTAGCACCGAAGCCAGCCCGCGCAAACAGGTAACGGGTTTGTTGCAGTCTTGTCAGTTTGTCCATATGCCTTGCTCGCTGGCGATGCGGGTATGACAAACGAATCGAGTTAGCGTTTAATAATGAGGGAATTAAATTTTGCTGATAATGCGTGATGTTATCGCTTGGGGGCCGTTCATCAGGGCTAAATCCATCCTCTCTAACACACTTTTTGATAAAATTAGAGGAAATTCCGTTTTATTGAATCTGTGCAAAAGCTACCTGCTTAGCTTCTATAAATGGAGGATGGTCTTCTTAGCTATATGCCCAAATGGGGAATATAAGCACCAAAACCCCTAGAAGTATTTTACTAAATGGCTGATTATTCATATTTATTCTTTCCGAATGTTATTTCTTATTGATTTGTGCAAATCGCTTATTCTGGTAAGCGTAAAGTAAAGCTCCAAGCCAACTTAAAAATTACAAATGTCACCTAAAACGCAACTATTATAATTTGCTTACAAACTATAATTTATTATTTAATAAGCCTGTAAATAATTATTCTAAAAATTGGCATAATCAATGCTTGGAGATAAGCTGTCACCTTAACACCCGGGAAGTATGATTAAAAAACTAGTCAACCGACCTTATGTACAATACCTCCGCAACGGAATAGCCCTATTTCTCGTATCTACCATGTACCTTCGTTAGTCGACCTATCCGGTTCGGCAGTTTCATATGCAACGATTTTTACAGCTACTGTCGGGGTTGCTTTTATTCCTGACAACTACAGTTCTTACGGCTCAACCATTACCTCAATATACAGCGCAGCAACGAGCCAGCCAGCAGGCTCTTCAGAAGACGCTTACGGAATTTCAAGCCAGTAATTACCAGCAGGCCCTAACTCTGTCCCGCCGTCTGAACCGCCCAATCGAACAGCGGCATGCTGATGGTACAGTGTCTGTGTTGCGGGGCATTACGGAGCGTGGTGAATTGCTGTATGATAGGGCGTATAGTACCACTCGAGCGGGCCAGACTACCCGCACCAATGCGCTTTATGGAGGTGGGGGACTGGGGGTATCATTATCAGGAGAAACCCTTCAGGATAAGCTTGCCTTTTGGGATGGGGGCAAAGTGCGTAGTACCCATATTGAGTTCAAAACGGGGCGGGTTGCTCAGATCGATAACGCCAGTACGCTCGATGTACATGCCACTCATGTTGCAGGCATCATGGTAGCTGCGGGTGTCAACCCACAAGTACGCGGTATGGCCTACAGTACCAATCTACGAGCTTATGATTTTGCGAGAGGAAGTGACACTCCGGAAATGAGTGCCGCTGCGCCTAATCTCCTTGTCTCCAATCACTCCTATGGCGCAGTTGCAGGCTGGAATTATAATGACACTCGAATAACAAATATTAAATGGGAATGGTATGGAGATACAACAATTAATAAAACAGAAGATTACAAGTTTGGCCTTTATAGTAGTATTACTGCTTCATGGGATAGGATTGCCGTTAATTCACCGAATTATTTGATTGTAAAAGCGGCAGGAAATAGTAGAGGAGATAATGGCCCAGGCGATGGTCAACCTTACTATATACGCAGTAGTGATACAATTAGCACTACCCCTCGAGCTAGTCAGAATGGTTATGATTTAATAAGTACCTATGGAACAGCGAAGAATATTCTAACTGTGGCCGCTGTAAGTTACCTGACCAATGGCTACAACCAGCCTTCCGACGTTTCCTTAGCCGATTTCAGTAGCTGGGGCCCAACGGATGATGGTCGTATAAAGCCTGACATTTCGGGTGTAGGTGTGTCGGTGCTATCGACAAGCTCCGATAGCGATAGTGCTTATACAACATTGAGCGGCACATCGATGTCGTCGCCCAATGTAGCCGGGTCGATCTTGCTATTGCAGGAATTGTTTTCGCAGCGGAATAATGGGCGCTTTCTTCGTTCATCGACCCTCAAAGGGCTGGTTATTCATACCGCCAATGAAGCAGGACCAGCGCCCGGACCCGATTATCGCTTCGGCTGGGGATTGCTGAACATGGAAAAGGCTGGGCGAGTCATTCTGAACGCCGATCAAAGCCATCTGCTCGACGAGCGTACGATCAGTCAGGGCGAAACCTATTCTCTAACCGTAGTCGCATCGGGGCGTGGGCCACTCGTAGCAACCACCTGCTGGACCGATCCGGCCGGCACAGCCAGTTCCAGCCTGAACGATCGGACAATTAAACTCGTCAATGATCTTGATCTCCGCATTAGCGATGGGAAAACGACCTCGCAGCCGTGGGTGCTAGACCCAGCGAATCCGGCCAATGCGGCCACTCAGGGCGATAACATCCGCGACAATGTGGAGCAGATTCTGATTGCCAATCCCGTACCGGGCAAATCATACACACTAACGGTTACGCACAAAGGCACGTTAAATGGCAGTAAGCAGGATTATGCGCTGCTCATCAGCGGTATTGGCGGAAAAACGTATTGCGCATCCGCACCCACCTCAACGGCTGATACCAAAATCAGTCGGGTACAATTTGGGAGCATCAATCAGGCTGGTTCGGACGGATGTACGTCCTACACGGATTTTTCACAGGTAAAGACTTCCATTCAGGCCGGTCAGCAGGTTCCGCTGACGGTGTCGCTCGGCACGTGCGGGGGAGCGAAAAATGCCATCGTGAAAGCATTTATCGACTGGAATCAGAATGGCAGTTTCGATGATGCGGGCGAAACCGTCGCTACGTCAACTCTGCTGAATAATACAACCCAGTTTATCACAACGATTACCGTTCCGGCCAGTGCACAAAGTGGTCAGATTCTGCGGTTACGCATTGTGGCGAGCGAAACCGATAATGCAGCCAATGTTCTTTCCTGTGGCAATTATACCAATGGTGAGACCCAGGATTACGGGCTCAACGTCGTACGAACCGCCAATGATCTGAGTGCTGTAGAGATGATCTCGCCTGACGTTAATTTCTGCTCGAACAGCGACCTGATCATTGCCATTCGGATTCGTAATCTCGGAACGGCCGTTCAACGCAATGTGCCCGTAACCGTACGAATCTACGATCCCGGCGTTGCCGATGTAGCAACCTTAACCGGAACCATTCAACAAATCGGCGCTTTTCGGGATAGCATCCTGACCTTTCAGGTACCGGCCAGCACGCCATTGATGGCCGGTCACACCTACCGCTTCATCATTAACACGAACCTGGATGGTGATCAAAATCCGGATAACAATTTACTAACCGAAACCCGTACCACGGCCTCTAACCCCACGAACGGTCTGTTTACTGCCCTACGCTGTGGCAACGATACCGCCATTGCGTTGCACAACACGGGCGGAGGTGTGGCCTTCTGGTACGACGCACCAACTGGCGGCAATTTACTGGCGGCTGGCAATCAGACATCCGCTCCGTCTTTGCCAGCCGGTGGTCTGTTTTATGCTTCTCTGAATGAATTTTCTACCGTTATCGGTCCTGCTAATAAACAAGCCTTTGGTGGTGGCAGCTATGCCGGAAATTTTGGTCCGGCTCCGCTTATTACAACGAAAGTGCCACTGATGCTCGAAAGTGCCCGGCTTTACATCGCCAGTGCAGGTCAACTAACGTTTACCGTTCGTAAATACGATAATACGGCTATTTCGAGTGTAACGCTCGATGTGGCTCCAACGCGAAATAAAAGCCTGACCGCGACCGTGAATGGGCAACTTGTCGATGACCCGAATGATCAGGGAGCCGTTTACCCGCTTAACTTACGAATTCCCGAATCCGGTGATTACCAGATAACCATCGATTATGCTGGTGGCGCGTCTATATTCCGGAGTAATGTTGGTGTTGGTGGCTTTCCGTATCAGGTTAAAACGCAATCAGGAGCACCGATTGTCAGCATTAAAGGCTCGTTGTATAACAGCGGGACAACGATCGATACGCTTAAAAATGCCTGGTATTATTTTTACAACCTCAAAGTTCGTTCGCTCGATTGTCCGTCGGCCCAGCGAACACCCGTTACATCAACGACCGGAATTGCCGCAACAGCCAGCATTACACCCAATGGCTCGACCAGTATCTGTCAGGGAAGCAGTGTAACACTACAGGCGGCTACCGGCGTAGGCTACACATTCCAGTGGTTACGCAACGGACAAACGATTTCTGGCGCTACCAGCAGTACGGTTTTGGCATCGACAGCCGGAAATTATGCGGTGAAGGTAGCCAATGCGTGTTCGCCTGTACTGTCAAACGCGATACCCGTATCGATTCAAACGCCCCAGACACCGGTCATTACTGTAAATAGCTTCACCTTAACGTCCAATGCGACAACCAATATTCAATGGTTACTCGATGGCGTTCCCATTACGGGAGCAACGAGTTCAACATATGTAGCTGGAAAAACGGGTCGTTATTCGGTGCGGGGGAATGTGAATGGTTGCGGAGCGGCTACATCCAACGATGTTTATCTGGCAATTCTGGCTGCAGAACCCGTTGCAGAGGATAATAGTCTGTCTGTTTACCCAAATCCGGCTACCCGACAGGTAACGATTTCGTTGTCGTCGGCAACGGCATTTCAGCAGTTACCCGCCGTCCGGCTCACCGACATGCGTGGCCTGACACTCCGAACGGCTACGCTACAGCGTGACGGAAAAAATTATTCCATTCAGCTTGATGTAGCAGATTTGCCTGGCGGTATATTTTTTGTGGTTGTTTCAGATGAAAAAACTCAGAGCAACTGGGTGAAACGCATTTATAAACAGTAACGCGATCATCTGAAACACATTTATAACTTTAATCAACTGCCTATAAATAAGGCCCTTTATAGCGTATCGGGTAGCACAGGTTTTGTGCTGTACCTTATTTTGTGCTTATCAGGCAAAGTAACCTGTTCAGCCCAAATTAAAACAGGAAGTACCCAAAACTGGCAGATTGATTTAAGCCAGCAGTACGACAGGCAACGTAAACAAACGCTTCAACTGATCCAGAAGCATAAATGGCCCGTCCGCAAAAACTATTCCAGTAGTAAACAACTTGTACTTCAGGATGTCGATCCATTGGGATCGCCAATTTATTATACCCTCCATAATACAGAAGCGGCTCGCGGAACCCGGACACAAGCCCTCTACAAAGGAGGCAGCCTGAAGCTTGAATTATCGGGCAGTAGTACTTCGCTTACGGGTAAGATAGGTCTTTGGGATGGCGGACGGGCTCTGGCAACACACCAGGAATTAGCTGGCTCGACAGCTGGCGGAACGGTCGTTCAGCAGATGGATAAAGCCGATAATCTGAGCGATCACACAACCCACCTTGCCGGAACAGTAGTCGCACGCGGCATCAATCCACTGGCACGAGGAATGGCTTACGGAGCGCGTTTGTCCATCTGGGATTATACCGACGATCTGAGCGAGATAACCGCAGCGGCTCCTGATTTATTACTGTCTAATCACGCCTACGGTCCAGTGGTAGGCTGGGTTTATAATCCATCCCGGTCCGGTACTGACCCGAATCTAAAATGGGAATGGTGGGGCAATTCCACCATGAGCAATACAGAAGATTATCTGTTTGGTTTTTACACGGCTAAAGCCCGCGACCTCGACCGAATTGCCTACAACAGCCCATTTTACCTGATGGTCCGATCAGCGGATAACAAACGGGCCGAAACCGGACCACCATCGGGAACGGCCTATTTCCTGAAAAATACCAACGACAAAAGCAGCCTGCCCCGAAGTCGCAACGACACCTACGACGTAATTCCAGCCGAAGCAACAGCCAAAAACGTATTGACGGTTGGAGCGGCCGACGTTACCTTCAATATCCAAAATCAGCCCATTTCCATCGGTTCTACATCATTCAGCGGCTGGGGCCCAACTGACGACGGGCGTATAAAACCTGATCTTCTGGGAATAGGAACAGACATCTTTTCAACCTTGGCGTCTAATCCGTCAGCCTATGGCATATACACCGGAACCTCAATGGCGTCGGCCAATGTGACTGGCTCACTGGCTTTATTACAGGAACTCTATGCCCAGCAGAAGGCCCGAGCGGCCGGAGGAGCATCAAATGGCCAGTTTATGCGGTCGGCAACTCTACGGGGTCTGGTTCTCCATACAGCCGATCGCAACACACCAGCCGCCGGGCCCGATTACCGCCAGGGATGGGGTTTGCTCAATACCGAAGCCGCTGCCCGTGTCATCCTGAATACCGATCAGGCGCATTATATGCTGGAGAAAACGCTGGAATCAGGAGGTACATTTACGCAACGAATCGTCGCTCAGGGCGCTGAGCCTTTGATTGTAACCTTATGCTGGACAGACCCGGAGGGAATAGCAACTACGTTTGCCCCTGCTTCCGTAAATAGTCTGACACCTAAACTCGTTAATGACCTTGACGTACGATTAAACGACGGTCGTACAACCACGTTACCATTTGTTCTGGACCCTGAGAATCCGTCCCGCCCAGCTGCCTCCGGCGATAATATCCGTGATAATATCGAGCAGATCTATATTCCAAACCCTTCTCCAGGGCAGGCTTACTCACTTTCGGTTTCACACAAAGGTAATATGACCTATGCCGGGCAACCGTTTTCGATCATTATCAGCGGGCTACGCCGGTCTCCATGCTCATTCGCTGTAACGATTTCGCCCAGGGTCGATACCACGCTTTGTGCTGGAGAAAGTGTACTGCTCCGTTCAGATGCCCGGTCGGGCTTCACTTATCAATGGCTGCTTAACAATATAGCCATCGACAATGCGGTAAGTACGACCTATCGGGCTTCACAGACAGGCTCCTACGCATTTCGTGTAACCGACGCGAGTGGGTGTTTTGCAACATCTCCTCCGGTAAATATTCAGATGAAGTCGCCCAAAGCTATACTCAATCCGGCTACTGATCAATGGCTTTGTTCGAATGGGCAACCGCTTCAGCTTACAGCAATGGATATAGCAGACTCACAGATTGAGTGGCTTCGCAATGGAACGATACTGCCAAATGCCCAATCAGCCACGCTGAACATAACTGAACCTGGCCGCTATCAGGTCAGGATCAGCCAACAGGGATGTAAAGCGCTTTCGGATACTGTAGTCGTGCGTCAAAGCACGGTCAACGCCATCGCCCTGAAACCCGACGAACCAGACCTAATTCTGCTTAAAGGGGCTAGTGTGATTTTATATGCTCCTACCGAAACGGATTACCGATACCAATGGTATCGCGATAATACGATGCTTACCAACGCCGATGATGACCGCCTGTCGGTTAGCGAACAAGGCGTCTATAAAGTGCGTATTACCCAGCAAACTTGTGTGGGCTGGTCAGCCGAACGTACTGTACACCTTCCGGTTTTAACAAGTGTTTCTCCCCGGTCAGATTCTTCCTTTATGGCTTATCCTAACCCGGTTGAGCAAATCCTTGATGTTCAGTATGCGTATCCCAATGCCAGTGATGTACAGGTAAGCGTGTTCGACATGCAGGGACGAATTCGCCAATCACCGATCAGGCTGAAAGCTATAAATCAACTATTTCAGGGTACGTTGAACCTGAGCACTTTATCGGCAGGAATCTATTACCTGCGACTTAGCGATGGCGACCGAACACGTCTATGGCGGTTCCTGAAAAAATAAATAGGTAACTGTTTTAGGACTTTCGCTTAGAGCCGTGCCACGGTACTAATGCTGCTCCCGATAACCGTGGCACGGCTCTGAGCGAAAGTCCCATGTTTGTTGAAGAGACTCAGCCTCTACTTTTTTAGGCTTTTTATCAACGTCGTGAAGGTGTCTGGCGTAGAGCCTTCTGCGTCATAGATTTCGGCGCGACGGTGAATAAACTCCTGAAAAATAAGGTGCTGGGGCCCTTCTACGGCAGGCTCAGCTCCATTTTCCAGCAAGAGTATGCATGAATCCCACAGATCCATTCGCGCAGCAGCCAGTAAAGCCGAATGCCCGGCCAGCCAACTGGATGCCTTGGCCGGATAGATCACATTCGGATCGGCGCCGTGTTTCAGAAGTGATTTCAGCTTCTCCAATCGGTCGATGGGACAATCCATAATAGCAAATAAAATTGCTGCGTTTTCTCGTTTTGGATGCTTTGCATTCGGGTTAGCCCCCTTTTGCAGAAACCATTCCAGAAAACCAATTGAGCATTCGCGAATGACCAGGGCATGCGTGGGTACGTGGAGCGTATCGGCCGTTTCAATGGTGGCGCCTTTGTTCATCAGGAGTTCTAAATAAGGCAATAGTTCTTCTGGATTTCCCGCCAGGACGCCCTGAACCGTTGCAAAATCAAGCAGTGTGACATGGTCTTCACCACTCTCATTCAACTTAGGTACAGGCTGCTCTAACAAAGCCTGCAACCTGCTTTTATCCCGTTCATAAATGGCCTGTGCTATTTGCTGCCGTTCGGTATCGTGAAAATAAAAAGACCCATCGATGCGACCCATCTGGTCTTTCTGGCTTTTCTGACTGGTTATCAATTGACTGATTAACGTACCAACACCACCAAACGCAGGCAGGATCAGAAGAATCAGAACAGCTATTCGGCTAAAGTAGAAGGGCAGGAAATTGATCAGTAAAACCACTCCAAGCAGAATAAATCCAAAGAAAAGGTAGGCCGTTGCTATACCTCGTCCGGCTGCATCGGTCCCGGATTGTTTGAGAGTTAATACGGAAATGGTAAGCACCAATCCGTAAATGACCAATAACGACCAGTTGATGAGGGTAATCGTTTTTAGTGACATTGGCTTATGATAGTATACGCACGAAACGCTTCGTTGAAGTAGCGAAACAAAGGTGCGATGGACATAGCTAGCAACCGAGTGGTAATCAGCAACAGGAGGATTCGGGTAAACAAGTCGCGCTATTGAGTAATAACGCGTTAGTGCTATTTTTATAAATTTCTGGCTACCAACTGACTAGCTTAGTAGCATTGCCAGGAGAAAGCCCATTTATCCTGCCCACCATCGGTAACAGATCGGCCAAAATAACCAACTCCGTTATCACCCCATTGCCAGCGGGCTTTTTCGACACTATCTATCTGAAAGGCAAATGTTGGATCACTGGCATAGTCAGGCCAGCTTACTTCGCCCTGAATGAGCGTAGGCCATCCGCCAAATTTGACGCCTTCAGCGTTGAGAAAACGCTCTTCGTAGTCATCGTCGAGCTTAGCCGGGATATCAATAGGGCAATCGTCCCGATGCGGAAAATCCTGCTCGATAATCCGGGGAATCATTTGCATTGGTTTCATAGACGACCCAGTTCTGACTGGCGGCAGTAGTTCCAGTTCATCCATTGTTTTATACGCACGCAGGCACCAACTCGTGCCGTTTGCATCGTCCTGGCCGGGTATTTCATCGGCGTCGATAAAAACACTAATCAGGGCCAGATCGCTTAAGAGGTCAGGTTTGAACGGAAATTCGTCCAGATTGATCTGGCACAGCGGTATCATTGGTTTGCCATTGACATAAGGCCAGTCTTCATTCCTTCGCGCCAACAGGACTTTCCCGATCCAGGATGCTTTCGGATCATCGTTAGGGCGAAATCCGCCAACCTGCATACCGATAGCCTTTCGGGCTACTGCTTCAACAAACTGCTTTTTAGTCATTGAGAAAGGAGCATATCAGGGCATAAGTGCCCGAATCTGAGCATCAATTTCGGTGGCTTTGGCTTTAGCTTCGGGAAGCGGCAGACCCGTTTTCATGCCAGGCCGTTGGTGGCCCGATGCCGTCAGCCAGGCGTCTTTCATCACATTCTGGCGCTCTGCAATGAGTTTAAGTAATTGAGTCGAATTTGGAATTTGAGCCATCGCTGATTTCATGTCGGGTGCATTGGCAACGGCATTTTCGCCCAGCCCTAACAGAACATTTTTCGCCATAATCCAATGCCCAACCTCTCCTGGATGAACGCCGTCTTCGGCTAAAGCAAACCCAGCAATAGAAAAAGCTGAATCAACTTTGCGATGAGCTTCCAGAAATTGTTTCATGGGGTAATGAATATCGATCACATCCCATTTCTGGGCCGTTTTTTGGTCCATCAGCCAGTCTGAGTATCGATCAAGTACGGCAGCGTAACCGGTCCCCCCCCTTTCAGATCATCATAAATGGGTGGTGTGAGGTGAATAATTCTGGCTCCGGCTTTAACTACTTCGTTATGCAGCCAATTGATCCCCTCCCTGAATTTCTGGAACCGGCTTTGGTCAAAAGGCAGATAAATTCCATCATTCATGCCATAACAGGCGAATACTAAATCTGGCTTTGTTAACGCCAGCACTCGTGCCAATCGTTCGTGCAAATCAGGACGGGGAAATTTTCCGTCAGCATGACCATCTTCCGAGAGTCCGGAAACGGTTTCACTGGGGAGCCCAACATTGATGAACTCCAGCCCTTGCTTTGGGTAATGCGTGCTGATATAGGCATCTATGTCTGTGACATAAGCCCCGGCATACGTAATGCTATTTCCCAGAAAGACAACCCGGTGAACACTGGCTGGAAATGGCGATTGTGCGTAACACAAACTACCGGCCAGGCTTACCAGAAAAACAAGTGATACCGCAACGATCAATCGCCGTATAGTCGTCATTATAGTCCATGATTTATCCTATAAGCTGTTTGAGTGTCGCTTATACCATTGTCACCATCGCTTTAATGACCCCATTTGCCGGATTCAGCCAGTGCTCAAACTCGGCTTGTACCTGCTCAAATCCAACCCGGTGCGTGATATAAGTTTTGGGATCGACCAGACCTTTTTTCATACTGGAAATAACGTGCTCAAAATCAGCACGAGTGGCATTGCGGCTACTCATCAATGTAGCTTCCCGCTTATGGAATTCGGGGTGCGAAAAGCTGACATCCCCCTTTTGTAAGCCTACTAGTATATACCGCCCACTGTGGGCCAGATAGGAAAATGACGTGTTTATGGCCCGCAGACTTCCCGTTGCATCAATCACAACGGTTGGCATGTCGCCATTGGTCAGGTCTGCTAACTGGCCGGCTACATCTGGCGATTGAGCATTTACGGTATGCGCAACCCCTAGTCGGGTTCGGCAAAAGCTCAATCGCGACTCGTTGATGTCCAGCGCAATGACCGTAGCGCCCGCAATGCGGGCAAACTCCATCGTTCCCAGGCCAATAGGTCCTGCGCCAACAACCAGCACCACCTCGCCCGGTTGCACCTCAGCCCGACGGACGCCATGAGCGCCAATGGCCAGTGGCTCAACTAAAGCCAGTTCGTCGTGCGTCAGTCCCTCACCATGTACCAGCGAATAGGCCGGTACCGAAAGATATTCGACCATACCTCCATCGATGTGAACGCCAGAGACCTGAAGGCGGGCACAGCAATTGGGTTTACCTGACCGACAGGCAATGCAATACCCACAGTTAAAATAAGGAATAAACGTAACCGCTTCACCAGCCGCGAACTCAGGGGCGCCGTCGGCTTCGACAAGGTCACCTGCTAATTCATGCCCCAGAATCCGGGGGTAATTGAAAAATGGTTGTGTTCCTTCAAAAGCGTGCAGATCTGTACCACAGATACCAATTCGACGGATCTTGATAATGGCGTTTCCAGGCGTCAGGGCGGGCTTTGTCGCCTGTTGATAGGCAAATTGCCGGGGGGAAGTACAGACAAGGGTTTCCATAAACGTATTCGTTTGCTGCGTCAATGTTAAGTGTCACATGGGCGAGCCTGGGCAAAAGTCCAGGCTCGCCCGTAAGGTCAGGAGTTGGCTAACGCCCGATCTAAATGGACATAGCCACCATCCACATAAATGAGTTGCCCGGTAGTATGGCTCGACCGGTTCGACAGCAGAAACGCGGTCGTATTGGCTATTTCTTCCGCCGTTGTCATCCGGTTTTCCAGAGGAATGTGAGCTACAATAGATGCCAGTTTTTCAGCCGGATTGGGCAGGGTCTGAATCCAGCGCTCATATAAGGGAGTCCAGCATTCAGCCACAACAATGGCATTTACCCGAATACCGTATTTAAGCAATTCCACGGCCCATTCGCGGGTAAGCGCATTTCGCCCGCCATTAGAAGCTGCGTAGGCCGATGTATTCCCCTGTCCTGTATCGGCCGTTTTCGAGGTGATGTTAACAATAGAACCTTTACTCGCTTTCAGGGCGGGTAACGCATAATGAGCCATCAGGTAATAATGCACCAGATTTTTATGCAGCGATGCCATAAACCGATCATAATCACCACTCTCCAGGCCTACCCCATCATTTACTCCTGCATTATTAACTAATCCGTCGATACGGCCAAATCGGTTCAGCACCTCTTTGATGGCTTTTTCTGAATCTTCGGGTTGCGTTAGTTCAGCAACAACCTGAAACGCCTGCTGGCCTGCGGCTTCAATTGCGGCCACTACCCGCTGGTTATCGTCTTCATTGCGGCCCACCACTACAGGTATCGCTCCTTCCTGGGCCAATACGTTCACAATACCTTCGCCGATGCCTTTCGCACCACCCGTCACAATAATTACTTTATCCTGCAATTGTAAATCCATACGTTGTCAAGCATTAGCATTTAATGAGAAGCTGCCAGTGTTACGTTTCTGACAGCACTATTTTTGATGGCAAAATAAACGACGACCAAAAAGCACAACGCCGGAACGATGTAAGCCGTCTGTATCGTCGTCATATCCGAAACACGGCCCATAATGACGGGAAACACCGCTCCGCCCACAATGGCCATAATGACGAGCGATGAACCAATTTTTGTTTTGGCGCCCAGCCCCCGGATGCTCAGGGCGAAAATAGTGGGGAACATGATCGACATAAAAAACTCGACGCCGATCAGGGCATAGACCGGAATCATTCCGTTCGTAAGAACAGCAACAAGCAACAAATTGACATTGATGATACCATAGATTGCCAACAGCCGTGGGGGCGATACGTAACGCATAAGATACGTACCGAAAAAGCGGCCAACCATGAAAGCCAGGAGCGAAACAGACAGATAAAGCGCAGCGGTTTTTTCTTCAATACCAGCCACACGATCCGAGAAACGAATGAAAAAACTACTGATACACACCTGAGCGCCGACGTAGAAAAATTGAGCAATAACGCCGAGTACCAGATTTTTCTCGCCCAAAATTGACCCCTCCACCTGTTCCGCTGGCCCTTCATCATCTGCAATATCAGGAAGTGGCGTTCGCCATAGCACGATGGCAACAAGCAACACGACAATCCCAATCACCAGAAACGGAACCTCGACCGAAGCCGCTTCTTTAGCCAGATAGGCGTTCAGTGCTTCCGACGACATTGCCTGTTGCTGCTGCTCCGATAAGTTTTTACCCGACAAAATAAACGTTCCCCCCATGAGCGGGGCCAGAAAAGCGGCCAGGCCATTAAACGACTGCGCAAAATTCAGCCGCTGGGTTGCCGTTTCCGGATCGCCCAAAACCGTAATGTATGGATTGGCGGCCGTTTCCAGCAGTGTTAAGCCACTGGCAATGATAAACAGGGCTACCAGAAAGAAACTGAACATACGCAGTTCAGCAGCCGGATAAAACAGAAACGTACCGAACGCGAAAAGAATAAGCCCCAGTGTAATACCCGCTTTATAGCCAAAACGCTTCATGAGCAGGCCCGCAGGCAGAGCGATCAGAAAATAAGCAATGTAAGACGCCGAATCAATCAGGGCTGATTGTAAATCACTTAATTGGCAGGCTTTTTTGAGGTGTGGAATCAGAATCGGGTTTAGATTAAGGGCAAACCCCCAGAGAAAAAACAGCGTGGTGATCAGAATGACAGCCAGCCGGGTTTTACGATCAGACATACAGGTTAGGATTTACGGGTAGGTAGTTTACGGGCAACCAATCAGCCCAATTGAATAATACAAAGGAAAACTATTTATGAATTGAGCTAGAGCGGTAGATTATCCAATGAGTAAGAGATATTAACGTTAGTAGATAAAAACTGGCTAACTTGAGGTATATTTTTTGACAATGAAGCCCCACTTACTCAAAGTCCCTACCGAGCCTTCTCACTCGTTTAGCATTCGCCAGGACAAGATTCCCAACATTAATAACCGTTGGCACCATCATGCCGAAGTCGAGTTAGTTCACTTTCATCGAGGTGCCGGTACTCAGTTTGTGGGCGATCATGTCAAGCGATTTGGACCGGGAGACATCGTACTGGTCGGTGCGAACCTTCCTCATTACTGGCGTTATGACGATACCTATTTCACTACACAATCCGAAGAGGGGCCTTACGCAACAGTTATTCATTTTACCGAAGATTTCTGGGGCGATCGATTTCTAAACCTGCCCGAAAACAAACCACTTAGAACGCTTCTGGAAAAAGCACGTCGCGGCTTGCTTCTAACGGATGACTCAGGAAAAACGGTAGGGGCGTTGATGGAGGATTTACGGCAATCGGAAGGGCCTCACCGAATTATGGGGTTAATCAACTGCCTGCTTACCATTGCCCGCTCAGAAGACGTCCAGTTGCTATCTTCACTTGGCTTTCAGTACGACCGTTCAGACTCAGAAAACGAGCGGATCAATGCTATTTATGAGTATACGCTGAACCACTTCAGAGAAAAAATTTCGCTGGATGCCATTGCTGGTGTAGCTCGTCTCGTTCCTAATTCTTTTTGCCGCTATTTTAAATCAAGAGCGGGTAAGACGTACTCTCAATTTCTGATGGAAATCCGTATAGGGCACGCCTGTAAACTTCTCATTGATAAACAGGTAGACGTGAAGCAGATCTGCTACGAAAGCGGCTTCAATAATTCAAGCTGTTTTCACCAGCGCTTTAAGGCAGTAACGGGCAAAAGTCCACAAAGCTACCGGCTGGCTTATTCCGACAAACCGAATTGATGAGGCTTATTTGTTACTCAGGAAGGCGGGTTATTTAGTCGTAATCACTTTGTAAACTTCATTAGCGATCAGGCTTGCTCCTTCGGCAGTTGGGTGAATCCCATCAATGAACAGGGAGCTTTTACCAAGCATGAGTGTATATAAATCGATTGTTTCCAGATTATTTTCCTTGGCAATCGTGCGTATCAACGGTGCAATCTCATTTTTAACGACTGCCGAATCAACATCGAAGTTTTTGCTAAAAGCCGGGGGCGGTATACAGAGGTATATTTTAGGAGCGCTCGATAGTTTTTGAAATGACTTGATAAGATCTAGGTAGTCGTTTTTAAACTCGCTCTTATATTGCCAATTCTGCTTTTTTGAATCATTCGTGCCAAATTCAACGATGACGATAGTTGGTCTCCAATTCAGGGCATATTGATATTTCTGGGCACTCCAGTAAGGGATATCGCTCTTTTTGAGTACGGCGCACCCGCCGACTCCATAATTTAATACCTTATTGGGCGTCGAACTTTCCAGATTCTGGAGCTGAGTTGGGTACGTTTTATCAATGGGTAGCACATAGCCGTCGGTAATGCTGGTGCCAATACAGGCAATTTTTTCAGCTGGTGTCGTCGTGTCACTGGTACACCCAGACAAAAACAAGCCTATTGATCCTACCAGAAAACTTGAAAAAAATTTCTTCATAGCTGTCGGCTCCAGATTCGACTAGGCAGCCGTCGTTTAAATGGCTCTTCCCGAGAGCAAATTCAGTAGCAAAGATAAACCTGTAAATCAGGGATTAGAAAGTTAAATCCGTTGAGTACTCCTGCCCAGTCTATTTTTCACCTGGCAAACAGGGGAATGTGCTGGCTTAGAAATCTTTAACGTCTTTGAGTGGTTTAAATTCCTCTTTAGTAGACGTGCTGGCTTTTGACGGATCGGCTACACAAACCCGGCATAGGTACTGAACTTCTACAGACCATCCCTTATCGACGTTGCCAACAGAAAGAGTGATCTGGGTTCGTGGCGTTAGCCAGATAACGTTTCTGATATCACCCAGAAAAGATGCCTTGCCCGGTCCGTATTTTTCGGTCAAAAACGCTTCAAAATCAACCGATGCCGCAATAACATCTTCTTTGGTAATGGAGGCCGTCATGTAGTAGTAATAGGAGGCCGACAACAGTGAATCACCATTGAATTCGTATTCAAGCCCAACGGTCCGATCAGCCAGTGGTATGCGGGTATAGAGTATCTTGTCCCGTTTAATCGAAGGTTTTGCAGTCTCCGTTTCCCGAACTTGCTTTGGCGTAAAACCCCAGCGGATCTTGCGAAAATCAGCGTTTTGTTGCCCATAACTAACCATTGCTGAGCAACTAAGAACAATATAAACCAGGAAGGCTGCCCAATATAATTTCATAGTTATTTTGTCCATTTTGATGCTCTTTACGAGATTACTACCACTATCATCTATTTATCTTAAAGACTATTATCGGATATTGGCCAGGGTTTGCAAGATACACTGATAGCGATAAAGAAAGAGTTATTTTAATCGGGCACGCAGCAATATAGGTTCGTTTTTATCCGGTTGATGATTTACTGACAGGGTTATTCTATACTGGTAGATACACACTAAATACAGCCCCCTCCCCTGGCCGGCTACGGGCCGTGATAGCTCCACCATGATTCGCGATGACCTTTTCGCAGACGGCCAGGCCGATACCCGTTCCCGAAAACTGGCTTTTACCATGCAATCGCTGGAAGATCTGAAAAATGCGATCAAGATATTTCTCATCAAAGCCAATCCCATTGTCGGATACGCTGATACAATGATAGACAGTAGACGCACGGGTAGGCTTCACAGTGGCTGGTAAATCTCTGGCACCCACCTGACGGGTTTTTATATAAATCAACGGAGAAACTCCCGGTCTGTGAAACTTGAGTGCGTTGCTAATCAGGTTCTGAAACAACTGGCCCAGTTGTAATTTATCACCTTTAACCACTGGTAGCGTATCAATTTCAATAACTCCATTCGTTTCCTCAATTATCAGTTCTAAATCCGTTGAAACAGCATTGACTATGTCCATTAGAGAAACCAGTTCTGTTCTGTCGCGGTAGGTGGAGATACGGGAAAAGGCCAGTAAGTCTTTAATAAACAGAGACATTCGGTGAGCCGATGCCTGCATTCGCTCCAGGTATTCAACTCCATTACCTAATTGGTCTCCGTAGTTATTTTTGAGCAGGTCACCAAAGGACTGAACCTTGCGCAAAGGCTCCTGCAAGTCATGGGAGGCAATGTAGGCGAATTGCTGAAGGTTATCATTGGAGCGGGTAAAGAGCCGATTCGATTCAGCCAGCTCTTCATTGGCGAGCATAAGCTCTTCATTCATATTTGCCAGTTCTTCATTACTGGCAGCCAGTTCCTGAGTGCGTTGCTTTATCTGTTGTTCTAACTCAGCAGATAAAGCCCGGTAGCGTGTTTCGCTTTCTTCCACTTTTTGTCGGGCCTGTACCTGTCCGGTAACATCGGTAGCTACGACCAGTATACCGGAAACCCGGTCAGGGTCGTCCTGACCAACTTCGCGCTGAGGCTGATAGATCAGATTAACGTAAATAGTTTCCAGTTGATTATGGCGCAATACATCAACAGCCACTTCTTTAGCTATATACGGCTTATTCGTTGCAATAACCTGCCTGAGCAATTGATCAAATCCCTGTCCCGCTAGTTCAGGAAGCGCTACCAGCAACGGTTTCCCTACGATTTGATCAGGCCTCCGCCCAACCAGTTCACCGTAGAAAGGATTTGCCATCTGAAACGTCAACTCATTTTCACTAATAATGGCGATTGCAACCGGCGATTGCTCAAAGGAAGTGAGCACCTGCCTCTGAAGGGATTCTATTCGTTTTTGAGCGAGAACACGCTCAGTCACTTCAACTGCCATTTCTAAAATAGCATACACCTCGCCCTCCGCATTACGCAGCGGTTTAAAGGTAAAGTCAAAGTAATAAATACCAGCAATGCCATTAACGGGTAATTCCGCAGCCCTATTCTGAGCCTCATAGGTCTGGCCCGATGTATAGACGTCATCCAATATTTGCAGGAAGGGCTGCCCTGCCAGCTCAGGTACAGCTTCTCTCAACGATTTGCCTATTACGGTTTGGTCTTTCCCCCAGAAATTGATCATTAAGTCATTGGCAACCTCAATGATTAATTCACGACCAACAAACAGACAGGTAGCTACGGGCGCTTCCTCAATTAGTGTACGGAAACGTTCCTGATTCGCTTTGAGCTGCTGGCGGGCATCAACGCTTGCAGTAACATCCTGAGCAATTCCCGAAAAACGAACAATCCTGCCCTCGGTGTTCAAAAAGGTTTTTCCCTTGGCATGTATCCATCGCTGCTGCCCATCATCGGCCAGCGTTCGGAACGTAATATTATGCTGCCCATCGCCGTCGGGACTGAGCGATTTTTGATTGGCTAAAGCAACCCATTCCCGATCATCTGGATGCACCTGGGCCAATAAGGTGGCTGCTGACACAGAAGCGCCGGGAGCCAATCCGAATAATTGCTTACAGATTGGAGACCATTCAGCATAGCCCGTCTCCAGATTATAATCCCAGGTGCCTACTTCAGCAGCCTGCAAGGCAAAGGTCAATCGCTCGACCAATGCCGCATTCTCTTCGTTCAAAGGTGTATCAGAAGGTTGCATTGTCCACTGTTATCACATGCAAAATAACCACAAAATAGACAGCATGTTTGCTTATTCATCTGTTATAGATTGACTGGCCTACTCATACGCATTGTCCGTATAGTATTCATTGTCGGACTATAAATCTACGGCTACAAGTAGCTCTAACCAATTAAGCTGAAACGAATTACAGCCAATAGTCAAATCGATATTGATTAAATAGAATTGAGACTGGTGAAGTAAAGCCGTAGCCAGTCAGTCAAGGCCCCTGTTGACATTCGTCTCCTATCCGATCATCGTCCAATCAGCCAAAGCGTTATATTTGTAAGAAAATAACACTTTGGCAAACCGATCCTGACTGGATGAAAAACTTTACTTACTCCGCGTTAATTGGGCTTTTTCCCTTTATATCCCTTGTTTCCCAACCCGCTTTTTCTCAGCAGACAAACACCCTTGATTCTGGCCGGGTATTTAGTCTGGGCGAAGTGACCGTACAGGGTAGGCGTAGTGTTGACTCAGCCAATACCGCCATAAGCCGACGAATTGAAGCGTTTAACCGACTGGATGTGGGCCGGGCCCTGAATCTACTACCAGGAGTGACACTCTCCAGCGTAGGAGCGCGGAACGAGACAATGGTGTATGTGCGCGGGTTTGATTTACGACAGGTTCCCGTATTCATTGATGGCATTCCAGTCTACGTGCCCTATGATGGCTATGTAGACCTGGGTCGGTTTACAACCTTCGATCTGGCGGAAGTTAATGTGGCCAAGGGCTTTTCCTCTGTAACATATGGCCCCAACACGCTGGGCGGGGCAATTAATCTGGTATCTCGACGACCACAGCAGCGGCTGGAGTTCAACGGTCGGGCGGGTTTGCTCAGTGGCCAGGGGCATCGATTGAATCTCAATCTGGGTAGTAAGCTGGGGAAATTCTATGTACAGGCTTCGGCTTCGCAACTCAAACAGGAAACGTATCCACTTGCCAGCGACTTCACCCCCCAACCCCAGGAGAATGGCGGAGATCGGGAAAATGCTTACGCAATGATCGAAAATACAGCCTGAAAGTGGGATTCACGCCGAATGCCACCGATGAGTATACCATGAGCTATGTCAATCAGCACGGCACTAAGGGTACGCCCCCCTACGCAGGAAGTGACCCCAGGCAAACAGCCCGATTCTGGCAATGGCCGTATTGGGATAAAGAGAGCTGGTATTTTATTTCCCGCACGGCTCTAACGAGTAAGAGTTATCTAAAAGCGCGGCTTTTTTATGATCGCTTCAAAAACCTGCTGAGTGCTTTCGATGATAATACGTATTCAACCCAGAAAAAAGGGTCTTCCTTTAATAGCTATTACAATGATGATACGAAAGGAGGCTCACTTGAATACGGGAACCAACTAGCGGAACGCCATACCTTAAAAGCATCGGTTCACTATAAGCAGGATCGTCACCGGGAAAATAATGCAGGTGAACCTGTGCGTACATTTGAGGATCAGACCTTATCGATAGGTATTGAAGATGTGTATCGACTCACGAGTCGGTTATCGCTGGTGCCGGGTCTGAGTTACAATGCCAGGAAGAGTTTACGGGCGGAAAATTACGAAAGCACAACCAAACTCATTACGCCTTTCGCCGGCAATAACAGTACGGCCTTCAATGCGCAGGCCGGGTTATTTTTCAGTCCCTCCACCCAACGGCAAGTGAGCTTTACGGTAGCCCGTAAAACTCGTTTTGCCACCATCAAAGATCGGTATTCCTATCGCATGGGAGCCGCGATTCCGAACCCGGATTTAAAAGCGGAGTCAGCGCTCCATCTGGAAGCCGCCTATTCGGATCAGATAAGCCTGGCGCGCCCTGGCCGATCCCTGACTCTTCAGACCAGCCTGTTTTACAGTCGACTGACCGACGCCATTCAGCAGGTTAACAATGTACAACCGGGGGTCTATCAGTTTCAGAATACAGGACAAGCCGAATTCTATGGCGGTGACGTATCGGTGAAGGTTCCAATTAGTGCCGATGTTCAGGCGGGTGCGCAATATTCCTACATTCACCGGCAGAATTTAAGCAATCCCGACCTGAAATTTGTGGATGTGCCCGATCATAAAATTTTTGTGTATGCGCAGGCTCAATTCCTCCGCCGTGCGGCTCTAGTTGGTAGCGTTGATTATAATTCGGCCCGTTATAGCACCAGTTATGGGATACAGGCTGGTAGTTTTTTGGTGGCCAATGTAAAAGGATCGGTACGATTGCAACGCTATGTAAGTCTGGAAGGTGGCATCAACAATCTGTTTGATCGAAATTATGCGCTGGCCGAAGGGTTTCCCGAACCAGGTCGAAATTTCTTTGTGAATGTAGTGATTACTAATTTGTAATTAAGATTATCAACAAGTTCAACGCTTCTCCTTGTTGCACAAACGAAGCTAGTCCGTTCCACTTGCGAACCGGGTTCCTAGTGTATGGTTCGGGATATCAGCTTCCTGAACGACCAACAAACCAGCGGGCAGCAGCTTTTTGGAGTTCGCTGGTTTGTTGGTCGTTGTCAGAAGCCCAGGCTACAATCCCATCAGGGCGGATCAGCACTGCGCTTAAAGCTAATCGGTCTTTTGCATTACCTGAACTATACTTGATTCGGCCACCATATTCACTCGCCAACGCTTTAAGTGAAGGATTCCGGTCAAAATCAAGCAGTATTCCCTGTCCATCGTGCATTAAATCGCCAATTGTTGCACCGTCTTCGAACTCAAAATTGGGAACACTGTCGCCTACCAGCGGGTGGTCGCCACCGAGATTGTAGTGGGTGTTGACACCCCAGACCCGTCCGGCAAAATAGGTGGCCCCATCCGGTGTATTCATAAGGTCGCGGACAATTGCATTCAACGCGCGAGCATTTGGGTCTGGCTTCATGATTGCAACCTGGGCGCGCGACCAATCCAGAACCTGTGCACCAATCGGATGTCGTTCCGTATCATAACTGTCCAACAAGCCTTCCGGCGCTTTCTCTTGAAGGGTTGCTGCGAGCTTCCAGCCAAGGTTCATGGCATCACCCAACCCGAGGTTAAGCCCCTGTCCGCCCAACGGTGCGTGAATGTGGGCGGCATCGCCGGCTAAAAGTACCCGTCCGTTTCGGTAGGTTGTGGCCTGCCGCGCCCGGTCAGTCCAGGTAGTTACCGCATGTAAGGCGCTGATCGTAACATCGGTGTTCGAGACCCGGCGTAGTACCTCCTGAACGTGTTCAAGCGTGACTGGCCCTGAATTATGAAAGGATCCGCCATCAAAATCCTGTATCGCCAGGTAACCGGGCTGGGATTGAAGATACATGCCCGTTGGTGTCACATTTCGGCCTGGCTTAAGCTTCTCCGGGTCAGCGATGTCCACTTTAGCCGAGTAGCCGGTAAATTCTGGTTCCGTACCGGCGAATTCAAAACCGCCTGCCTTGCGAACCACACTACGGCTTCCATCGCAACCCACGAGCCATTTACCGTTAAAAGTCTGGTCGCCTGACTGAACGGTCACCCCGTCTGCGGTTTGATGAAAGTCCGTAACGGCAAGCCCCCGCTTGATTTGTACACCTAAGGATTCTGCTCGTCGGGACAGCACCGTTTCAAGTTCTTCTATTTCAGAAATCAAACTAGTATCGGTCGATCCTGGCAGGCGGTACTTCCACTGGGAGGTGTCAATATCGCCGTCATGAAATGGAATCCCGGCGAAGTGCCCTGCCTGGCGCCGTGGCCCTTGTACGGCATTTAAGTGGGGGTTTTTAAGGCGTTTATGTACTTCCAGTTCCTGTAGCAACCCACGGCGGTAAAGCGCTTCAATTGAAGGCGCTGAGAGTCCTCGAATCCCGAATGGCATTTGTTTTAAAAGCGAGTGTGGATTCTCTGCCTTTTCCAGTATCAGGACTGAACAGTTAGCCAGGGCCAGTTCACAGGCGAGAAATAGACCTACAGGCCCTGCGCCGGAAATGATTACATCGTAAATAGACTGATTTTGTGTAGCTTTCATAGTCAATGATTGAAACACAAAATTCTGAAATGCTCCTGTGTCAGGCTTGTATAAACGCGACAAAATCGTTGCTTACGACCTGTTTCCCTTTCTTTGCTTTTCGGGCGAAGGCCGCTGGCGAAATGCCGCTGTAACGCTTGAATTCCCTGCTTAAGTGGGATTGATCTGCATAACCCATTTCATGAGCTAAGCCGGCAAGGTTAGCATCTGGATAAAGCCATAACTGGTTTCGGACCTGTTCAAAGCGCATCAGACCAGACACGTCTTTAACCGTATAGCCCGACGATTGCTTGAAGTTCCTTTCCAGCGTACGAACCGTTGCATGAGCCGCTGCCGCTACCTGGCTTACCGGCATGGTGCCGTTCGCTTTCCTCATAGCAACACCCGCTTTGAACAGCATACTGTCAATAGAAATCCGCGACCGCGCATCCAGGAAATATTCATTTAGCTGAGCCATTGCTTCATTTATTGTGCCGGCATTGATATACTCTTCCAACGTGGATTGAAGCTGTGCGACAGGATGCTCGACAATGCGCACTCCGTCTTTACCGGATGGCAGTCCAAGCAAATCGAACACGGTCCAGGGAAAACACCTGATGCCAATGATTTCTAACTGGTTTTTCGAGTAAAAAAGAACAGGCTGATTGAGCAGCCCCACCATAAACGGTGATGGCAGTGGCTGCAAGTCTCCATTGTAAGAAATGCCGCAGCCGCTTCCGAAATGAAAAATCAGTTCAGCGTAGCCATCGGGTACTACTTCAAAACCCGATTGTTGTTCGCCGAAGTCTATTCTGTCGTACCAAAAACACTTTATGGCATCCCGTAGCTCTTCAGGAGGTTCAAATTCTACGTGTGCTTCCATTTTGAAAGAAAGCTTAATTGGAGTGTACTAAATACGAGAAATAAAGAACGATGCAGTGTTTCAGAGCATATTCCGAATTTATGCAAAGGTAGGGTCAACATTAATACTTTTTCGTTCATGAAAGGGTTTACCCGGTACCGACTGGATGATTAGACCCTCAGAATCAGTCAGTGGTTATTGCCAGTAAAGTAGTAACCTCAATGTCAGGAAACCAGCGAGGCAGGAGAACCCTATCACTTCAGTACATCGCAGGGAATAAGGCAAAAATCTATTGGGTCAAATCAGTAGATTTTTGCCTTATTTTTTTTGTATGTTACAACTGCTTTTGTCCGCAGGTTTTTCTAATGCTTGACTCTACCCTGCTTCTATGGCTTTTCCACTGACGATTTCCCGTAGCGAGTTCCTCAAAACAAGTGCACTTGCTCTTACACTGCCGCTTCTGAATAAACTGGATGCCACGGCCAAACCCCTGAAAAACATTGGACTGCAACTCTACACCGTCAGGAATGAGATGGAGAAAGATGTAGAGGGCACTCTGAAAAAAGTAGCCGCCATCGGCTACACCGAGATAGAAACGGGTAATTATTACGGTAAAACTCCGAAAGAGTTCAAGGCGTTTCTGAGCGGAATGGGATTGAGCGCGCCAAGTCTGCTGGCCATGACGAGCAGCATGAAGAGCGGCTGGCAAAAAGCCGTCGATCAGGCAGCCGAAGCCGGGCAATCGTTTATGGGCTGTGCCTATTTAGCCCCCAATGAACGTAAAACCGTCGATGATTATAAGAAGTTGTTCGACTTATTTAATCAGTCGGCAGAAGTTTGCCAGAAAGCCGGGCTTCAATTTATTTACCACAACCACGATTTTGAATTTCAGCCGCTGGAGGGTCAGATTCCTTATGAACTACTTCTGAAAGGAACAGACCCTAAACTGGTAAAACTGGAATTAGATGTATACTGGGCGACCAAAGCCGGGCAAGATCCAGTCGCCCTGTTCAAACAAAACCCTGGCCGTTTCCCCATTGTCCATTTGAAAGACATGGAAAAAACGGCCGAGCGCTCCTTTGCTCCAGTGGGTACGGGATCAATCGATTTTCAACGGATTCTGGATGCCCGTAAGATCGCGGGTATCGAACATTATTACGTTGAACAGGACATTTGCAAAGTGCCCCCGCTGGAAGCCATTGCCATCAGCTTTCAGAATGTCAAAAAGCTGAATGCTTAATATATACATTCAACTTTATACACATAATGTTAATTTTAATATATTTGTATCCACTAAACTCAGTAGTTTTATAATTTAGCCATCTGAGTGGGTTTTATTACCTATAAATGCATTTAGGAAACGTGTCGATTCCTGCTTGACCAAGTTACTTTGTGTCCAACTCAGCGCATAGTATGCCCATAATGAGTAGGACTCATCGGGAGAGAGTTCACTGGTTCTTTTCTGGGATGCGATGCAGAGTGATCTAATAAGGTAAAGTAGATTCAAGTCAGTACTTGTTTTGAAGTCTATAGCTCCTTCATTCGGATCGGCTACTGCCTTTCCAGAGCTAACATAACTCCGTAGCGTCAACCCAAATTTTATGAAATACCTATACGCTCTTTTAATATTAATAGTCATTACCGGCACAATCGTCCAGGCTCAATCACCCAACAAAAGAAAGCCTAACCTCATTCGGACACTGATTGTCGATGGACAAAATAACCATGAACAATGGCCTAAAATCACGTTCATGATGAAACGCTACCTCGAAGAAACGGGTAAGTTTTCGGTCGATGTAAAGCGGTCTTATTTTACCTGGAATGGCGATGAATTAATTGAAAAATATAAAATTCCGGGTCTCCAACCCACCAAAGCCCTACCCAAAGCCAGGGCGGACTCCAGCTTCCACCCCGACTTCTCGAAATACGATCTGGTTATCTGCAATTTTGGCTGGAATGCCGCTCCATGGTCTGACCAAACGCAGGTCGATTTTGAAAACTTCATTAAAAAAGGAGGTGGTCTGGTCGTCATCCATGCGGCTGATAACTCGTTTCCCCTCTGGCCCGCCTACAACAAAATGATCGGCCTGGGTGGTTGGGGCGACCGCACCGAAAAAGACGGTCCTTATGTGTATTATGATAACGAAGGGAAGTTAATCAGAGACACTCAGCCTGGACGGGCAGGATCGCATGGTGCCCAGAACGAATTCCTGATAACAGTTCGGGAACCCAACCACCCCATTACGAAAGGTATGCCGCTAACCTGGATGCACACCAAAGACGAGATGTATGACCGCCTGCGTGGGCCCGCCGAGAATATAACCGTGCTGGCGACAGCTTTCTCGTCAAAAGAGAACAAAGGCACTGATCGCAACGAGCCAATGCTGATGACCATCAACTACGGGAAAGGCCGGATTTTTCACACCCCCCTGGGTCATATCGATTATTCTGTCGAATGCGTTGGATTCATCACCTGCCTGCAACGGGGCGCTCAGTGGGCGGCCACCGGCAAAGTTGACATTCCTATCCCCGCCGATTTTCCAACACCAACTACCACCAGCAAACGGAACTTTGTTGAGTAAGTACTAGTGGTACCTAGTTTTTATAAACTAGGTACCAAGCGAAAAAGCCGTTACAGAATTTATCTGCAACGGCTTTTTTCTCTGAGTAGCGGGAGCTGGACTCGAACCAGCGACCTTTGGGTTATGAGCCCAACGAGCTACCAACTGCTCCATCCCGCGATGTTGGGACTGCAAAGGTACTACTCATTTCTAAAAAAACAACTACCTTTGTAAAAAAAGTTTATTCCTTCTCTGAAACGTTTTTTTTCGGGAGGGAGTTGTTTTCTAAAGCCGCTGGAAATCAGCCAGCGGGATCACCTACAAATGACTACAGAATTAATTGAAAAATTTCCGGCCGATCATAAGGCCGGCTTCGTCAGTATCGTTGGCAAGCCCAACGTCGGTAAATCTACCCTGATGAACCAGCTCGTCGGTGAGCGGTTGTCGATCATCACCTCCAAAGCCCAGACCACTCGTCACCGCATTATGGGTATCCTCAACGGAACGCACAATGGTCAGGAATTCCAGCTCGTTTATTCAGATACACCCGGCATCATTAAGCCACTCTACAAGCTCCATGAATCCATGATGAGCTTTGTGCGCGGTTCTCTTGAAGATGCCGATGTGGTGTTGTTCGTAACGGATATTTTTGAGCAACACGACGAAAACGATGTTATCGAACGATTGCAGAAATCAGAAGTCCCTATCCTGCTTCTGATCAATAAAATCGATCAGGCAACTCAGGCTCAGGTCGATGAGAAAATAGCCTACTGGCAGGAGCACTTCAAAGCACAGGAAATTATTCCTATATCGGCCCTCAATAACTTCAATATTGATCGGGTCTTTGAGGGAATTATCAGTCGTCTGCCACAACATCCGCCTTACTTTCCTAAAGATGAACTGACCGATAAACCCGAGCGTTTCTTTGCATCGGAGATTATTCGCGAAAAGATTTTCCTGAATTACAAGAAAGAAGTCCCTTACAGCAGTGAGGTGGTGATTATTGGCTTCAAGGAGAAAGAAGATATCATTGTTGTTCAGGCAGAAATTCTGGTTGAACGGGCCACGCAACGGGCGATTCTGCTTGGCGAAGGTGGTAAGATGATTAAGAAAACGGGCATTATGGCTCGCGAAGAGCTAGAGCGTTTTTTCGGCAAAAAAGTATTTCTGGAACAATTCGTAAAAGTAGAACCCGACTGGCGTCAAAAAGACCGGATGCTCAAACGCCTGGGATACGACGAATAAGTACTATCAGGAGCGAAGAGCGAACAGTTGGGCGTTGCTGACGCATCCAGTATTGTGGCGTCTGCAACGCCTAACAATTCGCTCCTCGCCCCTCTCTCCTTCAAAAAAATGGCAAATATTGTTGCAATCGTTGGCCGCCCAAATGTGGGCAAGTCCACGCTGTTTAACCGCCTGACGGAACAGCGGCAGGCCATCATGGATAATCAAAGTGGTGTTACCCGCGACCGTCATTATGGTACGGCCGAGTGGAATAATAAATACTTTACAGTTATTGACACAGGCGGCTATGTCGTCGGATCAGAAGATATATTTGAAGAATCGATCCGCGAACAGGTTGAAATAGCCATTCAGGAATCAACCGTACTCTTGTTTGTTGTTGATACACAAACCGGTATTACGGGCCTTGATGAAGATTTTGCCGATGTGCTGCGTCGGTCAAAAAAACCAGTTTACATTGTTGCCAACAAGGCAGAAACGGCTGATCGGGCGCATAGTGCAACAGAATTTTATGGGCTTGGCCTGGGCGAACCGTATCCGATCTCATCGATGACCGGTACCGGAACAGGCGATCTTCTGGATGAAGTAATCAAGCATTTTCCGACAGAAGGGGTGGCCGATCCGGATGCTGGTATTCCGCGTATAGCCATTCTGGGTCGCCCGAATGTTGGTAAATCATCGTTTCTAAACGTTCTTACGGGCCAGGATCGTAGTATCGTAACCAATATAGCCGGTACAACCCGCGATGCGATCAATACGCGCTATAAAGCATACGGAAAAGATTTTATTCTGACCGATACAGCTGGTATTCGACGGAAAGCTCGTATTCAGGACAACATCGAGTTTTATTCGACGCTTCGGGCACTGAAGGCCATGGAAGATTCGGATGTATGTGTCATTATGCTCGACGCCACGAGAGGCCTTGAAGCCCAGGATCTGAACATTATAGGGCAGGCGGTTAAGGCGAAAAAGGGCATCGTGATTATGGTGAATAAATGGGATGCTGTCGAGAAAGATCACCGGACGGCCGATGTCCTGCGCAAAGAAATGATTCAGCGGATGATGCCAATCGATTATCTGCCTATCATTTTCGCGTCGGTTCATGAAAAACAACGTATTTTCCAGGTGATGGAAAAAGCGATGGAGGTCTACGAAAATAAGAGCAAAAAGATCGCTACCTCAAAGTTGAATGATGCGCTTCAACCGGAGATCGAAGCCTATCCGCCCCCATCATTGAAGGGAAAAATGATTAAGATCAAGTACATGCTGCAGGTTCCAACTCCTTCGCCAACGTTCGTGTTCTTCTGTAATTTACCTCAATACGTTCAGGAATCGTACCAACGCTTTCTGGAGAATAAAATTCGGGCCCACTTCGACTTTACTGGTGTGCCAATCACGCTGTTTTTCCGGCAAAAATAGCTTTAAGTAGGGAGCACGTTCAGGTAATAATAAGTACGACCAGCACATGCTCCCTACTCTTTCTCTGGCTTATAATGACCCGCACTAGCTATTGGATTGGGGCTTTTCTTGTCTTTCTGGCAGCTTTTTGCTTTGCCATGAAAGGCGTACTCATTAAACTGGCCTACCAATATTCCATTGATTCTATTTCGCTGCTTACACTACGAATGCTCTTTGCGCTACCGTTCTATGTGGTCATTGCGCTTAATCTGGCAAAAAAATCTCCGCCTGTTCAGTTAACGATCCGACAGTGGATAACCCTGGCAATGCTCGGGATTACAGGCTATTATTTTGCCAGCTTTTTTAACTTTCTGGGGTTGGTTTATATCACGGCCAGTCTGGAACGAATTCTTCTGTTCGTTTACCCCACCTTTGTTTTGTTGATGAATGCATTGGGGTTTGGCCGACGGGTAACGCGATTGCAGCTATTCGCCCTCCTTCTGACCTACGGTGGTATTCTGCTGGCATTTGTGGGTAATATTGAAACTACTCAGCAAAAAAATGTACTGCTTGGCGCTTTCTGGGTTATTCTTAGTGGAGTAGTCTATGCCATTTATTTAGTTGGAAGTGACCGGATGATAGCGCGTGTCGGCTCTCAACGTTTTACCTGCTACGCAATGATAGCTGCTACCGTTCCAACTGTCATTCACTGTATGGTTGAAAATGGCCTGCATTTGGGAGGCTACCCAATGCCTGTTTATGCGCTGGGGCTTAGCATGGGCATTTTTGTAACGGTGATTCCGACCTTTATGATTGCTGAAGGGATTAAACGGGTTGGCTCCGGAAATGCGTCGATTATTGCCAGTATCGGACCCATCTTTACAATTATCCTGGCAACGACAATCCTGCATGAAACCATCAGTTTGGAACAAATCATTGGAACCCTTCTTGTGTTGACTGGCGTATTTTTGATAAGCTGGCGTGGTAACCGTCAGACAACAGCTGTTAGCAGTAGTTAGCCAAAAAATACCTGCAAGTAAGTACCAAAAATTGATAGAATAACCGGATAAATATCACTATACAACCTATAAATATATTCTCATGGTAAAATAGGATACAGAAATTTACCTTTAGATAAATTCTATCTCACTTTCAGGAACTTACTAATTCTTAGTGCAGGAATTAATCTAACTTTCATAAAACGCACACCTAAAAAATATAAACTTGTATGGCTACCGAAACTAATATGGACGAGGAAAAAAGAATTGACAAAGCAGCTTATGTGCTTAAGGCCGTGGCTCATCCTTTACGCATCAAAATTATTCAGATGTTGAATGAAAATAAGGAGTTGAATGTGTCAACGATCTATAAAAATCTGAACGCAGAACAATCTCTTATTTCTCATCACCTCATCAATATGCGCGATAAAGGTATACTGGATATTCGGCGTAGCGGTAAAAACATTTACTATTTTCTGGTAGATACAGCTGTAGCTGAGATCATTGAATGTATCTACAGAAGTAAAATTCTGAACTAGGAATTCAACAATTAAGGCAATGAGTAATTGAAGGTACCTTGTTTGCTCAGAAACAAATTGCCTTAACTACTCATTGCCCCGACACCTCTCTATCCAAACAGCTCGCCCGTCTTATAGTGCGGCATGATGCCCAGGTGTAGGTAAGCCTTCTCGGTCGCTTCACGCCCACGGGATGTACGCATCAGGAAACCCTCCTGAATCAGAAACGGCTCATATACTTCCTCGATCGTTTCGGCTTCTTCTCCACAGGCCGTTGCAATCGTTGTAATGCCGACTGGGCCACCTTTAAATTTCTCAATGATTGTCGTCAGAATCCGGTTGTCCATATCGTCCAGCCCGTTCTGATCGACTTCAAGTGCGCTCAGTGCAATTTCAGCAATCTCCACATTGATATACCCATTACCTCTAACCTGCGCAAAATCGCGGGTTCGACGAAGCAGGTTATTGGCAATACGGGGTGTTCCCCGGCTTCGGCGCGCAATCTCATAAGCTCCCTGCTCATCGATTGGCGTACTCAGGATGGCCGATGAACGTTGAACGATACTCGTTAAGAGTTTCGCATCGTAATACTCCAGCCGACAGCTGATACCAAATCGCGCCCGCAGGGGTGATGTCAGCATACCGGCACGGGTAGTGGCACCAATGAGCGTGAATGGATTCAGTTTGATCTGTACTGTTCGGGCATTAGGACCCGAATCGAGCATGATGTCGATCTTATAGTCTTCCATTGCCGAGTATAGGTATTCTTCCACAATGGGATTGAGCCGGTGGATCTCGTCAATGAACAGTACATCGTTTGGTTGCAGATTTGTCAGCAAACCCGCCAGATCGCTGGGCTTATCCAGAACTGGCCCGGAGGTCATCTTGATATTGGCATTGAGTTCATTGGCAATGATGTGCGACAGTGTTGTTTTGCCCAGACCCGGAGGTCCATGAAGCAACACATGGTCGAGTGCATCACCCCGCTGCATTGCCGCCCGGACAAAGACTTCGAGGTTTCCCAACACTTTTGCCTGCCCCGTAAAGTCGTCGAACGAGAGCGGCCGAAGGGCCCGTTCGATTTCCTTGTCCGTAGCTGACATACCCTCGCCTGTTCCTTTCAGAAAGTCGTTTCGCATGATTTTGATTAGTACAAACCCAGCCGAAAAAACCGCTTTTTTCAGGCCAATTTAAGCGGGTCGTTTACCTCAAATATACGAAAAAAAGCCCGGAAAAACACTACCTGATCAGCAGTACAGAACCTCGTTTTACGAGTTTTCCACGCTCCGGAAACGACTCACTTTTATAGACAATAACGTAGGGATATAACATGGGCGGATAGAGATATCCTTTGTATGTTCCATCCCATTTCTGTTCGGGATTATTCGCGACAAAAATCACTTCGCCCCATCGGTTATACACCCGGAGTTCATAGTCCGTTACGTAAGAGGAGAACACTTGCAGCAAATCATTGACTCCGTCGTTATTGGGCGTGAATGCTTCCGGAACGTTCATCCTTGGCTCACACTTATTGAGCGCCAAGGATGTACCGAGGGCGGTACATCCCTGCGGATCAGTTACAACCACCTGATACTGGCCCGCCCTGGTAACAGTAATCGCTCGGGTTGTATCATTGCGATTTAGCCATAAATAGCGTAATCCAGTAGCCCCATTCGCAATAATCTGTGCCTTACCCTGATCGCCTTCACAAAGTACAACCTCGCTCGGCAGTGAGAAAGCAGGGGCCGGCCGATCGGATACCTGAGTGCTACTACGGCCAACGCAGCCGGTTTGCGTATTGCGAACAATCAGGCTATATGAACCGGGCTGATTGACAATTATCGATGGCGACGACGCGCCGGTACTCCACTGGTATACATTACCCGGCTGTTGGGCATCGTCTGGTTGCAGCGTAACTGTTTGTCCAACACATTTCAACTGATTCGGACTTAATCGGGCAAAACCTGCGCTGTCAAGACCAACCTTAATGCTGTCTTCAATGGCTTTGCAACCATTGGCATCCGTCACCTGCACGTTGTATAAGCCCTGCCCGGCCTTATCGAACACGGGCGTGTTTGCCACTTGATTATTGTTCTGATCCAACCAGATATAGCTCACCCCCGTACCACCGGATATATTCAAAGTGATTGTACCGCTATTGGGTATGCTACACAGCGCGTCTTTAACAACGGACGAAAGTGCTAACTGATTGGCGGATGATTTTAAGGTAAATGCCGTATCCAGCTTACATTCATGGAGTGTATCGGTTACGCTGATCTTATAACCACCCTCGGGTAAGCCAGTCTGCTGATTGGTTGTGCCCGCCAAAACGGCACCATCCGAGCGCGTCCAGTCATACTGGTAGTCTCCAGCGGGGCTAGGCGTCAGTATGATCGATCCGTCAGCTGATGTACAGGCTTTAGGCCCCGTTAATGCTGCCGCTACTCTTAATTTCGGAAGTTCACTGACGCGAATCGTATCAGAGTTCTCACAAACGGCCCCATCAATTGGGTCCGACTGTGCTGTTACCGTGTATGTACCTGCCTTTGATACTGAAATCGTTCGTGTATCGCCACCATTGCTCCACTGAAAACGTTTCCAGGTCTGTTGTGGAACGGTCAGATTGACAGCCGTTCGATAGCAGAATAACGTATCGGGCCCAAGATCAAGCGACGGTACTGGCCTTATCTGCACATCAATGGTATCGCTTTTGAAACACTCGCCATTGGCCGCTAAACCAATTACATGATAAAATCCGGGCAAATCTAACTTCAGTGTTTTTTGCCGACTGACAACAGCCCCATTGACCACCCAGACATATACCTTGGCCTGTACTTTCAGGTCCAGCGTCAGTCCTTTTTTGTTACATATTGCCGTATCGGCCCCAAATTTTATGTCAGGCGGTGTTTCAAGAATCGTGAGCGTATCGTAAATGATCGTATCCTTACAAATACCACCAGAACTCGTTCTTGTGACGATATGAAAACTTACCGGATAGTCGCCGGGTTGCTGGTAGGTATGCGTTTGGGGTTGCAGTGCGGTTGTGGAAACCGGAGCGCTGCCATCACCAAAAGTCCAGGTGTATGTTTCCTTTAACTTAGGACAGTTCGGGCTTCCCTGAAATACCGTTGGCTGCCGGGCGCAGGTGTCGGAATACGTGAAACCAGGCCCGCTCGATTGATCGTTGAAATTGGCGACCAGGTTCGGTAACCCTAATTGGCTCGTTTGCCCGCCCAACGTTTGCCCTACGGGATTAAATATGAGGCTATCGAGTAAGCCTCCATTCGGATTTTCAATCGTTCCCAGCGAACTACTGCCCTTGATGGCCACGTATATTCGCCCATCCGGGCCAATCTGAATGGACCCATATTGACGGGTCGTACTACTATCCACTACTGTTTTGGAGCCGGTCAAGAGCGAGTCTTTCTGAGTCAGGTCATACTTTAAAATATAGGATGACCCTTTCAGGCTACCATCCGAGTTCGTATCGGCCAGCATCGTCACATACAGGCTCTTACCATCGGGCGAAAACTCGACACCGTATGCTTTGGGTGGGGCAGGCCCCAGGTCAAGCGTTCGGTTAAAGGTCATTTTACCTGTTGAATCGTTGAAGGTGTATAGATCGACCGAGTTTTTGGGAGGGCCGGGAATGACTACCGCCATAGGACGATCGCCCGTATTGCCACCCGTCGTATCAGCCGGGCCAATCTTGATATAGCCCTCAGCATTGGCCAGAGAATCAATGACCTGCCCACCCGTATAGGTTGTTACAACGGGATTTTCGCTGGTTGTCAGGTGCCGGATCTCGAATGTATTGGTGCCATATTGCCGGGTAATGACCCAGTAGGTAGAGTCACGATCGTTCCGAACTGATGCCGACTGTTCCGTACCTTTATTCGATAAGGGTATGTTTTTCTCGACAATAGCTCCTTTACCAGCATTCTGACGCATATCAACAACGCTATAGGTCAGTGTTTTCTGCCCGCGTATTTCAGAGGTTGTGTAGACGTAGTAGAGGTACTCACAACCACGGCAGGTTGGTTTAGGCACAATCAGGGCCGATTGCGTAGAGTTTTTATTACCATCCAGCGGAATCTGCACGGCCGTTGTATCACCCGGCACGAGCGATTTCATCGGTTTGCCGTCTTTGTCATAGATTGTTATCCCATCGGTGTAGAATAACAGAATACCCTTTGAATTGGCAATAGACGACGAGCCTTCAATCGTATTCAATTTACCGTCTGTAATCGGCTTAGGCGACCCTCCCCCGCTAAAGTCAAGTCCGGCATTGCCACCAAAATACCATTTAACCCCCTGCGACTCCTTTTTCTCTCCGCAGACATCGACATTGATACGGTCCTGATAGGTACACTGAGTCCGCGGATCCATAACTTCAATTGAGTAGCATCCTGAGCTATCGACCTGAATACTTTGGGTTGTGTCGCCTTTCGGGTACCACAGGTAATTGTAGTTTGGTTGCGTGCTACCCGCATACGGGTCAAGTGTAATCGTTTCGCCTTTACAGATGGTTGTATCGGTTCGCCAGTTCTGAAAGGCTTGAGGTCGGTTATAGATTGTAACTCTTTGCGAAGTCGTTTGTACGACACCATTTACCGTTCGAGTCAAACTAACTGTATAGCTCCCAGCCTGTTGATAAACATGTTGCTCAACCGAATCTTTTTGTGTCGTAGCCGTACCACCATCACCAAAATTCCAAACGCGGGTCGTTACACCCGTTAACACACTATCTGTAAATACGACAGAATCGGCTTTACATTCTACATCAGGAACGCAGGTTTTACCACTGATTTTAAAACCTGTAGTTGTCTGCGCCCAGGATGTAGTACGCCCTGCCAGCAAGAGTAGCATGGCCCCAAACCAAATGAAACTGAGACGGCCAATATAAGTTACCATGAAAAAACGCTGAATAAGCCCACCTGCACAAATTCATCCCCTGGCATAACAGACAACGGGGGCATTACGTTAGTATAAACGAAGTCGCTTCGTTAAAATTTTATCGTCTTATAACCGTTAAAATCGGCAGGAACTAAGCTAATTTTATCGGTTATTTATGTTCTCTAATACTCTTTTTTCATTTGGAATGTTGCAACCGCGAAGTTGGCCCAGTCTTTGCCCTTATATCGCAGCTATGAGTAAGAAATACGTATTGGCGGTTTTGGCGTTGGCTTTCAGCCAACTGGCCTTCGCGCAGGACCCGCAGTTCACCCAATTTTATGCCGCTCCTCTTTATCTGAACCCCGCTTTTGCCGGTTCAGCTCTGGCACCTCGCATTACGGCTAATTACCGAAATCAATGGCCCGCCATTACCAACTATGTGACAACAATGGTTGGTCTGGACCATTATTTCGACCGATTTAATAGCGGTGTAGGCCTTTTAATTCAGAATGATAATCAGGGTCAAGGCAGGATTCAATCTACCGAAATAGGGTTGCAATACTCATACCAACTTCAGGTCAGTGAATCGTCTTTTGTTCGATTTGGCCTACAGGGGTCGTATGTTAATCGGAATGTCAACTATTTTGGCTTAACTACTGGCGATCAGTTCACTGACCAGGGTTTTATCAGCGGTAGCGTTTCGCAGGACCCTACGTTGCTGGCAGGATCACCTAAAAATAAATATCTGGATTTTTCGACTGGGGCGTTATTTTACTCAGACTGGTTCTGGGTCGGTGCAGCTGCCCACCATATCAACCGGCCTGACCAGGGATTTTTTGTGAGTGGGCAGAATCGCCTGCCCATAAAAGGGAGCTTTCAGGCTGGATTACGCATTCCTCTGGGTGGTTTTACCGGCCTAGCGGATGAACAGGATCGCGAAATCAGTTTTTCGCCCGTTATCCTCTACAAATTTCAGGGCAAATACGACCAGTTGGATATTGGTGCATACCTAACCTACTCGCCTTTAACGATAGGGGCCTATTATCGGGGGATTCCTTTTAAGCGATACGAACAAACCATCAATAACCACGATGCGGTGGCCCTGCTCGCTGGTTGGCGTATGGAAAAATTTTCGATCGGTTATAGCTACGATTTCACCGTCTCGACGCTTGGCAATAGCGGTGGTTCACACGAATTATCGCTGTCCTACATCTTCGAAAAGCCGGAAGGTCGTCGGTCAGGTGTCAGAAAACGGGATAAAAAGCTTCCCTGCCCGAAATTTTGATAGTTGGACACTTGAGTTACCGGATCAATTCGTGTAACGGGCTAATTCATTCTTGGATAATCAGTTGATCGTCCCTGCTTATTACTTTCTTAGTTACTCACTTACCAACCTATCCCAAATCCTTTACAACCAGTTGTACGGTGTAGCGGCTTTTTTGCTCCAGAAGCAGCTTTTTGTTGACCAGTACCCGGCCAATTGTGCTCTGATCATAATAGCGAATGGTGATCAGTTCTAAACCATCGTTGTAGCTGACCCGAAAATCCTGTCTTAACTGAACCAATAGTTCAGGAATACGGTCCAGGTTATTATCAACGACGACCGAAAAGCTGATTGCCGTATTCTGCATCAGGTTGATTTTAACGCCTGCCTGAGCAAACCGCCCAAAAATTCGACTCAGATTATCTTCTGCGATGAATGAAAAATCATTGGGATGCAATGAAATCAGCACCTGATTGATCTTAAAAATAAACGATGGAATCAACAGGTGGCGCTCGTAATGACCAATAACCGTTCCTGGTGCATCGGGCTTTAAGAACGACCGTACGAATAGAGGAATGCCTTTGTTCTGTAAAGGCTTGATGGTTTTAGGGTGAATAACCGTAGCGCCGTAGTAAGCCAGTTCAATAGCATCCTGATAGGTTATCTTTTCTAATAATACCGTTTCATCAAACCATTTAGGGTCGGCATTCAGAACACCAGGTACATCCTTCCAGATCGTTACGCTTTCGGCGTTGAGGCAATAGGCAAAAATGGCAGCCGTATAATCTGATCCTTCACGTCCAAGCGTAGTTGTCCGGCCATCGGGTGACTGGCCGATGAACCCTTGTGTTACCGTTACGGCACCTGTGGTTACGGTATTATTTATACGTCGATTTGTTTCGTCCCAGTCTACCCGCCCCTCCCGAAATGTTACATCGGTAGCGATCAGTTGGCGGGCATCCGTCCAGCGGGTTGGTATGCCTGTGTTGGCTAGATAAGCCGCCACAATTTGGGTCGACATGACTTCACCCAGCGAAACGATCTGGTCATAAACTTCGTCATACAGACCCTTAAAAGGCTGTTTTAGGTAAGCTTCCAGGCTATCAAAGGTTTGATAAACGCTGGTAAAATCGCCCGTCAGGCCATGTATAATGCTCTCGTGGTAGGAGCGAATCGTTTGCAGACGAGCCTGAATTTGGCCGGGCTTGGGATTTGTATAAGCACGCACCAGATCCTCAAGCGCATTTGTCGTTTTCCCCATAGCCGACACAACTATTACAGCGTTCCTCCCCTGTGTCCGAACGATTTCGGCCAGATTCTGCACACCTGCTGCGTCTTTTACCGATGCTCCACCAAACTTGAATACTTTCATATCGAAATAAAAAAACAGGATTACAGAGTCAACAAGATTTATGATCCTGTTAATTCTGTAATCCTGCTAAAAAATTAGTTTTAAACCGCTACTGAACGCCCTGTGAAGAGCAATTCGCGTACGGCATCGGCAATACCCTTGGGATCGAACCCGCATTCATGGTGAAGCTCTCTCTGCTCGCCATGCTCAATTACTGCATCAGGAATACCTAATCGCTTAACACGAGCCATATAGCCATGATTAGACATAAATTCGAGGACTGCGCTGCCAAAGCCTCCCATAATACAACCATCTTCAACAGTAAGTACCCGGTCGAAACGGCTGAATATCTGATGAAGAAGCTCTTCATCGAGCGGTTTCACGTAGCGCATATCAAAATGAGCAGGCCGAATCCCCTCTTTAGCCAGCATTGAAGCGGCTTCAACGGCATAATTGCCAATGTGGCCAATTGTCAGAATAGCAACGTCTTCACCATCGGAAACCATTCGGCCCTTACCAACCACTTGTTTTTCAAGCGGGGTACGCCAGTTTGACATAACACCTTCACCTCGTGGATACCGGATCGTGAAGGCCCGCTTGCCCTGCTGTATTTCGTCGGACTGTGCAGTGTACATCATGTTGCGAAGCTCCTGCTCATTCATCGGCGACGCCACAATCATGTTAGGTATGCAGCGCATAAAAGCCAGGTCATAGGCTCCGTGGTGTGTTGGTCCATCAGCGCCCGCGAATCCGGCCCGGTCGAGGCAAAAAACTACAGGCAGTTCCTGAATACACACATCATGGATGACCTGATCATAAGCCCGCTGCATGAACGTCGAGTAGATGTTGCAGAATACCACTTCGCCCTGCGTGGCCATACCGGCCGAGAACGTAACAGCATGCTGCTCGGCGATACCGACGTCGAAGGCTCGCTTAGGCATAGCCTTCATCATAATATTCATCGATGAACCAGAAGGCATGGCGGGTGTAACACCCACAATACGCGGGTTTTGCTCAGCCAGTTCAACTAATGTATTACCGAAAACGTCCTGATATTTTGGCGGTTGGGGCGTATCATAGATTTTTTTCTGAATGACCCCAGTCACTTTATCGAACAGGCCCGGCGCGTGCCATTTAGTCTGGTCTTTCTCCGCCGGTGCGTAACCCTTACCTTTCACCGTAAGAACGTGCAGCAATTTAGGGCCAGGAATATTTTTGAGGTCGTCCAGTACGCTCACCAGATGATCGATATCGTGGCCGTCAATGGGGCCAAAATAGCGCAGGTTCAGCGATTCGAACAGATTACTCTGATCCAGCAGCGACGATTTAATACCAGACTCGACTTTAGATACGATTTCCTGTGCACTCTTGCCAAACTTGCTCATTTTGCCGAGCAGGTTCCAGACTTCGTCTTTCACCTTGTTGTAGGTCTGCGACGTCGTAATGTCAGTCAGGTATTCCCGCAGAGCCCCAACGTTAGGGTCGATGCTCATGCAGTTATCGTTCAGCACGATGAGCAGGTTACTGTCTGTTGCTCCGGCATGGTTCATGCCTTCGAATGCTTCGCCAGCGGTCATAGCACCATCGCCAATAACTGCAATGTGGTTCCGCTGTGGTTTTCCCTGAAGCTGCGATGCAACGGCCATACCCAAAGCAGCCGAAATCGACGTAGACGAGTGCCCCACGCCAAACGAATCATATTGGCTTTCTTTCCGTTTCGGGAAACCCGAAATGCCTTTATAGAATCGATTGGTATGAAACCGGTCGCGCCGACCGGTAAGAATTTTATGCCCGTAGGCCTGGTGCCCTACATCCCAGACTAACTGGTCGTCGGGGGTGTTAAAGACGTAGTGTAACGCTACTGTCAGTTCCACAACACCGAGGCTGGCACCAAAGTGGCCGCCGTATACCGAAACATCGTCGATAATAAATTGGCGGAGTTCGTCGGCAAGCTGGGGCAGGCGGGATTTATCGAGTTTACGAAGATCGTCAGGCGTATTGATGGTGGCCAGAAGACTGCCAGGGGTAATCAGCATGGTAGGTAGCAGAAAAGCGTCTGTATCACAATAACAAACGTATAGAATGCAATGTTTCCTTCGGCGGTTGACCCGGTAATTCAGGGAGCGAAGGTAATTTATTTTTATTAGATTTATAAATAATCTAAGCCCCCGGTCGTCTGAACATATACGCAGACGGTGGGAGCTTAGATTTTGAAAAGATTTATGTGTGCTGGCAGCTATCTTTTAACCTAAACTATATTCATTAAATCATAAACTGAATCTTAACGTACAGCTTTTAATTTAGGCGCACTTAGCGGTTAGAATAGGCTAAAATTTAGTAACCGGGAAACTAATTCCGCTGGCTGGCTCTGAAAAGCTTTTGTTTCTCTTCACGGGTTAGGCTTTCGTAACCTGAACGAGAAATTTTATCCAGGATCATATCTACTTCATCCTGATCGGGTGTTGAAATAGCTGTTGCCGATGTGCTGGTCGATGCATAAACGCTTCCCTGCGCACTGGCGCTGCTACGCTGCCGATAGGACACCTTCACTGCCGGTTTTGGTTTAAATAAATTGCTCCATCCATCGACCAACCAGTAAATAGGACGCCCCAGATCGGTACCATTTTGAAGCAGTTTCACGTAGAAAAAGCCCATTAACGCACCACCTAGGTGAGCAATATTACCGCCCGCATTTGGCCCTACTGATTGTGCAAACGATAAAACGACGAAGAAGAAAACAATATATTTAATCCGGACAGGTCCGAAGAAAAGCAGATGGAATGTGTAATTAGGAAGTAGAGTTGCGGCACCAACCGCTACAGACAAAGCCGCAGCCGACGCACCCAGCATTTGTGATCCAGCCAGTTGGTTCTGAAAATAAGGCACCAGATTATACATAGCCAGATAAAACAGCCCACCAGCAATGCCGCCCATAATGTACAGCCCTACTAACCGACGGCTACCTAAATATTCGTCAATCAACCGGCCGAACCAGTATAGAAACAGCATATTGAAAAGAATATGGAAAATCTCTTCATGTGCGAAAATATGGGTCATCAACGTCCAGGGCCTATGGAGGAACCCATTGATCGAGGCCGGAATAGCCAGATTATCAATGACAAGACCATAAATAGTTGTCGCACTCAGCAAATGCGACGCTACATATAAGGTGACCACGGCCAGATACACGACTGTATTGACCAGTATCAATTGCACCAACGTGTTGTTGGGCTTGCTGAATTCGCTCCGAAAGTCATCGAACAACCCGCTCATCACTAATAAAAAGTTTTCCGCTGTGAATTCCAGTATTTCACTAATATAAATGCAAACAACATGCCGCCAATATGAGCAAAATGGGCTACGTTGTCAGCTTGCGCCCGATAGACGCCGGAGTAGATTTCGTAGGCCCCGTAAAATATAACGAGGTACTTTGCTTTAATCGGTATAGGTGGAAACAATAAAAATAACTGAGTGTTCGGAAACAATAAACCAAATGCCATAATCACCCCAAAAATCGCGCCCGATGCACCTACCATCGGCTCGTTGACCTGATTAGTAAAAATCTGGTTCACAATAGCCAGGCTGTCCTGAATATTTTTAGAATCGTGTGGATAACTCTTGAATTTATCAATAAACGGCACTAACCGATCATAATAGGAACTGGCATGTTGATCTACAAACGCTGAAAACGCGTCGAAACCAGGACTATGCTGGTAATTCTGAACGGTTTCATATACGCTTTGCATCTCAAAATAGTTTACTCCTGAAAACAAAAATGCGGCTCCCAGCCCCGTAAAAAAATAAAAGAACGTAAACCGACGCGGTCCCCAGAACTGTTCAAGCATTGGGCCAAATACAATTAACCCAATCATATTACTAAACAAGTGGCCAAAACCACCATGTAAAAACATGTGGGTTAGCAACTGAATCGGATTAAACTGCTCAGACAGAAACGAATGCAATCCAAATTGCTCAATTACACTGTCATTTGTAACAAAAAAAACCAATACGTTGAGAATCAGTATAACTCGAACAACTGGGGTAAAAGAAAACATCGCTTCAGATTTTACAATTTACTTCTTTAACTGATTTCTTATCGAAAAAGTCCCGCAATTTTATCTAACGATAATATCGTCGTAACCGGTTCGCCAGTTGGTGTATAACTAGGATTCGATGAAGCAAACAATTGACCGACAAGTGCTTTCCTTTCGGTTAGGCTTAATCGGGTAATGTGCCGCTGAGACGACCGCCGGGCCAGCGACCTCGCCATCGACTCCGCCCGGTCTAATTTTAACCGGCCGGTATCGGCGCGAAGCTGAGCCAGGAGATTCGCAAACAGTTCCTCTTCGTTTTCTCCGGTTGTCAGTGTCGGCACGCCCCGAATCACAAAGGTATTCTGTCCTAGTTCGTCGAACTGAAAACCAAGATTAATCAGATCATCACGCAAATCTAGCGCCAGTTGGAAGTCTACTGGTGTAAGTGTAACTGTTTTTGGAAAAAGTAATTGCTGTGATACACCATTTCGTTTAGTCAGTGCAGCATGAAACTGATCATACAACACGCGCTCATAGGCTCTTCGCTGGTCAATTAGCATCACTCCAGACTTGATCGTAGCTAAAAGGTAACGGTTCTGAATCTGAACAATATTTTCGTCCTCAACAACCGCCGATGCATCCTGAAGCTGATTGGCCCGGCTACCCAGCGTCAAAGCCTCGCTTTCGACAGGCTCACCGGAAGTAGCTGGCTCAACCGGCTTTGCGGGTCCCAGCCAATCGCCGACTGGTTCTGTTGGTTTCGATTCAGCCGATTCCTCCAGGCTCTTAAACAAAGCCTGCCAGTTGTTACTACTGGGCTTTTGGGGCATGTCGAAGCTGCTACCCGCTGCTTTATCGAGCGAATCAGTGCGAAACGTTACGCGTTCCGTTTTCGGTTTCTGCTCGGCCGATTGACTGCCCGATGACCAGGAGGGCGTAATAGGACGGGGAATATCCGCTTTACTGTCGGAAGGTGATGGTCGACTTCCCCCGGACCGGCCGCCCGACAGAAAATTAACATCCGAGTCAAAATCAAGTGATGGCGACAGATTGTAGACGCCAACTGCTTTTCGAACAGCCGCCATCATGATCGCATAGACCGACCGCTCATCATCGAATTTGATTTCGGTTTTTGTGGGGTGAATATTGATGTCGATATGGGATGGATCGATATCGACAAATAACACGTAGAATGGATGGCTACCTTCCGGCAAGGTGCCTTCGTAAGCACCTACCACTGCATGGTGTAGGTAATTATGTTTGATAAACCGGTTGTTGACGAAGAAAAACTGTTCGTTACGTGCTTTTTTTGCCGATTCAGGTTTGCCGATGTAGCCACGAACGGTTACGTAAGGCGTTTGCTCTTCGCAGTAATTTAGCTGCTCGCGGTAACTCTTACCGAACATGTCAATAATTCGGCGGCTAAGTTTTCCGGCAGGCAGGTTATAAATCTCCTGATCGTTATGAAATAATGAAAAGCCAACTTCTGGATTAGCCAGAGCAACCCGTTGAAACTCATCGATGATGTGCCGCATCTCGACCGAGTTTGACTTCAGAAAATTACGGCGGGCCGGAACATTGAAGAAGAGATTCTTGATCAGCAGATTTGTTCCCGGCAGACACGAGATTGCTTCCTGTGCTTTTATATCAGAGCCTTCAATCCGAATCAGCGTACCCAGTTCATCTTCTGCCCGACGGGTACGCATTTCTACCTGCGCCACGGCCGCAATCGATGCCAGTGCCTCACCCCGAAATCCCATCGTACGGATTCGGAACAGGTCGTCTGACGAACGGATTTTAGAGGTTGCGTGCCGTTCGAAACTCATCCGGGCATCTGTTTCGGTCATGCCTACGCCATCGTCCACAATCTGAATCAGGTTTCTGCCCGCTTCACGGACAATTACCTGCACGGATTTGGCTTTTGCATCTACTGAATTTTCGAGCAACTCTTTTACAACCGACGCTGGTCGTTGTACGACCTCACCAGCCGCAATTTGGTTTGCAATCGAATCGGGCAGTAGCTGAATAACATTTAACATGACTGACTGATAAGGACCCTCCGGTGCGGTCATTTGCCGCTCTATACAAGATACAACAAAATTAACCTTAAAAAAAGCCCCTGTCCAACGCTTTTTTACGAAGGACAGGGGAAAATTACGGGCACAGGAAGCACAGAGCGACGTATTGTCTTTACCCTATGCTCGCTGCACCTTGCTATAAGTGGATCGCTTCGCCGTATGCGGCTTCCGTGGCATCTTTAATGGATTCCGACATGGTTGGGTGTGGGTGAACCGACTTCAGAATTTCTTCGGCGGTTGTTTCCAGCTTGCGGGCAGCCACGACTTCGGCAATCATTTCAGTTACGTTGTTACCGATAAAGTGCGCTCCCAGAAACTCACCATACTTGGCGTCGAAAATCACCTTTACAAAACCCTCTGGCGTACCGGCGGCTTTGGCCTTACCCGATGCGGTGAAGGGAAATTTCCCGACTTTCAGTTCATAACCTGCCTCACGAGCGGCTTTCTCGGTATAACCAACCGATGCAATTTCGGGTGTGCAATACGTACAGCCAGGAATATTGTTGTAGTTCAATGGCTCAACGTGCGGCAATCCGGCAATTTTTTCTACACAGATAATGCCCTCTGCGGATGCTACGTGTGCCAGCGCCTGGCCTTTCGTAACGTCGCCGATCGCATAGTAGCCTTCAACATTGGTCCGGTAATAGTCGTCGGTGACGATCTTGCCCCGATCAACCGTAATACCAACTTCTTCGAGGCCAATGTTTTCGATATTGGCTACGACACCAGCCGCTGACAATACAACGTCTGCCTCGAAGGTTTTTTCGCCGTCAGGCGTTTTCACAAATATTTTGCAGCCTTTACCGCTGGTATCGACCTTCGTTACTTCGGACTTCGTATAAATATCGATGCCCATCTTCTTGTACTGCTTGGCGAGTTCCTTAGAAATATCCTCATCTTCGACCGGTACTACGCTGGGCAGGAATTCAACAATCGTGACTTTGGTGCCCATGCTGGCGTAGACATAAGCAAACTCAACGCCAATAGCTCCCGAACCGATAACCAGCATCGAGTCCGGGCGTTTTTCGAGCGACATTGCTTTCCGATACTCGATAATCTTAACGCCATCGAATGGGGCGGCAGGCAATTGACGAGCACGGCCACCGGTAGCGATGATGATATGCTTGGCTTCATATTCGGTAACTTTGCCATCGGCAGCGGTCACGTCAATTTTCTTGCCTGGTTTCACTTTACCGACGCCATTGATCACGTCGATTTTATTTTTCTTCATCAGGAACTGGACGCCCTTGCTCATGCTGTCGGCAACGCCCCGGCTCCGCTTGATAACAGCCCCAAAATCGGCCTGCGACTCGCCCGAAATGGTAATTCCATAATCGGCAGAGTGCTTAATGTATTCAAAAACCTGCGCTGATTTAAGCAGCGCTTTGGTAGGGATACAGCCCCAGTTCAGACAGATGCCGCCGAGGCTTTCGCGCTCAATGACGGCCGTTTTCATACCCAACTGCGACGCCCGGATGGCGGCTACATAACCGCCCGGCCCGCTACCCACAACGATTACATCGTACTGTGAAGCCATTTTTTGTGTATTGGAGTTATGTCAGGATTCGTTAGGTGTAGTCAGGAGTAGCCAGCGAAGAAACTGTTGACAAATCCCGAATACACCTGCCCTTTTTATTTTGAGAACGCAAAGGTAGGTCGAAAAGTTGACACAGGAATACCTCGAATGAGGCTATCCTATTAGTTAGTTACTAGTCAGTTGCAGATACCCTCCTGCTGCATACTGCAAGGTTCCGGATAAGTTCAGATCCCAGGCTGTACTTTATACTACTGTTGCCGCCAAACTACAGGCTAAAGGGCTTGTTAGATACGATTCGAAGTCGTAATGGTCTGTTGGACCAGTGTCTGGAATCGTAATGGTGTGGTTGCGCTACCACCAGAATTATTCAGCACAGTTTACCAAAAAGCCAGCGAATTCCCGGGCAAACCCTCGAAACCACATACCCACTTTCTTTTGTTCTATCTTTGCAAAAAACAACAGATGCTGGATGTCGATGAATAGCTGCTGGAAGCTGGCTATAATCTTCATCTAAAATCCAGTGTCTGGAGTTCAATAGCCAATCGTTACGTTTACTATCAATTAACAATAAGACAAGTTCATGACAACTGACCAGTTGAACGACTTGAGGGCCAGAGTAGAGGCCTTGAGGGGGTATCTTTGACTACGCCACCAAACGCGACCAATTAGCCGAACTCGAACAGCAGACATTCCAGCCTGAGTTCTGGACCGATGCCGCTCGGGCAGAGGGTGTAATGAAACAGGTTCGCGGACTGAAAGGCTGGATTTCCGGCTATGATAAACTAGATAGTCAGTTCGGCGATCTCGAAACGTTATTCGAATTTTACGAAGCAGGCGACGTGCCCGAAGAAGAGGTCGATGCCGAAGGCCGTAAAGTAACGGATACGCTCGAAGATCTCGAACTCAAAAAAATGCTCGGCAACGAAGAGGATCAACTCAGTGCCGTGCTTGAAATCAATGCGGGTGCGGGCGGTACCGAAAGCCAGGACTGGGCTGATATGCTCTATCGAATGTACATGCGCTGGGCCGAAAAACACGGCTATGGCCTGAAACAGGTTGACTATCAGGAGGGAGATACCGCTGGCATTAAATCAGCAACGATCGAAGTCGATGGTGCGCTGGCCTATGGCTTTCTGAAGTCCGAAAATGGCGTACACCGGCTGGTTCGGATTTCACCATTCGACTCCAATGCCCGCCGACATACATCGTTTGCCTCCGTATTTGCCTATCCGCTGGTCGATGACACGATTCAAATTGAGGTGAATCCGGCCGACATCGACTGGGATACGTTTCGGTCGGGTGGTGCCGGTGGTCAGAATGTTAACAAGGTCGAAACCGCCGTTCGGCTGCGCCACCGTCCATCGGGTCTGATCATTGAGTGTCAGCAGGAACGGAGCCAGTTGCAGAACAAAGAAGTAGCCATGCGCCTGCTTAAATCGAAGCTGTATGAGATTGAAGTTCAGAAACGCAACGCTGCCCGCGCCGAAGTAGAAGCCGGGAAGCAGAAGATCGAATGGGGATCGCAGATTCGCTCCTATGTACTCGATGACCGGCGCGTGAAAGATCACCGCACAGGCTACCAGACATCGAATACGGAAGCCGTGCTTGACGGCGAAATCGATCCGTTTATTAAAGCGTTCCTGCTGGAGCAGGAGTAGCGTGAACCGGATTGCCGGGTAGCCCCGCAGGATTCTGTGATGAAAACGGCCTGATCACGAACAAATCCAGTTGTCCAATAATACCGTTTATTCGGTATAGACACTCAACTGGTAGTGAACTCATGGCCGTCCATTTAATCATTCAGATCTTTCGGGGCATCCCGGCTATTTTTCTGCTCATGGCCTGTGTTCAGCCATCTGACAACTCCGTTATGACCACGAACCCTGCCGCAACTCAATCAAAATATACTTTCCTGTCGCTCGGTGACTCATACACCATTGGTGAAAGCGTATCTGACAATGAGCGCTGGAGCGTTCAGTTGGCCGGATTGTTGCGAAAAAATGACGTCGACATCGCTGATCCCGATATTATTGCCCGGACGGGCTGGACAACGGCGGAATTGCAGGATGCCATTAAAGCCAGTGGTAATCAAAAAATATATGGCCTGGTTTCCTTGCTGATCGGGGTTAACAACCAATATCGGGGACAAAGCCAGAATCGCTATCAGACTGAGTTTCGGGAATTATTGCAAACGGCAATCAAATTCGCGGGAGGCAAAGCGGGTCATGTCGTCGTGCTTTCGATTCCCGATTGGGGCCAAAGCCCCTTCGCCAGGGGCCGGAACCAGAAACAGATTGCTGCCGAGATTGATACCTTCAATGCGATCGCTCAACAGGAATGCAAAGCGGCAGGCATCTCATATATAGACGTTACTCCGCTTACGCGTAAGGCTTCTGGCGATACTACCCAATTTGCAGTCGATGGACTCCATTATTCGGGGAAACAAATGCGCCAGTGGGCCGAAGCCGCTTTGCCCATCGTTAAAGATATCCTGAAACAATAGACTTCGTTATGCTGCGACAGATTCGGTCTCAGCAAATTTTGCCTTATAATACCGCACCGTCCGGCCGATCAGCATGCCACCGAGTAGACTGGGCGCAATCCAGCCAGCGGTTGCGATCCAGTCAGGTGCATCTGCCGGTACTATCCGACCAATATTCGTAACCAGTGCTGCGGTAAACGTAGCAATGTAAGAACCGCCCATCCGCGTAAAATGCTGAAAAAACCAGTGCATTTTTTCGGTAGGCTCAACCCCAAAACGGCGAACGTCCTGCATCGCAAAAACACCCGTTAAACCGCCAAAGAAGGTGAACAGAATCGGGAAGAAAGACGTACCATGCTGTATAGTCAGATACACCCCAAAACCGACCATCAGTACACTAACAGCCAGCGTAACATAAGTAAGAACCCGATCACTGTTTGTTGGGCCTGTCTTTTTCTGTTTGGTACCCCGCCAACCGGTCATACTCAGGTAAAAACTTAAAATGGCGATGCCCGTTAGAAACAGCCGCATCATCCTGAAAGGCTGAAGTACACACAGCAGCAAAGCTGTTATAGTCACCGTAATCATGCAATAGACATAGACAAGCCCGGCGCGATTGTGCAGGCGACTACCTTTTTTAGAAAACATTGGAATCAGGCCAACCAGTAAAGCCGTAAACCCAGTGGCAATGTGGATGATAAGCAACGAAATAATCAGCGTTTTCATAGCCGTAAAGCGTTTGTGTTCGACAGCAGCAAACCTACGGCAATGAACTCAACCACTGCGATTTAAAGGGTTTAATGGCAGTGCCTGGGATGTTTGGCAAGCAAAAACGATGTTTGGGATAAACGGTGGGACGTTTTACAAAGCCTTCAACTCGGCTACCAGCGTCTCGTTGTATTTTCGCGCAACGGGCACCTGAAACTGTCCTCCCAATAAGTGCAGCTTGTAGCCCTGTGCATTACCCGTTACGCGCTCAATACGATCGAGATTGACGATGTAGGACCGATGACATCGAACAATGTGTGGTAACGTAATCTGGCCTTCCAACCGGCTCAGGCTGCTCCGAAGAAGGGGCTTAACGGGCTGAAGCTGTCCGGTCGGGTTATGCTTCAGATAAACGACGGTGGAGTAATTGTCGCTCGATTCAATAAAAAGCAAATCAGCCGGAGATAGGGTAATGCTATCTTTCTCATTGTCGGCAACGAGTGTCAATACAGGAACGGCGGTTTCACCCGGCTGACCAATCGCTTTGTTTTCGTAGTTCTGAATACCCGATTCGGGCAAGTGAACCGGTAATTCCGCAGCTGCATGACTATATTTTTTGAGCTGGCGGATATAATTGAACAAAACGGTTCCCGTCACCGGAAATAAGCCAATCACGAACGTGACCAGGATCATACCCCACCAACCAACACCGCTTTTTTCCTCATCGACCAGCGATTCCAGATAAAATCGGTTCGCAATGGCAATCAGAAGAATGTTCGCCATCACCAGCAGGATTTCGCGCCCAACCGTCCAGTATGTATCCGAAAATTGATTGGGGAATAGCCGTGGCCAGATAATGAAGTTAAAGGTTGTTACAATAAACGTGATACCGCCAAACCCCAATAATTTGAACAATTTATTAGGCGTTTGCCAGTCACTCAGGCCAAACGGCTGAAAGACCAGTAGAAACAAGCCAATAAATAATCCGATAAGAGCGGCTCTCAGGGTCTGCTGCCTCAGCGAATCTTCAACAGGATAAGGTTGGCTGAATAGTTTAAACATACCGGTTCACGGCTATCGTTAAAACAACCGCCACCCGGCAATCTGGTCGATAAACTGCGGCAGAACGGGCGGATAAACTAAACACATAAACAGAACTCCGAATAAGGCCCCGTATAAGTGAGCATCATGATTGACGGTGCCTGCTCCCCGCTGGGATTCGTAGTAGGAATAGATCAGATATAGCGGGCCAAAGATGAAGCCAGGAATACCAATGGGAATAAAAAACAGGTAAAGTTTGGTAAGGGGGCTAATCAGAATACCGGCAAAAATGATAGCCGATACACCGCCAGATGCGCCCAGCGAGTTATATCTGGAATCTTTGCGGTGTTTCAAAAAGGTTGGGATACTGGAAATGACAATAGCAATCAAATAAAAACCGACGTAATAGATTGTTCCACTCGCCCCAAAAAGACTGGCGAACACCTGTTCCATAAGCCCGCCAAACGCATAGAAGCTAATCATGTTAAAAATCAAATGCATCCAGTCGGCGTGTAAGAATCCCGCTGTCAGCAGGCGGTAATATTGCCCCTTCTGGGCCACCTGATATGGATTCAGTATCCAGCGATTCATCACACTGTAGTCGTTCCAGGCCCATAGGCTAATACCAGCCGTGACGATAATAATAATAAGAGTTATGCTCATGATATTGGTTTATAGCTTCCGGCTCACGTTTTGTCGTTTTTGTTCATTCTGGCTAGAATTACAAATCACAACCAGTAACCCATCTGCCGATTAACTTTCCCGTTCGATTAATTGCCGGGTAAATTGAAGTAAAAATGCCTTACGTGCAGGATCAGCGTTGATTTGTTCGAAGTTAGCAAATCCCTGCGCAAAGTAACTGTTAATACGTGCTTCGGTAATCTGTCGGATACCCAACTGATCGTAAATGGTTGTAATGGCCCGTACTTTTTCGGCTTTGTCGAAGTCGGGGTGGGTTAGCCAGCCGATCAATTCGTCTTTGACGGAACCGGTAGCTTGTTCGAGCGCTTCGATGAGCAGAAATGTTTTTTTATTCGCAATAATATCTCCGCCCACCTGCTTTCCGAATTTAGCCGGATCGCCATATACATCCAATAAATCATCTTTTAGTTGAAAACCAATCCCAATATTTACCCCACCGGCATAAAGATGGGCATTGGTTTCGTCATCGGCTCCGCCAATTAACCCGCCTAGCTCAAGTGCGTATCCGAGCAGAACCGACGTTTTTAGCCGGATCATATCAATGTATTCCGCTTCGGTAACGTCCCAGCGTTTTTCGAAATTCATGTCCATTTGCTGGCCTTCACACACTTCGGCAGCTGTTCGTGTAAACCGGGTCATGGCTGGTTTCAGTTTATCGGCCTCAACATCCAGCAGTAATTCGTGCGCCTTAACCAGCATAACATCTCCCGATAAAATGGCGATGTTGTGATTCCATTTTTCATGCACGGTCGGTTGGCCACGACGCAAAGGAGCCTGATCCATGATGTCATCGTGCATGAGCGTGAAGTTGTGAAAAACCTCAACGGCGAGCGCGGGCCGGATCGCCTTTTTCCAGTCGTCGGTGAAGAGGTAGGCCGCCATCAGCGTCAGTAATGGGCGCATCCGCTTGCCACCGAGGCTCATAATATACCGGATCGGGTCGTAAAGTTCGGGGGGATACTGTCCGTATGGTGTACGTTGAAGTTCGTTTTGAAGAGCATCAATAAAAATAGCTGGACTCATTCGACAAGGGGCAGCATTCCGCTGAGTTTTGCGCCAAAAATAAGGCAAATACCCCCAAAACCCTAACCGCGTCGGCTTCGGCGGTAATGTTGCTGCTTAGCTGTACTGACAACCCAGATCAACCGGGCCGATAAAATAAAATAGCCATCCCGCCTGGTGTTATTACCCCGTTTGGCACCTGCCAGATTCGGAGTCTTGCCCAGCTCAAGCCGTCGGTCGGATAAAGCTGCTGCCAGGGGTTCCATACGGCTTCGGTCTGGATAGACAGTACTCACATCATCAACATAATCGCTCAACACATGCGTATAAACGCCTTCGAGGTGCCATTTGAATCGCTCACCAGCCACGATTGGTACGCCTATTCCATACCGAAGAATGACAGGCAACCGATTATAGTCTACGCCTTCAGTATGCAATGGAGCCAGGCTATAAGTTTGCCCTTTATAGGTTGTTTTGGGTGTTATGCAGGTGAAGCCGACACCAGCCATGACATACGGAATAATAATATGGTTTCGATCGTCGGGGTGCCACAAATCCATTTGCACGCCCGCCCAAATCTCAGGGTTCAGGCTCCTGAACGATAGATTGTTGTAAGAAAGGTGGGTATCCTGCTGGCTCCCATGAATGTAATAGAGTTGGGCTTCGGCCCGGAAGGTAAATCGATCGGAAAACCGATAAGCGGCTGCAATGCCCATTGCCACGCCTAGCCGTAAATGAGCCAGATCGCCCCGCTCGTTCATGTCTCCCAGATAGCGTGTTGTGCCCAGACCTGCGTTCAGTAGCCAGGCACCCGGCCTCTCCTGCCAATACGTAGAGCGTTGCGCATAAAGATGGGCAGGCCAGGCAATGACGAGTAGTGCGAGCAATGCACTAATTTTTATACTTTTCATGGGGCAAGATTGTTACGGTGTCGTTTTCACGGACAAAATAGCAATCTTACCTTACAAATGAAAAGTGTCTGATTTTAATTTTATTATTTATTTATAAATATAAAACCAGTAAGTTATTTAGTATTTAATAATCATATTTGATCATAGTTCACCAATATCTTCATTCCAGAGGGTAGGTTTCTCCGCAATAAATTGATTCATCATATCGACGCATTCGGGCAAATCGAGGTCTATTACTTCTACACCGTGCTGCTCCATAAACTCCCTTGCGCCAGCGAACGTCCGCGATTCACCGACAATGACCCTGGGAATTTTGAATTGAACAATGGTTCCGGCGCACATGTAACAAGGCATGAGCGTCGAATAAATGACTGTATTTTTGAACGAACCAACCCGTCCGGCATTATTAAGGCAATCCATTTCACCGTGTAGAATTGGATTGTTCTCCTGAACCCGCTTGTTATGGCCCGACGCGACTAATTCGCCATTCTTGATCAGCGCCGAACCGATTGGAATACCGCCTTCACTCAAACTTTTACGGGCCTGACGGATAGCCTCCTGCATAAATTCGTCCATAATTGAAAGGTGTATAAATTGCTGATTAATGATTGATGTGGCCTGATTCCCTTTCGATATAGTTTGCAACTCAGGCTACTCATACAAACCTATAAGGGTTAATTTATTCAGTACTAATCTACTCTCCTACTAACGAGGCACATCGAAAGGAATAACCTGTTCAACTAGTACTATTTTGTCAAAAAATATGTAATAAATGTCAATATTCAGTCATTTCTACGCGTTTGTTAACTGAATAATCCCAAAAAAGCTTTGTTTTGGGATTTATTTGCTCAGCGTGCCATGAATGAATTATTCTCGACTAATTTTTCTTCTGATGAATTGCTCTGGGAGCGATTCAAAAATGGTGATCGTCTGGCATTTGAGCAAATCATTTCGGTTCATTATGCCTCGCTCTTCCGGTTCGGGAGCCGCTACAGCAAAGATACAGGCTTGATTGAAGACTGCCTGCACGATATGTTCGTCTACCTGTGGGAACGTCGATTACACATCAGCGGAACCGATAGTATCAAAAAATATTTACTCAAATCGTTCCGTCATAAAATTCTGCTGGAACTACAGCGAACCCAGCGTCGGGGCTGGGTCGATGAAGATGAAGCGGTAGATATGTCTCCCGACCAGAACTTTGAAGACTTTTTTGTCTTTATCGAAACGGAACAACTGTCGGCAAAAAAAATTAAGACATTAATCGACCTCCTTCCTCAGCGTCAACAGGAAGCCCTTCATTTACGCTACTACGAAGAACTTGATATTGAACACATTGCCCAAGTAATGAGCATCAATCGGCAGTCGGTCTCCAATCACCTGCACAAAGCGCTGAATTTTCTGCGGGAACATTGGTAGCCGTAAAATGCCGGAGGGTTGTAAAATGCAGAAGCGTGCCACGGTTCAAAACCGTGGCACGCTTCTGCATTTTACAACCCTGAACTTTAGAAAACAGGAATGAAAAAAATTTCAGATCGTTCCCTAAAAAAAATCAGAAATACAGGGTATGAAGCGATGGCTGGCTAATTATATCAGTAAAGCAATCAAAAAATAGACATTTTCTATGAAATCATTTGATCATTTTGAGCTATATGATTTCCTGGAAGACGAATCATTCCGATCGTGGGTGTTTGAGAGAGCATCGACATCGGTAGTTGAGTGGTGGGAGCGGTTTCCGGCGGTGTATCCAGAAAAAGCCTTTCTAATGATTCAGGCCCGGGAAACATTGCTGGCAATGCAGGAAGACGCGTTGGTACCGGCACAAGACCGAATGCGCCAGAACATCCGGCAGATTATGCAGGATACTGAACCGGTTGTAGCAGTACACTCGGAACCTTTCTGGTCGTATCAGCGAATGGCCTGGGTGGCGGCTGCGTCGGTAGCTTTGTTTGTGTTAGCCTGGTTTGCCTGGACTTATAATCAGGACAAACCCGTAACCGTATATAAAAAACTGGTTGCCGCTGCAACGCTGCCTATGAAGGAAGTCGTAAATACAGGTTCTAAGACCCATCTGGTACTTCTGGCCGATGGGAGTTCAGTATTACTACAACCGAATAGCCGTATTAGCTATCCCAAAGCGTTTAATCAGCATAGCCGTCGTGAGATTTACCTGGTGGGAGAAGCTTTTTTTGAAGTAGCGAAAAATCCAGACAAGCCGTTTTTTGTCTATGCTGATAACTTGATTACCAAGGTGCTAGGCACCAGCTTTACGGTTCGTGCTTTTGATAAAAAAGCCATTGATGTGATTGTTAAGACGGGTAAGGTGTCTGTTTTTACCCGCACGGATAAGGAACGGGTCGAAAAGCAGGAGTCTCGCCAGTTGATTGGTCTGGTGCTGACACCGAACCAGCGGGTTCTATTCAATCGGGATGAAGGACGGCTGCTGCGTTCACTGGTCGAATCGCCAACGCTGGTCGATATGCCCATTCAGCAGTCCATGTTTGAGTTCAACGGAACGCCGATCAATCAGGTTTTTGCCTCGCTGGAAAAAGCCTATGGCGTTGAAATAATTTTTGATGCCGAGGTCATGAAAAATTGTTATCTGACAGCCTCGCTGGATGATGAGCCTCTATTTGAGAAACTAAATATGATTTGCCGGACACTGGATGCGCAGTATGAAGAAATGGACGGCAAGATTCTAATTAACACGAAAGGATGCCAATAAAAATACTTAACACTATGTCTTAGCCTATGCCCAAAAAACACATCCATTAACGCCACAAAAAAGAGTCAGCAATGCGCCAACATCACTGACTCAAGAGTCATTCCCCACTTGCTCTCTTCGAAAAAAGCACCCCTGTTGGGGTAAGGGAATTTTATTGCCGATTTAAACCGACAACCAATTCAAAAGTATGACAATTTGGATACAAATGCAGCACAGGCTGCTCAAAATTATGCGAGTCAGTTTTTACCTGTTTTTCGTAGTGACAGCGTTCGCTTCGATGGCACGGGCGCATGACACGTATGGTCAGGAATTACTTAATAAGCGTGTAAGCCTTCAGCTCTCCAACCTGACCGTTGAACAGGCAATCAACCGCATTGGTAAAGAAGCGGATGTGAAGTTCATGTATAACCCACGAATCTTCAATCAGCAACGGATCAGTGTACTCTCGTTTTCCAACGAAAAGCTATCGGCTGTACTCGATGCCGTGCTTGGGCCCGCTGCCATTGCCTATGAAGTAGGAGGAGCGACAATTATTCTGAAACGGATAACCAATTCCCCTCAGGCGTCATCAGATGGACGCGCGCTATCCATCCCAAACGTCGAAAAACTCGTTCCGCCCATTACCGTCACGGGCCGGGTTCTCGATGAAAAGGGCGCAGGTTTGCCGGGTGCTACGGTGCTGCTGAAAGGAACAAGCAATATCGGCACAGCAACCGACGCCGAAGGACGGTTCTCTCTGAACGTACCCGACGGTAGCGGAACGCTGGTCATTTCGTCGATCAGCTACACAACCCAGGAAGTTGCGATCAATAATCGGTCAACTTTGCCCGACATTCAACTGTCGTCGGATGTAAAGTCACTGAGTGAAGTGGTCGTTGTTGGGTATGGCACCCAGCGCAAGAAAGACCTGACGGGTGCCGTTGCCGTCGTTAACGTTTCTGAACTTCAGCAACAGCCTACCTCGCAGATTACCAATCAGTTGCAGGGCCGGGCTTCCGGAGTTACCGTATTGGGTTCTGGTCAGCCGGGCGAAGCACCACAGGTTCGCATCCGGGGCCTGAATACGTTCGGCAATAATCAGCCGCTTTATGTTGTCGATGGCGTACCAACGCAAAACATCAACGACATCAATCCCAACGACGTTGCCTCGATGCAGGTCTTGAAAGATGCCGGTTCGGCTTCAATTTACGGTTCACGGGCGGCCAACGGGGTTATAATCATCACGACCCGGCGCGGAACAGGTAAGGTAAAAGTGCAGTATGATGCCTATTATGGCGTACAGGTTCCCAAAAGTGGCAACGTATGGGATCTTTTGAATCCACAGGAAACGGCCCAACTGAAGTTTAATGCTTTACGCAATGCCAACCCAAACACGCCGATCAATGATCCGCTGTATGGCAGTGGAATGACGCCTGTATTGCCCGATTACATTGCCCCGCAGGGAGTTAAAGAAGGTGATCCTTCGGTCAACCCTTCGCTCTACAATGTGAACCCAACCTACAACGACGCAGCTCAGTATAACGCCTTCAACCGGATTACACGAGCGAATAAGGCGGGAACGGACTGGTTCCATGAGATTTTCAAGTCAGCCCCGATTATGAGCCACAACCTGGCCGTTAGTGGTGGTGGACCGCAGGGAAATTACCTGTTTTCCTTCAACTACTTCAATCAACAGGGAACGCTGATCAACACCTATCTAAAGCGATATACGATCCGTTCGAACAGCCAGTATAACATTCGGGAGAACATTCGGGTAGGCGAAAACCTTGCCTTTTCGGTGTCCGATAACCCCCGTATCAATGCGCTTACAGAAGGAAGTGCCATTGGGATGGCCTTTCGTGAGCAGCCTATTATCCCAGTCTACGATATCATGGGAAATTATGCGGGTGGCTATGGTCAGGGATTGGGCAATGCCAATAACCCGGTGGCGGTTCAACAGCGGACAGCGAACAACCGGGGCTTAAGCAACCGGCTTTTCGGCAATATGTACGCCGAGATTGACTTCCTGAAAGATTTCACTGCCCGCACCAGCTTTGGTGGCGAGTTGTTCATGGGAAATTACCACTCCTTCACCTACCCTACCTATGAGAATCAGGAGAATACAACGACCAATTCGTATACAGAAAATACGTTTAATGGGTCGAATTGGACCTGGACCAATACGGTGCAATACCAGCACAACTTCAACAACACGCACGATCTGAAAGTACTGGTCGGTACGGAAGCGTACCAGAATCAGGGGCGCAACGTAGGTGGAACAACGCAGAGTTATTTTTCCTTCGACCCGAATTTTACCAATCTCTCAACAGGTTCGGGCACACCAACGAACTACAGCAACCGTTATGCTGATGCCTTGTTCTCGCTGATTGGCCGGGTCGATTATTCCTTAAAGGACAAATACCTGTTTGGAGCTACCATTCGTCGTGATGGGTCTTCCCGCTTTCTGAACAATCAATATGGCTGGTTCCCGGCAGTGAGCGCGGGCTGGCGGATTTCGCAGGAAAGTTTCATGGGTGGCCTGACCTGGCTGAATGATCTGAAAATTCGGGGTGGTTACGGTGTAATGGGCAACCAGTTGAACGTTGATCCAGCCAATGCGTACACAACATACGGTGGCGACCGTACATCTTCTTATTATTCCATCAACGGATCCAATTCGGCCAACACACTCGGTTTCCAGCGGACACGCATTGGCAACCCCGACGCGAAGTGGGAAAAGAATATCAATGCCAACATTGGTTTTGACGCCAGCCTGTGGAAAGGCAAGCTCGACCTGACCGTCGATTACTACCACAAAGAAGTTCGCGACCTGTTGTATACGCTCGAACTGGCCGGTACGGCTGGTTTAGGAACAGCTCCTGCCGTTAACGTTGCCAAAATGCGGAACCAGGGCCTCGACATTGCCGCATCCAGCAACTTTAACATCACAAACGATCTGAAACTGAACGCGACACTGACGTTCACTACGTACAACAACAAGATCGTTTCGCTGGCTGAAGGAATCGACTATTTCGATCAGGAAGGTCGTCGGTTCAACGGTAGCTACATTGTTCGAAATGCGGTTGGCCATTCAATTGGTCAGTTCTTTGGGTATAAGACCGCAGGATTCTGGAATTCGCAGGAAGAAATCAATACCGCCAACGCCCAGGCTCAGCAAGCGACCGGGAATCCCGGAGCAGTTTACCAAAGTGACGTGGCCGTTGGTCGTTTCCGGTATGCCGACATTAACGGTGATGGGCAGATTACCGATGCCGACCGGACTTATCTGGGGAATCCGAATCCGAAGTTCAGCTACGGCCTGAACCTGGGAGCTACCTACAAGAAGTTTGACTTTAGCATCTTCTTCTACGGAACACAGGGCAACGATATCTGGAACAACGTACGCTGGTGGACCGACTTCAACGCAAACTTCCAGGGCGCAAAGAGCAGAACCGCTTTGTATGATTCCTGGACACCCGAAAATCATAACGCCAAAGCACCCATTCAGGAAACGGTTGGCTCATTTAGTTCGGCGAACATTCCCAACTCCTATTTCGTCGAGAATGGGTCTTACCTCCGGGCTAAGAACGCACAGATTGGCTATACGCTGCCAGCCAATACGCTCAAGAAACTGGGTATCGAGCGTCTGCGGGTCTATGTACAGTCGGCGAACCTGTTCACGATCACGAAATACTCAGGTCTGGACCCGGAAATTGGTACGACAGCCAATACCAACAACAGTTCAGGTGGCAGCTTAAATCAGTCTTTCTCGAACACCACGTCATTTGGTATCGACGAAGGGGTTTACCCGAACCAGCGGCAGTTCCTGTTTGGCCTGAATGTGACGTTCTAATTCTTATTAACCTGATACACGATGAAAATACCACAATATATAGCAGTCCTGGCAGTCACGGCCGTCGGATTGACATTTGACTCCTGCCAGAAAAGTCTCGAAATACCGGCTCAGGGCGCCTTGAGTGACCAGACGTTAGCTACCCGCAGTGGCGTTGATGCCCTCCTGACCGGTGCTTACGCAGCACTGGATGGTCAGCAATATGTCAACTCTTCCGCTCAAAACCTGAGCGGCTCCGATGCCTGGCAAGCCTCTCCCAGTAACTGGACTTACGGCAGCATTGCCGGTGGCGAGGCCCATAAAGGGAGTGATGGTAGTGACCAGCCAGCCGTTGATGCCATTGCCAAGTTCACTGCTGATGCCAGCAATGGGTTCTTTAACGGAAAATGGCGTACTGTCTACGAGGGTGTTAACCGCACGAACTCGACCCTGCGTTTGCTTGCCCAGGCGAAAGATGTTACCGATGCAGACCGTGCCAGTTTTTCGGCTCAGGCCCGTTTCCTGCGGGGCCACTATTACTTCGAATTAAAGAAGATGTGGAATAAGGTGCCCTGGATTGATGAAACCGTGGAAACAGCCTCAGCCAGCTCTCAGGCGAATACGGAGGATGTTTGGCCGAAAATTGAGGCTGATTTCAAATATGCGATGGACAATCTGCCCGCTACGCAGTCGGATGTAGGCCGGGTCAACAAATGGGCCGCGGCAACCTATCTCGCAAAAGCTTATCTGTACGAGCATAAATTCGCCGAAGCCAAGGCACTATTCGATCAGGTCATTAGCTCAGGCGTTACCAGCAACGGTCTGAAATATGCGCTGGTGACCAAGTATCACGACAATTTCGATGCGGCTACGGAAAATAATTCAGAATCGGTATTCGCCATTCAAATGGTAGCCAACGACGGAACGGGTACAATCGCCAATGCCAATCAGGGCGATATGCTAAACTTCCCATACGGCAATAGTCCGTTCCGCTGCTGTGGTTTCTTCCAGCCGTCGCAGGATTTAGCCAACTCATACCGGACCGATGCTACCGGACTACCGTATGTGGATGATTACAACAGTCACCCCGTAAAGAACGATCAGGGCGTTGCCTCGAATCAGCCGTTTACACCGGATGCCGGTACATTAGACCCCCGGATCGACTGGACCATTGGCCGTCGGGGCATTCCGTATCTGGATTGGGGGAACCATCCCGGTGCCGACTGGATCCGGAGCCCAGGACAGACTTACGCGGGTCCTTATTCCCCGAAGAAAAATATTTACATGCAGGCAACGCAGGATCAGTACGCGGATAACCATTCGTGGGCACCCGGAACGGCCATTAACCTGAATGTAATCCGTTTTGCCGATGTGCTGCTCATGGCGGCTGAAACAGAAGCGCAGTTAGGCAATTTCGAGCAGGCTCAAACCTATGTCAATCTGGTACGCGCGCGGGCGGCTAATCCGGTCAACTTCGTGTATAAGTATGCCAATGATGCGGCCCCACTTTCGGGCTATTCAACGACCCCTGCGGCCAATTACAAGATTGCGGTTTATCCGGCGGGTAAATTCGCGGGGTTGGGCAAAGACGGTGCCTTGAAAGCGATTTACTTTGAACGTAAACTGGAGTTAGCCACAGAAGGGCACCGGTTTTTCGATCTGGTTCGCTGGGGAACCGCCGAAACAACCCTGAATGCGTTCTTTACCTACGAAAGCACCGTAACAACGGATATTCGGGGTGGTCATTTTACGGCCGGAAAGAATGACTACTACCCGATTCCACAGCGGCAAATCGATCTGAGCACATCCAGCGGCAAGTCGTCTCTAACGCAGAATCCGGGTTATAATTAATGGCAGATTTCACGCAGATGTTCGTCGATAAAATGCCGATTCTGGCCGTAGTATTTCATTTTCTGCGTCAATTGGCTTCTCATTCGCGTACATCTGTGTGAAACCTTTATCATCAGAAAGAGGGCAGTCTTTGTGCTGCCCCTTTTTGTTTATACCCGGTTAAACTCAATCAAATGCAAAGACTATCTTTTCTCGTTTATTATAGTTGGTTGGTTGCACTGGCGGGGGTCGGTCTTGTCGCTGTCAGTTGCCAATCCGGCAGCGATTCGTCAACGACTACCCAGAAAACACCGGCTACAAACGGCGAAAAACTAGTCCAGCAGTATTGCAGCACCTGTCATTTACCCGTTTGGCCCGATGCCCTTAACAAAGAAACCTGGAGCAAACGGGTACTGCCAGCAATGGCTCCCAAACTAGGGCTGGAGGTCTGGCAAAAGACCCATTATTATCAGGCACCGAATGCCACAATATCGCTCGACGACTGGACTAATCTTGTCGCTTATTATGAAAAATTAGCCCCCGAGAAACCTAAAAAAGCGACACCGCCAGTTCCGTTAGTCAGTGACTGGTCAATTTTCAAACTGGTCAAACCCGCTGAAATCAGAGCGGAAATAGCCACGACAACGATGGTTGCTATTGATTCGGCCAGCCAACAGATTTACTCCAGCAATGAAACCAGTGCCGGGCTTTATCAATGGAATTCGTCATTAAAATCATCCCTTGTTCGCACATTGCCCTCTCCTGCTGTTCAGGCGAGTTTTAGTACCGATAAAACGGGCTCTCATCATGCGGTACTTACCTGCCTGGGAACGATGCGGGCGGTTGATCGGCCGATGGGTGAGATCCTGGACGTTACGCTCGGCAAAGCGACAACGACTTCACCAACTTCACTCGCCAATCAACTCCCCAGACCTATTCAGTCAACACCGGGCGACTTCAATCACGATGGTCTGACGGACTGGCTTGTTTGTGGCTTCGGGCACAATTCAGGTGGCTTGTACCAACTCAAACAACGCCCCGACCACCAGTTCGACAAGGTTGTCATCAGGGAAGTACCCGGTGCAACCCAGATCATTACGGGTGATTTCAACCAGGATGGCTGGCTGGATTTTATGGCATTGTTCGCTCATGCCGACGAAGGGATCTGGTTATTTACGAATGACCGAAAAGGTGGCTTCTCGGAACAAAACATACTTAAGTTTCCGCCTGTCTACGGGTCAACCAGCTTTCAGCTGATCGATTTTAATCGGGATGGTCAATTGGATATTCTGTATACCTGTGGCGACAACAGCGATTATTCCCGAATTTTTAAGCCCTTTCACGGGGTTTACCTCTTCACGAACCAAGGCAACAATCAGTACAAACAAACCTATTTTTATCCCATCAACGGCTGCACAAAAGCCATCGCTGCCGACTATGACAACGATGGCGATCTGGACATGGCAACGATTGCTTTCTTCGCCGATTTAAAAAACAATCCTGCCGAAACATTCATCTATTTTGAGCAACAAAAAACCGCTCAGTTTCTTCCCCATGCGGTTCCGGTGAGTAAGTATGGCCGCTGGATCTGCATGGACGTAAACGACTGGGATCACGACGGAGATCTTGACATAGTGTTAGGGAATTATTCACAGGGATTTCTGAATGAAGTTGGCTTTAAACCTAATTGGAACGGCTATCTGCCATTGATTGTGCTGGAAAATACCCGTACTCCATAACCTGTAAGCCACCCTGATTATCTGACCAGTAAAAACGGGATACTTTATTTTCTCACCACAACCTTCCCTACCATTTCTGTGTTTATTGGGTTGATTAGGAATCAACATCCCACCCTCAACATAACATGGACTTTATCGATTATTACAGCGTCCTGGGCATTCCCAAAACGGCGTCGGAGGACGATATCAAGAAAGCGTACCGGAAACTAGCCAGAAAGCATCACCCGGACCTGAACCCGAACGATGCAGAAGCCAATAAAAAGTTTCAGCAAATCAACGAAGCGAATGAGGTTCTGGGTAATCCGGAAAATCGTAAAAAATACGATCAATACGGGAAAGACTGGCAACACGCCGAACAGTTTGAAGAAGCCAGACGCCAACAGCAAGCACGTCAGCAATACACGCAAGGTGGAGTCGGAGAAGACTATGATTTCTCGGGCGGTTTCGGTGGAGCCGATTTTTCTGACTTTTTATCGTCACTGTTTGGGCAGGAAGGCGGCCCAGGAGCGGGTAGACGACAGGCAAATTTTCGTGGGCAGGACTACCAGGCCGACCTGCACCTTAGCCTACGCGATGCCTATACAACGCATAAACAGACGCTGACAGTAAACGAAAAAAACATTCGCATTACCGTTCCTGCGGGGATCGAAAATGGCCAGAAAATAAAACTGGCTGGCTACGGGGCACCGGGCGTTAACGGTGGTCCTAATGGCGACCTCTATATTACGTTTGTGATTACCGAGGATAGCCGATACAAACGCAAGGGCAGTGACCTATACGTCAATGAAGAAATTGATCTGTATACTGCCCTGTTAGGTGGCGAGAAAATTATTGAAACGCTGGACGGGAAAGTGAAGGTGACCGTGCCAACCGAAACGCAGAATGGCGCCAAAGTCAGGTTGAAGGGTAAAGGATTTCCCGTTTACAAGCAAGATGGGATATTCGGCGACCTATATGTTCAGTGGCAGATAAAACTGCCCACAAACCTGACGGATGAACAAAAAGAACTATTCCGAAAATTAGCCAGCCTGTAAAATGAGTTTTCGTAATAGGATTGTCAATTGTATGAAAATCCCACAGCCCTATACCGAAAGCTGAAAAACCGTTTTCCTATGCAACCCAACAACCTAATTTCCGTCACGGAATTCTGCGTGCATCACCATATTGAAGTTTCGTTTGTTCACTTACTGGAACAGCAGGGCCTGGTCGAAATCATTACGATTGAACAGACAATCTATCTGGAACCAACTCAACTGGGCAGGCTGGAAAAACTAGTCCGGCTACACCAGGATCTCGATATTCACCCTGATGACCTGGATATTGTGAGCGATCTGCTAGAACGGGTGGAAAGTTTACAGAGCCAATTGACGCAATTGCAGAATAGATTGATCTTCTATGAACAATTAGATCATTAACAGGTATTTAAGTCGTGTTTCGGCAATCAACCATGCGTTGATATTGCTTATACATGCCAAACGAATTACCTTGTAAAACCATAAACGATCTCAATCATGGCTTCATTCTTCAACAAAGGCTTCGGGCGAAAACGCGAGTCGGTGTCCAGTGAACGAATTCCGCCGGGGCAATACGAAACCCGCGACTTTCCGGTACTAACTGCCGGGCCAACACCGCGTATTCCGCTCACTACCTGGTCGTTTGCGCTGGAGGGCCTGATCGAAACGCCGATTCAATGGTCGTGGGAGCAATTCAATGCGCTTCCCCAGCAATCATTTACCAACGACATTCACTGCGTGACGAAATGGTCGAAACTGGATACGCATTGGGAGGGTGTTAGCATCGATACGCTACTCGAACATGTTAATCTGAAGCCGGAAGCCAGCCACGTGATGGCGTACTCCTACGGCGATTACACGACCAATATTCCGCTCGACGACCTTCGCCATGGAAAGGCATTTGTTGGCTTACGCTTTGAAGGACAACCGCTGGCTCCCGAACATGGAGGTCCTGCCCGATTGGTCATCCCGCATCTGTATTTCTGGAAAAGTGCCAAATGGATTAAAGGATTACGGTTCATGGAAGGTGATAAGCCGGGTTTCTGGGAGCGCGGTGGCTACAGCATGTATGGCGACCCCTGGAAAGAGCAACGGTATCGCAGCGATGATTGAGCTCGTTCACTAAATTGTATGGAAAAGATTCAGTGGCAGATTGCACGGGTAAAGGCCATTGTGCAGGAGACGCCCCATGTAAAAACCTTTACCCTGCACTTACCTCAGTGGATACCACATCTGCCAGGCCAGCACTATGATCTTCGGCTAACGGCCGAGGATGGCTATCAGGCCGAACGGAGCTATTCGATCGCATCGCCCCCCGAAAAAACCGGCGAAATCGACCTTACCGTTGAATTGATTGAGGATGGCGAAGTGTCATCCTACCTTCACGAGGGAATCGAACCTGGCGATCCACTGGAAGTTCGGGGGCCTATCGGTGGCTATTTTGTCTGGAAGGATAACATGGCTAATGAACCGCTGTTGTTGATTGCTGGTGGCTCCGGAGTAGTACCCCTGATGGCCATGCTTCGACATCGGGCTAAAATCGGCGCTGCCAATCCAACCACATTACTGTTTAGCGTTCGGACGGCCGACGATGCCATTTATCGGGATGAGCTGGAACAATTGGCGAAACAGGATTCCCAGTTTGAGCTGATTCTTACATTTACCCGGAAGGCTCCACCCGGCTGGACAGGTTATCAGCGTCGGGTTGATCAGGCGATGCTGACTGATGTGCTGAAGCGCTTTGCGTCTCACCCCAACGGTTTCGTTTGTGGGCCAACCTTATTAGTCGAGCAGGTGGCGAATACGTTATCCGATTTGGGGTTACCATCCACGAAAATCCGAACCGAGCGGTTTGGGCCTACCGGAACGTAGTACCTGATCGTCTCACTTCATTTCAGGCAGAATGTACCATGATCACAGATACGGATACCATAGATCGGGCGCTGCGGTTAGATGGCAACGCAGTGGCCGGTGAATTGCAGATGCTGCTAAATCTGGACGTTACCATACTTCAGATGACGTGCAGCCATTGCCACAAAGAAGGCATTTTTGCGAATCTATTGGCTTATGTCCGTGGGCCAGGTCTGGTGCTACGCTGTCCCACCTGCGACGGCCTCATCCTGCAACTGGTAAAGTCTCCTTCGGGATCGATCCTTACCGTAGAAGGATTAGCGGCAGACATAAAGAGCACCATCATCCCGTAAAGGGCTTGTGCGATTCTATGCGGCAATGCCGTAAATTAGCCTGCAAAAGGCACTTTAACTGCTCAACGGAATGCCACTTGTTTACCGCTTATTCATACTAACTACGCTATTTTTCAGTACTGCTCAGTCCGTAATGGCCCAGACATCCAAACGCCCCCGCGATTATGGTATTAAACTGGGCGTACTTCCCACTGGCCCGTTCAATGCGATAACAGATGTGCCAGGAGTCCGGGTTGGGCAGGTAACACTCAAAGAGGGGCAGTCCATTCAAACGGGTGTTACGGCTATTCTCCCACACGATGGCAATCAGTTTCAGCAGAAAAGTCCAGCGGCTATTTATATCGGTAATGGATTCGGCAAACTGACTGGCTACAGTCAGGTCGAAGAGCTTGGCACACTCGAAACGCCCATTGTTTTGACGAATACCCTGAGCGTACCAACCGCTGCCGATGCGCTAATTGACTATACATTGTCCCAAAAAGGCAATGAGCAGGTTCGTTCCGTGAATTCAGTGGTCGGTGAAACGAACGATGGCTTTCTGAACGACATTCGTGGTCGGCACGTGACGAAGCAGCACGTTCTGGATGCGATTCGGCAAGCCAAAACCGGCCCCGTCGAAGAGGGTAATGTCGGAGCAGGAACAGGAACTGTTTGTTTTGGCTTTAAAGGCGGTATCGGAACCGCATCCCGAAAATTACCCGCATCCCTGGGCGGCTATACGGTTGGGGCACTTGTCCAGACGAACTTTGGCGGGGTTCTACAAATTGCGGGCGTACCGGTGGGTGTCGCCTTGGGACGCTATGATTTTAAAAAAAATCTGGACGGCTCCTGCATGATGATCGTACTGACCGACGCGCCTTTAGACGCCCGTAACCTCAAGCGCCTGGCAAAACGGGCGTTTATGGGACTGGCTCAAACAGGGGGCATTGCGTCGAACGGAAGTGGCGATTATGTCATTGCGGTCTCAACTGCTTATCAGATTTCGCATGAAGCCGCCACTTCGCTCGATGAACTAAAGGTACTGCGCAATGACAACGTTTCTCCTTTGTTTCTGGCAGCCATTGAAGCTACCGAAGAAGCCATCATCAATTCATTATTTGCCGCCCAAACGCTCACCGGTGATCAAGGGCATCAGGTTGAGCAACTACCCATCGAAAAAGTAGTGGACTTACTAAAGAAGGCAGGGCAAGCCCGTTAATACGCCAAATCGTTACCGTTTACTTTCTGCCACGCGCCAGAGAATGCCCGCTAATCCGGCAAACGCCAGTGCACCCAGTAGCATATATCCCCCTTCGCCTAATGCACCCGCCAGAGCTGGTTCAAGCGTTAAGGCTGTCAGTCCGTTATAGATTGACTCATTAACGGATAGTAAGGCGATTGCTACACCGGCCAGCGCTCCCCCGGCCACCAGTCCTGTTGCGAAGAGATTTCCTTTGCCCAGGTCAGCATCTTCTTCTACGGTTCCTTTCCGCTTGGCATTCCAGTCGACAATGGCTTTAACGAGACCACCACAGAAGATCGGCAGAGTTGTCGAGAGCGGCAGGTAAAGACCTACGGCAAACGCTAGTGCACTAACTCCGCATAACTCAAAGACAAAAGCCGTAAAGGCGCCAACCAACACGAACTGCCAATCCAGATTGAACGATAAAAGCCCTTTAATGAGCGTAGCCATGAGCGTTCCCTGTGGTGCAGGAAATTTATCAGAACCTATGGCATGTGTAATCCCCTGGGCCAGCAGATCGGGCGTTGGCGTATCCAGGATTTTCACGGTGGCACCAACGACCAACGACGATACGATAACGCCGATAAACAAGGCCATTTGCTGGTATTTAGGCGTTGCTCCGACCAAATAGCCCGTTTTTAGATCCTGTGACGTTCCGCCAGCATTGGCAGCCGCCACACAGATCATGCTTCCTACAACCAGAACGGCGGGTTCATAGACCTTTCCCGTTAAACCTAAAGCGATAAAAACGAGGGATGTTCCCATAATCGTAGCAATGGTCATTCCCGAAACGGGCGAAGAACTCGACCCAATCAACCCAACAATCCGACTGGCAACTGTCACAAAAAAGAAACCAAAGACAATCACCAACACCGCAATTAGCAGCTTGGTCAGTAGCGAATCGCCGGGAATCTGTGGTAACACAACCATCAATGCGGCCAGTACGATGCTACCAACAATAACGATTCTAACGCTCAGATCCCGCTCAGTTCGTGGTGTACGGTCACTTTCACTCAGTGCATCTTCCGTTTCAATCGCGTTGATCGATGATTTACTAAAACTTTGCCGAAATGAAGAAACAATGGTTGGAATGGTTTTAATCAGCGTCATAAAGCCCCCCGCCGTAACAGCTCCGGCCCCAATTTGCCGGATATAGGCCCGGTAGATAGCCGCTGCCGTATCGGCGAAGGTATGGGTTGCAGGGTTCCAGCCACCCGGTCCGCCTGCGGTTTGTAGATTGTCCAGATAACCAAGTTTCTGAAGTTGTAGAGCAATGGTATCGCCCGGAACAACCGACGCCAGTAGTGGAATGAGCGCCAGCCACGCCAAAATACCTCCTCCGACCAATACGGCCGAAATCCGGAAGCCAATAATATAACCAACACCCAGATACTCCGGGGTGATTTCGCCCGCAACCTGCGCAGACGGAAAGAAGCGATTCGCCTGTTTCGTTGCCCAGACCGGTACCTCAGCCACAACGTGTAATACTTTTTGTAACAGAGCATAAAGCAAGGCGATACCCAAACCCTGATAAGCCGTTTTAGCGAAATCTCCCCCTTTTTCACCCGCAATCAATACCGACGCACAGGCCGTACCTTCAGGATAGGGCAGTTTGCCATGCTCTTGCACGATAAGCGATCGACGTAGGGGAATCATCATTAAAGTACCGATCAGCCCACCCAGAATAGCCAGTGTCAGAATAGTCCAGTAGTTAAAAAAGTCGGCCCCACTTCCACCGGTCAGGAACAGAAATCCTGGCATTGTGAAGACTACGCCCGAGGCAATACTTTCTCCTGCCGAACCGGTTGTCTGAATAATGTTATTTTCGAGGATGGTGGTATTGAGAAACCGACGTCCGAGCGAAATGGCCAGTACCGCAATTGGAATAGAAGCCGATACGGATAGACCGGCCTTGAGTGATAAATAGACGGTAGCCGCTCCAAAAAGAACGCCAAAAACCGCCCCCGTAATAATCGCTTTGAGGGTAAACTCCGCGGGCGATTCCTTATCAGAGATGAATGGCTTGTGGGCAGGGGTTGGGTTGGGAGTCATAGAAAAGCTATTTTGCCCAAAAGAAAGGAAAAAATACCATCTATCGAAAAGACTTGACAAAGTCCGTCATTTTATGGATGTTTGTCTTACCAAAAACAAGCGGGAGTAGCTCAGTTGGTAGAGCGGCAGCTTCCCAAGCTGCAGGCCGTGGGTTCGAGACCCATTTCCCGCTCCAAGATTCCGAACTCACCGTCAAGCACTTACGAAAAAACCGTAAGTGCTTTTTGTTTTTCATAGGGCCGCTAATAAAACAACTACCCGCATTGCGCTATCTGTTTAGGCAAATTGGATCGAACATTAATATTGTTAAATATTGAATACTGCTCTATCGGATCTGGTAAAGAATCCTTTTCCTTAGTCAGAAACCGATAAGCCGGGGGGAGTAAAAAAATAGATATGACTGGAGGAGGATTCAGCTGGCAGTCCCAAGCATGGCTCGGGAGGACGATTTTGCAATGGACAAATATGTAACTAACCTTTATTGTACCGTTGAGAACGACCCAAGCCAAACTTTATTCATTCTGAAATGACGTAACTACTGACGACAGGTCGCTATTAAGTCCATTCTCTTTCGATTTGGGCTCAAAAAATGTATGATACTGATAAACAGGCGAGCTAACCGCCGTGCGGTAGCTGTAGACCAAGGTTCAGCCAGAATCGATCAACCCAAACCCTTATTGACATGAATGGATTAGCCTTCTTTGTCGCCATTTCTTTATGTATAGTATCGGCCGTTAGCGTTCCGTTTCAGGGCAGAAACATTGCTTTTCAGCTTTACAGTGGGAAATCTGTATCGGATGATACCCTGAAAAAACGAAAAGTGGGCAACCCACTCGACCATTTACCCAAAAACATCGACGTGCTAACTGGCTTCGGCGAACGAGCTGATTTTTCGCCCGATAGCAAACGGATTGCGTTCATGACCAAAAGTTTTGGCGATGCGATGGTGCTGGATTTGGCCACTCGACAGATTAAATGCCTGACCTGCAACGTACCGGCTGCCGTTTTTCTACGAGTTATGCACCTGTCGAATGGCGATTATATCCTGATTGGCCCGGAGAAATTTGAAGATATCCGTATCAGCCGATCCAGAGATAATGAGCTTTGGTACCTAAGCAAAGTACCGGGTTCAAAACCAATTAAGCTGGGTGTACTTATGAGCGAAGGAATGGCTATTTCGAAGAAAAGTATGAAAATCGCCTATTCGCAAGTGCATGATCAGGTTCCTCAACTAGCCGAACACGCATCCCGTCTAACCGTTTGTGAAGTCGATTTGTCGGGTGGTACGCCCAAACTGATTAACCAAAAGACGGTTTACGAAGGAGCCGGGTATCCATATGAAGCCCAGGACTTTTTTGATAATGACTCGAAAATGACCTTCGTTCGGTACGAGCCCATTCGGGATGCCGCCGGTAAACAAATCGGCCAGTTGGCATCTGTAATGACCCTCGATCTGAAAACGAACGAAGTTATCAACCACTCTAAGAAGCCTACTACCTACAACGAATGTGAAGGGATTTTTCCCGGAGGTAAGTACACGCTGGTAGAAGCCGACCGGCAGTGCGATTGGCTAGGCGGAAAGCGAGGTGGATCGAACATCGACATCTGGAAACTGAAGCTCGACGGAACCGGGAAGGACTTTGTTCGACTCACCAATTTCAATGACTTTGAAGGCGGCAAGGCGTCCAACCCGGTCGTATCCAATGACGGAAAATACATGGCTTTTCAACTGGCGAATACCGCCGATCCTGCTGGGGTTGGGTATGGTCTGCTGCTTTATAAGTTTTAAGCAGAACGAAATTCAATCTGTTCACCCTTGCTGCTTGTTTCACCACGTACCCAAGCAGATTCTCCTCAATCCGTATGAATGAATGATACTGAAAACAGTAGACGGAGTTTTTTGAAAAACACGTCGGCAGGTACAACTTTTTTAGCCACTAGTAGTCCCTTTGTTACGCTGGATGCACTAACTAGACAAACCATACATTCAGATACGAAAGTACTTCCCTGGTACAAAACCGTCACACGCTGGAGACAAGTCAATATTACCGAAAAAGATCCCCTGCACTACGCCATCGGTTGGTGGCGAAACTACTGGAAACGAACCGAACTTGGCGGGATCATCGTCAATGCTGGGGGGATTGTAGCCTATTATCCAAACAGAATCCCGTTCCATCATAAAGCCGAGTACCTGGGTGATCGCGATTTGTTCGGAGAGCTTTGCAAGGGGGCTCACGAAGACGGTCTGGCCGTTTTTATCCGTATGGACTCCAACCGGGCACATGAAGATTTTTACAAAGCGCATCCCGGTTGGTTTGCCATTGACGGACAAGGCAAACCCTACAAGTCCGACGATCTATACATCTCCTGCATCTTCAGCCTTTATTATCAGGAACATATCCCCGCTATTCTGGCAGTCTGATTGCCACCGGCGAATCCAGCCTGTACGATGAGTGGGGTGATGCTCGCCCGGATTAGGCCCTGGCTGGTCTGTTCGGGGTTCACGCACCAACGACCATAGAAAAGTCTATACCGGAACAAAAGCTGGCTCGCGATACCTATCACACCTATGTACGGCTGACCCCTGAGCTACATGCTCAGGTGAAAGGACCGCATACGAGTCAGGAATCAAACGTAGGAACGACTAAACGCCACCCCATTCTGAAAGGCTTTGAAGAAACCGATAGTTTGCCGTATGGTGGACTCCTTGATCCACAGCGTGTTGACCCTGGAGCAGACGTGTTGATGACCTACATCCCCAGTTTCTGACCTATCCTCCAGAAAAAGCCTATATGCCGACTGCAAAAACCGGCATTCCGGCCTTGGTGGTTAGGACCACCCCTATTTACATGAGATCGCCATAAGTCTTAATAATTACAAGCGTTCCGTACCGGCCGTTTTGTTGCTCGATGTAATTTTTGGCTTGCTCTTCAGTTTTAAAAGGATCTAGCAAATGTTCATTGGGGTAATTCGAAACCGATCCTGCATCTTTGGGATAGGCGGTGATAAGTGGATAGAGTGAATATGGTAATGGTTCGTGGGATCCGTTCTGCCGTTGAATCTTGAAAATATAAAATAACTCCTGCATGGCTCTCCTATTAATGTAAATATAAAATCTTGTAAAGCTCTTTGCTTCGCTCGTCTTTATTACGGTTTCACTGATCAGATACTTGCATAGCAAAGCCTGTTTAATCTAGAGCAGTTCAATGGTTGTACTATGCTATTTCCTTGTTTTCCGACAATTTCAAACGGCTTTATAAGGTTTACAATGCGTTGATATTTCTAGCGTAAATATTGTTTGCCGGGTTATTATCGTAGGTTTTCGAGGCATCATCTGCCACGTTCACCGTTATGTTAGCTGTACCGTTCGAGTTAGCTACGGTTCGAGTGATAGTAAACCCAATGATCGAATTTCCTGGGCTGGCAGCAATAAATTGCCCAGGCTTGATCGTCAGTGTGAGTTGCAAACCATTATTAGAAGTAACCGCCCAATTCGTATTATTAACAGCAATGGTACTTCCTCCGGACACATCAATGGATGTTAGGCTGCTGTTAAAGGCCAGGGTATAGCCAAACGGGGCAGTAATCGTAAAGACAATATTTCCGCTGGATGTCGGCTGCCCTGCTACTTCATATATACCCATCGTAAAGTTTTTCACTAGATCGGCTCCAGATGTCGTAAAGTTATTGGAGGGTAAGTTAATGATTGGCGTTAAATCGGGAAGCAACACGTTGCCCGTGACTGTAACATTATTATTGTTTAAGGTAATTGCTCCAGCCGTTGACAGGCCGCGTCCTTCGAGTGAAGCCTGTGTAGCCAGGACAATGGCACCCGTGGCCAGTATTGTACCCTTGAATGTAGAACCCGTTCCGAGCGTGGCCGCTCCATTTATTTGAAAAAATACATTATTGGCAGTAGCACCATTCGTCAGTAGAATGGTTGAGTTCGTGGCAGTCGTTAAAGCACTATTTAGCTTAATAATGAATATCCCGGGCCCACTTAAGGTTAAGGTACCATTTAGCGTAGTAGGATCAGCCAGGTTCTGACAGGAAATGCCTGCGGTGAGTGTCAGGCTACTTAATTCTGCGGGTATCGTAGTGCCGCAAACGGCAGGGGTCAACGAGTTGTAGGCAGCCACCACATCGATTGCCGCCTGTGCTGCTTCCGGACTGGTTGGCAGACGTATGTTCCCAATAACTGTTCCGGGACTTGGAAATCCACTGAAGGCACCAACATTGGTGCCAATGTCACCGGTTACCAATGAAGCGCCGGAATTGGTAAAGGCTCCGTTTGCGGTAAATAAGGCAAAGGTTGCGGCTGTTCCCAAGTTGGGTGCCTGCCCGAAACTTGCCGATACAGTTGATAACAGAGTTACACTTAGACAAGTAAGTAATAGGTTTTTAATCATTATTGCGGATTTATAAATTATTGCTCTACTAGTCAGCAAAGTAGAGGAATAAAGCCGCGCAAAGAGTTACACAATTAAATAATATAGTTGCTAAATTCACACATATTGTACAAAATCATACACTATTAAACTGAGCCTCAGGCTTTGGTATATACTATCGGACCGCTGGATGCTTAAATTTACAGAGAAGGGTTCTTCAAATCCTGCACCAAGCTATGGTGTGTGTATTTTGCGGAGAACTGGGCAACAGAACCTTATCAAAGATCCTCGAGGGGAGTCCTTTTTTTTTGTTTAAGCTGCTTAAAGAAACTAGGCGTCAGGCCGGTGACCTTTTTGAATTGATTGGATAAGTGGGCTGCGCTACTATAGTTCAGTTTATAGGCTATTTGGCTCAGATTGAGTTCATCGTATAACAGTAATTCTTTGATGCGTTCAACCTTGTGGGCAATAATGAAATGCTCAATGGTGATGCCGGTTGATTCGGAAAAAAAGTTAGCCAGGTACGTATAGTCGTAATTGAGTTGTTTACTGATATAATCCGAGTTTTTCGTCTTGGGCAGATGATCGGTATGGTGCACCATGTGGACGATGACTTTTTTTATTTTTTCAATCAAGATTGCTTTTTTATTATCCATTAACTCGAGTCCTGATTTCACTAAAGCAAGCTTCAACTCATCCCGCTGTGCCTCTGTAATATCCATCTTAACCTCTACCTCCCCTAAGCCTACTACCCCATGAGGTAGCCCGAGTTGACCCAAAATTTCTTCCACAACCAGTTTGCATCGCCGACTGACCATATATTTGATGTAGATGTTCATGCTTATCCCTTTTTTTACGCAGATTGGCAATGTATTCGTCTAATGCTTGATAGGAGTTCGTAGAGGGATAAAACAGAGGACATTATATAGTAATACCATTTAACAGGGTATTTGTCTTTTCAAAAGAGGGTAACTTTATTAAGCGTAGGAGTTGGAGCGTACTTTGTTTAATAGACTAAGTAAATTATGCCTCGGACAAGGACTGATCCGTAATAAAGTTGCCCGAGTAGCGGCTTGCTGATCCTTTCCAGATGGAGCTCAGATGCCAGCTATACCAATTGGCAATACCCCTCGACTGATTATTCGATAAGCTGTAGGTTGGCCGGGTCATCAGGTAAGCATTGGGGCTGCTCTCACTTGTCCTGGTTCCATCAGGATTACCCTTTGCCCTGTTGCCGTCTCGGGTGGGCGCAGTATTCTGAGGAACGGGTACGGATGGTTATTTACACTCATATAGTGAGAGAGCTAAGCAAACTAATAGCCATAAGCGAATCGTGCGTCTCATAAATAGCTCAACTTATTTTTTCGCATTCCGTACACTGTCGCTAAACAAAAAGTCGCAATCAACTGACTAAACAGCTAATTGCGACTTTAATGTGTGCCGAAGGCGAGACTCGAACTCGCATGTCCGTAAAGACACACGCCCCTGAAACGTGCGTGTCTACCAATTTCACCACTTCGGCAGAACGTTTCCCCTTATTTGGGAATGCAAAGATACGGCGTTTCAACCCGACTGCGCAAGATTTTTGCTATATTTTTTTCACTCTACCGGTTAAAGTTCATCCGCTCTCCCGCCCGATCCGTCAAGAATTCGCCCGCAGCATACACGAGTTCACCAGAGACGATCGTATGCGTTATGCTGGCACCAAACGTATGACCCTCCAACGGCGACCAGCCACAATGGTACAGAATATTTTGCTTCGAAACCGTCGTTGGTCGATTTGGATCGACAAGGACTAGATCAGCCCAATAACCCTCACGTATGTAGCCACGGCGATCGATTTGAAAACAGTCGGCAGGAGCGTGGCACATTTTACGCACAACTGTTTCTATCGATAATTTACCCTGATCGACAAAATCAAGCATCAACAGAAGCGGGTGCTGTACCAGCGGTAAACCCGATGGCGCCTGCCAATAGGGTTGCTGTTTTTCGGCCCAGGTGTGCGGAGCATGATCAGTGGCAATAATATCCAATCGGTCATCTAACAAAGCGGCCAATAGTGCCTCTTTGTGATGAGGAGCTTTTATGGCCGGGTTGCACTTGATTTGATTGCCCAGGCGTTCATAATCGTCAGCGTCGAACCAAAGATGATGCACGCACACTTCAGCGGTAATGCGTTTTTCGGTCAATGGCCGGTCGTTGGCAAATAATTTTAGTTCGTCGGCCGTCGAAATGTGCAGAATGTGTAGCCGTGCGTTATGCCGTTTAGCCAGTTCAACAGCGAGTGACGACGATTTCAAACAGGCTTCTTCATTACGAATCAATGGATGAAGTTTTGCCGTAGCCGTATCGCCGTATTCCGTTCGGTAACGTTCCGTATTCGCACGGATGGTTGCCTCATCCTCGCAGTGGGTAGCAATAAGCATTGGGCTCTCCCGAAACAAACCGTCCAGAACCTGCTCATCATCCACAAGCATATTGCCCGTCGATGAACCCATGAAAACCTTTATACCGCAAACCGTTTTAGGATCGGTGCGCAAAACTTCGTCGAGGTTATTGTTCGACGCACCCATGAAAAACGAGTAGTTCGCCAGCGACGTTTGCGCTGCAATGGCATACTTATCAGCCAATAGTTCCTGAGTCAGCGCATTCGGAACGGTGTTAGGCATTTCCATAAAACTGGTAACACCGCCTGCTACACCCGCCCGCGACTCCGAATGAATAGTGGCCTTATGGGTTAGTCCAGGTTCGCGAAAGTGCACCTGATCATCGATGACACCGGGCAACAGGTACTGTCCGCTGGCATCAATTACCCGACTGATTCCTGCATCAGATAATCTCTGTCCGATCTGTGCGATGAGGCCATCTTCAATCCGGACGTCTGCTTCAACGATACGCCCTTCATTGACCAGCCGGGCATTTCGAATTAAGAGTTTACTCATAAAAGACGGGCAGCTTCTTTCGCAAAATACGTTAAAATTACACTGGCACCGGCCCGTTTAATCGACATGAGAGCCTCCATCATAGCCCGTTCGCCGTCGAGCCAGCCATTCTGGGCTGCGGCCTTAATCATAGCGTATTCGCCACTGACGTTGTAGGCTGCAATTGGCAAATGAAAATTATCGTTCAACAGTTTAATAATGTCCAGATAGGCCAGCGCGGGTTTTACCATCAGGAAATCAGCCCCTTCCGCAAAATCAAGCTGCGCTTCGATAAGGGCTTCGCGGCTATTGGCAGGGTTCATCTGATAGGTTTTTTTATCACCAAACTTCGGAGCCGAATCCAGCGCATCCCGAAAAGGGCCATAGAAAGCACTGGCGTATTTAGCTGAGTACGACATAATAGCTACCTCATGGAAACCGCCTTCATCAAGTACCTGACGCAAGTAGCCAACACGTCCATCCATCATGTCGGAAGGGCCAACAATATTGGCTCCGGCCTGTGCCTGGGCCAGGGCCATTTTGCCCAATACCTCAAGTGTTGGATCGTTCAGGATTTTACCGTTTTCAACAATACCATCATGTCCGTCTGAACTATAGGGGTCCATAGCCACATCGGTCATAACCATCACGTCAGGAAAGCGATCTTTAATGGCACGAATTGCCCGAAGGTAGAGCCCATCCGGATTATAGCTTTCGGTAGCATATTTATCCTTTTTGGACTCGGGCAGATTGGGAAACAGATCAAATGTTTTAATGCCTAAATCAACGCACTCCTGTATTTCGTCAAGCAACAGATCGAGCGATAAACGATGTATGCCTGGCATAGAAGCCACTTCGGAACGAACATGTTGCCCTTCCATAATAAAAACAGGCAGAATAAAATCGGTGACAGACAGGCGTGTTTCCTGGACCATGTCACGAATGGCAGCGGATTGACGGCTCCGACGCGGACGACGTATTAAATTCATGGTATTCTGGTTTCGATATCCGAATGTAGGTTCCCGGCATCTGGTTGTCGACCGATCGTTGTTTGCTCGAACACCGTAAACCGTATAGCCTAAAACCGAATACCGTTAAGCAATCAGTTTAAACCCTTCGCCGTGTACATTAACGAGCTGAACACTTGTATCATCTTTGAGATACTTACGGAGCTTCGTCACATACACGTCCATGCTGCGGGCGTTGAAGTAAGAATCATCGCCCCAGACCATTTTCAACGCAAAGCTACGGCTGACGGGCTGATTCAGGTTCTGTGCCAGCAATTTTAATAACTCAGATTCCTTGCTGGTTAGTTTCTGCGGTTGTAATTCATTTTCGCTCTCCGCTGACCGACTCAATAACTGATGTGGATAATCAAACGAAAACGATCCGATTTTATATGTCGTCGGCTCGGTAGCGTCAGTCAAACGCTGGTATCGGCGAAGAATAGCCTGTATTCGGAGTAACAGCTCCTCCATACTGAACGGCTTTGTCACATAGTCGTCGGCCCCGACCTTAAACCCCTGAATGGTATCTTCCTGCATCGATTTGGCCGTCAGGAAAATAATGGGCACTTCGCGTTGAGCCATCCGCACTTCCTTTGCGAGTGTGAAACCGTCTTTCTTGGGCATCATCACATCGAAAATACATAAATCATAGGCACCAGCCATGAATTTTTGCAGGCCCTGATTACCATCGGTAACACGGTCGGTAGGGTAACCTTTCATAATCAGGTATTCCTGCACCAGTTGGCCCAGATTCGGATCGTCTTCAACGAGAAGTATAGTCGGCATAGAGAATGTATGGCGTATGATCTATCAAGCAGGAATGCCACTATGTATAAAAAAGGCTTCCTGCCTGATAGATTATGCCTCTTGTTTATATGGTAAAATCACCTCAAACGAGCTTCCTTTGCCTAATTCACTCTCAACATGAATCTGGCCGTGGTGCTCATCAATCATTTTTTTTACGTAACTCAACCCAAGGCCAAAGCCCTTTACATCGTGACGGTTGCCGGTTGGAACCCGATAAAATTTTTCAAAAATCCGGCTTACCTGATCTTTCGTCATCCCTAACCCATGATCGGCGACCGTGATGCTTACGCCTTCCGGCAGGCTACGCGTAACGAGCGCAATGTGTGGGCTTTCGGGTGAGTATTTAAGGGCATTATCCAGCAGGTTATATAGAATGTTTGTTACGTGAACCTCATCGGCTTCAATGACTTCCCGATCGGCATCAAACTGCAAATCAAGCTCACCTTCGCGCTGCTCAATCTGCAAACTCATGTTGTTCAGTACTTTCTCGATTACATCATGCACATTGACTGAGGACAATTTCAGTTTTATTTCGCCCCGATCCAGCAAGGCCATTTGCAGTACTTTCTCGACGTGAGAACCTAGTCGCCGGGTTTCATCACGGATAATGCCCATGTAGCGCGAAAGTCGTTCATTTACGGACGAATCATCCGAACCCGCGCCCATTGTCACTTGCGGATGACGCACCTGTTCCTGCGCCATTTCAACGGCCAAGGAGATAGTCGAAATAGGCGTTTTAAACTCGTGGGTCATGTTATTGATGAAGTCATTTTTGATATCGGCCAGTTTTTTCTGTCGAACGATGGTGCTGATGGCGATATAAAAACAAGCCAGGATTACCAGAATCAGCACAGCGGATGCGCTGAATGTAAACCATAACTGACTCAGAATAAACTCTTTCTGCGTAGGGAAATAAATATAGACGTAGTTGCCCGTTTCGAGCATGTTGTTGGGAAACAAGGCCGCCTTATACCCCCCCTCTCTGAATTGCTGAGGATTCATGCCCAATGATGTGAACAGAAAAGCAGGCTGCGATTTTGTGCGAACCCCAAAGGCGAACGGAATGCTGATACCCCGTTCCTGTAATGACTGATGCAATAATGTATCGAGAGCCAGCCGATTAATCCGATCCTCAATAGGACGATCGGAGAGCAGCAGCCCTTTAAGCACATCTTTGATCATATTCGACTGCTCTCCGGCTTTGTGCGGAGTGAAACTGGCCGGGCGACTTACTGCTAGATCTGTTTGTGCAGAATCCTTTTGAGCGGCCTTCTGTAATTTTCGTTGCTGAGCGACCTGTCTGAGTCGATTTCTGACCGCTTTTATCCGGGCCAGCGAATCCTGTCTTCGGGCCGTTGCGACCTGCCCATTAATCTGATTCAGCTCGTTAACCAGTATCTGATCGACCCATTGGTTAAACTGCTGCTGTTGAGCCAATTGTGTTTGCCAGTCACCAACCGCCATCAATTCGTCCTGCTGCCGAAAAAACTCTTCCACAACAGCCATCTGCTCAGCAGAAAGCGGGTGCGCAACCGGGTGCAAAACATCCGACTGAACAACCACTGCACCAGCCGGTGCCATTCCATACGGTATCCGCTGGGGGTCGGGCTGAGGATTTACGGCCCTGTTGGGATTAGAAGCGACTTTGTTCTGAGTTAGAGCAGGCGTCTTTTTCGCAACAGCGACCTCTTTAACCGGCGTTTTTCCTTCTTTTTTGGCAATCGCCATCAGGCGATCCTGATGCTCGCGGGCCTGAATACGCTGCTTGGTCAGGTACCAGATCTCCTGCCGTTCGAGTGTTCGAACCACTTCCTGCAAAGCATCGGTAACCTTATAGTCGAACTGTTCTTTCTGCAAATGCAGCGCACTGCTAATCCAGTACCATTGCAGACCAACAAGGCCCAGCAATCCTACTGCCATCAGTGCAACAATCCATCGTATGCGTTGTGTCGACATTTTTTTCGGCCTTCATGCAACCTTTGGCCTTTTTTTTCATCTATGGGTAAACAAGCTGATCTGAATTGGCCCAAATCAAGTCAGTTTTGATCGGGTTATCCGTAAAAGTACGAACACCAGCAGGCAGTCATTGAGCCTTTAACAAACTTTAACAACCCGGCTCTCAATGGCTTTCAGCGCATTCCGTTATTCACTCATTAACGTGTATTATCATGAAAAAAACAGTAATTCTGCTACGACGGTTCGTTCCGGCCCTGTTCATTATTGGCAGTGTGAGTGGAATCGCTACCGCTCAGAAAGCTGGTTCGTCGACTAAGAACGATGAAGTTAATGTTCGGATTATCGAACGGAACGGCGATGAGGTCCGCGAAACTGAACGAACGTATCATGTTAATGGCCTGACTGACCCCGAACGTGACCGCCTGGTAATGAAACTGGTAGACTCCCTCAAAACCGCACGGAAAGATAAGGGTGGCAAACGCCAGATGACGATCATTGTCGAAGATAATGATGGCGATCGGATTGTGAAGCGGGAACGCATTACACCCCGTATAAAGCGTGCTCCGAACGACATCTATGTACAACGTGGTAAAATCCCTCGTTTACAGAATGATCAATGGGGCAAAGATGGCCAAACCTGGCGTTATGAGTTCCGTCGGGGTGCCGACTCCCTGGCTGACCGGCTCAATCGGTTCAAGATGCAAATACCACGCGATTGGGATCAGCAACTTGTTCGCCCTTTCGAAGACTGGTCGCGTAATTTTACGAGCAAACCATCGACGATTCGCGGTCTGGACGCTTATCCAAATAACCCCGATCGTGGTCAGTTGAACGTTCGTTTCACCGCTCCGGCCAAAGGCGATGTAAGCATCATTGTTACGAACCCAAAAGGCAAAGAAGTAGCCAGACGTGAGATCAAAGATTTTTCCGGCGAATTTGTTGGCCAGATTGATTTAGGCAAGAATACGCAAGGTGCTTATTTCATTACCGTGACTCAAAATGAAGACGGCGCGGTAAAACGAATCGTTATCGATAATAACTAAGTAAGGCATAGAGCTTAGGACTTTCGCCGTGGAGCATAACACTGAGCGAAAGTCCTAAGGCAAATAAGTAACCGATAAGCTAGAATCTACCTAATAATCGATCTATTTTCTTCTAGTATCGAAAATATTTTTGAAAAATTTAGTACTATGTATTGCAAGATACCAAATAAAGCCCATATCTTTGTGTTGTCAATAAAAAACAACAAATCAATGAAGACCTTACTGATTGTCGGAACGTTACTGGTAGGAATGAGCGGACAGGCTATGAGCATGGGCCATCCGCACAATATTTTTGCTGCCCGGAAACAGATGCGAGCCAAAGCATCGGCCCTGGTGCACAAGCCGAAAGTATCGTCAACCACGTCGTGCTGGCAGCCGCTGGCCAACATCAACAAAGCTGAACTCAGTAAGCGTTTGCTGACCGCTTTGGCAAGTGTACGCCCTTCGCGTTCATACTAGTTTACTCGTACACTTTTTCTCCACGGTTCAGCCAGACACCCCACAGTCGTGAATAGGCATGAACACGCTGAGTGGGTTTTCCCTGATTATCGACAACCGGGTTACCCTGATTAACCCATTCGAACAGGCTACCGTATAGGTTATGCACATGCTGATAACCGGCCGCCACTAATTTCTCTCCTACTCGTTCGCTCCGGTAGCCAACTGAACAGTACACTACCACAGGTGTTGCTTTAGTAATAGCCTGAACCCGCTTCAAGTCAAAGTCATCATAGCCGACCCAACGTGCGTTTGGTAAGTGGCTCACATCAAATTCGGCTTTACTCCGGGTATCTAATAAAACCGCTTCGGGCATTTTTTTCAGTTCTGTCACATTGATTAAGGGAACTGTTTTTTTATACATCGCTTCGAGCATCGTCTTATACGCTTTACTGGTAGTCTGCGCCGAACCCGTCAGGGATGTCGTTAAGACCGCGCACAAGAAAATCCACACTTGTTTCATTGTCATTCCGCTGCAACTGGTCTACTTTTTGTTTTAGCTTACTAAGGAAGTATTGATTATCAACGAATTCTTTACTTTTTACGATGTGAAGATAATCATTCCTATTTTTTAATTTTGTATTAATCCTAGTCCGGAAACAATTAGCCTATATTATTTCGTTAAAAAGTTAGATAATTCAAACATGGGCTATTGATTTAGATGGGCTTTGGCTACTTTTATGTTTTGGCACTAAACCACCGATAGCTGACTGTACCTTTTTTACCCAATTGAGTACCCATGCGGAACAATATTGTACGACCGATCCTGCTCGTCGGTCTGCTGTCCGTCAGTTTATTGACTGCGTTTGGCTTAACGAAGCCAGGACGTAATTTATGGACTCGGCTTACACCGTCGTCACATTCTCATAAGGCGAAACCCAAACGGGTGGTCGCGCCGGTTTTGCGTGTGTATCCTCATGCCCGGCCTGTTGAGGTGTTTACAATGTCGGATAGTGGGCAGCATTGGGTCGATAGCGTATTCCAGACGCTAACTGCCGAACAAAAAATCGGGCAGTTTTTTATGGTGGCTACCTTCTCGAACCGCCATGATAATCACTACCAGTACATCGAACACCTCATTCAGACGAATCATATTGGCGGCTTGATTTTCTTTCAGGGCGGACCTTATCGGCAGGCTGTTCTGACAAATCGCTATCAGGCCCTATCAAAAGTCCCACTCCTTATCGGAATTGATGGCGAATGGGGACTTGGCATGCGGTTAGACAGCGCCATGGATTTCCCGAAGCAGATGGCGCTCGGAGCGATTCGAAACAATGAATTGATTTACCGCATGGGAGCCGAAATTGGCCGACAGTGCCAGCGGCTAGGTATTCATATCAACTTCGCTCCGGTATCCGATATTAACAGCAATCCGGCAAACCCGGTTATTGGTGTTCGTTCGTTTGGGGAGTCGAAAGAAAATGTGGCCTTAAAGGCATCAGCCTATATGCGTGGTTTACAACAAACCCACGTTATTGCCACAGCCAAGCACTTTCCCGGCCACGGCGACACGAATGCCGATTCACACCACACGCTCCCAACCGTTAGCCGCTCATCGGAGCAGATGCGCGAGATTGACTTATATCCGTTCCGGAAACTAATTGCGGATAGCCTGATGGGCGTTGTAACGGGCCATTTGCACGTGCCGGTAATGGACAACACACCTGCTCTGGCCGCTACATTATCGGAAAAAATCGTTACAGAATTACTGAAGAAAGAACTCGGTTTCCGGGGGTTGGTTTTTACGGATGCGCTGAATATGGGCGGTATTAGTCGATCGCCCAAGGCGATGGACGTTAATTTACGGGCCTTAATGGCCGGGAATGACATTCTGCTCTATCCGGAAAACGTTCGCGAGGCTACACAGAATATCCTGAATGCCGTTCAGCAGGGCATTATTTCGCAGGAATTTCTGGATGAAAAGGTTAAGAAAATTCTCCGGGCCAAGTTCTGGGCAGGATTGAGCAAATACAAGCCGATCAATCTGGCCGGTTTATCAGCCGAGTTGAATTCGCCCGAGGCCCAGTTGCTGAAACAGGAGCTCTGCGAACAATCGGTTACAGTAGCCACAAATCGCGATAATCTGCTGCCGATCGGACGATTAGATACCGTGAGACTGGCATCGATTGCGATTGGTGCCGATGTTGATAACCCGTTTCAGAAAACACTAAATCAGTATGCTCCTTTCCAGACACTGGTTTATCCGAATAAGCTTGTTACAGAAACGGAACTGAATGACGCACTGGCTCAGGTCAGTACGGCGAATACGGTTGTTGTAAGTTTCCATAAAATGAGTGAGTCGGCTTATCGGAAATTTGGTATTACCAAAATGTCGCTCGATTTAGTAACCCGCCTGAAACAACGCGGTGCTAAAGTAATCGTTACGGTCTTTGGCTCTCCGTATAGCCTTACTCAGTTTGCCGACGCCGACGGGTTAGTCTGTGCCTATCAGGAAATGGAGGAAATGCAGCGCGTTGTACCACAGATTTTATTTGGCGGCCTGGGTTCGCGCGGCATGTTACCCATCTCGACTGGCGATCTGAAAGTGGGGCTTGGCGAAACCGTAAATCCCGAAGGTCGATTATCTGCCGGTTCGCCAGAGAGCGTTGGCATGAAAACAGCAACACTGGCAAAGATTGACGCTATTGCCCAAAACGCCGTTCGTAACCATGTCGTGCCAGGCTGTGAAATTCTGGTAGCCCGAAAAGGGAAAGTTGTGTACAGCAAGAACTTTGGCGCATTAACCTACAGTGCCGGTGCCGAAAAAGTTACGGACGAAACCTTATACGATCTGGCATCGCTAACCAAAGTGCTGGCTACTCTTCAAAGTGTAATGGTTCTTTACGACCGAAAACAAATTGATTTGAGCCAAAAGGCATCGTTCTACCTGCCCGAACTAAAAGGAACCAATAAACAGAACATTGTCATACAGGATTTGCTCTGGCACCAGTCAGGCATGGTATCCTATTACCCGACTACCTGGGACCGAACACGGACACCGGGAGGTGGCCTGAAAGCCGAGTATTACAGTGCAACACGTGATACGTTGCATACGCTCCAAATAGCCCCAACTCTCTGGGCTACACCTGCCCTGAAAGATTCAGTCTGGAAATGGGTGATTCAGTCGCCCATGTCTCGCAAGGTAGATGAATCAGGAAAGCCTGCTTACGTATACAGTGATCTGAATTTTCTGACGCTACAAAAAATTGTGGAACGGGTTAGTAAACAACCCCTCGATGTGTTTGTGACGGAGAATGTTTATAAACCACTGGGACTGCATCAGCTTGGTTTTACTCCACTTCAACGGCTGAAAAATCCGCATTGTGCACCAACCGAACAGGATACCTACTATCGAAACCAGTTGTTGGTAGGTACGGTGCATGATCAGATGGCAGCTGTTCAGGGGGGTATTTCGGGACATGCCGGACTATTCGGGAACGCACATGATATTGCCACCCTGTTACAGATGAACCTGCAGAAGGGCATGTATGGCAATGAGCGCATTTTTCAACCGATGACGGTTCCTTACTTCACGCAAACGTTAAGCAATCGTAGCCATCGGGCATTAGGTTGGGATAAACCCAATGCAGAAAGTACGAGCAGCGTTTATCTGGCCGAACAAGCCTCTCCCCGATCATTTGGGCACACTGGTTTTACGGGCAATGTTGTTTGGGTAGATCCTGATGAAGAACTGATTTTCGTTTTTCTCTCAAATCGGATTTATCCTACTGCGGGCAATAATTCGATTAATACGACTAAGCTGCGCCGGCATATTCATGAATTGATTTACAGTGCAGTACAGTAACCTAGGGCACTTTCCCCACAATAAAAATGCCACTGTAAAAAGTGGCATTTTTATTGTGGTAGTTCCTAAACGCTATGATTGATGGCCACGTATACGAACAATACAAATTCCCTAACTTTAAGTCCTTAACTGCCTTATTCCAATAATTCTATGAAGGGACGTTTAATTTACTCCTATCTCTTCATTTGCTTGTGTCTTACCGGGCCAACAATCCGTAGTGTTGCCCAGACTATCACGACAAATGCGTTGTCTGTAAGTGCCCTCTGCGGAAGTTCTGGCGGCACTCTATCCGTTTCATTTTCTACTACTGGCATATTCCTGATTGGCAATGTATTTACGGCCCAGATTTCCGATCCGAACGGTGTATTTTCAGGTACAACCACTCCAATCGGAACGCTCGCTCTGGTGCCGGTCCTACCAACAACCGCTACGATCACGTCAACAATACCTAAAACATTAACCGCCAGCGCAAACTATAGAATCAGAGTCATTTCCAGCACACCCGCCCGAACCAGCACAAACACACAAACACTATCAATCCAGGCTATTCCCAATGTGCCGACGGTTAGTAACAAATCGTATTGTGTAGGTGAAGTAGCTGGTCCCTTGTCGGCCACAGCTGTTTCAGGCGCAACGTTAAATTGGTATGCAGGTCCTGTTGGGGGCAATGCCTCATCGCTTGCACCTACACCCATTACTACAGCAGTGGGTTCCACAACTTACCACGTTAGCCAGACCCTTAATGGCTGCGAAAGTAGCCGAGCCTCGCTTGTCGTAACGGTCAGTGGTAGTCTGGCAGCTCCCAAAACGGCGGCTCCGGCAGCAATCTGTCAGGGTGTAGTATCAGCAGCACTTACGGCTACCGCTTCAGCCGGTGCTACCTTGCGGTGGTGGGGAACCAACGCCAGCGGAGGCTCTTTTTCGACAACACCAACGGTTCCAAGTAGTCAGGCTACAGCGACTTATTACGTCAGTCAGATAATAAACAGTTGCGAGAGCCCCCGAGCCTCTATTGTCGTAACCGTAAAACCTGCTCCAACTACGCCGTCTGCTCCTTTAGCATTTACATACTGCCAGAGTGTAACGGCAACTCCTTTGTCGGCAACGGCTTCTGCCGATGGCACCTTAAACTGGTATGGCACCAGTGCAGCCGGAGGTGCCGCATCTTCGACACCAACAACACCCAATACCGGCACGACTGGAACAACTTTTTATTACGTAAGCCAAACTGTAGGTGGTTGTGAAAGCCCACGAGCCATTATTTCTGTACAGGTAAAACCAAAACCAGCGGCTCCAATTACTACCAGTCCGATTATTTTTTGCCAAAACCGAGTAGCAAATCCCTTAACGGCTATCTCAACGCCCGGTGGCACCTTAAACTGGTATGGCACCAACGCCACGGGTGGAACGGCATCAGCCACAGCACCAACACCTTCTACAAGTGTTACTGGCTCGACCGTTTATTATGTTAGTCAGAGTATTAATGGCTGCGAAGGCCCCAGAGCTAGCCTAACCGCTACAGTAAATCCAGTACCGAGCAAACCCATTGTTGCAGCCGCTGGCCCTTATTGCGAAGGAAGCAAACCAAACTCATTAACCGCTACAGGTCAAAGCCTGAGCTGGTATGGCACAAACCCGGATGGAGGAACGCCATCATCCATTGCAACAGTGCCGAATACTACTGTTATCGGTACAGCAAATTATTACGTCACACAAACCATTAATGGATGTGAAAGCGACCGGGCGGTAATTCCGGTGGTCGTAAAAGATGCACCGAATGCACCTGGCACGGCTCCTCTTGAGTTTTGTCAAAACTCGGCAGTACCGGCTTTAACGGCCACTTTTGTTGCCAATGCAACAGCCAGCTGGTACAATGATCCCGCCAGCAGCTCGGGGTCGCAGACACCTCCGTTGTTGCAGAACAGCACGCCAGGGCAAACAACGTATTACGTGAGTCAGAGTCTGGATGGCTGCCCAAGTCCAAAGGCAAGTTTAGTGGTGACAGTAAAAGCGACACCTTCCGTTCCTGGAGTAAGTTCAGTCAGTTACTGCAATAATGTGCAGCCGCAACAACTAACGGCAAATGGCACGAATATTAAGTGGTACGACGCATCAGATAAGCTTATCAATGGTATTCCTACGCCTGCCACCAATAATGTGGGCGATCAAACCTTTAAAGCAACCCAAACGGTAAATGGTTGTGAAAGTGGTAAAGCCATCTTAACCGTCAGTGTCAAACCACTGCCTGCATTGCCCGGTGTAACTAATCTAACTTACTGTCAGGCGCAGAAAGATCAGCCTGTTCAAGCGATTCCTCCGTTAACGGCAAATGGTCAGAACCTTCGCTGGTATAATGCTGATGGGAATGTGTATCAAAGTGCCCCTACACCTCCTGTTACGCAGTCAGGTACATTCAGTTTTCTGGTAACTCAAACAGTTGACAACTGTGAAAGCAGCAAGGCCACGATTCAGGTATCAGTACGGACAACGCCTGCTCCAACCGTTCCAAAACCCGTAGTGTCATACTGTCTTGACGAAAAAGCAGCCCCGCTGGAGGCTGTTGGAGAGCCAGGCAGCACGTTGCGGTGGGTTGACCCTTATGGACGGGAAACAACAAGCAACCCTGTTCCGCCAACGCTGAATGTTAATGTAGAGCCAGGTGGTGATATTTATTATGTTTATCAGATAAATAATGGCTGTTATAGCGGTCGCTCCATTGTCAAGGTCATTGTCAATACGATACCGACTTTATCGCTAACCGGATCTGCCAGCATTAATTTAGGACAGAAAACACCCCTTCGATTAAAATTCACGGGGAATCCACCTTTTAGTTATACCCTGACGGGAGGTAACTCAGGCATATCAAACTCCACCGATACAACTATTTCGGTCTTGCCACGAGGCAATACAACCTATCAGGTCAATGCTGTTACTAACAGTTGCGGTGTCGGTTTACCCGGTAACCCAGCCACTGCTATCGTACTCGTTCAGGCACCAACCATTACCACCAGTGCCATCAATAATAACACCTTGTGCGCTGGTTCAGCACTGAACGTGCCGTTTACAACGATTGGTTCCTTTACCAGTGGGAATATATTCCGGGCCGAGTTGATCAGTGTGGCTGATACAAGCAAAAAATTCGAACTTCCTACAAGCAGTGCCACTAGCCCTGTTACTTCCGCCCTATCGGCTACATTGGCCAGCGGTCAGTATTATGTTCGTGTAAAAGGATCGAATCCGGATATTGGGATTCTGGGAACAAATAGCCCTACAACGATAACGGTTCGATCGAAACCAACTGCTACATTAACGGGCAATCAGACCATAAATGCAGGTACGCCTGCCAACTTAACCATCAGCTTTGGTGGTGACGGCCCCTGGACAGTAACCTATGCAGATAGTGTCCGTTCATTCTCGGCAACCACAACAACGAATCCATATATTGCGGAAGTGAGGCCCGCCCGAACGACAACTTATAAAATCAATAATGTGAGCAATACCTGTGGAGCAGGGACCATGTCGGGTACGGCAACAATTTTAGTACAGACCGTACTGGGTGTTGAAGATACCTCTCTTGACCCATTGGTTCGCGTATATCCAGTCCCTACAGCAACGACATTAACTATAGACATTGATGTATCATTGACGCGGGATCCGGCAGAGCTCTCACTCACGGATCTGCGAGGTCGACCTATCCATCAATTGACTACCCGATCCCGACAAACGGAACTTGATCTCAGTAGCCAACCAGCGGGAGTCTATCTGCTTCGTATTCAGATCGGTGACCGGCAATCAGTCCGAAAGGTACTTAAACAATGAATGAGTAATTGAGGTAAAGCGGTAATTTGCAAACTGGGTGATTCAAAAAGCCACCTACCAGGTATTCTCCAATTGTCGTTTAACTTGATTACTCAATTACTTAATTACAAATTGATGTTTTCCGACGACTACTTCATGGAAATTGCACTGAACCTGGCTGAAGAGGCAGCCGAAGAAGGCGAAATTCCTGTTGGAGCTGTTGTGGTTTGCCGAAACCGGATTATAGGAAAAGGTCGTAATCAGACGGAGCAGTTTAAGGACGTTACAGCTCATGCTGAAATGCTTGCCATAACGGCCGCAACGCAATATCTTGGCGGAAAATACCTTACCGATTGTACACTCTATGTTACACTGGAACCCTGCGTTATGTGCGCAGGAGCCTTATTCTGGACACAACTTGGGCGGCTTGTTATCGGCGCTCCGGACCCTAAACGAGGGTATAGCCGTATTGAGACTTCGTTACTTCACCCTAAAACTCGTCTCGAAACAGGTATTCTCGCCAGCGAAAGCCAGGATTTATTGACTAAGTTTTTTCGACGCTTAAGAACATAAACCAAGGGAGTCGTGTTACTCCAACCGTAAAGAACATCCATTTTAACTCTTTAGTCCAATGGCTTTTGTATTAGACCCACTACCCTACCCCAGCGATTCGCTTGAACCAAACATAGACAAGCAAACCATGGAAATCCACCATGATAAGCATCATAATGCCTATGTTACGAATCTGAACAACGCTATCGCCGGGACAGAGCTGGAAAATAAATCGATCGAAGAATTGCTCCAAACCGTAAGCCAGGCTCCCGTAGCCGTGCGCAACAACGGTGGCGGGCACTATAATCATACGTTGTTCTGGAACACTATTTCTGGCAGTGGTGGTGGCCAGCCAACCGGCGATCTGGCTGAGGCTATCAATCAGAAATTTGGTTCTTACGACGCGTTTAAAGAAGAATTTACCAAAGCCGCTACCACTCGTTTTGGCTCAGGCTGGGCATGGCTTATAGTGACGCCGGAAGGTCAGCTGGCCATTACCTCAACGCCAAATCAGGATAATCCACTGATGGATATTGCCGACGTAAAAGGATTCCCTATCGTTGGTCTTGATGTATGGGAGCATGCTTATTACCTTAAGTATCAAAACCGCCGGCCCGAATATATTGCGGCTTATTTTAACGTAGTCGACTGGAATGCGGCTGAAAAACGCTACCAGCAGGGCAAACAAGCGTAATCTCAATGCTGAATGATGGCTGATGAATTACAAAAAAAAACGTCGTTCATCGTTCATCATTCAGCATTAAGTTCTATATTTGCACTCTCAAAAATGGTGATTGTAGCTCAGTTGGTTAGAGCGTCGGATTGTGGTTCCGAAGGTCGCGGGTTCGAGCCCCGTCTTTCACCCTTCACAAAAGCCCCCCGAAAATTCGGGGGGCTTTTTTTATGAACCAGGCCGTGTTCATACAGGTTATTATCCGTTAATGTCACTGATGCTCGCCATAACAACCCGATATCACCAAACTGTTCGAACGGTGTTGATACTGGCTTATATAGCAGGCATTATCGGTATGCAATTACCTGCACTGGCTCATTACTTCCGGCCTTTAAGTCCGGTTACACTCGCTTGCTCGCTGGTTGTTTTACTCGTCTACCATACCGATTGGCGTCCTGCTTTCTACCTATATCTTATCCTCACGTTAGCAATCGGTTATTTTATTGAAGTAATTGGCGTTCACACAGGTAGTATTTTTGGCCATTATGCCTACGGATGGGGGCTGGGTGCCAAAGTATGGGCGGTTCCTCCTGTAATTGGTATCAACTGGCTAATTCTCTCTTACTGCTGCGGATCAGTCTGTAATCAGCTTTCTCTTCCGACCTGGCTTAAAATTCTGGCAGCCGCTACACTGATGGTTGTATTGGATCTATTTATCGAACCGGTAGCCGTTCAGTTAAATTTCTGGACCTGGTTCGACAAACCAGTGCCTTTACAGAATTACATTAGCTGGTGGCTTATATCGGTGGTATTATTCACTTTGTGGTATGCATTACCTTTCGATAAAGAAAATCGCCTGGCGAAATGGCTTCTTATACTTCAGTTTATATTCTTCATTGGACAATTCTTGTTTATCTTTTTCTAGTATAGTGTTAAACAAAAATCAAATTTTATTGTTTTACAAATACAGTGATGGTGCGGTGGGCGTGTTAGCCTGTATTTGTTTAGCGACAAACTACTAGTATTTTAGAGGTTAATTTAAGCCAAAACGCTTACTAGAACTTTTCATAGGTATTAGTAGCATAACCCTATTAATTCGTAAAAACTTGTTCCATGAGTAGTTACTCCATCAAAGATTTAGAGCAACTGTCGGGCATAAAAGCCCATACACTGCGGATCTGGGAACAGCGTTACAATATTATTACGCCCAAACGGACGGATACCAATATCCGGACCTACGACGATCAGGACCTTAAGCTCGTCCTGAACATTTCATTACTAAAAGATCACGGCTATAAAATTTCTGAAATTTCAAAGTTGTCGGTAGAAGAGATGTACCGCGAAGTGGTCAAAATCTCGGATCGTCAACTTAGTTACCCCGACCAGATTCATGCGCTCACGATCTCGATGATCGATCTGGATGAGGACCGTTTCGAAAAAATTATCAGTACCAACATTTTGCAATTCGGTTTCGAGAACACGATGATCCATATTATCTATCCGTTTTTGGGCCGGATCGGTACACTTTGGGTAACTGGCTCGATTGGCCCGGCGCAGGAACATTTTATTACAAACCTGATTCGGCAGAAAATTATCGTTGCCATTGATGGTCAGGTAAGTAAGCAACGGCCCGACGGTAAAAAATACATGCTCTTTTTGCCGGAAGGTGAGCTTCACGAAATCAGTTTACTGTTTGGCAACTATATTATCCGGGCTCGATTTAACAAAGTAATTTATTTAGGGCAAAGCCTACCCTTCAACGAATTAGTCTTTGCCTACAATCTCCATAAGCCCGACTACATTTTTACTGCCTTAACCTCCGTACCTGCTAATCATGAGGTTCAGCCGTATGTTAACCGTTTGGTTAAAACATTTCCAGATGCTCACCTGCTCATGACCGGCTATCAGGTAGTCGGGCAGGACATCGATATTCCTGAAAATGCGACCATTATTAACCAAATTGAAGATCTGATTCGTATTGCCAGTACGTAACGCCAATGGCTGCGGCTCAACACTTTTACCCAATAATTTCCTCTATATCAGCAAATTGCCAACAATTATATCGCTAAATACTGCGATTTGGTTTCAGTTAGGCTAATCCGAATTAGGCCTTATTGGCGTAAATGCTTTCAGTGCTTTATCGGCTGATAAATCCCTGTGCAAAAGCCAGTGCTCGCCGTTCAGCATACGTATACGGATCGCGCAAAACAAGAAAACCAACGTGACCGCCCGTTTTAGGTGTTTCAAGAAATACGAACGGATGTTTCTCTGCCAGCCATCCCGGCGAACATTCGGGCGATAACAGCGGGTCGTTTTGCGCATTCAATACTAATGTTGGCACAACGATATCTGGCATAAAATTAACAGCGGAAGCCTGGTTATAAAAGTCGCTGGCGTCTTGATAGCCATTAACAGGGGCAGAGAAAAAGTCATCAAAATCACGCCAGCGTTTAACCTGATGTAATTTCGCCATATCCAATCGGCCTGGGAATCGATCTGCTTTCTGGTTCAGCTTAGTAATGAGCTTTTTCATAAATCGGTTCCGGTAAAATCGATTCGACGGTCGGTCGAGCAACAAAGCACTAGCCCCCAGATCGGTAGGGGATGATATAGCAATGCCCCGTTTAACAACAGGTGGGAGCTTTTTCCCATGAACACCGAGGTATTTCAAGGTAATATTTCCACCCATGCTGTAGCCAACAAGCACAATTTCTTCATACGATTTAGTCTGTAATGCATGTTCGACAACTTCGGCAATATCTCCGATTTCACCGTGATTGTAAAGCCGGAAAGCACGGTTCATTTCGCCACTACACGAACGACAGTTCCAGGCCAGCACATCGAAACCGTTTGTTGAAAACAATCGGGCTGCCCCAAGAATATATTGCCGCTGGCTATCTCCTTCCAGACCATGGGTTAGAATAACCAATCGTTTTTTCCCAGTAACAATCCAGTCAAGATCAAGAAAATCGCCGTCAGAAAGGGTCAGCCGTTCGCGCTCGTAGGTAACGCCGGTCACTCTACGGGTCAGGCTTGGGACAATCGTTTGCAGATGGCCATTGTACAGATAAGCGGGTGCTCCGGAATAAGACGAATTTAGCAGTGGCATATTATAAACAACAGCTACTTTTAAGACGTTGTTTCAAGACAGCTTTCTTTTTATGCACCTTGCCAAATACGTTTCGGTCATTATTGCCAGCACCATCAAATTCATTGGCGGGCCATTAACTGGCGCGACACTGGGGCTATCCTGGCTTGAAACGTCTATTTGTACCACCTTTGGTATGATGCTCAGCGTTATAGTGATCACGTATGCGGGAGCTGCCATCCAGGCACTTGTGGACCGTTACCGCAAACAGCGACCCAAACTATTCACCCGCCGAACACGCTTTGCCATTCGAATCTGGAAACGCTTTGGCTTAATGGGTATCGCCCTATTAACGCCTTTGATTCTAACTCCCATCGGCGGAACAGCACTGGCAGTCTCTTTTCGCGTGGGGCGCGGACAACTTCTCCTCTACATGCTTATTAGTGGTATTTTATGGGCCATTATTCAAACACTGGCCGTATACCAGATTCCAGGATTGAAGGGCCTATTTATACGATAAGCCAACCAATTCACTGGTTGGCTTATCGGGTGTAATCAGTAAACAATCAATCGGCTACCGGCTAACTGTCTGCGCGACTGGCGTAGCGGGTTTCTTATTGAAATCGCCACGGGAGAAATATTTTTCGATCAGGCAATACATCAGAATGAAGAAGTAGCGGCTACCCATCTCTTTGATCTTCAATTTTGATTCGCCGTATTTCCGGTTTGTCCAGCTATTAGGCACAACAGCATAGCTGTAGCCTCGCACCATAGCCTTGAGTGGAAGTTCAACGGTTAGGTTAAAATGAGGGGCCAGAAATGGCTTTATACCCTCTATGGTCTCGCGCTTATACAGTTTAAACGCGTTAGTCGTATCGTTGTACTTGATTCCCATCACCATCTTTACAATGAAGTTGGCAACACGATTAATGAACTTCTTAAGTGGTGGATAATCAATTACTTTTCCGCCTTTACCCCAACGCGAACCGAATACAGCATCGACGTTGGTTTCGAGCATTTTGTTATAAAACTTCACCAGATCCTCCGGGTCATCGGACATATCGGCCATGAAAACGGCGACACAATCGCCCGAAAACCGTTCGAGACCATACCGAACCGCATAACCGAAGCCGTTGGGGCCTGGATTTGTGAATGGCACTAGTGTTGGAATTTCAGTAGCCGCCATTTCCTCCAGGACACGTAGCGTTCCGTCTTTCGAATTATCGTTGGTAACACAAATTTCGTGCGGGATGCCATGTTTGGCTAACGTTTGATACAATGCACGCAGTGTTGGAGGAAGCGACTCTTCTTCGTTATAAGCCGGTATAACAACGCTTAATTTCATAAGTATAGCTACGGATTCAGCCCGTATGTTTATGGCTAATTTTCGGTATTATATAATCGCTGAGTTACAGTCAACAGCACTTACCGATGTGGTAATAACCGAATTGTACTGTATAGTTTTGCCAGCGGCTGAGGAACAATATAATTCCGAATTACATCTTTCGTCTTTTGCCAGTCGGGTTTTCCTAAGTAAAGATATTTCAAGGCCAGTTGAGCACGACGAAAATAACTGTTTTTATACTGTTTTGCATCGAGCATCATCCGGTAATACCGGGCAATGTTCCGGCGTAAAACACGGTCGTATCGATAATCCAGTTCCCGGTTAATATCGCTATACATTTGGATACGATTCCGCAGAAATGTCTCATCAGCATAGTTATCTGCAAAGCTGGCTCCTCCCCGGTTTTTACGATAAACCGACATCACATCGGGAATATAACCAATTTTCCCAAGTTTAGCCTTCAGGATCAGTCTTGGAATATCGCCACTCGACGACTCCCGAAACCAGGCAGGATATTCCTTAATGTTGTTCCGAAACATGGTGCTGGAGGTAGCCATAAACCAGATTTCGTCTTCACCAATCAGATCGTCCATTGTATAGTATGGCTTCATAACAGGGCCATTCAGTAAATGGGAAGGCGATCCGTCTTCGTACGTAATGAGCGCGTTATTAAAAACCGTCGAATAGTCAGGATGTGCGTCCAGTAAGTCGGCCTGTTTCTGAAGCTTGAGTGGATCAGTCCAATAATCGTCCCCATCCATCAAGGCATAGTACTCACCTTTAGCTAATTTCAGTGTTTCAAGACAGTTTATTCCTCCGTTTTTCCCCATATTATAGGGGTGCAAAACACCAATAATTAAGCCAGGATGCTTCCGTTCGTATTCCTGAATAATCTCCCGTGTCCCATCCGTTGAGAAGTCATCACCAACTAAAATTTCAATAGGAAATGTCGTCTGCTGTGCGAGCGCACTATCAATAGCGGCACGAATAAATTTATGCTGATTGTAAGTAATAATCAGAACACTGACTTTAACCATAGAGAGTAAGTTTTCAGGTTACGGTTTACTGCGGATCGCGCGAGCGGTTACTACCACCTGGTAACAAACCGTAAACCATAAACTAAACAGTTGCCTTGGAAGGAGAGTTTCTGGCCGATTGGATCTGGGTTTTCCAGCCTTGTGGCTCATTCTTTTCTGCTGGTGTTGCCCAAGGATCATAGAACGGCAGAATAGATACCCAACGTCCGGCTGGATCATCCCAGTTAAAACGATCGGCAAAACTGGATGGACTGACCCAATGAGGCAGATCGTAGCGGAATAGAATCATATCGCCAAGATCATGGTAACCTTCTGTTTCAACAATATGGTTGTTGATCACATAACCGGTTCCACCAGATGTATAATCTTTGCCGTATTGATTCAGGGCCAGGATCATACCTACTTTTTGCGGGTTAAGCGGATGCCAGTGTCGCCCAAAGAAACTGCCTCCTAACGGATAATGAGTCACTTGTGGGTGAAAATACGGTTCGCCTTTGCGAATACCGAAGGCTTCCTCGTTTCCGGTCAGGCTATTCCAGAAATTACGCATTGGGTCAAAAACACTCAGTAGCGTTTGCTTGAATGTTGACTCCAGCTCTACAATAGCGTCGAATGTATGGTCGTGAAATAACTGGGGAGCCTGTTGGATCTTGGCAATGTGTAGCCGTTGTTTATGCTGGTTATTGTCAAACGTATCTGGTCCTTCTGCCAAAGGTGTTTGAGCGGCCCATTGGCGGGTACCCTCAATAACCTTGGTCAATAGTTCAGCGGGAATGCCGGTTTTGACAATGACAATGTTCGGCTCATTTACCAATCGCATCACATCATCATAAGAAATTTCAGGAACGATTTGGCCATCTCTGAATTCGGCGTCCACTTTAATTAAATATTTTGCTGCTTCTTTCATGGTTGCATACGTGTGAATTCAATACAAAATAGCTCGCAATCTACCTAAAATCCAAATGCATTACATACGATTTAGTATGTGGTAGGCTGAGTTGCATACCCAAATCCTGATGCACCAAAGCCATTACCATTATACAACATAACCCATTGGTCACGATGTGGAAAAATATGGCAATAATCCATCATAAGTGAATCCCAGCCCTCTGCAGAACGTTCAATACCTGCCCGTTCATCCTTACGTTCCCACGTAATACCGTCGCTGGATTCGGCATAACCGATACGGTAACTACGCTGCACATCGGTACGGTAATTGGTCGCGTTTCGGTACGAAAAATACATTTTGTACAAATTTCCGTCTTTGTAAACCGTCGGACGCCCGATCGCATCTGTAAACTCGTCGTAGCCAACGCACACCTGTCCTGTGCGCTCCCACTTGATACCATCCGTCGACTCGGCGTACTTTACATCATAAAATGGTTCAGGGTGACCGTTGATAACCTCAATTTTGGTACAGGAAAGATACCACATCCGCCATCGGTCACCTTCACGGATTACACAGGGTTGGGCGGCCCATACCTGATCGTAAATAGAACGGTCAAGTAAAGGCCCATCGTATTTTCGCTGGAATGTCAGACCACCATCGCGACTGATAGCCAGACCTATACCCAGGCGATAGCTCGCAGTTTCGCTCTTATTCCATCCTGTATAATACAGCCAGATTTCGTCATCTACGGGCAAAAACCAGGAAGGCATCGTGCCTGTTTCATCAAACATGCCAACGGCACCTTTTGTTAAGCAGGGCTTATTATGAATATACGTTACTTCGGATAAATTATTGGGATTTAGCTCAACAAATGATACAGCGGACGCTATATTTTCGTCACGTGTGGAAAAATAGACACGTAATTTGTCAGCCATAGGATAACCAAAAGGCACCTGAGCGTGCGTTCGGCTGAATGCTTGAGAACCATCGGGTTTATAAATGAGTCCTTGTTTTGTCCACATAAAAAAACTGTTTTTGACTGATCAGTTTTGGGCTTGGCTCAGTACGAACATAGCTCAAAAATATGAATTATTTTAGTGAGATTCCGGCTGACTATCAGAGGATAAGCCCTTAATCCGGTCATTACGGATGTAAATCCGGGTGTCATTAACGAGCCCTACGTATTTGTAGTGCGCATTAACAAATTGCCCGAGTGGCTTAATAAGTTCGTGCCCCTGTGTTTTGCGGTCATTCATCCAAAGGTTCTGGCTACCAACCGCATCAACAAACACCGGCGGAACCGAACGCTTAAAATCGCTGACATATCGTTTTTGATAGTCGGCTAGCATCGGATGGTTGAACGCACTCCGGATGGTATGATTTTCGGCCACTCCCTGTGGCATTTGCGTCTGAATGTAATAATCACAACGCCATCCCCAAACGGCCAGTTTTTCGCCGGGACGGGCATATTTCAACACTTCTTTGGCTACCGGTGATTGCTGTACGGCCCAACCAGCCTGGTTTTCAGAAGAATAGGGATTTACGGGCACTTTTTGCAAAAACCTCTGGCCGGTCTGTACGCCAAATAAAAGCAGGAAAACCCCGGTAGAAATCATGGCAACCCATAGGCCGGTACGCTCAACAACAGGAAGCTGCTGCCAGCCAAAAGCCAGAATGAATAGCAGCGGTCCGGTTAAGAAATACAGATAATGTACATATTCGGAGCCCGTTCGGGTGATGGCAAACAGTGTTGCCAACAATAATAAACCAACGAAACCACCTATTTGAATAGAATTTATACTCAACTGCACCTTCCGTCGAAAGGCCATCACCAGGCCCCCTATCCCTATTAAGGCCACAAACTTAACAAGCCAGTCAAATTCGCTTCCCTTCTGAAAAAAGTCGGGTAACCGCATCAGGCTTTGCCACTGATTCGTGTTGCCTGCATAGCGGAAGTTTCCCACAATGTAGAACGTTATGAAATCATCGTAGACGCCGTTTAGTCGAGTCAGAATAATGACCAGGACTGGGAATGCGACTCCGGCTGCCCCTAGCACAGCAAGACGCCCAATCTTAGCCGGAATGCTCAGACTCCTGCGTATCAACACGTCGATACCCACAAATAGACCGACTACGGCCGCAAGAGGAACGGCTTGGAGTTTCCCGAAAGGAACCATTCCCAGCAACAAACCAATCAGGCTAATCCGAAACAATGATGGTACTCTTTGCGTCAGTTGAGTAGCATAGAGGTAATAACTCCAGCTTAGCAATAGTAGGGCTATGAGCTCACTATTGTAATGTAAGAAGTCGCCATTCTGGGTTAATCCAAGCATGAATACGAATGGCAACAAAGCCAGTCGGGCTGCCTTCTCGCTAAACCATAATTTTGCAGTTTTAAACAGTAACCACAGACATACCGCAATTAAGGCGTATGCGGTCAGGTGAGCCGTAATGTAGTCGAACGGCAAACCCAGAAAACTTGGTAAAATAAGAAAATAGCTATCCAGCGGGCCTCCTGTCGTACCATCTACCGACCGAAAATAGACCGGATCATGCCGCAGCGTAAGCGCCTGCGTGATCATCTGGCTCTCGTCAGGATTGATTTCGTAGTCGAATACAATACTGGGTAACCGAAGCAGAAATAGCATTAGCAATGCTAAGGCAACGAATAGCCGTTGGTTAATCTGATGTCGGGTAGCCACCCAGATCAGCACCCAACAGAGGGCATAAACAGGAAACCAGTATAATGTCGGGTAGGTATCGAAATGCGGCATGGACGTACTACGAAAAATGCCAGTCGAATACACTGGCATTTTTCGTACAAAAAAATATTATTTCAGGACCGATAACCGGGCAGCCATGCTGTCGTGAATCTGCACCATCGTTTCTTTCAAATCATATGTCCAGTTCCAGCCCGGATAATGTTCCTTGAATTTGGTTAGATCCGAAATGTACCAGATATGATCGCCACTGCGGTTGGTCTCCGAATACTGATAATTCATCTTGTTGCCCGAGATCTGCTCACACAACGCAATGGCTTCCAGCATCGAACAGTTTGCATAACGGCCTCCACCTGCGTTATATACTTCGCCTGGACGCGGATTCTGATAAAAATGCCAGAACATATTCACCAGATCCCAGCTATGAATGTTATCACGAACCTGCTTGCCTTTATAACCGAATATGGTGTATTGATTCCCGGTAATGGCACACTTCATCAGGTAGGATAAGAAGCCGTGCAACTGAGCGCCTGAATGGTTAGGTCCCGTCAGGCAACCACCCCGGAAAACGCCTGTATTCATCCCAAAATAGCGACCATATTCCTGCACCATAATGTCAGCCGCCACTTTAGAAGCACCAAAAACGGAGTGTTTGGTGTGGTCAAGACTCATGTATTCGTCGATTCCATTCTCAAAATAAGGATGGCTGTGGTCAATTTCCCAACGTGTTTCGGTCTCGATCAGAGGCAGGAAGTTGGGGTTATCGCCATAGACTTTATTGGTCGAGGTAAAGATAAATACAGCCTCCGGGCTATGTAAGCGGGTCATCTCAAGCATGTTGAGTGTACCAACGGCATTAACCCCGAAATCGGTGAAGGGTTCGCGAGCGGCCCAGTCATGGGATGGCTGAGCTGCCGTGTGCAATACTAATTTAATGTCGGTGCCATATTCGCGAAAAATAGGCTCCAATTGAGATACTTCGCGGATATCGGCGGTGTAATGTTTATAGGAAGCGTAGGTATCAGACAGGCGATTCCGGTTCCACTCGGTCGATCCATCGGCTCCGAAGAAGTACTGGCGCATGTTATTATCGATACCGATGATCAGGTCGAATTTATCGGCAAAAAAGGCAACGGCCTCGCTACCGATGAGTCCAGCCGAGCCTGTTACTAATGCAATATTCATAGCGTCTATGCTGTTTGTGGCGATTTACTTATTCAAAAAGTACTATAAACTTCTGTATTTCAATCGGACAAAGTAACGCAAAAAAAATAGATAGTACTATGCCTTATACTCAAAAGCGACGCATCGGTTAGGTTGACCGATGCGTCGCTTTTGAGTACAGATTATATAGAAACACTCAGCTAGTTGCGACTAAGTTCACGTTCTAGCAGCTTTTATTGCCTGAGGGTACTATTTACTGATGAATTAGGCTCCCTGGCTATTAGCACCCGCGCCGAATAGTTTCTCACGGATTTTCTGGGTCCGCTGCTCCAGTTCCGGGTTTGGGGTATACTTGTATTTCGTCTGCACAGCGGCCGAATCCTTACCGGTTCCGTATACTTCAGGATCACCAGCACGATAATTACTCCGGAAATCGCCTGCCCGGTAATCGGCCTGACGGATCGTGTTATTTTTCTGATAGTCACAGGATGCCAGCGACAGCACGGTTGCTACCATTAATCCTGCACTGAATACGCGTTTCATAGCCACTTGATTACGAATTGATTCTGCAAACTTACGAAAGAGTCGTTAGTCGTAGGCTGTTCGTCGTTAGATTTTTACCAATTTTCTCTCAATTCCTTACTTCTTGAGCGTCTCGATCTCTTCCCAGACAAATTCCATCAACTCCCGAATGTGCTCACGAGAGAAATCGAAAGGTACATTAGCGGCTGCGTAGATCTCGCGAATGGGTGCTTTATAACCCAGGCTTAATGCATTTTTATAGCCCGCCAAACCCGCTTCTGGGTCGCGCCGGTAGTTCCGCCAGACACCAATGGCCCCCAACTGAGCGATACCATATTCGATGTAATAAAACGGGACTTCGTATAAATGCAGTTGGCGCTGCCATACATATTCTTTCAGCTTCTCAAGACCTGACCAATCAACAACATTATCGGCAAATTTTTCGTAAATCGTCAGCCAGTTTTCGCGCCGGTCCGCAGTAGTATGGGTTGGATTTTCGTAAATCCAGTGCTGAAATTTATCGATTGTCGCTACCCAGGGCAATGTCTCGATAATGGATTCGAGATGCTGGAGTTTAGCACGTCGCAATTCATCCGGATTCGTAAAGAACACGTCCCAATGATCCATTGACAGTAGTTCCATGCTCATAGATGCCAGTTCAGCTACTTCCATTGGCGGATTTCGGAAAGCTTTCAGCGGCAATTCACGGGTAAGAAATGAATGAACGGCGTGCCCTCCCTCGTGAACCATAGTAACCAGATCGCGTAGGCTCGATGTTGCGTTCATGAAAATAAACGGCACACCGATTTCTTCGAGGGGATAATTATAGCCGCCAGGCGCTTTTCCCTTCCTCGACTCCAGATCGAGGTGGCCCATTGCCCGCATAATACGCAAATCGTCGCCCAGCGACCGATCGAGCCGATCAAAACAGGTAATTGTTTTTTCGAGCAGCTCAGCACCCGTTTCAAATGGTTTTAGTGGTGCACGACCTTCTACATCTACTTTTGTATCCCACGGACGCAGTGGGTTAACCTGGAGCCGCTGTTTCCGTTCTTGAGCCAATCGATCCAAAAGTGGCACAACCGCATCAGCGACTGACTCATGAAAATTAAAGCAATCCTGGGGCGAATAGTCGAATCGGCCCAGGGCTGCAAACGAAAAGTCACGAAAATTGGCAAATCCGGCATTAACCGCTACCTGATGGCGTAGATCACGGAGCCGGTCGAAAAGCTGGTCAAGGGCATCATGATCCTGATAGCGTCGTTCCCAAATCGTACGCCAAGCATTCTCCCGAACGGCCCGATCAGTCACCTGAAGCAGATCACTGGCTTCCGGCAGCGTCATTTCACGTCCATCGATGACAACGGTCATAGCGCCGGCAATGGCGCCATATTTCCGCTCTTCGGTCTGAATCTCCGTTTGAAGCGGAATATTTTCATCCCGAAAGATTTCAATGGCTTTTTTCATGCCACGTACCATTACGGAATACCCGTCATCAGTCAGTTGGCTCAAATACGGACTGTTAATGGTTTTGATGTCAAGATCATTTCCATAGGCCGTCATAGGGGGCTGAATTTCAGCTATAAAGAAGTTGAGTCGGTTCACTAGTTCTTCATTAGCCGTATCGCAGGTCATCTGAATATAACGCCACGCAAAATTTTCGGACAAATACGATTCTAACTCACTCCGATCGAGCAGCCACTGCTTCAGATCGCCAGTATTTTCGATAGGCCGGTTCAGCAGTTCATCATAAAATGGCTTTACGTCGTCCCAGCTCTTCAGATCTGTTTTATCATTAAAGCGGTCTTCGCCCATGAAATTACGCGCTGGACGAGTTGGAATCGGCAAGGTTTCGTTTGGGGTCATACAGTAATTCGGCCAGAAGGCCGTTAGGGTCTATCGTTTACGTTTGGCAAAGCAAGGGACTTTCTTGTCCCATTACAAATTTAGGGCATTCGCTGCGAAGCGTGCCGCCGTTACTAATTCTGCTCCTGATAATGGTGGCTCGCGTCTGAGCGAATGCCCTAAAATTAAGCAATTGTAAAACTTTTTTGTTCATTTACTTGCAACTACGAAAAGCTTCGTATATGTTTGCTACGAAACTATTCGTAGACACTTTATGAAGCCAACTGATGCTGAACTGGAAATCCTGCATGTACTCTGGGCCAGTGGTCCGAGCACTGTTCGTCAGGTTCACGAGCATTTGAGTCAGAGCCGTGATATTGGCTATACAACCGCTCTCAAACTCATGCAGATTATGTATGAGAAAGGTTTATTAAGCCGCGAAGAAGAACCCGACCGCCGACCGAACCGATCACACACCTATTCGGCGGCAGTCAGTGAAGAAGATACACAGCGGGGGCTTGTCAATCGCTTTGTTGAAACTGCATTTCGCGGATCGGCCTCCAAACTCGTCATGCAGGTATTGGGCCAGCACAAGACATCGCGCGAGGAGCTGGATGAAATTAAAAAATTACTTAATGATTTGAATCGGGATTGATTGGATTTAACTGATTAACAAAGTTTTGTCATGAACAGCATCACTTATCATCTGTCGAGTCCAGTCATCTATGCGTTGGGCTGGACTCTATTCCACGCCCTCTGGCAGGGTTTCGCTCTGGTATTGTCTACAGCCCTACTATTGCATATGCTCCGTAGCCACACAAGTGTGGTCCGTTACCGGGTAGGCGTACTGGCACTGCTTGCTCAGGTAGTGGCCTCCGTTGGCACCTTTGGCTGGTACTATAAACCGATCATACCCAGCACGCCCACTCCTGACGCTACGTTGCCAATGCGATCATTTGCTATCCACTGGCAAACCGTATCGCAAACATTACCCTGGCATAAGCAGATTCAGTTCTTTCTTGATGCACACCTGAGTCAGTTTGTGTTGATTTATCTAATCGGCGTTGCCCTGTTTGGCCTACGTCTTACCGGCGGCTGGCTTTATTTGCAGCACCTCAGCCGAACCGCTACCCAACCCGTTTCAGATCGCTGGTGGGAGCTTGCCAATCGGCTTCGGTCAACGCTGCTTATCCGATCAATTGTGCACGTTCGTGAATCAGCCCGGATAGCTGTTCCTATGGTCGTTGGCACGATAAAACCCGTTTTGCTACTTCCTATCGGCCTGGCAACGAACCTGTCGATGCGTGAAATTGAAGCCGTGCTAGCTCATGAACTGGCGCATGTTAAACGGCATGATTATGCGGTAAATCTCCTACAGTCCGTTATGGAAGTACTTTATTTCTTCCATCCAGCCATCTGGTGGCTATCAGCGCGCGTACGGGAAGAACGGGAACACTGTTGCGATGATCTGGCGGTAGAGGCCTGTGGGGGCGATGGTCGCACGTTAGCACAGGCGCTGGCCCGCGTTGAAGAACTTCGGCTGTTACAATCGAGTATGACCCCTTCACTGGCAATGGCGTTGACCACAAAGCGTCAACTACTTCTTCACCGGGTTCGGCGCATGCTGGGTGTACCAACGCGCCCAGTTGTCTCAAACGGTAGTCTGGCGGGGTTAACGTTAGCCACACTTTTACTGGTCAGCGCATCGGTTTACGCCATCCAACAACAGCCTAAACCACGGCATAAGCAGCCACAGGCTACGCGTAAACATAAAATCGACGGCAATTCGGAGTACGGTATGGCCGATAGCAAGAAAGTCAGCTACGTAATCTGGAAAGGTCAGAAACTACCGGCAGCCCGCGTTGCCCGGCTGCAACGACAGCTCGATCAGGTTGAGACCGGCCAGCTTTCGCTCGACAATATTCCGCAGACAGATCGAGATATTCTGTTGACGATTATCGAGAAAAACAATGGGTTCGATTCGGGCATGCACGCGTTAAGCGAAGGCCTGGCTCATATCGATTATGATAACATTGCTGTTTCGACCGAGACTGGCATAGAGGCTTCACTAGCTACCCTCAATAAGATCAACTACGATAACATTACCAATCAGGCATTGGCTTCTTTATCGCAGTTGCAACCACTCTCCGATTCGCTCGATCGGCTGCGCACGTTGCACCAGGGCCAAATTGACAGCCTGAGTCGGCTCATGGCACTGCAAGCCAAACAAATGGAAGCCCTACACCGCCAAATGGAGAAGCTTCGGTTCCCGATTGAAGAGTTTGGGCGCAATCAGGAAACACTCGAATGGCGCAAACAACGACTCCTGGAAGAACGGCAGCGAATTCTTGACAAACGGCAGCACATCCTGAATTCATCCGATGATGGAAAGGTGAAAGGTGATCCGGCAGCTATTGAAAAGCAGCTTGAACAGCTCGAACCAGAAATAAAAAAACAGGAGCTTGGCATTGGCGAATTAGATAAACAGCTCGAAGAAGCCCGGGAAAAGCTGGAAACAACCCGGCAACCCATGGAAAAGCTGGAACGGGAAGCCGAACAGTTAGACCGACAAATGGAAAAGCTTTCCAGAGAAATGGGCAGATACAGTGAAGGTATGGCACGGATTTCCCTGGATGACATGGATCACAGCGGTTTTTCGTATAGTCGATCAACTGCCCCTACCCGGATGTTCCGGGCTCCGCGGGCACCAAGAGCAGTGCGTAGCCGTCTGGCAACACCCGCGGCTCCGGCTGCACCATCGGTCCGCGTATCGCCGGTGCCAGCACCCGCGATTGCACCCGTGCCCTCTATTGCCCCAGCACCGGCCCGGTCAGCTACTCCACGTGCTGTCCCTAAGGTTGCTCCGGCCCCGAAGCCCAATAAATAAAAATGAAGCCCGACTCAGCAAGAGTCGGGCTTCATTTTTACAGCACTTCTGGAGAAGATTACTCTATTTCAATCACGACATCTCTGCCAACGGGGTGAGCCACGCAGGTTAGTACATAGCCCGCTTTCAGTTCGGATTCCGACAGACCATCTTCTTCGTCTAATTTCACTTTACCCGAAATACAGCGGCCCATACAGGCCGTACACATACCCGCCTGACAGGAATAAGGCAGGTCAATATCCAGATCCAGAGCGGCTTCCAGAATGGTCTGATGCGGCCCTACGGCAAATTTATACTCGCTGCCCTCATACAGAACCGTAACTTCAGGCGCACCGTCATCACCAGCGGCCAACGGCTCTTCGACAACCTCGCCAGCCGCAACGGGTGTAGTCATATAACTTTCCTTATAGACACGATCGGTGGGGATGCCAACCAGCGATAAGGCAGAACGGGCTTCGGCCATCATGCCATCGGGGCCGCACAAATAAAAGCTCGCATTCTGACGATCGGCATACGGCAGCGAATCAATCAGTTTCGTAATCGTATGCTGATTCAAACGACCTTCAGGACCCGTCCAGCTATGGGTTGGCTGGCTTAGCACATGCGTCACCCGAAAGCGCGAGGAACCGTAAGCCTGTTCCATAGCGTCCAGATGTGCCTTGTAAATAATCGTTTCCTGACTACGGTTGCCATAGATGAGCCAAATGCGGCTATTCGGCTCAACGTGCAGTGCCGATTTAGCCATCGAAAACAGCGGTGTAATACCGCTTCCTGCTCCTATCAGAACCAGAGTCCGTCGATTTTTGGTGTCCAGTTTTGGCACAAAGGTGCCCATTGGTTCCAGCGTTTCGAGAATATCGCCCGCTTTGGCGTGGTCATACAAATAATTGGAGACCAACCCACCTGGCACCCGTTTCACCGACACCGCCAGCGATACATCGACATGAGGAGAAGATGCCATGGAGTAGGATCGTCTTACTTTCTGTCCATTTATGTTCAGCAGAAACGTCAAAAACTGACCCGGCTGATAGCGTACTTCTTCGTTAAGCGGATGCCAGAAGGTGATTGTTACAGCGTCCGGCGTTTCCCGAACAACCTCTTTTATTTTTAAAAAATACCGATTTGCCATTACTATTCAGGTTGTTGCCAGTTTATGATCTCCGGTTTTAGTTTACGGTTGTCCGGCCTACCACTACCAGAATGCCCAAAACTGTAAATCCAAAACTGTAAACCTATAAACCAATCACAAAGGTACATCACACAGCTTGCCTATGAAAATCAACCAACTTAGTGGCAGGTGCTTTTAGGATACGACCCATTGTTAAACCGGTTTGTTTGACGGCTTTCTGCAATTGTTCTGCAAAATAATGAGCAATTGATCCCACAAAGTGAACCGGCTGCAGATCGGCTTCAGGAAAACCAGTTACGTAGGTCGACAGGAATAAAGAGAAAGCATCTGTTACCAGCCGGTCGATATAGGCGTCTGCGATATGCTCGGACAGAAACGGAGTAAACGACGCGAAATAACGATTCGGAAATGGTTTTTGGTAAGCATTTTCCAGCAGCGTCGAGCGGTCGAGTGCATACCGTTTTTGAAAAGCAGCTTTCAAATGAACCGGTAGGCGCTCCTGAAAAAAATCCCGAACAATGGTTTTTCCCAAATACCCACCACTCCCTTCGTCGCCAAGCCAGAATCCCAGCGTTTGAATACTGCGCGAAATAGAGTGTCCATCATAGCAACAGGCATTTGATCCGGTTCCTAAAATACAAACGATTCCCGGCTCACGCCCGGCTGCTCCTCGTGCGGCACCCAACATATCACTATTTACCTCAACGACTGCCAGATCAGGAAGCACTGCCCGTAAGGCATCTGATATGATGTAATTTACGGCCGGGCCGCTGCACCCCGCACCATAGAAGAAGGCAGACGTTATGGTCGCATCATTCAGTTCAGGCAGCAACTGAACCTGTAGCGTACTAATAATCTGTTCTGTCGTTTGATAATAGGGATTAAAACCGTTCGTTTGAATAGCGCGGGTCACCCCATCAGCGCTAACAAGTCGCCAATCGGTTTTGGTAGATCCGCTATCAGCAATAAGAATATCGTTCATGACTTAGTAGTTACGATTTACGATCTTTAGTGAAGCCTTGCGGCCCAAAACCATAAACCTAATAGACCAGACGCCCGACGACTGGGAATTTAGCAAACACCCAGTCAGCATGTGGAGCATCGACAAGTTCGTCGGTCAGATCCTGACCAGCCCAATGTTCGTAATGTTTGCCGTTTCGCCAGAGTCGTGAGGTCGATACGTCGTAGATAATACCAGCATAGGCGCACCAGATCTCATCACGATCGGAACCATTACGAAGGGCCAGTTGGGCTCGGGTATAATTTCTTGGTAAAAGCGGGTCAATAGACATTCGTGATCCGTTCAGTCAAACCAGCAATTATTGAGGGCATGAAATTTGCGGGTGACAACAAAAATAGTGTAACTTTAGCCACTTCTGTTTATATGCAACAATTTACAATGAGAAAGACTACCCTTATCGCTTTTCTTTCCCTAACGGTGCTTGTCAGTCTGCTAACGGGTTGTGGTGGAACCAAAACTCCTCCCGTTTCTGAACGCATCGCTAAAGTGTGGACAGCCAATAAGATCGAATGGGACAATGTAACGGTTTATACGAAAGGGGCAACGAGCAATCCGCAGCCCGGTTACTCCAATTATCGGCTTGATTTAAGTGCACCGCCGACCGTCTCGAACACGGAGTTCGAAGGAAGCAAATTTACTGGACAATATTCTGTTCCTACAGAAACTAGCCTTGTACTATCGAATTTAACCCCTCCACCAACTGGTGATAACGGGACGATCGAATTTACCATCAACTCGATCAGCGACTCAGAATTAGTGATAACCCGGACGAAAACCAGTCAGAAGACAGGTAATAAAATAGTGAAATACACGCTCTCAAATCCGTAGGTTTCGCAATCTTTTTTTTATCTAAGCCGTTCCATAGGTCAAGTGGAACGGCTTTTTTCTATTATCCGTTAGCAGCCCCGGCAGCGGCCCGTACCAATAGCTGCCGGCGAAAGTTCTTTACGATCACTTGCTGGCTGTTAACTGCTTACAATTATGACTGATCTTAATACCATTGGCGAATTTGGCCTGATTGAACGTATCCGACAGGCAACGCCAGCTCCGAAACACGCTGATACCGTTCGTGGTATCGGCGACGATGCGGCTGTTTTTAACTGGGGAGATGATTATGGCCTCCTGGCTACCGATATGCTCGTTGAGGGCATTCATTTCGACCTCATGTATGTTCCATTAAAACACCTGGGCTATAAAGCCGTAGCCGTTAATGTGTCAGACATTGCAGCGATGAATGGCCTGCCACTTCAGCTTACCGTATCTATTGGGCTGAGCAGCCGGTTTCCGGTCGAAGCTGTCGATGAATTATACGAAGGCATTCGAATGGCTTGTGAGGCCTATAATGTCGATTTAGTGGGTGGCGACACAACAGCCTCGCGGTCGGGGCTGATTATTTCGATATCGGTGCTGGGCAAAGTCCCTAAAGACCTGATTACTTATCGGAATACCGCTCAGCCTAATGATGTAGTCTGCGTTACCGGCGATCTGGGAGCGGCTTACCTAGGCCTTCAATTACTGGAACGAGAGAAGCAGGTTTACCTGGCCGATCCGAACATGCAGCCCAATTTATCGGAAGAACGGTCGTATCTGATCCAGCGTCAGCTCCGACCCGATGCCCGCACCGACATTGTTCATGAACTTCGCGATCTGGGCATTCGCCCCACGGCGATGATTGATATTTCGGACGGATTGGCGTCTGAGTTGCTTCACATCTGCCGACAATCAGGTACAGGTGCTGTTATTTTTGACGAAAACATCCCGGTTGATGATCAGACGCACTTAGCCGCTGATGAATTTAAAATCAGCCCGATCACGGCTGCCCTGAATGGTGGAGAGGATTATGAATTACTCTTCACAGTACGCCCACAGGAGTTTGACAAATTGTCGACCAACGCCCGAATAACGGCTATCGGCTACCTAACGGCCAATCCGGATCAGGTTGTTTTGGCGACCAAAGCAGGCCAGCAGACACCCATTCGTGCACAAGGCTGGGAGAGTTTAGCGAAGTCATAAAACGTCAGGCGCACCGCCTGAGTGGTGCGCCTGATTCTTAGTATCAGGCTAGTATGGATCACTACAAAAGTTTAATTGAGTACAATATCCAGTCAAACCAACGTGTTTTAGCTCAATTACGGGATTTCCCTCAGCCTGATTTTGAGAAAGAACTGGGTGGCAGTTTTCCTTCGCTAAAGTTAACCATTCGGCATTTACTTGAATCAGACTGGCTTTGGCTCAAACGATGGCAAGGGGAGCCGTTGGCTATGCTTCCTGCTCATTGGATCACGAACTCCGTAGAAGAGATTCAGGCAATTTGGGAGCCAATTCAGGATGATATAGAGTCCTATTTTTCAATATGCCTGCCAGACCAACTGGAACGAAGCGTTCGGTTTACGACGAAAAAAGGCGATACCTACGCGCTCCTGCTGTGGCAAACAATTAATCATGTGGTTAACCACGGCACTTACCACCGGGGACAAATCACAAACATGGTCAGAATGTTGGGGTATCAGCCTGTAGTGACAGAACTGTTTCTCTTTTTCAACGAAAACAATCGAGTGGAGCAATCAAATACGCTCAGTTAGCAGACCGTAGAACGCCTGATTTATTATCAGTCGGCCAAATCAATCACAAAATGCAAAAGCGGGTCAAATTCGATTTTGAGTTATATTTCACCAATGGTGGCAGCCTAAAGGGAGAAGACTTTCGATTAGATCTTGAAGGCGAAGACATTTCAGAGCAGGCTTTAATTGACTATATCATTGCCGATCTCTGCCTATTGATGGTCGGCAAGGCCAAGATTCTCAACAAAGAAATCCTGACGGAAGCCCACAAAAGAGCCTCCATTCGTGAAGCGAAACAAAGCCGGTTGATCGATCTGAGCCACACCATCGAAGACGGGCTTGTCACCTACAAAGGTCTTCCGGCCCCCATTATCTGCGACTACCTGAGCCGTGAGACCTCCCGGCAGTTTTATGAAGCGGGTACCGAATTTCAGATTGGCAAGATTGAGATGGTTACCAATACCGGTACGTATATAGATTGTCCTTTTCATCGGTATGAACAGGGCAAAGACCTATCAGAAGTGGGGCTGGAAGCGTTTACGGATTTAGATGGCACCGTTATTCATGTTCCTTATACCGAAACGTTGGCCGTCACAGAGAGCCATTTACAAAACTATGAAATCAGAAATCGCGCCGTTCTGATACGTACCGGCTGGGATCAATTCTGGAATACCGAAACTTATTACGAAAACCACCCATTCCTGACGGCTGGGGCCGCTACATATCTGCGTGATTGTGGTGTAAAGCTGGTTGGTATTGACTCACACAATATTGACGATACACGTGGTAAAAGCCGTCCAGTACATACTACTTTACTGGGTGCCGACATTTTAATTGTCGAGCACCTCTGTAACTTATCGTTGCTGCCAACCGACGGCTTTACGTTTAGTGCTGCCCCGCCAAAATTTAAAGGCGTCGGTACATTTCCGGTGCGGGCTCTGGCTAAGCTTAACTGACGCGACCGATCGCTCGTATTATCGCCTGTATTCTTATGTTTTTGGCTAGGTTTACGTTCAATAGAAAAGTCCAGATCAACTTACGTCGCTTATGCGGTATTTATGTTTTGCGCTGATCAGTTTCCTGATTGGACAATCCCTCTTCGCTCAATCGCCAGAGTTCCGGGTCGAATCGATCAAGCCCTCCATTTACGTTCACACGTCCTACATGCTGTATAGTGGCCAGCCTTTTCCGTCAAATGGCTTGGTCATTGAAACGAAAAAAGGCGTTGTTCTGGTCGATACACCCTGGGATACGCTCCAGACACGCCAGCTTCTCGACTGGATCAGTACCAACCTGAAACGACCCGTCTTATTAGCTATCATTACTCATGCTCATGATGATCGGCTGGCCGGTACAGAACTGCTACGGCGGCAAGGTACCAGAGTGATTTGCACACCTTTAACGGCCAGACTGGCCAAAGCGAAAAACCATCCGGTCCCTGACGCCATTTTACCGAATGATACCACGCTGTACATAGGTGGCGTACGAATTGAAACCTACTTTCCGGGCCCCGGCCATTCTCCCGATAATATCGTCGTGTGGTTACCGAAACAGAAACTTCTCTTCGGGGGGTGTTTGGTTAAAAGCGTTGAAGCCAGTGGATTAGGCAATATTGCCGACGCCGATCTAAGCGAATGGCCTGCGACAATCCGTCGCGTACACGAACGCTTTCCCAAGATCGACCTACTCGTTCCGGGGCATCAAAGCTGGAAAACAAACGATACGTCGATCGCAATTCCATTCGGTCATCCGGCCTTGCAGCGTACAATAAATCTATTGGACCGTAAAGGCGGTTGATACAACTACCCTTTCACATATTGATAAATCAACTCCGAAACCGTTGCCAGGGTATCTTCGGCCGCCTGATCGTTTTTGAGATCTTTCGATAAAAGAACCAGGACATATTGGCGGCCATCGGGCAGGAAAACAATGCCCGAGTCGTGGGAAACGCCCTTGATGGAGCCAGTCTTGTGCGCAACCTTGACCTCTTTCGGTAGTTTGGCCGGGATTTTCGACGTAAAGCGCTGGTCGAGCAATATGTTAATCATTGCTTTTGACGCTTCCGGATTGACTGCCTGCCCGGTAGCAATTTTCTCAAAAATCACCATTAAATCGTAAGCAGTTGTTGTGTTGTTAAGCCCCTGCTCAAAGGCTTTCGAATCTTCAACACCGCGCCGGACCTGTATGTCTTTTGCCCCCAATTCACGCATCGTTTGCGTTACTTTTTGGGCATCTGCCTGTTCAATAACCAGGTTTGTCGCCAGGTTGCTGCTCAGAATAATCATGTCGTAAACCAGCGACACCAGCGTCCGTTTCGTTCCAACTTCCTTATAAATATTGGTATCACTATCCGTCTGCGCCTTCAGGCTATACGGACTCCCATCGACAATACTTTTAAACTCGGTTTTTATGGGGATAGAGTCAGATAACGACAGCCGTTTCTGGGCCACTTGCTTATACACCTCAATCATGACGGGTGTTTTCATGGTACTAGCGGCATGAAAGACATCATGTTCCCGAATGAACAGCTCTTGCCCCGTACCTAAGTCTTTAAAAGCAACGGCAAAGACACCACTCTGCTTCGCCAGCTCCTGATTGATTTGCTGCCGCAACTGATCGAGTTTTGTTGCTCTGGACTGGCAAACAGCAACTACTCCCAAGCCCGACAAACACAATAAAATAACCGTCAGCCCGATAGGCCGGTAAGGTAAAAGCGCCATATATACAATATGATTTATAGTCAGCCAATTTAGCCAAATATGGGGCATATCAAGCGAAAAACAGCGATTTTATCGTACTCGAAAAAACTTGAGGTAGCAGTCGCCGTCGCATTTTGGCCTCAATAGCAATGTATCCTGCTTGAACAGCACACCCTGGCGGAAGTACTGATTAGCCCGATTGGTATTGACATATAGCTTGACCCCTAATCCGTCCTGTTCCGTTGAATCAACACGATAGAGTTTTATAGGATTATAGTAACTCATTTCATCACCACTGGCCGTCAGTTTTCCATCAGGGGCAAAGGTGAGCGTTTGAGCGGGAACCGCTCCGTATCTCCGACGGGCAAAGAATAATGTATCGCGGGAGGTAAGTGTCGAATCGCGCACTACCTTCACTTCGCGTTTATCGACAATGATTACGCCGTAGGTATAATTTCTCGTATACAGTAGTGAATCCTTAGGAAACTGCCGCTCATAAAGCTGCCAGGTACCCGTAATACGCGGGTCACCCGCACCGGGCGAAAAGTCCTGATAGGGATCTTTACAGTCGGCCAGAAAACCGACTACCAGCAGGCAAACAGAGAAGGATAGGAAGATTTTTTTCACAAGTCAGTTGGCAGTTCGCAAAACTAACGAAAGCATTTTCCTCAGGATTGCTCTGACTACATTGTTTTTATCAGATTGACGGGTTTATCAGTCTGGTATTCATTACAAAAGCCTGGCAGAGGGCCATACATACCTCTCTGCCAGGCTCATATACTAAAACTATACAAAATGTGTGCCTCTTTCTTTAGCGTCGGCAACAAAGGCTTTAACTTTCTGCTCGTCTTCTTTCCGGCAGATCATCAGCACATTGTCATATTCGGCTACAATAAACCCATCCAGCCCATTGATAGCTACCAGCCGATCTTTAGGCGTTTTAATGATGCAGTTTTTGGTGTCGTACAGTAAAACATGGCCATCGATCACATTGAAGTCGTCGTTCTTGTCCGATACTTCATACAATGATTTCCAGGTACCCAGATCCGACCAGCCAAAGTCGCTCAGCACAACAAAAACGTTCTCCGCTTTTTCCATGATACCGTTATCAATGGAAATGCTCTTCGTCAATGAGTAGGCTTTGTCAATAAAAGCAGCCTCGCTTACTGTATAATAATCTTCTTTCCCTTCGTCAAAAATCTCGGCAACTTCGGGCAGATACTTTTTGAAGGCGCTGATTATTGACTGCACATTCCAGACGAAAATCCCGGCGTTCCAGACAAATTCGCCACTTTCAACAAATTGTTGCGCCAGTTCAAGATGCGGTTTCTCAGTAAACGTTTTTACCCGCAATGGATGTTGCTTTGTGTTTGCCTGATCCGGCTCCGGGATGTACTGAATATAACCATATCCAGTATCGGGGCGGCTCGGCTGGATGCCCAGCGTTACCAGAATATCCTGATTTTTTGTGGCTTCCAGAGCGGTAAGAATCGTGCGCTGAAACTCTTCCTCCTTCAGAATAATATGGTCGGCTGGAGCGACTATGATGTTCGCTTCCGGGTCGTGCTGGGCAATTTTATAACAGGCATAGGCAATACAGGGAGCCGTATTGCGCGCAATGGGTTCACACAGTACCTGGTCATCGGTAAGCTGCGGCAGTTGTTGCTGGCACAGATCCTTGTATAAAGAACTGGTAACGATGAAGATATTTTCGGGAGGGCAAACACCGTTGAAACGGTCGGCAGTTTGTTGAAGAAGTGTTCGGCCAGTGCCTAGAACATCATGAAATTGCTTTGGATAACTTGTCCGGCTAAAGGGCCAAAACCGCGTTCCGACGCCCCCTGCCATAATGATAACATACGTATGATTCATTGGTAATGCTCGTAAAAGAATAGGGACAATGTGGTAAAGTTGCTACTATCTTACCTAAAAACGCCATAATAGTTCAGGATTCTTAGGGAATGATAAACGTAATAGCCTAACCGACTAACAAAAATAATCGAACAAATAGCCAACTCCGCCATCTATTCGATTATTTATGTTACTCAAATGAAAAATACCTAAACTACCAATCCCCGCCGACGGCTCTTAGTAGAGCTACGGCATATTGCGTTTCCTGGCTTCTAAGCTGGACCAGTTGCTGCTCAGTCGTTAAAATTGTCCGTTGCGCATCCAGAACCTCCAGATAAGTTGCCAGTCCACGAACATATAATTCACGGTTGTATTGTTCTGTTCGGCGGGCCAGGGTTAGTGTTTGCCCCTGCAAATCTATTTGCTGACGTAACAGGGTTAAATTATCTAGAGCCGTTTCGGCATCACGTTGCGCAAGTTGCAACGCCTGAAAATAGGTCTGCTGGCTGGTCTGCGTGAGCTGTTTGGAAAGCAGGATGTTCTGACGCGCCCGATGGCCTTCGTACAACGGGACCGATGCATTAATACCAACAATGTACGTTGCACTGCTGGGTGTAAACCACGGCCCAAGTCGGCCCGACAACACCCCGCCTGATCCAACCAGGGTTACTCTTGGCAATGTACTGGCCTGTTGAAGGGTAACCTGAGCAGCGGCAATCTGATTCTGACGTGTAAACTGCAACAGGTCCGGACGGCGCTGTAATTGATCAACCTGAACAGCCGCATATGGATAGGTCGGCACCGTTGCTGGCAACGTTCCGGCCGGAACAGAAAACTGCGAAGGGTCCTGAGCACACAATTGGGCAAGACCATTGACCAGCTCAGTACGTGCTCGCTCAAGCCCTTTAAGCGTCACTTGCAGGGTCGCATAATCTGTTTCGGCCCGTTGCACATCGATCTGATTGATCAGCCCAACCCGAAACCGTTCACGAATAATGGACAGTGTTGTATCACGAGACTGAATATTCCGGCGGAAAACGGCCTGTTCAGCATCGTTTCCCCGAATAAGCATGTAGGTACGGGCAATATCGGAAGCCAGCGTGAGCCGGAACGACTGAAAATCGGCATCGCTGGCCTGCGCCTGCAAATCAGCGACGGCAATGCTGCTTCGGATCCTTTTAAATAAATCCAGTTCATAGCTGGCATCGATCGGTAGCAGCTGAAGCGTATTCAACTGAAAACGAGGAAGCTGATCTGGTGCCGCCGTTGCAACCGAAAGAGGGCGGTGTTCAGATAGGCTCTGTGTTGTAGCGAGCAATGAACTCCGTAGAGACGGCGACAAAAATGATTGCGCCACTTTAACCCGAATCCGCGACTCTTCCAAACGACTTAAAGCCGCCTTTAAATTCGGACTATTATCCAAACCCAGTTGAATAAGCGACTCAAGCATAGGATCGCCAAACCGCTTGAAGCCACTGATTGTCAAGGCGGGCACCGGCGCATTAGGATCTGGTGTCTCAATGGAAGACATGGCAGGAGCAACCGTACCCGTCGACCCCGTTGGAGACGAACCCGGTTGCACGGTTACCGACCCTCCCGGCGCATTAAGAGGTGTTGTTTGAGCCTTTGCTGTATAACAATAAATCGGAGCGACAACGGCAACAAATCGGAGTACCGACCGCAAAAAACTATACATTATACTTTTATTCATCGTTGGGCTACAGTTTTTTCAGCAACTGGTTTGCGAAAGCGGACCTTCTGGCCATCGCGGAGCCGATCATTAGGATTGGTTACGACACGTTCCTGACCCGTCAGACCACTCGATGCTTCGAGCGTTGTTCCATAATCACGACCAAGTGTAATCGGCACAAATCGTACGCGCTGATCCGACTCGACAACCACAACCCGTGGGCCATCCGAGGTCATCTGCAACGCATTCGCCGGAATCAGAACGGGCGAGTTGGCTGCAATCATATCAAATCGTACCTGACTGTATAAACCCGATGGTAATTCCTGCTTTGGATTCGGAATCGCGACTTCAGCCAGCAAAGTTCGCGAATCGCTGCGCAACGTACCCGATGTTCGGACAACTTTTCCCAGAAATGTTCGATTTTTCAACTCTGGTATGACAACCGTTGCTGGCATGCCCACCTTCACAGACTGATAATAGGTTTGTGGCACATCGACGAAAACCCGCAACGTACCTAATTCGGAGATTGTAAAAAGCGGTTGTCCTGATCCCGGCGACACCAGTGTTCCGTTTTCAGCCGTCCGAGCCGTAATGACACCACTAAAGGGAGCACGCACCTGCTGTAAATCTTTCAGGGCCTGCAAGCGACCCAGGGTTGCCTGTGCTACAGCAACCGCCGACTGACGGGTATCGACATCCTGCTTCGCAACGGCGCCCGGCAACTGAACGCTCTGTAAGCGTTCCAGATTCGTTTGTGCCAGTTGCTGGTCGGCTTTGGCCCGGACAATATCCTGATCAAGTTCAGGCGCATCGATCGTTGCCAGAACCTGGCCTTGCTTTACCTGCGCACCGATATCGACATACCAGCGACGCAAAAAACCCTGGGTTCGGGCATAAAGGGGTGTCTGACGATAGGGCTGAATCTGGCCGGGCAACGTCAAACCGGTCGTGTCAGACGAGTGTTTGAGCGACACAACGTTCACAATCGGTTCGCGATTTCGTTCTTCAGTGGCCGCAGCTTTCAGCTCCTGGCTGTTCTTTATGCGCGGCAGTACACCCGCAAACACAAACAGCGCGATCAATAGCAACAGGGGAATGATAACTCGTAACGCTTTCATACAGGTTGATTGATAGGCAATTGGTTCAAACGTTCTACGGTCAAAACGGCATCTTTGTTAAGTGGGCCATAGAGATGCGGAAAACGTTCGTTGTTAGTCGAAACCTCATATTTTAACTCATGGAGCAACTGGGCCGGATCGACATGGAGCAGTAATAAATCAGGTACGTTCTGATAATACCGCTCCATCACACCTGGCACCTGCTCTTTCGTAGACAGATGAATGAAGCCTTCAGTCCGTAAACTGTCGGCTTCATAGGTCAATTCTGTTTCGTAGTTCGTCCAGACCGACGCTGGAACGATATGATAAATCAAGTCCATTGTTACGCTTCAGCAGGTTGGGACTTTGTTGTTTTACGAGCCAGATAGCTAAACACAACCGGTACAAACAACAAGGTCGTGAAGGTTGCCAGAATCAATCCGCCAATAACCGCCCGGCCAAGTGGAGCGTTTTGCTCACCCCCTTCACCCAGACCAAGTGACATGGGTAACATCCCGATTATCATGGCAATAGCCGTCATCAAAATCGGACGAAGCCGCGTCCGCCCTGCTTCAAGAGCCGCTTCATAGGCATTTCCAGCAACTTCTGGCAAATGATCTTTAGCAAAGCTAACCAGCAAAATACTGTTGGCCGTTGCGACTCCCACACTCATAATGGCCCCCATCAACGACGGGATACTGAAGGTTGTTCCGGTCAGGAAAAGCATCCAGACCATGCCGCACAAAGCACCTGGCAAAGCGGTAATGATAATGAATGGATACCGGAACGACTGGAAATTGACAACCATGAGCAGGTATACAAACAAAGCCGCGAAGACGATACCTAATCCAAGGCGGCTGAAGGCGCTTTCCATACTTTCAACCTGTCCCCGGAGCGTAATCACATTACCTGGCTTGAGCTGGGTTTTATATTCTGCTGTGAGTGCTTCCAACGCTTTCGCCACCGACCCCAAATCCGTTTTTTCAACAGATGCATAGACATCATAACTCGGTTGGGTGTTCACGCGGTTGATAATGACGGGTGCCATTGTCCGCTTCACCGATGTAACGTTACTGAGTAGCTGGGGCGTTACCTGACCTGGTACAATTGGCGTCCGCAGCAATTTTTCGTACGAATCGAGCTTATAAGGGGGCGTCTGTACAGCAATCAGATACGGGAATCCCGTATTCGGATCAGGCCAGAAGTTGGGGCGCGTCTGACCCGTACCGCTGAGCGAGATGTTCAGGTTCGATGCTATCCGTTGTTCCGTCAGGCCAAACTGTCCGGCCCGTTCGCGGTCAACATCCAGAAATAGTTCGGGCGCATCCAGCACCTGATGCAAATGCACGTCGACTGCGCCAGGAATCTGGGCAATTTTATCCCGCATTTCGCGGGCTACTTTAAGATTATTGGCCCGGTCGAAGCCCGAAACCTGCACATCGATAGCCGACGTCAAGCCGAAATTCAGGATCTGGCTAACAATATCGGCTGGCAGGAAGAAATAGGTAACATCAGGCATCTCCTCCCGCAACCGCGCCCGCAACTCCCGCACATAGTCATCGGTTGGGTGCGATCGTTCTTCGTTGAGCGAAATGAGCAGTTCTGCATCCGATGACCCTACCGACGAATTATCCGTGAAGATAAAGTTATAGCGTTCTGAGGTCAGACCAATGTTACTGATGATCGACCCAACTTCATCTTCCGGAATAACCTCCCGAACAATTTCGGCCGTTTGTGCAGCGACCTGTTCAGCCGTTTCGAGTCGTGTACCGGCTGGTGCCCGCAAATGCAGTTTTATCTGCCCGGCATCGACTCTTGGGAAGAAATCACGGCCAACAAATGGTACTAAAACAACCGTGAACGCTACAATAGCGACAAACAAGGCCAATACTGCCCGACGGTGATTGAGCACCCATTCCAGCGCACTCATATAACGGGTCTGAAAGCGGTCAAATCCGGCATTGAATCCTTTATACAGTTGGCCAAAGAACGATGTCCGTTGCGTGGTTGCGTGTTCCGAGCCGCCAGCTCCATGCGATTCTCCGCGTAACATCAGGTCAGCCAGCGCCGGAACCAGTGTCCGCGAAAGCAGGTACGATGCCAGCATGGCGAATACGACGGCTTCGGCCAGCGGCCCAAACAGGAATCGGGCCGGGCCTTCCAGAAAGAGTACCGACGTAAATACAATACAGATCGTTAGGGTAGAAACAAGGGTCGGCGTAGCAATCTGCTGGGCACCTTCCAGAATAGCCTGCCGCAAGGGCATACCTAATTCCTCATTCCGGTGAATGTTCTCAATCGTTACGGTCGCATCATCGACCAGAATACCGATTGCAAGCGCCAGGCCGCCCAGCGTCTGGATATTCAGGGTTTCGCCCAGTAAATAGAGTGTAATCAGTGACGCCAGAATTGACAACGGAATGGAGATTGCAACAATCAGCGTACTGCGCCAGCTTCCCAAAAACAAGAGAATCATAGCTGCCGTAAGCAGAGCCGCGATCAAGCCTTCAACCAACACGCCTTTGATCGATGCACGCACGAATACCGACTGATCGAACAGTTCCTGAATCCGGAGGTTCGACGGGGCTGCTGCACGAACCGTAGGGAGAATCTGGTTACGAATCTTATCGACGATCTCTGTGGTTGATGCGTTACCTGTCTTAACAATACTCATCAACACCCCTTTGCTGCCGTCCTGCTTGACGATATTCGCCTGCACAGCGGCTCCATCGTGCACATTGGCCACATCGCGCATGTGAACGGTCGAACCACCAACGATCTTGATGGGTACGTCGTTTAAGGTTGTAATAACGTCCGGCTTTGAATTCAGGCGAACGTTGTATTCGCGCTCGCCGAGCCGGAGCGAACCACCCGGCAGTGTCAGGTTCTGATTGGCAACGGCGCTCAGGACTTCTTCGGGCGTTACGTTATACGCAACCAGCTGATCGGGCTCCAGATCGACCATAATCTGGCGGGTTTTACCGCCGAATGCCTGCGATAAGCGGCTGCCCGGAACGGTCGAAATCTGAGGACGAACGCGAGTCTGAGCATAGTCCGTTATCTGGGGTTCGGTCAAACTGTCCGACGATAATCCTAATTGCAGTACTGGTACATCAGTGGCGTTATAGCGCACGATGAGGGGCGGCTGCGTGCCGGGCGGCATCCGAACCAGAATGGTCTGCGATATGGCCGTTACCTGCGCAATGGCCTCCTCAATCTTTACCGTTGGCTGAAAATAGATTTTCAGCACAGCCGTCCCATTATAAGTCTGCGATTCGAGCCGCTGAATATCACTAACGTTGTTGATGATGGAAGTCTCGGAGAAGTTGGTGATCATCTTCTCCATTTCATTGGTCGACAGTCCCGTATATCCCCATAATACGGATACGACCGGAATGTTGATCTTGGGAAAAATATCGGTTGGCATTTGCGTAACCGATAGCCCGCCCATGATCATAATCAACAGCGCCATCACGGCGATGGTGTATTTTTTTTCAAGTGCTAAGCGAACAATCCACATGATAAAGCAGGCAAGTAATTTGTACTCACAGAATTAAGTTTTAACTCTATCTAGTAATGGGTCAAAATTAGATGCTTGCCTATCGCCAAAACAGGTAGGTTTGGTAGATTCACTGGTAAAAAATGCAGATTCCTAAAATTAGCTCTGGAATAACTACCAGTAAAGCACGTTATGCTGCTATTGCGTACAGTTGTTCGCGGTAGGCACGGGGTGTTAGGCCGGTTATGCTTTTAAAAAATTTGGTAAAATTCGAAGGGTCTTCGAAACGGAGCTGGTACCCAATTTCGGCCACGGTCAGATCTGTATTTCGAATTAAATTCTGAGCTTCGAACGCTGTTCGCTCGCGAATGTGCTGAAGCGCTGTTTTACCCGTATATTTTTTTAGAATATCGCTCAAATAATGGGGATGGATATGCAATCGATCAGCCGCTTCGTGTACGGTCAGGACAATCGGCGTTTCCTGATTGGGATCAGGCAAATAGTACATCTGTAACAAACTCTGAAACCGCTCAACTAAAGACACAGGCTGCGAATAGTCGATGGCCGAGAGCGTTTCACGGTAAATATGCCGGCTCTTAATAAACAATGCCTGAAGCAAATGATACACCAGATCCAGCCGATCTGCTTTGGAACGCGTTGGGTGACCAAATTCAGTATCGATCGACTCAAATTGATTGTGCAATTCGTTTGATTCATCCGGCGTAATGTGAATCAACGGCTGCGCGCCCTTGCGGAAAAAGGGGTACTCCCGCATTGGATCGGAAAGAACCGACCGTTTGGCCACGTATTCCGACGTAAACATCAGTACATAACCGTGCCACTGATCATTCTTACGGATTGCCCGAACCGTCCAGGGACGCAGGAAATACAAGGTGCCCGGTTGAATGTGATAAGGAACGCCATCAAGATGAATCGAGCCAGTGCCTTCGGTCACTAATGCTGCCACATACGTACTACTCCGGAAAGGCGGAATCACCTCACCCGGACCGCCGAATTGTTCGAACGGAAAAATACCAAAACAACGATTTGTCGAGTCAATCGATTTGACTGCCTTCAAAAAATCAGGCAGATTATCGTAGTAGGGAATTGGTTGAGTTTCCACGGCAGACTGGCGAAAATACAAACACGAAACAGCAACGACGAGCGACTAGTGAAACCTACGCAGTAATACTACTCACCAATCAAAAACAGCACTAAGTATAATTGAATAAAATCAAGAAGTTGATACGATGCGATTTTCGTTTTTAACTTACTATCAGGCAATTTAGTTGCATTATTCTAAAAAAACGAATCAAAAGTATTGACTTATTCAAAGAATAAATTTATCAACCAGCTCTGAAACATACTGCACAAGCCATTAAGACTGTAGACTCACTTCGTAGCGTTGTTCCTGAATATTTTGACCCCATAGCCGAACTGGTTCGCGCTCTTCGGTTAGAACAAAACCTACCCGTTTATATAAATGGTGGGCCGTTACCTGATCGGCAGTTGTCCATAAATACAGACTGGTATAGCCTCGCTCCCGACAAAACGCCAGGGTCTGGTCGACTAGTTTTTTGCCAATACCTTGCCCTCGAAATGCCTTATCCAACAGAAACCACCGCAATTGCCCAACTCGATCAGGGCGACCGACAACAGCAATAGACCCTATAAACTTATTGTCTGCTTCGGCTATCCACAACCGATCTTTATCAGGTGAATAATGCTCGGCAAACTCGCCCAGTGTTTTGGCCACATAACCTTCAAAGCTTACATCATACCCAAACTCGGGTGCATACCAGACACCGTGGTGCTGCACTACCAATCCGGGATCGCCGGGCCGCAGGTCATGTCGGATCGTTGCAGACGGCAAATCAGCGGGGGTATCTAACAACGCCTGAATCGTTTTCATACTGCCCACCAAATGCTCCAGTTGGCTGGCGGTCAAGTGGTTCGTTAACGTATTTAGCTCCTGCTCCGATGCATGATTCAAGGCTTGAAACAGCTGTTGCCCAGTATCTGTCAATGTCAGATAACTGGTTCTGGCATCAGTAGCAGATCGATTACGCAGGAGAAAGCCCTCCCGCTCAAAGTGCTTAATAATCCGACTGAGATAGCCAGCATCTATGTTAAGCTGATCTATCAGGTGCGTTTGGGTGCAGTCAGGCTGGTTATTGATTTCGAACAATATTCTGGCTTCGGCCAGTGAAAGGTTACTGTTCAGTATGTGACGATCAACAATACCAATAATGTTCGTATAATAACGGTTAAAAGCACGAACGCTGGCAATGGAGTCCATAGGCAGTATTAATCATGTCATCGCAAGATTAGTTACAATACTTGACAAAGTCAACTAATTGTGACTAGACTATGAGTCGCTGCGTTTCAGGATTTTATTTCATGTGCTACCAAGACCAGAATTCATCGTAATTTTGCAGTCACAACAAAATTGATTCTAGTCATGCCAAAGGCACAAATGAATACCGACAAGGGAACAATGTTGATCGAATTTTTCGAAAAAGATGCCCCTAAAGCGGTTAATAATTTCATCACGCTCGCTAAAAAAGGATTTTACGATGGTGTTGTCTTCCACCGTGTCATTCCTAACTTCATGATTCAGGGTGGTGACCCAACCGGTACTGGCGCTGGCGGACCTGGTTATACAATTGATTGCGAATTAACGGGCGAAAATCAGTATCATGACCGTGGTGTTTTATCGATGGCACACCGTGGCCGCAATACAGGGGGTTCGCAGTTTTTCATCTGCCACAACCGCCAGAACACGCAACACCTCGACCGCAACCATACCGTTTTCGGCAAAGTTGTGGAAGGATTGGATGTGATTGATGAGATTCGTCAGGGCGATAAAATCAACAGTATCACCATACTGGAAGAGTAACGATTTCTAACTGCTGACACAGCCACCCTAACAGAGTTCTCTGTTAGGGTGGCTTTTTTATTTTCTACCTGACCAGATTAGGATTTTCGCTCAGGGTATCATCTCCAATAATAGTATAGAAATGGGCATACTTTAAGGTTCCAACCTCGTCGAAATGATAGAAAATAACCGCTTCTCGGCGCTTTTCTAAAGCCTAAATAACTTCAGTTCTAATAAATCACAATAAAACATATACCATAGATTAATTAGTATATCATATAGTCAATAATATACAATATGTTTGTAAAGATTATTGTGCTAATCAATTCTTTATTCCGCTCATCTAACCCTATTTATATGAAGTTATTTTTATACCCTAAGCACTCACTCTGCTTACTGGTAGTCGTATTTCAATTGTATGCAGATAGCATAAAAGCTCAGGCTCCTGCGAACTTAACGGCAGACGTCGTTTTAACAGCTACAGCAGAAACCGATTTTGCGCCGTTTGCTTTCTTCTCGTCCACATCTCAAATTGCGGCTGCTTTCAATAAAGCACGGCGCACAGAAGAAACACAACTAGGGCTGACTCCCAACTCCCTGGGTACCTTAGTACTACCGGCTGGCTATGCTACTTTTACGGATAATCAGCGGGCTTTGTTTCTGATAAATGCTGAACGTCAGGCCAGAGCAGGCATTAACTATGGAAATGGCCCCGTGTTGGGCAAACCATTGGAAGGCATAGAAACAGCCCTGGACAATACCGCACAAGGGCATGCTGATTACTTATTTACAACCAATACATTTGGTCATACAGGAGCAGATGGCAGCACACCTTTTCAGCGGGTCGAAGCGACTTATCCCGCCAATTGCCTGCAACGAAATGGAGCGGGGAGCTATACAATGGGCCGTTCCGAAAATGCTTATCAGTCCTGCGGGGCTGGAGCAACGTATGTGGTGGAACAGGCCATTTTTAGCTGGCTCTATCAGGATATAGGCTCGGCATGGGGGCACCGTGAAGCTGTTTTGATCCAGAATGTAGATGCCAGTGGGCATACAGGCTTTAATGATGATCGATCTCCAGCGGGCAACGAAGGGTTCTTAGGAATCGGTGTCAAAATTGGCACCGGCTATACCCCCTGTGGCGCCTTGCCAGCCCGGCTGGTTATTATGAATATTGCAGACCCAAGCGGTGATGCAGTTTGTACGTTTAGCCTTGAAAACAGCGCATTACCAGTAAGTTTAACTTTATGGAAAGGCCACCTTGAGCAGAACACGGTCAGGCTCGAATGGGAAACAGCCTGGGAAAAAAATGCCGACTATTTTTTGATACAGCATAGTACAGATATAGAGCATTTCGATAGCCTGGGAAGTGTAAAATCAAGAGGTAATACCACTCAACGACAAGCCTACGTATTTACAGACGAAACCCCATCTTTAGGCGACAATTACTATCGTTTGATCCAGGTTGACACCGATGGAACTAGTCAAGCTTCACGCATAATTTCTATTCATCGTGACAGCAATACATCGGCCGGTGGTTTATCGGCTTACCCTAACCCAATTGATAAAAGCACCCCATTCAGGCTGCTAATCGATGAAGCTATGGCAACTGATGTACATCTGGTAGACGTGTTAGGTGTAGAAATTCCTGTAAACCAATCGCGTATTAATAAACAGGAATTGCTGATTCAGCCCAAAATGCAACCGTCAACAGGCCTCTATTTTATAATAGCCTACATCAATGGAAGGCGTCATTTCACCAAGTTAATGATCCATTAGCCCTATTTATCGAATAGGCAACCTGATGGCCATAACTCAGCTATACGCGGGAGTTTTTCGGGAGATCAATCCTATAATCGCCAGCACTACCGCTACAATTGCCCCGGCCCCGGCCACCAGCGGTAGTTGCCCATTTCCTGCCTGCTCTACGGCTATAGCCACGTAAGCCCAGGCAAACACCAGGATATAGGCAACACTCCGGTATCGGTTAAATACCACTGCTCCAACAAGCAGTCCGACGAATAGTATCGAGATGGCCCATGTTTGTTCGCTTAGCCCCATCAGGCTAAAATCCGTTGCTTTCAGATAAACCGCTACAGTCAGGATTGTAGCTACAGTCAGCCAGCCGAAGTAGATTGAAAATGGAATACGGGCTATCCAGGTTTCTGCGGGAGAGGCTGCTGATTCAGGCAATGTTGCATCGGGATCAGTAGGTAGCAGTGATTCATGCCGACGTTCAAGGAGTTGTTGCTCGATAACAACCAGTGAGAAGAGCATAATCAGAATAACAATTAAGGCCAGGCCGATGCGTTCATTGTTGAACAGTGGGCTCCAGATCGCATTGCAGAACGCGTTCAGAATAACCCACCAGCCGATTGACCGAAAGCGCGGATTCGTTCGCTGTGCAGGTAGCGCCTGAAAAATTGCGAATGCCAGTATCCCCAGAAAAATGATTCCCCAGATCGAAAAAGCATAACCCGCAGGCGTAATCATCGTGTGATATTTATCGGATATATTGGCGTTGGTTCTCCCTCCAAACGCGCCTGTATTGGATAGGTAGTTCATCACAATCAGCGAGATGATGCTGAAAACGACGAGAAATTGGCGAAGTTTATCGTTCATGGCGAGTAAATGGTTAAACAGTTAAAAGGGTAATTGGTAAACGGGCCAAATTGTTATGGCGCTGCTTACCAATTACCCTTTTAACTGAATGACAGGCTTATCCGTCTACATTTCCAGGATCTTAAACTCCGTCCGGCGGTTACGCTGATGTTCTTCTTCAGTTTTGGCGGTTTTAACAATCAGTTGGGTTTCGCCGTACCCCTTCGCAACCATCCGGCTTGCATCGATGCCTTTCGATACGATATAGTCTACGGCGGATTTGGCCCGGTTCTGCGACAGTTTCATGTTGTATGCATCCGGTGCCCGCACGTCGGTATGTGAGCTTAACTCAATCTTTAGCGTCGGGTTGTCCTTCAGAATTGTGACCAGTTTATCGAGCTCCTCGGCGGCATCCGGCCGGATGTTGTACTTATCGAGATCGTAGTAGATATTTTCCAATACGAACGTTTTGTTAAGCGTTGCCTTATCGAGCAGGATAGCTACGTTGAATGTGGTGTCGGTTTCGGGTTTAGTCAGGAAAATATCCGGAATGCTCTTGCCCTGCATCGTGAACTGCTCCCGGCGGGTCAGATAGCCTTTGCGTTCTGCCAGTATAGTGTAGTCTTTGCCTTCCTGCAATGGATATTTACCAAAGGTGCCCGGCTGGCCCGTTGTCACTTCGGCAATGGGTTGCCCCGTAGCGTCGTCCAGAATACGAACCCGCGCCGAATCGAGCGGGGCAACAGGGGTTTCATTCGCTGAAACGGTTCCAGCCAGGAAATAGCGTACCATTTTAGGTCCATTGCGTTTGTTCTGTACAATAGTCGTCGTATCAGCAGCAGGCCCCTCCTGAAAGAAATAAATGTCATCGTCGCCCTTGCCACCGGTTCGGTTCGATGCCAGAAATCCCTTAGTCGGGTCGGTATAAATCAGGCCAAAATCGTCGGCGGGTGAGTTGATCGGTTGCCCCATGTTTTCGACCCGTGTAACTCCGCCCGAACGCGTTGCGACAAATACATCTAATTTGCCGAGTCCAGGATGCCCGTCAGAAGAAAAATACAATTTGGCGTTCTGACCAACGTATGGAAACATCTCATCACCGGGTGTATTAATGTCACGGCCCATATTGACCGGACGGCTGAACCGGCCCGAAGCGTCGATACTGGTTCGGTACAGATCAATACCACCGGCTCCGCCAGCCCGGTTTGATGCAAAGTAGAGCGTTTTCCCATCTGCAGAGAAAGCGGGGGAGCCATCCCAGGCGGTCGAATCGCTGATGGGCAACCGAAGTGGCTGACTCCAGGTATTGTTATCGCCCAACCGGCTGATAAAGAGATCAACATCCTGACCACCTTTGCGTTTGCCATTATTACCGCGAGCCAGAATCATGGTTTTGCCATCTTTCGAGAAAGCGGGCGTTCCTTCGTTCACATCACCCTGAAATACGTTGTTGCTGAACAACTCAGGCTGCCCTGCCGATACGAGATTTCCGGTCTCATCGGGGTTTTGATTTAGCTTGGCTTTATAAAGGCCCAGCATGGGCAAGCCATTGTTTTTATAAACCTGCTCCTTTTTCGAAGCCGTATAAACCAATTCCTCCCCTCGCACAACGGGCGCAAATTCCGTTCCCGGCGAGTTAAGATTACCCATGTTCTTCAGGGTAATGAGCGACTTGTTTTTCGCGATTATGTCGATGGCCTTTAACGTTTCGATTTCGCGTTTTGCCTTATCGAGTACGGGTTTGGCCGTCGTTCTGGGCGCGTTGGCTACGTACTGCTGCAACTGCTCCAGGGCAGCCGGATAGTTACCCTGTGACTTCAACGCATACGCATAATTGAAGCGGGCTTCGGGTTCAGTAGTTTTAGCTTCGATGGCTTTCTGATAGAAAGGAACAGCATCGCCAAATCGATTCGACAAGCGATAGGATTCGGCCACGTAGTAATTCAATCGCGCCGGATCAATGCTCCCTTTGGCAGCCTTCTCGAATTGAGTTAAGGCTAGATTGTACTCCCCGGCGTCGTAATGACGAACGCCTTTTTTGTACGCCTGCATGGCTGAATTGCAGCCCGCCAGTCCGGTAGCCAACCCCAGCGCTACCAGCAAAACAGACAACGTATTGATTCTCATATAGATAATGAAGCAAAGGCATTTTCGCGCCCAAGATAGGCAAATTTGGGCGAGTCTTACTTTTAACGAATACAATCTGTATTTATTGAGGATTGTTCAAGAAGGAAAAACTTGCCCTATCGCATTGGCAAGTTACAAACCATTACCAGTAAATTGCCGACCCGAATCCATTTATGTGTTTTTGACTATTCCTATCCTTATGCCCACTTATGTAGCCGCCATTGACCAGGGCACAACCAGCACCCGCTGCATTGTGTTCGACCGGCAGGGCCAGATTGTATCGCTGGCCCAAAAAGAACACAAGCAGATCTATCCACAACCAGGCTGGGTTGAACACGACCCAGAAGAAATCTGGCGTAACACCCTGGAAGTCATTGCACTGGCCCGTATTAAGGCGAAACTATCCGTGCACGACATTGTAGCCGTTGGTATCACAAACCAGCGCGAAACGACCGTTGTCTGGAATCACAGAACGGGCAAACCCTACTACAATGCCATCGTCTGGCAGGATATGCGAACGGCCGATCTGGTTATAGAATTTGCCAAAGAAGGAGGTCAAGACCGCTTTCGGACTCAAACCGGTTTGCCGCTGGCCACGTATTTCAGCGGTCTGAAATTGAAGTGGCTGTTGGATAATGTGCCTGGTTTAAGAGATGATGCCGAACGGGGCGATGCGCTTTTCGGCAACATGGATACCTTCGTCGTCTGGAATTTGACGGGGGGCATACATGGCGGTCTGCATCTCACCGACGTGACTAATGCCAGCCGAACGCAACTGATGAATCTGCGAACGCTGAACTGGGACGATGAATTACTGGAAACCTTCACGGTTCCGCGCACCATGTTACCCCAAATCAGGCCGAGCAGCGAAGTATATGGTACCGTCTCCTCGGAGGTATTGCCGGGGGTTCCGGTTGCGGGTATTCTTGGTGATCAGCAGGCTGCGCTGGTTGGTCAGACGTGCTACGAACCTGGTCAGGCAAAAAACACCTATGGCACCGGTTGCTTCCTGCTGATGAACACAGGTACTGAGCTACGGGAGTCGACCTACGGCTTACTGACAACGGTGGCTTATCAGTTTAAGGACGAGCCGGTTCATTACGCACTCGAAGGTAGTGTTGCCATTACGGGCGCCCTGGTTCAGTGGTTGCGCGATAATCTGGGCATTATCAAGAAAAGCACCGATATCGAGTCGCTGGCCCGCTCGGTAGATGATAACGGCGGAGCCTATTTCGTACCTGCCTTTTCTGGCCTATACGCTCCTCATTGGAAAGCTGATGCCCGGGGTGTTATAGCTGGACTAACGCGCTTTGTGAACAAAGGCCATCTGGCACGAGCTGTTCTGGAGGCAACGGCTTACCAGACCGTAGACGTTGTGCGGGCAATGGAGCAGGATGCTGGTGTTTCCCTCAAATCACTGCGCGTCGATGGTGGCATGGTGGTCAACTCCCTGCTGATGCAATTCCAGTCCGACGTGCTCAACGGGCCGGTTGTTTGTCCGCAAATGACCGAAACAACCGCCCTTGGCGCTGCCTATGCAGCCGGACTTGCCGTAGGCTACTGGAAAAATCTGGACGATTTACGTCAGAACTGGGGTGTTGCCCGTACTTACAAACCAAACATGGACGATGCCCAGCGAAAACGACTCATGCACGGCTGGCAAAAAGCTGTCGAACGGTCATTTGGCTGGGAAGATTGAGCCTTGTCAATGAGAGCGTAGCGGCAGACTAACAGAATGGGTTTACGGCCTATTGATCCGTAAATTTGTCTGTAAAGCAGTCGATGAGGTGATGTGATGTCGGTATTTCAAAACCGACATTGTGAGGTCAGGTATAAGTACCTGACCTCACAATAAATAAGGCAGATAATCGCTCTGAATCGTTAAAAAGCCTGAAATACTACCTTATTGCTCGTTTGCAGTTTAATATCTTTCACGGCACCCGTACCCAGAAAACCATATGCAACCCCCACAATAGATACCTTCTTTTGGGGAAGGGCGGCTTCGTAGGCTAATTCATCATTGATGTAATAATAGAGCTTGTGTCCGTCGCTTTTGCAGGACACATGTACCCATTTTGAAAAATCAACGCCAAACCGAGACAAATCCGTCTTTTTCCCGGAGATCATATTCGTACCATCGAGTAGGGTAAGCTCCGATACACAACCTTTGGCAGAAAGGGGTATCGTAATGGGCATATCGTTGGTTATCAACACAATCCAGGTGAGTTGGCACGCAGCAGCCCCCTCTCCATATTCATTTTTCACGTCGCTGGCAAACGAGAAATTGGCCAAGGCGATGGGATCAAAGTTCCCGACATTGAAATACTTGACCAATGGAACCTGAGGCTGTAAAGCCACATTTTTCTGCTGAATGTCTGCAACAGGTAGTTTCATCATATCCGGGCCGATAAACTCAGGCGGCTTCAGGTAGACGGGTATCGGTTTCGTTGCAATGCAGCCAAGCCATCCATTGGTCGGAATGATCAGCGGATGTTCTTTCACAACCTGCTTACCGATCAGCAACTTAGCCACGTAATACCCTGGTTCATAATAAATAGATGTGTGCGTCTTGCCATCTTTATCCACCAGGGTTTGTAAATGAGGGTCCCACGATTGTTGAATATAAACCGAATCAGTGGGTGATGCCGAGGAATTATAGGTGAAAATAACCGAGTTGGGAATGCTTCGGGTCAATGGTTTACTGCTAAAGCTATACTGATTTACATTCAGTTGAGACGGTTTTTGCTCAAATGCAACGACACCGATTAGGGCAATAAGGAGAACAAGGCCCACAATCCAGCTAAGTTTCACCCAATTGATGGATGATTTGACGGGTAGAACCGGCAATTGACCGGCAGAATCAGGAGGCAAATTACTAGTCGCCTGTGACTTAATGAAGGTTCGCCAATCCGAATAACCGGCAAATTGAGCCAGTGTATTCAAGGTCGTATTGCTCGGCAAATGCTGGTAATCGACCCGGCCCCAGATCCGTCGCAGTGTGCTTGCGCTCAACGAAACACCCGTCTCATCTAGGATACGTTGCTGGAGATTGTCAAAATCGACACTTATCCAGGATTCGCTCGCTCCCCAGTCGAGTTTTCGTTCAATAAGCTGTTTGCATCGGAGCAAATCGGTCGAATCGGAAAGCATTGTCAATCAATGTGATAAAACTTGAAAAAACTTGATCGGCAAATGAATTGCAAGGTACTGAGCCGTGTGGTTAGGTTTACAATCAGCGATGCGCTTTCGCTTGTTCGCTAAAGGTACAAAAGTCCATAGCTAACGAATTCTTACTTTTTAAAAGCAACAATCCTAAAATCTGCCATGTTTCGAAATTACCTAACCATTGCGCTGCGCAATTTTCGGCGTCAGAAAGGATTTAACCTGCTCAATATTACAGGCCTCGCTATTGGTCTGGCCAGCGTAACGATCATTTACCTGTTTATTATTGACGAACAGGATTTTGATCGCTTTCATCCCGACTCCGATAACCTCTATGTGCTGGGAACGCACCGAAAATCAAATGGATACGAGTACACATCGGCTTACGCAGCGGGCGCCTGGCAGAAAGCAATTCTGGATCGGTTTCCGGATGTGATCGGTGGAACGCAGGTAATTTCGATGGGCTATCCAGCCTCGTTTCGCGATCGAAAAACGGATAAAATCCTATTGTCGGAGAATGTGTTCTGGGTGAATTCCGATTTTAAAGACGTCTTTCATTTCCCATTGCTCTATGGGAATCCCAAAACGGTGTTCGAGAAACCAAATGGGATCGTGCTTAGCGCAACGATTGCCCGGCAATTTTTCGGCGATCAGAATCCGGTTGGTAAGCCGCTCGAAATAAGTCATATCTACTCAACGGACAATAAATACGTTCCGTTGACAATAACCGGTGTTCTTGACGATTATCCGAGTAATTCGCACATCCAGCCCGATTACCTGATCAGCACGGGTATGCTGCGTTCAATGATGACGGCCAACAACAAAAACTGGCTGGAAAACTGGGGAGCCGGGCCGGGCTGGTTTCTGACCTATCTCCATACCAAGCCCGATGCCGATATCGATAAAATCAAAAAATTGTTCAATCAGGTCGTACAGGCTAATCTTCCCAAAGATCCCGCCAGTTTGACTGAGCCCGTAATTCTTCCGCTAAAAGGTGTGCATTTCAATCAGGATCTGCGGTCGAGCTATAACAACAGCCGGATTGGCGATATTAAATACCTGTACATTTTTGCCTCAACTGCCCTGCTCGTGATCATCATTGCCAGCATCAACTACATGAATCTGGCTACGGCTCGGGCCGTTCGACGAGCGAAAGAAATTGGATTACGGAAAGTGCTGGGCAGTAATCGTCGTCAGTTGGTGTTGCAGTTTCTGGGAGAATCCCTGATCACTACGTTCATTGCGCTGCTGGCTGCGCTTGTGTTGGTTGTCGTCTTATTGCCCTTGTTTAACGTCATTGCGGGTAAGAATTTTACGCTGGCTCATCTGGCACAGGGGAAGCTGATCGGTGTTACGCTAGGGACTACGTTGCTGGTTGGCCTGCTTTCGGGCAGTTATCCCGCCCTGTACTTATCGGGCCTGTTGCCCATCAGTGTATTAAAAAATGCCCGGTTCACCAGCCGTAGCTCCGACTGGCTTCGGAAAGGGTTGGTTGTCCTGCAATACACCATTACGATCCTGTTGATTGTCTCGACGGGTATTATGATGAAGCAGATGAATTTTATTCATCGCTCGACATTAAGCCAGAGTGGCGATCAGTTGCTTTCGATTCGCTGGTCAGGGATGGCTTCGCTGGATAAATACCGCTCCCTGAAGCAACGCATTCTGGAAGACCCCGAATTACAGGTCGTAACGCTGGCCAATCACTTACCGAATCAGGATTATTTTGGCTCACTGGATCATGATGTTACGTTTCCGCAACTTGGTAATCAGCCACACCGATGGGCAGGTATGAAAGGTGACTTTGACCTCCCGAACGCCTTTAATCTGGAGCTGGTCGCGGGCCGAAAATTCAGGTCGGATAACCCAGCCGATTCCAGCGCGTATCTGCTCAACGAAAGTGCCGTCAAAGCGCTGGGTCTTCCGCTGGATAAAGTGCTGGGCATGCGCCTGACCGTAAAACGACCCATGGAAGAATCGAATCAGAAGAGGGAAGGAACCGTGATCGGCATTGTCCGCGATTTTCCTTTTCGGTCCATACATCATACCATTTCACCCTTAGCGATCAGCGCCCGACCTGACCCCGAAGATCAGATTATGTACATAAAATTGCCCAATGGCAAGTTTCAGGAAAAGATAGCCGAGGTCGAGAAAAAGTGGAAGCAGGTACTGCCCGATGCTGGCTTCGATCACTGGTTCATGAGCGAGGAGTTTGGTCGGATGTATGAAGGCGAAAACCGGATGTCGGGTTTATTTAAGGCATTTTCTCTGCTGTCCATTCTGATTGCCTGCCTGGGCTTATTCGGTCTGTCGTCGTACCTGGCCGAACGGCGTACCAAGGAGATCGGTATCCGCAAAGTGATGGGGGCTTCGTTGCTCCAGATCCTCAGACTATTGTTTACGCCTTTCCTCAACTTACTGGCCGTTGCCTGCCTGATAGCCGTGCCGTTGGGTTGGTTCATGATGTATCGCTGGCTCGAAGATTTTACGTATCGTGTGCCTATCGATGCGTTCATTTTCCTACTAAGCATCCTTCTGGTTGTCATACTAACAGCCATAGTGGTCAGTTACGAAACGGTACGGGCTGCCTTAACAAACCCGCTGAACTCAATTCGACAAGAGTGAAAAGAGCGTATGCATATACAAAAAGCCCTGCTTTTCTTGCCATCTGGCACCGTAAACTCACCGAACAAAAACGAAACTTCCGGACCAACCGCTATAATTTTCACTATTGACACCATTCCGGGAGCTACCGTTGTAGGATTCCAGACCGGGGCGAATCTCAACCTTAACCGTCCTACCGGCGTATGAAATCAGGCCGGCATGTACAGCCCACGTACAGACCGAACATCAGTCTGATCCCATCGAGAACCACCGGATGGTCATCTACCAAAACAATTCGGATAGGCATAAGCTTACTAAATTTACATTGGCTATACTTCTTTGGGCCGTAATTCTTCGGCCAGCATCAGGCGCGTTTGCGGAAGGCTTTGCGGGTATTCATCACGAATGAAAGCGATGAGTTGCTCACGCAGGTGACAGCGTAGATCAAACGCAGAAGGAGCATCCGGGGCAGACGCAAGTATCCGCACCTGAATACAGGTCGGCGTTGTATCGGTAACCTGAACGGCAAAACTTTCACCTGTCCAGAGCGGGTCATTTTCAGCTATTTCGCGAGCTTTTTCGCGGATTTTGTCGACGGGTACGTTGTAATCCAAGTATAGAAAAATGGCCCCAATAATAGACGCGTCGGAGCGGGTCCAGTTTTCGAACGGTGTTTCGACAAAGTACGTGATCGGTAAAATTAACCGACGGCGATCCCAAATCCGAACGATGACACTGGTGAGGTTGATTTCTTCAATGCGTCCCCATTCCTTTTCGACCACGACGGCATCATCTAATCGTATCTGTTGATTGAAGGCAATCTGAATGCCAGCCAGTAAGTTAGCCAGTGTTTTTTGAGCCGCAAAACCAATTACGACCGATACAACCCCCGCCGAAGTCAGCACGCTGAGCCCTACTTTTCGGCTACCCTGAAATGAGATCAGTATTAATGATATACCAATGAGAATGATCCCAATGGCGACCAGACGCCTGGCAAACCGCACTTGCGTGACAAACTTTCGCTGCGACAGGTTAACATCTTTCGTTGTATCGTATTGCCGGATCAGGATTAACTCCCCAACTTTCAGTATCTTAACGCTTAGCCAGGTTGCTGTTATCAAAAATAAAACCTCAGCCGTTTTATCGGCAATCGGATGCCGACGCAAAAAACGCTCTGGCTGAATATTGGTAGCCAACAGAAAAAACAAAGAGGGTACAAACGCCCAGAATGCCCAACGCACATGGGTTTTGAGAAAATCCAGTGTTTGAAATGCCCGGCGACGAACAATGAATCGAATGATCTGAGTAACGACAAGATCGACTGCCAGCCCCAATACGATAGCCGTTGTCAGTAAAACCCAACCCGATATATCCCGGTTCGGGACGTACCCGAACCAACGGACTATAGCTCGTATCCATGACTCTACTTGTTGCTGCATGACCTCTTGCCCCGATTTAGATGATTTACAAAAATTTGTAATCACAATCACAAAAATAAGGGCCATGAACTAAGTGGGCCTTATCCGGGGCATTTAATCTTATCAATAACCCATGAGCCGACACAGTTTCAGTGCTCAGCGGACGAAATAGAGAATGATGGGCTGAGTTAATTAATCCGGGAAGTTTATAAACTGACTTTGGTTATACTCATATGGTCGTTGTATCTCTTCAATCGGGCTGGCAGTCTAGTTGGTTTAGCAAGGGCTATGAACAACTTATTTTATCGAAATTGAAAGTGATCAATGAACTGCCGCCTGTAGTGCCGCCCTAAGGGTACTCTATGCTGGCCAATAATGACTTCATGCTCAGTGAATAAGTCGACTTTTTGAATATTTATGGCAAAGGATCGATGTACGCGAACTAAAGTCTCCAGATTGAGACGTTCCAATAAAGAGCTCAGTGTTAGCCGGAGAACAAACTTCCGGTTGGTTGTAATTAGTGTAACGTACATGTTGGCTTCCAGCAGAATAATGTCTTTGAGGGGTACTTTGACAAATTGATAATTATATTTTATGAATATGTTATCGTCAATCATAAAGATTGCCTCACGCCCAAGCTTGTGTTTTTTCAGATCAGTTTTATCTTCCAGTTCAGCCTCCTCCAGCCTTTCCGCAGGCAACTTCGCAACACTTTTATCATTTAATGAGCCAACCACCGCATTAATTGTCTGAAATAGTTCATCAAAGCTTACTGGCTTATGCAGGTAGGTTACTGGATTTGCAGGATTAGTTTGGGCTGATGGCGGTAGTTGTTCGGAGGCCGGATCGGTTAGGTAAATGATGGCAAGCGGATTTAGTAGCCTGAGTTGGCGTACTGTTTCAGCACTACTCCAGCTCCCTTTTAACTCAACGTCACAAAATGCCAGATCAATGGCTGTTTGTTTGTGAATACCTACTGCCGCTCGACCTGTTGTGGCGGTTTTGACAGCATAACTTCCTGATTTTTCCAAAACCTGCGCCAGATAAGCCGTCGACGAGGTATCATGGCTGATGAGCAGCACTTTACGTTTATTATTTTTCATGGTGTGTTAGTTTATGCTTTTGATAATCAAGCATTTGCCTTGTTGAAGGACGAGGAGTAAAATAGGGCGTCGTAAAGGATAAAGTCAATTCATACTTATACGCGTTTTATTTTGCGGTAACAAAAAGCCATTTTATTAGCCGTACGGCATACAGCTTACGTACAAAAAAAAGCTGTTTAATAACCAAAACAGGTCGTTTACTACCCTTTTCAAGCACGACGTTCTTTTACCTTTCACCTTTGTTTCGTCTTCAGGGTAATACAAAACCCACTAACCCATTTAAGCAGTAACTCAACCGACCGCAGTACGCCGAATAAGTAAAACCCTGTTCGGCGGCCCATAAACAGTACGATTTTGGGGTGGCCGGATGAGTAATTGTTTCTGTTGGTTAGCGAGTTGTGAACCATTGTCGACACTATCCTATACACCATTAGTGATCTTCCGGCATGAAAAAACTAGCTCTCTCCAGCCTGGCTATGCTATCTGCATTTGCCTCAACTGCCCAGAACCATATATCCATTAGTCAACAGGGTTCTCCGGGCAACCACGCCATGGTTTCGCAATCGGGCAGTGGCAACAGCGTCATTATCAATCAAAACAGTACTGATTCGAGCAGTAGTGGGCAAACCGGTAACCGGATTAGCCTACGGGTGGATAAAAACACCCAAACGACGATCAATCAGCGCAGTGACGGCCCAAACTCGGTCGAACTGTCGCAGGAAGGTCAATCCTCGGCGATTATTAACCAATCGTCAGGAACGGACAACAATACGGTGACGCTGCTTCCTGGCCAGAAGCCGGTCACCCATCAGCCCCGCACTCCCAAACGGCGTCAACGCCGGTAATTATGCACGCTTCTATCTAGTTTATGTTTCACTTATTATTTTCTATTCACAATGAAAAAAATACTATTGACAGGTGCAACCTTACTGGTTGTTGCCGCAACAAGTTTTGCTCAGTATAATGAAGCCTTCCTGAATCAGGCCGGTCTCTATAATGATGGCAAAGTGTACCAGACTGGTCAGCTACACGATGCATACATTTATCAGAACGGTAACGGTACTAGTTCGTCGTTCAATAAATCAACGTTAGCCCAGGAGGGTTATGACCAATTTGCCGAGTCCAGACAAAACGGGCACGGCCATGAGGTCAATTCGTTCCAACGCGGAGATCAGATTAACTGGGCTTATTTTAAACAGGAAAAGGCGAACTCATCGGCCTTCTCGCGGCAATTTGGACGTAGTAACTACATCTCCTCCAGCCAGATAAGCGTAGATGGAACAGCGGCAAAAGCAGAGTTCCTGCAGGAAGGTAATCGCAACCGGATTTTTCTGGACTATCAGTCGGATCAGATCGTGGGTTTTGACATTACCAACTCATTTATCCGGCAAAGGGGTAATGATAACCTGGCGAGACTTACGCAGATCGGTGATGCGAACACGGGCGAAATTTACCAGAATAATAACTGGAACGAAGCCATCGGTGAGCAATACGGAAGTCGCAATAAACTGCGTATCGACCAGCAGGGTTCACCTACCTGGTTTGATCGCAATTACGCGTATGTTCGGCAGGAAGGCGATTTAAACCAGACCAAGACCTATCAGGATGGGGTTAGAAACACCATCAGACTGGTACAGGCTTTTGGTCCAAATAACTACGCCGATATAAATCAGTATGGATCAGATCACCTCGTCAGAGGGTTTGATGGCATTAATGCACGTCAGGATGGAGCGAATAACCGCCTGGAATCGCTACAAACAGGCAATGGTCAGACGCTGTACATCAACCAGAACGGTAACTCTAATCTAGGGTTTGTTCGGCAGAGCAACTAACTCACACGGGTGCAACTCAGGCTGTCGCCATGGGCAACAGTCTGAGTTTTCTTCGCTCTTTCAGACTTTTATCCACCCTCAAAGTTCATTCAAAAGCTATGATACGGCTTCTACTGACTTTTTGCTTAAGTATTATTGCGCTGAGCGCGTCGGCTCAGTCAGACGTGTTCTGGAAACAGACCGGCAGCGGAACAAACACTCTCGTGCAACAGGCCATTGTGTCGGGAAACGCAGCCGTGGGCTCGACCGTACTCATCGACCAGGCCGGTACAGGGAATAAGCTACTAACCAGTAGTCAGGGAAGTGCCAACGCGATGCTGTTGCGACAAACAGGGAATCAGAATCAGCTCGAATTAAACCTGATTGGCAACGGCAATCACTATACCGTCGATCAGATTGGCAATCAAAACGTGCTGACCATGCCTGACGTGCGCTCAAACAATGTCGACGTCCAGCTCATTCAGCGGGGTGATGGCAATCAACTGATCCGGGAAGGTAGCCTGTCTGTTGGTGTGCCCATGCGAATCGAGCAAACGGGCGGCATGAAAGTGATCCTGACCAATAATCATCTCTGATCTGCCGTGCGACTGTATCTGATGATACTATGGATAGCCCTGGGGCTGTTGACGGTTTCGGCCCATGCCCAGAGCCCAATAGATGAGTTTGCTGAAATCATGGTCGAAGATTCGCTCGTAGAGGAAATGATGGACGAAAATGGCCCTTCCAGTATTGTTCTGGATATTACCCGAACAAAAATTGGCCGGGATTTTTATGAATCTTTCTACCAGCAGTGGAGTAGTTTACCACTTAGTTTAGCGGCAAATGTATTCACCGATTCAACCGTTGTCAATTCGAACGCATCGGCGGTTTTCAATCTGAGCGAGTTTGTCGTAACGATAGAAGAGATGCCCTCGGCTGGTAATTCACTGGCGAATATCATTTCGGTCAGCGTTGACAACGAGCTACTCTGGCAGCAATTTGTTCCTTCCCGGCGCGATGTTATCGACGAGTACGCTACCTATGCTGTAGAGATTGTTCGGGGTTATTTTGCAACTATACAAACGGTAACCAATCAGCTGGGCGACGAAGACCAGCGCGGTACGGGCATAAAATAAGTGGCATCGGCAATAGCCGGGCAATGATTATTCAGCCGGTCTGAACCGGCTTTAGTACACATGCAATTCACACCACATTCAACTGAAACTTCATCTCATGGTACAGTCATTACCTATTTGTTTTTTGCTCCTGCTAAGTCTGGCGGGGCAGGCACAATCATTTGTGTATCATCCAAACAATCCATCGTTTGGGGGCAATACGTTCAATTATGCATGGATGCTTAGTTCGGCACAGGCGCAGGATAAGCTCAAGGATCCATCGACGCCTAAAGCGACAACCTCGTCGAGCACACAGAATAGTGCACTAACAAGCTTTTCTCAGACACTTCAGAATCAACTCCTTAGTCAGTTATCACGCAATCTGTTTACGAGTCAGTTTGGTGAACAGGGGCTGAAGGAAGGAACGTTCCAGTTCGGCGACTTACAGGTGATCGTAGCCAACGGCACTGACGGCATAAATATCCAGATTACGGATGGGAAAGGCGGGCAAACGACGATTACAGTACCCTATTTTTAATGGGTAATAGCCATGTTGAGTAGTCCTATTTCGCTCTAAACCGACCTTTTTCATGTTTACTAACTTACTAAAATGGGCAGCCTACGGGCTGGCTCCAGTGGCCTGTTGCTGGCTTTTGAGCGGCTGTAGCGCCTATATGCACCAGCCCAAAGGTATCCGCCCCGCCCGACTGGGCGAAGAAACTCCCGTAACAGGTTCGTTACGGACACTTCCCGAACCGAATGAAAAAATCTACGCAGCGGTCTATAAATTCCGCGACCTGACAGGCCAGTATAAACTGACCGAAACCGGATCCAACTTCTCAACCGCCGTTACACAGGGAGCAACCAACATTCTGATGAAAGCCCTGGAAGAAAGCAATTGGTTTGTTCCGGTCGAACGGGAGAATGTGAGTAATCTGCTAAACGAACGGAAAATTATCCGGTCGAGCATGGCGCAATTTAAAAATGAAGACAATAGCCTGCCTCCTTTGCTGTTTGCCGGGCTTATTATGGAGGGTGGAGTCGTGTCTTATGATGCGAATACGGTTACGGGCGGAGCTGGCCTGCGCTACTTTGGCACGGGTGGATCTACACAATACAGGCAAGACCGGGTTACTGTTTACCTGCGGGCGGTGGCAACCAAAACCGGAAAAATTCTCAAAACGATATACACATCGAAAACGATTCTGTCGCAGGCTGTAGATGGCGGGGTGTTTCGGTTCGTCAATTTTAAGCGATTACTCGAAGCAGAAACGGGTTTTACCACAACCGAACCAGCACACTTAGCGGTTACAGAAGCCATCGAAAAAGCGGTTCATTCAATGGTTCTTGAAGGAATTCGCGACAGTTTATGGACTTCATCGCCCCGGTCGACTGCGCGAACCAAAAACATGTTGAATGCTTACGAGGAAGAACGGTCAGAAATGGTTCAGACCGATGTATATGGCGCCCGTGAACAGATGGCCGTTCCAAGAATCATTGTCCAGCCCTACGGTTCGGCCTGGCGCTATCAGGGTGATTATTCCTCGCCACTCAACAAAATCGGGTATGGTGCTTCGCTGGAAGTCTACTTGACTCCCTATCTAGCCATTCAGGCAAATGCCTCGACTGGCACACTGGCAACCAAGCGTTTTCTGTCGATAGATGTCAACGAGTTTACGGGCAATATTTTATTTAGAGCCCTACCTAACCAGCGATTTACACCGTTGTTTTATGCCGGTGCTGGCTATACGATTCGAAAACTGGGTATCATGCTGGAGCCAGCCAACCAGCGGTATTTCACCCTTAGTGGAGGGGGAGGTCTCGAATACCGTTTGTCAGGAACATTGGGGCTGCGCGGAACGCTTGAATATCATCAACCTTTTACAGACGTGCTGGACGGCCTTGCGGCTGGTACCCGTAACGATTATTATGTTCGGGCCAATGCCGGATTAGTTCTGGTTCTAGGCCATTTTGGTCGTCCCTGAAAACGACCAGCCTATCCTCATGTATTGGTTCCATAACCACACCATCCTTCAATCTTATCTATTTATGAATAACCTAGTTTTGCGTATACTGGTAGGGGTTGTTCTGTTAACAACCTGTGGCTGTAATGAGGATTTGTTCATTGATCCAAGTACCTATAGTTCCATTCGTGGGCAGGTTTTGTTCAGCAGTACCCGAAAACCAGCCGCTCACGTATTAGTCAGACTTAGCCCAACCAGCCGTAGCCTGGATACTGATTCGTTAGGCTATTTCCGATTCGATAGCGTACTGACAGGCAAGTACACTTTGCAGGCCATGTTAACGGGATTTCTTAACGAATTTGCGGCTATTGAGGTTGGCGACCAGCAGCTGACCGCCGTAACCCTGTTGCTACGCGACGACAAGAGCCAGAACAAACCCTCGACAACACCTACTGTCATTGCTCCAAAGTCGGGCTCCGATACCCTTAAAACATCGTTAACATTACGCTGGAAGGCCACGGATCCCGATAAGGATTCGCTCACGTATGATGTTACGGTATTTCAGGATGGCGTGGCCGAGCCTGTGGTGCAATCGCTGGATCAGAAAGCGGATTCGCTTCAGGTAAAAAACCTGGCTTATAACGCAGTTTATTACTGGCAGGTGACGGTAAAAGACGGTTTTAACGCTGTGAAAGGTGATATTTCTACGTTTCGAACCAGGCCTTTTCCAGAGTTCCCGTATGTTTACGTGAAGCCAGTAAATGGTCGGTTACAGCTGTTCACCTCTACGGGAACAGGAGAAGAGATTCAATTGACCACGCAAGGCAGTAACTGGCGACCAGTCGCCAGCCCTAACAAGCGAGAGATAGCCTTCATCTCGAACATGAAAACGGATCTGCACCTGTTTATCATGAACAGAGACGGAAGTAATTTACGCCAGATTACCAGTATTCCATTGGCGGGCATTATACCTACGGATCTGTCATTTTGCTGGTCGCCGGATGGCACTCAATTACTCTATCCGAGCAATAACAAACTGTATGCGATACAAACGAATGGTACCGGCCTTCGCATCGTTTCGAAGTTAGCATCGGGTCAATTTTTTTCAGGCTGTGATTGGGCCGAGCAGGGCAATCTGATTGTAGCCCGATCATCGAGCAGTGACCTCTATGACAATAATCTGGTCCTGATAAGTTCGAAGGTCGATTCGGTTACGCTGCTGATTGCCCCGAAAGGTCGAATCAGCAATCCTGTTTTTTCAATTGATGGCAAACAGTTGTTATACAGCTATGATATTAGTCAGTTCCAGAACGAACAAGGTCGCCAGTTAAATGCCCATATTCAATTACTTACGCTACAAACGGGAGTTATTACCGATCTGTCGGGCAGTGGAAAGCCAGCCGGGACAAACGATATCGACCCACGATTTTCGCTGAATGGGGCTAAGATTATTTTTACAAATGTCGATAACGCCAATGAAAACCAGCGGGGGGCTTATGTGATGGATCTTAGCGGAATAAGCCGCAATCTGGCTGTTAACCAGGCTCAAATGGCCTGTTGGCGACAATAGATAAACCCAGATCGCAGATTTGGAAGCGCTTTGTCGGCTGGAATAACCTGAAACAAAAGGGTACTAACGAATTGCTTTTATAGCTGTTAGTACCCCTTTTCGTTGTGTGCGTCTGCTTATACCAGGCTATCGGCGGTGGTGAGAGGCAACAGGATTGTAACAACTGTAAATTCCCCTTCCACAGAATCAATTGTCATCTGCCCCTGCAAGTGCTCTACCACATCTTTACTCATGAACAAACCAAGTCCGGTTCCTTTTGCCGTTGGTTTTGTTGTAAAAAAGGGACTGAAAAGCTGGCTCAATTCCTTAGCTGGAATACCCCTGCCATTGTCTCGCACCTGAATTTGTACATGATCATCGATCTGTTGCGTCTGTACATCGATTTTAGCGGCAAACCCACCTACCCGACGGCTCTTTTCCATCAGCGAATAACAGGAATTGTCGATCAGGCTGACCAGTACCTGCGTAAACTCATGGGGTAGCAGATTTACTTCCAGCGGCTGAGGAGCCAGTGAAAAGTTTAGGGCTATGGGTAGTGAACTAGCGTTACTTTTCAGGGCTATTGTTAGAGAATCATTAATCTTGTGTTCCAGAAACGAGTTAATTTCAACAACAGCCATATCTGATGATCGCTCTTTGAGCAGTTTCTGCATATCCTGCAAAATCCGGGCAGTACTGCTGCCGTGCTCATTGATCTTGTCCAGATTCTGACTCAACATAGCCCCCGAATCTTCCAGATCCTCCCGATCCGTCTGGGAGTAGCTGGTTTGATACTGTTGGGTCACCGTTACCAGTTCATTGAGAAGCTCTTTGGCAGCCAGTGCGAAGTTGTTGATATAATTAAGCGGGTTAAGAATACGGTCGACAATACCTTTGGTCAATTTACCCATCGTTGCCATCTTCTCGGCCTGCACCAGTTGACGTTGTGTTTTGCGAAGTTCAGTCAGGGTTTTTTGCAGTTGTTCCTTCTGCTCTTCAAGCTGGTTCTTCTGGTTCTGAAGCTGAAGTTTCTGAGATTCCAACAGCGTGTTGGCTTTTTTCTTGGTGCGGTAGGCATAGAAAGAAACCCCCGCTAGTAGAAGCGTCAGTGCCAGGCCAGCCAGTAGGGCCAATTGACGGGCTTTAGCGATGGCATTCTGTTTTTGTTGTTCGGCCTCAACAGCCTGCTGTTTCTTAGCGAACTCATAATTCATCGTCAGCTCAGTGGCTTTCCGGATATTTTCTTTGCCCCGAACCGAATCAGTAATGGCAGCAGCTGTCTTATACGTGGCTAAGGCCTTGTTATAGTTGCCCGTTTTTTCGTAGCAAGTTGACAATTCAGCATAAATTTCGCCCGTCTGAGTATCATAGATGTCGGCATCTTTAAGAACGGCAAAGCTTTTTTCATAATAAGGAATAGCCTCGGCATACTTGCCCTGCATTTTCAGAATCGTCCCCATCGTTGAATAAGTCTGATGGATATTGAGCGGTTGCTGGGAGGCATCGGCAATGGCCATAGCCTGTTTGTTCAGCTTTTCGGCCTCAGTAAACTTTTTTTGCTCCGCTAAATTGGTAGCACCCGTCGATAAACTGGAAGCCTGAATACCATCATCGCCCATTTCTTTACCCAAAATGGCCGCTTTCATTGCAAACTCATAGGCTTTCTGGTTGGCATGCTGGCCCGTGTAGATACTGGCCAGATTCGTGTAGGAATAGAGTTCTATGCTCTTAATGCCTTCCTGTCTGGCTAGTTGTAAGGCTTTATGGTATCGTTGCTCAGCACCTTTCAAGTCATCCATTCCCTTATATAGATTGGCCATATTAACCAGACAAAATGCCTGGTCACGGAGGTTATTTTCTGATTCGGCCAGGGTCAGCGCCTTTTGTTGAAACCGTAATGCCTGCGGCCGGTTCGACAGCATATCATAGGCGATGCCAACGTTCAAGTAAGTATTTCCCAGATTCGCCTTGTAGCCATTCCGTTCAGCAATAGCAATACCCTTCTCAAAAAATGTGATGGCACTGTCGTATTTGCTTTGCATGCCATACATGGTACCATAGGCATTATACACTTTAAGTAGATAAGCCGAATCCTTTAAGGAACCATACAGGGTTTCGGCTATCTTTAGATTTTCTTTAACCGCCGAATAATTTCCTTTAAAATTAAAGCAGTGTGCTATGCGTAATCGGGCCGTTGCCTCACCCAGTTTATAGTTAATCCGTTTAGCATCGTTAATATTCCTCTGGCTTAAGCTTATCGCCGAATCTAAGTTGACGTCTGTTAATAAAGCAATTTTTTTGTTGATCAGGTTTATTCGTGCCGTATCGGTAGGTGCCTGGCTGATGAGCCGATTCAAGCTGTCTAGTTTAGGGGTTTGTGCCCCGACAAGTTGAAGACTAACCAAAACCAAGAATAGCGTAAAAAACGGTTTCATGTAATTATGAGATTAATAGAGGCTATTCACTAATGAATCGTTTAATAAGATCCCTAGTGATTTTTTCAATAACCATTGGGAATAGATAAGCGAAGTAGGTACTTTTAAAAGATTCACTAATAGGCAAGTTAATAGGTAAAATTCAGTTTTATGGGTATTGTTGTATTAAAAAAAAACAGCAATTGACTATCTAAGAACAGATGTATTGTTAGAGACAATACATGATTTAAGCATCATAGCTATTGTCAATGAGAGCAGACTAGCCAGTCGCTCTCTATTAGTTACAACTAAGATACCTTCAGGCATAAATAAACCAAAAATCGTTCTATCTGTAGCATATTGCTAATTTAATAACTAGTGGTTAGTACAATTGCAAAACACCGGAGCCTCTTAATCTCTCCTTCCAGCAAAAAGTAAAAACTCGTATTTCCCCCCTTTTATATATAACCAAAACGCTCTCTTTATGAACTTTTTTTTACCCAGAATCAGGTTTATCTGTCTAGGCAGCCTTTTCCTCCTCTATTGGTCTATGCTGGCTTCAACAGTCCAGGGCCAGGGATTCGTCAGACAATTGTCAGGTGATCCATTTGCTCCTGTTAATACTAGTGGGCCTGGTGCCTCTCCCTCATTAGTCGATTTAGATGGCGATGGCGATCTCGATCTGGTTATAACGAATTTTGATGGAACGATTCAATATTACACGAATACAGGGGCCCCTCCCCAAAGTGAGCAAACTGTCTTTGTTGCCGCTACCAGTCCAATTCCTCCACCTAGTGGAGGCTCTATCCAAAACCTCAAATTTTCCTTTGGTGATCTGGATGGCGATGGTGATCTGGATGCTGTAACGGGTGGCCTGGACGGTATCATTACCCCTTATATTAATAACGGTACAAAGACCAATCCGATCTTCGCTCAATCGTCTTCCCGTACGATTACTGCTGCTAGAGGGAATACTGGCGCCCGTGTAGCCGCGTTGTTTAACGATGTCAGTTATCCCAACGAAGGCTATGCTTATGTAAGTTTAGCTGATTTTGATGCCGATGGCGATCTCGATATGCTAGTCATTACAGGCGTGGCGATCCATTATCTGCGCAATGTTGGCTCCCCAGGAGCTGCCAACTTTCAGGAGATTACCGGCTGTGACAGCCCCTTTTATGGCATTGTCCGTAGTGGTAATTATTCCAATCCAGTTGTGGGTGATATGGACGGCGATGGTGATCTGGATGTGGCTCTATCAGGAGTTCCTATTTTGTATTACCGCAACATTGGCACACCTTCAGCCCCTCGTTTTATTCAGATAGTCGGTGAAGCCAATCCGTTTGATGGTATCAATTTAGGATTTGGTTCTCAATTAGAGCTAGGCGATCTGGATAAAGACGGCGATTTAGACGCCGTAGCAGGCCAATATTCAGGCTCTGCAGCGTATATTAAAAATGTGCTTCATATTGTTCAGCAGCCTACTCCTGCCAATGTAGTCACCTGTGTTGGTAGCTCGGTCAGCACGACGGTACAGGCCGATGGCGATGGGACCGTCTATTATCAATGGTATCGGCATGCACAGACTACGGATGTACCGGTTTATGGTCAGAACTCAGCAACCCTACAGTTATATAATGTTCAGGCTTCAGATGCCGGGGTATATTACGCCCAGATAATCAGTGGAGATGGCAATTTATTCAGCGATGCCTTCAACTTGGTTGTTCAGACTGCAGCCATCACCCAGCAGCCAGCGAGTACTTCCAATGTGGCAGTAGGGACAAATGTTGTCGTACCAGTTTTAGTGAGCGGGCCCATTACCAATTTCCAGTGGTACCGCAACGGACAACCAGCAGCCAATCAAAACACATCGACGCTTACGCTGAACAGTGTCACCCCAGGCGATGCGGGGTCGTATGTATTGGTGGCAACCAGCCCCTGCAACAGTGTAACGTCAAATGCCTTCTCGCTCAGCGTTTCCTGCTCACTGTCCCCTCCCACCCTGGCGGCCAGTACGCTATCGACAACCAACGAGCCTATTTCTGTTACGGCTTCGGGCTGTTCTGGAGGAACCATCAACTGGCAGCCACAAGGTGGCACAGGAACGGCGAATGGTTCAGTATATACGTTTAGCCAGCCGGGCAGCTATACGTTAACAGCCACCTGTACTCAGAATGGCTGCACGAGTGCGGCTTCCAATGCAGTGGCCTTGAGCATTCAGGGTGGAACCTTTGCTATTACTACGGTCAACACGCTTAACTGCGAACTGTTCGACGCAGTTAAAGGTGGGTATTACGTTACTTTCGCACCACAGTACACCGGTCAGAATTCAAAACCCATTTCGTTCTCTGTCGTTAACGAAAAGCTGGTAACGAACGATCCTCCACCTTATACGATCCGTTTGTATACGGATAATCCAGCAATTACGCTGGTCGCTTCGCAGCAATTTAATAATGAAACCAACTTCCGCTATGAATGGTGGGCTGCCTGCCAATCGGGTAGTACGCCAAACAACCCTCCGACCACTTCGGGCATTGCTGATCAGACGATTTTGGTGGGACAGCCTTATCAGCTGGATCTCAAAAACTACTTCTCAGACCCCGATCTGCAGTCGCTCACGTTTGCGGCACAGGGTCTGCCTGGTGGCTTAAATCTGTCTGGCAGTGTCATAAGTGGTACGCCTACCAGTTCAGGTACTTCGCCTGTATCCATTACAGCTACTGATCCGGGTGGGCTCTCAGCCAATGCCAGTTTCCAGTTAACAGTGACGTCTGGGTCTGAAACGTCTGGGTTCACCATCACGGGCGTCTCAACTATAAACTGCGAATACCTAAGCTCATCTTCGCGTCGAGTTACTTTTAATCCACAGTATGCTGGAGTCTCCGGAGAGCCAATTAGTTTTTCGATCGTTAGCGAAAAAGCGCCGACGACTAATCCTGGGCCGTATACACTGGATTTATACACTGATAATCCGACCATTACGCTAAGTGCTAAACAAGGTAACACATCGGCAACGTATGCGTATAACTGGCTGGATGTCTGCTCCATATCATCCCGAATTGGTGCGACGGAATCTGGCAAAAAGCTACAGGTACGCGTATTGGGAAATCCTGTTTCTGGCAAATCGATTGACGTTGAGATCAGTGGTGTATCAGGCCAGGCAGTACAAGTGGAACTGCTGGACCTGCAAGGAAAACAGCTGCACCATCAGAGTATTCAGGAGGCTGGCTCTTCAGATCGCGTGAGCATACCATTAGGCTACGGCAGGGGTTTACTGATGTTACAGGTCCATACCGAGAAGGAACATCAGCAGGTCAAGTTGGTCAAACCCTAGTTATTTAATTGTATTAACTCCCCAGGCCCGAACCGTACAGGTTCGGGCTTTTTTTGTCAATTACCTCAATAGGTAATCGCATAAAGTACGCTATCTACCATAGCCCTTGATTTTGCGGATCGGCTGGCTCAATCCCGTGTGGTCACGTTTAGTTGCGCCAATAATCCTTCCAGATAATTCGGTAGGAATGGCAGCTAAAAAAGGCTATTTTCATAGCTTAGGCCATTTGGTTAAAACCGTCGTACGCCGTCAGCCGACATAATTTTGTCGTTGTCTGCCTCAGGAAGGTTTCAGTATCGGCCGACCAGGTGAATGTTTGCTCGTTCATGAGCAGGTAATCATACGACCGTAACAGCAAGTGCATTTTGATCGCCAACTGAGGAGATGAAAAAAGCGTTTCTGCTTTTAGCTTGCTCAGTTGTGGCAGCATATCCAGCCAACGTTCGAGTCGGGATTCGGCCTGCTGTTTAGCCGCCCGAAACGTCTCCTTATTGAGCACAGCACATTCCTCGATGTCATACGGATGCACGACCGTCAGGTGGAGTGCGTTATCTGGATTAGACTCCAGCCAACGACGCAGGACAAGGGCTGAGTCGACCGAGCAATCTGTAAGAAAAAAAGCTGTTTTCATAGCGACTATCTGGAAATGCTTGACCGTTCAAAGCTAGTTTACCCAATTGCTGTATTTTATGAGCGGGCTTAGGCATCGACCTGATAGTCATCATTGCATATCAAGCACAATCCGCCCATCTACCCGACCAGCCTTCAAGTCATTTAGCACCTTATTAATGGCTTCCAGTCGCTCAGTATGGTAGTGTACTTTCACTTTACCTTCAGCAGCCAATGCCATGCTCTCGACCAAATCCTGACGCGTTCCAACGATCGACCCTCTAATCGTTTTGCGATTCAGGGTTACGTCGAATATGTTCAAATCGAAGTCCCCGGGGGGTAAACCAACCAATGCCAGCGTACCATGTCGGCGTAACATTGCTACGCCCTGCGCGAAAGCAGATCGCGAAACGGCGGTCACCAGCACACCCTGCGCTCCGTCAATTTGATCATGGACAATAGCCACGGCGTCTTCCTCTGCGGCATTGATAACCAGATCGGCGCCTACGGCTTTGGCTAACTGCAGTTTGTCATCGCTAATGTCGACGGCTACAACATGCATTCCCATTGCTTTTGCATACTGAACGGCCAGATGACCCAATCCGCCGATACCTGAAATAACTACCCATTCGCCGGGACGAACTTCCGTTTCTTTGAGACCTTTATAAACGGTTACTCCAGCACACAAAATGGGCGCAGCATCGAGAAACGACAGCGAATCCGGGATCTTCCCAACATAATTAGCATCGGCCAGAACATAGTCGGCATAACTTCCCTGCACTGAATAACCCGTGTTCTGTTGAGAATGGCACAACGTTTCCCAGCCGGTATAGCAATATTCGCAGTGACCACAGGCAGAATAGAGCCAGGGTACGCCCACCCGATCACCTTCGCGGATGTTTGTTACGCCTGCCCCAACCGCCACGACTGTGCCTACACCTTCGTGACCCGGCACTAATGGCAAGGTTGCTTTAACGGGCCAGTCGCCATCGATTGCATGTAAATCGGTATGACAAACACCGCAGGCAGCTACTTTAACCAATAATTGACCAGGGCCTACAACTGGCACAGGTAGCTGTTCAATCTGTAATGGCTGGCCATACGCATGGAGGACTGCGGCTTTCATTGTTGACGGAATCATATCGGAGTAGTAGGTAAGTAATGACGCAAACCTAGGGACACCCTGAGCCATTGGCCATGAGAATTATCAGCCTCTTTACAGACGCTCATCATAGGCCAAAGGCCAGCGCGACTCGACAGATAGTCAATACGATAAAGCCCGGCCACTTCATAATCGCAGCCGGGCTTTATCGTAAGCACTCAAGATATGACGAACCGTGAAAGACACACGGTTCGTCATTTTATCTAAATCTGATGGCTCGTTTGAGCAGCCCAGCGCTACCAGTTGGCCCGGCGCAACTTATCGGGTTGCAACACGCGAATACCCGACCCAACCAGTTCAATCAGCCCATCCTGTTTGAACTCACTCAGTGTGCGAATCAATGACTCGGTCGCTGTACCAACTACCGATGCCAGATCATCCCGCGAGAGTTGAATCAAGCTTTGTGCCTCACGGTCCAATGACTCGGCCTGACTTGTTGAGTCAGCGGCATGTTTTTCATAAAGTCGCAGTAGTGCGTCGGCCACCCGTCGACGCAGTGAGCTATAAGCCATGGCTACCAGCTGTTTCTCCTTTTCACTGACTCGCCCAGCCAGTAACTGTATGAACTGCTGGCTCACTTCATTATTGGCCAGCAACAATTGTTTAAACTCCTCATTGGGAATATAAACCAGTTCTGAATCCTCCAGCACGACGGCAGAATCCGTATAGTCTACATTTTCAAGTAAGGCCATATAGCCGAAAAATTCGCCAGGGTTATAGAATCCAGTAATCAGCTCCTTGCCATCAGCATTGCTCCGAACGGTCTTGATTTTGCCTGATTTCAGGAAATATAGCCGGGTAGGGTCGTCGCCTTCCGTGTAGATATACTGCTTTTTTCGTACCGAGTGAACCTTACGACCTGTTAATAAACTTTCCAGACTTCCCGACTGTCGTGCCTGTTCTAAAAAATCCGCCGAATCATTGGTTTCAGCAGGGTCGTCATCAGACGCCTGATAGTGTGGCCCAACATGCTGGAATCGGTTGAGTCGCCCTTCGATAGCGCTGAGCAATTCTGATTCATCAAAGGGTTTTGTCAGATAATCGTCAGCACCTAGTTCCATGCCTTTACGGAAGTCAGTTCGCTCGGTTTTGGCCGTCAGGAAAATAAACGGGATGCCGGACAGATTCGGGTTTTTATTAAAAATATGCAACACACCATACCCATCAAGTACGGGCATCATGATGTCACAAATGACCAGATCAGGCCTGGAAGCTAAGGCTTTCTCGACACCAGCTTTGCCATTTTCAGCCACGTGTACTGTATAGCCGGTTAATTCGAGAATTTCGGCGGTATTTTCACGGATGGCGTCGTTATCCTCAATCAGCAGGATCGTTTTCATACGGTAATGTTAAGGTTACGATTGTTCCGATGTTCAATTCGCTCTGGAGCGAGACGGTGCCTCCCATCAGGTCGATGTATCGGGCTACGATGTGCAGGCCCAGGCCAGTACCCGGTTTATTTGCCGCATTTTTAGCCCGGAAGAACCGTTCGAATAAGTGTTCCTGATCGTCGGGCGAAATCCCAATACCCTGATCCATTATGGTTAATGTTATCAGCGTATCGGTACATTCGCCCCGCACGGTAACAATTGATCCCGCATCGGAATACTTAATGGCGTTGGAAAGCAGATTTACGATCACCTTTCTGAGTAGCGATGGATCAAGCCAGACCCGATCCGGACAGTCAATAAAGGGTTGAATTATCTGTCCGGGTTTGAGCATACCCTGCATCTCAGCCATAATGTCCTGAATAAGTTTTGACAGATCGACGGCCACAGGCCGGGCCTCAATTTTACCCTCTTCGAGCCTGCCAACCGACAAAAACTCTTCCAGAATATCGTTGAGGTGATTAACCGATGACCGGATACGTTGCAGGTGTTTCTGGCGCTTATCCTGTTGCTCGTTGTCGGCGTATTTTTCAATCAGGGTTGCCGAGGTGAGGATGGTTGTCAGTGGCGTACGAAATTCGTGTGATGCCATCGATACAAAACGTGATTTCAGTTCGCCCAGTTCGCGCTCAGCCGTCAAGGCTTTGTCGAGCTCATCTTTCGACTGCTGGAGTTGTTCGAGCGTATTCATGAGCGCATGAGTGCGTTCCGCCACTTTCTGCTCCAGCTCAACGTTGAGCCGTTCAATGCGGTCGCGATGGGCCAGGAGTTCCCGTTCAGCTTCTTTTTTAAACGTAATGTCAATGATGTAGGCCACGGCATAGAGTTCATTATCCAGCCGAAAATAGCTAAGGCTAATTTCGACGGGAAACACCGAACCATCCTTCCGGCGCGCATGCAGATCACGATTATGGCCCATTGCTCTGACTTGTGGATTATCGGCAAACGACTGCCGAAGCCGCTCATGATACTGGCTCACATCAGTCGGTACGAGCACCTCTATTGGCTGGCCCAGAAGTTCATCGTCTGGGTAGTCAAACAACTTTCTGGCCAGTTTATTGACCGACACGACCCTACCTAGCTGGTCAGAAACGATGATGCCGATGGTAGCATGAGTAAATACGGCTTCGTAGCGCTGAACGCTCTGGATTAGTTCCTGCTCCGCCTGATGGAGCCGTCTCTGGTTGGTCAGTCGTACTAAAAAATAAGCGTTATGCTCGTCTTTAACGGGCATAATAACCAACCGCCCCCAGAATCGTGTACCATCCTGACTACTCCGTTCGGTCTCCTGCTCGTAATAACCCGCTTGTTTGACTTCATGGATCAAATTAACCCGCTGCTCGTCCGTTTGTGGAGCAATCAGCAACGATTTAGACCAGATAGGATCATCCAGCAACGTCTTTTCCGACAGGAATCCCAGCATACGAACGCCCACCTGATTGACACGTATAAACCGCTCATTTTCGGTATCGTATACGCCAATAAAATCGTCGCTCTGTTCAAAAAGCAGGTCAATGAGGGCATTTGTGGGCTGGTTTGAAAGCATATATAAAATGGCTCAGGTTAGGAGCCATAACTAAATGGAGATTTGCACTAAACTAACATGAGTTTAAAGCAATTCTGTCGAAAATCAACCTTTTTTTTGACCGGCATCATATAGTTCTACTCGTCAGAATGTCAATTTTACATCCAATTCTACTGTTCCGATTTTCAAGTACTGACTGTATCCATTTATTATGAAACTTAACATGCCTGATCCAATTCTGATCCCTGCTAAAACGACGGTACTGCTGGTATTCCTGCCATCGATATCCAGGCGCGAGGCTATTGGCCAACCAGCGTCGTTCATGCAGTTTGTTCAGTCACTACAACAACAGGTTGGCGAGTCGGTTCGTGTCTTAAGGATCGACGAACCTATGCATCCGGAAGTGGTACGGAGCTTCGCCATAACTCACTTACCTGCGTTTGTTCTGGTGCAGCAGGGCGTTGAGTTATGGCGGTATGAAGGCGCGTCGGATGAAAATTCATTCTCGGCCGTTTCTCAACGGTTGCTACATAATTAAACATGCCTTTCTTCATCATTGCTTATTCTGGAGAATCAACTTAATGGACTTATGGTGTCAACTGGGCCGTTCTTCCATGACAGAGCGGTATCTCACCGCCGTCCTTAACACTACTAACCGGATTATACACCCCCCGAATCAGGAGCAACAGGCCTAGTGCTACGGTAACAACGGGCATAAACAATGTAAACCGTCTGCGCAGCGCTGCCGGGAACAGATTAGGAAGAAAACGTACCGTGAGAAGAGCCGGAATTGTTCCTATTCCAAACAGAATCATATAAGCCGATCCAGTAGCCGGGTTACTTGTCGTAATGGCTCCGGTCAGGGCTACATACACAAATCCGCAGGGTAACAACCCGTTTAAAAAACCCAGCCACACAAAAGCCCGCAGCGTAGGCTGGTGCAAAAATCGAGTCATTGGCTGAACGATCCAATGTGTCGCACCGCTCATAGTAAGCCCCGGCAATAAGCCCTGATTAACCAATGTCCAAAACAACAGAAACAGACCAGCCGCAATAGAAACGGGGCGCTGTAATCCTGCGAGCCACAAACCCTCACCGATAGAACCCATCAACAGACCCAGTCCGGCATAGGCCGTTACGCGTCCACTATGATACAAACCTATTGCCAGCCCACGCTGCGACCGAGGCAGTCGCCCAATGGGTAAAGCCATAGCCAATGGGCCGCACATACCAACGCAGTGCAGGCTACCGACCACCCCCGTCGCCAGAGCCACTGTCCACCAGATCGGTTGTAGATTCATGGGTGGTTATAAAGACAGTTTCTGTTCGGTATAATAGTCGCGATGCCCGTCAGACCAGGTAAATTGAATGCGCCAATAACCACGCGCCAGCCTGGCCGTTGACATAACTTGGCGACTGACGTGACTGGCTGGAAGGTGCACGCTAAAATCCATCCGGTTGTCAGATGGACGGTAAAAATGAATTTCGCCGTTATGGAGCGTTGTGGGCAGTACGAAGGTCAGCTGTTGTTTGTCGGCCTGATAGTCGATCGCAACGGGCTCTTGCTGGCTGGCATGAACAATTCGATTTATCTGTTGCTGGTAAGCGATTTCGGTCTGGTAATAATCATCCCGTACCAGATCGATGTGCTGACGACACATCTGGTAAATCATCGTGCCAATGAATCCGGCAAACAGGACAAAGGTGAGTATGATTGCTTTTCCCCAGTTCATAGTAGTTAATGCGTGAAAGGATGCATGAGCGCAAGGGTGAAAAATACCAGTCATTCACTCAATGGACGGGGCCTAAAAAGGTTGTTTCCAGTTGTTTTACGACCTGATTGCCGACTAAAATGTCAACCTGAAGTGGCGTACTATTTTGGCGGATACTTTTTTCGGGCAGGTTAATAAAGAACATACCCTTTGTTAGTTCGCCGGCCGGAACGGTGGAGAGAGGCTGAACAAAAATCAGCTTAGCGTCAGAACGGCTCAGTCGGAAACGCACGGAAATTGGCCGGTACGTTTTGTTCATAACCTCTACCAGATAGAGGTTCGACACCTGTTTCCCGGTTTCACGCTGAAACAACTGCCCCGGCGCCCGAAGTATCGTCACGTCCAGCGCTGGGCGGCTGACAAGCAGAAAACCAAGAATGGCCAATAAAACGATAAGCACTCCGCTATAAGCCAATATCCGGCTGGTGAACCGAAACGGTTTCCCCTGTTCAATACCTTGTTGCGAATCCATCCGGATCAGTCCAAGCGGCCGGTTTATCTTGTGCATTACCTCATCGCAGGCATCAACACATAAGGTGCAGTTGATGCATTCAAGTTGCGTACCGTTGCGAATGTCGATGCCGGTAGGGCAAACCTGTACACACAGTTTGCAGTCGATGCAGTCGCCTTTGGGCTCGGAGTGTGGGGCAATTGGCAGCGGGTAAAACGTATTTTGTAAAGCTGTGCTCCCGACTCCTTGCTCCTCACCCCGCACCTTTTTCCCACGTGGCTCACCCCGAATGAAATCATAGGCAACAATCAACGAATTTTTATCCAGCAAAACACCCTGTAATCGTCCATAAGGGCAGATCGTGGTACAGACAATTTCACGAAGTCGAGCAAAAACAAGATAGAATACACCTGTGAACAGCCATATCGACGCAAGGCCGCCTATGTGTGCATTCGGGTTGTCGGCAATAAGCGTCAGCCACTGGTCACGGCCAATAAGATACGCCAGAAATGTATTACTGATAGCGAATGAAATCAGCAAAAAGACACTATGCTTCAGGCTTTTTTTAGCTACTTTTTCGACTGTCCAGGGGCTGGCATCGAGCCGTTTGCGGGCGTTATAGTCGCCCTCGATCCAGACTTCGATTTTACGAAAAACCATTTCCATAAAAATCGTCTGTGGGCAAGCCCAGCCGCACCATACCCGCCCAAACACTACGGTAAAGAGGGTAACGAATACGATAAAAGTGACCAGCCCAAAAGCGACCAGATAAAAATCCTGCGGCCAGAATGATACGCCAAAAAAGATAAACCGGCGTTCAAGTACGTTGAATAGAAAAAGCGGATGCCCATCTACCCATACGAACGGTCCGGCAAACAACGCTACCAGTAGTACCAGCGCTACCCCCGTCCGCCAGCGGGTAAACCGACCCGTAACACTACGCGGGTACAACCACCGCCGACCACCCGTCGAATCGGTCGTTGGCAGCACATTGCGAAAATTGGATGAAGAAGGTACTACGCTGATTTTCATTCGGTTCATCAATTATCGCAGAGCTACCGGTACGGCACCTGCTATTTTCTCACCCTGCGGCTCTTTCGCACCAGCCGGATTTGACCCTTGCAGCGACAGAATGTAACTGGCAACCTGCTGTACCTGAAGCGGATTAAGCTGCTTTTTCCAGGAAATCATTCCCTTTTCGGGCACACCCTCGGTAATGGTATGAAAAACAGCCTTAACGTCACCGCCATGCAGCCAGTACGCATCGGTTAGGTTCGGACCGACTTTACCCTCGGCGTTGTCTCCGTGACAGGCAACGCAGTATTGGGTAAAAAGCACTTTCCCCGATTCAACGCCTTTGGCATCTTTCAGCAGGGTTACAGTATTTTCATTAATGGAACCCGCTACTTTCCTGATGTATTCCTCCCGTTGCTGGTCGGCAATAGCCATTTCCTGCGTGTACTCCTGCGCCATGATGTCGCCCGATCCGATGACATGAAAGATGAACAGGTAGATCACCGAAAAGACAATCGTGCTGTAAAACAGCCACATAAACCAGGGTGGTGTTGGATTATCGAGTTCGGCAATGCCATCGTAGGCATGTTCCATCACCAGCTCTTTTTCCTGGCTCAGTGAATGCAGGCCCGATAGGCGTTGCCATAACGAACGGGTATCGACAGGTTTTTTAACGGGTTCGGGTTCTACTGCTTTTTTGAGGATAAGCAACAGATAGAATGCGACCAGCCCAATTAGTACCATACCAACCAGCACGATCACTCCCAGGATGAGCATCACTAAATCCTGCCCCGACGAGATGGCCCAGATTGATTGAGCTGGTTTTAGGGAAAGAAGTCCGCTATCGATTAAAATAAATAGGTTCATCGGTGGAGAGTGGTGTTAATCGGTGGAGGAATCATCGAGCGGCATCCGACCCATTTGCCGGATGTGGGCTTTATCGACCAGTAACAAATACAGGCCAACCAGCACAAAAAAACTTAAGAAGGTAACGAATGAGCCGACCATATAGACGTCAGCGCCGGGAATTCTGGAGATGAATTGCTTGAACATAATTTCCTGATTAAAAAGAATGTAAACTGACGTCGTCTTTTGCTAAGTCCTTGTCAATCACCCTTATTATCCATTGTTCACTTATTTGCCCGATGGTTCCATTTTCTTGATATCCGTTCCGAGTCTCTGGAGGTAGGCGATCAGGGCCACGATCTCGCGGTCGGATTTTACGTTAATACCATCGTTAGCTAACTGACTGCTTAGCTGTTGAGCCTGTTTCCGTAGGTCTTCGTTCGCGTAGGAAATGGTCATGTCGTCGTAGGGAACACCTACCTTTTGAAGAGCCTTTAGTTTATCCGACGTATTCGAGATGTCCAGTTTATTTTCCAGCAGCCACGGATACGAGGGCATAATGGATCCTGGCGACATCGACGTCGGATCGCGCATGTGGTGATAATGCCAGGAGTTGGGGTATTTACCGCCGATGCGATGAAGATCGGGCCCGATGCGCTTGCTTCCCCACAGAAACGGGTGATCATACACAAACTCGCCCGCTTTGGAGTACTCGCCGTAGCGTTCTGTTTCGCTGCGGAACGGTCTGACCATCTGGCTATGGCAATTGACACAGCCTTCCTTGATATAGAGGTCGCGGCCCTGTACTTCGAGGGCGGTATAAGGCTGCACAGACGCAATGGTTGGCACGTTGGAGCTTACCATAAACGTGGGCACCAATTCTACAAGCGAACCAATGAGAATGACGATCAGCGAACCAATCAGCAATGGAATGGGCTTCCGCTCAAACCAGCGATGCCAGTAGGTATCGCTTCCGGTTGGCACATACGCTTTTACCAGAGCCGGTGCTTCGGCGGGTTCATTAGCAACCAGTTTTCCGGCGGCCATCGTCTTAAAGAGGTTAAACGCCATCAGGATCGCCCCCAGCAGATAGAACGTACCACCAACTGCCCGCATCTTGTGCATAGGAATCAGTTGTAGGGTTGTTTCCAGAAAATTGGGGTATTTCAGAACGCCTTCGGGTGTAAACTCCTTCCACATCATTCCCTGCGTGAAGCCTGATATGTACATGGGAACAGCATAAAACAAGATGCCCAAGGTACCGATCCAGAAGTGAACGCCCATCAGTTTTCTGGAGTATAACGGAGTGCGATATACGCGCGGAATAAGCCAGTATAGAACAGCGAACGTCATAAACCCATTCCAGCCTAAAGCACCTACGTGCACGTGAGCGACTACCCAGTCGGTGAAGTGGGCAATGGCATTTACATTCTTGAGCGCAAGCATCGGCCCTTCAAACGTGGCCATACCATAGGCGGTAACTGCCACAACCATGAATTTCAGGATGGTATCTTCGCGCACCTTGTCCCAGGCTCCGCGCAGTGTCAGCAGCCCGTTGATCATACCACCCCACGACGGAGCAATGAGCATGATAGAGAACACAACACCCAGCGATTGCGCCCAGTCGGGCAAAGACGTATAGAGTAAATGGTGTGGACCTGCCCAGATGTAGATAAAGATCAACGCCCAGAAGTGCAGAATTGATAATTTATAGGAGTAAATGGGCCGGTTGGCCATCTTGGGCAGAAAGTAATACATCAGACCCAGAAAGGGCGTTGTCAGAAAGAAAGCTACCGCGTTGTGACCGTACCACCACTGCACAAGCGCGTCCTGCACCCCGGCATAGACGTAATAACTTTTGAATAAACTGACCGGCATCTCATACGAATTGACAATATGCAGAACGGCCACGGTTACGAATGTGGCAATGTAAAACCAGATGGCTACGTAAAGATGCCGCTCCCGCCGGTTGATGATCGTACCGAACATATTTATACCGAACACAACCCAGATCAGCGTAATGGCAATGTCGATTGGCCATTCAAGTTCTGCGTATTCGTGTGAGGTAGTCAACCCTAGTGGCAGCGTGATCGCAGCTGCCACAATAATGGCTTGCCAGCCCCAGAAGTGGATTTTGCTCAGCAAATCGCTGAACATCCGGGCTTTGCAAAGCCGTTGCAGCGAGTAATAAACGCCCATAAAAATGGCGTTGCCGACGAAGGCAAAAATCACCGCATTGGTGTGCAATGGACGAATCCGGCCGAAGGTAGTGTACTGATTGCCGAGGTTGGCCGATGGTGTAAATAACTGACTGGCAATCAGCACGCCAACCAGCATACCAACAACTCCCCAGACAATCGTAGCGATAGCAAAATTACGAACCGTGCGGTTATCGTAGTTGAAGTACTGCACGGCAGGAGCAGTTCCCTGCCCCAGAAGGGACCGGTCGGACGAGATGATTGTGGGCGGTTTCTGCGAAACATTCATAGCGGTAACAGGCGGTTAAACGGTCGTATCCGTAGCAGTTGGTTCATTGTCATCAAGTAGTATGCGCATGGAGGGCGTATATAAATCGTCTTGCTGACCCGTTCGTATCGACCACAGAAAAGCGCCGAGAAATCCCAGGGCCATCAGCAGGCTAATGCCGATCATAAAAAAGATAATGTGCATACCCCAAAGCGTTTGATGAGGCAAATGTGCGGAGTATCTGACCGGCCGTATATGAGATTTATCAGGAAATTGGCTGATAGAACTCAGGATAATAAAGAGCTAATAAAACTCAGTTGAAAACCTGACAACCATCAGTAACGGTCTTTTTTGAAGCGGCTACTTTTACCGTCAGGAGTTTTTCTCGACTCCGTTTAGGCTATGACAGACACACGTATTACGCTCCCTCAGGATGATGAACCCTTAATGGTCCAGACCTGCCGTTGCCAGCACCAGACTTGGACAATGACGATTGCTCAGAACGAACAGGAAATAGATCAGCTCCTGGTGATTTTGTCCGATTTGCTGGATTATCAACATTATCAGAGCCTGCGCCAGCGTGCGGTTGATTACTACAGTGATCTGAACCACCTGAAAAGTCGATTTCAACGCTTAAAGCTCGATATGATCTGTGAAGGAGTGGCTTGTAGTCCTTCGGAACGTCTGGCCTGCCGCGAACCGCGGATTGGCCTATACGCTACCCTCGCCGTCGATGCCCATTTGCGCTCCCTAATGGATGAACTAAGCCGGATAAAAGCTGGCTGTTATCAGTTTTTATCGGTTATGGTAACTCTGAATCTATTTTAATTCGGTGGCGCTTAAACGCCCTGTCCTCCTGTTTTTTCTAATGATCATTCTCGCTTTCTTTCTGGCGCACTGGTACTTATCAGTGTTAATGCAAACTCTCTTTCTTCATCGCTACGCGGCCCATCAGATGTTCACCATGAGCAAAGGCTGGGAAAAAGTATTTTACGTCCTGACTTTCATCGGGCAGGGATCATCCTTTCTGAGTCCACGCGCTTACGGAATCATGCACCGCCTACACCATGCCCACGCCGATACGGACCAGGACCCACATTCGCCGGAGTTTTCAAAAAATCTGTTCGATATGATGTGGAAGACCCGCATCTATTACAATGACATCCTGAATAACCGGGACACGATTCCGGCAAAATTCAAAAAAGGAGTACCAAACTGGCCCTGGATGGAACGCTTCGGTGATCGATGGCCGGTTCGGTTGGCCTGGGGAACAGCCTACACCTTGATCTATATCCAGTTTGCAACATCGCCGTGGTTATTTCTATTATTACCTGTGCAGTTTCTGATGGGGCCAGTCCATGGAGCGATTATTAACTGGTATGCTCACCGTTACGGATATACCAATTTCAAGCTGGACGACACGGCAAAAAACCTCTTACCGTTCGATTTCCTGATGATGGGCGAATCATACCACAACAATCACCATAAATATGGCGGTCGGGCCAACTTTGGCGGCTTCCGCTGGCACGAGTTCGACCCGGCCTACCCGCTGCTAAAGGTGCTGAATGGGCTTAAGATTATCAAGTTGCGCACAGGACGCGACGAAGCCTATATGTGATTCTATCTAATACTACCCGATAGCCAGCGCTACAAACGATCAGGACTCGCCATTTGGCGCATCGCCCAAAGACCCAATATCGGTCCGGGAAGCAGCACGTAAAAAAGCCCGCCCGATATACCAAAATAAGCGACCAGCCAGTCCATCAGCTGGATGGATATCACTGTCAATAGAAAACCAAAACAGGTAACGAGCGTTAGAATACTACCCCGATTGTCGACCGCAGCGTGACTGGCCACCAGCGTTGAAAATTGCGGAGAGTCACCAGCGGCTGCAACTCCCCAGACAAGCAGAAACAGCCCGAACAGATAGTACGGTGCAGCCACCAGAAACGGCGTCAGGGCGATACAAAGACCCGATGTGAGCAATAGACATTGGGCAACTCGCGCGCTTCCGATCCGTAAGGCAAAATAGCCACCACCCACACAGCCCGCAGCTCCCGCAGCGATAGCCCCGAACGCCCATAACGAAGTCGTTATGGCTGCGTCGGGATGTTGATGTCTGTAGTAGCCAATCAGGGTTGGCAGAAAAGCCCAAAGCGTATACAGCTCCCACATATGGCCAAAATAACCCAGCATAGCCGGGCGAAAGGCTGAGGGCTTCCATAGTGAAAGCAGTGCCTGGAAGCGAAAGAAATTACCGTTGGCCTGTATGGATTTTGCGGGGACAACGACAGCGAGCAAAACTCCACCGCTAATAGCCAGCAAACTGACCGATACGATTAGTGTACGATACGGCAAGCTACTCCCCAAACCTCGTATCAGGTGCGGGAAGGCTGTTCCCAGCACCAGAGCACCGACCAGAAAACCCATTGCCCGGCCTAGAACGGGCCTGAATCGATCGGCTGCAATTTTCATACCCACCGGATAAACACCTGCCAGAAAGAAGCCGGTCATGAATCGGCTGACTAAAACCGTTTCTGCTTTTAGCGGGAGAACCAGCCAGATCAGATTGACCGCAGCCGCTAACGTTACGGAGATGAGGAAAACATGGGTTGAGCGAAAACGATCGGGTATGGCCAAGACCGCGTAGATCAGTGTGCCGGAGATAAAACCAATCTGGACGGACGAGGTAATCCAGCTGGTAAGTCCCGCCGTCTTTAGCAGATGTTGAAGTTCAGGAAGAATGGCATTACCAGCAAACCAGAGCGAAGTGCCGGCAAATTGAGCAAATACAACGACCAGTAATTGAGCATTGATACGGGAAGAGGTGAGCATTCCCAAAGATAACCATTCAAGTCGATCAGACGTCTATCAGGCTATTTGGGTAGATTTCCATCGGCTATATCCCCGCATACCCAGCGTAGCAATCGCCAGCATGGTAGCCGAACTGATGGGCATGAGAATTGCGGCTACCACGGGCGATAAGTTGCCCGTCAGCGCGTAGGATAAACCGACGAAGTTATAGAGGAGTGAAATACCAAAACTGAACCGGATCACGCGCATTCCGAAACGGGTGTATCGTAACATAGCAGGCAGTTGATTCAACGAAGATGCTTCCAGAATGGCATCGCTGGCAGGTGTGAACTGAATCGTATCATCGGTAATGGCCATGCCAACATCGGCCTGTTTCAGCGCTCCGGCATCGTTCAGCCCATCGCCGACCATCAATACCCGACGTCCCCGAGCCTGTAGATGCTGAATAAACGCTAACTTTTCCTGTGGACGACAATTGAAATGCATCTGCCCGGCTTTGGGAAACCAATGTTTTAACTGCGTCTGAGCAGATTTAGTATCGCCCGAGAGCAGATAAAGTCGGTATGGCCCACGCAAATCCTGTAACATCGTATCAATTCCTGCCCGGTAGTGAGAAGAAAATTGAAAGCACCCCCGGTACGTCTGCGCAATAGAAATATGGACCGTTGTTCCAGCGGGATCATCCGTATCAACCGATGTATTGTAATCCGTATTGACAAAGGAGCGCGATCCTACTTTCATGAACCAGCCATCGACGAGTCCCTGAACACCATGACCTGGAAATTCAGCAAATCCGTCAATTGGAAATGGCTGACTATCTGCCAGATAAGCCGTTAGCTTACGACTGAGCGGGTGGACCGACTGTTGGACCAACGAGGCAATAAGTGCTCGTTCGTAGGCCGTTAATGGTTGCAAAAACGACTCCTGAACATCGTGTTGCTCCGTATTGGTTAGCGTGCCGGTTTTATCAAAAACGATCGTGTCGCAGGCAGCCATTTGCTCAATTACGCCTGCGTTTTTCAGATATAATTTATGCTGACTCAACTTACGGAGCCCGCTGCCGAGTGCAAATGGGTATGATAATGAAAGCGCACACGGGCAGGCGATGATGAGTACGGCCGTAAAAGCATTGATTGCACGCGACAGATCTTCATGATACCAGTATAGACCGACCAAGGTTGCGACCGTAATGACTGTCAGGGTAAAATACTTTCCGACGATGTCGGCAAAGGTGAGCATCCGGGATGAATTCTCTTTTCGGAAGGCATCGTTATTCCACAATTGGGTTAAGTAGCTTTGCGATACATCGCGTACTACCTCCAGCTCGATGGCTTCACCCAGTTGTTTGCCACCCGCGTATACTAACGCGCCCAGCCGCTTCGCTTCCGGCTCCGATTCGCCGGTTACGAAACTATAATCGATCATGGCCTTGCCTTTATAAAGAAGACCATCGGCGGGAATCAGTTCGTGATTACGTATACGAATGCGATCGCCTTTGCGTAACTGGGATACGAGTACAATTTGTTCTGAAGAAGTGAGACTAGCCTGGGGGATAATTGTATCAATTGGCGCTTTTACCTCTTGCTCCTCGCTCTTTGCATTTTGCTCTTCCCTCCGCCCAAGTAGTGTCACGGCAAGCGGGAAATAGGATTTGTAATCTCGCTCGAACGATAGAAAATCGTGGGTTCGTTGTTGAAACCACTTCCCACATAACAGAAAAAAAATCAGGCCCGTCAGCGAATCGAAGTAGCCCGCACCCGTCAAAAACAGAACTTCGTAGGTGCCCCGAAAAAAAGCTACCAGAATACCCAGCAAAATAGGAAAGTCAATGTTAATCGCCCCTTTTTTCAGGCTTTTCCAGACGGACTCGAAATAGCCCGACGCGGAGTAGATGACGACTGGCAAAGCGAGCAGGATATTAAGAATACCAAACAACTGCGTGAACGCGGGATCGTCGAGGCCAAGGTATTCAGGAAAACTGAACAGCATGATATTACCTGCACAAAATCCAGCAACAGCCAGTCGGTATAAGAGCGGCCGGTCCGATGGTTGTTGCTGCTCTTTAACCACATCGTTGAGGCTGATCAGCGGTTCGTACCCGATGGAACTGAGCAGTTCAACAAGCTGGCGCAGCGTTAGCTTATCGGGTTGATAGGTAAGATGAACCTGTTTTTTCAGAAAATCCACCCGTGATTGCTGAATGCCGGAATTTAATCGGTAAAGGTGTTCAAGCAGCCAAAGGCATGAACTGCAATGAATGGTCGGAATGTAAAATGTAACTTTGGCAATCGACTCGTTGGAGAACTCCAGCAGTTGTGCTATGATATCCGGATGGTCCAGAAACGCAAGTCGCGATTGTTCTGGCTGCGATCCGTTATTGGCTTTGAGCGTATTACCTCGCCGAAGGCTCTCTCCTCCCGATTCTATCGTATAATATTGACAAAGCTGATGCTGGCTCAGAATCGTATACACCGTTTTGCAGCCTTCACAACAGAAGCGCTTGTCGTCGACTAGTATGTTATTTCCTGCACAATCGTTACCACAATGATAGCAACTGGTCGATGGAATCGTTGCTGTGCTCATACCTCTGAATTTTGAAGCAAGTTGGCATGGTATATCTAGCCAAACCCTGACCACCATCAGCCGTTGGCCTGATACGGCTCAGGGTTTGACACTCATAACCGATCCATTTTTGCGGGGAGTACAGGGGCCGATAAAACGGCTCCCTGAAACGACGATGAACTCACTAATTCAGAAATACAATGTACCCGGTCCGCGCTACACCAGCTACCCGACCGTACCGTTCTGGGACGAAACCACGTTCAGCGAAACCGTCTGGGTACGCCACCTGCAACAGGCATTTTCAATCAGCAACAGCACTACCGGTATCAGCCTGTACATTCACCTGCCCTACTGCGAAAGTCTGTGTACGTTTTGCGGCTGCAACAAGCGTATTACCCGCAATCATGCTGTTGAAGGCCCTTATGTGGATGCTTTACTGACCGAGTGGAATCTATATTGCGATATATTGCCAGACCGGCCCCGCATCGCCGAACTTCATTTGGGCGGAGGAACACCCAGTTTCTTTTCTACCGGACAGCTCAACCGATTGCTGACAGGTATTTTTAATCGGGCCACCCCAACCGAATCGCCCGATTATGGCTGGGAAGGACATCCGAACAACACAACCAGCGAACATCTTCAGTTATTATACAATTTTGGCTTCCGGCGGGTGAGTTTTGGCGTTCAGGACTACACGCCAATTGTGCAGCGGGCGATTCACCGCCTTCAGCCATTCGGGAATGTTCGACAGGTAACCGGCTGGGCTCGCCAAATTGGGTATACCTCGATCAGCCATGATTTAGTATTTGGCCTGCCTTTCCAAAAGCCCGACTCCATTATCGATACAATTCATAAAACGTTGACCCTTCAACCCGACCGCATTGCCTTTTATTCGTATGCCCATGTGCCCTGGATTGAAGGAATAAATGGCCAGCGGGGATTTCGTGACGAAGATCTGCCCACGGGAGATCAAAAACGGGTTTTATATGAAACCGGAAGAGAGTTGCTGGAGCTGGCAGGTTACATAGAAATCGGTATGGATCATTTTGCGCTTCCTCATGATTTGCTCTATAATGCCGTACAGATGGGCACCCTCCACCGAAATTTCATGGGCTATACAACGACTAAAACACGCGTTTTACTCGGTCTTGGCGCATCCTCCATCAGTGATGTCTGGTCGGCCTTTGCTCAGAATGAAAAAGACCCTAATCGCTACATGAACCGAGTTCTGGCAGGTGAACTACCATTATTGCGCGGCCACATTCTCGATGATCAGGATCAGTTTTTGCGTCAACAAATTCTGAATATCATGTGCCAGGGTCAGACCCGGTGGCCGTTGGGCAGCTGGTCGAAACGGGAATGGGAAACGTTAAACAATCGACTGAAGGAATTCTGGCTCGACGGCTTGCTGGATTACGATGTTGAAGGACTATCCGTGCGCCCGGAAGGTCGACCGTTTCTGCGCAATATCTGCATGGCGTTCGACGAACGACTTAACTATGCTCAGCCTCAAACCCGGTTATTCTCGCAAACTGTCTAATCAGCTCACAGTCAATACAAACTATCCTGATTAAATTTCGAACGAATGGACCATTCCCGGCCAATCACACAGAGTTTATTGCGTGTTATAAAAATCGATCCGGTCAATCTGCTTTGTCAGATTGACCGGATCGGTGAGTTTAGAAGCGAAAGGCCTGTTCTATAAAAATCAGACAACGGCCAAAAGTGGAATATCGGTCAACCGGGCCATACGCTGTGTTTCACCTTCTGAAAACAATTTCCAGAGCCAGCTTCGGGTTTGGGGTAGCATCATAATCAGATCAGCTTTATTGTCGTGAGAAAACTGGAGTAGCGTATCATACACTTCGCTTCCTTTTACCAGGCTCATGGTATGCGGCACCTGAAGCAATAGTCGCCGGAAATGTTCAGCTCGCTCTCTTAATTCAGGGCTATTTGGTGTCTCAGAAATGCAAAGCACATTGATCAAACTGTCTGAGGCCCGTGCGAATTCCAGTGCAGTCTCTAAGGCTATTGCGTTTGGCGGTATTGCCAGGTCGACTCCCAGTACAATATTTTTCATGCCCGCATAGCCAATGCCGGGTGGAATCAAGAGAAGTGGCACTTCGGTTTCTTCTACCATTCCGGTCGCGATGCTACCCAATAGCTGCGTACTTTTAGGCGCAGTTCCTACTGTCGACATAATGAGCAGGTCTGCATTTTTCGCTTTCGTTACAGCCCGAATAGCGTTCATTGTATGCCCTTCCTGTACCAGACAGTGAATAGGAACAGCCGCTACTTCGCTTAGTTCATCGGCCAGATGCTTGAGCTTCTTTTCGCTGGTTTCCCGAATGGCATCTTCGCTCAGTGGGAAATCGCCGGTTTTAGCTGGATTATCGGGCCAGAAATGAAACGCATTAAGCAGAATCAATTCGGCCTTCCAGTCACGAGCCAGTTGAACAGCAAACCGGGCGGCCTGATTGGCATTGCGGGAAAAATCAGTAGCAAGAACAATCGTTTTCATAACAATACAAAGCTGGTGGCCAGATACACGGGCCGATGAATAGTGGTGAATTAGTCGGTTTAGGGATACGCCAAGTGCTTCTTTACGATAAAATGTCGAGTAGAATGATGGCCAGATGAATTACCGTACTCATGGCAAATGATGGGAAAATGTACTTCATCGGCAATACGGATAACACGGGAATCAACACGGCTAAAAAACACAGATTGCTGACTAAAAACTGCCAGTCGCCACCACCCATATAAGCCATGACCAGTAGCAAAGCAGGAGATAGTATACAGCCCTGAATGGCGACAAACGTAGCGGCCCAGCCAATTCGGTTGAACTCAGACCTAGCGACAAAGTTTTTATAGGTGGTAATCCAGTTAGCCTCCTGAGAATGCGTATAAGCAGTTGTTGAGTGTGTGAGCGTTGCCATTGTCTTAAGCGTTAGATTATGCTACAAAACAACAGCCCGCAACCCTTCTGCTATATGACACAGATCAGCCATTAACCTGATTATGATTAGGTTAATGCGGCACAGCCAGTCAAACGAACTAGCTATCAGAGCTTTATAAATTACGTTCTGGCTAATCCGTATTTTCTTCTGCAACCAGTTGATCGGATATTAATGATGTGACGGTTGGCGTCAGGTAATAAAACGAATCGCGGCAATCCGAGCCTACACCACGAATTGCCGCAACGAAACAAATGCTATATAACTCTACGCCAGCAATGGCTTGACCACTTTCCCATGAACATCCGTCAGGCGATAACGTCGGCCCTGGCTTTTGAAGGTCAATTTTTCATGATCGACACCGAGCAGATGAAGCACAGTTGCCTGAAAATCATGTACATGCACCGGATCACGGATCACGTTATAGCCAAAATCGTCCGTTTCACCGTAAACCATCCCTTTTTTTACACCGGCTCCTGCCATCCAGACCGAGAACGCACGGGGATGGTGATCCCGTCCATAATTATCTCTTGTCAATTTACCCTGCGAATAGGCCCCACGCCCGAACTCACCACCCCAGATCACGAGCGTATCGTCCAGTAAACCCCGTTGTTTCAGATCCATAATCAAGGCCGCCGACGGCTGATCGACGCTCTTCGTCTGAATCTTGATATCGTTGGGCAGATTTCCGTGCTGATCCCAGCCCTGGTGGTATAGCTGCACAAATTTTACGTCTTTTTCAATCAGCTTCCGGGCTAACAGGCAATTGGCCGCAAATGTGCCGGGCTTGCGACTCTCCGGGCCATACATATCAAAAATATAGTCTGGCTCTTTAGAAATATCCAGCGTTTCAGGCACGGAAGTCTGCATGCGGTAGGCCATTTCGTACTGTGCCATCCGGCTGTTGATTTCGGGGTCCAATACGTGTTTAAACTGTTCCTGATGCAGTTTTGTCAGATAGTCGAGCATCCGACGGCGGCTGGTTTTATCGATGCCCGGCGGATTATTGAGGTAATAAACCGGATCTGGTCCCGACCGAAACACGACACCCTGATGCACTGACGGCAAAAAACCATTACTCCAGAGTTTGGCATAGAGCGGCTGATCACCATTGCGGCCTTTAGAGAGCAGAACGACAAAAGCTGGAAGGTTCTGGTTATCGGAACCTAGTCCATAGCTAATCCAAGACCCGAAACTGGGTCGGCCTGCCTGCTGGCTTCCTGTTTGAAAGAACGTTACGGCAGGATCATGATTAATGGCTTCGGTGTGCAACGAACGTATAAAGGTCAGATCACCGGCAATCCGGGCCGTATGTGGGAGCAATTCACTGATCCACATCTGACCGGGTCCATATTGAGCAAATTTATACTTCGATGCCGCCAGTGGAAAACGACTTTGCCCGGCAGTCATACCCGTCAGACGCTGTCCTTTCCGTACCGACTCGGGTAAATCCTGCCCCCACATGGTTTCAAGTCTGGGCTTATAATCGAACAGCTCCAGCTGCGAGGGCGCTCCACTCTGAAACAGATAAATGACCCGTTTCACCTTCGGTGGAAAGTGAGGTTTACCCACCGCCGGATTTTCGCCGGGCCGGTCTGCCGACGTGGTGGTGCCGCCAAACAAGTTAGTGGGATTCAGTAGCGACGCCAGCGCAATCGTACCCAGCCCTGCACTGGCCTGACCGAGAAATGTCCGGCGGCTTTGTTGATCATGTATTTCGTCCTGAATATCCATAAGAGTCGTCACTAGTAGTCCTTACCGCAGGTCACGAATGGACACCGCACAGAACGTATGACTATCGTTTTATAATCGCTTCGTCGAAATTCATTATTGTACTCGTTACGACTGTCCAGGCGGCTAGCTCGGCCGGATTGCGTGTTTTATCAACAGGATATTCACCCACCGCCAGCAGTTCCGTGGCTCGTTTTGGGTTCTTCCTGAAATCGGCCAGTTCTTCCGCGTAGAGCTGCGTCATCAGATTAAGCTCTTCTACTCGGGCGGGGCGGCTGATAACTGCTTTAAACAAGGATTCGATCACCTCTTTCGTCTGCTCCTCCTTTTTCTCTTCGCCCAGTTTTTTCTGTGCCAGTACTCTGGCAGCTTCAACAAACTGCGGATCATTGAGCGTTACCAATGCCTGTAAGGGTGTGCTGGTTTTCTGACGCTTCACAATACAGGTATGCCGTTCGGCGGCATCGAAGTTGAGCATCATGGGCGGGGGCGAACTCCGCTTCCAGATCGTATACATCGACCGCCGATAGAGGCTGTCATTATGATTCTGCACATATTTTACGGCGTTACGCGTAGCCAGAGCCTCCCAGATCCCAGCCGGTTGGTAAGGATGAACACTTGGCCCACCAATGCGCTGATTTAATAAACCACTGGCAGCCAGCGCATTGTCACGAACTTGTTCTGCCGACATCCGATAGCTTGGCCCCCGCGTAAGGAAAATATTATCAGGATCTGTTTCCCGTGCTTTTTCCGGCACGCTCGATGACTGTCGATAAGTCGCTGACATAACGATCAGTTTATGCATCGCTTTGACATTCCAGCCAGATTCCCGGAATTTTACAGCCAGATAATCCAGTAATTCCGGATGTGTCGGCAGCGCGCCCTGATTACCAAAATCATCGCTGTTTTTAGCCAGTCCCTGTCCAAAATATTGCTGCCAGAACCGATTCACCATTACCCGTCCGAACAAAGGATTTTCGGGCATCAATAACCATTTGGCCAGACCAAGCCGGTTTTTAGGCAATTCGTCAGGAATAGGATTCAGGCTATGCAATACGGCAGGTGTAACCACTTCGCCCGGCGCATCGTAGGCCCCTCGCTTCAACAGATGCGTTTCGCGCGGCACCGACCGCTCCTGCATGACCATGACCTGATCTGAATTCGTGTAAAGCATCAGTTGCTCGCCACGAAGTTTCATTGCTTTAGCATACTCATCACGATATATTGGGTCCTGAGTAGTCACGTAATAGGTGTACAGACCTGTTCGTTGCACGGGGCTCCGATTGGTTGTAGTCGTACGCAGGGCTGCGGTGAGCGCGTCGGGCTGGCCAGCCAGTTTGGGCATTTCGATTGGTGCCAGGCAACGGTCGTAAATGCGCAACTCATCAACTGCAAAATCTTTGTAGAAATAATCGTGCATCCGGCCCACATAGAATGTATGCTGTGCCCAGTGTGTACGATCTTTCCCATACACCATGCTATGAATAAGATTATCGGCCACCACTTTCGTGCGCACAGCTTTGCCGTTCAGGTAAAGCGTCAGGCCGCTGGCACGCCCCATACCATTGTAGGTAAAGGCGACCTGAAACCACTGATGAACCGGAACTTTATCAACCGACTCAATATCGATTGCATTAGCTGGCCAAACATGGTTCAATGTAAGTTTTAGTCGCCCATCAGTCAGCAGATCGAGCTGGTAACCGCGCTGGCCGTCCATGGGTCCGGTCGTGCGCCCCATGAGCGTGAGAGCCATTTGCGGCTTAGCCAGATTAAACCAGCTGCTTATTGTAAACGGCTGATTCTGTTCAAAAGCACCAAATCCCCAGGGAAGCTCGATAAAGCTGTCGCCCGGCAGGTAACGGGCTTTCCCAAAGCGGCCAGGAACGGCATAAGGCACCTTATCGGGGTCGCCACCGAGCCGCGCCGGAAGCGTATCATTTACCGTATTGGCAAATGCATTACGCGGGTCTTTCCAGAGTTCTTCCTTTGTTTTACGTTTAGGAGCTTCCTTTTTTTCAGGTTTCTTACTGTCTGGTTTCGCCGTTTGAACCTTCTTCTCTTCTTCTTTTTTACGCTTAGCGTCTTCCAGTTTTTTCTTTTCGTTCTCGGCTTTCACATACACACTGATGTCAGTCCGATCTGCTTCGTCGAATGTATAATGCGCAATCAATCCTGAATCGGTTGACGAGCTTAACTGTTGCGGTGCATTCGCCAGCCACTGCCCAAACCGTTGTTGATAATCAGGACGATTCGGGTTTAACTTTTGCTCTAGGGGCGTCAGTTTTTCCCGGATGAATTTCAGCTTAGCATCCGTTTCGGGCTTGGTGAGTGTAACGGTTGGTGCAGCTTCGCCATTGTAGGGAATCTGTCCACGCTCATTGTTACTATTGAAGAAGGCAAACAGCGAATAATAATCCTTTTGACTTATCGGGTCGTATTTGTGATCATGACAGCGAGCGCATTCGACCGTCAATCCCAACATGGCTTTACCGAACGTATTAGCCCGGTCGGCTACGTATTCAACCCGGTATTCTTCATCGACAATACCGCCCTCCTGGCTTTGCTGGTGGTTCCGATTAAACGCCGTCGCTATAAGTTGATCCCGATTCGGGTTGGGCAATAAATCACCAGCCAGCTGCCAGGTAATGAATCGATCGAAGGAAAGATTACGGTTATAAGCCCGGATGATCCAGTCTCGATAAGGCCAAACCGTTCGCAGTCCATCGTCCTGATAACCATGCGTATCGGCGTAGCGAGCTACATCGAGCCATTCTACGGCCTGTCGTTCGCCATAATGCGGATTGTTTAGCAGCCGGTTTACAACTTTTTCGTAAGCAGTTGGAGAATTATCGGCCAGAAACGCATCGACCTCAGCAGGAGTCGGTGGTAGACCCATCAAGTCAAGGCTTACGCGACGAAGCAGCGTTGTTTTGTCGGCTTCGGGTGCGTGGCCTGCTTTCTGAGCCTCCTGCTTAGCCAGTACGAAACGATCGATATCGTTTTTGGCCCACTTTTCATCCTTAACCTTCGGTACTTCGGGCATCGTTGGCGCAATGAGCGACCAGTGCTTTTTGTATTCGGCTCCCTGCTCGACCCAGCGCAACAGCAAGGCTTTTTCCTCGGCATTCAGGCTTAAATTCGATTTTGGGGTAGGCATCATCTCCTCAGGATCAGTACTGATGATGCGACGTACTAACTCACTCTCGGCCAGATTTCCCGGTACAATGGCCGTATGGCCGCTTTTCGCCAGGGCTTCATAAGCACCCTCGGGCGTGTCCAGACGTAAACCGGCCTGTTGCTTTGCTTTATCGGGACCATGACACGCAAAACAACGATCCGAAAGAATAGGCTTAACGTGCAGGTTGTAATCGACTTTTTCGGGTAAATGAACCTCCGCAGCCACCAATTCGGCTGGTTTCTCAACCGATTTCTGACAGGACGCAAGCCAGACTGACGTACAGAACAACCCAACTGTTGAGCTGAACAGAATACACCGAAATCGTATGTCAGACCAGACAGGCATACAAGTGAATCAATTGACTATGATACTATTTTACAAAAATAGTGAAGATAGAACCAATAGCACAGTACTATTTTACCCGGTTATCATTCAATTTTTACGTTTGACTTTTGTTTCAGGCCCCAATAGTAAGCTGCATTAGTGGCTATTAAGTCGGTTTGCAGGCTTCTTCTCCCTCGACCTGTTCTATCGCCCAATAACGAGCCTCGTTTGAGCGGGTGAACTCTGCGCATCCAGGAGTTGAATGCTAAGTGGACCCTCTTTGCGCTGGGTTCTGTCGATAGCCACCGTGATGGAGTGAACACCCTGAGCAAAATCGGCAACGATTCCCTGATCGGTGAGTTTTAGCGGTTTTGAGCCTACCCAGGCACTTAAACCAGCGGTTGAGTTAAAAGCCAGATTTACATTGCCTTTGCTAATCACTTCAATATCGAATCGAACGAAGCTGTATTGTTTACCGGCGCTCACCTCAACGACCGTCAGTTCATCCAAAGGCAGGTCGCCGGAAACTTTGCTATAGGCTGGTTGCCACGACACTTTTGCATTATCCTTTGCAACGTAGCCTGGTCCTTCGGTCAGGATTTTCCTGGCCAGTTCTTTAGTGGCAGAAACGGTGTTCCAGCGACGTACGAATCGGGCTGTGGGGACACGAAATTTCCCCGACTCGCCCATTTTCGACAGAAATCCAATCAGGTTGACAAACTCTTCTTTGTCTAAAGTGGCTGTCAATCCCGGAGGCATCAGCGAACCCGGTACTTTTTCAATGGCATTGACCTGGCTTTTGGGAATGGCAACTTCTAAACCACTCACATCGCGTATCACGAGTTCGGAGGTGCCGTTACCAACAAGATACCCCATTTGCTCACTACCATCTTTTTTCACTATGCGCTGAAGTTCATATCCTTCCTTGATGGATAGATTTGGGTACAGAACGGATCGGATGATGGTTTCGGCGGGCGAACTTGTTCCCAGGCTGCTCAAATCCGGCCCAATGCGTCCACCAGCCCCACCAATCGCATGACAGGTAAGGCAGGCAAGGTTGCTTTTCCGAAATACCAGTTCTCCTTTAACAGGATCAGCGGTTTCTTTTGCTGTTTTCGACAAACTGCTGATTTCCTGGGACGTAAGCTCCTGAGGCATCTTTTCGGGGAGCAAAACACCACCTGAGGCCTCCAGTGCCTGTGTCAGGAGCTTAACATCTTCGCCATTACGGCGGTTGTAAGGCAGGTTACGTTGCACGATTTGCCGACCTTCCTTTGCCCTGCTTTCTGGTATCTTTTTGGCTGTCAGCTCATCAGCCAGCGCCCGAACGCCCTGCTTATTGGCTAAAAATGCCTGAAAAAGTTCAGTCACGTCCGTTTGTGCCGGTAAAGTCCGCAACAGGTCAGCACTAATTCTGGCCCCTTCCGAAACGTTTAGAGAAACCAGTTGAGAAGCCGCTGCCAGCCGCAGATCAACCGGATTTTTTCCGCTGGTCATGTCAACCAGTGATTTTCTGACCTGCTCATTCCCCAAAGCAGCCAATGCCCCCAGAGCGGCTTTTCGCTTGCTTTTGTCTTCTTTTTGAGCCATACTGACCAGGGCTGCGTTCTGCTCATCCAGATGCCATAAACCAATCAGCCGGATGGCGCCTGTAGAGACGGCTTCATCATCGTTATCGATAAAACCAGTAATCCGATTCAACTTGCCATCGGGTTTTATGCCTCGTCGAGCAGCTTCTTCGAGCGCGCCCAACTGAGTCGCCACTGATTTATTCGAACCAGTATTCGCCTGAACAGCTTTATCAAAAAGAATCGTCAAATCGGCAGCGCTACCGAATTTAGCAAGCGAACCCAGCACGTCCTTCTGGTATTCTTCGGGAACCCGATTCTGTTGATACAACTGAGCCAGTCGAGAAACCGCAGCAGGATTACTGACCGACTTGAGCGCAAAGGTGGTTTTGCGGAAATCACCAAAGAATTCGGGATCTGTTTTCAGACGCGACATCCAGAACGGTTCCAGTTCACGGACCGTCTGCCAGAGGGCAAAGTCCAGAAATTCGTCCATTGGATTTTCCAATACGGATAAAGCCGTACGGGCTGCCTCGGCAGTTTGTACTTTCCGAAGGGCAATCACGGCTTCAAGACGCACCTGAGGATGCTTGTCTGCTACGGCCGTAGTAAGCAGACTTGGCACATTGGTCAATTTAGGAAACCATAATTCAAGTGCCCGCAACGCAGCTGACCTGGCATTGTGCGTTTCTGCCTTTAACAGCCGGAGCAGAAGTGGTTCGTTCACCACGTCAAGCGTTTGATACACCCAAAGTCCTTCCAGCAGTTGGTGCTCGTAGTCACCATCCTTTTTATCTAAATCCTGAATCCATTTTTCGAGGGCCGGGATCACGTCTTTGGCTCCGCGCGCTTTCAGGACCTGCTTGGCCTGTGAGCGAGTCCAGTTCTCCGGCAGTTTTAGTGCTTCCAGAAGCTCACTGACACTGGCTTTACTTAACTGCGTTTTTTTAACCAAAGGCCGGTTTTTGGCAATAATCCGCCAGATACGGCCATGCTCATGATCCCGACGCGGATCATGAAAATCGACCTCACCATGCTGAATGATGGGGTTATACCAATCGGCTACATAAATAGCGCCATCCGGGCCAACCGAAATATCTACAGGGCGAAAGGCAACGTGATCCGTCCATAATAAATCCTCGGCCTGCTTGGAGGCATACCCGCTCCCCTGTTCTTCCAGCTTAAATCGGTTGATGCGGTTAGCCCGAAAATCATTGGTGATGACACTTCCCTGCCAAGATTCGGGAAGGTGCCTGCCCGAAATCACATCCAGGCCGCTGTGCTTGGGCTGGCCCGGATTAAGCCCTCGAAGAATTCGGGCAGCACCCGGCGAAGTTAGAAATGTGGCACCCGGAAATGCATAATTGATTCCTTCAAAACCAGCCCCATCGGTTAGAAAGGATTGTCCCCAGCGATCAAACTGCAAGCCCCACGGATTGACCAATCCTTTGGCGTAGATATCCAGTTCGAGTTTTTTAGGATTTAACTGCCAGACACCACCACCTTCCAGACGTTTGATTCCTGACGGCGTTTCAACGTGACTATAGATATAGATGGACTGATTGAAATAAAGCAGACCTTCGGGCCCCCATCGGAAGGTATGAATAAGGTGATGTGTATCGGCGGTGCCAAAGCCGTTTAAAATCCGACGCTTTTTATCGGCTTTCCCATCACCATCGGTATCCGCGAAATGGAGAATTTCCGTCGAATTAGCCACATAGACTCCACCATCGCCCGGCAGAATACCGGTAGGCGTTATCAAACCTTCGGCAAAAATAGTTGATTTATCGGCCTTGCCATCGCCATCGGTATCTTCCAGGACAAAAATCTTGTCGTTTGCCTCCTCGCCCGTTTTCAGGTGCGGATAGGCCGTACTGCTCACTACCCACAGTCGGCCATCAGCATCCCAGTTCATCTGGATGGGCTTGGCCACCAGCGGTTCAGCCGCAAACAGCGTTACCTCGAAACCGTCGGCAACCTTGAACGACTCAAGTTCACGCTTTACATCTGGATCAGGATCGACTTTTCGATCAATCTGATTGGCAGATGAGGTGATCAATAAGATGATTGGGATAATTATCAGTCTACGGAAGAACTTCAGGGACCAGCTTGTTTTCATGACGTTCTTATTACTTCAGAAGGGTAAGTTGATAAACTCTTGACTTAGGTGCGCGAATTAAGGCGATCTGTCCTTCTAACCATTTGATGATCAGGCTTTGTTCTTCCAACCCCTTCGCATGCCGGCCTTGCTCATGGGAACGCATACCAAGAATATAGGTCGTATTCGGCGGTCGGTACTGAAAGAAAAATAGATCGTTCTTTTTCAAAACCATCTGTTGCAATTCGTGCACCTGCTCAAATGAAGGCCCCTGTCTGATCTCGATTCCCTTTTCCCATTGTTTGGCTGATGCAGTTATTACCTCCGAATTGTCGATCGTAAGGGTATAAAATCCTTTTTTCAGTCCCGGTATTTTAACCACCTGTCCAAGACCCGGTAAGCCGGATTCGCCAGAAGGCAGCGGCAGTGGAAGGTAGCGTTCCTTGATCGTAAATTTCAGGTCGGTAGCATTAGCTCCAGGATCCAGAATTTTAGCCGGATTTGTAGTTTCCGCGGCATTTTTAGAAATCATTATGGCAACCGGCTCAGTTCGTGGTCCCAAGCCCAGTCCTTTTTCGAGAATACTCGCCAGATTATAGTAGCCGGCTTCATTCAGGTGAATGCCGTTTTCGGTAAGTGCTATCTTTTTACTGACTTCCTGAATCGGTTTGAAAATATCGACGTACCGCTTTCCACGCTCCGAAGCTATTTTCGCTATAGTGGCAGCATACAGTTCCAGCATGGCATTGCGTTTCGCCACGCTTTCAGCCGAGTCGGCGGATAGGATTGGAATGGGCGATAGCAAAACGGCTTTTGCCCCAAGCTGGTCAATTTTGTCGATCAGTTTAGTTAGTCCTTCTTTAAAAGCGGGAAGACCAGCCTCACCGTCCTGCGCTTCAATGCCACCATACGCGACCAAAACAACTGTTGGTTGTGCTTTTGTAAGGTGTTCCATCAGCAACTCATAGGCAGTAGGCGGATTTGTAATCGTGCTGCGGGCAACACCGAACACATTATCGCCAGTCCAGCCAATGTTCCGGTAAGTAACATCCCGGTCTGGCCATCGGGTAGTCAGGGCCAGCTCAATATAACCGTACTGAAAATCATTTTCGAACAGAGAATTCCCCAGAAAAACCACCCTATCGCCATTCTTAAGCTCAAAAGGCGAATTAAGGGATTCTGTCACAGACTGGAGTTTATTCTGCGCAAAGGCCAATCCGTGAGGGCGATAAAGAAGCATGAATAAACTGTACCCGAGGATGGCTACTACCTTACGCTTTCTCATACATTTTTTTGTTAATATAAACAGCCTGATCATCAGCAATATTCTCACTAAGGTGTGTCGAAGCGATTACACATTTTCACTTTCTGGTAACTTCGCCTAAAGCATAACTCATAAACTCCTGGCGATTCGATCGATCAACGCTGAGAGGTTAAATGACCTTAGAACCAATCAGGCATTGACAGTTCATCTCTTCCTCCTGTAATCTACTGAAGGTTAAACCAATACTTGACGTACCGTTGAGGCAAATTCGACCTTAGCAATCAGTTTAATTTCGCTGAAACCCGGCTGAGTTCATCATTTGAAGAAACTATACGTAGGAAAGTTTCTTCAAAACCTGATTTACTCAATGAAAAATTATGCGAAGTATCGAATTAGGGGTTTCCCTTTTAGAATACAACAGTGAGCAATTCCAACCTGTAGCTTAAGTTTTACCTGTATTTTGTTGCAACTCCGGCATCACCAATGCCTAAATCAAGTCGATCATGCTTTGGAGGGTGACCTTTAAGTATACTGCACAATAGGATACACTTTATTAACTAAGAGCTGAAACATGTTGTCAACGATTTTTTAGAACCCTATTTCTTTGTGCTGATTTTTAGTCGCTAACCTTTCTATACAATGAAATTTTTCCTCAAATCTCTCCTACTGGTTGCCTGGGGATTTTTAATGGCCGCAGGTTGTAAGCCCAAAGAAGACGACTTGCCAGCACCGACCACAGAAGGGCTCAATACATTTGGCTGCAAAATTAATGGTAAGGTTTGGGTAGCCAATGGCATTCGTAACGACCAGGGACCAGCGGCCAAGGCAATCGAAGTAGAATTCAGGCAATTAAGTGCCACCACTTTTTATCTGTTTATTCATACCAATGCCAGCACCAAAGACCGCGTTCAATTAACCCTGCCCAAAGGGGTAATTGGTACAAATAAGTTGGCAAATGGCTATAATGACCCCTTCGCTATATACTACGATAATCAGTTCAGGCTATTTAATACAACAGAGTCAAATCCGGGCAAACTAGTGATCACACGACTGGACACCGTCAATCGGATTGTGTCGGGCACCTTTGAATTTGACGGGCAATATATCGTGAATAAAGAGATCGTGCACGTCACCGAAGGTCGATTCGATATTAATATGAATAATCTGTAATCAGTTCTTACTCAAATGTCAAGTCGCGCTAATATAACTTGACAGAATAATTCACATAACTATTGATGTGTACTTAGCTCTATGCTTTAGGAAACAATAGGAATAACTAATCTTATAATTTTTAATCATATATGGCGTATACATGCCTTTTCGTTTTGTGAATACGTTTTCCACAGCTTACGAGGGTTAATCAGTAATTAATCCGATTTTTCTTGCCTTTCAGGAAAACTTCATTTTTATTTACGGCGTTATTACACTATCAGCGAAATTTCGCTAATTGTTTAAGATGATCGCCGAACCACAAACCGCCGAATTAAATCGTTTTAGTCGTACCCTTACGCAGGAAATCAGTAATCCAGCCGCCAAAGCCATGCTCTATGGCGTAGGCCTTACTGAAGACGACATGCAGAAACCCCAGATTGGCATCGCCAGTACGGGTTATGAAGGCAACACCTGCAACATGCATCTCAATGGCCTCTCCGTTTACGTGAAACAAGGCATTCAGGCAAACGGACTCGTGGGGCTGATTTTTAACACGATTGGCGTATCTGATGGCATGACCAACGGCAACGATGGCATGCGTTATTCGCTACCAAGCCGTGATCTCATCGCAGATTCTATCGAATCGGTCGTTGCTGCCCAGTGGTACGACGGTGTTGTAACGGTAGTTGGCTGTGATAAAAACATGCCCGGTGCTATTATGGCGATGGCCCGGCTCGACCGGCCAAGTATCATGGTGTACGGCGGTACGATCCGGTCCGGACATTATAAAGGACAAAAATTAGACATCGTTTCGGCTTTTGAAGCCCTGGGCAAACGATATGCCGGTAATATTTCTGACGAAGATTACGAAGGAGTCATTAAAAACTCAATTCCGGGCGCTGGTGCCTGTGGAGGTATGTATACGGCTAATACAATGGCCAGCAGCATTGAAGCCATGGGGTTAAGTCTACCTTTCAGCAGTAGCTACCCTGCCACGCACGAAGGCAAACAGGAAGAGTGTAAAAAAATTGGTGCAGCAATGCGCATTTTGCTGGAGCGTGGTATTACTCCTAAAGAAATTATCAATCGCAAATCACTCGAAAATGCACTGACAGTCGTTATGGCACTTGGTGGTTCAACCAACGCGGTGTTGCATTATCTGGCGATTTCGAGGGCTGCTGGTATCCAGCTCACACTTGATGAGATCCAGGCCATTAGTGACCGGGTACCGTTTCTGGCTGATCTGAAGCCAAGTGGCAAATATTATATGGAAGATATGCTTGCTATTGGCGGTGTTCCGGCTGTTATGAAGTATCTCTATCAGAATGGCCTTATCCACGGCGATTGCCTGACTGTAACGGGCAAAACCATAGCCGAAAATCTGGAAGAGATTCCAACGCTGGATTTTGATACGCAGACAATTGTACGGCCCTTAAGTAATCCGATCAAGAAAACGGGTCATATTCAGATTCTAAGGGGTAACCTTGCTCCTACAGGATCAGTTGCCAAGATTACAGGGAAAGAAGGCCTGAAATTTGATGGTACTGCCAAAGTATGTGAGCATGAAGGCGAAGTGATCGATGCCCTGCAAAAAGGTGAAATTCTGCCCGGTCAGGTCATCGTTATTCGCAATGCCGGCCCTAAAGGTGGTCCTGGTATGAGCGAAATGCTGAAACCAACCTCCGCTATTATGGGCGCTGGCCTCGGCGATAAAGTTGCGCTGATTACTGACGGCCGCTTTTCGGGAGGTACGCATGGCTTTGTGGTGGGTCACGTCACACCTGAAGCCTATGAAGGCGGACCGATTGCCCTCGTTAAAGATGGCGATCGGATCACAATCGACGCAGTCTCCCGCCAGCTTACGTTACACATTTCAGATGATGAATTCGCTGATCGCCGAAGCCGTTGGACACAACCAGCTCCCCCATTCACCAAAGGTGTATTGGGCAAATACATCCGAAGTGTAAAATCAGCCAGTGAAGGCTGCGTAACAGACGAAGATTAAGCTATTCTTCATTGTCTTTCAGAAGACCTATTCGAATAAAATTGAGCGAAACAACAAGCTAAAGACTTAAAACTGACTATACGTCATGGAAGCAATCGCCAGCATCGCACCAGAAGTTATCGAAACAACACCGTCGGTTTCACATACGGTACCGAAATTAATTTCAGGCTCGGAAGCACTCATGATGGGTTTGGTAGCCGAAGGAGTCGATACCATTTTTGGTTACCCTGGTGGTGCCATCATGCCCGTCTATGATGCCCTGTATGATTATCAGGACCGCATCAACCACATTCTGGTTCGCCACGAACAGGGAGCTGGTCATGCGGCACAGGGTTACGCCCGGATGCAGAGCCGGGCGGGTGTTTGCCTCGTCACGTCAGGACCAGGAGCCACGAATCTGGTTACAGCCATTGCCGATGCCCTGATCGATTCGACGCCAATGGTTTGCATTGTCGGTCAGGTCGCCAAGCGGCTTCTTGGAACCGATGCTTTCCAGGAAGCTGATGTGATGGGTGTAACCATGCCGATCACAAAATGGAATTACCAGATAACCAATGCCGATGAGGTGCCGGAAATTCTGTCGAAGGCGTTTTACATCGCTCAGTCGGGTCGGCCGGGGCCGGTGTTAATCGACATGACGAAAAGTGCCCAGTTGGAGTTGATGACCAAGCCGTTTGTTTACGAACGGTGCCAGAGTATCATCAGCTACCGTCCACGTCGGATACCAAAGCAGGAACAGGTCGAGGCAGCCGCTCGTTTAATAAACAACGCCAAGCGCCCTTATGTGCTTGTTGGCCACGGTGTGCAAATCGCCAAAGCTGAAGATGAACTACGATTATTCGTCGAAAAAACGGGCATTCCTGTTGCAACTACGTTACTTGGCCAGTCAACCATTTCAACCGATCACCCGCTTTATGTAGGCTGGTTAGGGATGCACGGCAATTACGGTCCTAACGTAATGACCGATCAGGCCGATGTGATTATTGCCATTGGTATGCGGTTTGACGATCGCGTAACTGGTGATGCCAGCAAATATATCAAACAGGCAAAAGTCGTTCATATTGAGATCGATCCGTCTGAAATTGATAAGATCATTCGGGCCGATGCCCCGGTTGTTGGCGATGCGAAAGAGGCACTTAAAGCCTTGACCGCCCTCGTTCAACCTAACGATCATACAATCTGGCGTAATGAGTTTCGTAAATATGATACGATCGAGTATGAGCAAATTACACTGCCGGAATTAACCAGTACAGAAGGTAAAATCCGGATGGCCGAAGTGATTGACATGCTCTCGAAGAAGACGAACGGCGAAGCTGTTTTAGTTACCGACGTAGGGCAGCATCAGATGATGGCATCCCGCTATTATCAGTTCCGTCGGCCAAATAGCTTAGTCACATCGGGGGGCATGGGTACAATGGGATTTGCTCTGCCAGCCGCTTTCGGTGCGCAGGTTGGAGCACCTGATCGCCAGATTGTAGCGATTATCGGCGACGGCTGTTTCCAGATGACCTTGCAGGAGCTTGGCACCATTGTTCAGAATAAACAACCCGTTAAAGCGATTATCCTGAATAATAATTTTCTGGGCATGGTCCGTCAGTGGCAACAGTTGTTCCATGAGCGTCGGTATTCGTTCGTTGAACTGCAAAACCCTGATTTCATCACCATCGCCAGAGGTTTCGGTATGGATGGCCAGACCTGTGAGAAACGGGAAAGCCTGTCGGATGCCCTTGATACCATGCTCAATCACGATGGGCCGTTTCTGCTCGAAGTAATTGTTGAGAAAGAGGAAAACGTGTTCCCGATGGTTCCCGCCGGAGCCAGCGTTGCGCAGATTCGACTAAAATAACGTGGTGTCGGACGGCTGACGGTCCGACATACATCCAAAACCGTGTCAGGTTTTAAACCCGACACCACGAACTATGACGACTTACACCATTTGCATATTCACTGAAAATACGATCGGATTGCTGAACCGCATCACGATTATTTTCACGCGCCGACGCATCAACATCGAGAGTCTGACGGTTTCAGAAACTGAACGTAAGGGCGTTTCCCGGTTTACGATTGTGATCAAACACGAATCGCGTGAAGAAGTGGAAAAACTCGTTCGCCAGATTCGCAAGATCGTGGAAGTGATGGCAGTTTTCGGCTATCTCAACGAGGAAATCGTGTATAACGAAATTGCGCTGTTCAAGGTATCGACACCATTAGGCAGCAAACCCCTGGACGTTGAGACTATTAATCAGCAGTACAAAGCCTGGGTGGTTTACTGGGGGCTCGACTATGTTGTCATCGAGAAAACTGGTAATGACACTGAGATTTTTGAGTTTTTTGGGTACATCAAACAATACGATATTCTCGAATTTGTTCGCTCGGGCCGGGTAGCGGTGGGCAAAACGGAGAAAGGGCTGGTCGAGTATCTACCCGAATCCGAATGGGCTTACTATCTGTAGTCTTTTCCGTCATCGACGATAGGAGGAATCTGAAGTCGCTTATTAGTCAGGTTTAACCGAATACAGGAACGGATTTCGCCTGATGTTCGAATGGCAGAAAAGCAAATTTGCACAATCAATCATAAACCTAAAATACGAGTACCAAAACCAATTAAACATGGCAACGATTAATTTCGGAGGAGTTGAGGAGCAAGTTGTTACGCGGGAAGAGTTCCCGTTAGAAAAAGCCCGCGAAGTGCTGGCCAATGAAGTCATTGCGGTTATCGGCTACGGTGTACAAGGTCCTGGCCAGTCGCTGAACATGCGCGACAATGGTTTCAACGTTATCGTTGGACAACGTAAAGGCAAAACCTACGACAAAGCCGTTGCCGATGGCTGGGTGCCAGGTGAAACGCTGTTCGAAATCGAAGAAGCGCTGGAAAAAGGCACCATTATTTGCTTCCTGCTTTCCGACGCTGCTCAAATTGAACTATGGCCAACCGTGAAAGCGGCTCTTAAACCAGGCAAGTCACTGTACTTCTCACATGGTTTTGGTGTCACGTATAAAGAGAAAACAGGGATCGTACCACCCGCCGATGTCGATGTATTCCTGGTAGCGCCTAAAGGCTCAGGCACATCGCTACGCCGGTTATTCGTAGAGGGTAAAGGCCTGAATTCCAGCTTTGCCATTTACCAGGATGCCTCCGGTAATGCTCGTACAAAAGCCATTGCTATGGGTATCGGTGTTGGTTCTGGCTATCTGTTCGAAACCGACTTCTACAAAGAAGTAACGTCTGATCTGACCGGCGAACGGGGTACGTTGATGGGTGCTATTCAGGGTATTTTTGCGGCTCAGTATGAAGTGCTGCGCGCCAATGGCCATAGCCCTTCTGAAGCGTTCAACGAAACAGTTGAAGAACTGACTCAGTCACTGATGCCACTGGTAGCCGAAAATGGCATGGACTGGATGTACGCAAACTGCTCGACTACAGCCCAGCGCGGTGCCCTCGACTGGTGGAAGCCTTTCCGTGATGCAACCAAGCCTGTCTTCGAAAAACTGTATAACTCCGTTAAATCGCAGGAGCAGGCTGAAATCAGCATTACCCGCAACTCTCAACCTGATTATCGCGAGAAACTGGAAGTTGAACTGTCTGAACTCCGTGATTCGGAGATGTGGCAGGCTGGAGCTGCTGTACGGTCATTGCGTCCAGAGCGTACCTAAGGATACATATATAGCAACGGTTCGCCATCGCAACGGACCACTGTTGCGATGGCGAACCGTAATGAATAAGGCACAATGAATACTATAAATTCGTTGTGCCATTATCCTGGACTCAACTCATTATTCATTGTGCCTTATTCATTAAACGAAGCCGCTTTTCCTGATCTCGATACGATTTATCTGGCAGCAGAACGGCTAAGAGGCATTGTTGCGCATACTCCTCTGCAAGAAAATATCAATCTGTCTGACCGCTACGGAGCCAATGTTTTCCTGAAGCGGGAAGATTTGCAGGTTGTACGGTCTTATAAGATTCGTGGGGCCTACAACAAAATGGCAAGTTTACCGGCCGAAGCCCTGGCCAAAGGCGTTGTGTGTGCCAGTGCAGGCAACCACGCTCAGGGAGTTGCGTATGCCTGTCGGAAGATGGGTGTGCACGGCATTATTTTTATGCCTACAACCACGCCGAATCAGAAGATCAAACAGGTAAAGCTATTCGGGAAGGAGTTTGTCGAAGTAGTGCTTACCGGCGATACCTACGACGATGCATTCCATGCTGCCATGGAGTTCGTTAAAACCAACGAAAGCATTTTCGTTCATCCCTTCGATGATGTACAGGTCATTGAGGGCCAGGGAACGGTTGGACTGGAGATTTTCAAGGACTCCAATTTTAAGATCGATTACCTGCTGATGGCCATCGGTGGCGGTGGATTAGCATCAGGCCTTTCGACCGTATTCAAGCAGCTAAGCCCCAAAACCAAACTGATAGGTGTAGAACCGCTGGGTTCACCCTCCATGAAAGTTTCTATCGACGAAGGACACGTAATAGCACTTGACCGGATCGACAAGTTTGTGGATGGGGCTGCCGTGAAACGACCGGGCGATATAACCTTTGAGATCTGTCGCAAAAATCTCGACAGTGTGTTGCTGGTTCCCGAAGGTAAAGTCTGCACCGCTATTCTTAAGCTCTACGACGAAGACGCGATTGTAGCCGAGCCTGCGGGTGCGCTCACGATTGCGGCACTCGACATGCTGAAGGACGAAATCAAAGGTAAAAACGTCGTCTGTTTAATTAGTGGTGGAAATAATGATATCACTCGGACCGAAGAAATCAAAGAACGGTCATTGCTGTATGAAGGACTGAAGCACTATTTCATTATTCGGTTTCCACAACGGGCCGGAGCCTTCCGCGACTTTCTGAATGTGTTGGGTCCAACCGACGACATCAGTCGCTTTGAGTATATCAAGAAAACAAACCGGGAAACCGGCCCGGCAGTGGTTGGTATCGAGCTGAAGAGTCGCGAAGATTTTGAGCCACTTATCCAGCGAATGCAGGCGCAAAACATCGTCTTTGAGTACCTGAACGACCAGCCCGATTTATTTCAGTTTTTGGTGTAGATTAGCACCTGGAGTCAGCTCCTGTTAACTGATTTTTTTGACTTGAAAAGCGATGATAACTGCCGTTCAAAATAAACAGCAAGCTTTCGAGCGTATTCAGTCGCATCAGTCGGCCCTGAAACAGTTTGGTGCAGCCCGACTTGGATTATTTGGTTCATTTGTGCGGGGCGAACAAACCGAAGAAAGCGATATAGACTTTGTTGTAGAGTTTCAGGAAGGCAAAAAAACGTTCCGTAATTTCATCAACATGGTCTACTACCTTGAGAAGGTAATGGGACGGGAAGTAGAGCTTCTTACGTGGGAAGGTATGGCTTCCTTTGTGAAACGTGAAGCCGAAAAAGAGATTGAATATGTACCCTTCTTCAATTGAATTTCTGCAACATATTCAAGCCGAATTGTCCTACATTCTGACCTATTCAGAAGGCGTTACTTATAAAGAATTCTTAGACCACCCATTTCTATCCAAAGCATTTATCCGAAGTTTCGAGGTTATTGGAGAAGCCTGTAAAAATATTCCAGACGAAGTTCGGTATAATCATCTTGAATTTGACTGGAAAGGTTTTGCCGGAATGCGGGATAAGCTAATTCATCACTATTGGGGAGTCGATTATGAGCTAATGTGGGATGCTATCCAACAGGAAATCCGACCCAATAAAGTATGGATCGACATCATTATCGAGCAGGAGATAAATAAGCGTTAACCAGTTATGCTCCGCGTCCCATCCTCCATTCAGCCCAACCAGTTTCAGTCTCTGACGATTCAGCGTCCTGTCCCAGATGGGTCCGACGCTTCAGAAATGACGTTTGTGGCCTATCGTAGTGACGTATATCCTGAACGGAACGAGGTTTTTTTTGAAGAACATGCCGTCATTGTGGTGCTGGAAGGAGAAAAGAAGTTCAGTTCGCCAACCCAGGAGCTGCACGTGCGCAAAGGCGACATTTTGTTTTTTCAGCGAGGCTGCTACTCCATGAACGAATCCATTGACTCAAGCTATCGAAGTCTGGTGTTTTTCGTGAACGAAAAATTGTTGAAAGAATTTGTCAGTCAGCACCTTACGTTATTTAAAGATAGCCCAACGTCACTACCGGCATCCTTTATTCTATCATTTTCATCGTCGCCCACCTTCACCACATTTATTGATTCACTACTACCCTATTTTGGGGCTAAAACGCCTTTTTTGAATGAATTGCTACGACTCAAGTTTCAGGAGTTATTACTGCATCTGCTGGAACTTGATACAGTAGGAAACCCACCAGGACAACTACAGGCAATTCTATTACATATTTACGAAGGCCTTAAAACCGACCTCGATTATCTGATGAGCACATATTTACTTAAGCCGTTGTCGATGAGCGAATTATCCAGATTATCAGGAAGAAGTCTGTCGGCCTTTAAACGTGACTTTGAGGATCATTTTCACACCTCACCCGGCCATTGGATTCGACAGAAACGGCTTGAACACGCTCATTTTCTCTTACGCAACACCGATAAAAATGTATCGGAAGTAAGTCGGGAAATCAGTTACGAGAGCGTCTCTCATTTTATTAAAGCCTACAAGCAGCAATACGGTTTTACTCCCAAAAGGTCCGAATGAACTAAAATCGCTATTTACTGGACGAATGACGAGATGAATGATTGGATAAGTTTAAGCAATTTTGTAGCCAAGTTTCTCGGCTCCATTGATAACTGAGAAACAGTGACAGTTTGTACAGATAATTGTTTTCCTATACAGCTATGAGTACCCCAAAGACCCTGTTCGACAAAGTGTGGGATGAGCACGTCATCCGGCAGGTTAAAGATGGCCCCGATGTATTGTTTATCGATCGGCATTTTATTCACGAAGTAACAAGCCCCGTGGCTTTTCTGGGCCTTGAAAGCCGGGGTGCATCCGTTTTATTTTCTGGGCGCACCTTCGCGACTGCCGATCACAATACGCCAACGCTCAACCAGCACCTGCCGGTAGCAGACCCACTGTCAGCTAATCAGTTGGCTGCTCTGGAGCGGAATGCTACTCATTATGGTATCTCGCACTGGGGCCTGGGCCACCAGAAAAACGGGATCGTACACGTAGTTGGTCCCGAAAATGGGATTACACTACCGGGCATGACTATCGTTTGTGGCGATTCGCACACCTCAACTCATGGTGCTTTTGGCGCTATCGCGTTCGGTATTGGTACGTCAGAAGTCGAGATGGTTCTGGCAACACAGTGCATTATGCAGCCCAAGCCGAAGAAAATGCGGATCACCGTCAACGGCAAAGTGGGTAAAGCTGTTCTCCCGAAAGATGTAATTCTGTACATCATTTCGCAGACATCGGCCAGCGGAGCTACGGGATATTTTGTGGAATATGCCGGGGAGGTTTTTGAGAATATGAGCATGGAAGGCCGTATGACGGTTTGTAACATGACCATTGAAATGGGTGCCAGAGGAGGTATGATTGCCCCCGATGAAACCACGCTCAATTACCTGAAAGGCCGCGATCTATCACCCAAAGGTGAACAATGGGACAAACTGGTACCGTATTGGCAAACGCTTAAAACCGACGAAGGAGCTACTTTTGATCTCGATCTGACCTTCGACGCAGCCGATATTGAACCTCAGATTACATATGGCACTAACCCTGGTTTAGGCACTGGCGTAACGCACCAGATTCCAATGGCCGATGCCGTAAAAGACGGTTCTGCGAGTTACAAAAAATCGCTACAATACATGGGCTTCGCCGAAAACGAATCTATGCTGGGCAAGCCCGTCGATTTTGTATTCTTAGGAAGCTGTACGAATGGCCGCATTGAAGATTTCCGGGCATTTGCCTCCATTGTGAAAGGTCGTCAGAAAGCTGATCACATCACGGCCTGGTTAGTACCGGGTTCGCACGTGGTTGAGAAGCAAATTAAAGACGAGGGTATTCTGGATATTTTGACCCAAGCAGGTTTTGAATTGCGCCAGCCGGGTTGTTCAGCCTGTCTCGCCATGAATGAAGATAAGATTCCAGCGGGCAAATACGCCGTTTCGACCTCAAACCGCAACTTCGAGGGACGCCAGGGTCCTGGCGCTCGCACACTGCTGGCCAGCCCATTAGTAGCAGCCGCAGCCGCCGTTACAGGCGTAGTAACAGACCCCCGTCAACTCATCTAGCTTGCTTATTAACAATGGCTTACGAAAAATTCACCATACTCCGAAGCAGTGCCGTTCCTATGCCAAATGAGAACGTAGACACTGATCAAATTATTCCTGCCCGTTTTCTCAAAGCCACTGAACGTAAAGGTTTTGGCGATAACCTCTTCCGCGATTGGCGTTACAATAGCGACAATACCCCAAAGGCAGATTTTGTCCTGAATATGCCTACTTACTCTGGTAAGATTCTGGTTGGGGGGAAAAACTTTGGCAGTGGATCCAGCCGCGAACACGCAGCATGGGCCATCTATGACTATGGCTTCCGCTGTGTAGTTTCGAGCTTCTTTGCTGATATATTCCAGAACAACTCCATCAATGTCGGTATCCTGCCGGTACGGGTAAGCCCTGAGTTTCTGGAAAAAATCTTTGCAGCTATTGAAGCCGATCCAAAGACAGAACTAGAGGTAAATCTGCCTGCACAAACCATTACGCTTCTAGCTACGGGTGAGAGTGAAAGCTTTGCCATTAACGAATACAAAAAGCATAATCTCACCAATGGCTACGATGATATAGACTACTTGTTATCGATGAAGAATGAAATCGCAGCCTTCGCCGAAACAAGACCATTTTAAAGAGTGAATGAGTGAATGAGCGAAAGAGTGATCAGGAGGTCAATACTTTTTCGCTCATTCACCGCTCCGGCGGACCGCTCTTTCACTCTTTCACTCTTTAGACATGAAACGTCGCTACATAGAAATTATGGACACGACACTCCGCGATGGTGAACAAACCAGCGGTGTGTCGTTTTCAGCATCTGAAAAACTGGCTCTGGCGCAATTGCTGCTTACCGAGGTCAAAGTAGATCGCGTTGAGGTAGCTTCAGCACGCGTATCGGCAGGTGAGTTAGAGGCTGTTCAACAGATTACCGGTTGGGCAGCGGGAGTGGGGTTACTCGAAAAGATTGAGGTGTTAACCTTTGTGGATGGGCAAGCCTCACTCGACTGGATGCATGCATCGGGTGCGAAGGTCATGAATTTGCTCACAAAAGGCTCGATCAATCACCTGACCCACCAGCTTAAGAAAACACCCAGCGAACATTTTGCCGATATCGAACAGGTTATTAGCAAAGGGCAAAACCATGGTTTAGTGGCAAACGTTTATCTGGAAGATTGGAGTAACGGCATGCGAAACTCGCCTGATTATGTGCTTCAATACCTCGATTTTCTAAAAACCCAACCCATCCGTCGGGTGTTACTCCCCGACACACTTGGCATACTGACCCCTGCCGAGACGTATGATTTCGTCAGCCGACTGGTCATCCGTTATCCCGAACTGCACTTCGACTTCCACGCCCATAACGACTATGACCTCAGCATTGCCAACGTGATGGAAGCCATTCGGGCGGGTGCACAGGGCATACACCTGACCGTTAATGGGCTGGGCGAGCGGGCGGGCAATGCCCCCATGGCCAGCGCAATCGCGGTATTGCGTGACTTTATGCCGGAAGTAAAAATGGGCGTGGTCGAGAAGTCGCTGTATCAGGTTAGCAAGATTGTCGAGACATTTTCGGGGCTTCGCATTCCCGACAATAAGCCGGTTGTCGGCGACAATGTATTTACTCAAACCGCTGGTATTCATGCCGATGGCGATAAGAAAAACAACCTGTATTTCAACGCCCTGTTACCCGAACGATTTGGCCGGAAGCGTAGTTACGCGCTCGGTAAAACATCGGGGAAAGCCAACATCGAGAATAATCTCCGTGAATTAGGCATTCAGTTATCGGAGAACGATCTCAAAATGGTTACCCAGCGCGTTATTGAACTGGGTGATCAGAAAGAGGTAGTTACTCGCGAAGACCTGCCTTACGTTATCTCCGATGTGCTGAATACCACCGCCATTGCATCGCGGGTGGAAATACTCAATTACGTATTGACGCACTCAAAAGACCTAAAACCATCGGCCACGCTACGGGTACGTATCGACGACGACCAGTTTGAGGAAAATGCGCAGGGCGATGGTCAGTATGATGCGTTTATGAACGCACTGAAGAAGATCTACGGTAAAAAGAAACGCACATTGCCCATATTGACCGATTATGCGGTACGGATTCCAACGGGAGGCCGAACCGATGCGCTTTGTGAAACAATAATTACCTGGAAATACAAAAACCGCGAATTTAAAACCCGGGGACTCGATTCTGACCAGGCCGTGTCAGCGATCAAGGCAACCCAAAAAATGCTGAATACACTGGATTAAACATGGCAAAAAAACACATTCTTGTAGTCCCTGGTGATGGAATCGGGGCAGAAGTAACAACCGTAGGAAAGCAGGTTCTGGAGTTAATCGCTCAGCGATTCGACCATGACTTTACCTACGACGAAGCTCTCATCGGTCACGTTGCCATCGAAGCAACCGGCTCTCCGCTACCCGAAGAAACATTGACCAAAATGCGGAGTGCTGATGCCATTCTTTTCGGTGCAGTAGGCCACCCCAAGTACGATAATGACCCTTCTGCAAAAGTTCGCCCAGAACAGGGGTTACTTCAAATGCGCAAAGAGTTGGGCTTATATGCGAATCTACGCCCGATCAAGCTGTTTGACGAACTTCTCGACGCATCGAGCATTAAGCCCGAGATCCTGCGAGGGGCCGATATCCTATTCTTCCGTGAACTGACTGGCGATGTTTACTTCGGCAAACGCGAACGGCTCGACGATGGCAATACGGCATACGACACTATGATTTATAGTAAATATGAAGTAGAGCGTATTGTTCGGAAGGCATTTGAGGCTGCACGTACCCGTAGTAAAAGGCTGTGTTCAGTCGACAAAGCCAATGTATTGGAAAGCAGCCGCTTATGGCGCGAAGTAGTGCAGGCGCTTGCCCCCGAATACCCCGACGTATCGGTTGAGCACCAGTTTATTGATGCAGCAGCCATGTTACTCATAAAAGATCCTAAACGATTCGATGTTGTCGTAACAGGGAATTTATTTGGCGATATTCTGACCGATGAAGCCAGTCAGATTGCCGGTTCGATGGGGATGCTGGCCTCAGCTTCCGTGGGCGACAGTACCGGAGTTTATGAACCCATTCATGGCTCTGCACATGATATTACGGGCAAGGGATTAGCTAACCCATTGGCTTCTGTTCTCTCGGTAGCATTGCTCCTGGATATTTCCTTTGGCTTTAAAGCTGAAGCACAAGCCGTCATTGACGCCGTTGATGCCGTATTGAAAGCTGGTTATCGTACACGTGATATTGCCAATACAACCACGTCTCCAGATAAAATTCTGGGCACTCAGCAAATGGGCGAGCAAATTCTGCAACAATTAAAAGGCTGATTTATAGACAAACCGTCTTATTAAAAAATTAGTAACTTGCTTGCAAAATTACTAAAAACGGCTACTTTTGTAGCGTATTTACGCAAACAGCGAAATTTCGCAAATATAAATGACGCCTACTTGTTTGAATAACCGACTGCAAAAACTAAACGTTTTTTAAGAACGGAGAAGGATATTCCATGCAAAGCAAGCCCTTTCTCCACCAGAAAGGGCTTTCCTTATTTTAACCAGTGAATCACTAACAGTCCAATCAATACCGGGTATGAGCCAACGAGTTTATATTTTCGACACCACTCTGCGCGACGGTGAACAAGTGCCGGGTTGCCAGTTAACCACCGAAGAAAAAATTGTGGTGGCTAAAGAGCTGGAACGTATGGGGGTTGATATTATCGAAGCAGGTTTCCCAATATCCAGCCCTGGCGATTTTAAATCGGTAGTCGAAATCTCGAAGTCTGTTACAGAGCCAACCATCTGCGCCCTCAGCCGGGCTGTTAAAGGCGACATAGATGCAGCCGGAGAAGCCCTCAAATGGGCAAAGCGTGGCCGGATTCATACTGGTATTGGCTCGTCAGATATCCATATTCGCAACAAATTCAGTAGCACGCGCGAGAAGATTCTGGAGCAGGCTATTGCAGCGGTTAAACACGCTAAAACATACGTTGAAGACGTCGAGTTTTATGCGGAAGATGCAGGTCGGGCTGATCTTGGTTTCCTTGCTCAATTAACCGAAGCAGTTATCAAGGCTGGTGCTACTGTGGTAAATATTCCAGATACGACGGGCTATTGCCTGCCTGATGAATATGGTAAAAAAATTGCCTACATCTATGAACACGTTTCAAACGTTCATCAGGCAACTATATCAATTCACTGTCACAATGACCTTGGTTTGGCTACAGCTAACACCCTTGCTGGTGTTATGAACGGCGCTCGCCAGGTTGAAGTTACCATGAATGGCATTGGCGAACGTGCAGGTAATACGTCGCTGGAAGAGGTTGTTATGGCGATAAAGATTAAAAAAGAACTGGGTTTATACACAAATGTTGACTCAACCCGGCTTTTCCCAGTTAGCAATCTGGTGTCTCAAATGATGCGCATGCCTGTTCAGGCAAATAAAGCAATTGTTGGCCGTAATGCATTCGCACACTCTTCGGGTATTCATCAGGACGGTTTTCTGAAACATTCTGAAAACTATGAAATCATGAATCCTCATGACGTTGGCGTGCCAAAATCGTCTATTGTACTCACTGCCCGTAGTGGCCGCCATGCGCTCAAGCATCGGCTTGAACTACTCGGCTACCGCTATGACAAACCAACTTTAGATGGTATTTACACTCGTTTTCTGGATATGGCTGATATCCGAAAAGAGGTGAATGATAAAGATCTTATGGAGTTAGTCCGTTAAAAGTGAGCCCGCCAAATGGTGGGCTTTTTCATTTCTAAGAAGCGAACAAAAGCAATAGACACGCTGTTTGGCCAGTAATAGTGAACAAAACTATTCGTTACTCTAAAGCGCTTTAGCTATGGCACGCCCAACACCAGAATTGATTGATGCCCTCCGTAAAACTGCTCGTAAACTTGCAAATGGTGCTCCTTATCAATGGGGTCACATGGGAGGATGCAATTGTGGTAATCTAGCTCAGGAACTGACAAAACTGAATAGAGATCAAATTCACCGCTATGCTATGGAGCGCTATGGCGACTGGAACGAACAGGTTGAGGATTATTGTTCAACCAGCCAAATGCCAATTGATCTTGTCATCAATGAAATGCTTAATGCTGGCCTGTCGCTTGAAGACTTAAAACATCTTGAAAAACTTGATGATAGACAGGTGCTTCTTCGGTTTCCTTTAGAGGCTAGATATTTAAAACACAACATTCGCGATGATGTAGTTTCTTACATGAATGCCTGGGCTGATTTACTCGAAGAGCAATTATTGAGTAAAATAACACTTCCCATAATTCAGGAAATGGCTCTAGCCTAAAGCAGGAATTGTTCTATAATGACAAAAAAGCTACCTGTTGAAGGTGGCTTTTTCTAGTTGATTTGATTCCGTATTGTTGACTTCACTTCCTGATGGCTGTGACTGTATCGGCTAGCCCTTGGGTTGAGGGGGAACTACCAAAAAAAAGTCTCTGACCTTGCGATCAGAGACTCCAATTTCATCAGGTGGCACCTTCCTACTCTCCCACTTGTGACAGCAGTACCATCGGCAGTACGGGGCTTAACGGCTCTGTTCGAAATGGAAGAGGTGTCCACCCGCCTTACCAGCACCAACCTGTTGACTCGTTATGACTAGTGCCCGCCTGAACGACGCACCACCCAAAGATCGTTTGTCTTTTTTCCCACAGAGAGAAACCGCGATATCTACACACTTGATTTACTAGTCTCAGTAGCACTTCTACTTACGCGTCCGGGCTCATTAGTACGACTCAGCTCTATACATCTCTGCACCTACACCTGTCGCCTATCAACGTGGTCGTCTCCCACGGCCCTTTATACCGGATGACTCATCTCGGGGCCAGTTTCGCACTTAGATGCCTTCAGCGCTTATCTGTTCCCAACGTAGCTACTCGGCCGTGCCTGCGGCCAAACAACCGATCCGCCAGCGGTTGGTCCATCCCGGTCCTCTCGTACTAAGGACAGACCCCCTCAGTCATCCCACGCCCACCACAGATAGGGACCGAACTGTCTCACGACGTTCTGAACCCAGCTCGCGTGCCACTTTAATCGGCGAACAGCCGAACCCTTGGAACCTTCTCCAGCCCCAGGATGTGACGAGCCGACATCGAGGTGCCAAACCTCCCCGTCGATGTGAGCTCTTGGGGGAGATCAGCCTGTTATCCCCGGCGTACCTTTTATCCTTTGAGCGATGGCCCTTCCATGCGGAACCACCGGATCACTATACCCGACTTTCGTCCCAGATCGGCCTGTGTGCCTCACTGTCAAGCTTGCTTCTGCTATTGCACTCCGCTGCCGATTACCGTCCGGCATGAGCAAACCTTGGGAAACCTCCGTTACTCTTTCGGAGGTGACCACCCCAGTCAAACTACCCACCAAACACGGTCCTGGTTGCCCAGTTAGACCGCCAGTCAGCCAAGGGCGGTATTTCAAGGTTGATTCCACGATGCCTGGCGACACCGCTTCGCAATCTCCCGCCTATCCTACACATGCCTGACCGGCGATCAATGTTAAGCTGTAGTAAAGGTGCACGGGGTCTTTCCGTCCCGTGGCGGGTAAGCGGCATCTTCACCGCTACTACAATTTCACCGAACTCATGGTTGAGACAGTGCCCAGATCGTTACACCATTCGTGCAGGTCGGAACTTACCCGACAAGGAATTTCGCTACCTTAGGACCGTTATAGTTACGGCCGCCGTTTACTGGGGCTTCAGTTCAAACCTTCGCTTACGCTAAGCTCCCCCCTTAACCTTCCAGCACCGGGCAGGTGTCAGACCCTATGCGTCAACTTTCATTTTGGCAGAGTCCTGTGTTTTTGGTAAACAGTCGCCTGGGCCTCTTCTCTGCAGCCTCCCATCACTGGGTAGGCCCCCCTTATCCCGAAGTTACAGGGTCATTTTGCCGAGTTCCTTAACCATGATTCTTTCGCGCACCTTAGAATATTCTTCCCAGCTACCTGTGTCGGTTTACGGTACGGGTATCCATACGCTTGACGATCCCTAACTTTTCTTGGAAGCCCCTTCAGTCCTTCGCTTCGTCCGAAGACTCCGCTCAACGCCCACTTCCGTCCGGACGTAGAACCTCCAGCACTCCGTCATTAGGAATCCTGCATAGATAGTACAGGACTATTAACCTGTTCCCCCTCAGGACTCACGATTCCGCTGCCCCTTAGACCCCGACTAACCCTCCGATGACTGCCATCGCGGAGGAAACCTTAGCTTTTCGGTGTGAGGAGTTCTCATCCTCATTCTCGTTACTTATGCCTACATTTGCTTTTCTATGCGGTCCACCATCGCTCACGCGACAACTTCACCCCCCATAGAATGCTCTCCTACCACAATAC